>NZ_JBYSYI010000009.1:206701-263300 GCF_058783105.1 Achromobacter sp. FW305-C-30-7 | reverse complement strand
CAAGACTATAACACGATTTTTGCAGATTGCGCAACTGGCTTTTGCCTAACTTGCTGCAATCCTTGCAATCACCGCGCGTCGCTCATCTCTGAGCGCTTTGCGGCAGACCTGGCTCGAATCCTCTTGCCCGACCTGTTGTGCTTGCTTGGCTACGCGGTTCAAAACTGTCTGAACTGCGAAGGAGCGAGACTATAGCACAAGTTTTTCGCCTGTCATGACGCGCAGCCAAATATTTGTTCTAGTCGCGGCTTTGACACCTGCCCTTTTCCACCACGCGATGCTGCCTATATAGATAGCGGACAAGACACGCCTCCCCAGGCAAGCACGAGGCCCCGGCCCCTGTATATATAGAGGACGGGGCCGCAGCGGGAAAAGAAGGAACGCCGAGCCGCCCATCACGGGCGCGCGCGCCTACCAGCGGAGATAGTCCACGTCGCGAAGCCGCGCCAGGTCGCGCTTGACTGCGGCTTCGTTCATCAGCCAGTTGGGAGCGCCCAGATCCTGCAGCATGTGCTCATCCAGGTCGGCGGCAAGATGACGCAGCCGCGCTTCATTGCGACGCTTGCGATAAGCCGCCGCGAGCATGGCAAAGAATCCAAGGCGGGGCGGCGACGCCTCGGCGGACGGCGCGACGACTGGCATGGCCGCAGCGGGTTGACGATCCCAAGAGGCCGCGGCCAAGGCCGGAGAAGACGGGGTGCAAAGCTGTGCAGACATGATGGGCTCCAGGTATTTATGCACTTTGGTAAGCGTAGTCGCCCAATGCCCGGCTGAAAATCGAATTGTTTTGGGGGTATCGGTAAGCTATTATGACCAATCTCTCACTCCGATCCCAGCCATGCGCCTGCCACTCAGTACCCTCCCCGCCTTCCGAGCCGTGGCCGAGCTGCAGAATCTGCGCGCCGCAGCCGAACGGCTGCACCTCACCCACAGCGCCGTCAGCCAGCAGATCAAGGTGCTGGAAACCCAGTTGGGCTTTCCTCTGTTCGAGCGCAGCGGCCGCGGCATCGTCCTGAATTCAGCCGGCGCCGCGCTTTTGTGCAGTGTGCAAGGCGCCATGGCTCTACTGGATGAAGGCACGATGGCGGCATCGGCCGCGGCCTCGGGCAGCGAGCAGCGTTTGCGCGTGTCGGTGCTGCCCTCTTTCGCGCAGCGCTGGCTGCTGCCTCGCATGGCGCGGTGGCGCGAGCGCAATCCGGGCCTGACGCTGGAGATCGAAACTTCTCAGCAAGTGGTGGATCTGCTGCGAGACGGCTTTCACGCGGCGCTGCGGTTTGGGCGTGGTCCCTGGGCGGGCGTGGAGTCGGAACCTTTGTTCGACACGCCCCTGCCCTTGATAGTCCTGGCGTCGCCGGAAACCGCGGCAGCGCTCCCCGACAATTCGCCGCAGACGCTGGCGCGCCAGCCTTTGCTTGGCGAGCGCGAGCTCTGGCAGACCTGGTTCAACGCCGCTGGACTGAACACGCCCATCACGCCGGTGGCCTCCTTCAACGATGCCGGCATGATGATGCAGGCCGCCGAGCAAGGGCTGGGCATCACCCTGGGCCGCCAACTGCTGGCCGCGGACGCGCTGTGCTCGGGCCGGCTGGTGCAGCTGTCGCCCATCAGCATCGAGTATGAGCAGGCGCAGACCTACCACCTGGTCTATCGGCCCAGTCTGCGCGACTGGGCGCCGCTGGTGGAACTGAAGCAGTGGCTGCGCGACGAGCTGGAGATGTCGCGCGAAAATCTGAGCGCCCCCAAGTCCGGCCCCCGCAAGAAGCCGCAGGCAAAAAAAAGGTAAAGCAGCATCTGCTGCTTTACCTCTACCCAATCGCGGCGCCAGCGGAAACCACGATCCGCAGGCCGGGATACGCTACGCACGCATGACCCGGCAGGCGCCGCGGCGGCGGCAGCCACAGTTGGCGGCGGCCCTCAGGCCACCTTGCGCGCAGCCGGCTTGGCCGGCCGCATCGTATCGGTTTCGTTGAAGCGCTGGTGCCAGGAGAACGCCTCTTCCAGCAGATGCGGCGTCTGGCCGCCACGCTCGCAGGCACGGTCGAAATAATCCTGCAAGGCATCGCGGTACGACGGATGCACACAGTTCTGGATGACTGCGCGCGCGCGTTCGCGAGGCGCCAGGCCGCGCAGGTCGGCGAGGCCGCATTCGGTGACCAGCACGTCGACGTCGTGTTCGGTATGGTCCACATGGGACACCATCGGCACCACGCTGGAGATGTCGCCGTTCTTGGCCATGGACTTGGACACGAAGATCGCCAGGTGCGCGTTGCGGGCGAAGTCGCCCGAGCCGCCGATGCCGTTCATCATGTGCGTGCCGCCCACGTGCGTGGAATTCACGTTGCCGTAGAGGTCGAATTCCAGCGCGGTGTTGATGGCGATGATGCCCAGGCGGCGCACGATCTCGGGCGCGTTGCTGATCTCTTGCGGACGCAGCACGATGCGCTCGCGGTAGTGCTCCATATTGGCCAGGATCTTTTCGTAGACCGGCTTGGACACCGTGATCGAGGAAGCCGACGCGAACGCGAGTTTGCCCTGGTCCAGCAGCTCGATGGCACTGTCCTGCAGTACCTCGGAGTACATCGTCAGGTTCTCGAAGCTCGACGACTCGAAGCCATGCAGCACGGCGTTGGCGATGGTGCCGATGCCGGCCTGCAGCGGCAGCAATTCGTTGGTCAGGCGGCCGGCGTCGACCTCGCGGCGCAGGAAGGCGTTGATGTGGCCGGCGATGGCATTGGTTTCCTCGTCGGGCGGCAGAGCGTTGGACGGGCTGTCCGGTTCCTGCGTAATGACGATGGCCGCAATCTTGGCCGGGTCGACTTCGATGCAGGACTGGCCAATGCGCTGTTCCGGGGAAACCAGCCCGATGGGCTGGCGCGCCGGGCGGGCTTCGGGCACGTAGATGTCGTGCAGGCCTTCGATGGCGGCGGGCACGCCCATGTTCAGTTCGATGATGATGACGTCCGCCTGCTGCGCGAAGGAGGCGGAGTTGCCCACCGACATGGTCGGCACGATGGCGCCGGTCTCGGTGATGGCGGCGGCCTCGATGATGGCGACGTTGATGGGGCCGATATGGCCCGCGCGCAACTGCTCGACGGTCTCGGACAGGTGCTGGTCGATGAAGGCGATTTCGCCCTGGTTGATCTTGCGGCGCAGGGTCGTGTCGACCTGGAACGGCATGCGGCGCGCCAGCGCGTTGGCTTGCGCGAGCATCTTGTCCGTATCGTGACCCAGCGACGCACCGGTAATCAGGGTGATGGAGAGCGGTTCGCGCTCGGCGCGGGCCGCCAGCGCCGCCGGCACCGACTTACAGTCGCCCGCGCGGGTGAAGCCGCTCATTCCGACGGTCATGCCGTCCTTAACCAGCAAAGCCGCCTGATCGGCGGAAGTGATCTTGGCGCGCAGCCCAGGGTGGCGGATACGGTCGAGATGCATGGTGTCTCCAGATTCAAGGGCCTACGTGCGGCGGGGCGCGGCATTGCCGCCATGCGCCCAGGCGCCGTCTGACGCGGCGTTTCCCGAGGTTCCTGGGCCGACTCGAAGCGGTCCGGGAACGAATTTTCGGCAGTATAGGAAGGCCTGCTCAAATCTCGTAATGACTTAAAATCATTCAGATAAGTCGCTTTTTTCATCGTTTGAATGTTTTGCGCGCATCGCGCGGGGGAATTCCGGTCCATGGACGTGCGCGCTCTGCGGTACTTCGTCGAAACCGTCAGGCATGCCAGCTTCACGCAGGCGGCCAAGACACTGTTCGTGACGCAGTCGACGGTGAGCAAGATGATCCGCCAGCTGGAAGAAGAGGCCGGCACGCCGCTGCTGATCCGCGACGGCCATACGGCCCGCCCCACCGACACGGGCCGGGTCATGTACCAGCGCGGCCTGCAGGTGCTGGAAACGATGCGCCAACTATCGGAAGAACTGCGCCAGACGGCCGACTTGCGCCGCGGCGCGTTGGAGGTCGGCATTCCGCCCATGATCAACCTGCTGTTCACGCCTGTGGTCAAGCGCTTCCGCGAACTGCATCCCGGCATCCACCTGACGCTGCGCGAAGGCACCGGCCAGGCCGTGGAGGGGCTGGTCGCCAGCGGCGAACTGGAAGTGGGCGCGACCATTCTGCCGATCGCGCCGGACAGCGGCCTGGCGGCCCAGCCCTTCGGCAGCTACCCGATCTGGGTGATAGGCCCCCCCGACGCGCCCTGGGCCGGCAAGACCTCGTTCCCGCTCGCCGCGTTGCGCGATGCGCGCCTGCTGATCCCCACGGACGACTTCGCCATGACCCGCCGCTTGCGGCAGGCCTTTGCGGATGCCGGATTTCAACCCGGCATCGCCGCGCAGAGCGCGCATTGGGATTTCCTGGTGGCGATGGCCTCGGCGGGCCTGGGTGTGGCGCTGCTGCCCGAACCGCTGATGCTGCGCATGAAAACGCGCGGCTTGAGCACCGCGAAACTGGCCAAATCCGGCATGCAGTGGGAAGTCGGCCATATCTGGCAGCAGTCCGGCTATCTGTCGTATGCCGCCCGCGCCTGGCTGGAGGTGTGCGATACGGTGCTCGGGAAACCGAAAAAAGGCGCCGCGCGCGCCATCCCGCCGGCCTGAGTTGAATCCAAACGTAGACCAGGTAAACATGCTTTGCCAGCGCCGCCGCCTCTGGACCCTGCGGGGCCCCAGCGCCGCTTATCCGGCCCTGTTTTACCCCCCGGCTCATGCTGCCATTCCGGCGCTTGGAGCCCCCGTCAAAAATAGGGCCGCAGCGCTCGTTTTTGTTGCAACGGATGGGGCGGCGCCTTGCTATGCTCCCGCCTCGATGCGAGCGACTCGCCCAAGAAACATGACACAGACTTCCCTTACCCTGCCCGCCCGGCCCCGCCGCGCCCGCTACTCCGCCTTGGTGGCGCTGATGGCGGCGCTGCTGCTGGCGCTTTTCCTGCTGCCGGCCCACGCCGCAGCGCCGCCTACCCCGGCCGACACCGAAGCGACGCTGGCGGCCGCGCGCAAGCAGATCGATGACATCCGCAAGCGCGTCGCCGACGAGACCGACGACGCCACCCTGGTGAAACAGCGCGGCGATGCGCTGGACATCCAGTCCAAGGCCGACGCCGCCGCCGAGGCTCTGACGCCTCAGCTGGCCAGCGTAACGGCCCGGCTGAGCGAGCTGGGCACTCCGCCCGAAGGCGTCAAGGAAGCGTCCGACGTGGCCGCGCAACGCATGCAGCTGGATAAGAACAGCCGCGCGCTGGATGCGCAGATCAAGCTGGCCCGGCTGCTGTCCGTGGACGCTGGACAAACCGCGGAGCAGATCTCGGCGCAGCGCCGCAAGCAGTTCCAGGCGCGTCTGGGCGAACGGCGCGACTCCTTCCTGTCCGGCCAGTTCTGGACCGAGTTCCGAGAGGAGTTCCCGCGCGACCTGGAACGCCTGGAAGCCCTGCGCGATGACCTTTCGACCGCGGTCGGCCAGACGCCGAAATGGGGCTGGCTGCTGCTGGGCGCGGCGATCGCGCTGACGATCGCCCTGCGCGTCGCCATCGGCCGGGTGCTGCTGCGGATAACCGCCACGCGCGTCCCGCCAGGACGCTTGCGCCGCTCCTTTCTTGCGGTCACGCATCTGGTGCTGGCCGTGGCCACGCCGGGCGTCATCGCGCTCTTGATTCATATCGGCCTGGACTGGGATTCGCAGCTGAGCGACAACACCTCGTCGCTGCTCGCGAACCTGGTGGCGACGGTTTGTTTCGGCGGCTACGTGTCCGGCCTGGGCTATGCGCTGCTGTCCGCGAACCGTCCTTCGTGGCGCCTGCCGCCCATCAGCGACGCCGTGGCGCTGCGGCTGCGCTGGCTGCCCGGCGTGTTGGGCGTTCTGGTGGTGATGATCTGGCTGGCCGAGCGCCTGCCGGTGCTGCTGAACGCCAGCCTGACCACCACCATCACGCTGACCGGCATCGTCGCCGTGCTGACCATGGCGACGATAGGCGCGGTGCTGGCCATCAGCCGCCGGCTGCGGCGCCAGGCCATGCAGGAAAGCGAGGCCCCGATCCCGTTCTGGGTGTCGCTGCTGCTGACCTCGGTCTGGACGGTGCTGATCCTGAGCCTGGCCAGCTTGCTGGCCGGCTACGTGGCGTTCGGCAGCTTCATGGTCAAGCAGGTGCTGTGGGTGCTGATCGTGCTGGCCTCGGCCTATCTGCTGTCCACGCTGATCGAGGACGGCTTCAGCACGCTGCTGGGCACCTCGCACCGCGACGGCGGCGAACACGAAGCGCCCAGCATGCGCGACCAGGCGGCCGTGCTGCTGTCGGGCGTCGGCCGCGTGGCGGTCGGCCTGCTGGCCGTGATCCTGCTGCTGGCGCCCTTCGGCGAAGCGCCGATGGACCTGTTGCAGCGCTTCGACCAGTTGCGCAAGGGACTGGCCATCGGCGAAGCCCAGATCCGTCCGGGCGCGGTCCTGCAGGCGCTGCTGGTGCTGGCGCTGTCGCTGCTGGCCGTGAAGATGCTCAAGCGCTGGCTGTCCAACCGCTACCTGCCCACGACCGAGCTGGATCCGGGCATGCAGTTGTCGGCCGCCACGCTGTTCGGCTATGCCGGTTTCGTCACGGCGGTGGCGCTGGCGCTGTCGGCCGCCGGCTTCGGCCTGGAACGCGTGGCGTGGATCGCGAGCGCGCTGTCCGTGGGTATCGGTTTTGGCTTGCAGGCGGTGGTGCAGAACTTCGTGTCCGGCCTGATCCTGCTGGCCGAGCGTCCGGTCAAGGTGGGCGACTGGGTATCGCTGGGCGGCGTCGAGGGCGACATCCTGCGCATCAACGTGCGCGCGACGGAAATCCAGATGGGGGACCGCTCCACGGTGATCGTGCCGAACTCGGAGTTCGTCACCAAGACCGTGCGCAACGTGACCCGCTCGAATCCGCTGGGGCTGGTGCAGATCAAGCTGCCGCTGCCGCTGTCGACCGACGCGGAACAAGTGCGCGAATTGATCCTGCAGGCTTTCTCGGACCACGAGGACGTGCTGGACGCGCCCGCGCCGAACGTCTTCCTGGACGGCATCGAGGGCGGCAATCTGGTCTTCAACGCCAAGGGTTACGTGTCGTCGCCGCGGGCGGCCTACGGCGTGCGCAGCGCCTTGCTGTTCACTCTGCTCAAGCGCCTGCATGACGCCGGCCTGGAGGTGTCGTCGCCGCCCACCATGCTGCTGGCTTCAGCGCCGCCGGCAGCGGCGCCCCTCGCCGTCGCGCCGCCGACCCAGTCCTGAAGCCGCCACATCCTGCCGCCATCCCGCCCCGCCAGGGACCGGCAGGACTTCCGCATCAGCCCGGCGTGTACAGATCGGTGTAGGTCCGGTTGCGCAACGGCGGCGCCGCCAGCGCGGCGCTCTGCACGCTGCGCACTGGATAGGCCCGCGCCTCGGGCGCCGGCGGTTGCGGCGGCGCGGGGCGGTCAGCCAGGACCGGCCCCGAAGGCGCCACCTGCGCCACCGCGTTGCTGTCGAAACGGTGATCCGCGGTCGTCAAGGCAGGATTGGTGCACAGTCCCTGCGCCACCAGCGCCGCCTTGGTGCGGTCGTCGGTCTGGCACAGAATGTCGATGGCCGCGGTTTCCAGGCGGCGCGAACGGTCCGCGTCCTTGGTCGAGGCGGCCGCCTGCATGGTTCGCTCGAAGTTGCGTCGCAGGCTGCACTTCTGATCCTCGATCGGGATCGCGACGTTCAGGCCGAAGCCGACCACGGCGCCGCCGCCGCCCGCCGAAACCATGCAGCTGTCGGAAGAGAACGAACCGTAGAAACTCTGTCCGCCCAGCGGCGGCACGCTGCGCAGCGTGCTGGACCCGCTGTTATTGGAGTTGAGCGTGATGCCCTGATTGTTGCCGGCGTTGGTCGATCCCGACGACGCCGATGTCGTCGCATTGGAACTGCTGGTCTGGGCGCCGGCGGAAAACGCCGCCAGCGACAGGGAAATGGCAAGCACTATAGTCTTCATGATGTCCCCTCGCCCGGACGGCCGGAGCCGTCCGGATAACTGGGTCAGTGATTGAAACCGCCGACATGGCCCACCGGACCGATGCCATGTATCGACCCGAATGCACCCACATTCACCGCATGGAAGGAGCCCGTCGCCGAAGCGCTGGTATCCGTCTTGGCGAACGTGGCGCCGCCATTGGCGATGCTGTCGCCCACCATGATGGGCGCGTTGCCCGACACGTGGCCGTACGAATCGCTGTTGGCGTACTGGCGCGTGCTGGTGACCACTTGCGTGCCATCGCGGCTGAAGCTGCCGCCCACTTCCGCAACGCCACCCGTCATGCCGAACGATACCTGGGTGGATGAACCGTAGCCGTTGATCTGGGTGGCGGCCACGGAGCTGCCTGTGGAAATGGATGATGCGGTGCCATTGATTGCGCCGGCGTGGCCCGTGATTGATCCACCAGGGTCCGCATAAGCCGAAACAGCGAACAAGGACAACGCGGCGACTGCTATGAGCTTTTTCATTTCAGCTCCTCCTGCTCCGTGCATGCACGGATTCACGATTTACCGGCGACCGACCGGCGCGGACCGTTACCGCTCAGCGCCACGCCTGGACAATGACGAAAGGCGTGGGACTTTCGTATTGGTACGGAATGATTGCGCCGTCCTAGGCAAGTCGATATCGCCTAAACGGGCGACCGAATCCCGATGGACGATCCCGGGCTGTAAAACAATCGGCCAGATTTGCGGCAATCTTGCGCGGCGACCCTGCGTATGGACGAGGAAAAACGCGCTGGCTGTGCGCCGTGCGCGTCCGGCTTCAACTTTATGGATGGGAATAAGGCGGACCGCCTCGGGCAAGCTCCCTAACGCGCACAACCGAAGCGGCGAGGCCCGCTGCGCGCCTGGCCCGGGATTTTCAGCCATACTACGGCGGCCAGCCGGGCGCTACCCGGCCTCATCTGTTTGGAGACCAGAACATGATCCAGGAAATTGCCAGCATCCATGTCCGCGAAGGGCAGGAAGCGCTGTTCGAGGCAGGCGTCGCGCAAGCGAAGCCGCTGTTCCTGCGGGCCCGCGGCTGCCACGGCATGGAGCTGTACCGCAGCATCGAGCAGCCGCAGCGCTACACGCTGGTGGTGGATTGGGAAACCGTCGAAAACCACATGGTGGACTTCCGCGAATCCGGCGATTTCCAGGAATGGCGCAAGCTGGTGGCGGGCTTCTTCGTCGAACCGCCCCAAGTGCATCACGAGCAAAAAGTGATTTGACGCGGCCAACCTGGCCGCATCGCGCGCGGGTCAGGACTGTTCAGGCGGATCGTCGTACTTGCGCGCGCTGCCGCGAAAACGATCCGCCGGGTATTTCCGCGCATTCTTGACCATCTTGCCCGCGACCGCATCGGCGATGTTGACGCCGAGCTGATCGGCCAGGGCCACCAGGTACATCTGCACATCCGCGATTTCGTCCGCGGCATCCGCCAGCTTTTCCGGCGGCATCTGGCGCGACTCGGCCTCGCTCAGCCATTGGAACAGGGACACGAGTTCGCCCGCCTCTCCGGCCAGCGCCATCGCCAGGTTCTTGGGCGTGTGGAACGGCTGCCACTCCCGCTCTTCGGTAAAGCGGCGCACGGCCAGCCGGATCTGTTCCAGGTCGGACATGGCTACTCCTGGCCCGCGGCCAGGCGGGAACTGGCGGCCAGCGCCACCGCCACGGTCGTGCGCACGTCGGCCAGCGCGCGGTGGGTGGGATCGGAAGCGCCCACATGGCGCGCCAGGATTTCCAGCTTGTGCGAGGGCAGCTCCGGCCAGGCGCGCCGCGCCAGCGCCAGGGTGCAATGGGTGGAATTGGCGAATGGCAGGCCGGTCTGGTCCGCCGCCGCACCCAGGAAGCGCCGGTCGAACGACGCATTGTGGAAAAACACAGGCAGGTCTTCCACGAAATCCAGGAAGGAGGAAAACGCCTGCACCACCGGCACGCCATCGCGGTCGACTTCGGCCTGCGTGATGCCGGTCAGCCGGCTGATGAAGGACGGCACCGGACCGCGGGTACGCACGACTTGCGTGTACTCGCGCTCCAGCGCCCCCGCCTCGCCCACGCGCACCGCCGCGAACTCCAGGATCTCGCAGGTCGCGGTGGACAGGCCGGTGGTTTCCAGGTCGGCCACGATGAACGGGCCGCGCAATGCCTGCAGCGCCGCGGCCAGGGCCTCCGCGCCCGCCTTGCCGCCCGCCGCCCGGACGGGAGAGGCGCCGCTCGCGCGCGGCCGGCGATAGAAGTACGTCACAGCCTTACTCCGCCGGCCGCAACGGCGCAAAGCGCGGCGCGCCATCGGGCAACTGGCCGAAGAACATGTCCGCCGGACGCACCCACAGGCCGCGCTCGTGCGGCCACAGGTGTTCGTAGACGACCAGGGACTCCTCGGTTTCGGAGTGGCGGGCGGTGCCCACATAGAGGTAGAGGCCGCCCTTGTAATGGCGGTGTGAGGCGAGAGCCAGTGCTTCGGATTCGGTCATGGACGGTAGCCGCAAATGGCGCGGCCCGGGCGGAATGGCTCCTGCCCGGGCCTGCGGGTTCAGATCAATACCGTCTTTATAGCGCATCGGGCCGGCAGCGCCGGCTCAGTAGCGCACGTATTGCCGCTCGGCCTGCGGTTGCAGCGGTCCATTGGCCGCCGGCCTAGCCCGCAGGGCTGGCGCCACGGGCCTGACCGCGGCGGTTGGCGGCGCGGTGCGCGCAGGCTCGCCGGCCCGCTGCGTGATGTCCTCGGTGACCTCGCCCAGCCGGGCGGACTGGGCCAGCGACACCTCCACCACCTCCGCCATGATTTCAGTCACGCGGCGCGACGACGCGACGATATCGTCCATGGTCGTGCCGGCCGACTGAACCTGGCGCGCCCCGCTCTCGACCTGCTGCACCGAGGACGTGATCAGGTCCTTGATTTCCTTGGCCGCTGCCGCGCTGTTCTGCGCCAGGCTGCGGACCTCCGACGCCACGACAGCGAAGCCTTTGCCGTGCGGGCCGGCGCGCGCGGCCTCGACCGCGGCGTTCAGCGCCAGGATATTGGTCTGGAACGCGATGCCGTCCATCACCCCGATGATTTCCGAGATGCGCCGCGAACTCTGGGTGATGCCGCCCATGGTCTGCACCACTTCCTGCACCGTATGGCCGCCCTGCTCGGCCACGCGACAGGCGTCCTGCGCCAGCGTATTGGCCTGGCCCGCGCGCTCGGCGTTTTCGGTCAGGCCCTGGACCGCGACGCGCAGGGTCTGGGCGGCGGTAAAGCGCCGCGTGATGTCGGTGGCGTACTTGACGACTTTCACCGGGCGGCCCTCGGCGTCGAAGATCGGGTTGTAGCTGGCTTCGATCCAGACCTGGCGTCCGCCCTTGCCGATGCGCAGATACTGCCCGGTGTCGTGCTCGCCATTGCGCAGCCTGCGCCAGAATTCCTTGTACGCCTGACCGCGCGCCTCTTCCGGCGGGACGAACATGCTGTGGTGCCGCCCCTGGATCTCGTCCGCGCGATACCCCACGGCGTCCAGGAACAGGTCGTTGGCGCGGATGATGGTGCCGTCGAGTTCGAACTCGATGATGGCCTGCACCTTGGAGATCGCCGCCAGCTGGCCTTCCACGTCCGCCTGCCGCTGCTGTTGCTCGGTGATGTCGACGGCGTACTTCACCACTTTGACCAGCCTGCCGTGGCGGTCGAGGATCGGGTTGTAGGAGGCTTGCAGCCAGACGTCGCTGCCGTCCTTGCGGATCCGGCGATAGCGCCCGGCATCGCGGCCGCCCTGCCGCAAGCGGCTCCAGAATTCCGCATAGCCGGCCGATGCGCCCTCTGCCGGATCGACGAACATGCGGTGGTGCCGCCCCTCGATCTCGTCCAGCGCGTAGCCCATGGTGTGCAGGAAGTTCGGGTTCGCCGCCAGGACGTGGCCGTCCAGGTCGAACTCGATGACGGCCTGGGCGTTGTGGATCGCAGCGATCTGCCCGAGCATGTCGGCCTTCTGCATGCCGCGGTCCATGCGCAGCAGTTGGCTGAGGGTAATCCATTTCATCGTGACGTCTCCTACCCGGAACCCGGGTGGTTTGATGCCGTTCGACCTATCTGCCGTGAGACAAATGGATATATTTATCTAACAATTTGCAAACATTTAATCTTAAAAATGAGCGGGTCTCAAGATTTTCAAGAGACCCGTCAAAAAAATCGGCATCCAGCAACATCAGGGTTTATCCGGACTCAAGCGGCGTCCAATTCGCGATATTGGCGAAAGATTCCTTCTCCGAAAGGCAAGCGCCTGCCGCTTTCGAAGTAAGGCTGCAATGCCGGCAGCGACGCCACGCGCGCATGCAGCGCCATGACGTTCGGATAGCGCACGGCCAGGGTGGCCATGCGCTTGGGGAAGGCGAAGAGCAGGCCATCGACCAGCTGGAACAAGGACAGGTCCACATAGGTCCAGCGCTTGCCGCCCGCCAGCCAGGCCTGCTCGCCGCCCAGCACGCGTTCGAAGTAACCCAGGAACTTGGGCATCCGTTCTTCCCGGAAGCTGCGTGCGCGGCGCGCGGCCTCGACCTTTTGGTCTTCGTAGTATTCGCTGGCGGATATTGGATGATGCGTGTCGTGCGCTTCGGCCACCATGTCGGCGATGGTGAGCTGCAATTGGTTCACCCACAGCCGCCCTTCCAGCGAGTCCGGCGCCAAGCCGTGCTTTTCGCCCAGGAACAGCAGGATGTTGGCGGTCTGCGCCAGCGTCATCTTGCCCGCCACCAGATAGGGCGGCGCGAACGGCGGATGCTTGCGCTCCGCGCTCAGGTCCGCGACCAGCGTGCCTTCATCCGCGCCCGGCTGGCGCGCGCATTCGCGATAGGGGATGCCGCCAGCCTCCAGGGCCAAGCGCACGAACTCGCCGCGCCCGGGTATGCCGTCCCAGTACCAAAGGTCATAGGTCATGTCGTCTCCTTCCGTTGATACGCCCAGGACCCGCCTGCTCCGGAACGAGCCGTGCACAGCCCCTAGGCGGGAAACACGCTGACGCCGCTGTCGCGATCCGCGGCCTGCTGATACTGGCGCGGCGACTGGCCGAAATGCGCGCGGAAATCGCGCGAGAAATGCGCGCCGTCGGCAAAGCCGCAATCCAGCGCGATCTGCGTGATGCTGCTGGGATTGTTCAAGAGCAGCCAACTGCCGTATTCCAGCCGCAACTGCCGCTGGAACGCCATGGGCGACATGCCCGTCGCCAGGCGAAATGCGCGTTCCAGCTGCCTGCGCCCCACGCCGACGTAGCGCGCAATCGCGTCCAGCGGCGGCGGGTTGTCGATGCGCTGCTCGATGAAGTGCGCGGCTTGGCGCACGCGCAGGTCCTGGATGCCCGACAGATCCGTGTGGAAGTGCGCTTGCGGCACGCGCCCCGGGCGCACGCCTTGCAGCATCATGTGCCGCATCGCCTGCTGCGCCTTGTCGCGCCCGCAATGGCGGGCCACCAGGTACAGCGCCAGGTCGATTGCAGCCGTGGAGCCGGCGCAGGAAATCAGGTCGCCTTCGTCCACGAACAGTCGGTCCACCACCGCGCGGGCTTGCGGAAAGCGCTCGCGGAAGGTGTCCAGCACGTTCCAGTGCACGCAGACCGTGCGCGGCCCGATGACGTCCGCCTGCGCCAGCGCGAAGGTGCCCGTGCATATGCCCAGCAGCCGCACGCGCTGCGCCGCCGCCAGCCGCAGCCAGTCGCGCAAAGGTTCGGGCAGGCGACCGTTGAAATAGTCGTTGCCGCCGCAAACCGCCACATAGTCGAACTGGGTCGGGTCCTCGGGCAGGCCGTCGGCCACGTCTATGGTCAGGCCCGCGCTGCAGCAGCGCGGCTTGCCGTCCCAGCTCATGACGCGCCAGGCGGTATGGATCTGGCGGCTGCGTCCGCCGTGGTCGCCCGCCAGCCGCAACACGTCCACCAATCCGGCAAAGGCGGCCAGCGTGAACTGGTCCAGCAGCACGATGCCTACGGTCAGTGCGGGTTTCCCCTGGGGCAGGCCGCTGAACTCGTCGTCATAGGAGAAAGACGGCGCCGCGGCGGGTGTAGCGGTTTCCATGTCGCAATTATTCAAGTTTTTGTCCCAGGCCTTCAAGCTGGTTTTCCCGGGGATCGCCCAAGATGCATCTATGGCACCGTGCTGCCGCGCCTGCCGGCGCAGTCGCAACGGGCCGATAAATCGACAAGGGGAATCCGACATGGCAACACCTACCCGCAGCGCGATCCGCGCCGCCTTGCTGGGAACCGGCCTGCTGCTCGCAGGCCAGGCGCTGGCCCAGCAGCAGAAGATCACGGTCGCCTGGTACGGCGGCAACTGGGGCGACGCGTTCCGCGCCTGCGTGGCCGAGCCCTACACCAAGGCGACTGGCGTGGCCGTGGTGCCGGAAGTCGGCACGTCCACCACCACGCTGGCCAAGCTGCAACAGCAGAAGGGCGCGCCCACCATAGACGTGGCCTGGATGGACGGCGGCATCAGCGAACTGGCCGCCGAAGCGGGCGTGCTGGACGCGCTGGATCCCGCCGGCATCCCCAACCTGAAGAACGTCATCGACCAGGGCGTGTACCGCAACGGCGCTGGCGCCTACGCCGTCAGCACCGGCTACTACTCGCTGGGCATTGCCTACAACACCAAGGAAGTGCCGCAACCGCCCACCAGCTGGAAGGACCTGTGGAAGCCCGAGTACGCGGGCGCCGTCGCCATTCCCTCGCCGGCGAACTCGTCGGGCGTGCCGTTCATCTTCTTCCTGGCACGGGTGTTCTCCGTCGACCCGTCCAATCTGGCGCCGCTGTACGCCAAGCTGGCGTCGCTGGACACCGCGCTGTTCTTCGACAGTTCGGGCGCGGCCACCAACGCCTACCAGAGCGGCGAGGCCATCATCGGCGCGCACTTCAACGTGGGCGCCTGGGACTTGATCGACAAGGGCCTGCCCATCGGCTTCGCCGTGCCCAAGGAAGGCGCCTGGGCCACGGATGCGCGCCTGCATCTGGTGAAGAACGCGCCGAACAAGGCCGCCGCGCAGAAGTTCATCGACACCGCGCTCACGCCGGATGCCGCCGCCTGCCTGGCCACGCGCCTGTACCTGGGGCCCGCCGTCAAGGACGTGCAGGTGTCCAAGGACGTGGCCCGCAAGCTGCCCTGGGGCGCGGACGGCTCGGTCAAGAACCTGAGCCTGTTCGACTGGAACCTCATCAACAGCCGCCGCGCCGAGGTCACGGACGCCTGGAACCGCCAGGTTGCCCGCAAGCGCTAGGGATAGAACATGTCCGCTTTGCTCACCATCGAAGGCGTGTCGATGCGCTTTGGCGCCTACCAGGCGCTGGACCGCATCGACCTGGAGATCCAGCAGGGAGAGTTCGTGGCCCTGCTCGGTCCCAGCGGCTGCGGCAAGACCACCCTGCTGCGCTCGATCGCCGGATTCCTCAGGCCCGAAGCCGGCCGCATCCTGATCGAAGGCCAGGACATCAGCCGCCTGGCCGCGCACCAGCGGCCGCTGAATACCGTGTTCCAGAACTACGCGCTGTTTCCCCACATGAGCGTGCTGGAAAACGTGGCCTATGGTCCGCGACGCCAGGGCGCGTCGAAGCAGGACGCGGCCGGGCGCGCGCGCGCCGCGCTGGACATGGTGGGGCTGGCGGACTTCGGCCCGCGCTATCCGCGCGAAATGTCCGGCGGCCAGCAGCAGCGCGTGGCGTTGGCGCGCGCCATCGTGAACCAGCCCAAGCTGCTGTTGCTGGACGAACCGCTGTCGGCGCTGGACCTGAAACTGCGCAAGCGCATGCAGCTGGAGCTCAAGCACCTGCAGGCCAAGCTGGGCATCGCCTTCATCTTCGTCACGCACGACCAGGAAGAAGCCATGACCATGGCCGACCGGGTGGTCGTCATGCATGCGGGCAAGATCGAACAGGTGGGCGGCGGGACCGAAATCTACCGGCATCCCGCCACGCGCTTCGTGGCGGAGTTCATCGGCGACGCCAACCTCATGCCGTTCACGGCCATCGACGGCGATGCACTGCAGATGGATGCCCAAGGCCTGCGCGTGCGGCTCCCGGGCAAGACCGCGCCCGCGCGTGGCGTCGCGGTTCTGCGGCCCGAGGACCTGCGCCTGGCCGATGCATCGGCGGCCACGGCCCTGAGCGGCACGGTCACCGACGTCATCAACGTGGGCAGCCATTGCATGATCCACGTGGACATCGGCGGACAGGTCCTGGTGGCGCGCCACGGCGGCATCGCGCCGTCCGGCCTGGGCCCGGGCGCAGCGGCGCGCCTGGCATTCGCGGCGGAACACCTGCACCTGATCGGTGAACAGCCATGAGCATGCGCGCCTGGCGTTCGCCCTGCCTGCTGCTGGCGGCTCCCGTGCTGTTCTTCGCGGCCTTCTTCCTGGCGCCGCTGGCGGTGGTGGCGCTGGCCAGCATCACCGGCGGGCCTGACGGCCTGAGCTTCACCCCGCAGCAATACTTGCGCGTGCTGGGCGACCAGTACCACTGGGACGTGATCCTGGTGACCTTCCGGCTGGCGCTCTTCACTACCGTCGCCTGCGTGCTCCTGGGCTATCCGCTGGCCTGGTATCTGGTGCGGGTGGTGCGCTGGCAGGCCTGGCGGCGCTTCTGCGTCATCCTGCTGGTGGTGCCGCTGTTCACCAGCAACATCGTGCGCGCCTTCGGCTGGATGGTGCTGCTGGGCCGCAACGGCCTGGTCAACCAGGCGCTGGTGGGCGTGGGCGCCGCCGATCGCCCGGTGCGCTTCATCGGCACCGAGCTGGGCATCCTGATCGGCATGGTCTACGTGCTGCTGCCCTTCGTGGTGCTGGCGGTGGGCAATGCGCTGGCGCGGGTCGATCCGGCCTGCGAGCAGGCCTCGGCCGACCTGGGCGCCAGCCCGGCAGCCACCTTCTTCCACATCACCTGGCCGCTGACGCTGCCTGGCGTGGTGTCGGGCGCCATCATGGTCTTCACGCTGGCGGTCAGCGCCTACGTGACGCCGGCCCTGCTATCCGGCGGGCGCGTGTCAGTGCTGTCCATGCTGATCTTCCAGCAGTACAGCACGGTGTTCGACTTCCACTACGGCGGCGCGCTGAGCATGGTGCTGCTGGTGTTCACCTTGATCCTGGTGGCGCTGGCCAACCGCGCCGCCGTCCTGCCGGGAGCCGCGCGATGATCGCCCGCAACCTGATCCGCCTGATCGCCCTGGGCGTGCTGGCCTACCTGGCCCTGCCGCTGGTGGTGATCCTGGGTTCCTCGTTCACGGCCACGCCTTACCTGGCGTTTCCGCCCAAGGGCTTCACGCTGGACTGGTACCGCACCCTGCTGATCGAAGCCGGCTATGTCGCGGCGTTCACGACCAGCACGGTGCTGGCCCTGGCCGCCACGGCCGCGGCCGTGCTGCTGACGGTGCCGGCCGCGCTGGCGGTGGCGCGCTACGAGTTCCCGGGCAAGGCCGCGCTGACCTCGGTGCTGATGTCGCCGCTGGTGCTGCCCCACATCGTGCTGGGCGCGGCGCTGTTGCAGTACGGCGCGTACTTCGGCCTGACGCGCAGCTTCCTGTCGCTGCTGATCGGGCACATCGTCATCATCGCGCCCTTCGTGCTGCGGTCCACGCTGACCTTGCTGACGCCGGAGCAGCGCGCCCTGGAGGAAGCTTCGGCGGACCTGGGCGCGAATCCCTGGACGACCTTCTTCCTGGTGGTGCTGCCGCAGATCCGGCCGGGCATCGTCACCGGATCGATCTTCGCCTTCATCTCTTCGTGGATCAACGTCGAGCTGTCCATTTTCAACACCACGGCGGACCTCAACACCATCCCCGTGAAGCTCTTCAACTACGTGCAATACACGATAGATCCGACCATCGCAGCCGTATCGGGCGCCACGATCGTGGTTGCGGTGATCGCCATCGTCATCCTGGATTTGACCGTCGGGCTGGACATGCTGTCCGAACGCGGCAAATAACTTTTCCCTACCTTACTTGTCTGGAGCCACAGTCATGCGCAAGCAAGACGCGTTCGATGTCATCTATACCCATACCGAAGGCGAGCCCCTGTGCATCGTGCATAGCGGCATCCCCTACCCCGCCGGCTCCACCATCCTGGAGAAGCGCGCCTTCCTTGAACAGAACTACGACTGGCTGCGCAAGGCGCTGATGCGCGAGCCGCGCGGCCACAAGGACATGTTCGGCGTGTTCCTGACCCCGCCGTCCAGCCCGGAGTTCGACGCCGGCCTGATCTACATCGACGGCACCGAGTATTCGCACATGTGCGGCCACGGCACCATCGCGGTCAGCATGGCCATGGTGGCCCACGGCCTGGTGCCGCGCGGCAAGGACGGCATCACCAAGATCCGCTTTGAGACCACCGCCGGCCTGGTGGTGTCGGAAGTGGCGTCCGAAGGCGACAACGTGCTGTGGACCCGCTTCGAGAACGTGCCCGCCTATGTAGCCGCGCAGGACATCCCGGTGGAGCTGCCGGGCTACGGCAAGCTGTCCGCCGACATCGTCTGGGGCGGCAACTACTTCGGCATCGTCGACCTGTCCGGCTGCGACCTGCGCATTTCGCCGGACAACGGCACCGAGCTGTCGCGCATGGGCCTGATCGTGCGCGACCAACTCAACGCCCGCCACCGCATCCAGCACCCGACCGAGGCCCACATCAACAACCTGAACTTCATCACCTTCTGGCACCAGCCGACCATCGAGGGCGCGTTCTACAAGAACGTGCACGTGTTCAGCGCCGGCCAGCTGGACCGCTCGCCCGGCGGCACCGGCACCAGCGCGATGATGGCCATGTTCGAGGCGCGCGGCAAGATGGGTTTGAACCAGCCGATCAAGTCGGAAGGCCTGCTGGGCAGCGGCGTGTTCGAGGGCTGCCTGCTGGGTGAAGTCGATCTGAACGGCACCCGCGCCGTGCGCCCAACGGTCAAGGGCACGGCCAGCATTCTCGGTACGGCGCGCTGGGTGATCGACAAGAACGATCCCGTTGGCGCCGGGTTCCTCATCCGCTGAAGTGCAAAGGCGCACGGACCAATTGGCTCCGTGCGCCCTTGTCCAAGCCAGGCGCGGCTACGCTCGCGCCGCATCCTCCAGGATCATCTCCGCGCCGCGCTCGGCCACCATCATGACGGCGGCCTGGGTGTTGCCGGAGACCATCTTCGGCATCACCGAGGCATCCACCACGCGCAGGCCCGACAAGCCGTTCACGCGCAGGCGCACGTCGGTGACGGCGGCGGGGTCCGAACCCATGCGGCAGGTGCCGATCGGGTGATAAATGGTCTGGCCGTTGCGGCGCGCGAAGTCCAGCCATTCGTCGTAGCTGTCCACCGCCGCGCCGGGGCTGATCTCGGATTCCACGTAACGCCGCATGGCCGGCTGGCCGACGATGCGCCGGGCCACCTGCATGCCGCCCACCAGGCTGTCGCGGTCCACCTGGGCGGACAGGAAATTGGGGCGGATCGCGGGCCCGGCCTGCGGGTCCGCCGACTTGATGTGGATGGATCCGACCGATTCGGGCCGCAGCTGCGCCACGCCTATCGTCATGCCCGGATGCCGGTCCAGGATGCGTTCGGCCGCGTTGGCGTAGCTGGCGTGCACGAAGAAGTACTGCACGTCGGGCGCGGGCAGGTCGGGCGCGCTTTTCACGAAGCCGTGCGCCAGCCCCGTGCCCAGGGTCAGGATGCCCTTGTGGCTGGCGTAGTAGCGCGCCACCTGCTGCGCCAGGCGCCAGCCGCGCGACATCTCGTTCAGCGTCACCGTGTCCTTCACCCGCCAGTTCATGCGCGTGGCAAAGTGGTCGATGTAGTTCTCCCCCACCTGCGGCTGCGCCAGCACCGGCGCAATGCCGAACGATTGCAGCAAGGCCGGGTTGCCGATGCCGGACAACTCCAGCAACTGCGGCGACTGCACCGCGCCCATGCACAGCAGTGTCTCGCGCCGCGCGCGCACGATGTGTTCCTGCCCATTCTTGCGGTAGGCCACGCCCACGCAGCGCTTGCCCTCGAACACCAGCCGCGTCACGTGCGCGCCGCATTCCACGCTGAGATTCTTGCGGCCGGCGGCCGGTTTCAGGTAGCCGTCCACTACGCTCCAGCGCCTGCCCCGGTGCTGCAGCACCTGGTAGTAGCCCACGCCTTCCTGGCTGCCACCGTTGTAATCGGGGTTCAAGGGCTGCCCGTCTTCCTGCGCCGCCCGCAAGAAGGCATCTGCGATGGGAAAGCGTTCGGCCACCTCTTCCAGGTGCATGGGGCCGTTCTTGCCGCGGCTGCCATCGCCGGGTTCATAGCATTCGATCTTGCGGAAGACGCGCTCGGCCTGGTTGTAGCCCCAGCCGGTGGCGCCGGCAGCCGCCCAGCCGTCGTAGTCCCGCGGCTGGCCGCGGACGTAGATCATGCCATTGATCAGCGTCGAGCCGCCCAGGCCCTTGCCGCGCGGCACGGCGATGGTGCGGCCATGGACGTTGTCTTCCGGCTCGGTGGCAAAACGCCAGTTGTATTCCGGGTTCACCAGCAGCTTGGAAAAACCCGCCGGAATGGAGATCCACATGCTGCGGGCTTCGTGGCCGGCCTCCAGCATCAGCACGCGATGCTTGCCGTCGGCGCTCAGGCGGTTGGCCAGGATGCAGCCTGCCGTGCCGCCCCCGGCAATGATGAAGTCGTAATCGCTCATGCGGGTCAGCGTCCTGTGCCGGCCTGCTGATCCGCTGCCACGCCCAGCATCTGCGCCATCAGCTCGATCTGGCAGGCCAACATCGGCGCGCCGTAATGCACCTTGCAGCCGCGGGCCTGCGCCGCCAACAGCAAGGCGGTGTCCTTGGGCTGCATGATGACTTCGCAGACCAGTTGGTCCGGCGTCAGCCGGCTGGCGTCCAGCGGCAGCGCGTCCTCCGGCTTCATGCCCAGCGAGGTGCCGTTGACCACCAGGTCATGCCCCGACGGGTCGGCCGTCCCCACGTCGATCCGGGCATCGGGATGCAGCGACAGGATGCGCGCCTTCAGATCCTCGGCCTTGGCCGTGGTGCGGTTGGCGATGGTCAGCCGCACCACGCCGGCCTGCACCAGTGCGAAGCCTATGGCATTGGCCGCGCCGCCCGCCCCCGCCAGGTAGGCGCTCTTGGCCTCGGGCGACACGCCCGCGCTCCGCAGGCCGCGCACGAAGCCTTCGCCGTCCAGCATGTGCGCCACCAGCTTGCCGTCGGCCTCGCGCCGCACCACATTGGCCGCGCCGATCTTGCGCGCCACGGGAGTGGCGTCGTCCACCAGGTCCAGGATGGCGGTCTTGTGCGGCACGGTGACGATGACGCCGCCCAGGTTTTCCAGCCGCCGCAGGCCTGCCACCACGTCCGCCAGGTTGTCCGGCCGGGCGTGGAACGGCACGCACACGCCGTCGAAACCGATGGCGGCGAAATGCTCGTTCATGCGCTGCGGCGTCTTCACGTGGTGGATGGGATCGGCCAGGATGCCGAACAGGCGCGTGGTTCCGGTGATTTCCTTCATGCTTGTCTCCGTGTCTCAGGGCTGGAGCGTGGCGCGCGCGACCTCGGCGATGCCGGCGGCGTCCAGCTTGTAGTACGCATACAGGGTGGTGGGCGGCGCGATCAGGCTGTATTCATCGTAGATGCCGTGGCGGCGCAGGCGCGTGCCCGTGCCCGCGTCCGCCAGGACCTCGGCCACGGCCGAACCCAGTCCGCCCAGCACGTTGTGCTCTTCCACCGTCATCAGCTGGCGGGACTTGCCCGCCGCGGCCAGCACGGCGTCGCGGTCCAGGGGCTTGATGGTGGGCATGTCGATCACGCCCACCGACAGGCCCTCGCCGCGCAGTTGCTCGGCCGCGGCCAGGGCCGCGTGCAAGGTGATGCCGCAGGCGATGATGTTCAGGTCCGAACCGCTGGAATGGACGATGGCGCGGCCGAATTCGAAAGGCGTGCCGTCTTCATAGACCTGCGGATCGCGGCCGCGGCCGATGCGGAAGTAGATCGGCTCGGGCCAGTCCGCCGAAGCCTTGATGGCGGACGCCAGCTGCGGACCGTCGGCGGGCGAGACCACCGTCAGGCCGGCCAAAGCACGCATCGTCGAAATGTCTTCCGTGGCGTGGTGCGAGGTGCCGTAAAAGCCCAGGCTGATGCCGGTATGGTGGCCGATCAGGCGCACCGGCAGTTTGGTATAGGCCACGTCCATGCGGATCTGTTCGCAGCACAGGAGGCCCAGGAAGGACGCGAAGGTCGCGACGAAGGGCATCATGCCCGTGGTCGCCAGCCCAGCGGCCGCCGACACCATGTTCTGCTCGGAAATGCCGAACTGGACGTAGCGGTCGGGGTAGGCCTGCGCAAAACGATTCAGGCCGTTGGAATACTGCAGGTCGGCCGAGCCTGCCACCACGGGGTGTCCCGCCTGCGCCAATTCAATCAGCGCGTCGGAAAGATAGGACAGCCCGGGATTCACCGCGTTCAGGGCGCGGTACTGCCAGGAGTCGGGAGAGAGGACTTGTGCCTGTGCCATTCAAATCTCGCGGGAAAGGATTTCGTCGACAGCGCTTTGCGCGTCTTGCGGCGCAAGGTAGCCCAGGTGCCAGCCCGGCTCGGTTTCCATATAGGACACGCCTTTGCCCTTGATGGTCTTCGCGATCACGCAGGCCGGCTTGGCGCGCGCCTCGTCCGCGCGCAGGCGGCGCAGCAAGGCGGTCAACTCCGCCAGGTTATGGCCATCCACTTCGTGCACTTCCCAGCCGAAGGCCTGCCATTTTTCCTTCAGCGACTCCACGCCCATGACGTCGTCGACCTTGCCGTCCAGCTGGTAGCCGTTGCGGTCGATGATGGCGACCAGGCGCGACAGGCGGTTGTGCGCGGCGAACAGCGCGGCCTCCCAGACCTGGCCTTCCTGCATCTCGCCGTCCCCCAGCAGCACGAAGACGTTGAAGTCGCGTCCGCTCATGCGCCCGCCCACCGCCATGCCCACGCCATTGGAGAGCGCGTGGCCGATGGAGCCCGAGCTGAAATCCACGCCCGGCACCTTGCTCATGTCGGGATGGTCGCCCAGCGGACTGCCCAGGCGGGTGTAGCCGTCCAGCAATTCGCGGTCTATGAAGCCGTGGTCGGCCAGCACCGGAAAGAGGCCCACGGCGGCATGGCCCTTGCCCATCAGGAAGCGGTCGCGGTCGGGCCACTGCGGTTCGCCCGGCCGCAGGCGCATCACGTCGTAGTACAGCGCGGCGAAGATTTCCGCGCACGAGAACACCGAGCTGTAATGCCCGACCTTGGCGATTTCGATCAGCCTGATGGTCTCCAGCCGGATGTGGCGGGCCTTTTCCCGCAGCATCCCGACCTCCCCTTCGGTAGGGGCCTCCCTGTCACTGCTCATGGCGCTTCCTTTTCGCTGTTAGGATATATGATATATAATATACCCATCGCGCTCGAATTTGCCATGGCGGGATAGAATTCATCCCGAATCCACCCGCCCCCATCAATACAGCAAGCCTGAGCCCTGTCATGTCCAGCCTCAAACCGGTAAAGAAAGAGAACCTCTCCGTCAGGGTCTACAACGAAATCCGCAATGCCCTGATCAATGGGCAGTACGAACCCGGCGAACGCCTGATCATTGGCGAACTGGCCCAGGAAATGGGCGTCTCCATCACGCCCGTGCGCGAAGCGATCTTCCGGCTGATCAGCGAGCAGGGCCTGGAAATGCAGGCGGCCACCGCGGTCTACGTGCCTTACGTCAATTCGGAAAAACTGCGCGAAATCCAGCAGATCCGTTTCCACCTGGAAGGCATGGGCGCGGCCGAGGCCGCCCAGAACATCACGCGCAAGCAGCTGGACAACCTGATCGCGCTGCAACGGGATTTCATCTCCTGCACTTCCAGCGATCCCAAGCGCGCCAGCTACCTGAACCGCAAGTTCCACTTCGCCATCCTGGAAGCCAGCAACAAGCCCATCCTGCGCGCCACGGTGGAATCGTTCTGGGTGATCACCGGCCCCATCCTCAAGGTGTTCCACGTCAAGACCTCGGGGTTGGATTACTCGCAGAACGAGCACCGCCACGAGGCCGTGCTGGAAGCCCTGGAAGCGCGCGACTCCGAAGCCGCCAGGCAAGCCATCCAGGCCGACCTGGTCTGGGGCGGCAAGATCATGATCGACTGGCTGGTCGAGCGCGAAAAGGAACTGGACTACCGCCCTCCCGCTGCCCGCAAATAGGAACAACCCATGCTGAAGATTTTTGGCGCGCCCTGCCGCTACATCCAGGGCGCCGGCGCCCTGGACACCCTGGGCCAGTACGCCGCCCTGTTCGGCCGCCGGGCCGCCCTGGTCATAGACAGCTACGTGCATGGCGTGCTGGGGCCAAGAATCGAAGCCTTGTGCGCGGCGCAAAACGTGTCGCTGATACCGCTGATCGTCGAAGGCGACCTGACGCCGGCCGTGATCACGCAGTTGCGCGCGCAAGCCGCGCCGGCCGGCATCGACATGGTGATCGCGGTGGGCGGCGGCAAATCGCTGGACGCGGGCAAGGCGGTGGCCAAGTCCTCGCACTGCCATCTCATCACCGTGCCCACCGTTGCCTCCAACGACGCGCCAACCAGCAAGAACTACGTCCTGTACGACGCCCATCACAATCTCCTGGCGGTGGAGCACATGCTGTTCAACCCCACCCTCGTGCTGGTGGACACGGCCGTCATCGCCACCGCGCCGGCGCACTTCTTCCGCGCCGGCCTGGGCGATGCGGTCTCGAAAAAGTTCGAGGCCGAGCAGTGCGCCCGCAACGGCGGCAAGAATATGTATGACGGCGCCCCGCCCCTCACCGCCCAGTTCATCGCCGACGGCTGCCTGCGCACCCTGCTGGCCGACGGCGTGGACGCCGTTGCCGCTGCCGGCAGCGGCCAGCCCACACCGGCCTTCGAACGCGTGGTGGAAGCGATGATCCTCATGAGCGGCCTCGGTTTCGAAAGCGGCGGCCTGTCCATCGCCCACGCGCTGACGCGCGGGCTGCCCAAGATCAGCGGCGTGGCGAGCGCGCCGCACGGCCTGCAGGTGGCCGTCGGCCTGCTGGTGCAGCTGGACCTGGAAAACCGGACGGACAGCATGCTGGCCGAACTGACCCGCTGGTATGAACAAGTGGGCTTGCCCACGACCTTGCGCGAACTGGGCGCGGCCGCCGAGCCATCCGACGCGGAATTGATGCTGGCCGCGGAGCTGAGCCTGAAGGCCCGCCACGCCGCCAACTTCGACCGCGCGCTCGACACCGATACCTTGGCCGCCGCGCTGCGCCGTTACGCCTGACAGGCAGGCGCCGGCCCCGCCGGCGCCCCACCGCATCAGAACGCGACGTTGTCCTTGCCCTTCAGATCCAGCTTGGCGCGCGCTTCTTCGGGCGTGGCGATTTCCAGGTTCAATGCTTCCAGGATGGTGCGGATGCGCTCCACCTGGACCTGATTGGACTGCGCCATCTCGCCCGGCCCGATCCACAACGAATCCTCCAGCCCCACCCGCACGTTCGACCCCATGGCGGCGCCGATGGTCGCCAGCGGGATCTGGCCGCGGCCAGCGCCCAGGATCGACCATTCATAGTCGTTGCCGAACAGCCGGTCGGCCGTGCGCTTCATGTGCATCAGGTCTTCGGGGTGCGGGCCGATGCCGCCCAGGATGCCGAACACCGACTGGATGAAGGGCGGCGACTTGACCAGGCCGCGGTCGACGAAATGCGCCAGGTTGTACAGATGGCTGATGTCGTAGCACTCGAACTCGAAGCGGGTGCCGTTGGCGTTGCCCAGCGCCAGGATGGACTCGATGTCCTGATAGGTATTGCGGAACACCAGCGAGCGGCTGTTCTCCAGATGCTCGCGCTCCCAGTCGTGCTTGAATTCGGTGAAGCGGCCCAGCATGGGGTACAGGCCGAAGTTCATGGACCCCATGTTCAGCGACGCCAGCTCCGGCTTGAAGGTGGTGGCCGGACGCATGCGCTCTTCCACCGTCATATGCGGGCTGCCGCCGGTGGTGATGTTGATGATGGCGTCCGTTTCGCGTTTGATCCGCTCCAGGAAGGGCTTGAACAAGGCCGGATCCTGCGAGGGCTTGCCGGTCTGCGGATCGCGCGCATGCAGGTGCAGCACCGCCGCGCCAGCCTTGGCCGCGCCGATGGCCGCTTCCGCGATCTCGTCGGCCGTGACCGGCAGGTGCGGCGACATGCTGGGGGTGTGGATGGCGCCCGTCACGGCGCAAGTGATGATGACTTTCTGCTTGGGCTTAGCCATTGTTGTCTCCGTTGTCCTGTTTGTGGCGCATGAGGCGCATCAGTTTTTCGTCGCGCCAGAAGCGGCGCTTGGCAAGATCTTCCCGCGGCAGCAAACCGCGGCGCTCGTCCGACAAGGCATCGACCAGCGCGCCGTCCCAGGCGACGGGTTCGCCCTGGGTCGCGCCGATGGACTGGTACAGCCCGCCGTAGCGTGCGCAATAGTCGGCAATGCCGCCGGGCGCGTTGAGGTCTATGGTTTCGAACGGCCCCATGAACGACCAGCGCAGGCCCAGGCCGTCCTTCACCGTGGTGTCGATATCCTCGGCGCTGGCGATGCCCGCGCTGGCCAGGCGAAACGCCTCGTGCAGCAACGCGCCCTGCAGGCGGTTGAGAATGAAGCCTTCGATTTCGCGTCGCACCAGCACGGGCTTCTGGCCGATGCCGGTCATGATGGCGCGGGCGGCAGCCACGGCCTCGGGGCTGGTCCAGGGCGCGGGGCACAGTTCCACCACCGGGATCAGGTAGGGCGGATTCACCGGATGCGCCACCAGGCAGCGATGCCGTCCGGACAGGTGTCCGGTGAATTCGCTGGCGGGGATGCTGGATGTGGAACTGCCGATGATGGCGTCGGGCTCGGCAGCGGCGTCCAGTTGCGTGAACAGCGCCCGCTTGATTTCGACGTTTTCGGGCGAGTTTTCCTGGATGTAGCGCGCGCCCGTCAAGGCGTCCGCCAGGCTGCTTGCAACATGAATGCGGCCACCGATGGCCTCGGCGTCCTTGAGCAAACCCTGGGTTTCAAGTTCCCGCAGCTGCTGCAGGATCAGGCCTCGCGCCTCGGCCAGCATGGCGGCGTTGACGTCATACAGGCGCACTTCCCAACCCATGCGGGCAAACACGATGGCCCAGCCCTGGCCTATCAATCCGGTGCCGACGATGGCGGCGCGCTGCGCATTGGACGCGGCGCCCATCAGTAGAGCTTCTGCGTGAAGCCGTCCACCACGATGGCCTGCCCCGAGACGCTGCGGGCCGCCTCGCTGGCATTGAACAGCACCATGTTGGCGATATCGCGAGCGGTGACCATGCGGCCCAGCGCCGCCTGGTTCTCGTACTGCGCGGCGATCTCCTCCACCGGCCGGCCCAGCGTATCCGCCTTGGCCGCGATGACGGCGCGGATGCGCGGCCCTTCGACCGCGCCCGGCAGGATCGCATTGACGCGGATGCCATGCGGCCCCAGCTCGATGGCCAGGGACTTGGTGAAGCCTATCACCGCCCACTTCGACGCCGAATAGACCGAACGTCCGGCAAAACCCAGATGCCCGGCCGCGGACGACAGGTTGATCATGACGCCGGCCTTGGATTCCTTGAGCAAGGGGATGGCCTGGCGCGCGCACAGGAACTGTCCGGTGATGTTCACGGCCAGCGTGCGGTCCCAGTCGGCCTTGGACAGGGTTTCGACATAGCCGGTGGGACCGGCCACGCCCGCGTTGTTGACCAGGATGTCCAGGCCGCCCAACTGGGCGCGGACCTGATCGAACAGCGCGCTGACGCTGTCTTCGTCCGAAACGTCGGCCAGGGCCGCATGCACCCCAGGCAATTCGGCCGGCAGCGCGGCCAGGCGCTCCTGGTTCACGTCGCATACGAATACGGAGGCGCCGGCATGGCGGAACACCTTCGCCATTTCCAGGCCCAGCCCGTCCGCGCCGGCGGTGATCAGCACCCTTTTCCCGGCGAAATCCACTTCCTCGAACATGCCTCTGTCTCCTAGATTCTTATGAAAAGCAGGCAATTGATGATATACGATATATGAAAAAAACAACTGTGACCTGATGTTTTTGGCAACCGTTGCCTCAGCCAAAAAGAGTCATCCCAAAGCAGGATGAAAACCCGTATTTGCGCTGGATCAGCCCGCTAAGTCTTTATTCATGCGGCTTTAGGGAATTCCCCGATTCGGTGGGTTACGGCCCCCACTAGAATCCAAGGCGGGGTTTGCTACCCGCCCGGCCGATATATCATATATTCAAAAAAACGGACCAAACAAGAAAGTCCGCATCCCATACCGACAAAGGAGCGTAGACAGTGTTCAAGTTCAACAAAATTGCTTTGGCGCTGGGCGTGTGCGGCGCGCTGGCAAGCGGCACCGCAGCGGCCGACATGAAGGTAGGCGCCCTCTTCCCGTTCAGCGGCGCGCTCGCGCTCCTGGGACAAGAGAGCTATCGCGGCCTGGAACTGGCCGTCAATGAGATCAACGCCGCCGGCGGGGTCAACGGCGAAAAGATCGAAATCATCAAGGCCGACGCCGTCGACCCGACCCAGGCCGTGTCGGAAACCAAGCGCCTGATTTCCTCCAACGTGGTCGGCGTGTTCGGCAGCTACGCTTCGGGCATTTCCTACGCGGCCTCGCCCGTCACCGAGCTGGCCGGCGTGCCCTACTTCGAACTGGGCGCCACCGCGCACAAGATCACCACGCGCGGCTACAAGTACCTGTTCCGCAGCAACCCCAACACCGCGCTGTATGGCGTGTCGGTGGTCAATGCGCTGCACGACACCATCGCGCCGGGCATGGGGCTGAACCCCAAGGACATCAAGATCGGCATCATCCACGAGGACGGCCCCTACGGCACCGACGTGGCCGCCACCGAGAAGAAGCGCGCGCAGGAGCTGGGCTATACGGTGGCGGAAGTGCTGCCGTATTCGGCCAAGACTGTGGACCTGTCCTCGCTCATCCTGCGCCTGAAGGGCGCCAAGGTCGACGTGGTGTTGCAGACGGCCTACCAGAACGACGCCATCCTGTTCTTCAGCCAGGCGCGCGCCGCGGGCTTCAAGCCCAAGGTCGTGATCGGCGCGGGCGGCGGCTATTCGCTGGCCGACACGGCCAAGGCCGTGGGCGCCGACATGAACGGCGTGTTCGACCTGGACTTCCCTCAGTCGTCCATCAATCCGGCGGGCGCGCCCGGTCTGGACAAGTTCCTGGAAGCCTACAAGGCCACCTACAAGAGCGATCCGCAGTCCGGCCACAGCCTGACCAACTATGTCGGCGCCAAGGCCTTCTTCGAAGCCATCGGCAACGCCAAGTCCACGGATAAGGACAAGATCCGCGCGGCGGTCCTGGCCTACAAGAAGCCGGCCGGCCAGACCGCCAACGGCTGGGCCTTCGACTTCGGCGAAGACGGCCAGAACAATGCATCCACGTTCTACGTGATGCAGTGGCAGGACGGCAAGCTCGTCACCATCGCGCCCAGCAACCTCGCACTCGGCAAGCCGGTCTTCAAGAAATAAGCGCCACGCCAGTGCTCAGGCGCTCGGGGGCGCCTGACGTATCCCGGGGTCCGCGCGCCCTGGTTCGGCCGACAGCTCGGCCGAACCAGGGCCGCTACCCGCTCTAAGAGGTTGCAACATGGAACTATTCATTCAACTGGTCATCAACGGCCTGTTGCTGGGCGGCGCGTATACCATCATCAGCCTGGGGCTGACGCTGATCTTCGGCGTGGTGCGCGTGGTGAACTTCGCGCATGGCGAATTCCTGATGATAGGCATGTACATGGTCTATCTGATCGCGGCGCAATTCGGCGTGCACCCCTACGCCGGCCTGGTGCCGGTGGCAGTCATCCTGTTCGCGCTGGGCGCGCTGACGCAGAAGGGCATCATCCAGCCGCTGCTCAACGCCGACCAGCACATCCAGATCTTCGCCACGGTGGGCGTATCCACCATTCTCCTGAACCTGGCCCTGGTGATCTTCGGCGCCAACGTCTACCGCGCGCCGGTGGAGCTGGGCACCAACGCCATCGACATCGGCCCCTATTCGATGGTGACCGGACAGCTGATTACCTTCGTGATCGGCCTGAGCCTGGCGGTGCTGCTGCACCTGTTCATGCACCGCACCTATCTGGGCCGCGCGCTGCGGGCGGTGGCGCAACACCGCTACGCCGCCACCCTGATGGGCGTGAACGTCAATAACGTCTACGCCATCGCCTTCGGCCTGGGCACGGCCTTCGTCGGCATCGCCGCCGGCCTGCTGGCGCCGCAGTATCCGGTGTTTCCCACCGTGGGCACGTACTTCGTGCTGACGGCGTTCGTGATCGTGGTGCTGGGCGGCCTGGGCAGCCTGTACGGCGCCGTGGCCGGCTCCATGATCATCGGCATCGTCGACACGCTGGCCGGCTTCTACATCGCCCCCGACCTGAAAGAGGTCGTGTATTTCGGGATCTTCCTCTTGATCCTGGTGCTGCGTCCGAACGGCCTGTTCGGCGTCGGCACAGAGTGATCAGAGCAACAAGGAGCGAGATGTGTTTCCCGATATTCGACACCCCAAGACCTACGTCAGCCTGATCCTGCTGATCGCGATGTTCCTGGTGCCCGTGATCATGGGCACGCCTTTCTGGACCAATCTGTTCGTGCTGCTGTTCGTGTTCTCGGCCCTGTCGGTGGCCTGGAACATCGTCGGCGGCTACGCCGGCCAACTGTCCCTGGGCCACGCCGTGTTCTACGGCATCGGCGGCTATACCGCCACGCTGCTGACGCAGAACTTCGGCATTTCACCGTGGTTCGGCATGCTGGCGGGCGCGGTCATCTCGGGCGCGGTGGCCATCCTGATCAGCTACCCCACCCTGCGGCTGCGGGGTCCGTTCTTCGCGCTGGCCACCATCGCCATCCTGGAAGTGGTGCGCCTCCTGGTCATCCACGAAGAAAGCTGGACCGGCGGCTCCAGCGGCATCAGCCTGCCGTTGAACATAGGCTGGACCTGGATCGTGTTCCGCGAGAAGGTCAATTACGTGGTCATCGCCTTCGGCCTGTTCCTGCTGGTGACCTGGGCATCCTGGTACATCCGCAAATCGCGCATCGGCCACTACCTGATCGCGATCCGCGAACGCGAGGACGCGGCGCTGGCGGTCGGCATCCATACCGTGCGCATGAAGATCATCGCCGCGGTCGTGTCCGCCATGCTGACCAGCATCATCGGCACCTTCCACATCACCTACCTGACCTTCGTCGATCCCAGTTCGGCGTTTTCGCTGGAATTGTCGATTCAGGTAGCCATGTTCGCCCTGATCGGCGGCCTGGGCACGGTGGCCGGCCCCATCGCCGGCACCTTCCTGGTGCTGCCCATCGCCGAACTGGCGCGCGGCTGGCTCAGCAGCGTGGGCAACGGCATGCACGGGCTGATCTACGGCCTGATCCTGGTGGCGGTAGTGCTGACCATTCCGCGCGGCCTGGCCGGCGCCTTCGGTCCGACCATCGAGCGCTGGCTGTCGCGCCTGCCCTATCTGGGCACGCCGCGCGCCAAGCTCAAGCTGGCCGATGAACTGCGCCTGCGCAGCGCCGAACGCACCGATCAACCGGTGCTGAAAGCCGAAAAACTGTTCAAGAGCTTCGGCGGCCTGCGCGCCACCAACGACGTGTCGCTGACGCTGAACCAGAACGAGATCCTGGGCATGATAGGCCCGAACGGCGCGGGCAAGACCACGGTGTTCAACCTGCTGTCGGGCTTCCTGTCGCCAGACAAAGGCGGCATCAGCATGCTGGACGCGCACGGCAAGTGGGTCACCTGCAAGACGCCCGACGAATTCGCGCACCAGGGCCTGGGCCGCACCTTCCAGATCGCCAAGCCCTTCACCGGCCTGACCGTACTCGAGAACATCATGCTGGGCGCCTTCATCCGGACCTCGAACCGCGACGAGGCCGAGCAGATCGCCATGAAGGTGGCCGAGCAGACCGACCTGGTGAAATCCCTGGACATCGAGGCGCGCAACCTGACCGTGGGCGGCATGAAGCGCCTGGAGGTCGCCCGCGCGTTGGCGATCAAGCCGCGCATCCTGCTGCTGGACGAAGTGATGGCGGGCCTGAATCCGACCGACATCGAGAAGTCGATCCAGATGATCCGGCGCATCCGCGATTCGGGCGTGTCGGTACTGCTGATCGAACACATGATGCAGGCCACCATGGCGCTGTCCGACCGCATCATCGTGCTGAACGAAGGCGCGGTGCTGGTCAGCGGCGCGCCCAAGGACGTGGTCGAGAACCCGGCCGTCATCGAAGCCTATTTGGGCAAGGAGTACCAGGATGCTTAAGGTTTCGAATCTGTCCTCGGGCTACGGCAAGAGCCAGGTCCTGAACGGCCTGAACTTCGAGGTCCAGGCCGGCGAGATCGTCACGCTGATCGGCGCCAACGGCGCGGGCAAGACCACCACCTTGAAGACGCTTTGCGGCGTCATCGGCGCGATGGAAGGCAAGGTCGAATTCGAAGGCGTGGACCTGACCAACCGCAAGCCCTACGACATCGTGGACGCCGGCATCACCATGATCCCCGAAGGCCGCCAGCTGTTCCCGCACTTCACCGTGCGCGACAACCTGCTGATGGGTTCATACAAGCGCGCCGCCCGCCCCATCGTGCAGCGCAAGCTGGACGAAGTGCTGGGCATTTTTCCGCGGGTGAAAGAAAGGCTGAACCAGTACGCCGGCTCGCTCTCCGGCGGCGAACAGCAGATGGTGGCGATCGCGCGCGGCATGATGGCCGATCCCAAGCTGCTGGTGTTCGACGAGCCCTCGCTGGGCCTGTCGCCGCTGCTGGTGCAGCAGATGTTCGACATCATCCGCGGCGTCACCGCCCACGGCGTGACCGTGCTGCTGGTGGAGCAGAACGTATTCCGCACGCTGCGGCTGGCGGATCGCGGCTACGTGCTGGAGAACGGCGCCATCGTGCGCACCGGCACCGGCGCGGAACTGCTGAGCGACCCGCATGTGAAGAAGGCCTATCTGGGCCACTGATACCAAGGATTCTCTTTTATGTCTCTACGCTGCACATATATCGATCACGGCCAGGGCGGCGCGCCCGATTGCATGCGCCTGGCCGAACGCGACATGGAAGCGCCCGCCGGTCGGCAGGTGCTGATCGAAGTCGCCTACGCCGGGGTCAATCGCCCCGACGTGCTGCAACGCTCCGGCTCCTACCCGCCGCCGCCGGGCGCCTCGCCCCATCTGGGGCTGGAGGTATCCGGCACCGTCATCGCCACCGGCCCCGAGGCCAGCCTCTGGAAGGTTGGCGACCAGGTCTGCGCGCTGACGCCGGGCGGAGGCTATGCCCAGTATTGCCTGGCTGACGAGCGCCATTGCCTGCCGGTGCCGCGTGGCCTGGACCTGCTGACGGCCGCCGCCATCCCCGAAAACTACTTCACGGTGTGGACCAATGTGTTCGACCGCGCCCGCCTGGCGGCCGGCGAGCGCTTCCTGGTGCACGGCGGATCCAGCGGCATCGGCCTGACCGCGATCCAGCTGGCCCGCGCCTTCGGCGCCGAGGTCTGGACCACCGTGGGCAACCAGGAAAAGGCCGAGGCCTGCCTGGCCGCCGGCGCGCATCACGCCGTGCTGTACCGTGAGGCCGACTTCGAGGCCGAGGTGCGCCAGGGCAGCGGCGGTCCGGGCGTGGACGTGATCCTGGACATGGTGGGCGGCGCCTACATCAACAAGAACCTGCGGCTGCTGGCGGTCAACGGCCGGCTGGTGCAGATCGCCTTCCTGGAAGGCAGCAAGGCCGAGATCGATGCCATGCCCATCATGATCAAGCGGCTGCAGTTCACCGGATCCACCCTGCGCCCCCGCTCCGACGAAGACAAGGGCGCGATCACCCAAGCGCTGGCGGATAAGGTGCTGCCGCTGATGGAGCAAGGGCAATGCCTGCCGCGCATCCACCAGGTGTTCCCGTTGGCCGAAGCGGCCCAGGCGCACGCGCTGATGGAAAGCAGCAAGCACATCGGCAAGATCATGCTGAAGGTGGGCGCATGAGCGGGCGCTTCCAGGATCAGGTCGCCATCGTCACCGGCGCGGTCGGCGGCATAGGCTCGGCCATCGTCGAGAGTTTCCTGGCCGAGGGCGGCCGCGTGGGGCTGATCGACTTCAATTCGCAGGGCGGCCAGGCCTACGAGAAGGAGCTGCGCAAGCGCGGCCATCAGGTCTGCTTCGTGCACGCCGACGTGGCGCGTTTCGAGGAATGCCAGGCGGCCTATGAGCGCATCAGCCGCGAACTGGGCGCGGCCACCATTCTGGTCAACAACGTCGGCATTTCGCCCAAGACGGACGGACGCGCGCTGAAGGTCTGGGAGATGCCGCCGCGGGAATGGGAGAACGTGGTCGCCGTCAACCTGAACAGCGTGTTCTACATGACGCACCTGGCCACGCCGCACATGGTGCGCGAGCGCCAAGGGCGCGTGATCAACATGTCTTCGGTAGCCGGCCGGGCTTACTGCGACATCGTGGCGGCGCACTATGCGGCCACCAAGGCCGGCCTGATCGGCCTGACGCGCCACTGGGCAGCCGAACTGGGCGAACACGAGGTCACGGTCAATGCGCTGGCGCCCGGACGCATCAGCACGCCTCTGCTGAAATCCGTACCCAAGGAAATCAATGACGCCGTGGCGCAGGTGACCGCGCTGCGCCGCCTGGGCACGCCCGAGGAAGTGGCGGATGCCTGCCTGTTCTTCGCGTCGGACCAGGCCCGCTTCGTCACCGGCCAGGTGCTGGACGTAGCCGGCGGCTGGCTGATGACTTGATATCGTGATGAAAAGCGCCCGCCTGCAAGCTCAGGCGGGCGTCTCCTTCATTCCTGCGAGCCCAGGTGGTAGACCACCGTGTCCAGCCGGCTCACGCCGGCGGCCAGGAACTTGGGTTCCTTTTCCAGGATGTCGCGGCGGTCGATGATCCTGGCGGGCGACACGCCTGCAAAGATCGCCTGCACTTCGCTGTCCACCACCGAGAACGGCGGCCCCGACATTTCCTCTTGAGGATAGTCCAGCGTGATCAGCAGGCCCTGGCAGGCGGGCGACAGATTGCCGTAGACGTGGCGCACGTAGTCCGCGCGCATGGCTTCGGGCAGCGCCACCAGCGCCGCGCGGTCGTAGGCGCCGACGCAATGCGACAGCAACTGCGCGTCCAGCTTGAAGATATCGCCGCAGATGATTTCAATGCTGCCCGCCACGTAATGCTTGCCATAGACGGACACGTGGGTCAGCGGCTTGAGTTCGTTTTCCTCGAAGAACTGTTCGACCGCAAGCTGCGACAGCTCGACGCCCAGCACGGAATGCCCCTGCGCCGCGATCCACACCATGTCCAGCGACTTGCCGCAAAGCGGCACCAGTACGCGGCCGTCCTTGGGTACGCCCAGCGTCGGCCAGTATTTCTGCAGCAGCGGGGTCACCCGCGATTGATGAAAATGCGTGCGCCCTTCGCGCCAGCGCTCAAGCCAGAATTCCGCGTCCATGCCTGCTCTGCCTCCTGTGTAGTCGTTGCGAGGCATTGTAGTGCTGGCCTATGCCGCGCCGGAATCGCTCAGCTGCTTGCGCCGGTACTCGCCCTGGCGCACGTGCATCCAGCCCGGATACTCCGGCGGCAAGGCGCTGACCTGATCCAGTTCGGCCAGTTCGTCGGCCGTCAGCCGGATGGAAGTTGCCGCCAGATTGTCGTCCAGCTGCTCCACGCGCTTGGCGCCGATGATGACGCTGGTCACGGCCTGCTGGTGCAGCAGCCAGGCCAGGGCCACTTGGGCTACGGACACGCCGCGCGCGCCGGCAATGCGACGCAGGACGTCGATGCTGTCGTAGGCGCGATCCTGGTTCACCGGCGGGAAGTCGAAGGCGGCGCGACGGCTGCCGGCTTCAGCCTGGCCGTCGCGGCTGTACTTGCCGCTGAGCAGGCCGCCCGCCAGCGGACTCCACACCATCAGCCCGACGCCTTCGCTTTGCAGCATGGGCACGATCTCGCGCTCCAGGTCGCGGCCGGCGATCGTGTAGTAGGCCTGCAGCGACTCGAAGCGCGCCAGGCCCAGGCGTTCGGCGATGCCCAGCGCCTTCATGATCTGCCAGGCGGCCCAGTTGGACACGCCGACGTAGCGCACGTGGCCGTGCTGCACCAGATTGTCCAGCGCCCTCACCGTTTCCTCCACCGGAGTGGCGGGATCGAAGCCGTGGATCTGGTAGAGGTCGATATGGTCCAGCTGCAGGCGCGACAGGCTCTTCTTGACGCCGTCCATGATGTGCGAGCGCGAGTTGCCGCGCGCATTGACGCCGGCCCCCGTCTGGCCGAACACCTTGGTCGCGATGACGACGTCCTCGCGCGCCACTTTCAGGTCGCGCAGCGCCTGGCCGGTGATGACTTCGGAACGGCCCTCGGAATACACGTCGGCCGTGTCGATGAAGTTGACGCCGGCATCCAGCGCCCGGCCCACCAGCCGGTTGGCGTCTTCCTGCTGCAGGCTGCCGATCTTGCTCCAGAGCTCGCCTTCGCCGCCGAAGGTCATGGTGCCCAGGCAGAGTTCCGACACGAACAGGCCAGTACTGCCGAATTTCTTGTACCGCATGGTTGCACTCCTTCAAGGGCTCGACGGGAGCCGGCACTCCAGGATGGAAGAGTCTCAGCCCGTCTGCCGGGATGGAGGCAGTATGCGTCCGGCGCCGGCCGCGGGCGCTGCTTGATCCTGCCCTTTTTTTGCCCAATTCTCCGGCAACGCCAGGCATCCAATCGGCGTGCGCTCATTCCTCCGGATTTCCTGCCCATTTCTCCGTGAAAGAGACGGCGCCCTGGATGCAGCCCCGCTTGGGCATACACTGAAAGCCGCCCGATTCTCCGATTTTCCTCCGCCGCCCGCCTTCCCGGCGCGGTGCGCCACGGGAGCCCCCATGACCATGACAACCGCCATTACCGACCACCGCGCCGGCCCGACGCTGGACGCCGCCTACGAGCCGGCGCGGCGCGAGCTGCTCTGCACGCTGGAACGCATGACCGGCGATCTGGAGGGCTCGCTGGACACGCCCATCGAGGGCCTGTTCCTGCACCGCCTTTCGCAGCCCACCGGCGCCAAGCCCGGCCTGCAGAAGGCAGCGTTCGCGGTCATCGCGCAGGGGTCCAAGCGCCTGCTCATCGGCGACGAAGCCTACGAGTACGATCCCTTCCACTATCTGATTTCCTCGGTGGAACTGCCGGTCGTGGCCAAGGTCTCCGTCGCCAGCCCGACCCTGCCCTACCTGGGCTTGCGGCTGGACCTGAACGTGGAGGAAATCACCGCGCTGATCAGCGACGAAAACCTGCCCGCCCAGCCGCCTGCCGAGGCCGGACGCGCGCTTTGCGTCAATCCGCTGGGCAGCGTTTTGCTGGACGCGGTACTGCGCCTGCTGCGCCTGCTGGACACGCCGCGCGACATCCCCATCCTGGCGCCCCTGGTCAAGCGCGAACTGCTGTACCGCCTGCTGATGAACGGCCAGGGCACGGTGCTGCGCCAGTCGGTGCTGCAAGACAGCCAGCTCAACCGCGTGGCCAAGGCCATCCGCATCCTGCGCGACAACTATGCGCAGCCCCTGCGCGTGGAAGAGATCGCGCGCGACGTGCACATGAGCGTGTCGTCGCTGCACCATCATTTCAAGCAGGCCACCGCCATGAGCCCGCTGCAATACCAGAAGCACCTGCGCCTGCAGGAAGCGCGGCGGCTGATGCTGACCGATGACGCCGGCGTGGCGCTGGCGGCCCATGCCGTGGGCTATGAAAGCTCTTCGCAGTTCAGCCGCGAATACAGCCGCCTGTTCGGCTCGCCTCCCTTGCGCGACAAGCAGCGCTGGAAGGACGAAACCGCGCTGGCGCCGGCTTGAAACGCCGGTTTTCGCTTTCCTAGGGATTGCCCTAATCCTAATTTGACAACGTTACCATTAGACTGCCGCCATAAAATGATAACGTTGTCATATCCCTGAATCCTTCTTCGGCGGCCGCATGAATCCCTTCCTGGAAACCCTGCTCGATACTCCACTGGACGACACCTACCGGGGCATTCCTCCGGGCGAGCCAGCCGTTGCGCTGCGCGCCGTGGCGGCCCGCGGCTGGCAGCCCAGCAGCGGCAACATGGCCCTGCCCGTCCTGACGCTGGACGAGGCGGCCTTCGCCCACAACGTCGAACAGATCTTCCAGTACGCCCGCAGCCACGGCGCGGCGCTGGCGCCGCATGCCAAGACGCCGATGTCGCCGCAGATCGTGCAGCGGCTGCTGGATGCCGGCGCCTGGGGCGCCACCGTCGCCAACCTGCAGCAAGCCGCGGTGCTGCTGCGCGCCGGCGTCTCCCGCCTGATGCTGGGCAACGAGATCGGCGGCGCGGCCAGCGGCGCCCGCCTGGGCAAGCTGCTGGCGGCCTACCCCGATGCGCGCCTGCTGGCCTTCGCGGATTCCGCCGCCACGGTGCGGTCGCTGGCCGCCGCGGCGGCTGAAGCCGGCCGGCCGGTGGAGGTGCTGGTGGAAGTCGGCGGCGGCCGCGCGGGCGCACGCGACGATGCCGCGGTCGCGGCCATCCTGGACGCGATCGGCGAACAGGGCGACAAACTGGCGCTGGCGGGCGTGGCCACCTATGAAGGCGCCGTCGCCTCGTCTGACGCTGCGCTCACCGCGCAGAACATCGCCGCACTGATGGCGCGCGCCGCCCGGGTGTTCCAACACGTGCGCGCCCTGGCGCCACAAGCGCCGCTGGTATTCACGGCAGGCGGCTCGGCCTTCTTCGACCATGTCACCCAAGCGGCCAAAAGCTGGCTCGCCGAGGACGGAAATGCCCAGCTGGTGCTGCGCAGCGGCGCCATCTTCTTCCATGACCACGGCACCTATCAGCGCGCGCTGCAGGCCATGGACGCCCGCGCGGGCTTCCAGGTCGACGGCCAGGCGCGCAGCGCCGCCGCCGATTTCCGGCCGGCCCTGCGCCTGTGGGGCGAAGTCCTGTCGCGCCCGGAGCCGGGCCTGGCGATCTGCGGCTTCGGCATGCGCGACGTGTCCTACGACCAGGACCTGCCCGCGCCGCTGGCCGCCTTTCGCGGCGGCGCGGCCCTGCCCGGTTGGGATGCGCAGGCCCACGTCACGCGGCTCAACGACCAGCACGCCTTCCTGGCCATCGCCGCGGACAGCGAACTGGCGCCGGGCGATGTGATCGAGTTCGGCATTTCCCACCCCTGCACCTGTCTGGACCGCTGGCGCGTCTTCTTCGGCCTGGACGCCGACGGCCGCGTGCAGTCGGCGTATCGCACGTTCTTCGGGTAAGCCATGCAACAGCTGAACTTCCAACAGGTCTGGCGCTACCGCGAACAGCTCTGGGACGGCATCCAGGTGACGCTGGAGCTGACCATCATCGCCGTGGTCGCCGGACTGGCCATCGGCCTGGCCGGCGCCGTGTTGACGCGCCACGGCCCCAAGCCGGTCAAGCTGGCGCTGCGCGCCTATGTCGAGGTGTTCCGCAACACGCCGTCGCTGATCCAGCTGTTCGTGGTGTTCTTCGTCCTGCCGGGGCTGGGCCTGCGCATGCCGCCCTTCGTGGCCGCGGCGCTGGCGCTCAGCCTGTACTTCGGCGCCTATGCCATCGAGATCCTGCGGGCCGGCCTGGACTCCATTCCGCGCAGCCAGATCGAGGCCGGCCACTGTCTCGGCCTGAGCACCTGGCAGGTGTACCGCCACATCGTGCTGGCGCCCGCCCTGCGCAACGTCTATCCGGCCCTGGGCACGCAACTGGTCATCCTGTTGCTGGGCACTTCGCTGGCCTCGCAGGTGTCGGCCGAAGACCTGTTCCATGCCGGCAGCTTCATCGAAAGCCGCACCTACCGCAGCTTCGAGGTCTATGCCGTGATCTGCGGCATCTATTTCACGCTGGTACTGATCACCAAGGCCCTGCTGGCCCTGGCCGGCCGCCTGACGTTCACTTGGCCCGTGCGCCGCTAGGAGCTGCAAGCATGCGTACGTTTACCCTGAGCGATTTCGCGTCCCTCATCAGCGCGCTGCAATGGACCGTGGCCCTGGTGCTGATCGCGCTGGCCATCGGCGCGCCGCTGGGCCTGGGGCTGGCGCTGTTGCGCGGCCACCGTTCGACGCCGTTGCGCTGGCTGGCCGCGGCCCTGCAGCAGCTGGTCCAGGGCGTGCCGCTATTGGGCCTGCTGATGTTCTTCTACTTCGGCATGCCGGTGTTCCTGGGCATCGAAGTGCCCGCGCTGACCGCCGTCAGCGTCGCCTTCATCATCTACACCGCGGCCTTCCTGGGCCAGATCTGGTACGGCGGCATCCAGGCCGTGAAGCACGAGCAGTGGGAAGCGGCCGCCTGCCTGGGCCTGTCCAAATGGCACCAGTTCCGCCACGTGATCGCGCCGCAGGCGTTCCGCCTGTCCTTGCCGCCCACCGTGGGCTTCCTGGTGCAGCTCATCAAGGGCACTTCGCTGGCCTCGGTGGTGGGCTTCGTCGAACTGGCGCGCGCCGGGCAGATCGCCAGCGCCGCCACCTTCCAGCCCCTGCTGGTCTATTCCTGCGTCGCGTTGCTGTACTTCGCGGCGTGCCTGCCCCTGACGATGTGGGCCCGTAACCTGGAGGGCCGCTTCCATGGCGCTCGTTGAAGTCTCCAATATCCACAAACGCTTCGGCGCCAACGCGGTGCTCAACGGCGTCTCGCTCGAGGTCAACGAAGGCGAGATCGTCACCATCATCGGCCGCTCCGGTTCGGGCAAGTCCACCCTGCTGCGCTGCCTGAACGCGCTGGAAACGGTGGACGACGGCGACATCCGCATCGGCGGCGAACAGATCCATGCCGGCATGCCCGGACTGCGCCAGTTCCGCCAGCGCGTGGGCATCGTGTTCCAGCAGTTCAATCTGTTCCCGCACCTGAACGTGGAACGCAACATCACGCTGGCGCCCACGCTCAACGGCAAGATCGCCAAGTCGCAGGGCCGCGCGCTGGCGCTGGACGTGCTGCGTCGCGTCGGCCTGGCCGAAAAGATCGACGCCTATCCGGCCCTGCTGTCGGGCGGCCAGCAACAGCGCGTGGCGATCGCCCGCTGCCTGGCCATGGCGCCGCAACTGATGCTGTTCGACGAAGTCACCTCGGCGCTGGACCCGGAGCTGGTGGGCGAGGTGCTGAAGGTCATGGAAGACATGGCGCGCCAGGGCATGACCATGGTGCTGGTGACGCATGAAATGGCCTTCGCCCGCAATGTCGCGTCCAAGGTGGTGTTCATGCACCAGGGCCGCGTCTGGGAACAAGGCCCGCCCGCCGAACTCTTCGCCAACCCCCAAACCCCCGAGCTGCGCCAGTTCATCGGCACGGCCGCGCCTTCCACTCACTGAAGCAACCGCCCCTGGAGTCATCGCATGAAACTGTACGCCAAGCTGGCCGCCGCCGCGGCTCTCTGTCTCTCCCTGGCCGCGCCCGCCTCGGCCGCCGACAAACTGCAGGACGTGCTGGGCGCGGGCAAGCTGCGCGTGGGCGTGCTGATGGATGCCGCGCCCTGGGGTTTCAAGGACGCCAAGGGCGAGGCCGCCGGCCTGGACATCGACCTGGCCAAACTGATGGCCGCCGACATGGGCGTGAAGCTGGAGCTGGTGCAGGTCACCGGCGCCAGCCGCATCCCCAGCCTGCTGGCCGGCAAGGTCGACGTGCTGATCGCAGCCGCCGGCGCCACCCCGGAGCGCGCCCAGCAGGTCATGTTCTCGCAGCCCTACGCCGCGGTGAACCTGGGCGTCTATGGCGGCGACGCCATGCCGCAGGCCAAGAGCGTCGACGAACTCAAGGGCCACAGCATCGCGGTCGCCAAGGGCTCCACGCTGGACATCTGGCTGACCGACAACGCGCCCGGCGCCAAGCTGGTGCGCTTCGAGGACACGCCGTCGGCGGTGGCCGCCTATCTGGCCGGCCAGTCGGAGTCGTTCGCCGAGAACAGCGCCATCGCGCTCAAGGTGACCGAAGACAATCCCGCCCGCGCACCCCAGCTCAAGTTCCTGATCCGCCAGTCGCCGGCCCACGCCGCCGTGCAGCAGGGCCAGCAGAACCTGCTGAACTGGATCAACACCTTCCTCTTCACCAACCGCCTGAACGGCAAGCTGCCGGCCCTGCAGCAGAAGTGGTTCAAGGAAGCCCAGACCCTGCCGCAGATGTAATCGGCCGAATCAAAAGGACTCGCATGATCAAACGCTACAAATCCGGCTCGCGCATGAGCCAGGCCGTCTCGTACAACGGCTTCGTGTTCATCGCCGGCCAGGTCGCCGACAACCGCCAGGGTTCGCTCGAATCGCAGACCCGCGAAGTGCTGGCCAAGATCGAGGCGCTGCTGGCCGAGGCCGGCAGCGACAAATCCCGCCTGCTGGCGGTGGACGTATTCCTGCCCGCCATCGGCGACTTCGACGCCATGAACCGCGTCTACGACGCCTGGATCGACCCCGCCAACCCGCCGGCCCGCGCCTGCGTCGAAGCGCGCCTGGCCGACCCCGACCTGCGGGTCGAGATGACCGCGGTCGCCGCGCTGCGCTAAGGCGCGTTGCCTAGGCCTTCCGATCCCTTTTTCGCGCCGCCTTGCGCGGCGCCGTTGTATCTCCCCATGCATACCGGCCTGTTTCACGAGATAGATTTCGACGCCGACGGCAAGGCGCTCAGCTTCCTGGGCACCCCCTATTCGGTCGACCGTTCGCCCTACTACCAGATCAAGACTCCCATCTGCCGCATCCGCAACGGCAGCGGCCCGCGCGTGCTGCTCATGGCCGGCAACCACGGCGACGAGTACGAAGGCGAGGTCGCCCTGGGCCGCCTGATCCGCCGCCTGGAACCCGCCCGCATGCGCGGCGAGGTCACGATCCTGCCGCTGGCCAACCTGCCCGCCGTCATGGCGGCGCGGCGGCGCTCGCCTCTGGACAACGGCAATCTGAACCGCGCCTTCCCCGGCGTGCCCGGCGGCACGCCGACCGAACGCCTGGCGCACTTCCTGGAACATGAACTGTTCCCGCGCCACGACGTGGTGTTCGACATCCATTCCGGCGGCACCTCGATGGCGCACCTGCCCACCGCCCTGATCGAGCGCCAGGACTCGCCCGAGCGCATGGCGCGCGCGCTGGACCTGATGGGTTCGCTGGGCATGGGCCACGCCTTCGTCGCCGCCAACGGCCGCGATGCGCCTACCTCCATGGCGGCAGCCGCGCGCGCGGGCGCCATCGGCATCAGCGGCGAATTCGGCGGCGGCGGCACGCTGACCCCGGCCACGCTGGCGGCCACCCAGCGCGCCATCGACAATCTGCTGCAGAAGCTGGGCGTGACCGACGCGCCGCTGCTCGGCCCGCACGCGCCCGGCGCGCCCGCCATGCAGCTGCTCGAACTGGACAGCCACGAGCAGAACATCTTCGCCACCCGCCGCGGCTGGTTCGAGCCGGCGGTCGACATCGGCGCCACGGTCCGCGCAGGCGATGTCGCGGGCTACTACCATGACCTCAACCAGCTGGATGCGGAAGAGGAAATCCTGCGCTTCCGTCAGTCGGGCATCGTCATTTCCCGGCGCTTGCATACCGACTGCGAATCCGGCGACAGCCTGATCCAGGTTGCGCGTCCGGTCGGCCAGGCTGATATCCTGACGGCTGCCGCCTGACCCCGGAACAATCAAAAGAAATCGCATGAGCCACCGGCCCGCGCCTCCTTCCGCCCCCACCTATGACGACGTGCTGCGCGTGCGTCCCGAGGGCGCCGCCGCGCCCGCGCGCGCCGCCGCCCCCGCCAAACCGCCGCGCATCGAGGAGGTGGCCAGGCTGGCGGGGGTGTCGCCCATCACCGTGTCGCGGGCCTTGCGCCAGCCCGAGAAAGTGGCGCAGGAAAAGCGCGACCGCATCCTGCAGGTAGTGGCGCAGACCGGCTATGCCTCCAACCCGCATGCGCGGGCCCTGCGCTCCGGGCAGTCCAGCGTGGTGGCGGCCTTCGTCTCCAACATCCTCAGTCAGCAGTTCGCGCTGGCGGTGCAGGGCTGCGCCGAAGTGCTGGAGCCGCAGGGCTACCAGCTCATGGTGGGACAGACCTCGTATTCCTACGCCAAGGAAACCAGCATGATTGCGTCGCTGCGCGCCCTGCGGCCCGCGGCGGTGCTGTTCACCGGCGTCATCGAACTCGAGGAAAACCGCCAGTCGCTGCGCGAGCTGGGCATCCCCATCATGGAGACCTGGGCCTATCCGCGCGATCCCATCGACATGCTGGTGGGCTTTTCCAACTATGACGGCGGGGTCATGGCCGCGCGCCATCTGGCCGCGCGCGGCTACCGGCGCGTTGCCTTCGTCGCCCGCCAGGGCGGCCGCGGCGACTTGCGCCGCCAGGGCTTCAACGCCGCCGCCACCGAGCTAGGCCTGCAAGTGGTGGCCGAACTGGCCGTGGACAACGCGCAGACCATCGCCGACGGACGCGCGGCCTTCACCCGCCTGCTCGCCATGGGCCAGGCCTTCGACGCCGTGTTCTGCGCCAATGACCTGCTGGCGGTGGGCGCCTTGTTCGAGGCGCGCGACCGTCAGCTCGCCATTCCGCGCGACGTCGCCATCCTGGGCTTCGGCGATACCGACCTCGCCAGCGAAATCGAACCGGGCCTGACCACCATAGGCGTGGACAGCCGCAAGCTCGGCGCGCGCGCCGGCGAACTGCTATTGCAGCGCCTGAATGGCGGCGCGCCCGCCGCGCGCCAGGAAGTGTTTCCGCTGACGCTCAACCAGCGCGCCAGCGCCTAGGCTCGCGGGCCGGCCGGCAACGGCCGGCGCAAGATCACTCGTCGAACACGATGCGCAAGCCCGGCAGGCCGATGCCGTCCAGCGCGGTGCTCCATGTTTCGCCCGGATGCACCGGCCAAGCCTTGGTCAGCGTGCCTGTCGTGACCAGTTCGCCCGCCTGGATCGCCTCGTCGGCCGGCCGTTCCGCCACCACCGCCAGCAGATGGGCCAGCGCCGCCAGCGGGCTGCCCAACACGTTGGCGCCAGTCCCGGTTTCGCGGTGGATGCCGTTGCAGGACAGGTCTATCCGGAAGTCCGCCAGCCGTTGGACCAGCCCCGGCCCGAGCTCGGCGGCCTCCACCAGCGGCCCGATGAACAGCGCGCCATGCAAGGCGTTGTCCGCCACCGTGTCGGCGGCCTGGAACTGCCAGGCCGGATAGTGCGACTGCACCAACTCGAAACCATGGGCGATCCAGTCCACGCACTCCAGTAGCGCGGCCGGATCCCGCGTCCGCGGCGGCGCGCTGTGGAAATGCAGCACGATCTCCGGCTCGATGCGCGGCTCGACATAGCGGCCCAGGCGGCAATGGACTTCGCCGGTGTCGTCGTAGATCGCGCTGTGCTCGTAGACCCGTCCCCATACCGGAAAGTCCACGCCCAGCGCCGCCCACATCGCGGCATTGGTGAACCCGATCTTGCGGCCGACGAGCAGCGCGCCTTCCGCCAGCCGCGCCTGATGGATCCGCGCCGCCACGTCGTAGGCGGCGTCCAAGTCGAAGCGCGGCCGCCTGGCCGTGGGCGGCGCGAGGTAAGCGGCATGATCCTGCGCCGCCTTGATTTCGCGCGCGAGCGCCGCGGGGTCGGAAGCTGGCATGGAGGCTCCTGAGGGTAGGCTCAAATGTAAAAGAAAAGCCGCCCGCGCAATACCGCAGCCGTTATATGCTCCCCTCTGATGTCCTATTTTCAGAACAGTTGGGGGAAGCAATGCACGACTTGAATGACCTTTATTACTTCGTCCAGGTCGTCAAGAACGGCGGCTTCGCGCCAGCGGGACGGGCGCTTGGCATACCCAAGTCCCGCCTCAGCCGGCGCATCGCGCTGCTGGAAGACCGGCTGGGCGTGCGGCTCATCCAGCGTTCCACGCGCAGCTTCGCCGTGACCGAATTGGGTCAGGAATATTACGAACAATGCCTGTCGATGCTGGCGGGCGCGGAAGCAGCCCAGGAAGTCATCGACCGCACCCGGGCCGAGCCGCAAGGCACGATACGCATGAGCGCCCCGCCCGCGCTGATCTACTACTTCCTGGGCGATCTGGTGGCCCGCTTCATGGTCCGCTGCCCCAAGGTCCACGTGTTCCTGAAGAGCTTCAGCCGGCCCGTGGACGTGCTGCGCGAGGGCTTCGACATCGCCGTGCGCGTGCGCTTCGGGCCCATCGAGAGCAGCGACCTCATCATGAAGCCCCTGGGCATGAGTTGCCAATGCCTGGTGGCCAGTCCAGCGCTGGCGCGCAGCATCGCGCTGCCCGCCGATCCCCACGCCCTGAGCGAATTGCCGACGCTGGCGCTGGGCACCGAACAGCGCGAATCCCATTGGCGGCTGGACGGGCCGGACGGCGCGCGCATCGTCGTGCCGTTCACGCCGCGCCTGGTGACGGACGACATGCTGGCCCTCAAACAGGCCGCCTTGCGCGGCGTGGGCGTGGTCGCCCTGCCCCTGCTGATGATCCGCGACGAACTGGACGCAGGCACCCTGGTGGACGTGGGCGCTCCCTGGCAGCCGGAGGCCGGCAGCGTGCACGCCATCTTCCCGTCGCGCCGCGGCCTGCTGCCCGGTGTGCGGGAACTGCTGGACTTCCTCAGTTCCGAATACCAGGAGGTGGCCAAGCGCGAACACGACACGCAGGTGCGCCACAAGCTGCCCACCTTGAAGTAGCTCCGGGGCTGGGCCAGCGTTCGACGAGTGGGACGCAGAAACCCATTTTCCCCGCCTACCCAGCGGCCCGCGTTGCTCCTAGCATGGTTAGCCCCACCTCACCTGGAGCACACCATGAGCGTCCCCGCCAACTTCAACGGCCAGCGGCCCGTCATCGATCCCAACGATGCCGCCATGCTGCTGATCGATCATCAGAGCGGTCTGTTCCAGACGGTTGCCGACATGCCGATGACCGAGCTGCGCTCGCTGGCCGGCGCGCTGGCCTCCATGGCCACCCTGGCAAAGCTGCCTGTCATCACCACCGCTTCCGTGCCGCAAGGCCCCAACGGCCCCCTGATCCCGGAAATCCACGAGAACGCCCCGCATGCGAAATATGTCGCGCGCAAAGGTGAAATCAATGCCTGGGACAATCCTGAATTCGTCGCGGCGGTCAAGGCGACCGGCCGCAAGACCCTGATCATCGCCGGCACCATTACCAGCGTATGCATGGCCTTTCCCGCCATCAGCGCGGTGGCCGAGGGCTACAAGGTCTTCGTGGTGGTCGACGCCTCGGGCACCTACAGCAAGATGGCCCAGGAAATCACCCTGGCGCGCGTGGTGCAGGCCGGCGTCGTGCCCATGGACACAGGCGCCGTCGCGGCCGAGCTGCAAAAGACCTGGAACCGCGAAGACGCCGCCAAGTGGGCCGAGGTCTATACCAAGATCTTCCCGCCCTATCAGTTGCTGATCGAAAGCTACAACCGGGCCCAGGAAGTCATCAAGAAGGGCGAGCAGCTCGACTCCCAGCGTTGAGCCGGCCCTGAAGTCCCCCGCGCGCCGCAAGGCGCGCAATTCCCTCATGGAGTATGCAATGACCAAGCCCTATGTGAAACTCGACAAGACCCAGGCCGCGGTGCTGCTGGTCGACCACCAGGTGGGCCTGCTGTCCCTGGTCCGGGACTTCCAGCCCGACCAGTTCAAGAACAACGTCCTGGCGCTGGCCGACCTGGCCGAATATTTCAAGCTGCCTACCATCCTGACCACCAGCTTCGAAGACGGCCCCAACGGCCCGCTGGTGCAGGAACTGAAAGACAAATTCCCCAAGGCGCCCTATATCGCCCGTCCGGGCAACATCAACGCCTGGGACAACGAAGACTTCGTCAAGGCCGTCAAGGCCACCGGCAAGAAGCAGTTGATCATCGCTGGCGTGGTCACCGAAGTCTGCGTGGCGTTCCCGGCGCTGTCGGCCCTGGAGGAAGGCTTTGACGTGTTCGTCGTGACCGACGCGTCCGGCACCTTCAATGAAGTGACCCGCAACGCCGCCTGGAGCCGCATGGAACAGGCCGGCGCGCAATTGCTGAGCTGGTTCGGCGTGGCGTGCGAACTGCACCGCGACTGGCGCAACGACATCGAAGGCCTGGGGACGCTGTTCTCCAACCACATCCCCGACTACCGCAACCTGATGGCCGCCTACTCCACTGTCAAGAGCAGCAGGTAATGTCCCGGCCGGCCGCGCCCAGGCGCTGAGCCGGCTGGCGGCATCTTCCGCGGCGGCGCGCATCGGGCGCGCCGCCGTTTCATTTCTTGCGGGCGAACGGGTAGGCCTGCTGTGCCAGGAAGGTGCCCGGCATGTCGTTGTCCAGGATGCCGTAGTTCTCGGGCAGGCGCTTGCTCACGCCGCGCACCGCCGTGCCGAACGCGTAATCGATGAACGAGAAGTGCGCGGCATAGTTCCGGTCGATCGCCTCGGTGTCCGAGGAGTGGTGCCAGTGGTGAGAGTCCGGCGTCACGATGATGTAACGCAGCCAGCCCCAGGGCAGCCTCACATTGGAATGGATCAGCACCGCCTGGAAGCCGACGATGATGATGTAGGCGTCCAGCACCGGCTTGGAAAAGCCCAGCGCGAACAGCACGCCCAGCACCGCGACCCGCGTGATCAGCAATTCGACGATGTGCAGGCGCGAACCGGCCAGCCAGTCCAGCGTGCGGGTACTGTGGTGCACCGCGTGGATGCGCCACAGGAACGGCACTTCGTGATACGCGCGGTGCGCCGCGTACTGCACCAGATCCGCCACCAGCACGGCCAGGAACAACTCCGCCAGATAAGGCAGCGACACGATCGCCTGCTGCAGGGGCTCGTAGGCCGCCCAGGAAAACAGCCGGTGCACGAAGAAGTTGATGCATAGCAGCACTGCCCCCACCGACAGGTGGTTGAACAGAAAGTGCTTCATGTCCACCTGCCATTCGCCGCGGAACACCGGCTGGCCCGGGTACAGCGGGAACAATTTCTCGAAAATGATGAACACGGTGCTGGAAGCCAAGAGGTCCAGGATGAACCAGTCCAGCCCCAGATAGGGATGGTTGCCGGTATTGGACGAGGTCACCACCACATTGCTGCCGCCCGCGGCCACCGCCCCGCACACCAGCACGAAGGCCGCGATGTTCAGCCAGCGCTGACGGCCCAGCACGGTATTGGCCAGCGCGATCGTGCCCGACACCAGCAGCGCCCCGAACAGCAGGCCGCGCATCACGTCCACGTTGTAGAAGCTGCGCAGCTCCGGCGTGGTCAGGTAAGCGGGAAAGTGGAACGCCAGGACCCCCAGCACCGCCAGGATGGCCAGGAACAGCGCAATCACGCCGCTCATCATGCCCGTTCCCGGGTGGATTCTCCCGTCCTGCTTGAAAAGATCAAAGACCTGGCGAAGGATGGACGCGCGCTGATTCATTTCAAATTTATGGCAGACCACGGGGAAGCGAGTGTATCGCCGGGGACGGATCTGCATGTAAGCAAAGGTGATCAGCCGCGACAGAATCAGTGCCGGCCGGGCTTGCGCGGCATCAATCCGCCGGCTGGCCGCGGCCGCCCGGGCGGTTGACAACGGCGCGGGCTTGGCGTGTCATGGAATCGAAAGCTTTATGGATCATCAGGTTCCCCGGTTTCCCGCAGTGCCCATCAACCGGTTCTTTAAAGAGGCCCCTATGTTCCCTGAATACCGCCACCTCATTACCCAACTGAAATCCGAAAACGCGCATTTCTCAGCGCTGTTCCAGCGTCACAATGACTTGGACCAGGAAATCAAGAACATGGAGGCCGGCATCCAGCCGGCGTCGGGCAACGAGGTCGAAGTGCTGAAGAAGGAGAAACTGCACCTGAAGGACAAGCTGTACGGCATCCTGCGCGCTGCCGACCAGGGCGGCAGCTGAGTTCACCGCACCGCTACGGGCGGCATCGGACTACTCCGGTCCCGTGCCGCCATCGCCGGCCCCTTCCGACCGGCGGAATGCGCCGCGAAAATTAGCAGAACTGAATAAGGATTAGGATAATTAGTTTTCCTAATCTTTTGGCAAAGGCTAGTCTGTCGCCCTTCCCTGAAGGGTATCGATGACCACCGCCTACATTCCCGGATTCCTGCTCGGCCTGAGCCTCATCATGGCGATCGGCGCGCAGAACGCGTTCGTCCTGCGCCAAGGACTGCGCCAGGAACATGTCTTTGCCGTCTGCCTGGCCTGTGCCCTGTCGGACGCCATCCTGATCAGCGCCGGCGTGGCCGGTTTCGGCCTGGCGGTCGGCGCCCTGCCCTGGCTGGAACCCGCCCTGCGCTATGGCGGCGCCCTGTTCCTGTTTGCCTATGCCGCGCGCAGCCTGAGGTCGGCGTTGCGCGCCCGCCATGACAACCTGACGCCGTCCTCCACCCAGACGGCGGGACGCGCAGCCGCGCTGGCGACCTGCCTGGCCCTGACCTGGCTCAATCCCCACGTATACCTGGACACGGTGGTCCTGCTGGGATCGGTGTCCAGCCAGTACGACGGCCACAAGACCGCCTTCGCGCTGGGCGCGATTTCGGCCTCGTTCGCTTTCTTCTTTGCCCTGGGCTATGGCGCGCGCCTGCTGCGGCCCATCTTCGCCAATCCCGACGCGTGGCGGGTCCTGGACGGCTGCGTCGCCGCGGCCATGTTCGCCATCGGGCTGAAGCTGGTGCTCTGACCGCCCGGCCAGCAGTTCCTGTCCGGTTTACCGGCTCTTGCCTGACCCGGCCGACGCGTTCACGTAGTCCTTGACCGTGCGGTCCTTGTTGAAGATCACCGTCAAGGTCTGCTGGTTGTCCATCGCGCCGTAGGCGCTGTTGTCGAAATAGAACCAGGTGGCCGTGGTCAGTCCATCCCGGTTGACGCTCTGGGAGCGGGGCGGGCCGTAGTCCCGGACCATCTCGTCGTAGGTCGTGACATTGAGCTTGATGGCCGCTACTTTCGATTCGCTCAGCAGGTCGCCGGAACTGGTGCTGGCGCAGCCCGTCACGATGGCAGCCACGAAAAGCAAGGATGTTCTCATTCTGTTTTCCCCGGTCTGGCGGGCCGCAAGCTGCGGCCGGCGTGTTGGCGCTAGCTTCATAGACCGCGATTAGAACGTAAATTTTCCTCGGCGGCGCGGCTATTCCACCTGCATCTTGCCGATGTCGGGCGCAAACCCCTCCGGAGGCTTGCTGGCGATGGAACGGCACAGCAGTTCGGACATGCCTTTGGCCAGCTGTTTATTGTTCCATTCCCCCGCGTCCGAATACCACTTCGGCACCCAATTCACGGCACCAAAAATGGAAAAGATGGCTAGCTTCGGATCGCACTGGATAATGCTGCCGTCCTCCATGCCCTCGCGCACGAAGGCGCGCAGCTTGGCTTCGAAGCGGTCGCGCTGCTTGACGATCTCGGCGCGGTCGTCCGGTTCGAGCGCATGCTCTTCTGTAATGATGACGCAGCGGCTCATTTCGCTGAGCGTCACCTCCAGGTACTCGCGCAACGCGAGCTGCAGCTTTTCCAGGCCGGTGCCGCCATGGCGTTCGGCCGCCTCGATGGCCTCGAACCCCACTCGCAACGCCTCGGCGAACGCCTCATACAGCAGGGCATGCTTGTTCGGGAAATAGTGATAGAGCGCGGCCTTGGTCACGCCCAGGCTGGTCGCGATATCTCCCAGCGAAGTAGCGTGGAACCCTTTCTGATTGAAGGCGGCAATCGCCTGGCGCAGCAGCGCTTCGCGCTTCAATTGGTGCATCGCCTTGTGCGTCGGCACCGAATTATTCCATGTTGCCACTGATCAAACCCTCCCGGTGAATTGCGTGGACCGGCCGCATACTTAACTTTTTTTCCCAGAGAGGAACAACTCGGTGAGCGTCCCCTCATAGGCCTCGGCGGCAAACGCCAGCGTCTCCGACAAGGTCGGGTGCGGGTGTATGGTAAGCGCGATGTCACCGGGCTCCGCGCCCATCTCGATGGCCAGCGCCGCTTCAGAGATCAGATCGCCCGCCTGCGGCCCCACCATGCCCACCCCCAGCAAGGCGCGAGTCCGTGGCTCGACCAGGATCTTGGTCAGTCCCTCTCCGCGTCCCAGGCTCAGCGCGCGGCCGCTGGCCGCCCAGGGGAAGCTGGCCGACTCGAACGCCACGCCGTCCCGGCGCGCGGCGGTCTCGGTCAAGCCCACCCACGCCACTTCCGGATCCGTGTAGGCGACTGCCGGAATTACCTTGGCATCGTTGCCTGCCTTCTTGCCCGCCGCTATCTCGGCCGCCACCTTGCCCTCGTAGGCCGCCTTGTGCGCCAGCATCGGTTCACCGACGACATCGCCTATGGCCAGAATATGCGGGACATTGGTGCGCTGGCGTTCATCCACCGCAATGAAACCGCGTTCGTCCACGAGGACTCCGGCGCGGTCTGCTCCGATCCGGGCCCCGTTGGGCCGGCGGCCAGCCGCGACCAAGACGGCATCATACACCTGGGGTCCGACGCCATGCGGCCCGCTGAACACGACGTGCACCCCGTCCTCCCGCGCGCTGGCCGAGACCACCCGCGTGCCAGTCAGAATGGCCTCGTATCGGCTGGCCACCCGCTGCTCCAGGGGCTTCACCAGATCGCGGTCGCATCCCGGCAGGAGGCCGTCGGTCAGTTCCACCACCGTCACCCTCGTGCCAAGCGCCGCGTACACCGTGGCAAGTTCCATGCCGATGATGCCGCCACCCACCACGAGCAGGCGCTGGGGCACACTCTCAAGCGCCAGGGCATCACTGGAATCCATGATGCGAGGATCGTCCGGCAAGCCCGCCAAGCGCACGGGATGCGAGCCCACGGCAATGATGGCCTGTTTGAAGCGCACGGTTTGGCCGCCGGCGACCTCCAGGGTGTTGGACCCAGTGAACTGCCCCAGGCCATGCACCACGCGAACCTTGCGCCGTTTTGCCAGCCCCGCCAGTCCGCCGTTCAGTTTGGCGACCAACGCCTCCTTCCACCGCCGCAACTTGTCGAGGCGAATGCGCGGCTCGCCAAACTCGATGCCCAGCTCGTGCAGGCCTCGCGTCTCTTCCAGAGCGCGGGCTGCGTGCAGCAGCGCCTTGGAAGGGATGCAACCCACGTTCAGGCATACGCCTCCGAGGGCCGGCCGTTCCTCGACCAGCGTCACCGCCAGCCCCAGATCGGCGGCGCGGAAGGCCGCCGTATAACCGCCCGGCCCGCCGCCCAGTACCAGCAGTTCGGTATCGATGTTTTCGCCCACGGGCGGCCTGTCCTTGTTTTCGGTCTGCATGTCTGCCTATTCCGTTCTGCCTGCGCCCAGATAGGCGCTGGACAGCGCCGCCCCCGCGCCGCCCGTCAGCACTTCGCGTGTGCCCTCGAAGACCGTCGTACCGTGCTTGAGCACGTAGCCGAAATCGGCCACTCTGAGCGCCAGGCTGGCCATCTGCTCGCTGAGCAAAACCATACGGCCGCCCTGCGCGCAATACTGTTTGATGAAGTCGAATATCTGCGCGACGACGATGGGCGCCAGCCCCAGGGACGGCTCGTCCAGCAGCACGCAGCGCGGCTCATGCAACGTGGCCATCGACAGGATCAGCATCTGCTGCTGGCCGCCGCTCAGGGTCCCCGCCTTCGCTGCCCGGCGTTGCGCCAAAACCGGAAAATTGCCGTACACCTGTTCCAGCGCTGTCTTGAAATTGCCTCTGGGTTTGCGAAAGTGCCAAGCCGTAATAAGGTTTTCCTCTACCGTGTGTTGATGGAAGATGCGCCGTCCCTCCATGGCGTGCGCCAGCCCCCGCCGCGCGCGCTCGTGCGGAGGCAGGCGAGATATGTCCTCGCCATCCAGCAGAATCTGTCCGCCCTTGATCGGCGTCACTCCTGATATCGCTCGCATCAGCGACGATTTGCCGGCGCCGTTCGCGCCTATCAGAGCCGTGATGCCGTCAGGACGCGCCGTCAGGCTGACACCACGCACGGCATCGATCGCGCCGTAACTTACTTGCAGATTGCGGACTTCAAGCATGGGCCGGCTCCTCGACGCCAAGATAGGCCTGGATCACGGCCCGGTCGGCGCGCATGCCGTCCATGTCACCCCGGTAGATTTCCTCGCCGGCTTCGAACACCACCACTTCGTCGACCAGTTCGGCCAGGAAATCCATGTGGTGATCAATGATCATGATGGCCACGCCATGATCGCGCGCCAGGCGAACCAGCCTGACCAGGTGTTCGGACTCCACTTCGGACAGGCCGGCGGCGGGTTCGTCCAGCAGCAACAGCTCCGGATCGCTCGCCAGGGCGCGGGCAACCTCGGCCAGGCGCTGTATGCCGTAGGGCAATTCGCTCATGATGGCGTCCGCGTGCCCGGCCAACCCGGCCGCCTGCATCAAGGCTTCGACCTGGCGCAGCAGGGCGCCCTCCTCGCGCCTCGCACCGGGCGTATTGAAAGCTGCGGCAAGGGCGCCGTGCCGATAGCGGCGATGGGCCCCCATCAGGATGTTCTCGCGCACTGTAAAGCTGGGCACGTTGCGCGGATCCTGGAAGGTTCGGGTGATGCCAGCCTGCGCCACCCTGTGGGAGGGCCAGCCGGCGATGTCCTGGCCTTTGTAAAGAATGCGCCCCGAAGTCGGCGCATAGATGCCGCTGATGACGTTGACCAGCGTGCTCTTGCCCGAGCCATTGGGGCCGACCAGCGCGGTGATGCTGCCGGCGCTGAGCTCGAGCGACACTCCTGCCAGCGCGCGCAGGCCGGAAAACTCCATGACCACGCCCTCGACACGCACCAACGCTTGTCCTCCACCAATGCCTGCCGCGGGCTGCCGCCGCGACATTGGCGGCTCGGCCGCGCTGCCCGCTGCGGGGCGCAATTGGTCGAACTTGCTGTAGCGTGTCTGCGTGCGCAGCAAGCCAGCCAGGCCCTTGGGCAACAAGGAGAAGATGAACACCAGAATCAAGCCATAGACGATGTACTGATAGTCATTGAAAGCCTGCAGCTTCTGCGGCAGGTAGGTGAACAGCACCGCCCCGTATACCTGTCCCGCGAGCGAACCCAGGCCGCCCACGATGGACATCACCAGGATCTCGATGGACCGCATCAGGCCGAAGCTCTCCGGCGTCAGATAGCCGATCATGTGCGCATAGAAACCCCCTGCCAGGCCCGCGAGCCCGCCGCTGACGGCATAGGCGGCACGTTTGACGGCGGCCTGGGATATGCCCAGTGAACCGGCGGCGATTTCGCTGACGTGCACGGCGTAGAACGCCCTGCCGAAATGGCTTTTGACGAAGTTGCGCAACATCAGCATGACGACCAGCAACACCACCAGCAGAATGCGGAAGTACGCAACGGTGTCGATGCTCCAACCGAAGATCTGCAAGGTTCCTATCTGCGACGACGGAATGCCGCGCATGCCCATCACCCCTCCCGTCACGCCGCGCAACTCGCGCGCCAGTTCATAGACGATCAGGCCGAAGCCCAGCGACATCATCGCCAGATAGAACTCGCGCACTCGGCCCGCAGGGCCCGCCAGTAGCAAGCCGATCGCCGCAGCGCCAAAGGTGGCCAGTACCAGCGCCACGGGGAACGGCACCCCCCAGGATTTCATCGCGATGGCGCTGGCATAGGCGCCGATGGCGAAGAATCCGGCGTGGCCCAGCGAAATCTGCCCGCTGATGCCGGTCAGCAGATTGATGCCCTGTGCGAGCAGGATATTGATGATGACGAAGCTCCACATCTGGACCGTGCCGGTGGCGACATGGCCGGCGCCCACCGCCAGCGCCACGGCCAGCGCACCAAGCGTCCAGGAGTTCGACAGGATTTTTCCTAGCTGTTTCATCGTCCTCACACCTTCACCGTTTCGCGCTTGCCAAACAGGCCCTGCGGCCGGATCGTCAACACGCCTATCAAGAGCACGAAGGCCACGACCTCGGCCGCAGCGGGCGAGACATAGCCGCCCACCAGCTTTTCCAGGATGCCCAGGATCAACCCGCCCACCAGCGAGCCGAACGCACTGCCCATGCCGCCCATGACGGCCGCAACGAACGCCAGGATCAACAGATGCAGGCCGAAGTTCGGATCCACCGTGCCCGATACCTGCGACACCAGAATGCCGGCGATGCCCGCCAGCACGCCGCTCACGAGGAAGGAGAAGACGACCACGCGGTAGACCGGTATGCCCATCAGCGACGCCAGGTCGCGGTCATGGGCGACCGCGCGCACGCCGTAGCCCCAGATGGAATGGCGCAGGAACAGTTCCATCAGGCCGACGATCATCACACTGATGACGAAAACGGCGATGTATTGCAGGGAGATATAGGCGCCCATGAACTCCACCGTATCCGTGCTGCTGAAGAGCACGTCCGGAAACGCCACGGCCTGGGTGCCGAACAGCCAGCTCGCCACTCCTTGCAGGAATATGCCTATTCCAAGCGTGGATACCACCCATCCCATGCTGCCGGCGACGCGCCGCGTAGGCCGCACGCCGACGACCTCGACCACCCACAGGATGAAGGCCGTTGCCAGCAACGACACGCCCACGGCCAGGAACACGTTGACGCCGGCGCCGACCATGACGGCCGTCAGCATCGCGCCGGCCATCAGAACCGAACCCTGTCCGAAATTGAGCACGCGCGTGGTCCAGAACGTCAGGTTCAGGCCCAGACCGATCAGCGCATAGGCAGCGCCGACGCTCAGTCCCGACACGATCATTTGGATAAAGAAATCCATATCACCCTCATCCATGCAGGCGGGCGACCGTCCGGCGTCACCGCGCCGGAC
>NZ_JBYSYI010000009.1:11688-206696 GCF_058783105.1 Achromobacter sp. FW305-C-30-7 | reverse complement strand
ACCCACCCCCCCCCCCCCCCCCCCCCCCCCCCCCCCCCCCGCACCGATTACTGGGCGACCGGCTGCAGCCGGACCTTGTCGTCCTTCTTGACGTACTCGAACACCTTGACGCCGTCCGTCTCGATGCCGTGATGGCGTTCCTTCGAGAAGTTGTAGGTGGTGTTGACGCCCTGGAAGTCCTTGATCGATTCGATCGCCGCGATGATGGCCTTGGGGTCGGTCGAGTTGGCCATCCTGATGCCTTCGAACAGCACGTTCGCGGCGTCGTAGCCGTTGGACACCGAGATCGCCATGAACAGCTGCGGATTCTCGGAATCGTTGCCCCACCAGCGGTCGGCGCCGTACTTCGCCTTATAGGCCTTGGCGAACTCCGCCGCTGCTGGACGCATGGGATTTCCAAACGCACCGATCATCGTGCCCAAGGTGCCCAGCGTCAGTTCACCCGCGCCTTCCTGGTAGGGCTGTCCCAAGGCGCCATTGGATGCCACCAGCGGCACATTCACGTTCAGCCTGGCCATGGTCCGGCGCAGCACGGCCAGGTCCTTGCCCAGACCGATGGCGGCGATCGCGTCGACGTTGGCGCGCTTCAGGCGCGCAACCTGCGCGGTCATGTCCTGAGCGCCCTGGTTGTAGGAATCGGTCGCGACAGGCTTGGCGCCACCGTTCTTGCCTATGGCGGCGGACAGGTAGTCAACGCCCGTCACGCCGTAGGCGGTGCTTTCATGCACGATGCCGATGCGCTTGAAACGCTTGGCCAGGTATTCGCCCATCGCCACGGCCTCGATGTCGTTCTGCAGCGCGAACGAGAACACGTTGGGCCGCGGCTTCTCCCCGGTCTTCTCGCCCGCGTAGGTCACGACAGGTGTCTGCGCGATCGGATTCATGTAGGGCCGGCCGTCGGCCTGGGCCATGTCGATCACGGCTAGCGTCGGACCGCTGCCCGCCGGGCCGATGATGCCGACGATTTCCTTGTTGTCCAGGATGGCGCGCATGTTCTGCACCGCGCGGTCCGGATTCAACTGATCGTCCAGCAGCATCGCGATCTCGATTTTCTTGCCGTTGATGCCGCCCTTCGCGTTCCATTGCTCGACCGCAAGCTCGACGGCGCGGCGGTTGCCCTCGCCGAACTCGCTATAGGGGCCGGTCAGGGCCGACGTCATGCCGATCTTGACCGTATCGGCCGCCAACGCGGTTCCCGAAACCAATGCCGCCACTGCGACCGCCAGCCACGCAGGCGTGGATTTCCTGTACCAGGACATGTTGTCTCCTCCTAGGTTCTTGCACGTTGTAGTGACGCGCTCCGAGGTCGCGGAGCGCCATCCGCCGGCCTCTCAGCGGGCCGTCTGGATCTCTTTGAAAGCGGCGAGGACATCGTCCAGGTCCGCATCCGGCAGCGCAGCCGCGAATCGTTCGATATGGTCATAGGCGCGCTGCGCCACGCCGGTTTCCTCGCCTATGCCGCGGATCAGCGCCGACACCCGCGTCCGGTCATAGCTGTATTCCGTGTGATCCGTGTCCATCCGCACCGCCAGCGGTTCGCCCTCGCCCTCCAGCTCCGCCTCGATACGGCAGGCCAGCAGGCCGAGTGATTCATCGGCGTGCAGCCGGATCCGCGGGATCAGGCCCGCGACCGCCGCATCGTCGAATTCAGCCATGCGCGCGATGGTCGGGGTCCCGTGCAGCAAGGTCGTGGCGACGCAGAACTGCGTGCTCATCAGCGTCCCCGAAATGCTTCGGAACGGCCCCTCCTTGTCCATGCCCGCATAGCCCACGACGGTGGGGTTCAGATACACGCGCAGGGCCTTGAGCGCGCCTGCGCGCGCACCCAGCAGGTCGCGCAGCCGCAGGCTGGCGCGCACCGGCGTCTGGTTGAGCGCGCAGACAGGGTATGGTTTGAAAGTCACCTTAAGCAGTGACCAATCCTTGCCCAAACGGCCGGCAATGGCGTCGACGTCGCACTCCGTCCTGACAAAGGCCCGGGCGAAGCCGGACGCACCCTCGAAGGCTCCGTCCGCGGATGTGGAACCATGGACCGCCAGCGCCGCCGCGGCCAGCCCGTTGCGCCCGGCCATTCCAACCTGATAGCGCCATTCATCGGTGCCGTCGCCGAAGGACTGCAGGATGCCGCCCGTGAACGAGGCCGCGTTGGACAGGGCCGCGGCGGTCCGATCCACGGACAGCCGCCACAGCCGGGCAACCGCGGCCGCGGCGGCGATCGTGCCGTACAGCGGCGAAGCGCGCAGGCCCACTGCCGTCGTGCGGGCCGAATAGGCCGACTCCAGCGCACCGCCGACCTCGTAGCCCGCCACCAGCGCCGGCAAGAAGTCCTCCATGGCGCCCTCGCCCTGCTCCACCAATGCGGTCAAGAGCGGCAGCAGAATGGCGCCGAAATGCGCCACACCGCAGGTGTCTTCCTGGGCCCGCCCGTGGAACAGCGCGGCATTGGCCAGCGCCGCTCCGGCGACGGTGCTGCGACGGCCGCTGCCCAGCAGCGTGGCGCCGCCGGGGCGCACGCCATCCATGGCCAGGACGGCCTGTTCGGCCACGCCAAAGAACGGCGTGGGGTGCGAGCCCAATGCAATGCCGTAGCCATTGAGTACGCAGGCGCGGGCCTTTTCAACCACTGGCTCCGGCAGGTTTCCGACGACAAGGCTCGTCGAGAACGTCGCGAATTTTCTGGCCAGATTCATTTTTTTCCCCTTGTGTTCCTGTGCTGTTCCCGCCGCGGCGGCATCAGGCGTTGTAGCGGTCCCGCAGTACCCGCTTGAGAACCTTTCCCGAAGGATTGCGCGGCAGTTCCTCCACCACTTTCAGCTCCCGCGGCACCTTGAAATTGGCCACGCGCTTGCGGCAGTAGCCGGCCAGTTCTTCCAACGTCAATGTCTGGCCCGGGTTGAGCACCACCACAGCCGTGATGCGTTCGCCCCATTGCTCGTCGTGCACGCCGATGACCGCCGCTTCGGCGATCTGGGGCATTTCGTAAAGCACTGCCTCGACTTCGCTGGAAGCCACGTTCTCCGCACCGGTCAGGATCATGTCCTTGGTCCGGTCGGTGACGAACAGGAATCCTTCCTCGTCCAGGTAGCCCACATCCCCGCTACGCAGCCAGTCGCCGAAGAAAGCTTCGGCGGTTTTCTCAGGCGCGTTCCAGTAGCCCTTGGTGACCTTGGGCCCGCGCACGCAGATCTCCCCCTTCTCGCCGGCGGGTAACCAGCGGCCTTCGTCATCGGCGATACGGATCTCGACGTGCGGCAGCGCGCGCCCGGTGGAGCCGATCTTCTCGATTTCGCGGCCTGGCTCCATGAGGGTGTCGCCGCTGCACGTTTCCGTCATACCGAAGCCGTCGATGAAGCGGCCGCGCGTGAACACGCGAGTGAAGTCGCGTATGCGGGATTCGGGTGTTTTCTCGCCGCCAGCAATACACCAACCAAAGGTATCCAGGGCGTACCGTCCAGGGTTCTGTACGGCCAGCACGCGACTCAGCATGACGGGCGCCATCCAGCCGCAAGTCAGCCGGTGGCGTTCAATGGATGCAAGTACCGCTTCCGGATCGAATTCGCGGTGGACGCAGAGCGTGCCACCTACCCACAACACCGCGATGCCCGGCAGATCGAAGGCCCCGACGTGGTAGAGCGGTCCCACCACCAGCAGACGTTCCTGATGCGTCAGGCCCAGCGCGATCACGTGATCGATCGACTTCCAGTGGATGTTGCCGTAGGTGTGCATCACGCCCTTCGGCCGCGAGGTCGTGCCGGACGTGTACATCAGCCGCAGCAGATCATCCTGCGTCGTGGCGGCCGGCTCCGGAACGGCCAGCCCCGGTTTGCCGAGACGGCGCGAGTCGGCCTGCGCAGCGGCGTCGAGCACCACCTTGGGCACTTCGAGCGCCGCCACCTCCGCGAACTCCTCGTCCACGAACAGCAGCTTGGCGCGGGCGTCGCCAAGGATGTAGCCGGCCTCGGGCGCCGCCAACCGGTAGTTGACCGGCAGGAATATCGCGCCCAGATAGCTGGCGGCGAACGCCAGTTCCAGGAAGGCGGCGCTGTTCTTCATGAAGAGCGCGACCACATCGCCGCGGCCGACGCCATGTGACTGGAGCAGCGCCGCCGCCAGGCGGATGCGTTCATGGAAATCGGCGTAGCTGACCGCTACGTCGCGATAGATGATGGCGGCACGATCGGGCGCGCGCCGGGCGTGGAAGGCGATGGCTGCGCTCAGATTGAACATGGTGGGTCTCCCTTGGATGGCGGCTCGGCGCGGGTGACGACCTGAGCCGGTCCCGCGTCTCGATTCTGGCGCTTCAGTATGACTTCGGCATGCCGAGGTCGTGTATGGCGATGTAGTTCAGGATCATTTCTTCCGACACCGGCGCAAACTTGAACAGTCGCGCGTCGCGCCACAGGCGCTCAACATGGAATTCGCGCGCGTAGCCCATGCCTCCCATGGTCTGCATGCTGCGCTCGATGGCATGGCTGGCGGCTTGCGATCCTATCAGCTTGGCAATGTTCGCCTCGGTGCCATAGGGCAATCCCTGATCGCACAGCGAGGCCGCGTTCAGGTTCATGAGACGGGCGCACTGCAGTTCCGCATGCGATTGCGCCAGTGGAAACTGCAGGCCTTGGTATGCGCTGATGGGCTTGCCGCCAAACACCTTGCGATCGTTCGCATACTGCACCGCCAGACGTTCCGCCAGCCGACCCGCGCCCACCAGACTGGCGGTCGTAACGATACGTTCGGTGTTAAGCACATCCAGCAGTTCGCGAAAGCCCTTGTCGAGCGTGCCCACCAGTTCATGCGGTTCGATGCGCACATTGTCAAAGAACACCGAGCAGGCGCTGAGCGTCTGGGTTCCCACCTTCTCGATGGCCGAATAGGTCAGGCCCTCGCGTTCGACGTCGATGATGAACATGGAAATGCCATCGGTGGGGCGCGCCCCTTCGACCGGTTTGGCAGTGCGCGCCACGACCAGCATTTTTTGCGCCGCGTCGACGGCGGTGATCCAGATCTTGCGTCCGTCCAACCGCCAGCTGCCATCAGGCTGCGCCGCGGCGAAACTCTTCATCGCCAGCGTGTTGGTGCCGGCGTCGGGTTCGGTGAGCGCCATGCAGAAGTTGATCTTGCCGCTGGTCAGCCCGGGCAACAGCTCCCGCTTCATCTGCTCGCTGCCAAATTTGGAGATCGGCACGCCGCCGAAGATGGGATTGATCATGAACAGCTGGCCCAGCGTCGAACCACCGCCGCCTGCGGAAAGCTCCTCCACAATGAGCGCCAGCTCCACCATGCCCAGGCCCGATCCGCCATGCTCCTCGGGCAGGGCCGCGCCCGCCAGGCCGGCTTCGCAGATGGCCTGCCAGCACGCCTGGGGGAAGGCATTCTTGCGGTCCTGCTCATACCAGTAATCCACGCCATACGTTTCACCGATGCGGCGCGCGGTCTCGACGATCAGCTTCTGCTCGTCCGAAAGCGAAAAGTCCATTTGATCTATCCTTGAATAGGGGTGCGCAGCAGCCGGTACGGGTCCTGCAGCAACTCGATGACGTAGTTGAGGAATTTCAGCGCGCCGGCGCCATCGTGCAGCCGGTGGTCCGCCGCCAGCACGAGGCCCATTTCGCGCCGCAAGGCCGGCGCGCCTTGCGCGTCGGGCCGGAACACCTCGCGGATGCTGCCCACGCCCAAGATCGCCGACTGGGGCGGATTGATGATGGGCGTCATGTATGTGACGTTGAACATGCCGGCGTTGGAAATTGAAATGGCCCCGCCGCTCATGTCGTTGCGGGTGGCATTTCCCGATCGCACGCGCTCCAGCAAGGCGTCCGACTGCCGCGCGATGCCATCCAAGGTAGCGCCTGCCAGGCCATGCAACACCGGCGCCATCAGGCCGCGTTCGGTAGTGACCGCCACGCCTATGTCGATGTCCTGGAACTGCACGATGTGGTCGTCGTTCCAGATGCGGTTCTGTTGCGGCAAGGCCGCAAGCGCCCGCGCCACGGCGGCAATGACGAAGTGGTTCAGCGTCAGCCTGGGCGCATCGGGCTGGCCATTCAAGCGGCCGCGCAAGGCCAGCAGTTCGCTGACCTCGGCCTCGGCCGATAGATAGAAGTGCGGAACCTGCTTGGCCTGCGTCATGCGCCGGGCCATGGACTGCACCAGTCCGCTGGCGACGATGCGCTGTCCGCCGTCCATGACAGGAACAGCTTGTTCAGCGGCATTCTCGACCTGTGCGGCCTGCCCCGGTTCGCCCGCCTGACGCACGTCCGCAGCCTTGATGCGCCCGCCCGGCCCGGTACCGCCAACTTTCGCCAGATCCACGTCCAGTTCGCGGGCCAGGCGCCGGGCCAGCGGCGTGGCCACGATCCGACCGCCAGCGGCCGTAGCGGGTTGTACCGGCGTCTGCGCCGCCAGCATGGGCGCAGAAGCGGAGGTTGTCCCGTCCCCGCCTGCTGCATCTGACTCCAGGTCCGACTTCTGGCCCGGTCCGGTCCAACGCGCGACCACGGCGCCCACCGGTACCGTTACACCGGCCGGCACGAGGATCTCGCCGATCAAACCATCCGCCTCGGCCGCGATTTCGCTGGCGACCTTATCCGTTTCCACCACGAACAGCGGATCGCCGGCTTTTACCTGGTCGCCGGCGGCCACGCTCCATTCGATCAGCATGCCCTCGGTCATGGTCAGGCCGAGCTTAGGCATCAGAAGGTCATTCAGCGCGCCCATGGGCTATTGCCCCGCGAAGCGCGCTTCGCGCTTTTCAAGGAACGCGCCGACGCCTTCATGGGCATCGCGCGTGTCCAGCACCAGACCTATCATGGCCTGCTCGTGCGCCAGCGCATTGGCCAGCGGCATATCGGCGCCATCGCGCAGGGTGCGCTTGAGCAGCTTGAGCACCAGCGGCGACTTTCCTGCGATCTGTTCCGCCAGCGCCAGGACCTGCGCCATAAGTTGGTCCTTCGGCACCGCGCGATTGGCCAGGCCGATGCGCACCGCTTCGTCTGCGCTGATGCGCCCGCCGGTAAACATGAGTTCCTTCGCCAGGCAAGGCGCGACTTGCCGGATGATGCGCTGCGTGCCGCCCGCGCCGGGAAACAGGCCCAGGTTGATCTCCGTCAGCGCAATCATGGCGCTGTCGGCCAGGATGCGCAGGTCCATCGCCAGCAACAGTTCGGTGCCGCCGCCGAGCGCCCAGCCATTGACCGCGGCGATCGTGGGTTTGTCGCTGATTTCGATGCGCCGGAATACGCGATGGATATCTTCGGCAAACTCCTGGTAGTGCGCCAGGCCCTGGCGCGAGTTCAGGTCCGCCAGATCGCCCCCGGCCACGAACGATTTTTCCCCCGCGCCGGTAATGACGATGACGCGGCAATCTTCGCGGGCCTCCAATGCGGCGAATGCCCGTTCCAGTTCAATCAAAGTCGGAATATCCAGCGCGTTATGCACCGTGGGGCGGTTTATCGTAATGATGCCCACGCGGTTGCGGACGTCGGTAAGAATGCTGGGTTCGTTCATGCTGTCTCCAGGGATCAGGCGCAAAGCTTGCGCGCCGCGGCGATGACATCGGCCTCTTGGGGCTGATACTGTTCTTCGAGCGCCGGCGCGAAGGGCACCGGAACAAAGGGGGCCGCGACGCGGACGATAGGCGCATCGAGCTCGTCGAAGCCAATATCGGCCATGCGCGCGGCAATCTCTGCGCCCACGCCGAATGCCTCGACCGCTTCGTGCACGATAAGCAGCCGATGGGTGGACTTGATCGAGGCCAACACCTCCTGCTCGTCCCAGGGTTGGATACTGCGCAAGTCCAGCACCTCGGCCTCGATTCCGTCGGCTGCCAGGACCTCGGCGGCCCGCAATGCCTTGTGCACGGTCGCGCCGTAACTGACTATGGTCAGGTCGCGGCCCGGGCGCGCCACACGCGCCTGGCCTAGCGGTATTGGCCCGGCGTTGTCCGCCACTTCGCCCTTGAGGGCGTACAAGGCCTTGTTCTCCACGAACACCACCGGGTCCGGGTCGCGGATCGCCGACTTCAGCAGGCCATAGGCGTCGGCGGGGTTGCTGGGGCACACCACCTTCAATCCAGGGATATGGGCGAACCACGCTTCCAGACATTGGGAATGCTGCGGGCCGGCGCTGATGCCGCCGCCGTGCGGTGTGCGCACCACCAAGGGCACGCTGGCCTGTCCGCCGAACATGAAGCGGGCCTTGGCAGCCTGATTGACCAGCGCGTCCATGGTCAGTGTCATGAAATCCATGAACATGATTTCAAGCACCGGCTTCAAGCCGGACAATGCCGCCCCCACGGCCGCATTGGCCATGGTGGCTTCGGAGATCGGCGTGTCGCGGATGCGGTCCGGACCGAATCGGGCATGCAGCCCGCGGGTCACGCCGAACGGACCGCCGGCTTCGGCTATGTCTTCTCCGAACAGGAATACCGTGGGATCTTCCTCCATGCACTCGGCCAACGCGCGGTTGATGGCATGGGCAAAACGTAGTTCAGCCATCTCAGTTTGCCTCGATAGGGGTGTAGACATCGTTGCAGGCCGCGTGCCAGATCGGTTGGCGGCCCAGCCGCGCGCGCTCCACCGCTCGCTCGACCTGAGCCTGGACCTCGTCGAAAACCTGTTCACGCTGCGCCTTGGTCACCCCTTTCTTGTCCAGCGCCGCTTCGAAGCGCGCCACCGGATCGTGCTCGCCCAAGCCTTCGATCTCTTCCGAAGGGCGGTACTTCTGGGGATCGCCTTCGTAATGGCCACGCCAGCGGTGGGTGATGCATTCCAGTACCCGCGGGCCTTCGCCGGCGCGTATGCTGGCCACGGCAGCGCTTGCGGCCTCGGCGACCCGCAGCACGTCGTTGCCATCGATTTTTTCGTGCGGAATGGAAAACGCGGCCGACAGCTTGTCCAGCGGTGCGACGAACTGCTTATGGGTGGGGGAGAACTCGGCCCAGCCGTTGTTTTCGCAGAGAAACAGCAGCGGCAGGCGCCACAGCGCGGCCAGGTTGAGGCTTTCGTGCAGCACGCCTTCGGCCATGGCGCCGTCACCGAAAAAGGCCACCGCCAGGGAGTCCTTTTTCCTGACCTGATGAGCCAACGCGCTGCCCAGGGCTATCGGTATGCTGGCGCCAACAATGGCATTGGCGCCCAGCATGCCGATGGACAAGTTGGCCACGTGCATGGAGCCGCCGCGGCCCTTGCAGATGCCTTCCTCGCGCGCCATCAGTTCCAGGAAGAACTCTTCGATGTCGATGCCCTTGGCTAACGCGTGCCCATGCCCGCGATGGGTCGAGGCGACGGTATCGTCTGGCCGCAGCACCATGCCCATCGCGGCAGCAACGGCTTCCTGGCCGATGCTCAGGTGGATGAAGCCGGGGACTTCCCCATCCGCGAACAAGCGTCCCAGCCTCAGTTCCGCCAATCGGATGCGCAACATGCGCCGGTACGCGTCCAGCAACTGCTCTTTGTTGGCGCTAGCCACCATTGCCTCCTCGTAACAACCGTTCTCTGGTTCGACGCGGCGTGCTGGCCGCCGCTTCGTTACATATAAGTTATCAGTCGGTTAATTTACTAACCGTACGGTTAGATGAATCATAAGCAAAGGTTCTCGCGAACGTCAATCAGGTTTTTCAGGGAGTCTTGGCCGCGCCCGGACGGACGGCAGCCGCCCTGCCCCTTGCGGTCAAGGAGCAGGGACTTATCGAGGGCAGAGATTCAGAGAATCAGGCGCGGCCGCCGGACAAGGCGCGCGTGATCAGCACGGCGCGGTCGCGCAAGTCCGTCCCCAGGCGTTCCAGGGCGTCGCCCGAAACCTGCGCGCTGAAACCGACCGCGCTGATGGCCATGGCCGGTTTGCCGAACTCGTCGAGCACGGCGGCGGAAACGGTGCTCACGCCCTTCACATAGTTGCCGGCGTCCACCGCATAGCCCTTGTCGCGCGCTTCCCGAACGCCTTCCAGATATTCCTGGAAAGGGGGCTTGTCATCCCACCTCAGGTTATCGAAACGCTGCCGCAATTCCTGGTCGTCCAGGCCTGAATGGGCCGCCATGCAACGGCCCAACGCCGCGATGTACATGGGCAAACGTTGGCCCACGCTCATGTGCACTCGCACGGAACTGTCGGTGTCGGCGCGGTCCACGAGCACCACGCGTTCGTTCGAAGTGCGCTGCCAGAGCGTCGCCGTGACGCCGTGGCCGCGCGCGATGTCACGCAAATGCGGGTGGACCAGTCTCACGTAGGATCCCTGCTCCAGCACGCCCTTGGCCAGCTCGACCAGTCCCAGGGCGATGGAGTACGTCTTGGTGGCTTCATCGAAGGTCACCAGGCCTTCATACACCAACGTCTTGAGGAAGTTGTAGCAAGTGCTGGAATTGAGCTGAAGATCGCGCGCCACCCGGGTGACCCCGACGCCCGAGGGCGCGGCGCTCAGGTAACGCAGGACGCGCAATCCGCCCACGAGGGCGCCCACGAGTTTTTCCGGTTGTTCGGTCGTCATTCTGAAGACAGAGAATTTCTCTGGATAGAAAAGAGCAAAAATTGTGACACAGAGCCCCTGCCCACACAAACCAGACCGGCCCCTGTCAATCGGCGCGCTTGGCGCGCATGCCGGCAAGATAGGCGCGTATTTTTTCCTGCACGCCCGGCCGGCTGAAGTTCTCGTGCATGAGCGGCTCCAGCGCCTCGATACGGCTGATGCCGGGATCGGGCGGCTCCAGCAGCAGGCGCGCATTGCGGGCGATCGACAGGGCTTCCCGGCGCGCCAGGTAGAACGCCAGGCGGTCAGCGGCAAGCCGCTCGAAATCCTCGGCCGGGAGCACATCGGTTACCAGTCCCAGCTCGCGCGCGGGCGCCGCCTCCAGCAGCTGGCCGCTCAGACACAGCTGCCTGGCCCGCGCGGCGCTGATCTTGGTTTCCAGCGCGGCCTGGACCATGACGGGATACATGTTGAAGGCGATTTCCGGACACGCGAGCGTCAGATCGGCCGCGGCGATGACGATATCGGTCATCGCCAGCAGAATGACGCCGGCGCCAGCGGCCTTGCCCCGGGCTAGCGCCAGGATGGGCGCCGGGCAGCGCGCCATGGTTGCCATGAGTTCGCGCAAGCCCTGGCCCTGCGCCTCCAGCAACGCCGGACTGCGGACGAACTCCTCTATATCGCCGCCGGCGCAGAACAGGTAAGGCGAGGCGCTGCGCAGAACGATCAGGCCGATGCCGTCTTGCTGCGCGCTTTCGACCGCGCGCCGCAAGACGGCGAGCATCTCCACGTTCAAGGCGTTGGCCTTGGCGGCCCGGTTCAATATGAGCGTGCGTACGCCATCGGCATCGTGAACCTGGACAAAGTGCGCGGCGTCCGTCATTCGAATCTGCTTACCACGGCATCGAGCACCCAGGCCTGGCTACCGCTCACTGCCAGCGGATTGATCTCGATCTCGGCGAGGTCTGGCCGCATCAGGAATACCTCGCACAAGCACGCGATCTGTCGCGCCAGGGCGGGCAGGTCGACCGCGCCGCGGCCGCGGAATCCTTGCAGCAACCTGGCCGAACGCAAGCTCTCGATCATCTCCTGGATTCGCGACGGATCCAGAGGCAACAGGCGGCTGGCCACGTCGGGGTCCAGTTCCACCTCGACGCCGCCACGGCCCAAGGTCAGCATGGGGCCGAATCTGGCATCGCGGCGCAGCCCCAACAGCAATTCATGATCGAAACGCTGCATGGATTCGAGCAGGATGCCCATCGCCTTGATGCCCCGGTCGCGCGCGATTCCGCGCAGGCGCAGCAGCGCCTCGCGCAACTGCTCATCGTCGGAGATTCCCAGCACCACGCCGCCTATGTCGCTCTTGTGCAGCACCTCATTGGCCTGCAGCTTGGCGACGACCGGATAGGACAAAGGCGCGGGCAGCCCATTGGGCAGGTCGCCGTCCACCAGCACGCCGTCGGGAATGCCGACAACACCGAGTTCGCGCAACAGTCTCTTGCTATCGCACTCCGCCAGGAATATGGTCTGACCGGCCGGCGCCATGGCGCATGGGCGTTCCGGCAGCGCAGGCGCCGTCAGCGCCGCGTGGCGCAGCCCGTTCAGGCGCACCGCGGCGCCCAGGGCCGCGACCGCTGGCGGGATATCGCGGAACACGGGGATTCGCGCCTGCTCCAGCACAGTCACCGACTCTTCCTTGGCGCCGATCCAGATCACGAAGATGGGCCGATGGGTACGCTGGCGAGCCTGGGCGATGGCGTCGGTGAACGCCGTCGCGATGCTGTGCATCAGGCCAACGAACAGCACGATGGCGTCGTTGCCCGGATCGCGCGCCACGGCTTCCAGCGCCCGCGAAATACTGGCCGTGTCCTGCACGACATTACCCGTCAGATCCAGCGGATTGGCCGCCTTGACGAAGGAAGGCAGCACCGGCGCCAGCGCCTCAGCTGTCTGCGGTGCCAGGGCGGGCAGTTCGAGCCCCCAGCGTTCGGCTTCATCGGCGATGAGCACGCCCGCACCACCCGACACGGACATGACAGCCAGGCGCTTGCCTTGCGGCACGCTATCGAACAGGAACAGCCGGGCCACGTCCATCATCTGGCCCAGCGAATCCACGCGCAAGGCGCCGTGCTGGCGCAGGCAGGCGTCATACAGCGTGTCATCGCCGGCCAGTGCGCCTGTATGCGAAGCGGCCGCCGCAGCGCCCGCGCGCGAGCGGCCGGCCTTGATCGCTATGACAGGCTTGCCAGCGGCCGCGGCGCGCAGCAGGGCCCGCCGGAACGCCTCGGCATCCCTGATGTCTTCGACGTAGAGACCGATGACGCGCGTCAGCGGATCGTCGGCCAGATACGCAACGGCCGCGGCCGCATCCATATCGCACTCATTGCCGGTCGTGATCCATTTGCTGAATCCCAAGCCCGACCGCAGGCAGATATCCATCCAATATGCGCCCAGCGCCCCGCTCTGGCTGACGAAGGCGAAACCGCCCTGCTTGATCGGCGTCTCCTCCAGGGCGGTGGTAAAGGAAGCGATGAGTCCGGTGGCGCTATTGGCCACGCCCAGGCAGTTGGGGCCGAGCACCGTGACGCCTTTGGCGCGCGCAAGTTCGCCCAGCCGTTGCTGCAGCGCGGCGCCCTCCTCGCTCGTTTCGGAAAAGCCCGACGAGAACACCACGAACGCCTTGACGCCCGCCGCCACACCCTCGCGAATCACATCCTCGACCAGCGCCGCCGGCGTACCGACAATGGCCAGATCCACAGGCTCGCCTATCGCGGCCAGCGAGGGATAGCTCTTGAGGCCCTGCACTTGGTCGCGTGTAGGGTTGACCGGAAACAGCTTGCCCACGAAGCCGCGCGACAACATGTAGGCCAAGGGGCGGCCCGCGATCTTGCCCGGGTCGGCGGAAGCCCCCACGATGGCCACGCTGCGCGCCTCCAACACGCCTGCCGCACGCGCGGCCCCCTCCGGCGCCAGCGGCATGGCGGTCGCGGCGCCGCCGGCGATAGTCACGTCATCCGTCATTTCAGTTCGCATCGATGCCTGCCGTCTTGATGACCTGGGCCCAGCGCTTCATCTCGCTGTCCAGGAACTCGCTGAAAGCCTGCGGCGCAGAGGCGACCGGAATGACGCCCTGCCCGAGCAGGCGCTTGCGCACCACGGGATCTTCGAACTCCGCCCGCACCGCTCCCTGCAGCTTTTCGACGATACCCTTGGGCACGCCGGCCGGGGCAACCAGACCCAGCCAGGTGTTGCCGTTGAAACCCGGCAAGCCCGACTCATTCAGCGTGGGATAGTCTGGATAGGCCGGCGACCGCTCCAGGCCGGTAATGGCGATCAGCTTCAGCTTCCCCGACTTTACATAGGGTTCGGCCGAAAGCGCGTCGACGAACATGACCGACAGCGAACCGCCGAGCAGGTCCGTCAGTGCCTGGGCGCTGCCCCGGTAGGGCACATGCACCAGCTTGATGCCAGCCGCCTGTTGCAGCAATTCACCGGACAGATGGTTGGATTGCCCGACCCCTGCGGACCCGTAGGTCAGGGTACTCGGCTTGGCCTTCGCCAGCGCGATGAATTCCTTCAGATTGGACGCTGGAATCGACGGATTGGCGACCAGGAAGTTGGTCAGCTCCACCATCTGCGTAATGTTGCTGAAGCCGCGCGCCGTGTCGTACTGCAGCTTGGCGTACATGCTGGGGTTGATTGCGTGGCTGGTCGCCACCGCCCCCAGGGTGTAGCCGTCACCCGGCGCGCGGGCCACCGCCTGCGTACCGATGGTGCCGCCGCCGCCCGGCAGGTTCTTGACCACCGCGGGCTGGCCCAGGCGCTCGATTCCGTGCGCGGCAGTGCGCGCGATAGTGTCCAGAATGCCGCCGGCCGAAGAGGCCACGATCACCTCGATCGGCTTGGACGGGTAAGCAGGCTCGGAGGCCGCCGCACCTGAGCCCAGGGCCATAAAGGCAGCCACGGCGGCGCTGGCCACCCGCGATGAGAATGAGGATTGAAGTAGAGGTCTTCCGGTCTTCATATTGTCTCCTTTATTCTTTATAGCGAATGTTTATCTTTATAGCGAATAAAGTCTAGGATTGACCCTTTGGCTTGTCAAGAACAAAACCGAACACCCCAATGATTGACGCATCAACGAACGCTGGCTATTATATTTTTTCACGAGAATATTTTTCTCTATAACGAATATCTAGCCGCCCGAGATTGATGATAGCGGGCGTCATCCGCAGAGACAAAAGGAGCCTATCCGTGAGCTTGAGCTTTGCCTTTTCCACCGAGCACGAAGCCGTCCGCGACACCGTGCGGCGGCTTTGCCAGGACGAACTCTCCTCCCTGGTCTTCGACGCGGAAGAACAGGAAGCCTTCCCCAAGCACGTATTCCAGCGCTGGGGCGACCTGGGCCTGCTGGGCGTGCGCTACCCGGAAGCCGATGGCGGCAGCGGCCTGGACAAGGTCAGCGATTGCATCGTGCGCGAAGAGCTGAGCTATCTGTCCCAGGGGTTCGCCTCGACCTGGTCGGCGCACACCCATCTAGGCATCTGGCCCATCTGGAAGGCCGGCACACCCGCGCAGAAGGCCCGCTTCCTGGCGCCGGCGCTGGCGGGACGAAAAGTGGCCGGATTCGGCCTGAGCGAACCCGACGGTGGCTCCAACGTGCGCGCCATGAAGACGCGGGCCGAACGCGTCGAAGGCGGCTGGCGCCTGCACGGCAGCAAGCTGTACATCACCAATGCGCCCTTCGCCGACTTCCTGCTGGTGGCCGCACGCACCAGCCCCGAGCTCCGCCCGGAATCGATCAGCCTCTTCATCGTCGAGCTGCCCAATCCGGGCTTCGATATTTCCAAGCTCAAGAAGGAAGGGATACGCGCCTCGGAAACGGCGTTGATCCACATCGACGACGCCTTCGTGCCCGACGACTGCCTGCTGGGCGAGACCGAAGGCACGTATCCGCTGATCCTGGAATCGCTCAGCGAAAACCGCGTAGGCGTGGCGGCCAATGCGCTGGGCATGGCGCGCGCCGCCTTCGACGCCGCCACCGCCTACGCCAACGACCGGCTGGTGGCTGGCAAGCGCATCGGCCAATACCAGGCCATCGGCCACAAGCTCGCCGAAATGTCAGCGCAGATCGAGGCGGCCCGCTGGCTGGTCTACTACGGCGCCTGGCGGGTCGACCAGGGAACGCTGGACGCCGCCACGGCCGCGCGCGTCAAGCTGGTCGCCAGTGAAACCGCCGTGTCGGTCAGCGAACAGGCCATCCGCATATTCGGCGGCGCCGGCATCATGCGCGAATATCCGGTGGGCCGCATCCACCGCGACGCTCTCGTCTACATCATTGGCGAGGGCACCAGCGAAATCCAGAAGAACATCATCGCCAACAGCCTGGGGTTCAAGCCATGAACGACTTCGTCCTGCGCGAGCGCCGCGGCGCCACGCTCATCATCACCCTTAACCGCCCCGAACGGCGCAATGCCTTCGACCTCGATGTGCGCCAAAGCCTGGCTGAAGCCGTCCTCGAAGCGCGCGACGACGATGCCGTGAAGGCGGTGGTCATAACAGGAGCCCAAGGCGTGTTCTGCGCGGGCGGCGACCTGAAATCGCTGTCCGAAGCCAAGCGCCCGGTCTACAAGGACCGGGATCGCATACGCCGCCTGCACACCTGGTTCCACGAACTGGTCAACCTGGAAAAACCCGTCATCGCAGCGGTGGACGGCCCCGCCTTCGGCGCCGGTTTTAATCTGGCGCTGGCCTGCGATTTCATACTCGGTACCCCCGCAGCGCGTTTCTGCGCCGTGTTCGGACGCATCGGCCTGGTGCCCGACCTGGGCGGCTTTTTCCTGCTGCCGCGCATCGTCGGGCTGCAACGCGCCAAGGAACTGGTGTTCTCTGCGCGCGAAGTGGATGCCGATGAAGCGCGCGCACTCGGCATTCTGTACGGTATCGTCCAAGCGCCGTCCTTGCTGGACGAAGCTTTGGCGCTTGCCGCCCGCTTCCATAGCGCCTCGACCGAGGCGCTGGGCATGTCCAAGAACATCCTCAACCGCTCCTTCAATCTCGACCAGAATACGCTGGCGGAACTGGAAGCCCATGCGCAGGCGTTGGCCTTGCACACGGCCTATCATGACGACGCCGTGGCACGCTTTCTGGACAAGCAGCCCCTCGCGTTCAACTGGCCCGCCAAGCCCGGCAAGGACGGCGCCGCATGAGCATGAACGCCTACATCACCGGCGCCTGCGATACCCGCGTCGGCGAGCTGCCCGGCTCCAGCTGCATGGGCCTGCACGCGGAAGCGGCATTCGGCGCGATACGCGATGCTGGCCTGGAGGCCGGCGATATAGACGGCGTGCTGTGCGCCTACTCGTTTACCGAACCCCACCTGATGCTGGGCTCCGTGTTCTGCGAATACGCCGGATTGAGCCCGAAATTCTGCACCGCCATACAAGCGGGCGGAGCCAGCGCCTGCATCATGGTCATGCAGGCCGCTGCGCTGGTGGCCAGCGGCCAGTGCAACCATGTTTTGGTCGTGGCGGGCGACAACCGCCTGACGGGGCTGTCTCGCGACGGCGCGGTGGCAGCGCTAGCCGAAGTCGGCCACCCCCAGTTCGAGCGGCCCTTCGGCATCAGCGTGCCCGCCTCCTATGCGCTGGTCGCGCAGCGCTACATGCATGACTACGATGTGACGTCCGAACATCTTGCAGCCATCGCGGTGGAGCACCGCCGCCATGCCGGGCGGCACCCCAAGGCGCACAAGCGTGAACCGATTTCCATCGACGACGTATTGAACTCCCGCGAAATCAGTACGCCGCTGCGCATGCTCGACTGCTGCCTGGTTTCCGACGGCGGCGCGGCGCTGGTGATCAGCCGCCGCCCCCGCAGCGATGGCCTGCGCCCCGCCATCGAGATCCTTGGGGCGGGCCAGGGCCATACGCACGAACACATTGTGTCCGCTCCCAGCCTGGTCGACTTCGGCTGCAAGGCCTCGTCGGCGCGTGCGTTCGCGGCGGCGGGGCTGAAGCCGGCCGATATCGATGTCGCGCTCATCTATGACTCGTTCACCATCACCTTGCTGGTCGAACTGGAATCCATTGGCTTCTTCGCTCGCGGCGAAGCCGGGCCTGCCGCCCTGCAAGGCGAGCTGGGCCTGGGTGGCGCGTTGCCTTGCAATACGCACGGCGGCTTGCTGTCCTATGGTCACTCCGGCGCGGCCGGAGGCATGTTCCACGCCGTCGAAGCCGTCCACCAGCTGCGCGGCCAGGCCGACGAACGCCAGGTGGATGGCGCCAGACTGGCCTTCGTGCATGGGGACGGCGGCATCCTGTCCGCCCATTGCTCACTCGTCCTGGGAGCCGCCTGACATGGAAAAACCCTCGATACGCCCCACCGCCGAAACCCGGCCCTTCTGGGATGGCTGCCGCGACGGCAAACTGCGCTACCAGACCTGCGCCGATTGCGGCGCGGTGCAGCGCATTCCGCGCAGTGTCTGCACCCATTGCCATGGACTGCGACTGGACTGGAACGAGTCCGCCGGCTTGGGCACCGTGCTCAGCCACACCACGGTGCATCGCGCCCCGACGCCGGCTTTCAAGACCGAAACGCCCTATGTGATCGCCCTGGTCGACCTGGACGAGGGATTCCGGCTGATGGTCAACACGCGCGGCGGCGCCAACCCGCCTCTCGCCATCGGCCAGCGGGTGCGGATCGGATTCGAGCCCCGCGGCGACTACCTGCTGCCGATCGCGGAACCGGAGATGCCATGAGCACGCTGTACACCTATGACAGCTTCACTCCCGGCTCGGTGCTGGGCGATTGGGAAGAACCCCTGGACGCCAGGCTGCTGGCGCTCTGGGAACGCCTGTTCGGCTCGCACGCGCAGGACGCGCCTGCCCGGCAGGCTGGCCTGGCCGTCGCGCTGATGATGCGCGCCTACCTGAACGTGGTCACGCCGCGCCCGCCCGGCAACATTCATGCGCGGCAGGCGCTATCCGTCCTTGGTCTGCCGCAGGCCGGCGAGCGGATCCGCTCCACGGTGCGCTGCGTAAGCAAGGAAATGCGGGGCGAACGCCGCTACCTCCAGTTGGAAGTCGCCGGCGAGGGCGCGGCGCGACGCCCCCTGTATACCGGCCGCATGAACCTGATCTGGGCCGCCTAGGACATGCCATGACGCCTACCCTTGAAGCAGTCTCCATGACGGTCACGCAGGCGGACATCGATCTCTACGCCGAACTGACCAACGACTTCAATCCCCTGCACGTAGACCCGGTGTTCGCTGCCGCCACACCCATGGGCGGCACCATCGCCCATGGCACGCTTTCGGTCAACCTGATCTGGCAATCACTGGCGCGCACCTTTGGCGCCGGCGCCCTGGAACGCTTCGATCTGGACATCCGCTTTCTCAAGCCGCTGCACGCCGGCAGCCTCATCACCGCCGGCGGCGAGCGCCTCGCCGATTCGCCGGGACACTATGACGTGTGGGTCAAGGATACCGGCGGCGTCGCGCTGATCGCCGGCCAGGTAGCGCTCGCCGGCGCCGGCACGCCGACCGCCAACTGAACCAACCAGGAACCGCCATGCACTTCACCCACGAACATCGCGAACTCGAGCGGACCACCCGTCGAATCATCGCCGAACACCTCGATCCCTATCTGGACGAATGGGAGGCCGAGCAGATATTCCCCGCCCACCGCGTCATGAAGGCATTGGGTTCCGCGGGCTTGCTGGGCATAGGCAAGGCCGCGGAGTACGGCGGCATGGAGCTGGACTTCAGCTACGAAATGGTCTTCGCCGAGACCCTGGGCGAAGTCCGGTCCAGCGGGCTGACCTCGGCCATCGGCGTGCAGAGCACGATGTGCACCCCGGCCTTGGCGCACCACGGCAGCGATGCGCTCAAACGCGAATACCTGGCACCGACCATCGCGGGCGACCTGGTCGGCTGCATCGGCGTGAGCGAAGCCTCGGCGGGGTCGGACGTGTCGCAGATCAAGACCTGGGCACGGCGCGACGGCGACGACTACATCATCAACGGATCGAAGATGTGGATCACCAATGGCGTCCAGGGCGACTGGATCTGCCTGCTGTGCAATACCTCGCAAGAAGGCGGGCCGCACAAGAACAAATCGCTCATCATCGTGCCGTTGAAATCGCCTGGCGTCAGCGTCTCGCGCAAGCTGGACAAGCTGGTCCTGCGCGCCTCGGATACCGCCGAATTGTTCTTCGACGACGTGCGGGTGCCGGCGAGCAACCGCATCGGCGAAGAGAACATGGGCTTCATCTACCAGATGGAGCAGTTCCAGGAAGAACGCATGTTCGTGGCGGCTCGCAGCATGCGGTCCATGGAGCGGGCTATCGAAGAGACCATCGAGTATGCGGGCCAAAGGCAGGTATTTGGCGGCACGATCCTGTCCAATCAGGTCGTGTACCACAAGCTGGCCGAGATGCAGACCGAGATTCAGGCCCTGCGTTCGCTGCTGTACCGCGCCATCGATCTATACATGGATGGCCAGGATATCGCCCAGTTCGCCTCCATGGCCAAATACTACGCGGGCAAGCTGTCCATGAAGATCCCGAACGAATGCCTGCAATTCTGGGGGGGCCAAGGGGTCATGAACGAGAACTGGATTTCGCGCGCCTATCGCGACTTGCGGCAGACGGCCATCGGCGGCGGCGCCAACGAGATCATGCTGGAGGTCATCGCGAAGACCATGGGTATACATCCCGGCAAACGTGCATAGCGCCAGCGTGTTCTCAGCCCGCCCCGCCCCGCTGCGCCATGTACGCATGCCGGAAGTAGTCCCGCACCACCTGCATGGCGGGCGACACTTCCGCCCCCCGGCGCCAGGCCAGCCCCACGTTCATGGGCGGGATCGGGTCTTTGAGCTGGACGGTCTCGATGCGGCGGCCTTCCAGCGACCAGGGCCGGTACACCATGTCCGACAGCAGCGCCACGCCGCTGCCGTTGGCCACCATGCTGCGCACCGCTTCGACCGACGAGGTGCGCAGCCGCACGTCGGGCTTGAACGGCGTTTCGTTCCAGTAGCGCAGAGCGGTGTAGGCCGCCTCGTCCACGGTCAGCATGATGAACGGCTCGCGCGACACGTCCTCCAGCGTCACCGCATCCGCCGCCAGCAGCGGATGCCTGGCCGGTAGCCACAGGCGCCGCGGCGAGCCGAAGAAGTGCTCCACCGCCAGGTCAGGATTCGCGACGTTGGAGGTCAGCAGCACCGCCATGTCATAGCGGTTTGCGATCAGGCCCTCCTCGATGGCGCTGCGGTTCAGTTCGTGCAGCTGGATCTCCAGGCGCGGATATAGCTGCGACAGCCGCTGCAGGTGATACGGCAGGAAGTAGCCGATCACCGTGTAGGACGCCGCCAGCAACAGGCGGCCCGAAACCTCTTCCGCCGCCGCCGGCATGCGCAAGGCTTCGTCGACCGAGGACAGGATGTTGTAGGCGTGGTTAAGAAAGGTGCGGCCGCTATGGGTCAGCGTCACGCCGTGCGCGCCGCGCAGGAACAGGGCCGTGCCCACCGTTTCCTCCAGTTCGCGAATGGCGCTGGTGATGGCGGACTGCGATATCGCCAACTGGATCGCCGCCTGCGAAATCTGGCCGAGTTCGGCCGCTGCGATGAAGTATTTGAGCTGGCGCAGGGTAATCGACATGGCTGACCTTATCTATTAAATCGATATCTCGGCTTCAGAATATCTGCAAATTCTTCCCCAAATATGATCCCTAAGATGAGGGATATCCCTTAATTTTCATAGGAAAGCTGTTCAGACATCCGTGGCAACCGGGAAGATATTTATCTGAAAAACAGATACTGATGGATCAATAAAAAGATCTTTTTATCCCCTGCCGGCTTGGCTAATGTTCACGTCACACGCCGCGTCGAATGCGGCGAGCAACGCGAAGGAGCCACCCGCAATGAGCAAGCGCAGCATCGACCTCAACTCGGACATGGGCGAAGGCTTCGGCCCGTGGACCATCGGGGACGGCGTGGACGAGGCGATCATGCCCTTGATCAGTTCGGCCAACATCGCCACGGGATTCCATGCCGGCGATCCGCGGATCATGAACCGCACGGTGCTGCAGGCCCGCGAACATGGCGTCTGCATCGGCGCCCACCCCGGCTTTCGCGACCTGGTGGGTTTCGGCCGGCGGGACATGCGCGAAAGCGCCGAAGCGCTGGTGCATGACATCGTCTATCAGCTGGGCGCCCTGCGCGAATTCGCCCGGCTGCACGGCTTGCGGCTGCAACACATCAAGCCCCATGGCGCGCTGTACATGCAGGCCGCGCGCGACGAAACCCTGTCGCGGCGCCTGATCGAAACGCTGCAGGAACTGGAGCCCACCTTGGCGCTGTACTGCATGGAAAGCTCGGTCACCTACCGGCTGGCGCGGGAGTTGAACCAGCCCGTGGTGCGCGAGTTCTACGCCGACCGCGACTACGACGCCAGCGGCTCCATCGTCTTCACCCGCTACACGCAGCCGCTGGATCCCGCCCAGGTGGCCGAAAAAGTGCTGCGCGCCTGCACCGAGGGACGCGTGCGCACGGTCGAAGGCCAGGACATCGCCATCGATTTCGACTCCGTCTGCATACACAGCGACACGCCCGGCGCCCTGTCCCTGGTGCGCGCCACCCGCGAAAAGCTGGAGACCCACGGCATCCGGATCGCGCCTCCCAGCGTGACCGGCCCCTGAACCGCAAGCCACCCGAACAATATTCCAAGGAGAAAACCATGCCGTTGCACGATATTCCCAGCCCCCTGCCCGGAACCTTCTATCGCCGTCCCAGCCCCGACGCAGCGCCCTTCGTGGAACCGGGCGCCACGGTGGCCGCCGGCGCCGTGATCGGCATCGTCGAGGTCATGAAGCAGTTCAACCAGATCGAAACGCCCACCGGCGGCGTGGTGGCCGAGATCCTGGTGGAAGACGGCGAACCGGTGGAAGCCGGGCAGCCCCTGCTGCGGATCGAGGGATAGGCCGAGCCATGTCCGACCTCACTATCCCATACCGCCCCCGCAACATCCATAAGGTGCTGGTGGCCAACCGCGGCGAAATCGCGCTGCGCATCATCCGCGCCGCGCGCGAGCTGGGCATGCGCACCGTGGCCGTCTACAGCGAAGCGGACCGCGACGCGCTGGCCACGCGCATGGCCGACGAAGCGGTGCTCATCGGCCCCTCGCACGCCACGCGCAGCTATCTCAATACCGAAGCGCTGCTGGACGCCGCGCGCAGCACCGGCGTCCAGGCGGTGCATCCCGGCTACGGCTTCCTGTCGGAGAACGCGGCATTCGCGCAGGCCGTGAGCGACGCCGGCCTGATCTTCGTCGGGCCGGACGCCGCTACCATCCGCACCATGGGCGACAAGGCCGCGGCGCGCACCTGCGCGCAGGCGGCCGGCGTGCCCACCGTGCCGGGCAGCGCCGGCGTGCTGTCCTCGCTGGACGAGGCCCTGACCCATGCGGCGCTTATCGGCTACCCACTCATGATCAAGGCGGCCGCTGGCGGCGGCGGACGCGGCATCCGCGTGGTGCGCGACGAGGCCGAACTGCGCGCGCAGATGCCGCAGGCCCAGGCCGAGGCGCAGGCGGCCTTTGGCGAAGCCGGCGTCTACCTGGAACGCTATCTGCCGCGCGCCCGCCACATCGAAGTGCAGGTACTGGGCGACGGCGACAACGCCGTGCACCTGTACGAACGCGAATGCTCGTTGCAGCGGCGCCGGCAGAAGGTGCTGGAAGAAGCGCCATCGCCGGCCCTGGACCCCGCTACCCGCCAGAAGCTGTGCGAATCCGCAGCGCAGCTGGCGCGCTCGGTCGGCTACCGGGGCGCGGGCACGCTGGAATACCTGTACGACGACAGCCGCGGTTCGGGCGAGTTCTTTTTCATCGAAATGAACACGCGCATCCAGGTCGAGCACCCCATCACCGAAGCCATTACCGGCGTGGACCTGGTGCGCGAGATGCTGCGCATCGCCGATGGCGAGCCCTTGCGCTGGCGCCAGCAAGACATCGCCATCCGCGGCGCGGCGATCGAATGCCGCATCAATGCCGAAGATCCCACGCGCAACTTCGCCCCCAGCCCGGGCCGGGTGGAACACGTGCGCTGGCCCGGCGGACCGGGCGTGCGCGTGGACTCGATGCTGTATCCCGGCTGCACCGTCCCGCCCTACTATGACTCTCTGCTGGCCAAGCTGATCGTCTGGGACGAAAGCCGCGCGGCAGCCTTGGCGCGCATGACGCGCGCGCTCGACGAAGTCGAACTGACCGGCGTGCACTCGACGCTGGCCCTGCACCGCGAGCTGCTGGAAGATGCGGACGTGCTGGCCGGCCGCTACCACACCAACTATCTTGAAGCCTGGATGCAAAGGGATCGGGAGGAAAGGCAATGAGCTTGCGCTACACCCACGGCGGCGACGAGTTCATCTTCGTCGAAATCAGCGAAGACATGTCGCTGGAGTCCTTTTTCAAGGGCATGGCGATCACGCGGGCGCTGCGCGAACGCGCGGTCGACGGCGTGACCGAGATCTGCCCGGCCAACGCGTCCTACCAGGTGCGCTACGACCCCGACCGCATCGCCCCGGACGCCCTGCTGGGCCTGCTGCGCGAACTGGAGGCAGGCATGGACCTGGCCAACCTGACGCTGGCGACCCGCATCATCGAAGTGCCGGTGTACTACAACGATCCCTGGACTCACGAGACCCTGATGCGGTTTCGCGAAAGGCATCAGGATCCTGAATCAACGGATCTGGAGTACGCGGCGCGCATCAACGGCCACGACTCGGTGCAAGGCTTCATCGACGCCCACGCTGGTTCGCCCTGGTTCGTATCCATGGTGGGCTTCGTGGCCGGCCTGCCCTTCATGTACCAAATGGTCGAGCGCGAGCGCCAGCTGCAGGTTCCGAAATACCTGCGCCCCCGCACCGACACCCCCAAGCACACGGTGGGGCATGGCGGCTGCTTCGGCTGCATCTATTCGGTGCGCGGCGCGGGCGGCTACCAGATGTTCGGCGTCACGCCCGCGCCGATCTTCGAGCCGGCCCAGCGCCAGGCGCATCTGCGTGATTCCATGGTGTTCTTCCGTCCGGGCGACATTGTGAAGTTCAAGCCCATCACCCGCGACGAGTACGACCACGCCACCGCGCAGGTCGAGGCCGGCAGCTTCGAGCTGCGCATCCGGCCCGTGTCGTTCTCGCTGGCCGAGTTCCAGCGCGCGCCCGATGCCTGCAACGCCCAACTGCTGGAGACGCTCCATGCCTAACGATTCCATCATCGAAGTCATCAAGCCCGGCCTGGCCACGTCGGTGCAGGACACGGGCCGACTAGGCCACTACCACCTGGGCATTCCGCCGTCGGGCGCGCTCGACCAGTACGCGCTGGCGGCGGCCAACCTGCTGGTGGGCAACGCCGCCGACGCCGCCGTGCTGGAATGCACCCTGCTCGGCCCCGAACTGCTGTTTCACCGCGCCGCCGTCATCGCCGTCACGGGCGCCAGCATGATCCCCAAGATCGATGGCGTGACCCAGGCCTGCAATGTGGCGCTGGCGGTGCCGGCCGGCAGCCGTCTGTCCTTCGACTTCGTGCAGGCCGGCGCCCGCGCCTGCCTGGCCGTGGCCGGCGGCATCGACGTGCCGGTGGTGCTGGGCAGCCGCTCGACCTATGCGCTGGGCGCCATCGGCGGCCACGAAGGCCGCAAGCTGCAGGCCGGCGACCGGCTGGCGGTGGGGCCGGCTTCCATCCGCACGCGCGTCGGCCGCGAACTGCCCGCCGCGCTGGCCGTGGCCCCGCCCAAGTCGCAGACGCTGCGCGTGCTGCCCGGCCTTTACGACCACCGCCTGGAATCCGAATCCGCCGCCACCTTCTATGAAGACGCCTGGACCGTGACCTCGGAGGCCGACCGCATCGGCTACCGCTACAAGCAAGGCCGCCCGCTGCGCTTTCGCACCCGCGAGCAGCCCTTCGGCGCGGGCGCGGATCCATCGAATATCGTCGACGCCTGCTATCCCATCGGCTCGATCCAGGTGCCGGCAGGCGTGGAGCCCATCATCCTGCACCGCGACGCGGTGTCCGGCGGCGGCTACGCCATGATAGGCACCGTCATCAGCGCCGACCTGGACAAGGTCGGCCAGATGCAGCCCAACCAGAGCGCCCGGTTCGAAAGGGTGACGCTGGAACAGGCCGTCGCCGCGCGGCGCGACTATCGCGCCCGCTTCGAGCGCCTGCATCAGGCGCTTAGCGGCTAACCCCAGGGGCGCGGCCGGTCCGTGCCCAACTTCCAGCTTTTTCCAGCATCCCGGCCTTGCCCCCTGGCAAGGCCGGAGGGCGACGCGCGCCCGTTCCGCAGTCGAACCGCAGCATCCGATCCCGCCAGGAGATCCGACATGGCCAATCTGACCCCACGCAAACCGTCCGATGAGACGGACAACTCGCTGCACGCCGTCGCCGACGGCGACCGCATGCCCCGCTACGCGCTCACCATGGCCTGGTGGGCCGTGTGCAGCGCCGTGTTCTATATCGTCGTCGGCGCGACGCTGGCGCTGAAGTACGGCGCCTGCAACGCCATCATCGGCATGGTGTTGTCGGTGATCAGCTACGGGCTGATCAACGGCGTCATCAGCCGCTACGCCATCCGCACCGGCCTGTCGGTGGCGCTGTTCTCGCGCCGGCTGTTCGGCACCTCTGGCGCGGCGCTGGCCACGCTGATCTTCTTCGCCACCGCCATCTACTACGCGGTGTTCGAAGGCGCGGTGATGTCGGTCGCCGCGCATCATCTGTACCCGGCCGTGCCGTATTGGCTGGTGGCGCTGGTGGTGGTCATCTACAGCGTGCTGCTGATCTTCGGCAGCGTGCAGCGCTGGCTGGACAAGTTCAACGGCGTGCTGCTTCCGTTCTATCTGCTGGGCCTGTTGCTGGCCGTCGTGATGGCGACGCAGGAATACGGCTACAGCGACGCCTGGCTGTCGTTCGGTCCGCCCGAAGGCCCCGTCCCCGGCGGCTGGTGGGACGCCTTCGTGTACTACATGGGCGTGTGGGTCCTGATGATGTTCACCTTCGACTATGCCCGCTTCGGCAAGCGCGAGGACCAGACTTACCACAGCCGCTACAACTTCGGCATGCCGTTCTACCTGGTGACCTTCCTGCTCAACGGCGTCGCCGGCATCTATCTGGTCAGCACCATCCCCAGCGACGCCGCCCTGTCGGAAGTGTCGGTGGTGCTGGCGCTGCTCAAGCTGATGGGGCTGGGCGGACTGCTGTTCGTATGGATCACGCAAACCCGCATCAATACCGCCAACTACTACCTGGCCACCATCAACATGCAGGCGTTCTTCGCGCGCTGGCCGGGCATGCGCTGGCCCAAGGCGATGTGGGCCATCATCGTGGGCGCGGTGACCTACGCGCTGATGCTGCTGGACGTGTTCTCTTATCTGCTCCAGGCGCTGGCCTACCAGGGCATCTTCGTGGTGTCGTGGGTGGCGGTGGCGCTGGTCCACATTCTTGGCAACGCGGAATCCGCGCCGCAGCATGGCGGCGCGGCATTCAACCGCGCCGGCCTGGCAGGATGGTTCGCCGGCGCCATCTGCGGCCTGGCGCTGATGCACACGGCCGGCTTCGCGGCCACCCTGGCCGCGCCCGCCAGCTTCGTGGTGTCGGCGCTGGTGTACCGGATCTGCTCCACGGCGGCGGGACGGATGCAGACGCAGGGCGGCTGACGCCGCTCCAGGCCCGCGTCCCGGCGCGGCTTGGAACCGCCCTGTGTACACTTTCCGCCAGTCCCGGAACTGATGGAAGGCAATGAACCTGCGCGAAGATTTGGCGGCCTTGCGGCCGCAACTCATACAGATAGCCCAGAGCGCGGATACCGGCGACGGCGCCCATGACCTGAGCCACCTGGAACGCGTCTGGAAGGCCGCCCACAGCATGCTGGCGCACCATCCCGAAGCCGACGCCATGGTCGTCATGGCCGCCAGCTACCTGCACGACCTGGTCAACCTGCCCAAGAACCATCCCGACCGGGCGCGCGCCTCGTCCATGGCCGCCGGCCAGGCCGTGCGCGAACTGCAGGCCATTGGCTACCCAGACTCCAAGCTCGAAAGCGTGCATCACGCCATCGAAGCGCACAGTTACTCCGCCAACATCCCGCCGCTTTCCATCGAGGCCCGCATCGTGCAGGACGCCGACCGCCTCGACGCGCTCGGCCCGGTTGGACTGGCCCGCATGTTCCATGTCGGCGGGCAACTCGGACGCGCCCTGGCCCATCCCGCCGATCCTCTCGGAACGCAACGGGAACTGGACGACGGTGCCTATGCCCTGGATCACATCGAAGTGAAGCTCGCGCGCATCGCCGCCTCGATGAAGACCGAAGGCGGCCGCTTGCTGGCCCGCTCCCGCATGGACTGGATACGGCGGTTCCGCGACGATTTCGTGGCGGATTGGTCGGCCTGACCCAGCGCTCTCACCGATCGGCAAGCGCCCATGTTATATAATAAGAATTATTCTCATAAACACTGATGCCGGCCGAATCCAGGTCCGACGCGCGGTGGGGGACTTGCCGTGCCGGCCAGCAAATTCGCGTTTCCGCAGCAGAACATTGAAGGTCTGTACATTGACCACGGCGGTTGGCTGAAAGGCTGGCTGCGGCGCAAGCTCGGCGATGCCGGCAGCGCCGCCGACCTGGCGCATGACACGTTCGTGCGCCTGCTTGCCAAGGATGCCTTGCCCGAAATACGCGAGCCGCGCGCGCTGCTGACCACTATCGCGCACGGGCTGGTCCTGAATCTGCGCCGCCGCCAGCGCATCGAGCAGGCTTACCTGGAAGCCCTGGCGCTTCTGCCGGAACCGCAGACGCCATCGCCCGAAACCCAGGCCATCCTGCTCGAAACCCTGCTCGAGATCGATCGCCTGCTCGACGCCCTGCCCCGGCTGGTGAGGCAAGCTTTTCTGCTGTCCCAGATCGACGGCAAGCGCCAAAGCGAGATCGCGGTCGAACTCGGGGTGTCGGTTCCCACGGTCAAGCGCTACATCGCCAAGGCTTTGGCACACTGCTGCTTCGCGTGACCCCGAGTTGCAAGGAACCCGGCCCATGACCCCCATCGCCGCCAGCGTCCGTCTTCAGGCAGCGCAATGGCTGGTCGAACTTCAGGCGGACAGCGTAGCCTCTGACACGCTTCGGAGCTGGCGGGAATGGCGCGCGGCGGATCCCGAGCACGAACGGGCATGGCAGCATGTCGAAGGCTTTCAAGCCAGATTGCAGGGCGTGCCCGCCCCCTTGGCCCGAGCGGCCCTCAGCGCGCCCGGCTCCCTCGCGCGGCGCAGGCTCGTCAAGGCGCTGGCGCTTGCCGTCTTTGCCGGCGGCGCGGGCTCGATGCTGGACGAACAGCGCACCTGGCGGCGCTGGACGTCCGATAACCGGACCGGCACGGGCGAGCTTCTGAACCGTGTGCTTCCCGACGGCACCCAGGTCGCGCTCAACGCCGGCACCGCCATCGATATCCAGTTTTCGCAGACAGCGCGCGCGTTGCGCCTCATCAGCGGCGAACTGCTGGTCACCACCGCGCCGGATCCGGCAGCGGGCGGCCCTCGTCCCTTCATCGTGCGCACCGGCCAAGGCAGCATCCGCGCCCTGGGCACACGCTTTTCCGTACGCGACCTGGACGGACGCAGCAGTGCGGAAAGCCTGGTCGCCGTATTCGAAGGCGCCGTGGAACTGGCTCCAGCCAGCGGCGCGCCTGCCCTTTTGCAAGCCGGACAGCAAGGCAGGCTCGGACGCCATGCCGCTAGCGCGGCAGGTCCCGCCAACGAAGACACGCTGGCCTGGACGCAAGGCATCATCGTCGCCCAGGACATGCCTCTGCCGGCGTTCCTGGCTGAACTTGCACGCTATCGTCCCGGCCGCCTGGCCTGGGACGAAACAGTGGCGCATCTCAAGGTCACGGGCACCTATCCCACCGCCGACACCGACCGCGTCCTGGAAATGCTCGCCGACACCCTGCCCGTCAGCCTGAGCCACCTCACCCGCTATTGGGTGACCGTGCAGTCCCGTCCGGCCGGAAAGAATCGCAGCAGTTGATCCCTTTTCGATTTTCGCGGGGCAAGAAGAGTAGGACCACACATTGCCTTCATTCTTGCTCCGGGGAACTGCATATGGGTTTGAACCACCCGACACCAACGACTTCCATTCCGGCGGCCAGGCGCCTGCGCCTGCACGCCCTGGCCAGCATGGCCATGCGCGGCCTGCCAGGTTGCGCCGCCATCGCCGCGCTTGCCCTGGGCGCCCCCATGGCGCAAGCGCAGGCCGCGGAGGAACAACGCTACTACGACATCCCCGCCGGTCCGTTGACGGCCGCGCTCAACCGCTACGGCCGTGAGTCCGGCCTGATGCTGTCCTTCTCGACCGAGCAGACCAACGGCCTCCAAAGCAAGGGAATCCAGGGCCGCTACACGGCGCAGGGCGGCTTGCAGGCATTGCTGGCAGGCACCGGTTTCGAGGCCACCGCGCGGCCCAGCGGCGGCTATGTGCTACGGCCCAGCGGCGCCCAGGTGCTTTCCGCCGTCGAGGTAGTCGGCGCGCATGAAACCGCCGCAGGCCCCTTCTACGGCTACGCGGCCACGCGCAGCGCCACCGGCACCAAGACCGACACGCCGCTGCTGGAGACGCCGCAATCCATCACCGTCGTCGGCGCCGAGGAAATCGAAATGCTCAAGCCGCAGAACCTGCAAGACGCGCTGGGCTACGTCGCTGGGGTCAACCGCTCGGAAGGGCTGGATCGCACCTCTGACACGCTGCTCGTCCGCGGCTTCCAGCTCGACGGCAACGGCAACCAGTACCGCGACGGCACCAAGTACACCGTCAACATCTTCAACGGTCAGCAGGAACCCTATGGCCTGGAACGCATCGAGGTGCTCAAGGGCGCGTCCTCGGTGCTTTACGGCGCGGCGGCGCCCGGCGGCATCATCAACACCATCAGCAAGCGGCCGCCGGCCACGGCGTTGCGCGAGTTGAACGTCGACGCCGGCAGCTTCGACCGCAAGCAGGTCTCCGGCGATTTCGGCGGACCGCTGGACGAAGCCGGCGTCTGGTCGTACCGGCTGACCTTCCTGGGCCGCGACGCCGACACCTTCATCGACCACGTTCCCGATCGCCGGGCCTTTGTAGCGCCCGCGCTGACCTGGCGGCCCAGTGCCGCCACGACGCTGACGCTGCTCGCCGACTACCAGCACGACCGCACCGGCTACGTCTACGGCCTGCCCGAAAGCGGCACCATCCTGCCCAACCCCAACGGCAAGATTCCGCGCGACCGGTTCACCGGCGAGCCCGGCTACGACAAGTTCGACCTGGAGCGCTACTCGGTCGGCTATCTGTTCGAACATGCCTTCAACGACCAGATGAAGCTGCGCAACAGCCTGCGCTACATGCACGCCAGCAACGAGTACCGCTCGGTCTGGATCAGCGGCCTGCAGGACGACGGCCGCACTACCGCCTATCGGGGCGCGGCGCCGCGTTGGGACCGCTCTTCAGGCGTCGTCTCGGACACATCGCTGCAATACCAGTTGCGCACGGGGCCGGTGGAACACACCTTTCTTGCCGGTATCGACTACTCCGTCGCCCACCACGAATCCGAGCGGTATCAGCGCGAACTCGGCAATATCGACCTCTACGCCCCTGTCTATGGCATGCCGATAAGCGACGTCGAAACGCAAAACCCCTATGCCTGGAAAAGCGATACCAACCGCCTGGGCCTGTACTTCCAGGATCAGATGAAAATCGCGGAGCGGTGGGTGGTGCTGCTGGGCGGCCGCCAGGATTGGGTGCGGTTCGACTCGAGCAACTTCTTCACGGGCGAAAAGACCGCCGACAACGAGAAGAGCAAGGCCTTCACCGGGCGGGCCGGATTGGTCTATCTCGCCCCCAATGGTCTCGCGCCCTTCCTGAGCTACAGCGAGTCCTTCGAACCCACCGAAGGCAACGATCGCACCGGCGGCCGCTTCAAGCCGACCACCGGCCAGCAATACGAGGCCGGCCTGCGCTATCAGCCGCCCGGCTCCAGCACCCTGGTGTCGGCCGCCCTTTACCAGATCACCCGCAAGAACCAGCTGGTCGCCGATCCTTCCGATCCGACGATGACCTATTCGGTACAGGCCGGCGAAGTCCGCTCGCGCGGATTCGAGTTCGAAGTCCGCTCGGCCCTCACCCGCGACCTAAACCTCATCGCCGCCTACGCCTATACCGACGCCCGGACCACGCGCTCCAGCCCCTTGCAGCCTGAATTGGAAGGCCAGCGCACTCCCGGCGTCCCGTACAACCAGCTTTCGGTCTGGGCTGACTACAGCTTCGGCCGCTTCGGGCTGCCCGGCCTGAAGGCAGGCGCCGGCATGCGCTATGTGGGCAGCACGCGCAGCCAAACCAACGCCGAAGTGCCCGCCTTCACGCTGTTCGATGCCATGATCAGCTACAGCACCGGCCCCTGGCGCCTGGCGCTCAACGGCACCAACCTGGCGGACAAGACCTACATCGGAAACTGCACCTATGGGTGCTTTTACGGCGAACCCAGACGGGTGATCGGAACGGTGAGTTATCGGTGGTAGAAAAATTCAGAACGTCACCGAGCAGCGGATGCCCGACGGAATCGCATTGCCCTCGTTGGGCATCCGCAGCAGCACGGTAAAGGTGCCGCTGGCCGCGTCCATCACCCGGTCTATCCGCCAGACCTTGGCGTCCAGTGGCTTGTCGGCGATGGCCTGGTTGACGCTGACCTGCGCCTGGGCGTCTGCCTTGATCTGGCCGTACAGGCTTTCGGGCACGACGACCTTGACCAACAAGGGATTGATCTGCGCCAGTTTGACGATCTTGTTGTCGTTGACTCGGTCGCCGGGGCCGGCAAAGCGCTCGGCGACCACGCCGTCGAACGGGCTCTTGATGCTGCGTTCGGCCAGGATCGCCTGTTGCAGCGCCACCTGCAGCTGCGCCTGGCGGCTGCGCGAGGTCATTTCGTCGTAATCGCCCGCGGGCAGCAGCTGGCGCTTGAACAGGTCGGTGTTGCGGTCGACGACACGGCTCAGGTAGGCTGCTTCGGCGCGGCGCAGGCCCAGGGTGGCCTCGTCGACGCTGGTGTTCAGTTCGGCTACCACCTGGCCTTTCTTGACCACATCGCCACGCTGCACCAGCACGCTGCTCAGCACGCCGGCCGACGCGCTGCCCAGCTCAGACACCTGGAAGGGTTCGATCAGGCAGGCCAGGGGCGCATTCAGGTTGCCCCCCTGCGCCGACAGGGCCGGCTCGGCCAGCACCGGCAAACGGACATCGGGCGGCAGGCCCTGGGCAGCGGCGGCAGTGGCGGCAAGCAGGCAAGCCAGCAGGGCCGGGCGGAACAGTCGGTGGCATGGCGTCATGGGATCGGGCCTTTGCATATCAGTCGCCCTGCCCCGAAAAGGACAGGGAATTCTCCAGTTCTTCATCCGCGGCCACCATTTGGCGGCGCTCGCGGGCCAGTTTTCGTTCGGTGCGGGCCTGCGCGAAGCGCAGCCAGCGGGCCGCCAGCCGGCTGCTATCCCGCCTGCGGGCGCGCAGCAGCCGCAAGGGAGCCGCCCATACGCCACTTGCGACGCTGTCCAGCACAGAGTCTTCCAGCGACAGGATCGCTTCGACATGGCCGGGGTCGCCCTGGCGTCCGCTGCGGCCTTCCAGTTGCCGGTCGATGCGGGCGGACTCGTGCCGCTCGGTCAGGATGACGTGCAGGCCGCCGGCCTCGCGCGCCGCGTCCGACAAGGGGATATCCGTGCCCCGGCCTGCCATGTTGGTAGCGATCATGATGCTGCCGGGTTCGCCGGCGCGCGCAATCATGTCGGCCTCGTCGGCATCCTGCTTGGCATTGAGCACCACGGCGGGCAGGCCGGCCTGGGCCAGCACCCGGGCCACCTGCTCGGAGGCGGCGACCGAGCGCGTGCCGATCAGGATGGGCACCCCTTGCTGGTGCAGGACGCGCGCGCGGTCGCGCACCGCCGCCCACTTTTCGTCCAACGTGGGGTACACGGCGTCGGGCGCATGGCGCCGCCGCGACTTGCGGTGCGTGGGGATGCGGACCACCGGCAGATCGTAGACGCGGCCGAGTTCGGCACGGATTTCGGCGGCCGTGCCCGTCATGCCGGACAGCAGCAGATAGTGCTTGAAGAAGCGCTGATAGCTGATGCTCTTGAGGGTGGCGCGCGGCTCGCTCAGTTCCAGCCCCTCTTTGTGCTCCAGCATCTGGTGCAGGCCCTGGCCCCAGGACCGGTCCGGCATCACGCGGCCGGTGAACTCGTCGACCACCATGATCTTGCCGTCGCGGATGATGTATTGCTCGTCGAGCCGGTACAGGTGCAGCACGGTCAGGGCGCTGAGGACCAGCTCCTCGCGCCGGAACGGAATGCTCCAGGGCGCCGCCAGCGCAGCGCATGCGCCACCCAGATGCTCGCGTCCCAGTTCGGTCAGGGTCACGCGGCGTTCGCCGCGGTGCAGGCGGTAATGCCCGGGCGCCATGCCGCCGGCCAGTTCCATGGCCTGGCGCGTCACCGCGGCGGTATCGTCTTCTTGCACGCCCGAGATGATCAGCGGGGTGCGCGCCTCGTCCACCAGCACGCTATCCGCCTCGTCCACGATGGCAAAGCACAGGCCGCGCAGGTACAGCTGGCCCAGCCTGCCCTGCGCTCCGCGCAGGCGTTCCAGACGCAGCGCGTCTTCGTCCTTGTCGCTGTCCAGCACGATCAGGTCCCGCAGATAGTCGAACACCAGGGTCTTGTTGGAGCAGTACACCACGTCCGCCTGATAGGCCTTGCGCCGCGTGGGTATGTCCATTTCCATGCTGACCCAGGCCACCGACAGGCCCAGCGCCTCGTAGAGGGGGCCCATGATCTGCGCATCGCGTTCGACCAGGTAGTCATTGGTGGTGATGACATGCACCGGCAGGCCGGCCATGGCGACCGTGGCGGCCGGCAGCGTAGCCGTCAGCGTCTTGCCCTCGCCGGTGTTCATCTCCGCCACCATGCCTTGCAGCATGGCCCAGCCGCCCAGCAGCTGCACGTCGAAATGCGCCTTGCCCAGCGCCAGCCGGCCCGCCTGCCGGATCAGCGCGAAAGCGCGCGCCGCGCTTTCCGCGTTGATGCCGTTGGCGCGCAGGTCGAACGCGATCTCGTCGGCGCGCCGGCGCACGCCCGCCAGATCGATCTCGCCCAGCGTCTCGGTCTCGCGCCGCACCCGCGCCAGGATGCGGCGAGTGCGCCACAGGGGCTGGCGGCGCTTGCGGCTCAGCCAGCGCAGGGCGGCCGTGCCCCAGGCCTCCAGCTTATTGGCGTGGCGCTCGCTTTCCTTTTCAGGATAGAGCGGGTCGGGGCAGAGGGCGTCGAAGGCGCGCATGTCAGAAGCGGAACTGGCGTAGCACCATCTGCCGCACCGCGTCGTAGGCTTGCAGTGCCAGCGGCCGGGGCTGGTGCGAGAACTTCACGTAGACCCGGGCTCCCAGGTAGGCGCGCGGCGCGTCCGCGGGCAGCGTCAGGTCCATCACGAACAGGTTCTCCGCGGACTTGGCGCGCCCTTCCTGCGACTTGCGCGGGTCGACACCTATGCTGCCCCCGCCCTGCAGGCTGAGCGCCAGGCTGGGCAGTTCGTCGGTGGCGGCCGGCACCTCGCGCGCGATCGTGGCCGTGAACTCCTTGCCGCTGTCCTGCACCAGCCGCACGCGCACGTCCCTGAGCGAGCGGTGGATGCGCTCCAGGCTGGATTGCGGCACCACCACGCGCACGGTTTCGGCATCGGCCAACACATAACCCAGCAGCTCGCCGCGCTGCACATAGCGGCCTGTCATGTCCTCGGGCTGCGCCGGCACATAGCGCCCGGCGTGCGGGCTGCGCACCTGCTGCGCCAGTACCTGTTCCTGGATCGTTCGCCGCTCTGTCTGCAGGCTGGTCCATTGGTGGCGCATGATGGCCGCCTGCACCTGATTCTGCGCGTAGGCCTGCACATAGCGGGCCTGATACTCGTCGACCTGGGCGGCCAGCATGGCGTCGCGCCGGATCAGTTCGTCGTTTTCCAGCGTCAGCAGGGGCACGCCCTGCCCCACCGGCGCATCGTCGGCCGCTTGCCGCGCGCGGACGAAGCCAGCCACCGGCGCCCTGACCTGGGCCGAAGGCGGCACCCAGACCACGCCCTCCGTATCGGTGGACGAAGGCAACGGCACGGCGCCCACCAGGCCCGCCGCCCCAACCACGCACAATCCGCAGATCAGATAGGAGCGCAAGCGGTGCGCCTGGATCTGCGGATCGGCGTAGAACTGGCGGCCCAGGCGCCACAGCGGCATCACGATGGTGTTGAACAGTGCCCACATCGCCAGCAGCACGCCAAAGAAAAAGAACTGTCCGGCCATGATGAAGATGGCCAGAAACATGATGAACATGCGATAGCAGAAGGACAGCACCGCGTAGCCGGCGAACCAGGCGCGCTCGCCCGGCGTGGCGCGCGGCGCTTCCACGCCACGCAGGCCTAGCGCATAGCGCTTGAACAGATAGCCCAGGTAGCCGTTGGCGCGCTGGCCCAGATTGGGAATCTCAATGGCGTCGGACAGCACGTAATAGCCGTCATAGCGCAACAGCGGATTGCCGTTCATGAACAGCGTGGAAACGCCGCACAGGACGATGACGGTATAAGCCAGCGAACGTCCCAGCCCGGGATCCAGCTGGGTCCAGGCTATCATCGCCACGGCAGCCAGGAACAGCTCCACCAGGATGCCGGCTCCGCCCGCCAGCATGCGCCAGCGTTTGTCCGCGAAGGCCGATGCCGCCGAGGCGTCCACGTAGGGAATGGGCACCAGCAGCAGGAACATCAGGCCGATCTCGTGCACCTCGCCCCCGCGCGCCTTCACGGCGCAGGCGTGGCCGAGTTCGTGGATGGCCTTCACCACCGGATAGACCAGCGCCATCGCCAGCACGTTTCCGGTGGAGAACACCTGGTCCCAGATATTGTGTGTCAACGTCTGCCAATGCATGGCGCCCAGCGCCGCGCCCGTGCCGACCACGCCCAGCCAGAGCAAGGCGCCCAGCCAGGTGAACAGCCAGCGGTAATACGGCAGCGCCCGCGTCAACCAGCGGTCCGGATCCAGCAGCGGCATTTTCAGCGCGCTGGGGTTGCCGACGTACTGCTTGATCTTCTGCATGCGCTGGCGCTTGCGGCGCTCGACCAGGTCGCGCACGTCCGGCGCGCGGTCGGTGGTCAGCACGTCGGCCCGGTGCAGCTGGGCCATCAGACGGATGACCTCGTCCTGCGGCATGGCATCGCCCTCCAGCTGGCCGCAGGCGATCTCCCAGATCTCCTGCACCGTGCGGCGCCCATCCAGCAGGCTGATCATCAGATTGGCCTCGGGCGTATAGCGATGGAATTCGCCATTGCTCTGGTCCTGCATCACGTACCAGACCTGCCCCCGGTAAACGTGGCGGTGGATATGGATGTGCGAACGCAGCCGCGGGCGCAGCGCGCTGACCCGGTGCCAGGAATTGCTATAGAGCGCGGTACCAGACATCTTCTGCTCTTCAGCCGAACCAGGCCCACCATTTCAGGCGGAGCCAATCGAAAAATCCGTGCGTCCAGATCCAGACGTAGCGGCGCTCGTCGATATCGATGCGGCCCACGCCTTCCATGCCCGGCCGCAGCGCCTGCGCCGCCTTCTCATCCAGGCTGGCCTCCAGGCGGAACACCGTTTTGCCCTCCTGCACCTGGGCCAGCGGCACGATGCGCGTGACCGTGAAAGGGATCTGCCGGTCAGGCATGGCCGCCAGGGCAACCCGGCCCGTCTGCCCTACCGCCACGTCGTCGATCAGCCGGTCTTCGACGTCCAGCCACAGCCGGTAGCCATCCGGCGGCGACAGCTTGAACAGCTCCTGCCCGCGCTTGACGGCTTCGCCCAGCTGCTGGCTCAGGTCGCCGCTGACTATCGTGCCGTCGAACGGCGCGCGCAGGGTCGAACGCTGGATCTGTTCGCGGTGGAACTGCATCTGCGCCAGCGCCTGGCGCGCCTGCGCCTGCGCAATCGCCGACGCCGCGCTGTCGCCGCGCGCCGAGGCCTCTTCGGCCTGTCGGCGGTACTGCACTTCCAGGTTGCCGGCGCGCAGCAGTTCCAGCTCGGTTTCGCGCGTATCGAGCGCGGCCAGGGCATCGCCCTGCTTCACCTGGTCGCCGGCGCGGCGCGTCGCCTCGCTGATGTAGCCGTCGAAAGGAGCCGCCAGCACGCGCTGCACCACGCCCTGCACGGTGGCGGTAGCGCTGATGCGGTACGGCCCGTGCGCGAACACGCCCAGCGCCACCGCGGCCACCAATGCCATCGCGGCCAACTTGCGTCCGATATGGCGCGGCCCCAGCAGACGGCCCGCTTCGCGCACCGCCCCATCGCGCCACTTGCGCCAGAAGGGGCGCTCCTGCCTCAGCCGCTGGTACAGCACGCGGCCGGCGAGCAGCACCACGCTCTGGCACAGCTCGATGCTCTGCCGGTCGAAGGGCAGCTTGTCCGGCCGCTCGAACACGAGGGCGCCGCGCGCCTCATCCTCGGGCGCGAACGGCACGGTCAGCACATTGCCGTTGCCAAACTCGCGCGCCAGCTTCTGATGCGCGCGTAGCTGGATGGTGCGAGCCTCGTCCTGCGGCAGGCACAGCGTCGTGTTCTGATCGATGGCCTCGTCCATGGCCTCGGCGACGGCGCGCATCAGATTCATGTTCTGCACCAGCCGGCTGCTGTGCGACAACGCATATACCTTGGAGCGTCCGTCCTGGCGAAAGCCGATGCTGACGCGGTCGCATTCCAGGCGGGTGGCCAGATCCGTAACCAGCGTCAGCGCCACATCCTTGAACTGGCCTTCCTTGAGGGCGCGCGCCACGCTGTTGATCACCACCATCAGCCGCTCGACGGTCTGCGCGCTGTCGGTTTCCTGGCGCTGCAACAGCCAGAACTCCAGCACCCCCGCGCCCCAGCGCAAGGCCTGCACCACGGGCTCGGGCGCCTGCACCGCGGTTTCGAACGCGGCTACGCCATGAATGCGTCCGCCCAGCACGATGGGATAGGCGACCACCAGCCCCCGCGCGTCGGCCGCTACCGCAACCTCCCGCTCTTGCAGCGATTCGTCGACCGCGCCATAGAACGCCGCGCCGGCGCGGCTGCCCGCCGGGTATTGCGACACCACTTCGAATGGACCGGCATCCGGTTCGCCCAGGATCAAGGCCGCATGACGCACCGCCGCCAGTTGGCCGGCCTGCAAGGCCAACCAGGCGTCCAGGAAAGACTGGCGGTCGCTGGCGGCCGACAACGCGGACCACCAGGCCAGGTCCGCGCGCTTCACCTGCGCGGGCACGACTGCATCATTCATCCTCGCTTCCAATCTCCGTAAGCTCGGGTTCCCGCCGCCGCACGCTCAAACCGCGCTTGCGGGCAGCCTTGGGTTCCCATGTATTGGTCTTCGAATTGAACACGACCGTACCCTTGCCCGCCGCGCCCAACGCCCCGCTCAAGCCCAGCACGCCTACCCCTGCCGCCATCGCCGCCCGTTCGGCCGCGGACGCGTCGGACACCGGAACCTCGGCCTGCGCCCTGGCGTCCGGCTGCGCGGCTTGCGCGGCGCCCTCAACCGCCGGCGCGGCATCCTGCCGGACGGAGTCTTCCTCCGGCCGGGACTGCGGCGCCGGGGCTGGCGAAGCGTTCTGCACGCCGCCAGCGTGGCTTTGGCCGCCATCCTGCACCGTCTGATCCGTGCGCATCGACACCTGATGCGGCGCAGCCGACGAAGCATAGTCGGAAAGCCCGCCGTCGTGGCGCTCGATCACGATGTCGGGCCGCGCCGCGCCCAGGCTGACGCGCGCGGCCATGGCACGCCCGTCCACGCCCGAGTGCCCATCCGTCGCGCCCCTGCCGGCAAGCGCGCCGAATGCCGGCCGCGGCCAATCGCCGAAGTTGCCGCTCCAGGAGTACAGGTTCTCCATGGCCCGCGTGATCAGGTCGGGCGTATTGCCACCCTGGCCGAAGCGGATCAGGTTGATGATGCGGCCACTGGCCGGGTCGATGTAGATCGCCGCGAAGTCGCCCACCATCACATCCTTGGAGAAGTCGCCGCGGAACTTGTCCGCACCCAGGCCGCCCAGCATGTAGTTGCCGCCCGGCCCCGCCAACAGGATGTCGTCGCCGCCAAAAGCGATATCGGTGGTCTCGATCAGGCTGACGCGGTCGTTGACGAAGACCACGCGGCCGTTGTCGCCCAGCATGACGTTTTTGCCAGCGCCGCTCTCCAGCTGGTCCGCGCCCATCCCCCCGAGCATCACACCCTCGCCATTGTTGTAGAGGTTGTCCGAGCCGCCCGCGGACGAGTACAAGGTTTCGAACTCGGCGATGCGGCCGGCGGCGGTGTACAGCGCCCGGGCGCCGTCGCCGGCGATCAGGTTAAAGCCGCCCGCGCCCGCCGCGCGGATGAGGTCCTCGCCCATTCCGCCGAACAAGGCATTGCGGCCCGCGCCCACCGTGATGGTGTTCAACCCGCCCGCCGGCAGATTGATCGTCTCCAGCATCCGTAAACCAGCGCCCGCCAGATAGCGCGCACCGGCGCCCGGCGCCGCGGTGTCGATGAAGTCGCCGCGGTCGCGCAGGTAGTTCACCGGGTCCACGGTGACGATGCGGCCGAAGTTGGCAAATACGATGTTGTTGCCGTCGCCCGCCGCAATCGTGTTGCCCCCGGCGGCCAACCCGTCGGCCATGCTGCCCACGGCCAGGCCGGCGGCCTGCTCCGGCGTCAACACCAGAGTCAGCGCCGCCAACGATTGCAGATCCGCCCGCGCCGCCGCGCCCATGTCCATCGGCGCGCCCAGGTCGATGTTCATGCCGGCGTTCCCGAACACGATGTTATTGCCCTGGCCCGCGTCGATGGTGTTGTGGCCGCCGCCGCCCGCGATCAGATCGTTGCCCAAGCCGCCGAGTATCCGGTCGTTGCCCGCGCCGCCATACAGGATGACGCCCTGCGTGGTGGTGCGCGCATCCAGCACGTTGTTGCCGGCCGCGCCGAAATGCAGAGCCTGGCCCGCCTGGCGCTGGCCGGGGCGCGCGGTGTAGTAGGCATCGTCCTGGCTGGTCGAACCGAACAGCAGCACGGGGCGGTCAGCGCCGCCCACCGTGCCGCCCTCGGCCACCAGCAGGTTGTTGCCGCCGCCGCCCTGCACCAGCGTTACCGTGCCGACCGTGGCGTGGCGCACCGTGTAGGTGTCGTCGCCCTGGCCTAGCATGGTGTTGACCGACTGCACGCCATGGAAGATGACGCCGCGGTCATACACATGGGTCCCGGCCTGGCCGGTCAGCGACACCGTGCCGCCCGCGCCGCCCAGGCCTGGCGTCATGCCCAGTCCGGTGATGCGGCCGAAATCGGCCGCCTGCGCGTTGTCGTACAGCCGGCCCAGCCCGCCCAGGTTGTCCACCTGGTCCTGCATGCCCGTCTGGCCAGCGCTCGTGCCATCGTCGAAGATCCGGATACGGTCGTTGGCAGGAGCCGTCGGCGCCGCGCCGTCGTAGCGCGCGCCCAATACGCCGTCCGACTCGCCCGGCAGCCCCACGCCGGCATGCAGCGCGCCGTCGTAGCCCGGACGGTCCAGCGTGCCCCCTTCGACCAGCAGGGTTCCCTGGATGCCCGACACATCGTGCGGCTGATCGCCGAAATTGGCGTAGCCGATGCCCGTGGCAGGGTCGACCGCGATGACCGGCTGGTCGGTAGCGCGCGGGCTGCGGACCTTGCCCGGTTCGTTGGCCGGACCGGCATAGGCCGGGTCTGCCACTCGCACCAGGATGGGCGGCAGCGACACATCCTGCAGGCCCGGCAAAGTGGTGAAGAGCGAGGCGGACAGATGCAGATCGCGGCCCGCCAGACTCAGCGCCGGCAGGCCGACACCGGTTCCGTCCTCGACTTTGATCAAAACCTGCTGCGCGGCGCCCCAGGCCTGCGCCCCGTTTCCATTGGCGTCGAAAGCCAGCACCACGCTTTGATGCCAGGTCTGGCCCCCGTCCGTGGACAGCAGCACGCCCCGCCCCTGCAAGCCCTGCATCGCAGCCGCCAGCGCGTCCGAGGAAGACAGACCCGTGCCTTGGGACAGCGATCCGTACAGGGCCGAAGCCACCATCGCGCTGCTCAAGGACACATAGGCCTGGCCGGAAGCCGGGCGCGGCAGCACGCTGGCATCCAGGCTCACCGACAGCGACAGGGTGTTGCCACCGTGGGCATCCAACTCGCCCGGCTGCGCCGCGATACTGACCGGCTGCGCGCCATCGAACACATCGCGCGAACCGCCGCGGCCCGTGACGATGGTGTTGCCCGCCACATCTCCCGACAGGTCGAAGGTATCGCTGCCGCTGCCGCCGATCAGGGTCGTGATGACGTTGCTGCGGGTGGACAGCACATAGATGTGGTCATTGCCTTCGCGCGCATCCAGATTGACGCGCTGGATGTTCTGGTAGCTGGTGTTCAGCCCCGCGCCGCGTATGCCTTCCTGCGTCAGCGCAAAGGCGTCGGCGTCCTCGGAACCCAGCATGGTGTAGGTGTTCAGGCCCGCACCGCCATCGATGGCCACCGGCCCATTGACGACATAGCCGCGTTCGCCGTTAGCCTGCGCTTGCGCCTGCTTGAAGGCGTACACCATGAACTCGTCGTCGCGCTTGCCGCCATGCAAGGCCAGCGGCGCGGCATTGCTGTAGACGCGGAACACATTGCTGCTGTTCTCCGCGCCATACAGCGTCATGCCATAGCTGTTGCCGCGCGACAGATAGCCCTGCGTCGTCAGCACCGTGCCGATCGGGTCGGCGCCAGCCACTTGCGGAAGCTGGCGGTCCAGCGCGTACAACTGCCCGACCTGGTACTCGTTGCGCTTGGCCGGGTCGCTGCCCAGGCCGCCGTCTATGACCACATGGGTGCCGGTGTCGTCGATATAGAAGCGGTTGCCGCCATCCACCGCATTCAGGCGCAGGCCGCCCGTCATGCTGCGGTCGTAGTTCACGCGTTGCACCGCATCCGCGTAGCCGGTGCCTTGCGGCGTAATCCTGGCAACGTAGTTGGCGCGGATCAGGAAGCTCTCGTCCTGCGCCGTGCCGTTGATGGTCAGCTTGTTGACGTCGGCCAGGTTCTCGCGGCCGTGGTCGTCGGAATCGTGGACGTTGACGATGATGGAGGTCAGCGCCGCGTTCAGGTTCACGATGATGTGATCCACGCCTCGGCCCGCGTCCACGTCCACGCGGTCCGTCACGCCAGGACCGCCTTGCTGGCTGGTCAGGGACGGCAGCTGATCCAGCACGATGAGATCGTTGCCGTCGTTGCCGCGCAGCGAAATCCCGCCCGCCAGCGCACGCGCCGACAGGTAGATGTAGTCATCGCCCTCTCCCCCCTGCACGGCCGCGCCCCGGGCCAGCAGGATCCGGGACATCCAGACCTTGTCATCGCCCGCGCCGGCATCCACGGCCAGATGGCCCAGGAAGTCAGACTCCGACAGGGTGATCAGGTCCGCGCCGGAACCCATCGTGATGACGGAATTGCCGCCTACGGTCACGGTGTGCAGCAGCACGGCGTTGTCGCCATTGCCCGCTTCCACCGTCAGTGCGCCGGCCAGGCCGCTATCAAGCAAAGTGATCTGATCGGCGCCAGAGCCGGTCGTGATCAGGGCGTTGCCGCCCACGGTTAAGGTGTCCAGCAGAACGGCGTTGTCGCCATTGCCCGCTTCCACCGTCAGCGCACCCGCCAGGCCGCTAGCCAGCAAGGTGATCTGGTCGACGCCAGAGCCGGTCGTGATCAGCGTATTACCTCCGACTGTCACTGTGTTCAGCAGAACGGCGTTGTCGCCATCGCCCGCTTCCATTGTCAAAACACCGGTCAGACCGCTATCAAGCACAATGATCTGATCGGCGCCAGAGCCGGTCGTGATCAGCGTATTGCCTCCGACTGTCACCGTTTTCAGCAGAACGGCGTTGTCGCCATTGCCCGCTTCCATGGTCAAAGCACCGGTCAAGTGACTATCCAGCAGCGTGATCTGATCGACGCCAGAGCCGGTCGTGATGCCGGTGTTGCCACCCACGGTCGCGTGGTTCAGCAGAACGGTGTTGGCGCCATTGCCTGCGTCCATGGTCAGAGCACCGGTCAAGCGGCTATCCAGCAGCGTAATCTGATCGAAGCCAGAGCCGCTCGTGATGTCGGTATTGCCGCCCACGGTCGCGGTGTCCAGCAGAACGGTGTTGTCGCCATCGCCTGCGTCCACCGTCAGCGCTCCCGACAGACCGCTATCCCGCAGCGTGATCTGATCGACGCCGGAACCGGTAGTGATGGCGGTATTGCCGCCCACGGTCGCGGTGTCCAGCAGAACCACGTTGTCGCCCTCGCCGGCCTGCACGGTTAGCGCACCGGCAATCCGCGTATTCAACACAGACACCGCATCATCGCCCTGCCCTGTCTGCACCAGGGCATTGCCGCGCAGCTCGGAGGTATCGAACACCACTGCATCGTCGCCGTCCAGGGTACGCACGACGGTATCCTGCTGATCGATCAACTGCGCCAGCAGCGTCACGCGGTCCCGGCCCGAACCGCCGGTCACGTCCAGCAAGACCCCTTGGGTCAAAGCCCCATTGCCATCCACACCGCCGCCGATCTCGGCGGTGGCGCCGAACGTGATGGCGTTGTCGCCCGTTGCACTGCCGTAGACATGGACCTGCGGCGCCAGCAGACGGCCATTGATGTCCGCCACCGCGGCCTTGCCGTAGCCGGCCTGGCCGCGATCGTCGCGGTCCACGCGCAGGTTGATGCGCTGGCCCGCCTGGACCAGCGCGCCCGGCATCAGGCCGCCGCGGCCCGCCACCGACAGATTGTTACCCGCCAGCAGACTGAGCACACCCATGACGCTGATCACGGAATCCGCCGCCAGGACGATATCGCCCGACGCCGTGGCCTGGCCGGTTTCGTGGCGCGCCACCAGCCATGCGTTACTCGCCTCGATGCGGCCGACGTTCATGGACAGCGCCTGCGACACGCCTTGCGCGTCATCCGCCGCGCCCACCTGCACCAGCGCCACATCGCCGCCCGCCAGGGCGTTGATCGTAGCCTGCGGCCCCACCGCCGCCACGATCAAGGCGTCGTTGACCTGCCCGCCGGCGGTGTCTGACTGCGCATAGCCGCCTACCGAGCCGCCCGCCGTGAAATACAGGCTGCCGCCCGTCACGACCGCGTCCGTCCGGCTGCTGGAAACTCCCGGATGCGCCGTCTTGTCGTTGACGATGCTGGCCTGGCTGGCCAGATGCACCTCGTCGCGTGCGCGCGACTCCACCCGCGACAGCGTCAGGTCATGGACGCCCAACTGGCTGAGCGATATCGAGCCCTGGGCCGAGGCCACCAGATGGCCGGACATGTCCGTCAGCAGCGGCGAGCCCAGCTCGCCTATCGTGCCGGACAGGGTTTCCAGCCACGCATTGCGCGCCGTGACGGCGGCCTGGCCGGACGCCGTGCCGTTCAGGATCGAATCCAGCGCGTAGATGCGTGCATCCCCGCGGACCCCGTTGGCATCGACCACATCGATGCCGCCCAGGCGCAGACTGTGCATGCCGTACAGATTGACGCCTTGCGCCGCCGAGGCGCGCACCACAGCCTGCGAGTCGCCCTGCGAGATGCTGATCAACAGCGGCGTGCCCTGTTGCGACAGGTCCGCGCCCAACTGGCCCACGGACTTGCCCGCGATCAGGACCACCTCCCGCGTGTAGCCCAATGCGGCAAGGTCCGTCGCGCTCAGATCCGACAGCACCAAGTTCGCATACTGACGCTGCCCTGTGGCCGTGGCGTTCAGGATCGATTGCCCCGCCTGCAACGTCACGCTGCCGGCCGACACCACCTGGCCGACCAGCAGATTGGCGTCCGCCTGGTAGGACGAGCCGCCTGCCGCCGTGCCCTTGGTGTGAGCCAGGACCAGGTTCAGGTCCTGCGCGCCCAGCTGCGACACGCGCGCCACGCCGCCTGCTTCCACGTACAGGGAATGGCCGGCGCCCAGGTTCAGCTGCAGGTGCTTGCCGCCATCGTATTGATAGATGCCGTTGGCGTCGCGCGTGCTGCCCACGACGTCCTTGTCGGCCACCAGGCTGACCTGGCCGACGCTCTCCAGCGTGCCGGCGTCGGTGCCGATGATGGAGCCGCCCTGCGCGCTGACCGTGATGGTGATGCCTTCCTTGGCATGGATGTCGCCCAGGCGGATGCTGCCCTGCGGCGAGTCCAGGCCCACCGTGGTGTCGCTGTACGCGGACACCACGCCGTTTACGGCCTGCACCGCGAGCGAACGCGTCAGTTTCAGCGTCAGATAGCGCGGGTCACGCATGTCGCCCACCAGCATGCCGGCGCTCAGCGCCTGCGGGCTGGCGCCATCCTGCGCCATGTATGGCACGCTGATCTGGCTCCATACCGGATCCAGGAAACCGCTGCCGATATCCACCACCTGCACGCCGTTGGCGCGCGCGGCATCGATATTGGCCTGCAGCTGGCTGCGCTGGCCGGCCGTTGCGCCTTCCAGCATCTTGCTGTTGTAGATGAAGACGTCACGGCTGTTCTGGTACAGGTCGAAACGGTCGGCAAACAGGAACTGGACGGCGCTGTTGGCCGTCAGCGTCCTGCCCAGCATCAGCGACGCATCGTTGGAGAACAGCGGCTCGAAGCGCTGCCACAGCGACGTGTCGGAGAAATCGACGCTGGCGCGGTCCAGCGACATGGTGCCGGCCGGGCCGATGTAGCGGTAAAGCGTGTGATAGACGCCCGCCAGATTGACCGCGTTGGCGCGCGACAGGATGGCCTTGTCGGCCTCCGGCAGCGAGTCGAACACGTTGGCGCGGTCGGCCTCCGACAGCCCGCCCAGGCTGGGCAGTTGCAGGGTGTAGTCGCCGAGTTCGGCGCCGATCGAGCCCTGGCCCGAGGTGCGCAGCACGATGTCCGCGCCCGCCTTCACGTTCAGGAAGCGGTCGGCGGGCGGTGCGCCCTCGCCGCTGCCTTCCAGGTCGAAGACCTGCTCGTTGATGGCCGCCGACACCGGATACAGCAGGTTGTTCTCGATATTGCGCAACGTCGCCGTCGAGAAATAGAAGAAATGGCCCGCATCATAGGTCTGGCCGTACAGGGCGATCTCCTGCGCGGTCTGCGCGGGCGCGTCGGCACGCACCGAATAGACGCGTGTATACGCCTCCACCCCCGCCCCGTTCAGGCTGGACGCGTCGAACGCCAGCGTGATGGCCTGGCCCAGGTTCGGGTACAGGGCCAGCAAGCCGTCGTTCTGCCCGGCGCCGGTCTGGTAGAGCATGGCGTCGGCCAGCGATGCCGCCAACCGGATCGTGCCGTCCGCGCCGACGACGGCGTAATAGGCCGTGTCGGCCCGCACGTCGCCCACGGAATGCCGGAAATAGATCTCGTCGCCCGTGCGCAAGGCACGCAATTGCCCGGTGCCGTCATCGACGATATTCATGTTGGCCAGCTTGAAACTGCCATCCGCCACGGCGATCAATCCGGAGACTGCCGTTCCAAGGGCGGATTCCAGCCGATCGCGCCAGTAGTTGTGGTACTCGGCCGTCTGCGCCAGTTCCTTGTCGACCACATAGTCGTAGACGACCTGATTGCGCGTCGACTTGACCAGGTCCTTGGTCGCTGCGATGTCCAGCGCGGCCGGCAGGTAGTTGGGATCGAAGCCCTGGCTGCGCAACTGTTCATGCAACGCTTGCAGCTGGGCGCTCAGGCCCTCGGTGGAACCCGCCGCCTGCGTCTGGAACAGATGCGTGGAAACGGTGAACATGCCGCGCACGTCCGCCGCCGCAAAGCCGCGCAGCAGTTCACCCGTGATGCCGGCATCCGTGAACAGCGCCTTGGCCAGCGCCTGCCCTTCGGCCGTCTGGTTCAACGCCTGGATCTGCTGATACAGCACCGCCTGTTCCTTGGAGGCGAACAGCTGGATCGTATTGTTGGCGCCCACCAGCACGTAATAGGCCACGTTGGTCTGCAGGCTCGACACCTTGCCGGTCTGCAGGCGCACGTCGTTCAGGTACACCCGGTCGAAATCCTGCAAGCCGCGGTAGCCCGTCACCTGACCGTTGGCGTCAGTGACCGGCACGATATTCATGTCGGTCAGCGTGATCACGTTGTCGGCCTGCACCGAAGCGCCGCTCGCGGCCGCGTCCAACAGCCTGACAGTAACTGCTCCCGGAGCATTGCCCGCCAGGGCCAGGATCTTGCCCACCGTGACGGGGTCGCCGCCGTTGAAGGCGCCGTCCACGCTGTCGGACAAGGTCACCACGCGCCCGTTCACGCTCTGCACGTAGTAGATGACCGTCTGCGTCGAATTCGCAAAGCTCAGTTCGACGCGCTGGCCCTGTACCAGGCGGTCCGTGCCCGGCAGCGTCAGCGTGGCCACGCCGAACTGCGTCAGGGACTGTTGCGCGAAGCCCGAATCGACCAGGCGGATGCCTGCATTGACGGTCTTGCCCTGCAAGGTCGGCGTATAGGCGCCGGTTGCGGCCGGATCGTGGACGTTGGTGTTCTTGTATACGTCCAAGTCCATCAATTGCGATTTCTGCGCGTAGACCTTGCCGCTGAAGGTGATGCGGCCGGTCAGCCAGTCGCTATCGGAACTGGAGGCCGTCAGCGGATTGCCGTTGGCATCGACGATGGTCAGGATGTGCAGCGTGCCGTTGTCGTAGACGCCCAGCTCGTGGCCCTGCAAGGCGCCGTTCTGGTTGGTCATGTACAGCTCCAGACCCGCCAGCGAGATCGACTGCCCGCTCTGCAGCAGCGCCTTGATGCTGTTGGCCAGCTGCGTCCGCGCGCTGTCGCTCAAGCCCGCGCCGGTGAGATCCCAGCTGAAGCTGTTGCCCATGTCCACGTACTCGGCGTAGCCCGCGCCGGAGCCCGATTTCTCCGTATAGGTGTGGAACGGCAACAGGTTGCTGCCATACCAACCCCAGTAGGACGTAGGCGTGTCGGAAGTCAGCACGCCCTGCTTGAGCGCAGAGGCGCCGAAGCCGCGCTGCACCGTGTAGGCCACGGCCAGCGACGCCGCGCCCGAACTCGTACCCTTGCCCAGGCCGGTCAAGCCGTACACCAGTTCCGCCGGCAGGCGGGTCGAAACCACCGTGCCCAGGCCGTTGCGGATGTAGTAGTTCTTCGTCTCCACCGCCGCACCGGAGAAGGTCACGGACACGTGGTTCTGCGAGTTGTACAGGCTGTTTGCGGGCGAACCGTCCGCCTGGACCAGGCTCAGGGACTCGATGCGGCGCGTGTAGCTCACGCCGTCTATCGTGAAGGTGATCTCGCTGCCGATCAACCCGTTCCCGGCATTGTTCATCCACTGGTTGTAGGCCTGCACCGAGGAGACGCTTCCTGGCATGCTCCAGCCCAACTGCGTGCCCGAAAGCAGCAGCTGATTGGAGACCACGGAGCGTTCGACCACGGACCATGCGCTATTCGGCGCGGTGGCAGTCAGGTTCGCGTATAGCGATCCTGCGCCCGTGCCGATCTGGTCGTTCGGGTTCGCCAGGTTGTGCTGCAGGATCGCGTTGACGATGGCCGACGTGATGTCCTGGTCGCCCGCTTGCGGCGAGCCGATGGCGCCCACCGCCGGCACAGCGGGCCGCACCGTGTCGGTGGTTCCGGTGTAGCTGCCGGCCCCGGCCGTATCGGTGCCATTGCTCAGCACGATGTTCAGTTCGCGGTGGCCGTTGGGATCGGCCGTGGTCAGATCGCCCACATACGGCGACTTGAGCCGGATGAGGACGGTATCGAAGCTGTTCGACCCCCACCATGATCCCGTGGGCAGGATCTGGTCGATCGACAGCACCTGCCCGCCCACCAGTATGGTGGTGTAGCTGCGCATTCCCGCCAGCACGCGCTGGGCGTAATCGACGATAGACGGGTCCGCCTTGGCGGCGAATTGCGTCATCTGATCGGCGCTGAGCTGCAAGCGCAGCGTGTCCGATCCCTGCTGCGTGGTCAGGGCGCCCGTGGGCAAAGTGAAGGAGATCGGCAGATTGGAGTTGGACTGCTCGGCCGCTCCCGCCAGCGCATACGACGGTCCGTACAGCACCCCCTGGCTGCCGGCGGTATAGCCCAGCGAAGCCAGCGACACCGGCCCGGCGCCCGGGTTGGACGGATCGTACAGCGTGAAGCTGAACTGATAGACGCCATTCGCGCCGCTACCCGCCACCAGCCCCAGATACCCCAGGATCTCGGTGCGGGCGTTGCCGTTCAGGCTGTTGTTGTACGCCAGGCGCACCAGGCGCTGGCCATCGACGGCCGCCTGCAAGACCGCTGCATACTCGTCGGCCGTCATGCTGACCGCCAGGTACTGGCCGCCTTCGGCCTGCGTGCTCAGGTAGGTGCCCGCGCCGCCCAGCGTCACGCTGGCGGTCTGCAACGAACGCACGCCGGACCAGTAACTGTCGTATTGCGCCAGCTGCGCGCTCAGTTCGGCCAGGATCTTGGCCGTGACCGTGGGGTAGGCTTTTTCCGTCGCGGTGCGCGTGTCGGCCAATTCTCCGTCCAGCAGCGAGCCGCCGTTCAGGCTGATATGCACGCCGCCCAGCTCCGCATAGACGGCCGCTTGCGGGTTGCTCCAGTTCACCGGCTTGACCAACGTGAGATCGGCGTTCAGGACGTTCTGCGCCAGATAGATGCTCTTGTCGGCGCCGGCAGGGCCGCCAGCCAGGCCCGCCTGGGCCGCGAAGCCCTGGCGCGCGTGGATGACCAGCGCCTTGGATGCCGTGCCGATAGCGCCATAACCGGCGTTCAGCTCGATCCGGTTGCCCGAGACCACCGTGTCGTTGCCGGCGGACGCATGGCTGAAGATGCCGTTGAGCGCTTCGATGTAGACCGTGCCCGCGGACGAGGCCACCTTTTTCAGCGAGGCCCAGGAACTGGCGCCGCCGTCCGAGAAGTAGTTCAGCCGGATGTCGTTGCGCGCTTCGGCCCGGGTATAGCCGTTCGAACCCATGATATTCAGGTTGATCGTGCCGCCCAGGGCGATGGCGTCGACGTTGACCACGGCGGATGCGCCGGACGGCATCTGGCCGTTGACGTCGCGTGCCATGATGCCGACTTCGCCCTGCATCGTGATGGAGGTCGGCGTGGAGGCCGAGACGGCCTCGATGTGCACGGTCTTGCCATTGCCGACGATCAGGTTGCCGGCCAGCGTCACGTTGCCGTTGCTACGGATGTAGATGGCGTTGTCGCTGTTGCTGGAGCCCAGGAAGCTCAGCGTGATCTCCTGCGATGCAGGAACATAGAAGGTGAACAGCTCCTGCTGCTTCTTCTCGACCACCTGCGTGAGCGTGGTGGTCTTGGTGCGCAGCCAGCCGCCGCCACTGGTGTGCGGGCCGTCGTTGCGCACGATCACGCCAGTATTGAACTTGCGGTAGGCCACGCTGAACGCGGACGTATCCAGCGCGGTGCCGCCCGACGATTCCAGGCGGTAATGCTTGCCGTCGGGGCCGACGATGTCGCCGTTGGCGTCCTCGACCAGGCTCTGCGTGCCGCTGCCTTCAATCGTGGACGGCAGCAACGCCTCGTTCAATTTGCCGCTGGCCTGTAGCTGCTGCTTGAGCGCGTCCGGCACCGAATTGATGCCGTCGTAGGCCAGGACGGTAGACACCAGCACGGGGCGCGGCGTCTCATAGACCGTCACCGGCCCGGACTTGGTGGTGTCGTTGTCCGTCAGCCAACCCAATGGGTCCCAGTCTCCGAACAGGTTGAAGCGCTTGGTGGTGTAGACCGTGGTAGTGGTCTCACCCGACGTCCAGCCCATGACCCAGACCATCATCTGGCCGGTCTGCGGTTTGTATGACAGGGTCAGCGTGCGGCCATCCTGCAGCGTGCCGGCGGAATTCTTCAATCCGCCCGCATCGCGCTGGCCCGCAGCGTTCTCGTAGACCCAGATCCAGCTGAGCGCGAGAGGATCGGTCGGGTCGGGCGTGACCTGCACGAACTTGTTCCAGACCGTATGCACGACATTGTTCAGGCCCTGCAGTTCGTACAGGTCCTTCTGGCCGCGCGACGTGTCGATGATTTCGATGCGGCCGCGGCGATAGGTACTGACGTCGATATCGTGCGTCACCAGTGCGTAGGTGGTCTGGTTATCGATATGGACCGAGGCGTAGCCGTTGGCCACAACCAGGTTGCCGTTGCCCACCGACACGATCTGCCCGGTCAGCGAAATGCTGCCCCCCGCCAACCTGATCGGGTCCAGGATGATGGTCTGCGTGGCGTAGTCGAAGCGGCCCGTGATGGCGCCATAGCGGTTCAAGGATCCGTCCGCGCTGAACGATACGCCGTTGATGGCGTAGCCATTGCCATCCTGCAAGGCCTTGTCCTGATCGCCGCGGAACGAGCTGTCGATCTTGATGTAGGCATCGGTGACGCCGCTCTGGATCTTGCCGTCGATATTCAGCGTCAAGGCCGAAATGCTGATGGCGCCCAGGGCGAAAATTCGCGAATCCCGCGCTGCCGGATTGTCATTCAGGTACTTCGAGAACGGATCGAGCTTGGTGTAGCCCCACTTCAGCAGCACGTTCTGCATCGTGTCATCGATGCCGGTGCTGACGCCGCTGTTCTTCAGGGCGTTGATGACGCTCTGCCACTTGTCGTTCAGGAACGTGGGGTCGACGCCCGAGTTGTACCAGCCTTCGCTTTGCAGGCTGAAGTTGCCCTTGGCCACGATGTCCAGGCTGAGCGCCTGGATGGTTCCCGACACGTTGATGCTGCCCAGCGCGTTGACCACCGACACCTTGCCCAGCGGGTTGACCACCGCGCCCATCAGGCTCAGGTCGACCGGCGCGTTCACAATCATCTTCGCCAGGCCATTGTCCGGGTCTGACGGATCGTTCAAGGCCCCGCCGAACGGGTCCGCGGCCCAGCCGTTCTTGATCTGGCTGATGCTGACCTCGGCCGTGTCGGCCCCCGACGCGCCCTTCACGGACACGTCATTGACGTACAGGTGCCCGGTCTTGAAGACCTTGAGCTGGCCGTCGGACCCCGGGCGGATGATGGTGCCGTCCAGCACGACCGCGTCCCTGACGTTCATCAGCATCGGCGAGTCGTTGACGATATTGATCTGGGTGTTGGCGCGGGCGTCGATGCCCGACCGGTACACGCCGCCGGTATCAGTCGCGTTCACATAGACCGAGCCGCCGGACGCGTACATATCCGGCATGTCGATGAAGAACGTGCTGAACGAATCCAGGTAGCGGATCTGTCCGTTCTGCAGCTTCACGCCCATCTGGATGCTTTGCAGCTGCTGCTGCAAGGCGGCGATGTTGGCCTGATAGCGCGCGACGGCCTGCGGGTTCGAGGCATGCTCGGCCTGCATCCGCGTCAGCGTGCGGATCTGCTCGCTGATGACATTCTGCTGGCTGGCGTAGCGCAGCGTGGGCTGGGCGATGTCCACCGTCTTCAGCACGAAGTACAGCTTGCCGACGTTGCCGGCGGCTGTGCTGCCGAAGTTCGACTTCAGGGCGTCGCCCACCTGGGTGGCAGTCGGATTGCTCAAGTACATCCAATAGCTGCTATTGGCGTAGTCCTCCGCCGCCAGATCCAGATCGCGGCTGTTGGGGCTGTTGTAGCGGTAGTAGCTGCCGTTGTGCTCGATGATCATCCCGGCCGTGACGTTGACCTTGATGTCGCTGGCGCTGAACGCCGTCAGCTCATAGCGCACGTCGATATTGACCGTTCCTGGCGCTCCGTCCAGGCTGGTCTTGCCCGCGCCCAGCAGTTTCTCCAGGATCGCCTTGACCGCGGGCGAATTCGAGTCGAACCGCAGAGGAGCTCCCGCAGCGGGTAGCGTGGCGCTGGTATAGCCCAGTTGCTCCAGCAGTTCGGCCGGGATGACGAACAGGTTGGCCGCATTGTTCACGCCCGCAATGATGCGTGTGGCCGCGCCCGTGGCCACCCTGCTGGACGTGGTGTCCACCACGCCGTCGGCCAGCTTGACCGTGGGATTCAGGTTCAGGCCGATTACCTGCACCGAACCGTTCACGCGCGCCTGGTCCAGCTTCGAGGGATTGGTCTCCAGCCGCACGTTGCGCTGGGCTTTGAGCAGCGAGCCGTTGGCCGCTACCCCGTCGATCAGCACAGTGTTGATCTGGCGCGCCTTGGCGCCGCTGTCCACCGCCGGCACCTGGGCGATTCCGACCAGCGTGAACGACACGTTATCGTTGGCCAGCAGATAGCCGGTCGACAGCGGGTCGGTCGCTTTGCCGTTGCCTGCCAGCGCCAGGATGTTGTCGCCTTCGATCGAGGCGTTGTCGATCTGGATGGCGTTGCGCACCGTCAGATCGTTGTTGCTGTCCGACTTGCTGAAGCTGGACACGGAAACCACCAGCAGATCGCTGATGGTGGTTGTCACGCCGCGCGTGTTCGCGGCCATGACCACGTCGCCGAAGGCATTGCGCAGGAATGCGCCGTTTACCTTGACCTGGGCGAGCGTGCCGTCGGTGCTGAGCTTGTTGGTCGACAGCGTCACGGACACGCCGGACACGCCGGTGATCTTGTTGCGCTGGGTGTAGATGATGTCGTTGGTCGCCACCAGGTCCAGCATGCCCGGGGTATCGAAATTGCCCCGCGCCTGCACCACGGTCATGCCCGCCGTGTCGATCGTGCTGCCGGCCTGCCGCGCGCCGCTGACGCTGATGGTCGACTCGGGCTTGAGCGTAACCGTGTGCTTGCTGACGTCGGCCCCCGCCACTCTTACCGAATAGCCGCTCAGGGTGGAGGTACCGCGCACGGTATTGTTGCTGCGGAAATCCAGCTTGTTGCCGATCACGTGCGCGCCGCCGCCGATGTCGATGGCGGACTTGCCGCCCACGACGACATCGATCTTGCCTTGTCTTCCGGCCACCAGCGCAATCGTGCCGGCGTCCATCTTGACGTCCATCGACTGCACCTGGTCCGCCGTGATGCTCAGCAGGGTGCCATCGATGCGGGCGTTGTTGCCGATCTGCACGCGCGTATCCAGCGCGGTCGTCAGCGTGGCGCTGTCTATCGATACCGTCAACCCGCCCACTTCCAGCGAACGGGCCTCGGCCAGCAGGCCGGCCTCGCCGTTGCGCTCGGTGGTTCCCTTTGCCGTAACGCCGATGATGGCGCCCTGCAGCGTCGCGTTATCCACCGACGCCTTGAGCGAGCCGCCCAGTCGGGTTTCGGCGCTCATCACTCCCACACCGATCACGCCGCCGGTGATCGCCTTCGAATAGGCGCGGCCGTAGTACGTGCCCTGCGCATTGATATTGACCATGCCCGGGGTCTCGCCCTGGCCCGGGGCGCTGACCGACAGGCCCTGCAGCACCGCGCCATTGCGCGCTTCGGCCAGGGTTGTCGTGGCGATGTCCACCAGCGCCTTGTTCACATTGACGGCCAGCCCCGTGGTGGCGGCCACGCCGGCGGTCTGGGTCTGGCCGAAGTCCACGCTCACCAACGCGTTCATGTCCACCAGCGGCGCGCTGACGGTCGCGCCGTCCACGGTTGCCGTGGTCGCGTCGCGCGCGATGTTCTCGGCAATGCCTACGCCGATCGCCGCGCCCACCATGCCCACCGCAACGCTGACCTGGGTCAGGTCGATCTCGGCGCGGACCTGGGTATCGGCCTTGATCTCGACCTTGCCCAGCGCCCCCACCTTGCCCGTGCCCGAAATCCGCGCGCTGACATTGTTGCGGGTGGTGTTGGTCACTCGCACCCCCGCGCCCGCGGCCGCGATGCCGCCACCCACCGCCACCGAGGCGGTGACCGCGTCCAGGCCCTTGAATTCGGTCTTCTCGACGGCCACGACGGAGACCGCGTCTTGCGCGCCGACGTTCCTGCCGCTGGCGGTATCGATATACGCGCTGACCTCGTTGGCCGCCACGCTATCCACCAGCGTCACAGCCAGGGCCAGGTTCAAGCCGAAATTTCCCGGCACAGGCAGCGAGGCCGCCACCGCCACGCCATAGGCGCCGGACTTCAGGATGGTGCTGCTGTCCTGGGCGCGCACATTTATGGAGCCGGCCCCGCCGGAGATGCCGGCTATGGCCTGGGACCCCGCGATATAGGCCGACGTCGCCGTGGCAAAACGGTTGCTGACCTGCACGCCGGAACCGGCGGCAGACCCGCCAAAACCCGCCACCGCCACGCTGCCCGCGAAATTGACGCTGGTCAGCGTTTCGCTGGACGTCGCCAGCACGTCCACATTACCGCGATTGACGGAGATAGCGCTGTTCTCGATGTAGGCCAGCGCGCGGTTCGAGCGGTTCACGCCGTCGCCAGCGTGCACGCCGAAAGTATTCCGAGCGATGGACACGCCGATGCTGGCCCCCAGGCCCGCGCCCGTGACGCTCACCGACACCGCGCCGCTGACCGCCTTGATGCTGGAGCTGTTGTCCGCCTTGACCGACACGCCCGTGCCGGCCGTGATGACGGATCCGCTGATGTAGCCGCCTACGTCGTTGGCGACCGTCTGCGTGCTTTCGGCGCCCGCCCCCGACACCGCCACGCCGGCAAAGCCCGCCGCCACCGAGGCAGCGACCGACACGCCGTCCAGCGTCACGGTTTCCTTGGCCGACACCGCCACGGCGTCCGACACCTTCAGCGTCGACGAGGTCACGGAAGACTGCACGCTCATGGCGGCGACGTTGCGCGCCACCGAGGCGCCCACCGACAGCGATCCTCCCTGCATCGCGAACGCCAGCGACGCGCCGATGGCCTTGGCCTCCAGGGTCGCGGTGTCCTCGGCGACAATGGTCGCGCGCGCCATCTGCGCCCCCGCGCCGGCGCTAAGCACCGAATTCGACAGCGCCGCCTCGACCGCGCCCAGCGCCTTGTTGCTGGCCAGCGCCACGCCGACCGACAACGCCAGGCCTTGGGAGGTGCCGGCCAGGCTTGCGCCTGCGGCGGTCGCCTTGAGAGTGGATTGGTTGGACGCCTTGATGTACAAGCTGTCCGCGGCGCGCACGTCGGGATCGATCTGCGTCAAACCGTTGACCTCGGCGCGCGTGACGGCGCGCGAGGTGTTATAGGCCGACGATCCGGCCGCGGCGAGCGCAGCCCCCTGATACGCGATCCCCACGGCGCCGGCCACCACCACCGCTTCCAGCGTCTGCACGGTATCGGCAGTGACGTTGATGGCGCCCAGATTGGACACCTGGGTGTTGGCGAGGCTGGCGCGCGCGCCTGCCGCCTGCGTGATCTCATTCTCGGCCAGCGAAGCGCCGATGGCCAACGAGCCGCCCGCGGCCGTGAAGGCCACGCTGGCGACCACCACCGTGGCCTTGATCGTGCCGCTCATGCCGGCGTCTATCGTCAGCGCGTTGGCGCCATTGCCGCTGACGCGCGAATTGCTCATGATCGCCACGGCGGACGACCCGATCACGTTGTGCGCGTCGGCGCCCCCGCCCGCCAGCGAAATCCCGCCCAGGCTGACGCCGGCGGCGATCGACACCGCCACCGCAACCGTGTGGATGCTGGCCTGGCTATCCGCCTTGACCGTGATCACCGGCGCGCCGGTGAAGTTCACGCCATCCACCTTGGCCAGCGTGTCGTTGGCGACCTCGTTCTGGGCCAGCGACACGGCCACCGACAGCGACGCCGTCGCGCCCAGCGACACCGCCACCGAAATTGCCACGGCGGCAATCGTGCTGTCTATGCGTGACTGGTCCGTCGCCATGACGGACACACTGGCCGCGTTCCAGGCGTGGGCCTGGTTCTGGTCGGTGATGCGGGCCGTGATGGCGGTCTTGATCTTGTTGACCGCCCGCGCCCCCGCGCCAGCTCCCGATACCGCAAGGCTGGCGCCATCGACGATAGGCGGCGCGTAGGCCACCGATACCGCCACCGCGCCCGCCACCACCACGGCGTCTATGCTCTGTTGCCGGTCGACGCTGCCGTCGCCTTTGAACTTCACATTGCTGGCATCCACCGTGACGGCGCCCGCGGTCACCGTACTGCGGTCGATCGACGCCGTGATCTCGTTGACCGGCCGGCCGGCCCCCAACGCGACCACCTGGCCGGCGCTGTTGACGTCGTAGCCGATGACGTTTTCCGCCATAGCCACGCCCACGGACGCCGAAGCGGCGGCGTAGTGGCTGACCGACACCGACGCGGACATGCCCAGCACCACCGCGTTGATCCGGGACAGGCCCAGGGCCCGCACGTCCAGCCCGCCCTTCGTCCCGCCCGCGCCCTCCGTGCTGATGAATGCATCCGAGATACCGGCCTGCACGCTGGCCGAGATGACGTTGCGCGCCAACGCGCCACCGCCGCCGATGGCGGCATTGGCGCTGTCGCCCACCGACACCGCCACGGACGCGCCCAACACCACCGACAGAATGTCGGCCTGCTGGCTCGCGCTGACGGACAGTCCGGCTCCTGCCGTCTGGATATTGCCGCCCCGGATGTCGGCATGCACCGTATTGAAAACCTTGTTGACCGCAACGCTGGTGCCGACCGCGATCGCCACGCCTGCACTGCCGGCCTGCACGCTGACCGCGCCGCCAACGGCAATGGCCGTGATCGTGGCCCGGTCCGACGCCGACACCGTTACGCCCTGACCCGTGCCGTTCGTCCGGATCACGGAGTTTTCGACCAGCGCGCGCACTGTCGTGCTGATTTCACTGATCGCCACCGACACGCCCACCGACGCGCCCGCGCCCATGCCGCCCGCGGAAACCGCCACCGCCAAGGCACCTGCGACGGTCACGATGCTGCCCGTGTTTTCGGCGTTGACGCGTACGTCCCCGGCAATATATCCATTGTTCAGCGGGACCACATTTTTCAGCGTGGCCTCCACCGATCCGCCGATGGTATTGCCGCTGCCCGCGCCGGCGCCCGCCCCGGCGAATCCCTGCCCCACGGCGACTGCCGCCGCTACGCCTATCGATACCGAAACGATGCGCGATTCGTTGATCGCGTCCACCGCGATGCCATGCGCCGAACCGATGGCCGTATTCAGGTTGCCGTTGCCGGCGCCGCTGCCGTCGATATACGCCCGCGTCTGGTTGTTGACGGTATTGTGGGTCGCCGACACTCCGGCCGCGATGCCCGCGCCGCTGCCCGGCGACACCGCCACGCCCAGGCCGCCGGCCACGGCCAGCACATAGCCGTCGTCGCGCGCCTGCACGGCCACGCCCGGCGCGCCGCCTGCCGACAGCGCCTCGACCAGGCGTGCGTTGCGTATGCCCGCGTCGTTCTTGCTGTTCAGGCGGTTGACCGACACCGCGCCGCCCGCCGACACCGCCGCCGTACCCACGGCCACGCTGCCCGCCACGGTCACGTTGTGGATCTGCCCCTTGAAGAGCGAGGCCACCTCCACGTGCGCGCCGCGCACGGCGCCCTGCGTATCGCGGATCTGCGCCGAAATCGAGTGCTCGCGCGCGTTGCCCGCGGGCGCGCCGCCCAGATAGTTGTAGGACAGGCTGGCGCCCACCGCGACGCTCGCGCCCTGCGATCCCAGCCCCAGGGCCACCGCGCCCGCCAGGCTGTTGATCGTGGATTCGTCGCTGGCCCGGACCACGATATCGCCGCCAGCCGCAACATCCTGTCCGACCGCAGTCTCGCCGATCTCGGCCTTGATGCTGTTGGCGATCCAGTTCAGCACAGCCGATCCGCCAAAGCCCACATTGGCGCCGGACCCACCGGCCGCGACCGCGCCGCTGACCGCCATCGCCGAAATCTGCGCATTCAACCCGGGCGACAAGTCATCGGGCTTGGCAAAGGCGGCCTGCACCACGATATCGCCAGTCGCCGACAAGGAAGAACGCAGCGCGCCCGCGTACACCGTATCGAAGACCTGGTTGACCGCGAAAGCCATGCCGGCGGCCACGCGGCCGCCCACGGATACCGCCACATTGCCGGCCAACGCCGCGATGCTGGCGACGTCGCGCGCGACGATGCGGATATCGCCCGAGGTCGCCGTCACCGACGAGTCGCGGATCTGCGCGTGCACCGTGTTCTGGATCGTGTTGACGGCCAGCGATCCGCTTACCGCCACGCCCGCGCCGCCGGCCAGGCCGATCGACACGTTGTAGATGCTGGCGCGCTCTTCGGCGCGCACCTGCACGGCCTGGGCCTCGACGGTCGCCTGCGCGATCGCCGCGCGCACGCCATTGCGCATGTCCGCCACGCTCACGGACGCGCCGATGGCGGCCGATGCTCCCTGGGTGATGGAGATGCCCAGCGCGCCCGTGGCCGTCACGATGCGGCTGGCGTCCTGCGCCGACACCGACACCGCGCCAGCCTCGGCCCGCACCTTGTGTCCGGCTGCCGCGCCCGTGTTGTCGATGATGGCACTGACCTCGGAGCGCGAAATGTTCACGCCCACGGCGCCCGCGCCGCCCAGCGACTTGCCGCCAGCGCCGGCCACCGTGATGCTCAACATGCTGTTGCTCAGCGCATGGCCTTGCGTCAGCGAACCGATGTCCAGCGAGATCAGGCCGCCGGACGTGATGCGATCCACCGCCTTCTGCAGGCTGATGCCGCCCGTGCCCGTGGCCGCGCCCAGCTTCATGGCGATGCCGTCGCGGGCATTCTCCAGCGAGCTCGCCAGCTGATAGCGGAAGGCGCCGCCTTGCGAGGCATTGATCACGTAGTAGCGCTGGCCGTCCACCAGGCCAGCGATGTTGGCGCCCTGGCTGCGGTAGATGACCACGTCGCCCGTGGCCAAGCCCGCGTCGCTGGCGAACGAGAAGCTGTTTTCGCCTATGGCCTGACTCTGGGCCGAGGAAGCCGACAGCGTTGCGTCGGTCGGCGTGCCTTGGGTGATGCTGGTGTTCTGGGTGCCGTCGCTGCCCGTGCTGGTCGAGGTCTGCGAGGTCTGGCGCACCAGCGCAACCTGCGTGAACGCGATCATCGCGTCCGGATTGACCGAAATCGGCTTGTTCTGCGCGTCCAGCAGCTTGACGCCATTGGCATCGGTCAGGAAATACTCGTAGCGCTTGGTGGCGGCGTTGAACTCCGGCACATAGGCCAATTTGCCCAACGTCACCGCGGCGCCGTTCACGTCCTTGAAGCGCAGCGTGGTGCTGTTGACGACTTCAACCACATAGACGTGGTCGTCGGACAGACCCGTCAGCACGCCGTTTGCCGCCAGGTTGACGACGACCTTGTCCCCCGTGGCCAGGCCATGGGCCTTGGGCAAGGTCAGGCTGCCGTCCGCGTTCAGGGCCGCCCCCGCCGGATTGTTGACGCTGAAGCGCTGCAGCGCGCCGCCCACCGCCGCGCCGCTGAAATCGACCAGGTTGCCGTGGCCGTCGCGCAGCTGGAACGAACGCTGGTCGGCGCTCAGGTTGACGACGTAATAGGTCACGCCGACTTTCAAGACATCCTTGCCCTGGGCCAGGATGCGGTTGGCCAGCACGTCCTCGATCTGGCCGTTGGCGCCGACCGAACCGCTGTAAACGATGGCCGCCCCTTCCTGCACGCCCGGGAACGGCAGCGCCAGGGTCAGCGTATTGGCGCCGGTATTCACCGTCGCGCCGGCATCCACGCCGTGGAAGGGTTGCAGGTTGACGCTGGTCGCTTCCTGCATGCGCACATGCGCGAAGCCGATCGCGGCCAGGTTGGTCACGCTGCCGAATTGCAGCGCTTTGCCGCGCAGGGCGTCTTCCTGGGTATCCGCCAGCTGGATGATGGCCTGGCCGTCAGGAGCCTCGCGCCGGATCACGTAGTACACGCGGTCATTGCGCAGGGCCGTACCGTCTGCCAGCGTGATGTTGCCGGCGCCCGAACTCAGGTAGACGCCGTCGCCGGTCTGCCAGCCCGAGAATTCGCCGCCCGTGCCGCCAGTTTGCGCCGGCATGCCGGCGTTGCCGCTATCGTCCTTGGCGCCGTTGATGACGGCCGCCGCATCGCCCGTGAAGGTCAGAGTGCTGCCGCCCTGGTCCACGCGGATGTCGCCGTCGCCCACCGGCAATTGACCGCCGCCGTTGAGCTGGGCATTGCCGCCCGCGGCCATGGGGTCCACCAGGCCGGCGAATACGTTGACGTTGCCCTGCACCGCATGCACGTCGCTGCGCAGAATGGAAGCCGCGACCTTGGGATTGGCGGCGGCGCCGCCGTTGTCGGCCACGCCCACGGTGGTGACGGCTGCGCCCGAATCGGCCAGTGTCGTATTGTTGAAGGCCAGCAGATTGCGGTCGAAAGCCGTATTGCCGCCCATGATGTTGACGGCCACGGCCAGTCCCACCGCCGCGCCCTGGGTCGCGATCGCGCCCGCCACCGTGATGGCGTACAGGGCCGACGCGTCCGAGGCATTGACGCGCACGGCATCGCCCGTGAAGCCTGCCTGGCTGCCTGCCTTGACGGTGCTGTCGCTGATGCGGGCCTCGGTGGCCGCGCGCATCATGTTGACGTTGACCGCTCCGGCCAGCGCGAACTTCTTGGACAGCGCGCCCGCCGCCCCCACCGATACCAGCAGCGGCGACGAATGCGCCGACACGTCTACCTTGCCGGTGACGTCCACGTCCGCGTATTCGATCAGCGCGCTGGTGCGCGAGCTGAACTCGTTGACGCTGACCGACGCGCCCACGGCCACCGAGCCGCCGGCCGTGACCGCAACCCCGCCCGTCACCGCGACCAGCGTATTGTTCTCGGTCGCCTCGACCGTCAGCGACGAGGCGTCGATGCGGCTGCGCGCCGTGACTGCGCCGTTGCTGTCGCGGCTCGGCAGCACATAGGCCGCCACGGCGGACCCGACGCGGTTGACCTGCACCGAGCCCGCGCCCGCGAACTTCGCCTCGCCCATGCCCACGCCGACGCCGACCGCTCCGCCCCCCAGCGAGGACGTATCCTTGGCGGTGAGCTTCACGGCGCCATGGCCGCCGGTATCCACGGTCGAACCCTGGATGCCGGCCATGACGGCGTTGCCAATTTCGTTGTAGCTGACGGCGATGCCCACGCCCGCCTTCTTGCCTACGCCCGCAGCGCCGGTAACGGCGACCAGCGTGGTCTTGTCCTGAGCCCGCACGGTGACGTCATGGCTGCCGCTGGCGGCGCCGTCATAGACGACCTTGCTGTTGAGCAGATAGCTTTCGACGCGGTTGGACATGACATTGACGGACACCGATCCGCCCACGCCCGCGCCATCTCGCGCCGCGCCCAGCGCGCCCGCGAAGCCCACCGCAACCTGGGTGGATTCCGCCGACACATCGACACGGCCCGTGTACAACAGCCCGGTCACCTGGCGGATGCCCGCCTCGACCTTGCTGGTGCTGACGTTGACCGCGACCGCCGCGCCCACGCCGGCCTTGCCGTCCGAGCTGGCGACCGCGCCCGCCACCGTGGCCAGCACGCTCAGGTCGCGGGCCTCCAATGTCACGTCGCGCGCACTGACCTTGGCTGCGTTGCCCAGCAGCGCGATGTTGGCGTAATCCGCCACGCCGACGGCGGCCGAACCGGCCACCGCCACGCCCTTCTGCCCCTTGGCGCCGGCCATGCCGGCGGCGATAGTCACGGCCACGCCGGTACGCCGCGCGGCCAGCGCCAGATCCGCCGCCACCACCAGTTCGCCCACGGCCAGCACCTGGGCGCGCGCTTCGCCGCCCAGCATGTTCATGCTATAGGCGCCCGCGACCCCCACGTTGGACTTTGCGCTATCCGACTGCGCGAGCGCAGCCGAACCCGAAAGGGCCAGCGTATGGGTGCCGTTTTGCGCCTCGACCTTGGCGTCCCCGCCTATCGTGATCTTCATGCCGGCGGCGTTGACGTAGGCCTGCGCGAAGTCGCTGACCATGTTGACCGCCACCGCACCCGAAATGGCTACGCCAGCCTTGGATTGCTGGCTGCCGGAGCCGCCTCCCGGCGCCGCGCCCGCATCCTGCGTCAGCTGAGTCACCTGACCGCTCAGCCCCTCCAGCTTGGAGCCCAGGTCGGTGGTTGACGCAGGCGCGGAACTGTCCGTGCCCGGCGCCGCATCGCCCTGACTAGTGGGCAGCTTGAGGTTGTCCAGGCTGGTACCCGTACCCCCTGCCCCGCCCCTGCCGCCCGCCCCCGCCCCCGTGCCGCCGCCCGCGCCCGCGCCCGCCACCGGGCTGGACACGCGCGAACCCGCCACGGCCAGATTGCCGACAAAGCCCTTGTTCTCCGCCCGGATCGTCAGCGCGGCCGCCGAGAACGATCCCACCGGCAAGGCCGTAGGCGCGCCATCCGCCGCGCGCAGCGTGTCGCCGATCAGGGCCTGCGTCCAGCGGTTGACGTCATTGATGGACACGCTCATGCCCACGCCCACTGCCTGCGATCCGGCGGCGGCGCCCGCCACCGTGCCAACCCAGGTCGCATCCGTCGCCTGGATGTCCGCCGCGCCTGCCGCCACGATGCGGGCGCCCCGGCCGACCTGGGCCAGGGTGGTCGCGCTGGTGGAGTTGACCAGCACCACGCCGTTGAGCGCCAGGGTCTTGGCCTGGCCGCCCGATGCCCCCAGCGTTACCGAAATCAGTTCATTGTCCGCATCGACCGTCAGCTTGCCCGCATTGATCTCGGCAGTGTCGCTGACCACGGCACGGGTTTCGTGCCTGGCCGCGTTCACGTACACCGACACGCCGATGGCCGAGCCTTCCTTCGAGCTGCTGCCGTACTCGAAGCCTTGGTACTTCGGCGTCAGGAATCCCTTGACCCGGTCCTTGCCATAGCTGAAGCGGCCCTCGGACGCGCCGCGGGGAGCGGCCTGCTGGAGCGACTTCGCCCCGCCCAGGGATATCGACGGCAGGATGATGTTGCCCACCAGGTTCAGGCGCTGCGAGGAGTTTTCCGCTTGCACCGTCACATCGCCGGCCGTGCCGCCGGACAGCGTCGTATTGATCTTGCCCGCGGCCTGGGCCTGGGTCTTGGTGTCCTGCACCAGCACCGTGAACGCGCCGGACAGGGCCAGCTTCTTGCTCTTGGCCGTGGCGCTGGCCCAGCTGCTGAAGCTGGACGAGATGCCGCCGGTGCTGGTCAGCGTGGCCTGCAGATTGTTGAGGAAGGACGCGGCCGCCTTGCCCGCCACCTCCGCCTTTGCCTTGGTGCCGTCGGCGTCGTTCCACTTGGTGTTGATGCCGTCGAACGGCGCGTACAGATTGACCAGCCACAGCTTTTTCGGGTCGATCTGGTTCAGGCTGCTGGCGGTGACCGCCACGTCGCCGCCCTGGGTGGTAATCGTGGCGAACTGGCTGACGGTCGCCTGGGTCTTGACATTGTCGATGCCGATGACCACGGCAGCCGCGGCGCCGAAGTCAGAACCGTCCGGACCGGCCGCGCGCTCGGGCTGGTTGGTCGTCAGGTTGTTCTTCTTTTTCAGGAAGGCCTGCTTGTCGGCGATGGGCTGGTCATCCACCCCGCTCATGACCGTGAGCTTGGTGTTGTATTGCGTCTGCGCATTGACGATGACGTCGCCGCCCGCCGTGCTGACCGTGGCCGCCGCCACGCCGTTGCCGATGCGGGCCGTGGTCGTGATGTTGTTCATCGACATGCCCAGCGCCGCGCCGACCTGGAACTCGGTGGAGGGGTTGTCGATTTCTTTCTGGATGTCGGAGTCGTACTTGGCGCGGTCCTCGAAATCCTTCTCTTGCTTGATTTCCTTGATCTTGTCGCCGAACTTGCCGCCCCGGCTATCCGACACCAGCGCGCTGAAGAAACTCTTGGTGTACTGTGCCCCGGTGCCCAGGCCGCCCAGGGCGCCGCTCACGATGGGGCTGACGGTCTTGGCGATGGCCGCGTTCTTGGCCTCGGTCTGCGCCGCCGTGAGGAAATCGCTGCCGGTGGCCGCGCGGCCGCCCAGTATGGTCTTGACGGCGATGGCGCTGCCGGCGTCCTGCGCCTTGGCCTCGACGGTCACCTTGCCCGCATTGCGCGCCACCACCGTGCCGTCCATAAAGGCCTCAGTGGTCAGCTGGTTGTACGCAAAGCCCACTGCCACGCCGACCTTGGCGTAGCCGGCCTTGTACTTGCCCGCTTCCTTGGAAGGATCGATCTTGCCGTCGGCCCCCGTCACCGGCTTGGTGTCGTCGCTTTCGGCCATCGCACCCGCGGCCGATATCGAAATCGTGCTCTTGTGGCTGGTCAGGGCCTGGATCGTCACGTCTCCGCCCACGCCGCTCAGCGCGTGGGTGATCGGATCGGTGGCATGCAGCAAGCCGGTTTCCAGTCTGGCGCCCGCGCCGATGTGCACGGTGGATTCGCTGATGATGACCGCCACGCCCACGCCGATCACCGCCGGCACGGCGCCGACCTGGCCCGGCAGCAGCGCGATCTCCATTTCGTTGGTGAGATCGGACTTGATCGTGATCGACTTGGATGCGATCACCGTGCCCTGCACATCGATGGTCGACTTGTTCTGCAGCACGCCCACCGCTATGCCGGCGATCTTCGCGACCAAGGGGCTCAGCTTGACCGTGGCCGACGTCGTGGACGTGATGCTCACGTCGCCGTTGGACACCAGCCGCGCCTGCGTGCCGACCTTGATCGACGAGTTGTATTCAATGCCGGCCCAGGCCGCCATGGCGCTGGCGCCGTCCAGGAACTTCATCAGGGCGTCGAAGGCCGAGTTGACGCCGCCCGCCAGCGCGCCCAGCACGCCGCCCTGGTTTGCGCCATTCTTGATCAGCGGATCCAGATCGTAGTCTTTGCTATCGATCTTGCTGGTCAGGCTGACCCCGGATCCGCCGGTGTCCTTGGCCCACAGCGTCGCGTTGTTGACCGTGATGGCGGCGTCCAGCTTGTAGATCTGGGCCATCGCGCTACGCCACGGGCGGTAGCGTTGCGCCGCCAGCTCGATCGCGCCGGCCGCCAGCACGATATTGGCGCCGCTGCTGGCGCCGACGGTGATTTTCTCGCCTTCCAGACGCAGGGCGTAGCCCGCATCCAGCGTAATGTTCTGCAGCACCGAGTACGACTGGCCGCGGATGATGACGTTGCGGCCGCTGACCGTCAACGCCTGATCGAGCGTGCCGCTGCCGATGTCCAGCACGTAATCCAACTTGTCCGTATTCGCGCCCAGCGTCACCCCGGCGATCGTGCCGGTCGTGGAGATAAGATTCGACAAGGCGGCGCTGCCGCCCAGCGCCATGACCTGCAGGCTGTTGCCGGTGCCGCTATTGGACGCCAGCGTCACGGTCACGGTGCCTGCGGCGGTATCCGCCGGCTGCGTCACCACGAAGGAAACGTTGCTGGTATTGCCCTTGAGGGTGTCGTAGCCGCCGCGAGTGGCCAGCGTGACGGCCGGGGTCCAGACGCTGGCGTCCAGCGTGGTCGCGCCGCTGGTGTTGGTGGCGATGACCGTGGCGTCCGAGAATGGCGCGCCCGCGAATGTCACCAGGCTCGTATTCGAGCCGCCATCGACATAGTGCACATTGGCGTTCGACAGCACCGCGCCGACGCCGGTATTGACCACCAGGCTGTTGCGCGCGCCGGATTGCGTGACGATGCTGTTGCCGGCGCCGGTATTCTGGCCGGGCTGGCCATAGTTCACGACGAACGTATTTTCCCCGCCGCCTGAGCGGATGGTCGAGTTGGAGCCGGCCAGTACGAACTGCGTCTGATGGCCGATGGCGAGCGCCGCGCCCGTCAGAACGCCCGTGCCGTTGGAGCTGCTTTGCACCTGTCCGGCCGCGATCAGGCCCAGCTTGTAGGCCGCGTCCGACAGGCTGACCGTCGAATTCGACACCGTGCCGTCGGCGTTCAGCGCCGTCTGCATGCCGGGCGCCAGCGAGAACACGCCGGAGTAGCCTGCCGCAATCGCGTCCTGGCTGTAGCTGATCTGCAGACGCCCCTGCACGTCCAGACTGGCCGTCAGCGCGTAGAGATAATCCCAGGGCGTGCTGCTGTCGCTGGCCGGAATCAGCTTGCCGGCATTGGGGCCGCCGACCGCGATACGCAGCGGCTCGCCCGCCGCGTTGACCATGATTCCGGCACCGATGGCGTCCAGCAGGTCCTGGATGGTGCGCACGCCTTCCAGGCCAACATCGACCCGCGCGTTGGCGTGGTTGGGAAACACGAACGCCAGCGCCGGCCCTTCCGCCGGCGTATAGCCCGAGCTCAGATCCGACAGATAGGTCCGCGTGGTCACACCCGTGTGGGCCGTGGTGTCCACGATGTTGGCGCTGCTGCCTTCCACCACGAAGCGGAAGTCGTTGACGTTGGTGAACGTGCTGTTGACCTGCGACGCGCCCGCCCCGATCTTCACCTGGCTATTGTCCAGGGACACGCTCCTGCCGCCGGTGAACAGCTCTATCGTGTTCGACCCCGCGGACCCGATCACCTGGGTGGCGTAGGCATTGCTGATAATGAAATAGTTGGACAAGCCGGCTATGCCGTCCAGCACCGCCGCCCCGGCAAAGCGCGAGGTATCGATCCAGTTGCCGTATTCGCCGCCGATGACGCGCACGCTGGAGATGCCGGCATAGGTGGAAGCGGTGGTTTGGGACTCGTTGGCCGCGCGCTGGATCCAGCCGGTGGCGCCCGTCTGCTGGAACGACACATAGCCCACGCCGCCGCTGGCCGCCATCTGCGACTGGTAGCCCGCGCCGTCCGTGCCCGTCAGGCCGTCGGCCGCCACCACCAGTTCGGTGGCCGCATTGGTGCCCGTGCCGCCGTACAGGTTGTAGCGGCCGCCCAGCAGCATGATCTGGTGCCGGGTGTTGTCGCCCGAACCCGCGCGGATCACGCCGCCCGCCATCAGGCCGCTGACCAGCACCGTATTGCCGCTGAAGGCCGACGCATCGATCAGCGTCGAGCCCAGGCCGCCGTTCAGGCGCGCCTGGCTGAAGGCGCCGTTCAGCGTATTGCTCAAGGTGGGAACCGGCACCCCGGTACCCAGGGGCGTGCCATCGGAGGCGTAGCTTGCCGACAGCTGATTGTTGGTAAGCGTGAAATTCCACTGGCCGTTCTCGTCCAGCGTGTTGCTTTGCGCGCCCGCCTGCGCCCACAGCTGGTTGGCGCCTTGATAGCCGGTAAAAGTATTGTGGCCCAGGCCGCCCAGCAGGACGTTGGCGCCCGCGCTGCCGATCAGCGTCAGGTCGCCACGGTAGTTCGTGCCGTCCAGCGTGACGCTGGTGGCGGCGTGATTCGTGCTGCCCGCCGCTGCCGCGGCGTCGATGGTGCGATAGTCCTGCAAGGTCACGGCGTTCACGCCGCGCAGGGTCACCGTGCTTGCGGTGCCCGCGCCCGGCGGCATGTTCGTCAACGTGGCCGAGGTCTTGTCGCCACTGAGCGCGGCGTCGCTTTCCACGCCCGCGATGTATTCGGTTGCGCCGCCTGCGGCCAGGTTGCCGATCACCAGATCGTTCCCGCCGCCGCCGCTGATGCGGTTCTGTCCGCGGCTGTAGGCCACGGTGATGATGTTGTCGCCCAGGCTGCCGACGATGTCGTTGCCATAGTCGCCACCCGCGCCGATGACGTTGCTGATGTTCAGCACGCCCGCCAGGCCGCTGGCGTCGTAGAGGCCGGTATTGCCGTCCTGGAAGTTCAGGTTGACGGTGACGTTGTCTTCATAGCCCGAGTAATCCAGCGTCGTCCTGCCCGCCACGCCGAAGAACATCTGTACATCGAGGTTGTTGACCAGCGCAGTCGCCAGGCCGTTGACGCTGCCGTCGGCCGCCACGCCCGCGCCCATGAAGACGCTGATGCCTCCGCCGGTCTGCACGCGGGCCGTGACATCAGTACCGAATTGGGTGAGGTCCAGTGTGTTGCCGCTCTGGCCGGCCTGCTGGGTCAGGGTGAAACCGAGGGTGCCGCCCGCGGCGATGTAGGTATTGCCGCCGCCGCTGCCCTTGACGATGTCTTGCGAGTTATTGATCGTGACCGTGGTGTCGCCCACCACCGTGATTCTGTTGCCGCCCTGCGTGGAACCCTTGACTCCGCTGATCGCGCGCACATAGCCGAATCCGGTCGGCGGCGGCGGCGGAACTTCTTCGCCATTGGAGTCCGCCGTGGGGCCGGACAGATCGACCGTCACGCCGGTCGCATAGCCGCTGTAGTCCAATATGGTCTTGCCGCTCTGCGCCGTGCCGATCAGGTTGAAGGTCTTGTCGCCGATCTTCAGACTTTGCGTACCGTCGGCCGACTTGAACACCACGTTGACGACGCGCTGGGTCCAGTTGTTGCCGGCATCCACCGTCGAATACGTGATCTGGTAGGCGTCGTTGCTGCTGATGATGGCCGTGACATTGCCCCGGATGCCCGAGAAATCCAGCGTGTTATTGCTATTGTCGTCGTCTTCGTTGCGTATCCAGACGCCGTTCTCCAGCTTCATTCCCTGGCGCACTTCGATCGTCGTCAGCGCCGCGGTGGAATTGTTGTCGAACACGAATGTGTTATTGCTGCCGTAGCCGATCAAATGTTCATTGACCGCCACGCCCTGCAAGGTGGAACCGCCGCTCTGCAGACCGGCGGCGCTGGCCATCACGCCGTTCCAGCTGGCGACCGTCACCGTGTTGGCGTCGATCACGCCGCGGCGGTAATCCAGCGCCCAATCGCCGCCCAGCGCGGCGCTGCCCACGGTATGCGTGGCCGCCGCCACGTCGGCGCGCGTGATGGCCGCCAGGCTGTCCACGAAAGCGATGCCCGCGCGGCCCGAAGCGACATTGCAGCCATAGAGCAGGATGTCGCCATCATCCGACAGGGCGTCGCCCCAGGCGCGCAACTGATCCTTATAGGCGTCCAGCTGGCCGGCGCCCAGCGCGGCAGTGCCCAGCGTCAACGATCCAACGCTGCCGTGGCTCATGATCTGCACCGCGGCCAGGTCCCGATGCTGGCCCAGGACCTGCGTGATCTGGTCCACGCCGTCGTAGCGGCCGTCCAGCACGATGATCTCCGTGTCGTGGCTGCGCAGCACCTGCAATTGCGGGCCGTCGCCGGTGGGCCTTGCCAGCCCGTCCAGGCCTTCGGTCTTGCCGCTGATCAGGCCGTACAGGCCTTGTACGATCTGCTCGGCGTTGTCCACCGCCGGATCCACGAAGATGATCTGGCGCACCGGTGTCTGTTCGGAGTTCGTGGTGTAGCCGGGGATGTTGGCGGTCATCGCGGACGGCCGGGCCTGTCCCGCTTCCTGGCCGGGCAGCCAGGCCTTGGCATCGCCCTGGCGCGTGGCGTTGGCCTTGGCGTATTGCTCCAGCGTCAGCATCTCGCTGTGCTGGGTAGCGGCCTTGAAGGCAGCCCGCTCCACCAGGTAGGGATGCGAGCCGGGCGCGCTGGGCGTCTTGCCCTGAGCGCCGGCGGCCGGACCACCGGCCCCGGGATGGGCAGGCGCCACCACCGGAGCCTGGTCGCTGGCGGGCGGCGGCGGCGGCACCAGCAATTCGGCCGACATGAGATAGCGGCGCTCCAGCGCCTCGAAGAGCGGCCGCCTGCGAAACAGGGATTGCTGCACCTCGCGGGAGGAACGGCCGGTCCAGAGTTTGCGCGCCAGTTTCTTCATGCTCATATCGTCGCTCGACACTTTTTGTGCGGACGCATGCAGCGCCCTGATTTAAACGATTCCGAGCCATCCGGCGCAACGCCGGACGGCCCTGTTGTGGTCTTGCCCGCGTACCGCCGGGCCTGCGCGTGGCGCCGCAAGCCCGTCTTGCTCTACAGCATCTGCTGGCTGATCGCCGCGATGTCCGCGGCGTTCAGCGTGCCGGCGGCCTGCTTGAGCTTCAGGCCGTCCAGCAGGAAGTTGTAGCCAGCCTCCGCCTGCTGGCGCTTGGCGTTGTATAGATTGCGCGTCGCGTCCAGCACGCTGACGATGTCGTTCAGCCCTGCCTGGAAGCCCTCTTCCTTGAGTTTCAGCGCCAGCTCGAACGATTCCACCGAGCTGTTCAGCGCCTTGATCCGGTCGATGCCGATCACGATGTTCTGGAACGACGAGAACACCTGGCGCTGCACCTTGCGGCGGGTCAGACTCAGGTCGGACGAGGCCGCGCTCAGACGGCTGGCCGCCGCGTGGCTCATGCCGTAGGTGTAGCCGCCCTGGAAGATCGGCACCGACAGGTTCACCGTGAAGCGGGTGTCGGCCACGGTGCTGCCGCCGCCAAATAGGCTGCCCCCCGTTTCATTGCGGCCCGTGGAGGCGCGCAGATTGACGCTGGGGTAGTAGCCGGCCTTCTGCACCGACACTTCCTTCTCCGCCACCGCCACGCCTGCCGAGGCCGCGCGGATCGACCAGTTCTGGTCCAGCGCCGTGCGCAGCCAGGCCTGGGGATCGTTGGGCAGGGGCAGCGTCATCGGCAGATCCTTGCGCACCGGACGCAACTTCAGGTTGCCGTAGCCGACGATCTCCTGCACGGCCTGCTGCTTGTCGAGGTAGTCGTTCCTCGCCAGCAGGGTGTTGGCGTCCTGGATGTCCAGGCGGGCCTGGACTTCGCTCAGGCCCACGCGGGTTTCCTGGCCGCTTTGGTAGCGCGCCTGCACCAGCTCCTGCTGCTTCCGGGTGGTGTGGCGTTCGGCCTCGGTCAGTTCGATCTGATCCTGCGCGGCCAGGACGCTGAGATAGGCGGTTGCCGTGCGCAGCATCAGGTCTTGCTGCGCATAGGCGTAGCTGGCCACCTCCTTGCGCTCGGCCTCCTGCGACTGGCGCCACTTGTGATATGCGCCCAGCTCGAAGATCGGCTGGTTCAGGGTCAGCGCCCAGCCGTTCTCGGCCCAGTTGGCGCGGCCCGTCTGGTAGACGCTATTTTCGCTGTCGACCACGTTCTGACGTACGCGGCTGCGATTGACTTCGCCGCTGATGCTGGGCAAGAGTCCCGCGCGGGCGGACATGACGCCATACCCTACGGCCTGCAGCTCCTGGTAGGCCCCCTGCATCTGCGGATCATTCTGCAGCGCCATCATGTAGACCTGATCCAGCGTCATCGGATCGGCCTGGTCCGGCAACTGGGCGCCGTTGTACGCCGGCATGTTCTCCGCCAGGTACGACGCTGGCGCCGGGAACGTGGTGTTCTCGTCGAAACGCGGCGCGGGCGCGGGCGGAACCTCGTCCATCTGGGCGCTGGGCGTCGTCTTGCCAAAGCCCGAATCCTCTTGCGGGGTGTGCTGGCCGATCTTGAGCGTGCCGCTTTCGGTTTGCGGACTGGAGGACGCCGCAGCCGAAGCAGACGCGGTCGCGGAAGCCGTTGCGGGAGCGGACGCGACCGGCGCTTTCTGGTCGCGCGTCGCGCAACCCGCCATGCCCAATGCGGCCAGCGCCGCCACCGCCAGCAGGCCCTTGCGCGCATGCGCCAGGCGGAAGAGAAGCTTGTCGTTGTCAGTCATAGTAGACAGTCAGAAACTCGTGTCCGTCCCGCGCGGCCCCCGCAGCCAGGCTATAGAGGCTGCGGGGTTCGTCGGGCAAAAGAAAACCCAGCACATCGCTTTCCGCCAGAGCCAGGCTGGCGGCAAGACGCAAGAGGTCGGGAATGAAAGCTCTCAAGGGCAGGTCTGCCCCGCGAAAGGTCAGCGTGAACGAATCGCGCCGCGTATCGGGCTCGTCCACTTCGAGGAACATGAAGCCGGCGGGGTCGGCTGCCACGCATGCTTGCGCCACGATCGCCTGCGCGACCTGCCGCAGCACCGGGTTGGCGAGCTTGGCCAAATAGGGCTCCAGATGCGCATCGAACGCCGCGCGGTCCTGCAGATAACGCATGCGATAAGTGGTCACGGCCGCCTCGCGCTGCGTGGCCGGATGCCATTTGTAGCCGCAGCCCAAAGGCAGGACGCCATGCTGGCGCAGCGCCTCGGACGTGGGCATGAACTCCAGGTAGACGCGGTACGTGCCGGCGGCGCCGTCGGGTTCGTAGGCGAAGAACATGGCGCGCGCATGCTCCATGTCCTGCACCACCCGCATCCACAGCGACTGCGGCATGGCGAGCGCGCGCGACAACGTGGCCAGATCCAGCTGGCGCCAGTTTTCGCGCTGCATGCCCAGCATGAAGCGATTGCCGACCAGTCCCGCGGCCGAGAACTTCATCGACCACTCGACCCCGTCGATCTGCCGGTTCTTGAACACCGCGAGCAGGCGGTCCGCCCAGATCCGTTGCTCCCCCCGCAGGGTATGCAGGGGAATGTGGATCTCGGGCTCGGCGCCGGCTTGGCTGGGGGCCGGGCCGATCGCGGGAGTCAAGGTGGCGGTCAGCATGGCCCTGCGGCGCGGATCAGGCCGCGGACGCGGCGGGCGCGGCGGCGCTGGTGGGCGCAGCGTCCTGCTGCTGCGCCTTCAAGCGGCGTTGCTCGTCCAGTTGCATGGCCAGGCGCTGGACGTTGCCCAGCGACGCGCGATGCAGTTCGATCAGGCGCAGGATGCCGGCACGGTGCAGCTCGGTCACGCGGGCATCGTCGATGCCGGCGAACTTCTGCTCGTCCACGACCCAGAAGCCGCTCAGGTAGCGGTCGCCGTCGGCCTGCGAAATCGTGATGGTCTTGGCCGTGAGCAGACCCAGCTCGTTCAGGCGCTGGGCCATGTTCTTGGTCAGTTCCATCTCGCCCTGGAACACGCGCAGGAATTCCATCATCTGCGTCAGGTAGCCGGTTTCCTTGCCGTCTTCGAACAAAGCCACGCCATCGGCGGTATTGACGCCGGGATAGGACTCATCGATGCACACGGCCAGTCGGTCGGCCTCGGCCGTAGTGCCCAGCACAAAGGGATAGCGGCGAGCAAAAGCGGGCACATAGGTGTCGGCCTTCCAGGTGCCCAACTCGGTCACGAACAGGTTGGACTTGTCTTCCAGGCCCAGCAGCACGGCTACGTGGAAGTTGCCGGCGTCGTCGCCCACGAACACGATGGGATAGTGGCGGCCCGCGTCGGCGAATTCGCTAGCGGCGATGGGCAGCGCATTCGTGTCCTGCGCGAATGCGTAATGATCCGGCTGAATCTGGATCCTGGTGTCCTGGTGCGCTGCCCGATCCAGCGCCACAGCCCGTTCATAAAACACAGTCGCTGACATGCTTCCAACCCTCCTTGCCTGTTTTTGCCAGTCACCAACCAGAGCATTACGTAAAAGTTGCACACACTGTTTCTGAAATGCGGCCTTTTTCGCTCAAGTCAATGCATCATTTTGTCTATTGACTGCAAGTATTAGACGGTGATTGAAACTCTTCGTCTATACCTGAAACTAGGTATATCTCTGTATGGCGTAAGGCTTTTTTCTGAGTTACAACTAGTAATATCGTAATAAATTGATGTATTTCACATTGATGCGAGCAATGGTGCGTAAAAAAAACCCGCAGCCGGGGCAACGGGTTCTTGATTGCGTTGGCTAGCTTGTCGGGCCCAGCGTTCCCGGCGCGAATTGCCTCACGCCAGTCCCGCAAACCCTGCCGCTCGCGTCACGCCTATCAGCTGGCGGCCTGACAAGCCAACAGTTCCTTGTCGGTAATCACCCACTTGTCGGCGCCGTCGATCTGGACGTCTTCGAGCACGCACTGATCGCCGTCCTCGTCGACGACACGGACATCCCACTTGCCCCGGGTCACGCCGGACAGAGTGAGCGAATCGCCCTTTTGCAGCACGTCCTTGTCCAGGTGGTCTTCGCCCCAGCTTTTTTGCTTGCCGGGCGAAAAGTAGATCTCGTGGATTTCCCAGGACGACTGATTGACGAACACGACGTCCGCAGCCGAGGCGACGATGGGAAAGCATGCCAAAGCCGCGACTGCAAATTGCCGAACCTTCATTTATTCACCGTTGGTAGAGTGGGTTGAAATAATTGATGCGCACTCTAGCCAACTAAGTCATACGCGCCTATCACTGAAATCAGTGATATTGCGTCGTCCGAAGGTCATGCAGTCCGGCTCAAGACCAGCCCTTCACGCCAGCCGATGAGACCCGTAGCCGGGCTCAGTCCCGCCGCGGTCCGCTCTGTCAAGAAGTAAACAGACAGCCCGCTGCCAACGCACGTAGATTGCTCCTGACGCGGCCTGGCCGCATGGGCCACGGCCATCGGAGACCCTCTTGAGCATACGCGGCAAAGCCTACAATGTCGGCGCCTATGCGTTGGATCTAATCAGCGGCTGGCAGCGTGGGAAACTGCCAGTTTCTTGGGAACCTCGAACTGCGTCGTCAAAGCACGAAGCAATCCGCCGAAGCGCGTACCGTCATGTCGCTGACCGAGACTCCCCAGGGCTGATCGATGGCCAGAAGTACCGCATCGGCGATGGATCCGGGCTCCAGAGGCACATGCGATATGTTCTCCGGATCGCGCAGATCGGAGGGCAGGGAACCTTCCTGCAAGCCCTTGACCATGGTCACGAACTGTTCCATGTTGGCCCCGACTATGCCGACGGCGGCGGCCTGATTGACAACGGACCCGCCGAGCCCGGTGCTAGGCACGCCTGTCGGTTTGATGGTCGTCACCTTGATCTTCCCGCGCGCTTCCATACGCACGGCTTCCGACATGAAATTGACTGCCGCCTTGGTGGCGCCGTAGATTGCCGCGCCCACCACCGGAAAATTCCCGTATATGGACGAGATGTTGACCAGGTGGCCGCGCCCCTGGGAAATCATCTGATCATGGGCCGCAATCATGCCGTTGAGGACGCCCTTCATGTTGATGTCGATGCAGCGCATCCAGGCGTCGTAGGCGAGAGCATGGTCGGCGATAAAGGCAAGCGGCATGATGCCTGCGTTGTTGAGCATCACTTCGATCGAGCCATATTTCTGCACACTGGCGTCGACGAGGCGTTTCAGGTCATCCAGGATGCGGACATCCGCGGCCATGGCCTGCGCCCGGCCGCCGGCCGCGACAATATCGGCAACGGTTTCCTCCGCCGCCGCCACGTTGACGTCGCCGCACGTCACCAGCGCTCCGCGCGCAGCGGCCTTCTGCGCGACGAGGCGCCCGAAGCCCCCGCCAGCGCCAGTGACGACCATGGTCTTGCCTGATATGTAATCACTCATCGCTCTCTTCCTGGACTACCGCTATGTATGGAAGCCACGCCATGCCGCATGACCTGGATGTGACGCGACTTGCCGTGGTTTGCGCCAACCGGCGCACTGAAAGGCCACATGCCGCCACGCGTTCAGTGCGGCCGCTTCGATGACACCGTCCGCAGCACCGTGTACTCCAGCAAACCTTCGGCGCCATTCTCGATGCCTACGCCCGATTGCTTGTGCCCGGCCATGGGCTTGCCGGGCTTGAGCGTGTGGATCTGATTGACCCAGACCGTGCCGGTGTTCAATCGAAGCGCAACTCTCGTGGCCGCGGCCTGGTCTGCGCCCCACACCGACCCGCCCAAGCCATATTCGCTATCGTTGGCCCGCGCAATGACTTCTTCCTCATTGCGGAACTTGAGCAGCGGCAGGATCGGACCAAAGGGCTCCTCGCGCACCACGCGCGCGGTATCGGGAGGGTTGTCCACCAGCGTGACCGGAAAGAAATAGCCCTTCCCTTCGGGCAGGGCGCCGCCCGCCAGCAGGCGGTATCCCTGGCTGCGCGTGTCCTCAAGCAGGTTTTTAAGCCGCTCGAACTGGCGGCGGTTCTGCACGGGGCCGAGCTCGACCCCCTCTGCATTGCCGGGCCCGACCTTGGTTTCGCGCGCCAGTCTGGCCAGCGCCTGGGCCATCCGGTCGTAGACATCTTCGTGGATGTACAAGCGTTTGATGGCGAGGCAGTACTGGGCGCTATTGGTGAAGGCTCCCCAAAATATGACGGGCGCAATCGCGTCGATATCGGCGTCTGACATGACGATGGCCGCGTCGTTTCCGCCCAGCTCGAGCGTCAGCCGCTTCAGATTGCCGGCGGCGGAGGCCATCACCGCACGGCCAGTCTGGGTCGACCCGGTAAAACTGATCTTGTCGATGCCCGGATGCCCGGACATCAGCGGACCCAACGCGTCGGACCCGCTGATGACGTTGAGCACCCCCGGAGGCAGTACGTCGCGCAGCAATTCACCCAGCTTCAATGTCGTCAGCGGCGTGTATGGCGAGGGCTTCAGCACCATGGTATTGCCCGTGACCAGGGCAGGCGCCACCTTCCAGATTGCCAGTACCAGCGGGAAGTTCCAAGGCACGATGCCGCCCACCACCCCTACCGGCACGCGCAACACCCTGACCAGTTCCTCCGGCGTCTCGCTGCTCACATCGGCGGGAAGATCCAGCCCGGCGGTCTCCGTGCACCAGTATGCGGCCGCCATCAGTTCCTGGCGCGCCGCGGCAAGCGGCTTGCCCTGCTCTTGGGTCAACAACTGCGCCAACGCTTCCTGGTTGGACAGGATGACCTCGCCCACACGGGCGACCAGCTTTCGCCGCGCCTCCAAAGGCAACCCGGCCCAGGCCGGCGCCGCACGCCGCGCACTGGCCACGGCCTCGTCCAGCTGCTGCGGCGTGGCATCGGGCACGCGGGCCACGATGTTCTCGGTGGCTGGATCCAGCACGTCGAGGCGCGTGGCCCCAAAAACGGCCTTTCCATCTATGGTCATGCTGAACTCAATGGGATTGCCCATGGCGATTCGGACCTCAATGTTGCGGGCCAGGCGAACTTCCAGCGGCCGCGCGTTGGCTGACGGACCTCGTTACCGAGGGCCGCGATGAAAAATCAGAGATCAAGCACAAGCAGCGGCGACTTCGCGCGCGAGCAGCACGGGGTGAACTGGTTGCCGCTGGCATGCTCTTCGTCGGTAAGGAATACGTCGCGATGATCGGCTTCCCCTTCCACCAGACGCATGACGCAGGAGCCGCAGGACCCCTCCCCGCAGGAGGTATAGATATCCACGCCCGCAGCCAGCAGCACGTCGGCCACGGATTGATCCGCAGGGATATGAAAGAGCTGGCCGGAACTCGCGATTCTTACGTCGAAGGCGCCGTCCTGAGAGGTATCCACGGGCTTGGCGCTGAAGTGCTCGTAGCGCACGCGATGCTTCGGAACGCCTGCCTGATCCGCCGCCTGGCAAACCCATTCGATGAAGCCGGCGGGCCCGCAGACGTAGATCTCTTCTTCCGGTCCCACTTGGGAAAACAGCTCATCCGGATGCAGCTTCTGCTCGTCGGCCTTGTCGTCGTAATGAAAGACGACGTTTTCGCTGAAGGGAGACTGGGCGATACGGTCCAGGAAAGCCGCCCTCCCCTGATCGCGGGCGCAGTAGTGCAAGGAAAACGCCGTACCCGCGGCAAACAGTGTTTCGGCCATGCACAGCATGGGCGTAATGCCGATTCCGCCCGCAATCAATACGCTTTTAGCCTGCGGCTTCAGCGGGAAGTGATTGCGCGGCGCACTGACCTCGACCACGGATCCGGGTTGCAAGCGTTCGTGGATCGCCACCGAACCGCCGCGCGACTGGGGATCCCTCAAGATGCCGATCACATAGCGATGACGTTCCGACGAGGCGTTGCACAGCGAATACTGCCGGACTATGCCGGGAGCGACATGTACATCGATATGCGCTCCCGCTTCGAAAGGCGGCAAGGCGCCGCCGTCCAACGCTTCCAGCTCCAGACTGATGATGTCGTCGGTTTCCTGACGCCGGTGCGCGACGCGCACCGAGCTCGTTACTTGGGATTGCATCGAGAATGCTCTACGGAAGGAGATGAAGAACCGCTAGTTCATGAAGCATCGGACCGGCAAATGCTTGGGGCCGCCGACGAAGCACGAGGCGCTCATGGCCATATCACCTGCGAGTTCAACTCGCTGCAGCCTTGGAATCATCTCTTCAAACAGGATGCGCATCTCCATCTTTGCCAGGTGTTGCCCCAGACAGATATGCGCCCCCAAGCCGAATGACAGATGACGATTCGGCTTGCGGTCGATGTTGAATTCAAAGGGGTTCTCGAAGACGTCTTCGTCCCGATTGGCGGAGCCGTAGCAGAGCATCAGCCAGTCGCCCTTGTGAATCTGACGACCGCGGATTTCAGTGTCCGCAGCGGCTGTGCGCATGAAGTGCCGCACCGGGGACGCCAGGCGCACCGCTTCGTCGATGAACTGCGGGATCAGGCCCGGGTTGGCTTGAAGCCGCGGCAACAACTCGGGATATTGGCTGAGCGCCCACATGGCGACGGCTGTCGACGACGAGGTCGTGTCGTGCCCCGCCGTGGCGATGATGACGTAGTATCCCAAGCGGCTGTCCTCGCTGAGGGGCACGCCGTCTATGACCGCGTTCGCGAGCAGCGTCGCCACATCATTGCGTGGATTTACGCGCCGATCGGCGGTGACCTTTTCGAAGTAGGCGCGAAAATCGGCCACGATCGCCAGAACATTCTGCGCCAGCGCATCATCGTTGCCGCCCGCGTCCTTCCCTTCGCGTTTGAATTCGGGGTCTTCGGTGCCAAACAATTCCTGCGTCAGCAGCAGCATCCTGGCCTCGTCCTCGGCCGGCACCCCCAGAATGTCCATGATGACGTGCAGCGGATAGTGCAGTGCGATCTGCGTGGCGAAGTCGATGACCTCGCCCTCTGCCGCCGCCAGCTTGTCTACCGTGCGGCACGCCAGGTCGCGGATCCGCTCGTCCAGTTTGAGTATGCTGTTCGGCATGAACCATGCCTGCGTCAACGTCCGCAGCCCCTTGTGTTCGTCTCCGTCCACATGGACCAGCGTCTTGATGCCGCCGTTATAGCTGCCGGTCACGGCCTTGAGGTGGTCGATCATGGCCTTGGGGGCGCTGATGGTGGCATAGTCGCCATTGCGGAAAATCTGGCTATCACGCGAGATGGCGGCCACGTCCGCGTGCTTGGTCACCACCCAGAAAGGATCGAAGCCTTCGTTGACGGCGCGCCCCAACGGGTTGTTGGCGCGCGCCCATGAATAGGTGGAATGCAGTTCGTCAATGTTGGCATAGACCTGAGCATTCACCAGGGCTTTCGCGACATCGCTGGGCAGATCGAAATCGGTATGGTTCATGGTATCGGGCGAGAAGGTTGCGGAGGGGACGATTCGAGGCGCGCTAACACCTGCGTGGACGACTCGCCATCCTGCGGGCATAATTCACCTTAAATCAGAATCTAAATTCTGATTCTATTATTGAGATGTGCCCCTGCCCGTTCAATGCGGGGTTTCCCTAGGCTCGACACTGACGTGTCGTCCCTCCCCGCGCAGGCGGGCGGCAGCCAGGATCAGATCGCTGAAGAGACACGCCGCCGCCCCCGGCGGAATGTTGCGCTCTGCTTCAGATCTGGATTGTTGTTGCCATGGCCTGCCCGCCCGCTACGGCATAATGTTCCACATTGCTTCAAACCAGGATAGTTGTTGCCATGGCTCCTCCATCGCCAGAAGAAAAAACCAAGACGACACAGGCCCCCGGTGCTCGGAAGACGGTTGCCGCAGCCGCAAGATCATTGCCCGCTCCTCGCCCTCCCAGGCAACTGCGCAGCGAGGAGTCCTTGGCCAAGATGATCCAGGCCGGACGGGAATTGATAGAACGGCACGCAAACCTGGACCTGGTGCTGATCGGTGATGTCATACGTCTGGCAGGCACATCCATCGGCGCGTTCTACGGCCGTTTCCAGGACAAAGAAACTTTCCTGGCCGCAGTCCTGGAGGCTGCGGTTACGGAGGCGCAAGCGCAAGCCGACAACCTCGTCTGGCAAGACGCCGTCTGGACCGAAGGCACCGCGTCGGATATCGCCGCCGCCATTGTCGTTTTTTACGTCGATGCCTGTCGCCAAAACCAAGGGATGTACAGGGCTGTGCTGCGGGATTTTGCGGTGGATGCCCCGGAATCGCACCCCTTGCGCGTCTTGAACAGCCACATCCATACCGTGTTCGTACCGGCCCTCGCGCGCAAAATGCCGGCCAAGGCAGGCGAAGACGTCGAATCGGAGATCCGCAACGCCATGCAGATGCTGATAGGGACGGTCTCGCTGATGATGCTGGCGGACCCTGGTCCGCTGCGGCTCGAAGAGGATGCAGTCAAGCCGAAGCTGACTGAAATGATGCGGCGGCTGTTGCGGCTGGCCTGAGATTCGAACTCACGCTCGAATCCAAGCCACCGCCTTGCCGATTTGCTGCCGGGACTCGATGCGAGCGTGCCCCTTCGTGATTTCGCCGAAGGAATACCTCTCGGAAATGCCTATTTTGAGTCGCCCTTCGGAAAGCGCTTGAAAAACGTCGTCGGCTCTACGCTGCACCGTGGCGGCATCCGCCATATGATCCGCCAGCCTGGGTCGGGTAAGAAACAGCGAACCGGCTTCTCCCAGCTCATACGGATCAAGGTCCTTCAGGCTTCCGGATACATTTCCGTAATTGACGACCAACCCCCGCTTGCGTGTCGCCCGGAAACTATCCCGCAGAGTGGCTCGTCCGAGCGAATCAAAGACAACGTCCACGCCCTTGCCCGCAGTCAATTCTCGAACGGCATCAGCAAATCGGCCGTCGTCATAAAGCATCGCGGCGTCCGCACCATGCTGCCGGGCTACCTGGCATTTTTCCTCGGTACTTGCGGTCGCGTAAACCGTAGCGCCTGCTTTCTTGGCCATCTGGACAAGTATCTGACCAATGCTTCCAGAGGCAGCGTGCACCAAACATGCGCTGCCGGCCTGCAGGTGCGCAACATCATGAGTCAGATAATGGACGGTGCACCCTTGAAACATCGCGGCGGCATCCGCGGCCGCAAAAACACAACTGACTTAGATCTACCAGGGGGCATTGGACGCAACACGATCTACGCCGCACTGCGGCCACCATCATGGGTGAACTCGGATTTACGCAGGATGTGATAGACCGCTGCCTCAATCATAAAGAACCTAAGAAGGTCACTCGAACTTATCAACGTCAGACCATGTTGAGCCAGAGGCAGTCTGCATTTGACGCGCTCGAGCAACATCTCACCAATCTTCTAGGCGATACCGCTGATTGGTTGCCATGGCCACAAGAGGTGGAAAGAAACGACGCTTTGTCAGAATCTTAGGGCCGGTCGCTACGCTCAATGTGTTGCATACAGAGGGTTATCCATACTCCTCTGCAAAAGCCTCAAGTTTACGGGCTTTATTGCGTTCGGAAATCCTGTATACCCGAAAAAGTACCCGATCATGATGTTGATAGCTGTTTACAGCCAAGCAGGAAATGGATACATATATGGCGTTCAACTCGCCCCTTAGACATGAAAAACCTTTTCCCCGGCCACTACCCACCGTCGACTTCCTTCGACGAGGCTCTGCCCCAAGCGCTCATCATCTTCGACACCAACGTGCTGCTCAATTTCTACGAGCTGGGGCCAGATACACGCACACGCCTATTCAGTGCGCTAACTCAAATACGTGAAAGCTGTTGGTTGCCCTACCACGTCGGCCTGGAGTTTCACCGTAACCGCCTGGGCAAGATAGAACAGGCATTCCAGGCCCACCGGGATGCAGTAGGAAAATTCAGACAGGACATAACTGCATTGACGTCTCTTTTGGAGAAACAGGACGTACTCAAGCATGACGCCCGTACGGAAGGATTCGTTAAACCGTTCAGGGAAGCAGCTGAAGCGCTGGCCGTCCATGCTGACGAAGCGGGTTCCAAGCTGCCCCAGCGTTCGCATGACGATCCTGTGAATGAATCCTTGGCGGCAATCTTTGATGGCCGCGTGGGTCCAACTCCCACCCAAGAAGAAATTAACAAGTACAACGAAGAGGGTCGCCGGCGTGCCGAACACAAGCATCCCCCCGGTGTGACGGACGGAAACAAGGCAGGGGAACGCTTTCTAGATCGCAATGTGGCTTATGCGGGAGAATGGGGCGATCTCTACATCTGGAAGCAGATACTGCAATATCTAGAGAAGGTAGATGACAAGCGCTTCCTGATATTCGTCACTGACGAGCGAAAGGCAGACTGGTGGGCGAAAGACGGAAAATCAATATTGGGTCCGGCTCCCGAACTTTGTCAGGAATTGGCAATATGCAAGCCCGGATGGCACCTTCGCATGTACAGCTCAGCGCGCTTTTTCCAACATCTCTCGGAGACCAGGGGCGTCGACCTTAGCACGGACGATTTGCAAGATATTCGGGATGCCGGTTTGGCAGTGGCGAACTCATTCAAGCACTCAGCGCAGGCAAACCTCCTCGCGCGATTGCTGCGATCGCACCCCCCTGAAGAGCCGCAGCATGCGAACCTCTACAAGAAGTGGGCAGCCGAAATCGCAGGACAGACAGATGATTGTGTTTTCATGTCTCCCGTCACTGAGAGGGGTGATCCTCTATTCTTTTGGCATCACAAGAGCGCAGAAGATCCAGAGCTTTTCCGACTAACACTTGTCGTACTCCTGAGACCCCAAGACCCGAGACCGCCAAAAGAGATCATTGACACGACTCTGGCCATGATGGCAGACGCCGGCATGAGCGGTGCGCTCGCATTCGACACAACCGCCCTACCGGAAAAAATGCGCAGTCGCTTCTTCGGCTCCATTCTTCTCGACGCACCGTGGAACACGGTAGAGGAAGGTACGAGTTTTTACGCAACACAAGTTGTGGACTCGCAAGTTGAGGCACACCGCATCAAGTAGCTGAAAGCAGCAACGCAGCCGCGCGCACCAGGGCGCCGCCCGCCGCCGCCCGAGCCACGGCCGCGACCTGCAGCAGCGTGGCAGATCTGGCCAAGGCCACCAGCGTCAACGCGCGGTCAGAACAGGCGGGCAGATCTGCAGCCAGCCCGCAAAGCCGCCATTCCCAATATTTCGAGAGGGGCTGGGAAAAACCTAACCTTCCTAACCGGACATGGCGAATTGGCCGGAGAACCTTTATTCATGCGGCTTTCCGAGATTTCAGAAAACCTAACCTTTTCCTAACCAACGCCTAACCCGGTTAGGTTTCTATACCCTAACCTTATAAAAAATAGATATCTATATAAATCAATGACTTACGACATGGTTAGGTTTCAGGTTAGGTTTTAAACCCAACCAATATTATCCATAAAAATCAATGACTTAAACATCACCTTCGGCCCCAGTTAGGAAGGTTAGACTTTTCCCAGCCCCTCCTCAATCTGCGAAAATTCCACGCAGGTCCGATCAAAGACGCTCGGTCGAAAGCTTCTGTGCCTTGAGCCGTCCCATACCCATCAATATTTGGTATAGACACAGCAAACCGCCGGCCGCCTCATGTAGATTGTTTTGCGAATAGGGAATCACGTTGGAAAAGCGATATCAAATATTCGTCAGCAGCACCTTCCGCGATCTGGAGCAAGAGCGACAGGAGGTGATGCATGCACTTTTGGAGTTAGACTGCATTCCTTCGGGAATGGAGCTATTCCCCGCCGCAGATGAGACGCAATGGAGCCTCATCCAACGCGTTATTGATGACTGCGATTATTACGTTCTGATCCTGGGCGGCAGGTACGGGTCAATTGGCCCGGAAGGCATCAGCTATACGGAGATGGAGTATCGGTACGCCTTGTCGAAGCAAAAACCCACAATTGCGTTTCTGCACCGAGACCCAGGAAAGATTATTGCGGACAATACTGAGTCCACAGCAGAAGGGAAGGCCAAGCTCCAGTCGTTCCGGGAGTCCGTCGAAAAGAAGCTCTGCAAGCACTGGTCCAATCCACAGGAACTCGGATCGGTGGTCAGCCGAAGCCTAATTCAACTAATCAAGTCCACTCCCGCCGTGGGTTGGGTTAGGGCCAACGAGTTGGCAGATCGAGAGGCCACTACCGAACTACTTAAGTTGCGCCGACAAGTCGAAGAACTGCAAAGCGAACTTGACCGCGCTCGCACATCTGCCCCAAAGGGATCAGAGGATCTCGCTCAGGGTGATGAATACCACCAAATCAAGTACAGCTTCCAGACCTACGATCGCCGTTACACCACCCAAGGCTACACCGGAACCTTTAACGCTAGATGGAATGAAATTTTTGCTGTTATCGCACCGCTAATGATCCATGAGGCCAGCGACGGAACATTAAGAAAGGCGCTAAACCAATTCGTTCAAGATAGGAACATTGAACGACTGGGTAAGAATAGGAAGTTTGCGGGGCTCGTCCTTCAACTGTTCGTGATTCAATCCGACGACTTCCAAACAGTGAAGATTCAACTTCGGGCTCTTGGCCTAATCGCCAAGAACGACAAACCGCGAAGCGTTAAAGACGTCGACACTTACTGGACGCTCACCCCGTATGGCGACGAAGTGATGACGCGCTTACGTGCCATACGGCACCAAGAAGAAGAAGGAGAAGAAGAACCTGCTGATAGTGATGAAGCAACGGCCGAAGACTAGGGTTCCTGGTCGCCACTACATGTCGCAAAACTGCCTCTATGGCGCGTCTATTTGCGTCACCTGCCCCGCGCCAAAGTCGCACCTCAGAGGCGCACCAAGGCTTGCGCCACAGGGCGGCGCATGGTTGAGTCGTTTTCCATAGATTTAGCGGGCAGGCGCGGAGGGGGGAAGACTGCGCGCCAGGACGTGCACACCCTCAAACTACTGTATATTTACACAGTATTTTGAGGTGCTCCATGGATTTCATCGACCGACCGCCGCCCGCGCCTATGCCTGCGGCTCGCATACGCACGCTGTACGCGCAAAACCCCACCGACGAGGCCGGCGCGCGCTATGGCCTGGGGAGATTTGGCGCCTCCAGCGCGTTATCGTGGCCCTGGAAGCGGGGTTGAACCACGCAGCCCGCCTGCGTCATCGCCAAGACATCCTTGATCGCGTGGGCACATCTACGAAGTCAACCAAGAAGACTTTTTCGACATCGGCAAACTGTCCGTCAAGAGTCTGAATCAGTCCGTCACCCTGGCGATCAACAGCAACCCCGGCGAGTACACCACCGCATGGCTGCATGCATGTCTGGACGGCCTTTGGCGCGAAAGGCATCGTTACCCTTGCCTTCTGGCTGGGGTCATTGTTCGCGGAGCAAATACGCGAAAAGCAGAAGAGCTATCCGTTCCTGGAAGTCGTGGGCGAAGCCGGATCCGGCAAGTCCACCCTCATTGAATTTCTCTGGAAGCTCTTCGGCCGCAACGATTACGAAGGCTTCGACCCTTCCAAGTCCACCACGCCAGCGCGAGCGCGCAACTTCGCGCAGGTGGCCGGCTTGCCCGTCGTTCTCATCGAGTCCGACCGCGAGCGCCTGGGCGAAGAGAAATCCCACGTCAAGTCTTTCGACTGGGACGAGCTGAAAACGGCCTACAACGGCCGTAGCATTCGTTCGCGCGGCGTGGCCAACGGAGGCAACGAAGCCTATGAGCCGCCGTTTCGCGGATCCATCGTGATCTCGCAAAACAATGAGGTGAACGCTTCCGAGGCGATTCTTTCCCGGATCGTGCATATCAACATCGACCGGGCCGGCCAGAACGCCAAAACACTCGCCGCCGCTGTCGCGCTGGAAACGACGCCCACCAGCGCAGTTTCCGGCTTTGTCCTGGCCGCCACCAAGCGGGAAGCGTCGATCATGGAAACGATCCTGACCCGCTATCAGGCCCACCACGACGCCATCCGCGACCGTGCCGACGTGAAGATGTCCCGCATCCTGAAGTGTCACGCGCAGCTAATGGCTATCGTGGACGCATTGCGGCTTGTCGTGAAGCTCACCGATGAGCAATACACAGCAGCAATCCAGCTCATCAGCAACATGGCTGCTGAGCGGCAACTGGTCATCAATGCAGACCATCCCATCGTGCAGGAATTCTGGGATGCGTATGCATACCTGAACGGCGATGACGATCAGCTACCCCAGCTCAATCACTCCTGCGATGCGGACGTGATAGCGGTCAACCTCAACGAATTTATCGATGTCGCCGCCAACCATCGCCAGCAGGTTCCGGCGCTGCGCGACTTGAAGAAGGTTCTTCGTACCAGCCGTCAATACAAGTTTCTGGAAGTGAAGACGGTCAAGAGCCGGATTCGGCAGAACAGCAGTCAGGCAGGCAGCAGCAAGGCGTCGACGGTGCATTGCTGGGTCTTCAGGAGGGGGGCATGAGCATGGTGAAGCCCTCTCCCGCCATGCTGGCCCAGGCCCACGCCGCAGCCGATCTACGCGGTACGCTGGCCGAGGCCATGCGGTCGCCCGTGCTTGCCCGCTGCCTGGAAATCACGGCGCTGGCGCTATCCCAGCCCCGCGCCGACCGCTACCGTCCGCCACCGGCTGCGCCGCCTGCTGGCCCCTACTTTCTCGCCCACCCCGACCAATTCACACCGCCGCGCCGCGATATCAAACGCGCCAGCGCCGGCGACGAGGACGAATAGACATGAGAGATACCAATCAGGCGTTTAAGAAGGCGACGGCGCCCCGCAAGGCTTGGAGCTACAGGCAACTAACCGAGGCGACCGAAGCCCGGATTCATTCCCACGCGGATTTCCTGAGAGAATTTTTGGCACGCCACCCCAACCATCGACTGAACCATATCACCGTGACTCAGGTTAGTGGCTGAGCCTATGGTGCGTTCCTCATGTGGCAAAGCGCGACGCTAGGCTGGCAGGATCCGGGTGACGTGCAGCGCCTCCTGGCGCTTGCTGAATCGCTCGAAAGCGCCGGCGCCGAGCATGGTGGCCACGCATGAACGATCAACTCGTTTACCGCCTGGCGGATCTTGTCCGAGTGCTCAACTTATCCAAGACGACGATCTATGAGCTTATTCAGCGAAAGGACTTCCCTTCGCCGGTGAAGCTCACCGCGCGCTCTGTGGGCTGGCGTGCGCGCGAAGTCACTGCGTGGCTGGAGAGTAGACCGCACAGCAAGGAATGGCGCCCCGCTGAGGATTCCGCTTAGCGCTGGCCCCCCTGCTGGCCCCCCAAAGCACAAAGGCTTAGCTCAATGATTGAGCTAAGCCTTTGATTTTATTGGTCGGGGCGGTGGGATTCGAACTCACGACCCTCTGCTCCCAAAGCAGATGCGCTACCAGGCTGCGCTACGCCCCGAAGGGTGGCAACTATACCAGATACCGGACGGCTAGCCTATTCGCGCCCGCAGCGCGGACCAAGCAGGCCCTGCTGCAACAGTAAAAAAAAACGGCGCGCTTTTCGAAGCGCGCCGTTTTTTCATAGGGTCGAAACCCGGCGATCAGCCGAAGCGGCCCGTGATGTAGTCTTCCGTTTCCTTGCGCGTAGGCTTGACGAAGATCTGGTCGGTCTGGCCGAATTCCATCAGCTCGCCCAGGTACATGTAGGCGGTGTAGTCCGAGCAGCGCGCGGCCTGCTGCATGTTGTGCGTCACGATGACGACGGTGTAGTCGTTCTTCAGTTCGGCGATCAATTCTTCAATCTTGGCGGTCGAAATCGGGTCCAGCGCCGAACACGGCTCATCGAGCAGCAGCACTTCGGGCTTAATAGCCACGCCGCGCGCGATGCACAGGCGCTGTTGCTGGCCGCCCGACAGGCTGTTGCCGCTCTGGTGCAGCTTGTCCTTCACTTCGTTCCACAGCGCGGCCTTGCTCAGGGCCCATTCCACGCGCTCGTCCATTTCACCCTTGGACAGGCGCTCGAACAGGCGCACGCCGAAGGCGATGTTGTCGTAGATGCTCATGGGGAACGGCGTGGGCTTCTGGAACACCATGCCGACCTTGGCGCGGATCAGCGAGATGTCGGTCTTGGCCGTCAGCAGGTTTTCGCCGTCCAGGATGATTTCGCCCTCGGCGCGCTGGCCGGGGTACAACTCGAACATGCGGTTGAAGGTGCGCAGCAGCGTGGACTTGCCGCAGCCCGACGGGCCGATGAAGGCGGTGACCTTCTTCTCCTGGATCGACATGTTCACATTGCGGATCGCATGGAACTTGCCGTAGTAGAAGTTCAGGTTCTTGACCTCGATCTTGTTCTTGACGGCGGTAGCGGTGTTTTCCATTTGGTTTCCCTTGGCTCCGGCGCGCCCAGCGCGCCGGCAAAGCGATCTTTACTTGCGGAACATGTTGCGGGCAATGATGTTGATGCCCAGCACCAGCAGCGTAATCAGCGTGGCGCCGGCCCATGCCAGGTTGTTCCAGTCCTTGAAGGGGCTGGCGGCGTATTGGTAGATCACGACCGGCAGGTTGGCCATCGGGCCATTCATGTTCAGGGACATGAACTGGTTCGACAGCGCGGTGAACAGCAGCGGCGCGGTTTCGCCGGAGATCCGGGCGATGGCCAGCAGCACGCCGGTGATGATGCCGGTCTTGGCGGCGCGATAGCACACCAGGGTGATCATGCGCCACTTGGGGCAGCCCAGCGCGGCCGCGGCTTCGCGCAGGCTGTTGGGCACCAGCAGCAGCATGTTGTCGGTGGTGCGCACCACGACCGGGATCACCAGGATGGACAGCGCGATGGCGCCGGCCCAGCCGGAGTAGTGTCCGACCTGGGCCACATACACGGCGTAGATGAACAGACCGATGATGATGGACGGGGCCGACAGCAGCACGTCGTTGAGGAAGCGCGTGGCGGGCGCCAGCCAGCCGCGCTGGCCGTATTCGGCCAGGTAGGTGCCGGCCAGAATGCCCACGGGCGTGCCAATGAGCGTGCCCACGCCAGCCATCATCACGCTGCCGAAGATGGCGTTGATCAGGCCGCCAGTCTGCCCCGGCGGCGGCGTGATCTCGGTGAAGAGCGTGTACGAGAGCGCGGGAGCGCCTTTCATCAACAGCGTCAGAATGATCCAGAACAGCCAGAACAGCCCGAACATCAGCGTCCCCAGCGACACGGTCAGCATGATGCGGTTGATCACGCGACGCCGGCGATAGGTGCCGTTCTGCATATTGAGTACGGATACAGCCATGATCTTTTCCTTGTGCTCGCGGCGCGTCAGGTTTTCTTGCCTTCGCCGGCGGACAGGCGAACCAGCAGCATCTTGGCCAGGGCCAGCACGATGGTCGTGATCAGGAACAGGATCAGGCCCAGTTCCAGCAGCGCCGACTTCTGTATGCCGCCCGCTTCATTGAATTCGTTGGCCAGCGCCGAGGCGATCGAGTTGCCCGGCGAGAACAGCGATCCGGACCACTTGAAGGCGTTGCCGATGACGAAGGTCACGGCCATGGTCTCGCCGAGGGCGCGACCCAGGCCCAGCATGATGCCGCCGATGACGCCCGACTTGGTATAGGGCAGTACCACGCGCCACATCACTTCCCAGGTTGTGCTGCCCAGGCCGTAGGCGGATTCCTTCAACATCGCCGGCACCAGTTCGAACACGTCGCGCATGACGGCGGCGATGAACGGGATGATCATGATCGAGAGGATCAGGCCGGCGGTGAAGATGCCGATGCCGAAGGGCGGGCCTGCGAAGATGCCGCCGATCACGGGCAGGCTGCCCAGCGTGGCGATCATGAAGGGCTGCACATACTGCTGGAATACGGGGACGAAGACGAACAGGCCCCACATGCCGTAGATGATGGACGGAATGGCGGCCAGCATTTCGACCGCGGTGCCCAGCGGGCGGCGCAGCCAGGTGGGCGACAGTTCGGTCAGGAAGATGGCGATGCCGAAAGACACGGGCACGGCGATGATCAGGGCGATGGCCGAGGTCAGCAAGGTGCCGATGATGGGCACCACGGCGCCGTAGTTCGAATTGACCGGATCCCAGTCATTGAGCCAGAGGAACGACAGGCCGTATTTGGCCAGCGACTCGCGGCTGCCGTAGATCAGGGAAACAAGAATCGCCGCCAGCAGGATGAACACCAGGAAGGCGAACAGGCGGGTCAGATTCTTGAATAGCGCATCCATCAGCGCGTTTTTGTTTTGCTTCATAGGCGAAGGCGTGCCGGTAGTCACGGAGTCCGCCACGCTGGGCGGAAGCGGCACACTATTATCCATTACCGCGCTCATGGATGGACTTTCCTTAGGAAACCTTGGGGGAGAACTTCGAAGGTCTTGCTGCGGACCGCCCCTGCCGTTGCGCTATTGCAGAACGCCGGGGACGGCCGCTGAGGGGTTGCGCGGCAGAGGCTTGGCATCGCTGCCGGCCCGCGCCGCGCTCCATCCATTACTTCCAGACGGCCTTGCCGTCGGCGGCCTTGACTTCGCCCCAGGCGGCGCGGATTTCCTTGGTCACGGCTTCCGGCAGCGGCACGTAGTCCATGGCTTCGGCCGACTTGGCGCCGTTCTTGAAGGCCCAGTCGAAGAATTCCAGGACAGCCTTGCCCTGAGCCGGCTTGTCTTGCGACTTGTGGATCAGGATGAAGGTGGCGGCGGTGACGGGCCAGGAGTCAGCGCCCGGCTCGTCGGTCAGGACCACGCCCATGCCCGGCGCGCTCTTCCAGTCGGCGTTGGCGGCCGCGGCGGCGAAAGCCTTCTGCTCCGGCTGGACGAACTTGCCGTCCTTGTTCTGCAACTGCGTCCAGGCCAGCTTGTTCTGCTTGGCGTAGGCGTATTCGACGTAGCCGATCGAGTTCTTCAACTGGCCGACGTAGGCGGCGACGCCTTCGTTGCCCTTGCCGCCCTGGCCCACGGGCCACTTGACGGCCTTGCCTTCGCCCACGGTCGACTTCCAGTCCGGCGACACCTTGGACAGGTAGTTGGTCCAGCCGAAGGTGGTGCCCGAGCCGTCCGAACGGTGCACGACGATGATGTCGGCCGAGGGCAGCTTGAGGTCGGGGTTCATTGCCTTGATGGCGGCGTCATCCCACTTCTTGATCTTGCCCAGGAAGATGTCGGCCAGGACCTTGCCCGACAGCTTCAGCTTGCCGGGTTCGATACCGTCGACGTTCACCACGGCAACCGTGCCGCCGATGACGGCCGGGAATTGCAGCAGGCCGTTCTTTTCCAGGTCGGCTGCCTTCATGGGATCGTCCGAGGCGCCGAAATCGACGGTCTTGGCGATGATCTGCTGCTGGCCGCCGCCCGAACCGATGGACTGGTAGTTGACGGCGCTGTTGGTGGCAGCCTTGTAGTCGGACGCCCACTTGGCGTAGATCGGGTACGGGAACGATGCGCCGGCGCCGGTCACGTCGGCGGCCTGGACGGCAAACACGGCGGCGCTCAGCGCGACGCCCAGGGAAACTTGTTTGAAGACACGTTTGAACATCAGGGTTCCTTCTGTGCTCGTTGGAGGAGTCTGGCAGGCTTTGGAAACTGCCTGTCTTTCAGCGACCCTCGAATATTAAAAGCCTCACATGACAGGATAGTGACAGTCATGTTGTCCCCCCCGAGGCGCTGCGCGCCTCCCCCCAGGGGGCGCCGGTGGCGGACCGGCGGAGCCGGATCCGCGCGGCCTGGATTGGGGGACGCACTGCCTCGAACGGCGCCGAGGGCGCGCGGGCAAGCCCGAGAGACGAGGGAGAGCGCGGGAATGAGAGAGCGGACGGGGGAACGGCGGTCTGCTTTGGAACACCGCCCCGCGGCCCTGCCCCCCCGGACGGCGGCGGGGCTGTGGGACGGCGGGACGTTACACGCCCAGCTTCTGCATCAGGTACTGGTGCACGTTGAAGGGCTCGCGGCGGCTCTTGACGCGGGCGTAGTCGCCGTCGGCCTGCTGCTGCCAGGCCAGCTGATTGTCGCGCAGCGCATAGGTGAAGGCTTCGTCGATGACGCGCTTCTTCAGGGTCTTGTCGTAGATCGGGAAAGCGATCTCGACCCGGCGGAAGAAATTGCGGTCCATCCAGTCGGCCGACGACAGGTACACGGTCTCTTCGCCCTCGGCGTAGAAATAGAAGACCCGCGAATGCTCCAGGAAGCGGCCGACGATGGAACGCACCCGGATGTTCTCGGACAGCCCCGGCACGCCGGCGCGCAGCGCGCACACGCCGCGCACGATCAGGTCGATCTTCACGCCGGCCTGGCCGGCCTTGTAGAGTTCCTCGATGATCTGCTCTTCCAGCAGCGAGTTCATCTTGGCCATGATGCGCGAACGCTTGCCGGCCTTGGCCGCCCGGGCCTCGGCGCGGATCAGCGCCACCATGCCGTCGTGCATGGTGAAAGGCGACTGCATCAGCGCCTTGAGCGAACGGCGCGCGCCCAGCCCGGTCAGCTGCGCGAACACCTTGTCCATGTCCTCGCACAGCTTCGGATCGGCGGTGAGCAGGCCGAAGTCGGTGTACAGCCGCGCCGTGCGCGGATGGTAGTTGCCCGTGCCCAGGTGGGCATAGCGGCGCAGGCGCCCTTTCTCGCGGCGCAACACCACGGCCATCTTGGCGTGCGTCTTGTGCGCCACCACGCCGTACACCACGTGCGCTCCCACCTCTTCCAGCTTGGAGGCCCAATTGATATTGGTCTGCTCGTCGAAGCGGGCCATCAGCTCCACCACCACCGTCACTTCCTTGCCGGCGCGCGCGGCGGCCAGCAGGATCTTCATCAGCTCGGAATCCTCGCCGGTGCGGTAAATGGTCTGCTTGATCGCCATGACGTCCGGATCCAGCGCGGCGGCGGTCAGGAAGTCGATGACCGGCTGGAAGGACTGGTAGGGATGGTGCAGCAGGCGGTCCTGCTCGGCCACGGCCTCGAACAGTTCGGCCGGTTTGTCGCCGACGCGGTCGAACGGCGCCGGCACGGGCGCCCGGTAATCCGGGAACAGCAGGTCCGGACGCGAATCCGAATTGCACAGCTGCATCAGGCGCGACAGGTTCACCGGCCCGGGCACGCGGTAGGTGTCCTCCGCCTTGAGCGAGAACTCGCGCTGCAGGAAGTGCTCCAGCTCGACCGGCGTCAGCTTGTCGATTTCCAGACGCACCGCTGCGCCGAAGTTGCGCTGGGACAATTCGCCCTGCAAGGCGTGCCGCAGGTTGGTGACTTCTTCCTCGTCCACGAACAGGTCGCTGTTGCGCGTGACCCGCCACTGGTAACAGCCCAGCATCTCCAGCCCCGGGAACAGCTCGCCCACGAAGGCGCGCAGCAGCGAGGTCAGCAGGATGTAGCCCTCGGGCTGGCCGGAGAGCTCCTGCGGCATCTTGATCAGGCGCGGCAAGGCGCGCGGCGCCTGCACCACGGCGATCGAGGCCTGGCGGCCGAAGGCGTCGGCGCCGGACAGCGACACAATGAAATTCAGGCTCTTGTTGTAGACGCGCGGAAACGGATGCGCCGGGTCCAGCCCGATAGGCGTCAGGAGCGGCATCACATCGCGGTTGAATACGTCCCGCGCCCATTCCTGCTGTTGCTGATTCCACTCGGACGCGTGGTGCAGCGAGATGCCCTCGGCATGCATGGCCGGCAGGATCTCGTCATTGAGCAGGTTGTACTGGCGGTTGACCAATTCGTGCACCGCCTGCTGCACGTTCTCGAACGCCTGGTCCGGCGTCATGCCATCCGGCCCCACCAGATTCGGCGACTGGCGCTGCTGCTCCTTCAGGCTGGAAATCCGGATCTCGAAGAACTCGTCCAGGTTGGAACTGACGATGCACACGTAGCGCAGGCGTTCCAGCAAGGGAGTCTTGGGGCTCTCCGCCATCGCCAGCACGCGTTCGTTGAATTTCAGCAGCGACAGTTCGCGGTTCAGAAGCAAGGGCTCGGCAGGAGGGCGTGAGGGCATACCGGATTCCATACGTAGGGAGAGCGTGGAGTTTTACTGCAAAAAAGTGACGGTTCCATGACACTACGTCAAAAACGTAGCGTACGCTAAAAGCGGGACATATAGCGGGGCGGCCATGCACCGCAAGCCCCTGTTCCGTAAGAAAAAAAGCGTAACCGGGAGCGCTGTCACATGGGGTCTCTATAATCGGCCCACCTCTCAGCCAATATTACGAGCCGCATGGATCAACTTCTGGCCGCGGTGGACCTCGGGTCCAACAGCTTCCGCCTCTCCATCGGACGCATCGTTCAACAGGACGGTACGCCCCAGATCTATCAGATCGACCGCCTCAAGGAAACCGTCCGGCTCGCGGCCGGCCTGGACTCCGAAAAACGGCTGGGCGACGACGCCATCGACAGGGCCATCGCGGTGCTGGAACGCTTCGGCGACCGCCTGCGCAGCTTCCACCCCAACCGGGTCCGCGCCGTTGCCACCAACACCTTCCGCGTCGCCCGCAACACCCGCGACTTCCTGCCGCGCGCCGAAGCCGCGCTGGGCTTTCCCATCGAAGTCATCGCCGGCCGCGAAGAGGCCCGCCTGATCTTCTCGGGCGTGGTCCACACCCTGCCCCCCTCGCCCAACAAGCGCCTGGTCATCGACATCGGCGGCGGCTCCACCGAAGTCATCATCGGCAAGGGCCATGAGCCCGGGCTGATGTCCTCGCTCTACATGGGCTGCGTCAGCTACAGCCGCCAGTTCTTCTCGGACGGCGTGGTCGACGCGCATCAGATGAAGCAGGCCGAACTGGCCGCTCGCCGCGAGATCGAAGTCATCGCCAAGCAGTACCGCAAGATGGGCTGGAAAGAGGCCTACGGCTCTTCCGGCACGGCCAAGGCGCTGTTCGCCATCCTGACCGAATGCCGCTTCTCGGACCGCGGCATCACGCGCGCCGGCCTGAACAAGCTGAAGGAGCGCATCATCCGCTCCGGCCGCGTGGTTCCGTCCGAACTGCCCGGCATCAAGATCGAACGCTCGGACGTGCTGCCGGGCGGCCTGGCCATCATGAGCGCCCTGTTCGACGAACTGGGCATCGACGTCATGCACACCGGCGACGGCGCCTTGCGCCTGGGCGTGCTGTACGACCTGCTGGGCCGCGACGACGAGCACGACAAGCGCGACGAATCGGTGCGCCAGTTCATGAAGCGCTACCACGTCGACGTCAACCAGGCGCGCCGCGTGCACCACGCCGCGCTCACCCTGTTCGACGCGCTGTTCCCGGACGGCCCGGAACGCGCCGAGCTGCGCCCCGCGCTGGGCTGGGCGGCCGATCTGCATGAAGTGGGCCTGTCCATCGCCCACAATGCGTACCACAAGCATACTGCCTACGTGCTGGAAAACGCCGACATGCCGGGCTTCTCGCGCGCCGACCAGCAACTGCTGGCGCTGCTGGCGCTCGGCCATCAGGGCAAGCTGACCAAACTAGAACCGCTGGTGCGGTCGCGCGCGCAATGGAAGGCCATCCTCAGCCTGCGTCTGGCGGTGCTGCTGTTCCGCCGCCGCAACGAAATCGAGCCGCTGCCGCTGACGGCATCGGTGCGCGACAACTCCATCGTGGTGCGCGTCAACCGCGAATGGCTGGCGCAACATCCCCTGAGCGACTTCACGCTGCGCGCGGAAGAAGCCGAGTGGAACAAGGTCGGATTTTCGTTCGAACTGCTGGAGTTCTGAGGATCGGGCCTGGCGCCCGCAATGTTTGCATCCGGCCCCGCACTGCGGGGCCGGCGTCATCTAGAACGGCGAAAGATCGGTTTCGCGATCCAGCCGCTTGAGCTCCATGCGCAAGGGCCGGGTGGCTCGCCGTATCAGTCTGATCTTCATGCGGCGGAGCAGGCGGCGCATGATGGTCAGCGCTGGGCAGTGGCGGGCTGGTCCAGCCCGAAGTGGCGGCGATAGCGCTCGTCCATGCGATCCATCTTGAGCAGCACCGGAAAATCCGCGGCATTGAAGTCCGGATCCCAGGCGGGCTCGCCACAGACCTTGGCGCCCAGCTTCAAATAGCCCTTGATCAGCGGCGGCACGCGCGCCGGCAGGGTGCTGTTGAGCTTTTCCACCGGATAGCGGTGCAACGGCGTCACGCGCGGCTCATCGCCTTGCGGCAACTGCTTGGAAATGGTGCGCCACACTTCGGCGGCGGTCACGCCGTCGTCGCGCAGGCTGACGCTGGCGCAGCCCAGCACGTATTGGTAGCCGCCGCGGCGCAGGTATTCGGCCAGCCCCGACCACAGCAGCATGATGACGCCGCCACTACGGTAGTCGGGGTGCGTGCAGGAGCGGCCGACTTCGACCAGCTCGTCCTGGATGGAACCCAGCCCGGACAGGTCGAACTCGGACTGCGAGTAATAACCGCCAGCCTCCCGCGCCTTTTCCGGCGTCAGGATGCGGTAGGTGCCGACAACGCGGCCCGTATCCAGCTCGCGGACCATCAGATGTTCGCAGAACGGATCGAAGCGGTCTTGCTCGATGCCGTCCTGGGCGTCGGGGAACACCGCGCCCATGTCCTCGGTGAAGACGTCGTAGCGCAGGCGTTGAATCTGCTCGATTTCTTCAGCGGTGCGCGCCAAGCCCACCACCAGCACCTTGGCGGCGGCGCCGGTCCAAGGTTCTGCGGCATTACGGCTCGGATTGATGCGTGCTAATTCCAGCATTGCGCGAAGCTCCTAGAGAGTCCAGCCAGTGTGGACGCCCTGTATGTCAAAGACTTGACCAATATGTTACGTGACTATGAAGTTTAGTCTGGAGCGAATAAATCAATCCTCCGCCCAAATCGACAAAACTTTACAAATCTATACAGCCCTTGAACAAACAAGGCCACCCGTCACGCGCCGGGTGGCCTTGCTTGGAATCGGGGGCCGGCGTTTATCCCAGGCTGGCCGCAAGCTTCTCGGCGCAGGAGACGGCCAGGGCTTCGTCTTCGGCCTCGACCATCAGGCGCAGCTTCGGCTCGGTGCCCGAGGCGCGGATCAGGATGCGGCCGCGGCCGTCCAGTTCCGCTTCGACCGTCTTGCGCGCAGCGCTCAGGCCGGCGTGCGTCTTCCAGTCCTGGCCCGGGGTCAACGGCACGTTGATCATCTTCTGCGGATACATGCGCAGATCGCTCACCCACTCCGACAGTCCGACCGAATTGCGGCGCAGCGCGGTCAGGACCTGCAGCGCGGCGACAATGCCGTCGCCGGTCGAATGGCAATCCAGGCACAGCAGGTGGCCGGAGCTTTCGCCGCCGTACAGCCAGCCACGCGCCTGCATCTGCTCCAGCACGTAGCGGTCGCCGACGTTGGCGCGTTCGAAGCCCACGCCCAGGCGCTGCATTTCCCGCTCGAAGCCGAAGTTGGTCATCAGCGTGCCGACCACGCCCTCCACCTTGCCGCGCTGCATGCGTTCGCGGACGATGGCGTACATGAGTTCGTCGCCGTTATAGATGCGGCCTTCGCCGTCCACCATCTGCAGGCGGTCGGCGTCGCCGTCCAGCGCGATGCCCAATTGAGCGCCGCGAGCCTGCACTTCCTTGGCCAGCAACTCAGGGTGCATCGCGCCTACGCCCTTATTGATGTTGAAGCCGTCCGGATTGACGCCGATGGCATGCACCTCGGCACCCAGTTCGCGGAACACATGGGGCGCGATGTTGTAGGCGGCGCCGTGGGCGGCGTCCACCACGATCGTCATGCCGTTCAGGTCCAGATCGTTGGGGAAAGTGCTTTTGCAGAACTCGATATAGCGGCCCTGCGCATCGCCCATGCGGCGAGCGCGTCCCAGGGCTTCCGAAGCGACGCAGCCCAACGGTTCATCCAGGGCGGCTTCGATGTCGGCCTCGATCTCGTCGGGCAGCTTCATGCCCTGCGCCGAAAAGAACTTGATGCCGTTGTCCTGGTACGGATTGTGCGAAGCGCTGATGACAATGCCCGCCACCAGGCGCAGCGCCCGGGTCAGGTAGGCCACTGCGGGCGTGGGCACCGGGCCGGCCAGCAGCACGTCGATGCCCGCGGCCGACAGCCCGGCTTCCAGCGCCGACTCCAGCATGTAGCCGGAAATCCGCGTGTCCTTGCCGATCACGACCTGCGGACGGCTGCCGCCGCGCACGGCGTGCTCGCGCGCCAGCACGCGGCCGGCCGCGTAGCCCAGGCGCAGGGCGAATTCGGCGTTGATCACCGGACCGCCGACTTCACCGCGGACACCGTCGGTACCGAAATATTTGCGTCGAATCATGAACTGATTGCTCCTTGTTCTGCCGCGTGCCATACCTTGAGCGCGTCAACCGTGGCCGCCACATCGTGCACACGCACGATGGAAGCGCCACGCGCCACGCAGGCAAGCGCCGCGGCGATGCTGCCGGGCAACCTGTCGCCCACGGGCCGGCCGGTAGCCTGGCCGATCATGGATTTGCGCGACAGGCCGATCAGCAATGGATAGCCGGCGCTGCGCAAGCTGGACAGCCGGCGCAGCAGTTGGAAATTCTGGTCGCCCGTCTTGCCGAAGCCGAAGCCCGGGTCCAGCACGATGCGGCGAGGATCGATCCAGGCGGCGCGCAACTTGTGCGCGCGAGCCCCCAGGAAGAGCCCGATTTCACCGATCAGGTCGGAGTATTCGGGTGGGGCGGCCTGCATGGTGCGGGGCTCGCCCTTCATGTGCATCACGCATAGCCCGCAGCGCGAATGCGCCACCGCCTCGACGGCGCCGGGCTGCCTGAAGCCATAAATGTCGTTGATCATGTCCGCGCCGGCGTCCAGCACGGCGCGCATGACTTCCGGCTTGAAGGTGTCGATGGACAGGGGCACGCCGCAATCGCGCAGCGCCTCCATCACCGGCAGCAGTCGGGCCAGTTCGTCGGCCACCGAGACCGGATCCGCCCCGGGGCGCGTGGACTCGCCGCCCAGATCCAGGATCTGGGCGCCTTCGGCGATCAATTGGCGCGCATGCGCCACTGCGGAATCGGTATCGTCGTGCTGGCCTCCGTCGGAAAACGAATCCGGCGTGACGTTGACGATACCCATGACAAGCGGGCGCTCGAGATCAAACTCGAAGCGCCCGCAAAGGAAGTTATTTGCCATAACTCAGGATGAGCAGCCTCAGACAGCGGCAGCCGTATTGCCACCTGCCGCCAGGCCCGTGGGCGGCGTGTCGGACGTATCCGACGGACCCTGAGGCGTCTTCGGGGGACGCGGGGGGCGGCCCTCGATGATGTCGTTGATCTGGTCCGCGTCGATGGTTTCCCATTCGAGCAGCGCCGAGGTCATCACTTCGACCTTGTCGCGGTTGTCTTCCAGGATCTTGCGCGCAACGCTGTACTGCTCGTCGATGATGCGGCGGATCTCGGTATCCACCTTCTGCATGGTGGCTTCCGACATGTGCGTCGTCTTGGTGACGCTGCGGCCCAGGAACACTTCGCCTTCGTTCTCGGCGTAGACCATGGGACCCAGTTCGTCGGTCATGCCGTAGCGCGTGACGATGTCGCGGGCGATGGCGGTGGCGCGTTCGAAGTCGTTCGAGGCGCCCGTCGTCATCTGGTCCATGAAGATTTCTTCGGCGATGCGGCCACCGAACAGCACGGCGATGGTGGACAGCAGGCGGCCCTTGTCCATGCTGTAGCGGTCGGTCTCAGGCAGCTGCATGGTCACGCCCAGCGCACGGCCGCGCGGGATGATGGTGACCTTGTGGACCGGGTCGGTCTTGGGCAGCAGGCGGGCGACGATCGCGTGGCCGGACTCGTGGTACGCGGTGTTCTTGCGCTCTTCTTCGGGCATCACGATGGAGCGGCGTTCCGCACCCATGATGATCTTGTCCTTGGCCTTTTCGAAATCGGACATGTCGACCGTGCGGCCATTGCGGCGGGCGGCGAACAGCGCGGCTTCGTTGACCAGGTTGGCCAGATCGGCGCCGGAGAAGCCCGGGGTGCCGCGCGCCAGGACGGTCGCGTCGACGTTGGGCGACAGCGGGACCTTGCGCATGTGGACCTTCAGGATCTGCTCGCGGCCGCGGATATCGGGCAGCGGCACCACGACCTGACGGTCGAAGCGGCCCGGACGCAGCAGCGCGGGATCCAGCACGTCGGGACGGTTGGTCGCGGCGATGACGATGACGCCCTGGCCGGACTCGAAGCCGTCCATTTCCACCAGCATCTGGTTCAGCGTCTGTTCGCGTTCATCGTTGCCGCCGCCCAGGCCGGCGCCACGCTGGCGGCCAACCGCATCGATTTCGTCGATGAAGATGATGCAGGGAGCATGCTTCTTGGCGTTTTCGAACATGTCGCGCACGCGGGCAGCGCCCACGCCGACGAACATTTCAACGAAGTCGGAACCCGAGATGCTGAAGAACGGCACCTTGGCTTCGCCCGCGATGGCCTTGGCCAGCAGCGTCTTGCCGGTACCCGGCGAGCCGACCATCAGCACGCCGCGCGGAATGCGGCCGCCCAGCTTCTGGAACTTGCTGGGGTCGCGCAGGAAATCGACCAGCTCCTGGACGTCTTCCTTGGCTTCGTCGCAGCCGGCGACGTCGGCAAAGGTGATCTGGTTGGTGTTCTCGTCGAGCATGCGGGCGCGCGATTTACCGAAGCTGAATGCTCCGCCCTTGCCGCCGCCCTGCATCTGGCGCATGAAGAAGACCCAGACGCCGATCAGCAACAGCATGGGGAACCACGACACGAAGATGCTCATCAGCAGCGATTGCTCTTCGCGCGGCTTGCCCGAGACCTGGACGCCGTACTTCAGCAGATCGGAGACCATCCAGAGGTCGCCCGGCGAAGTCAGCGTGTAGGCACGGCCTGCGTCAGGGGTGACGTACAGCACGTCGCCCTGGACGTCGACCTTGCGGATACGTCCCGCCTTGGCGTCGTCCATGAACTGCGTGTAAGTCACGCCGTCCTGGGTCTGAGCGCGTCCGTCGAACTGTTTGAAGACGGTGAACAGCACGAGGGCTATCACCATCCAGACAGCGACTTTCGAAAATGAATTATTCAAGGTCGATCTCCTGCTTTCGATTCCGACCGGCGACCGCGCACCCGCATATGGCACAGTCACAAGTATGTCAATAGCTCATTCTACCCTGTCAGACCAGATTGCGTCCCGGGATGGCTGAGCCCCTTTAAGTTTTGTCTGATTCGCGAATTTTCTGGTCGTTGTCCCGGCAGGCTGTGAGTTTTTCGGACTTGGGGCGATGCGCCCCGAATCCGGGCTACTTCAGATCGCGCGCAACCAGAAAGGTTTCGGAGGATTTGTCCCGCGATGCCTTCGGCTTGCGTTCGACCACCCGCTTGAAGCGCTGCTTGAAGGACTCCACGATCTGCGAAAAGCCGCTGCCGTGGAAAGCCTTGACGATCAGCACCCCGTTGGGCTTCAGGTGGGCGCAGGAGAATTCCATCGCCAACTCGCACACATGCTGGATGCGCGCGGAATCGGCAATACCCACCCCTGACAAGTTGGGGGCCATGTCGGAAATAACAAGATCCACCGCGCGCGATCCGACCATGTCTTCCAATTGTTTCAGAACTTCATCATCGCGGAAGTCGCCCTGGATGAATTCCACGCCCGCCACGGGCTCCATGGGCAGCAGGTCGAGCGCAATGATGCGGCCGTCCACGACCCCACCCGGCCCCGCCAGGCGCTCGCGCGCCACTTGGGACCAGCTGCCGGGCGCCGAGCCCAGATCGACCACCAGGTCGCCCCGGCGCATCAGCTTTTCGGTATCCAGGATCTCGATCAGCTTGAAGGCGGCGCGGGCCCTGTAGCCCTTCTGTTGCGCCAGCTTCACATAGGGATCGTTGATGTGCTGGTGAATCCAGTCTTTGGAGAATTTATTCTTGGCCATTACCGTACAATTCCACGCATGCCTATATTAGAACTTACCTCTCGTGAGCGCAGCGACCTTCGGTCCGCCGCTCACCCTCTGCGCCCCGTCGTCCTGATTGGCGACAATGGCCTGACCGAAGCCGTGCTCAAGGAAATCGACCTGGCACTGACTTCGCATGGCCTCATCAAGGTGCGCGCCGGCGGTGATGACCGCGAGGCCCGCGACGCAATGCTGTCGACCATCTGCGACACGCTTTCCTGCGCTCCCGTGCACCACCTGGGCAAGACGCTGATCCTGTTCCGCCCGCTGGCCGGCAATATCAAGCCCGCCGCGCTGGCCGCCATGGAACCCGAACGCCCCGCCAAGCGCCGCGCCTCCGAGCCGCATACGCCCAAGAAGCTGGCCGCCGAAGGCAAGACCCTGGCAAAGCGCCCTCGCCGCAGCGAATCCGAAGAGCCCAAGCCGAAGACGCGCTTCGTGCCCCAGGACCAGCTCAACAAGAACGGCAAGCCCATGCGTCCCGGCACCAAAAAGACCACTGCCAGCGGTCACGGCATTCCCCGCCGCGGCGGCAGCGCGCTCAGCCTGCGGGCCGGGGCACGCAGCGGCACCAGCCGCAAGTCGTCGAAAAGGTAAGCGCCGGGCACAAAAACGGGCGCTTTACGCGCCCGGTCCACCATAGCGATCCGCATTAAACCGCGGAATTCAGTCGAACGCACGGTTCGAACCATGGTGTTTTGACAACATCCAGCTTACTACATTGGCGTCAGATGTAACGGACGCCCAGGACTTCATACTCGCGAACGCCAGCCGGGGCCACGACCTCGACCACGTCGCCTTCGCTCTTGCCGATCAACGCGCGCGCCACCGGGCTCGACACGGAAATCAGGTTCGACTTGATGTCGGCTTCAACGTCGCCGACGATCTGGTACGTCACGCGATCGCCCGAATCCAGGTCCTCGATGTCGACGGTGGCGCCAAACACGGCGCGGCCTTCGGCCTCAAGGGCGGTCGGGTCGATCAGATGGGCATTGGAAAGCGTGCCTTCAAGCTCGGCAATCCGGCCCTCGATAAAGCCTTGGCGCTCGCGAGCTGCGTCATATTCGGCATTTTCCGACAGATCACCCTGCGCACGCGCTTCAGCGATCGCGTTGATAACGGCAGGACGTTCCACGGTTTTCAGCCGCTGGAGCTCTTCTTGCAAGCGCTCGGCCCCGCGCACGGTCAAAGGAATGGCAGACATGTCGTTTCCCAAACAAAAGTAGAAAACGCCCCGGACGGAGCGTTCTCGGTGAAGGTCGTAATCCTGGCGCGCGCCGTCGATCGGGGTATCGACATTGACGAGCGGCGCGGACGACCAAAACAAAACCCCGGCTCGGGTCGGAACCGGGGCAATCAAGGTCATATTGTGGTCAAAGTCCACGGGAATTGCAAGCCGCCGGAGAAAACGCCGTTTTCGCCGCATTTCGCCGCTGTAACCCGCTAAAACCCGCTAAAACCCGTCATTTCTTTCAGGTTTTCCCGATTCACCCGGAAGCCCGGTGGCACGGACTCAGCGCGGTGCATCTGCCGGCGCTCATGTTGCATAAAAACTACTTTTCGATAGTTTTTTGCCTTGCAGTAGAAAAGCAACTCCCAAAAACGCCAGGAAAACGGGGCTAAGGCAGTATAAAACAACAAATTGTGTCATTAATAACAATTAAATACATATTGCATTAAGAGAACTATCGCTTGCGCAGGGCCTGGCGGATCACAAGCACAAGCCAGGCGCAAGAGTCTTATTTTTGCGGGTGTTTGCAGTGGTGGCGGACGCATCGCAGCCATCCGGCGCGACGTTCGCCGTTCCGCCAGGCGGCGGGCGGCCGGGGCCGTTCCCGCACGCAGCGGATCGCGTTCAAGAACGAGGAGCTCTCATGCTGGAAAAACTGAAAGTCCGTACTGGAATGCTGCTGGTTCTGGGCTGCTTTGTGGTCGCCCTGACGCTGGCTTGCGGCTTGAGCTGGATGAACGCCGAGAAAAGCGTGACCGAGATCAAGGACCTGAACAATGTCGCGGTCCATCAGGTCGACCCGCTCTACGAAGCCAACGCCGCTCTGCTGCGCGCGCGGCTGGCGCTCGGCGCTGGGATGGCCTCCATGCAGGCCGGCGGCATGGACCAGGCCGGGCTGGCTGGCGAGGAAGCCGCCAACCACCTGAAGCAGGCGCGCGAGCGTTTCGCCCGCTACATGGCCGTACCCAAGAGCCCGCGCGGTGAGCAGCTAGCCCAGACGCTGCAGGGGCGATTCACCGAATACGCCGCCATCCTGGACACGCTGGAGTCCAACATCAAGGCACGCTCGCCAGCCAAGTACCGTCAGGACGAGGGGCGGCTGCCCCAGGCCGACGCCTACTTCATGAAAGACATGCAAGCCTTCCTGGGCCGGGTCCAGGAGCGTAGCGACGGCGTGCTGGCAAGCTCCGAGCAGACCTACGCCACCGCACGGATCTCGGCGGTCGCGCTGATATCGGTCGCCCTGCTCCTGACCGCGCTGTGCTGGACCTTCATCCGGCGCGCCGTGCTCCGTCCGCTGCAGGAGGCCGGCCGGCACTTCGATCGCATCGCGGCCGGCGACCTGACGAACCGCGTGGAGACCCGCTCCAACAATGAGATCGGCGTCCTGTTCGCCTCGCTCAAACGCATGCAGGAAGGCTTGACCCGCACCGTAACGTCGGTCCGACAGGGAGTAGACGAGATCAACGTGGGCGCGGCTGAAATCGCGGCCGGCAACGCCAACCTGTCGGTGCGCACCGAAGAGCAGGCCGCGGCGCTAGAGGAAACGGCTTCGACCATGGAAGAGCTGGCGGTCACCGTCAAGCAGAACGCGGAGAACGCCGCCCAGGCCAATCAGTTGGCTGCGGTCAGCATGGACGTGGCGCAACGCGGCGGCCAGAACGTGGAGCAGGTAGTGGCCACCATGCACGGCATCTCGGACAGCTCGCGGCGGATCTCGGACATCGTGTCGGTGATCGACGGCATCGCTTTCCAGACCAATATCCTCGCGCTGAACGCCGCAGTCGAGGCCGCGCGCGCCGGCGAACAGGGCAAGGGCTTTGCCGTGGTAGCGGGCGAAGTCCGTACGCTGGCCCAACGCGCCGCACAGGCCGCCAAGGAGATCAAGACGCTGATCGAGGCCTCGGTGGACACCGTCGCCGCCGGATCGGCCCAGGTCGCTGCCACCGGGCAGACCATGCAGGAAATCGTGGATTCGGTGCAAAGGGTGGCCGCGATCATGGCTGAAATTTCAGCAGCGTCGGCCCAGCAGGCCGGCGGCATCGACCAGGTCAGCCTGGCGATCACGCAGATGGACGAGGTCACGCAGCAGAATGCCGCGCTGGTCGAGGAAGCCTCCGCCGCAGCGGCCGCGATGGAGGAACAGGCGCGGCGCCTGGCGGAGGCAACCTCCGTATTCAAGACGCAATCGGGACAGGTGATCGAGGCGGCGCCGGTGGCGCTAACCGGCACGGGCGCCGCCTCGCGGCTGTCGCGCACCTAGGCGCGCCAGCCGGCCATGCGCGGGACGCCAGGTCCGCGCATGGCCGCGCCGCTTACTTCCTGCGGCGCAGCAGGGCGTACAGGATGATGGCGCCGAAGGTGGCGGTGCCGATGCCGCCCAGCGTGAAATTGCCCAGCTTGACCGTGAAGTCGCCCGCGCCCAGCACCAGCGTGACCGCGGCCACAATCAGGTTGCGGTTGTCGCTGAAGTCCACCTGGTTGACCACCCAGATGCGGGCGCCGGCGATGGCGATCAGACCGAACACCACCACCGACATGCCGCCCAGCACGGGCGCGGGGATCATCTGGATCAGCGCGCCGAACTTGGGCGAGAAGCCCAGCACGATGGCGATCAGGGCCGCCACCACGAACACCAGCGTCGAGTAGATACGTGTGACTGCCATCACGCCGATGTTCTCGGCATAGGTGGTGACGCCCGTGCCGCCCACCGCGCCGGACACCATGGTGGCGACCCCGTCGCCGACGAAGGCGCGGCCCAGGTAGCGGTCCAGGTCCTGGCCGGTCATGGCGCTGACCGCCTTCACGTGGCCCAGGTTCTCGGCCACCAGGATGATGGCGACGGGCACGATCAGGCCCATGGCCTCGGCCTTGAACACCGGCGCGGCGAAGTGCGGCAGGCCGAACCAGGCCGCGGCGGCCACGCCGGAGAAATCGATGGGCTTGCCCAGGCCCATGCCGTTGGCGAGGATGCCGTACAACACGCAGGCCAGGATCATGCCGACCAGGATCAGCAGGCGCTGCACCATGCCCTTGGTGAACACGGCGATGCCGCCCACGCAAAGGATGGTCACCATGGACATCACGCTGTCAAAGCCCGACGCGCCCATCGCGCCCTTGGCGGCGATAGGGGCCAGGTTCAGGCCGATGACCGCGACCACCGCGCCCGTGACCACGGGCGGCATCAGGGTGTCGATCCAGTTCGCGCCGCCCCCGGCCCTCGCGTTGACGAACCAGACGATCAGGCCGATCAGCGTGTAGGCCAGGCCGCAGGCGATGATGGCGCCCAGGGCCACGCCGATATTGGCGTTGGCGCCACCGCCGGCATAGCCGGTCACCGCGATCACGCCGCCGATGAAGGCGAAGCTGGAGCCCAGGTAGCTGGGAACGCGGCCGCCGACGAACAGGAAGAAGATCAGGGTGCCGATCCCTGACATCAGGATGGCGACGTTCGGGTCAAAACCCATCAGCAGCGGCGCCAGCACGGTGGAGCCGAACATGGCGACCACGTGCTGCGCGCCCATGGCCACGTTCTTGGGCCAGGACAGTCTTTCATCGGGCGCGATGATGACGCCGGGTTCGGAGTCGTCCGCCAGGCGCCAGCGTGGAAAGTAGGAATTGGACATGGATATCCCAAAGTAGGTGTTGGGTGTGAGCGGGCGCCAGTGTAAAGGGGGCCGCAAACGGGCGGCAATGCTTAAGTTCACCGTCAGAATGCCGTACTAGTGAAAACCCCGAAATCCTCATAGGCGGCAGGAGCAATCATGGCGATCGATCCCATCAGCGGCAGTTCCCGAATCAACAGCCTGGCCGACCTCTGGGCCCAGAAGATCCAGGCCAACAAGGAAGCCAAGAGCGCCTCGGACGCGGAAGCGAGTACGGTGTCCGCGGACGGCAAGATCCGCGTCAACGCCCCCGGCGGCCTGAAAATGGGCAACGTGCAGGAAACCAAGGAAACCGAAGACTCCAGCAACGACGACGCCTACACGCGCCAGATCAAGGAACTGCAGAAGCAGCTCAAGCGCGTGATGGACCAGATCGCCAAGGTCAAGGCCAGCGGCATGCCGGCCGAAATGAAGGCCCAGCAACTGATGGCGCTCAATGCCCAGGCGATGCAGATCCAGCAGCAGATCACAGCAGTGATGGACAAGCAGGCCCGGGCCATGCAAGGCGGCGTATCCGCCACCGCCTAGCGGGCAAGGCACGGCGCCCCGCGCGGCCGGGGCGCCCGCATTGATGGCGCGCATCAAAATTTCTGATTGGACGCTGTCCAGGCCGGCCAGTACTGTCTCCGGACAAATCTAAAACCACGGAGACAAACCATGCATGCAATGCGCACAGCCCTTGCAGGTGCGGTGCTGGCCGTTTGCGCGGCCCCTGCCCTGGCAGGCACCGTCACGGTGATCACGTCGTTCCCCAAAGACCTGACCCAGGCCTACAAGACGGCCTTCGAAAAGGCCAACCCCGGCATCACGCTGGAAATCCTGAACAAGAACACCGTGTCGGGCATCGCCTATGTGCGCGAAACGCCCGCCGGCCAGCGTCCCGAGGTGTTCTGGGCCAGCGCGCCCGACGCCTTCGAAGTGCTGGGCCGCGACAAGCTGCTGGCGAACTCCGCCGACGTGGCCAACAAGCAGGTGCCGGACAAGATCGGCAACTACCCCATCAACGATCCGGGCGGCATGTACCTGGGCCAGGCCCTGGCCGGCTACGGCATCATCTACAACACGCGCTACATCGCCGCGCACAAGATCCCCGCGCCGGTCGAATGGAAGGACCTGCTGTCGCCGCAATGGTTCGGCCACGTCGGCATCACTTCGCCGTCGCGCTCGGGCACCATGCACCTGACCGTGGAAACCATCCTCCAGGGCGAGGGCTGGGATGAGGGCTGGAGCACGCTGCTGCGCATGTCGGGCAACAGCAGCGCGGTCACCGAGCGCTCGTTCGGCGTGCCCGATGGCGTGAACAACGGCCAGTTCGGCGCCGGGCCGGTGATCGACTTCTTCGGCCTGTCCAGCAAGTATTCCAAGTTCCCGGTGGAATTCGTCTACCCCTCCGAAACCGCCATCGTGCCGGCCAACATCGCGTTGATCCAGGGCGCGAAGAACACCGAGGAAGGCAAGAAGTTCATCGCCTTCACGCTCAGCCAGGCCGGGCAGGAACTGCTGCTGGAGCCCAAGATCTCGCGCCTGCCGGTGCTGCCCTACACGGCGCTGGCCGGCAAGATTCCCCAGGGCTATCCCGACCCCGCCGAAATCGCCAAGCGCAGCAAGGTGCAATTCAACGCCGACCTGTCGCAGTCGCGCTACTACGTGGTGCAGTCGCTGTATGACCAGACGGTGACGTTCCGCCTGAAGGAACTGCAGGCCGCCACCAAGGCCATCTACGACGCCGAAGCCAAGCTGGGCGACAAGGCCAAGAGTGGCAAGGCTGCCGAGCTGCTGGCACAGGCCCGCAAGCTGACCTGGGCGCCGCTGGTCGACGGCAAGAAGGCCGCGGATCCGGCGTTCCTGGCGATCTTCGCGGGCAACAAGAAGGACGCCGCCGTGAACCAGCAGATCACCCAGCTGGAAGGCGAGTGGAACGGCCGTTCCAAGGCGAACTATGAAGAAGCCGTGAAGCTCGCCAAGCAGGCTGCCGCGCTCTAGGCCGCCACACCCGCAGGACGCGCGCGGGCCGGACGGGACCAGTCCCGTCCGCCGCCGCGGTTTTCCCCTGGCAACGATTTCGGGAATCTCGATGAATTCTTCGGGCCACTCGCGCCTGCCCGTCGGCCCCTTGCTGACGGCGCTACTGGTGTTCGGTTTTCTGCTGCTGTTTTTGGCCGTGCCAGTGGGCACGGTGTTCTACAGCGCCTTCGTGAACGCCGACGGCAGCTTCACCATGGGCCATTTCGGCGCCTTCTTCAACCAGCCGCTGATGAAGGAAGCCTTCTTCAACAGCCTCTACGTAGCGGGCTGGTCGGCGCTGCTAGCCTCGCTCATCGCCGTGCCGCTGGCGTACTTCACCGTGCGCTTCGACTTCCGCGGCGCGCTGCTGATCCAGACGCTGGGCGTGCTACCGCTGATCATGCCGCCCTTCGTGGGCGCGGTCGCGATGCAACTGATCTTCGGCCGCTCGGGCAGCGTGAACCTGCTGCTCAACGACTGGTTCGGCTTCACCATTCCGTTCATGGAAGGCTTGAACGGCGTCATCTTCGTGGAGTCGCTGCACTACTTCCCGTTCATCCTGATGAACCTGGTGGTGGCGCTGCGCAATATCGACGGCGCCATGGAGGAAGCGGCCTTCAACCTGGGCTCGCGGGGTTTCCGCCTTTTCCGCCGCGTGATCTTTCCGCTGGCCCTGCCCGGTTACGTGGCCGGCGCGTCCCTGGTGTTCGTCAAGGTATTCGACGACCTGGGCACGCCGCTGGTGCTGGGCACCACCAACATGCTGGCGCCGCAAGCCTATCTGCGCATCACGCAGGTCGGTCTGGAAGACCCGCTGGGGTATGTGATCAGCGTCATCATGGTCGGGTTCTCGATCCTGGCCCTGTGGCTGTCGGCGCGCGTGCTCAAGGGCCGCGACTATTCCACCCTGCAGAAGGGCGGCAGTTCCATCCAGAAGCGCAAGCTGCGGCCGATGGAAAGCGTGCTGGCCTATGGCTGGATCATCCTGGTGCTGCTGCTGGTGCTGTCGCCGCACATGGGCGTGCTGCTGCTGTCGCTGGCCAGCGTCTGGAGCTTCGCGCCGCTACCGGACGGCTATACGCTGGCGCATTACTCGGCGGTGTTCTCCGAATCGCAGGGCATGATTGCCAACACCCTGCTCTATTGCGGCCTGGCCGCGGGCGTGGACGTGATCCTCGGCACCGCCATTGCGTACCTGATGCTGCGCACCCGGCTGCCCGCGCGGCAGTGGCTGGACTTCCTGGCCTCCGCCGCGCTGGCGATCCCGGGCATCGTGCTGGCTATCGGTTTTCTGCGCACCTTCCGCGGCATCGAACTGCCGGGCACCGGCACCCTGCTGACCTCGTCGTGGATCATCATCATGATCGCGTACTCGGTAAGGCGGCTGCCTTATGCGTTGCGCTCCTGCGTGGCGTCGCTGCAGCAGATCAACATCTCGTTGGAGGAAGCCGCGCAATCGCTGGGGGCGACCCGCATGAGCACGATACGCCGCGTGGTGGTGCCGCTGATGGCCGGCGGCATGCTGGCAGGCTTCGTTACCAGCTTCGTGACAGCGGCGGTAGAGCTTTCAGCCACCATCATGCTGGTGACCAAGGACAGCCAGGCGCCCATGAGCTACGGCATCTATCTGTACATGCAGAGCGCGGCGGGCCGGGGCCCGGGCGCTGCGCTCGGCGTCCTGGCGGTGGCCGCAGTGGCCATCGGCACGTATGTATCGCACCTGCTGGTGGAGCGCGCCCAGTCGCGCCAGCGGCCGGCTCGCAATGAAGGGGAATCCGCATGAAGAAAGTCAGCGTCGAATGCCGCAACATCCGGCTGTCCTACGGCAAGACGGAAGTGCTCAAGGACGTCAACATCAGCATCGAGCCCGGCGAGTTCTTCGCCTTGCTGGGACCGTCAGGCTCGGGCAAGTCCACGCTGCTGCGCCTGATCGCCGGCTTCAACCGGCACAGCGCCGGACAGCTGCTGGTGGACGGCAAGGACATCAGCGGCACGCCGCCCTGGAACCGCAATATCGGCATGGTGTTCCAGAACTACGCCCTGTGGCCGCACATGACGGTGTGGGACAACGTGGCCTTCGGCCTGGTCGAACGCAAGCTGCCGCGCGCCGAGATCCGCGCCAAGGTGGAAGCCGCGCTGGACCTGGTCGGCCTGTCCCAGTACGGCAAGCGCCGGCCCAACCAGCTTTCCGGCGGGCAGCAGCAGCGCGTGGCCCTGGCCCGCACCATCGTCATCGAGCCCCAGGTGCTGCTGCTGGACGAGCCGCTGTCCAACCTGGACAAGAAGCTGCGCGTGCAGATGCGCCAGGACTTGCTCAGCCTGCAGCGCCGGCTCGGCATCACCACCATCTTCGTCACCCACGACCAGGAAGAAGCCATGACCACCGCCGACCGCATGGCGGTGCTGGACCATGGCGTGGTCCAGCAGATCGGGGCGCCCAGCACCTTGTTCGACTATCCGGTCAACCGCTTCGTCGCCAACTTCGTGGGCACGATGAACGTGCTGGAAGGCGATGTGCGCGAACGCACCAGCGGCAGCCTGGTGCTGGCGGTGGAAGGCGTGGGCGACCTGCGCTTGCCGCTTGCCGGAGAAGCGCCGGCCGCGTCGCGGTTGGCGGCCAGCTTCCGTCCGCATACCGTGCAGATCGAAATGGCGGACGGGCTGGGCGACGCGCGCTACGTCTGGCTGCCGGGCATCGTGGAAAGCAGCGAGTTCCTGGGCGAATTTACCCGCTATCAGGTGCAGATCGGCGAACAGCGGCTGACGGCGGACCAGTCGCATCTGGCGGGGCTGTCGCCCTTCCCGATCGGCGCCCCGGTCTCCATCGGGCTGGAACCTACCCAAGTGCGGCTGCTGGCGGCCTAAACTCTGGCCCATGGAAATCTATCAGATCCGCGCCTTCGTCACGGTCGCCCGGCTGGGCAACCTGACGAAGGCGGCCGAGGCGCTGTCGCTGACCCAGCCTGCCGTGACCGCCCAGATCAAGGCGCTGGAGCAAAGCCTGGGCGTGGCGCTGTTCGACCGCAGCGGCGGCCGGCTGGCCCTGGCCAAGGCCGGCGAGGTGTTGCTGCCCACCGCCGAATCGCTGCTGGTGCTGGGCGCGCAGTTCAAATCCGAGGCCCAGCAGCTGCAGGGCAGCCTGCATGGCGCGGTCGAACTTGGCGTGCCCAGCGAGAAGCCGGACTTCCTGCGCCTGGGTGAACTGGCCTCGGCCGTCACCCAGCGCCTGCCGCTGGTCGAACTCAAGACCCAGACCCTGCCCGCCGCCGCGCTGGCCGAGCAAGTCAGCACCGGCCGCCTGCCGGCGGCGCTGATCATCGCCGCCAATCCGCCGCGCGGCGTGCTCTGGCAGCCGCTGCGCAGCGTGCGCTACCGCATCGCCATGCCCCGCGAGCACGCCGCGGTGCTCAAGCGCGGCGGCTGGCGCGAGGTGGCGCAATTGCCCTGGCTGGACGGCCCCGCTGGCAGCCACACGCACCTGCTGCTACGCGATATGTTCGAACGCCATGGCCTGTCGCCGCGCATCGTGATGCAGAACGACGACCAGGCCAACCTGGACGCGCTGGTGCGCGCGGGCGCCGGTTGCGCCCTGCTGCGCGAGGAAGCGGCGCTGGCGGGCGCGGCCTCGAACGACTTCATCGTCTGGGGCCAGGCGCGCGTCGACGCCATGCTCGGATTCATCCTGCCCTACGAGCGCGCTAGCGAGCCCGCGCTGGTCGCGTTAAGCTCGATCATTCAAACCATCTGGAAACCGCGCGCGCCCATCGCGCCGGCCCAGCTTTAATTCTGCATCAAGATCGTAATGACTGAAATCTGGTTCATCCGCCACGGCGAAACCGACTGGAACCGCCAGCGGCGCCTGCAAGGCTGGCAAGACATCCCCCTGAACGAATTCGGCGTCAACCAGGCCAGCCTGCTGGCCGCGCGCATGCGCGAGGAAGCCCGCCACACGCCCATCCACGCCATCTACAGCAGCGATCTGCAGCGCGCCCACGCCACCGCCGTACCCGTGTCCGAACAGCTCGGCCTGCGCGTGCGCGTGGAGCCGGGCATCCGCGAGCGCGGCTTCGGCGTGCTGGAGGGCCTGGACCACGAACGCATCGACGTGCTGGCCCCCGAAGCTGCGGCCGCCTGGAAAAGCCGCGATCCGCTGCGCCCGCTGGACGGCGGCGAAACGCTGGGCCAGTTCCAGTCCCGCGTCATCTCCACCGTGGACGACATTGCCAGCCGCCACGACGACGAGCGCATCCTGATGTTCACGCACGGCGGCGTGCTGGACATCATCTGGCGCCATGCCTCGGGCGTGCCACTGAACGGGCCGCGCGACGCCTCGCTGCTGAATGTCAGCATCAACCGCGTCGGCGTACAGGGCCGCAAGTGGCAGGTGCTGGACTGGGGCGACGTGGGCCACGTGACCGACGAGGTCGGCAACGACGTGGTGCCCTGAGACTTCAGCGCGCGCGGCGCGGCTTGCGCGGCGCGTTGCGCGCCAGCCTGTCGTAGACGGCGTTGGGCAGAAGCCGCATCAGCTTGGCCACGATGCCCATCTGCCACGGAATCACCACATAGGACGCGCCCCGCCCGATCGCGCTGCGCGCGCGGCGGGCGAAGGCATCCGCCTCCATCAGGAACGGCATGGAATACGGATTGTGCGCCGTCATCGCCGTCTTGATGTAACCGGGCGCTATGGTCACCACGTCCACGCCTTCGGCGGCCAGTTCCAGCCGCAGGCTTTCGCAGTAGGTCACCACCGCCGATTTGGACGCGCTATAGGCGCCCGCTCCCGGCAGCCCCCGCACCCCCGCCACGCTGGCAATGCCCACCAGCCGGCCTGATCCCGCCGCCCGCATGGACGCAATGAAGGGCTCGAAAGTCGCCACGGTGGCCAGCAGATTGGTATCGACGATAGCCTTGAAGACATCGTAGTCCTCGCCATGCTCGGTCAGGGTGCCTGCGCTGATGCCGGCGCTGGCGATGACCACGTCCACCCGTCCCTGGCAGAACGCAATGAAATCCTGGGCCGCGGCATGCAGGGCCTGGCGATCGCGCACGTCCACCGCATAGCAGCGGTGCTCGCCCGGCAGGCTGTCGGCCAGTTCCCGCAAGGCGTCCTCGCGCCGGCCCAGCAGGCCCAGGGTGGCGCCTGCGGCTGCGTACTGCTGCGCCAGGGCGCGTCCCAGGCCGCTGCTGGCGCCGGTGATGAAGACTCTTTCCATGTGTGCCTGATGCCTGTAGTGGCGTTGCGGAATCGCGTTGCAAAAAAATAGGGCACGCTCTCGCGTGCCCTATTGTGTCGCTTGCCGGCTTAGCCTTGCAAGGAAGCGTGCAGCTCCTGCAGCGGATACACCTGCAGGCCCAGACCTTGGCGCAGATACTGCATGCCTTCGACAGCGGCGCGGGCGCCGGCGATGGTCGTGAAGAAGGTCACGCGGGCGGCCAGCGCCTGGGTGCGGATGGTGCGCGAATCAGCGATGGCGTTGCGGCGCTCTTCGACGGTGTTGATGACCAGCGCGATCTCGCCGTTCTTCACCATGTCGACGATGTGCGGACGGCCTTCGTTGACCTTGTTCACCAACTGCACCGGGATGCCGGCAGATTCAATCTCGGCAGCCGTGCCGCGCGTGGCGACCAGCTTGAAACCAAGCGCGTGCAGGCCGCGCGCCACTTCCACCGCCAGGGGCTTGTCCTGGTTCTTGACGCTGATGAACACCGTGCCGGATTCCGGCAGGCGCACGCCCGCGGCCAATTGCGACTTGACGAAGGCTTCGCCGAAGCTCGTGCCCACGCCCATCACTTCGCCGGTCGACTTCATTTCCGGACCCAGGATGGTGTCCACGCCCGGGAACTTCACGAACGGGAACACGGCTTCCTTGACCGAGAAGTAAGGCGGCACGACTTCCTTGGTGATGCCCTGGGCGGCCAGGGTCTGGCCTGCCATGGCGCGCGCGGCGATCTTGGCCAGCTGCAGGCCGGTGGCCTTGGAAACGTAAGGCACCGTGCGCGAAGCGCGCGGGTTCACTTCCAGCACGTAGACGTCGCCGCCCTGGATCGCGAACTGCACGTTCATCAGGCCGCTGACGTTCAGCGCCTTGGCCATCATCGTGGTCTGGCGCTTGATCTCGGCGATGACTTCCGCCGACAGCGAGTACGGCGGCAGGCTGCAAGCCGAGTCGCCCGAGTGCACGCCTGCCTGCTCGATGTGTTCCATGACGCCGCCGATGAAGACGGTTTCGCCGTCGGCCAGGCAGTCCACGTCCACTTCGGTGGCGTTGTTCAGGAAGCGGTCCAGCAGCACGGGCGAGTCATTGCTGACCTTCACGGCCTCGCGCATGTAGCGCTCGAGGTCTTGCTGCTCGTGCACGATTTCCATGGCACGGCCGCCCAGCACGTAGCTGGGGCGGACCACCAGCGGATAGCCGATTTCGGCGGCGTGGGCCAGGGCCTCGCCTTCCGTGCGCGCGGTGCGGTTGGGCGGCTGGCGCAGGCCAAGCTTGTTGAGCAGCTTCTGGAAGCGCTCGCGGTCTTCGGCCACGTCGATGGATTCGGGGCTGGTGCCGATGATGGGCACGCCGTTCGCTTCCAGGGCGCGCGCCAGCTTCAGCGGGGTCTGGCCGCCGTACTGGACGATCATGCCGACCGGGTTTTCCTTGTGGACGATTTCCAGCACGTCTTCGAGCGTCAGCGGCTCGAAGTACAGGCGGTCGGAAGTGTCGTAGTCGGTGGACACGGTTTCCGGGTTGCAGTTGACCATGATGGTCTCGTACCCATCGTCGCGCAGCGCCAGCGCGGCATGCACGCAGCAGTAGTCGAACTCAATGCCCTGGCCGATGCGGTTCGGACCGCCACCCAGCACCACGATCTTCTTGCGGTCGGTGGGCGCGGCTTCGCACTCTTCCTCGTAGGTCGAGTACATGTAGGCCGTGCGGGTGGCGAATTCAGCGGCGCAGGTATCGACGCGCTTGTAGACCGGACGCACATTCAACTGGTGGCGCAGCTTGCGCACTTCGGATTCCGAGGAATCCAGCAGGAAAGCCAGGCGGCGGTCGGAGAAACCGCGGCGCTTGAGTTCCCACAGCGTGGCGTAGTCCAGGTCGGCCAGCGTCTTCTGTTCCAGCGCCAGTTCGATGTCGACGATTTCCTTGATCTGCGACAGGAACCACGGGTCGATGTGCGTGATGTTGTGCACTTCGTCCAGCGTGAAGCCCTGCGCGAAGGCGTCGCCCACGTACCAGATGCGTTCCGGACCGGGTTCGCCCAGTTCGACCTGCAGCTTCTCGCGGTCGGTGGTCTTCTGGTTCAGGCCGTCGACGCCGACTTCCAGACCGCGCAGCGCCTTCTGGAATGATTCCTGGAAGGTGCGGCCGATGGCCATGACTTCACCCACGGACTTCATCTGGGTGGTCAGGCGCGCGTCGGCGGTGGGGAATTTCTCGAAGGCGAAACGCGGCACCTTGGTGACGACGTAGTCGATCGAGGGTTCGAACGAAGCGGGCGTGGCACCGCCGGTGATTTCGTTCTTGAGTTCGTCCAGCGTGTAGCCCACGGCCAGGCGCGCGGCGACCTTGGCGATGGGGAAGCCGGTGGCCTTGGAGGCCAGCGCCGACGAACGCGACACGCGCGGGTTCATCTCGATGACGATCATGCGGCCGTCGCGGGGGTTGACCGCGAACTGCACGTTCGAGCCGCCCGTATCCACGCCGATCTCGCGCAATACCGCGATCGATGCGTTACGCATGATCTGGTATTCCTTGTCGGTCAGCGTCTGAGCCGGCGCCACGGTAATGGAGTCGCCCGTGTGCACGCCCATCGGGTCCAGGTTTTCGATGGAGCAGACGATGATGCAGTTGTCCGCCTTGTCGCGGACCACTTCCATCTCGAATTCCTTCCAGCCCAGCAGCGACTCTTCGATCAGCAGTTCGCTGGTGGGCGAAGCTTCCAGGCCGCGGCGGCAGATGGTTTCGAATTCTTCGGCGTTGTAGGCGATGCCGCCGCCCGAACCGCCCATGGTGAAGCTGGGGCGGATCACGGCGGGGAAACCGGAAGTGCCGACTTCGGCCGCGATGCGGCGCTGCACTTCCCAGGCTTCGTCCATGCTGTGGGCCACGCCCGACTTGGCCGATTCCAGGCCGATGTCGGTCATGGCCTGCTTGAACTTCTGGCGGTCCTCGGCCTTTTCGATGGCGTGCTCGTTGGCGCCGATCAGTTCCACGTTGTGCTTCTTCAGCACGCCGTGGTGGGCCAGGTCCAACGCGCAGTTCAGCGCGGTCTGGCCGCCCATCGTGGGCAGCAGCGCATCGGGCTTTTCACGCTCGATGATCTTTTCGACGGCTTGCCAGGTGATGGGCTCGATGTAGGTGACGTCGGCCGTTTCCGGATCCGTCATGATCGTGGCCGGGTTGCTGTTCACCAGGATGGTGCGATAGCCCTCGGCCTTGAGCGCCTTGCACGCCTGTGCGCCGGAATAGTCGAATTCGCAGGCCTGCCCGATGATGATGGGGCCGGCGCCGATGATGAGTATGCTTTTTAGGTCTGTACGCTTGGGCATGATGCAATCTTTACTTTTGGCCGGACATCAGGTCGATGAACTTGTCGAACAGTTCAAGGATGTCGTGCGGACCCGGGCTGGCTTCGGGGTGACCCTGGAAGCAGAAGGCCGGGCGGTCGGTGAGCTCGAAGCCCTGCAGCGTGCCGTCGAACAGCGAAACATGCGTCACGCGCGCGGTGGCCGGCAGGCTGGCCGCGTCGACCGCGAAGCCATGGTTCTGGCTGGTGATGAACACGCGCTTGGACTGAAGGTCCTGCACGGGGTGGTTGGCGCCGTGGTGGCCGGTCTTCATCTTGAGCGTCTTGCCGCCCAGCGCCAGGCCCATGATCTGGTGGCCCAGGCAGATGCCGAACACCGGCAGCTTCTTGTCCAGGAAGGCGCGCGTGGCCTCGATGGCGTAGTCGCAGGGCTCGGGGTCGCCAGGGCCGTTGGACAGGAACACGCCGTCGGGGTTGAGCTTGAAGACTTCCTCGGCGCTGGTCTGGGCCGGCACCACCGTCAGGCGGCAGCCGCGGTCAGCCAGCAGGCGCAGGATGTTGGTCTTGATGCCGAAGTCGTAGGCCACGACGTGGAACTTGGACTGGTCGGGCTTGGAAAAGCCCTTGCCCAATTGCCAGGTGCCTTCGGTCCATTCGGCGCTGTCCTTGAGCGACACCACCTTGGCCAAGTCCTGGCCGGCCATGCCGGCAAAGCCGCGGGCCAGTTCGACGGCGCGCTCAGCGTCGGCGCCGACGAAGATGCAGGCGCCCTGGGCGCCCTTTTCGCGGAGGATGCGGGTGAGCTTGCGGGTGTCGATGCCGGAAATGGCGACGACGCCTTGCTCGGCGAGGTACTCAGGCAACGATTGCGTGGAACGGAAGTTCGACACGCGGGCGGGACAGTCACGGACCACCAGGCCGGCGGCGAAGACGCGCTTGGCTTCCACGTCTTCGGCGTTGACGCCAGTATTGCCAATATGCGGATAGGTCAGCGTAACGATCTGGCCGCTATAGCTGGGATCGGTGAGAATTTCCTGGTACCCGGTCATCGCGGTGTTGAACACCACTTCGGCAACGGTATGCCCAGGCGCACCGATCGACACGCCTCGAAAAATGGTACCGTCCGCCAGAGCCAGAATTGCAGGAGGGAAGCGGTTGATCCCCTCGGGAAAGAGTTGCGGCAGCACAGTAAACCCCGGTTTTAGAATCGATAATCAAACCTTCGGATTATACCCTGAGCGGGCGTTTTCCCTGGCGAACCGCGCCAAATAAGGCCGGAAACGGCGTTTTGGCCTGTTTTTCCGCGTCCCGCCGTCCCCCTCCCTCATCCAGCCGACAGCGCCCTGGCGGCCTCAGTGATACGCTAGGACACCTTCAACCCTAGCCTGCTGCGAGCCGTATCGTCCATGTCCAGCCAACTTGACGCCCTGCGCAACCACACCACCGTCGTCGCCGACACGGGGGATTTCGAAGCCATGAAGGCGCTGCGTCCCACCGACGCCACGACGAACCCGTCCCTTATTCTCAAGGCCGTCCAGCAGGACGCCTACCGCCCCCTGCTGGAAAAGACCGCGCGCGAGCACCGCGGCGCGCCCACCGCCGAACTCATGGACCGCCTGCTGGTCGCCTTCGGCCGCGCCATCCTGGACATCGTGCCCGGCCGCGTCTCGACCGAGGTCGATGCCCGCCTGTCCTTCGACACCCGCGCCACCATCGAGCGCGCCCGCAGCCTGATCGCCCTGTACGAAGCCGCCGGCGTGCCGCGCGAGCGCGTGCTGATCAAGATCGCCTCGACCTGGGAAGGCATCCAGGCCGCCCGCGCCCTGCAATCGGAAGGCGTGCGCTGCAACCTGACCCTGCTGTTCTCGCTGCCGCAGGCCGTGGCCTGCGCCGACGCCCACGTGCAGCTGATCTCGCCCTTCGTCGGCCGCATCTACGACTGGCACAAGAAATCCGCCGGCGCCAATTGGGTCGAAGCCGATAACGCCGGCGCGCGCGATCCGGGCGTGCTGTCCGTGACCCGGATCTACCAGTACTACAAGCACTTCGACATCCCCACGGAAATCATGGGCGCGAGCTTCCGCAACGTCGGCCAGATCCTGGCGCTGTCGGGCTGCGACCTGCTGACCATCAGCCCGGAGCTGCTGACCAAGCTGGCCGGTACCCAGGGCGACGCGCCGGCACAATTGCGCGCGGACGACGTCCCCGCCAACATCGCCCGCATCGGCGCGGACGAAGTCACGTTCCGTACCCTGCTCAATGAAGACGCGATGGGCAGCGAGAAGTTGTCGGAAGGCATCCGCCTGTTCGTGGCGGACGCGGTCAAGCTGGATGCGCTGATCGAGGCGCAGCGGACCTGAACCGGGCGGGCGCCGCGGCGCCCGTCGCTACGCAGGCGAAAGGATGCGCGGCCGGCGGCCGCGCGCCTGCGTCAGCGGTGATCGTGCGAATGCACCTGCAACGCTTCCAGGAAGCGCGACACCATGTTGTAGGCCGCTACCGTCGCAGTCAGTTCCACGATGAGTTTTTCCGAACCCATCGCCGCCCGGGCGGCCTGGAATACGGCCTCGGGCACCTGTACCTGCCGCGTCATGGCGTCGGTGTAAGCCAGCACGGCCTTTTCGCGTTGGTCGAACAGGTCCGAGCTTTCCCAAGCATCCAGTGCGTCCAGTTGCGCCTGCGACACGCCTTCCTTCAGCGCGATCGGCGCATGCTGGTCGGCCTCGTAAGGCGCGCCGTTGATGACCGCCACGCGCATGATCACCAGTTCCCGCAGGTCGCCCGGCAAGGTGCTGAGCTGGCGGATCGAAGTCAGATAGTTGAGCCAGCCGCCCGCCACGGCGGGGCTGTGCAGCAGCATCTGGTACAGGTGCAGCACGCTGCCGCGCTCGGCGACGATGCGGTCGACCAGCGGCTTGGCTTCGGGATGGGTCAGGTCGGCATAGGGCAGACGGGCCATGGGAACTCCTTCAGATTTTTTCGGTTTCGCCGGACCGGGGCTGCCATTTCATCAGGCGTTTCTCACCTATGCCGACGACGGCGTCCAGCACCAGCGCGAACGCCGTCAGCACGATGATGCCCGCGAACACGGTGTTCACATCGAAGGTGCCTTCGGCCTGCAGAATCAAGTAGCCCACGCCGCTGGCCGAGCCCAGGTACTCGCCCACCACCGCGCCCACGAAAGCCAGGCCCACCGAAGTATGCAGGCTGGAGAACACCCAACTGGTGGCCGACGGCAAGTACACGTGCCGCAGCAGCTGGCGCCGGCGCGCGCCCAGCATGCGAGCATTGTCGAGCAAGGTGGGGCTGACTTCGCGCACGCCCTGGTAGACGTTGAAGAACACGATGAAGAACACCAGCGTCACAGCCAGCGCCACCTTGGACCAGATGCCCAGGCCGAACCACATGCCGAAGATGGGCGCCAGGATGACGCGCGGCATCGAGTTGGCGGCCTTGATGTAGGGATCGAGGATTGCGCTGGCGCCCGGCGACAGGCCCAGCCACAGGCCAAAGGCCAGCCCGGCAATGGTGCCGATGAAGAAGGCCAGCACGGTCTCGGTCAGCGTCACGCCCAGGTGGGTATAGATGTCCGCATTGGTGACGAACCAGGCCCAGATGCGGCCCCACACCTTCAGCGGTTCGCCGAAGAAGAAGGCCACCTTGGGATCGCGCGAGGCGAAATGCCAGACCAGCAAAATGATGACGAGCAGCAGCAACTGCCAGAAGCGCAGGCTGGCCGAACCGGGTTTGATCAGCTTGGGCATGGCCTAGGCTCGCTTCTGTTGGGCGTAGCCCTTTAGGACTTCTTCGCGCAGCACGCCCCAGATGGCGGCATGCAATTCGACGAAGCGTGGATGCGTGCGCACTTCGGCCACGTCGCGCGGACGCGGCAGGTCGATGACGAATTCGCCGATGGGGTGCGTGCCCGGCCCCGCCGACAGCACCACCACGCGGTCGCTCATGGCGATGGCCTCGTCCAGGTCGTGCGTGATGAAGAGCACGGCCTTGCGCTTGGCCATCCAGAGGTCCAGGACCTCGTTCTCCATGAGCTGGCGGGTCTGGATGTCCAGCGCCGAAAACGGTTCGTCCATCAGGATGATGTCGGGGTCGCGGATCAGCGTCTGCGCCAGCATCGCGCGCTTGCGCATGCCGCCCGACATCTGGTGCGGATAACGGCTTTCAAAGCCGCCCAGGCCGACGCGGCGCATCCATTCGCGGCCGCGTTCCAGCGCCTGCGAACGCGGCACGCCGGCGAAGTCCAGGCCGGCCACCACGTTGTCCAGCGCGCTGCGCCAGGGCAGCAGGGCCTCGCCCTGGAACATGTAGCCGGCGCGCTCATTGATGCCGGACAAAGGCTGCCCGAACACCTTCACGCTGCCCGACGACGGCGCCAGCAGCCCGGCGCCGACGTTGAGCAGGGTGGACTTGCCGCAGCCGGTCGGGCCCACCACCGACACGAACTCGCCCGGCTCGATGGCCAGGGTGGTGTCGCTGACGGCGGTGTAGCGCTGCGACCGGTCGTCGCGGGAGACAAAGGTGCAGCTGATGTTTTCCAGCGACAGCGCGGCTTCAGCCATTGGGGTACTTCTCGTTGGCGCGGCGGGCGTAGTCGTTGGTCCAGACCTTGGACGGATCGATCTTGGAACCGTCGAAGTCCGCCTGGTAGGCCGCCAGCGCCTTGAGCGCGGTGGCGGCGCCGTCCTCGGGGATCAGGCCGTCCGGCGACAGGCCTTCCAGGCTCTTGGCGATGGCAGCCTTGTAGACGGCCGGATCGCCCAGCAGATAGGTTTCCGGCACGACCTTGGCGATTTCGTCGGCGCCGGCCTTCTGGATCCACTTGTCGGCGCGCACCAGGGCATTGGCCAGGGCCTGGGTGGTGTTGGGATTGGCGTCGATGAAGGCTTGCGGCGCGTACAGGCAGCCCGCCGGCATATTGCCGCCGAAAATGTCCTTGGTGTCCTTGAGCGTGCGCGTGTCGACGATGATCTGGATGTCGCCCGGCATTTCCAGCATCGACACCACGGGGTCGGTGTTGGAGATGGCGTCGATCTGGCCGCTGCGCAGCGCGGTCACCGCGCCGGCGCCAGCGCCCACGCCGATGATGGACACGTCCGAGGCCTTCAGGCCGTGCTTGGCCAGGAAGAAGCTGACCACCATGTTGGTGGACGAGCCCGGCGCGGTCACGCCGATCTTCTTGCCCTTCAGGTCGGCGGGGCCCTTGTAGTTGGGCAGGTTCTTCTTGGACACGCCCACGCCTATCATGGGCGCGCGGCCCTGCAGCACGAAGGCGCGATAGGCCTGGCCCTTGGACTGCATGGACAAGGTGTGTTCGAACGCGCCCGACACGATGTCGGCGCTGCCGCCCACCACGGCCTGCAAGGCCTTGGAGCCACCCGCGAAGTCGGCGATGCTGACATCCAGCCCTTCGTCCTTGAAGTAGCCGCGGGCTTCCGCGATGGACAGGGGGAGATAGTAGATCAGCGGCTTGCCGCCGACTGCGATCTGGACCTTGGTCTTCTCCAGCTTCTGCGCGCGCACGATGGCGGGCGCCATGCCCATGACGCCGGCGGCGCCGGCCATCTTGAGCAGATCACGGCGAGTGACTGACATGTGGTTGTCTCCTAGTTGTCGGGCAGACCGATAGCGCCGGTCTTTGCCAGCTCTTCTATAGCCGCTGAATCATACCCCAGCGATTTCAGGACTTCCTCGGTATGTTCCCCTAATACCGGGCCCACCCAACGCGTCTCGCCCGGCGTCTCCGACAGCTTGGGCACCACCGCGGGCAGCTTGACCGGCGTGCCGTCGGGGAAGCGATGCTGCTCTATCATGCGGCGCGCCAGGAATTGCGGATCGCCGAACATGTCGGCCACGCTGTAGATCTTGCCCACGGGCACGTCGGCGCCCTTCAGGACGCCCAGCGCCTCTTCGATGCCGCGCGCGCCGCACCACTGCTGGATCGCGCCGTCGATCTCTTCCACGCGTTTGGCGCGGCCGTCGTTGCGCACCAGGCCAGGGTCCGTGGCCAGATCATCGCGGCCGATGGCGCGCATTAGCCGGTGGAATATCGCGTCGCCGTTGCCGGCGATGACGATGTTCTGGCCGTCGCGGGTGGTGTAGGTATTCGATGGCACGATGCCGGGCAGCGCGCCGCCCGTGCGCTCGCGCACCACGCCGGCCACGTCATATTCCGGCACCAGGCTCTCCATCATGTTGAACACGGCCTCGTACAGCGCCACGTCCACCATCTGCCCCTGCCCCGCCTGGCAATCCACGCCCTGCTTGCCGTTCCAGCGTCCGCCGGTGGCATCGCGGTGGCGCAGCGCCATCATCGCGCCGATCACGCCGTGCAGCGCGGCGATGGAATCGCCGATGGAGATGCCGACGCGCAGGGGCGGCCGGTCCGGATGGCCCGACACATAGCGCAGCCCACCCATGGATTCGCCGATGGCGCCGAAGCCCGGCTGGTCCTTCATGGGACCGGTCTGCCCATAACCGGACAGGCGCACCATGATGAGCGCGGGATTGATCGCGCGTAGCTGCTCGTAGCCCAGGCCCCACTTCTCCAGCACGCCTGGCCGGTAATTCTCGACCACCACGTCGGCGTCCAGCGCCAGCTTGCGGGCGATTTCCCGCGCGCGCGCATCTTTCAGATTGAGTGCGATGGATTGCTTGTTGCGGGCCTGCACCGTCCACCAAAGGGAGTTGCCCTCGTGCAGATGGCGCCAGCTGCGGATGGGATCGCCGCCGCCCGTGCCGTCAGGCCCGTGGGGCGTTTCCACCTTGATGACGTCGGCGCCGAATTCGCCGAAGATGCGCGCGGCGAACGGGCCGGCAATGAGCGTGCCGAGTTCCAGGACCTTCAGTCCGGTCAGCGCTGACATGGTTTGTCTACCTCACTGTTTTGCCGTTGCCGATACATTGCCGGCAAGGCGTTCTGGTACTGCGGAATCAGGTGGTCTTGCGCTCCATCAGCGCCCACGCGATGGTGCCGGCGTCTACGTATTCCAGCTCGCTGCCGGCAGGCACGCCGCGCGCCAGCCGCGTGACGCGCAGCCCGCGTTCGCCCAATGCTTCGCCCAGGAAATGGGCGGTGGTTTCGCCTTCGGCGGTGAAGTTGGTGGCCAGGATGACTTCCTGCACCACGCCGTCGGTCGCGCGCTTGATCACCCGCTCGAAATCCAGTTCGCGCGGACCGATCCCTTCGAGCGGCGCGACGCGGCCCATCAGCACGTAGTACAGGCCACGGTAGCCGTGGCTGGACTCGATCATGTTCTGGTCGGCCGGCGTCTCGACGATGCACAGCAACGAGGGATCGCGCTTGGGGTTGACGCAGGTGCCGCAGACCTCATCTTCCGAGAAGCTGTTGCAGCGGGCGCAATGCTTCAGGTCCTGGACCGCGCCCGCCAGCGCCCGCCCCAGCATGTCCGCGCCTTGCGGATCATGCTGCAGCAGGTGATAGGCCATGCGCCGGGCAGAACGCACGCCCACGCCGGGCAGGCGCCGCAGCGCCTCGATCAGCGAGACGAGCGGCTCGGGTTCGGGCAGTAACGGATCCATTGCGGCCTTGGGACTGCGCTCAGAACGGCAGCTTCATGCCCGGGGGCAACGGCATGCCGGCGGTGACCGATGCCATCTTTTCCTGCGAGGTGGCTTCGGCCTTGCGCAGCGCGTCGTTGAACGCGGCGGCAACCAGGTCTTCCAGCATGTCCTTGTCGTCGCCCAGCAGCGACGGATCGATGGCCACGCGCTTGACGTCGTGGCGGCAGGTCATGGTGACCTTGACCAAGCCGCCGCCGGAAGCGCCTTCGACCTGGATGTCGGCCAGCGCGTCCTGCGCCTTCTTCATGTTTTCCTGCATTTGCTGCGCCTGGCGCATCAGGCCGGCCAGTTGTCCTTTCATCATGATCGATGCTTCCTTGAATGAGGGGAATGAGAGATGGCCGCCGCTTCAGGCAGCGGCGGCGGGGGAATCGACGTGGCGGATCGAGCCGGGCACGACCTGGCCGCCGAAATCGGCGACCAGCGCCTGTACAAAAGGATCGACAGCGACCGCGTCTTCAGCAGCCTGCTGGCGGGCGGCGCGTTCGGCCTGGGCCACGGCATGCGCCGTCGCCTCGCCCGTTACGCCGACCTCGACGTCCAGCCGTATGCCCTGGCCGAAATGTTCGCACAGCACGGTCTGCAGACGGACGCGGCTTTCGCTTTCGGCCAGTGTCTTGACGGCCACGCGCAGAATGATGGCGTCGCCTTGCACGCCGGCCCATGCGCTCTGGCGCGCCAACTCCGCCGCCAGGCCGGTGACCGGCAGGCGCGCGGCCAGTTCGGGCCAGGTTTCGGAAGTCATATCCGCCATGCGGGCGCGCGACGATTGCCGCTTGCGCGCGGGCGCAGGGCCTTCGCGCCGGACGGGCGCGGCGGCGGGCGGCGCAGCCGAAGGCGCGCTGGCCAGGGTTTCGAAATCATCGTCGTCGGGATCCGACGTAAAGCCGTTGTCCGGCGCGAAACCGCCTTCGGCTTCGAACGGGATTTCTTCGTCGACCCAGGAAGGCGGGCCATCGCCATGGTCGGCTTGCGACGCGGGCACGGGCGCAATGGCCGCGGCGGTAGCCGGCGTGACCGCCAGCGCCGCCGAACCGGCGGTCTTGCCGGCCTCGGTCTCGGGCGCCGCCGGCGCTCCGGCCGGCAGGTCCTCCCAAGGCGGCACGCTGCCGGCCTGGGTAGATTGCGGGGCTTGCGCCGCGGCGACGGGTTCGGGTTCTACGGCGACGGGTTCGGGTTCTGCGGCAACCGGTGCCGGCTCGGGAGCCTGTTCGGCGCGAGCGGAGGACTCGGCGGGCGCGGACGCCTGCGGAGCCGCAACCGGCGCCTGGACCGCGGGTTCCGGGGCTATTGCAGCAGCCACCGGCGCGGCAACGGCCGAGACCGGTGCAGGCACAGGTGCAGGTGCGGGCTGGGCTTGCGCAGGCGCGGCGACCGGCGCGGGAGCCGCGGCCGCATCGGCCGTCTGGCGGGCCGGCGCGGCAGGCGCTTCGAGCGCGGTCTGCGGGCCTGCGTCGCCATTGAGCGCCAGCATGCGCAGGCAGGCCATGATGAAGCCTGCGTACTCATCGGGCGCCAGGGTCAGTTCGCTGCGGCTATGCACCGCAACCGAATAGAACAGCTGCACCGCATCGGGATGCAACACCTGAGCCAGCCGGGCGATATCGCCGGCCAGGGGATCTTCGGCCGGCGTCACGCCGCGCACACGCTGCTCGATGGCCACCCGCGACAAGAGCACGGCCAGGTCGGCCAGGGCGCCGGCATAGGACAGGCCGCGGATCGCCAATTCATCCGACACCGCCAGCACGCTCTTGGCGTCACCGGCGGACAGCGCGTCCAGCAGGCGCACCAGGTGCCGCTGGTCGATGGTGCCGAGCATGCCTCGCACGGCATCCTCGGTCAGGTTGCCGGCGCTGTAGGCGATGGCCTGGTCGGTCAGCGACAGGGCATCGCGCATGGAACCCGAAGCCGCTTGCCCGATCAACCGCAGGGCCGGGACCTCGAAGCCCACGTCTTCCTGGCCGAGCACGGCCTGCAGGTGGCCGACGATGGAATCGGCCGGCATCTGCTTCAGGTTGAACTGCAGGCAGCGCGACAGCACCGTCACCGGAATCTTCTGCGGGTCGGTGGTGGCGAGTATGAATTTGACGTGGGGCGGTGGCTCTTCCAGCGTCTTGAGCATGGCGTTGAACGCGTGCCCGGTCAGCATGTGGACTTCGTCGATCATGTAGACCTTGAAGCGCCCCGCGCCCGGCGCGTACACCGCCTGCTCCAGCAGCTGCGTCATTTCCTCGACGCCGCGGTTCGAGGCCGCGTCCAGTTCGAGGTAGTCGACGAAACGCCCGGAATCGATTTCCGTACACGCGCGGCACACGCCGCAAGGCTTGGAAGTGATGCCTGTTTCGCAGTTGAGCGACTTGGCCAGGATGCGCGAAAGCGTGGTCTTGCCCACCCCCCGAGTTCCTGTGAACAGCCAGGCGTGGTGCAGGCGTTGGGTGTCGAGCGCATGCGTCAGCGCGCGCACCACGTGATCCTGTCCCACGAGGGTATCGAACGATCGCGGCCGCCACTTGCGGGCCAGTACCAGATAAGTCATGGGTGGATTGTAGAGCCTGTTTCGGAAGCTGGCCTGAAACGCAAAGGGGACGGGTTTATTCCCGTGGAAGATATCCTTGGAAAATAACCCCGTCCCCCTTGAAAACAAACGCGTCATGGGTTTGGCATGACGCGTTGCTTTGAAGAATCCGGTTGGCGAGCCTTACTCCGGCACTGACCCTAAACGACTATGGCTGCTTCGTTCCCGACCTGACCAGGTTCACCGCCGAACCATGCGGAGGGGCCCGCCAGCCGAGATTCTAGCAGAGCTGCGCTTCGCTTGCTTGCTAGAACCTCGGCCGGCGGGCCCCAGGGGGCAGTATGTGGGCCCCCTCCCCAGCCCTCCCCCCGAGGGGGAGGGAGTTTGGGACTTCGCTTCGCTGGTCCCTTCGGCTCGCTTCGCTTTGCCTTGTGGGGTCTTCAGAACTTTGCTTGCTCGGGGCGTCGTTGGCTAGACGCTTAGTTTTCCGCCTGACTGGAGGGAGCCAGGACGTAGAGTTTTCGGACGGGGGTGCGGATATCCCAGACGCCTTGGGTATTGGGGGGCATGGCCAGGGTGTCGCCTGCGCGGAATTGCAGCGGGGGCTGGCCGTCGGGGGTGAAGGAGCCTTCGCCGGCCAGGATGTGCATGATTTCGCCTTCCAGGACCTGGCGGCGGAATTGGCCGGGGGAGCATTCCCAGATGCCGGCGCTGGTGGCTTCGGCGCCGGGGACCACTATTTTCCTGGCGCGCAATGCGCAGGCGGGTTCGCTGAGCGGGATGCCGACCGGGCCGAGGTCGTCCAGCTGGGCTGTGTCGCGGGTCTGGGGGATGTGTTGGATGGTCATGGTGTGCTCAGGAGGGTGGAGGCGCGCGTCTACGAGAGCTTGTCGCACAGGCCGTAGTAGGCGACGCCGAGCGCGATGTAGAACCGCTTAAGGCCGTGGAACGGCAGTGGCCTGATGGGGGTGACGGGGTATGGCATGGGCTCGCCCGCGGCGATGGTCCGGGCGAGGTAGCGGCCCATCTGCGTGGCGAGGGCGACTCCGCGGCCGTTGTAGCCCAGCAGGATATGCAGGTTGGGCGATGGCTGATGGACATGCGGCACGAAATCGCGTGTCAAAGCGATCCGGCCGGCCCAGCGATAAGTGAAGGGAATCCGGGCCAGTTCCGGAAACAGCATGCGCGCGCCGCGCACCAGGTGGTCCCAATCCTGTTCCGATGCGGGGTCGGCGAAATGGCCCCGGCCTCCCAGCACGAAACGGCCCTCGTGATCGCGGCGGAAGTACAGCAGCAGGCGGCGGGAGTCCGAGGCCACCACGCCGCCGGGCATGATGTGGCCGCAGGCCTTCGGATCCAGCGGTCCGGTGGCGACGATGAAGCTGTTGGCGGCGATGACGCTGCGCTGCAGACCGGGCCAGAGCCCGTTGGTGTAGCCATTGGTCGCGATCAGCGCGTGCTCGGCGCGGACAGTGACACCCTGCTCCGTGCGCGCCAGCCATTGCTGGCCTGATCGTTCCAGCGCCGTGACGCGGGTGTGTCCATGCACCGACGCGCCAGCCGCTTGCGCCGCCGCCACCAGCCCGCGCGTGTAGGACAGGGGCTGGATGCTGCCGGCGCGCCGGTCGATCCAGCCGCCCAGGAACCGGTCCGTGCCCAGCCTCGCGCTGACGGCGTCCTTGTTCAGCATTTCCACGGCTGCGCCACGATCCAGCCACTGCTGGGCGCGGTCCGACACGGTTTCCAATGCGCGAGGAGAATGGGCCGGCTGTATCCAGCCGGCCCGCATGGCATGGCAGGCGATGGCATGCCTTTCGATAAGCTCGAATACCGCGTCGGAGGCAGACGCCACCATCTGCAATAGCGGTTCTCCCAGCGCTTTGCCGTAGCGCGCCAGGATCGCCTTCGGATCGTGCTTGATGCCCGGAATGACCTGCCCACCGTTGCGGCCGGAGGCGCCCCAGCCCGGTTCCTGGGCATCCAACACGCAAACGCGCAGTCCGAGTTCGCTCAGGTGCAAGGCGGTCGACAAGCCGGTAATGCCGGCGCCGACGATGACGACGTCGCATTGGAGGGAAGCCGCCAAGGCGGGTGCGGCGGGCGCCTGCCCCGCGGTCTGCTGCCACAAGGATTGCGGGGCATCGGCCGAATCTGGTGCGCGCATGGTGTATCTCAGCGTCCGCTGGCCTGGGGGAACACGAAGGGGGTGGCCTCCGCGAATCGGGTCAGCACGTTCGCCGTAATGCGCGACACGTTGTTGTCGTAGCCGTTCCAGGCCAGCGACGCCCCCCACGTGATCGAGCCCGTGGAAAAAACCGCACCACCGTTCAGGCACTCGTAGAACACCAGGTCCGCATAGCAGTGCTTGGCTTCCTCACCGTTGATGGTGGGGTGGTGGTAGGTCGTCTCCTCGGGCACCACGTTGTAGTAGCGCGTATGCTTTTCCGATCGGGCGACGATCAGCGTATGCGGCGGCGTACCCAGCCGGTAGTCGACGCGATCGATCTCGTCGCCAGCCGCGCCGCCTCCGCTGCTGCCGAAATCGCCAATGATTTCATCCGCCACGCCTTCGAACATGAAAGCCACGCGCGGGTCGCGGCTTTCGGGCCGCCGGCGATAGTAGGACGAGGCGTCGAACCCGGTCGCGGTGGTGCCGATGCCGGTCAGCGTCTGCGGTGCCAGCCCGATGCGGCGCCAAGTGCCGCCATATTCGCCGGTATAGCTGTGGTAGCTCTCCCCGGCCGGCGTCTCGCTGTAGCGGGCGCCGGTCTCGGTGCGGCGCAGTTCCATCAACCAGGGCTTTTCGGGATGGTAGGCGCAGCGCCAGTAGAAGCCGTTGCCGCCCATGTACATGAGGCGGCCGCCCTGCCCCTGGTACGCCACCATTGCCTGCCACATGCGCGTGGTCCAGTACTCGGGATGCGCCCCGGTCATGACCACGCTGTAGCCCTCCAGGGCCTGCAAGCCTTCGGCGTGCAGCATGTCGTCCGTGATGACGTCGTAGTCAAAGCCCTTTTCGTCCAGCCAGTCCAGGAAGTGGGTATCGCCGTTCAACGACCAGGTACGGCATTGCAGATGCATGCTGAAGACCGGCCGCAAGCGCGAGGCGTAGTAGACGCCATAGCCGTCCGAATGCGTGTCGTACATGGAAAGGCTCAACTCGCGGTGTTCGCCCAGGTAAGTCTCCCAGGGATACAGGACCATGAAGTTGCCCGACTTCATTTCCATGCCTTCTTCATCCAGGCGGTAGTGCGAGTTCGAATACGCCATATAGGTGGCCGTCGACGCGAGGAATGCGATCCGCTTGCGCGGTCCGCCCGCCTTCGGCCGCACGATGAAGGTAATGCGTTCCTGCTCTCCCGCTGTGCCGGTCAGGCGCGCCGCATACAGGCCGCTGGGCAGGTCGTCAGGCACGGTCAGGCTGAAATCGGTCTCCCAGCGCGCGTCCTCCAGGGTGTCGTCATGGAAGTGCAGCGCGGCGAAATGGTCGGGACATTCGCGCCAGAACATGACGCTGGAATCCCAGCGCAGGCCGGGCACGCCGCGCGCGGGCAGGTTCTCGATGCGCCCCTCCGACCAGGGCCTGGCCGTGTCGACGAGCACATCGCTGTCGATGCGCTGCGAGAAATCCCAGGCCTGCAGTGGCGGCGCGGCATGGCGGCGGCCTTGGGCCTCGACGCGCAATTGCGCCAGGTCTGCATCCCCGGCGCCATACGGCAGCAGCGTGGGCGAATCCAGGCGGCCGTTGAAGTGCTTGGCGTATTGTGGGCGCGGCAGGCCAGTGGCGGCCGCGCCCATCGTCAGCGGAAGCTGCGCCAACGCGACCGGATCGACCGCCGGCAGCCGGCCGCTCGCCTGCGCATGCGAATTCACGGCCAGCAAGGGGTTGGCGGGCACCTGCCGCAGATCGACCGTCCCCGAGTCCAGGTCCAGCGTTACCGCCACCAGATACCACTGGCGCGCGGTCATGGGCAATCCTAGCGTGACGCGCTCGCTCTTGCCGCCGCTGCCCTGTTCCCAGAACAGACAGCCATCCCGATCCAGGCCCAACAGATATCCGACGCGCGCGGCGTCGTCCCAGCGCGACAGGATCGCCTGATCGCCACCGTTGCAAGGCAAAGTCGGCATCACCGCCAGGATCCAGCTCTTGCAGCCCGTGGCAGGCTCGCCGAAAGCGGGCGCCACCGCGCGCGAACCGGTTTCGGTGGCTTGGGGACGCCCGGCGATGGCGGTGGCGATGCCCTGCATCACCACGGTCTCTTTCAAGCCGGGAGCGCCGGGCGTAACGTCGCCGCTGCGGATACGCACCAGGTCGGCGTCATAGCGCAGCGCATGCGCGCAGCTCACTTTGAATTCTATGGTCTCTCCCGGCGCGATCGTCCAGGTGCTGGGGTACCCCAGGATCTCGTACATACAAGCTCCGTCAGTTTGATTCGGGCGACTCGGTGTGGCGGCCTGCGTTCAGTCCAGGTCGGACGGCCAGGGATAAGGCGAGTGGATGGCCCAGCGGATCTTCAGCAGCGCCCACTGGGCGTCGGCCAGCTTGGCATAGCGCTGCGGCGCCAGTTCGACCGGATCGCCCCGCCCCGCGCCGAGCGTGCCGATGGCGTACTCCGAGTAAGGCTGGGTGCAGACGATGACCTGCTTGCCGGCCATGGGCTCCATCCGCAACCGGTTGAGCAGGCGGTTCAGCTTCAGCGGCCGGTTCTTGGTGGTCGTCGTCCTGAAGTGTTTGAGAAGTTCCGCGTCTTCGGGCTGGATCTCGTACATATCGCGCTCCGGGCATGAAAAATCGATTCAGTGGTCGCGCTCTGGCGCGGCGAACATCTCCAGGCCGACCGTGCGTTCCAGCAGCAGCACCAGCGCAAGCGTGAAGACAATCAGGAACGTGGCGATGGCGGCAATCACGGGACTGGCGCTTTCCTGTATCTGCGTGAGGATGCGCACAGGCAAGGTGTTGACGTCCGGCGCGACCAGGAAGACGGTGATCGTCGCCTCGTCGAACGACACGATGAAGCAGAACAGGAAGGCGGTGATCAGCCCCGGTTTGAGCATGGGCAGGGTCACGGTGCGCAAGACCTGCGCCGGCCGCGCGCCCAGGCTCATGCTTGCCTCTCCCAGCGCGGGGTCCAACTTGCGCAGGGAATTCAGGATGGGGCGGTACGCGAACGGCAGCGTGATGATGCAATGCGCCAATACGATGCCCAAATACGAGCCGCTGACGCCGAGCAGGCCGAGCAGCCCCAGGAACGCCACGCCCAGCGCCGCGTTGGGGAATACCAATGGCAACATGATCAGCGCTTCAATAATGCCGCCCCCCCTGATCCGGCTGCGGTCCAGCACGAGCGCGGCCAGCAGAGCCACCGATGTGCTGATGAATGCCACCAGCAAGGCGATGCCGGCGCTGACCGCCAACAGACCCAACCATTGCGGATCGGTGAAGAACTCCAGATACCAACGCCAGGAGAGCGACGCCAGCGGCAAGGTGAAGTACCCGGTGGACGTGAACGACGACACCGCCACCACCAGAATGGGCAAGGGCAGGAAGCCAAACAGCAGAACCAGCAGCAAGCGGTATAGCCAGCGCATATCAGGCTCCCGTTCCGGACACGCGCGCCGCGACGCGGCGTTCGAGCAGTTGCAAGGGAATAACCAGCGAGAACGCCGCGAGCAGCAGCACGATCGCCATGCTGGCTGCCTTCGGATAGTCGAAAACCTGCAGCACGTCCTGGTAGATCTGCGTAGCCAGCATGCCGTCACGCACGCCCCCCAGCAACAGCGGCGTAACGATGGCCCCGGTCGACAGCAGATAGACCAGCATGGCGCCAGTGATGACACCCGGCAGGCTCAGCGGCAGGGTGACATGCAAAAAGGTCTTGAGCGGACCGGCCGCCAGCGTCTGCGAGGCCTCGTCCAGGGCGCGATCCAGATGCAGCAGCACCGCCAGCACCGAGACGATGAAAAACGGACTGAAGACATGCACCAGGCCAATCACCACCCCGGTCATGTTGAAAATCAGGCGCATCGGCGTATCGATGACACCCAGCGACAGCAACAGCGAATTCAGCGTGCCCTTGGGCCCCAGGATCACCACCCAGCCGTAGGTGCGCACCACCACGCTGACCAGCCACGGCGTGATGACCAGCATCATCAGGAAATTGCGGTTGCCGCGATAGCGCGAAATCGCATAGGCGATGGGATAACCGACCAGCACGGAAAAGAACGTGACGACCAGCGCGACCCCTATCGTGCGCAGCAGTACCGCGACGTAGTCGGCCCGCTCGAAGAAGCGCACGAAATTGTCCAGGCCAAAGCCATCCGCGGTGCGCAGCGATTCCACGGCGAGATAGGCGATCCCCGTCAGGAACATCAGGATCAGGATCGCCGGGGGAAGCAGCAGGATCAGCGGCGGCCGGGTCGATTTCATTGCGGCTTCTCCAAGCTTACCGGCCGGCGCCCGCCATCGCGCGTTCGACCAGCTCGATGCGCGACTTGCGGGATTCGGCGATGTAGTTCCAATCCGGCTGATAGAGCTGGTCGCGCAGGGCGGTCAGCGGCTGGCCCAGTTCCTTTTCTGTCGCGGGAGACAGTTTGGCCGTGCTGTTCAGCGGCAGGTAGCCGGCAATATCGGCAATGCGCGACTGGCCCTCCGGTTGGGCCACATAGTTCAGCCACTTCAGGTAGCTGGCGCGGCCCTGCGCCTTCTTGGGCACAACCACGATGTATGGAAGAATCAGCGCGCCCTCCTTCGGAATCACCATCTCGATGTTGGTCTGCCCGTCGCGCTTCATCTGCCAGACGCGGGTCGAGTAGTAGGGCGCAGCCGTCACTTCTCCGCGCTGCAGCAGCTGGTTCATCTGCGCCATCGAGCTATACATTGCCAACGAGTTCTTGCCCAAGGCGGTCAGCAACGCCAGGCCCTTGGCGGTGTCGCGCTCGTTGCCGCCTTCGGCTACGGACATGATGGTCAGGTCGTAGGCCGAGCTGTAGACCGGACGGGTGACCGACAGCTTTCCCGCCCACTTGGAATCCCCCAGCGCCTTCCACGAAGAGAAGTCGGAAGGTTTCGCAAGATCCTTGTTGACCGCGATGCCGTAGTACGCGAAGTAGGTGCTGACGCCTATGAGGCGTCCGGAAGGCGCCTTGAGCAGGTACTTCTCCGGCACGTTCTTCAGCGCGGGAACCTCGCTCATGTCGAAGTCTTCGAGCAGTCCGTCGCTGTACATCTGCGAGGCCTCGAAGAACGACGAAAGCGCCGCATTGAACTTGGGCGCATCCTTCTGCGCGCGCACCTGGGCCTCGGGAGTGGGGACTTCGACGATCTTCACGCCGATTCCCGTTTCCTTCGTAAAGGGTTCCGCGTAAGCCTCGCGCCACGCCGCCCCCACGCCGCCGCCCCAGGTAGCCATGGTGATTTCCTGCGCGCTGGCGGTGCCGCAAACGGCCATGACCGCCGCGACGGTCCAGTGGGCAAATCGATAGGTGCTCATTGTGCGACTCCTGTGAGAGTGAACAGCGCTAGAGGGAGACGACCGAAATGCGGCTGTCGTCCCAGGTCAGTCCGACGGCTTCGCCCTGCGCCGGCAACGGTTGCCCGTCCTGCGCTGGCCAATCGGCGATCAGGGTCCGGGCGCCGGCCTGCAGCCAGAGGCGCGTGTTCTGTCCAGCGTAGACGCGGCGCTCCACGCGGGCCTGCAAGCGAACGTTGCCGGCGGGCGCCAGTTTCAGGTGTTGCGGCCGCAGCGATATGCCCACTGCGCTGCCTGCCGCGAAGCGCGAGTCCGGCAGATCGAATTCGCAGCCGAGTTCCGGACAGTCGAGACGGACCGCGCCGGCCTGCACCACGCCTTCGAAGAAATTCGTGTCTCCCACGAACTCAGCGACAAAGCGGGTCTGCGGTTTTTCGTAGATGGTGGCGGGGTCGCTGACTTGGTCGATCAGGCCGTTGCGGAACACGGCGACGCGATCGGACATGGTCAACGCCTCTTCCTGGTCATGCGTCACGAAGATGAAAGTGGTGCCGAGTTTTTCCTGGATCAGCTTCAACTCGGTCTGCATCTGACGGCGGATCTTCATATCCAGGGCGCCGAGCGGCTCGTCCAGCAGCAGAACCCGGGGCTCCATGACAATGGCGCGCGCCAGCGCCACGCGCTGCTTCTGTCCGCCCGAGATCTGGCCGATGTAGCGGGCGCCGTAGCCTTCCAGGCCGACCATCGCCAGCGACCGCTCCACCTTGCCGCGGATGGCGGCGGGCGGCTCGCGCCGCATTTTCAAGCCGTAGCCGATGTTCTCGGCGACGGTGAGATGCGGAAACAGGGCTAAGTTTTGGAACACCATCCCGAGCGGACGGCGGTACGGCGGCGATGACAGGATCGACTGTCCATCTATCTTCACCTCGCCCGCGGTGGGCGTTTCAAAGCCGGCGATGATCCGGATCAGCGTGGTCTTGCCACAACCGCTGGGGCCCAACAGCGTCAGAAACTCGCCTTCGCGCACGTCCAGGCTCACGCCCTTCAACGCCGCCGACGCGCCGAACGTCTTGGTGACGTTCTGGATCTGGAGGATCGGCGTCCCCGCTGTTTTCTGACCCTGCCCCATGCTCACACACTCCGGCAAAACCGATGAATGAGCGCAGGATATTGGAGCAGATACGCTTTGGGCAATAGTAAAATCCCGCACCAAGGTTTATTATTATCGCTAGGCGGTAATTAATACCCAAAATACGGGAAAACGAGGAGCCGAAAATGCTGGAACAGGCCGAACTGGAAGTCGACGAAGGCATGTTCAACCACTCGTTCGCGAGGGGACTGAAAGTTCTGTTCGCGTTCCGTGGTGCGCAGAGCGCAATGTCTCTGTCCGAAGTGGCGCAAGCCGTGGGCACGAGCGTCAGCACAGCCCAGCGCACCGTGTACACGCTGGAAAAGCTGGGGCTCATCAGCAAGTCGCCCAAGACGCGCAAGTTCAGCCCCACTCTGCGGGTCCTGGAGCTGGGCTACAACTACATCGCGGCCGACCCGTTGGTCGAAGCCGCGAATCCCTTTCTGGCCGAGTTGTCCAATATCACGGGGGAAACGGTCAACCTGACCGAACCCCTGGACCACGAGATGGTGTATGTGTCGCGGGTCGTGGCGGCGAAGTTCATTCCCATCCACATGCCCATCGGCAGCCGCATCCCCATGTACTGCACGGCCAGCGGCCGCGCCTACCTCGGCGCGCTGCCGGAGGAACAGGCGCAGGCCATCCTGGACGCCTCTGCGCTGCAGCGCCATACGCAATGGACCGAGACCGATCCGGCGAAGCTGATGGAGATCGTCCGGCAGGCGCGGCGCGAAGGCATCGCGCACAACAAGGAAGAACTGTTCCTCGGCGACATGACGATCGCCGCGCCCATCATGGGCCAGCGCGGCACGCCCGTTGCGTCCGTGCATATCGTGGCGCCGACCAGCCGCTGGACTCTCGAAGAGGCTTTGGCGCGCCTGGGGCCGCTGGTGTTCGATTGCGCCCGCGGCATCAATAACTCGGTGCGCTCGTTCACCTGAGGGCCGCCGGGCAGGCGGCCCGCGCTACAGATCGATCCAGGCGCGAGCCCGCGGGAAGTAAAGCGCGGCGCGCGCCGTGCGGCCGTCCAGCGCCGTGACTTGCGCGCAATAGCGCAGCAACTGGTCGCCGTGCCGCTGCCGCATGCGCGTGGCGAAGGCAGTTGGCGCCTCGCCCGGATGCGGCCGGCCAGTTTTGTAGTCGACGATGAGCCAGCCGTCTTCGGTGCTGAGGGCCAGGTCGATGACGGATACCTTGCCAGCGGCGTCGATCAGGGGCCATTCCCGGCGCGCGCCGGATTGCGACAGCAGCCACAGGCCGCGTTCGTCGGCCAGGGTGGCTTGCAGGGTTTCGAGCACGGCTTCGGATGCGGCGTCCGCCTGGCTGGCGGGGATGCCTGCGCGCGTCAGTTGGCGGCGCATGGCGGGCAGGCGCTGCGCCAGCGCGTCGGCGGACCAAGCGTGCACGCCGTCCTGGCCGATGCGCGCCAGCCAGGCGTGCGACAAGGTGCCGATGGCGGCGTCGTAGCCGGCTTCCAGTTGCCACGCCGGATGCTCGCCGCCATCGCCCCAGGCGCCGCGCGCCGCGGCGCCAAAGCCGGGGCTGACGACCAGGTCCGCCATGCGCGCCAGTTGCGCCAGGCCGGCGCGGTCCACGCGCCGCAGGGGCTCGCCCTGCCACTCGGGGCCGTCGGCCTGCGGCGCCATCGTTTCGCCATCGAGCGACGGCGGCGTCGGCACGGCCAGGCAAGGCCACAAGCGTCCCAGCAGGCTGGCGGACGATGGCATCTTGACTTGGCCGCTTGCCTCGTCCACCGATACGTGGCCCACCAGGTGCAGGCGCTTGCGCGCCCGCGTCGCCGCCACGTACAGCAGGCGGTCGATTTCGTAGGACGCGCGGCGCGCCTCGCGTGCGCCCAGATAGCGCGACAAGGGATCGGCCTCGGTTTCGGCGCGCGGCTTGACCGGGCCGAACAGCACGCGGCCGCCGCTCTGCTCGAAGCGCACCAGCGGCGCCTGGTCGCCGCGCGGCGCGCGGTGCAGGCCGTACAGGATGACCGTTTCGAACTGCAGGCCCTTGGACTTGTGCATGGTCATGATTTCGACCGCGCCGGTGTCCTCGTCCGCCGCGTCCGGCGCGGCGAACAGCCGCGCGATGCCGGTATCCAGCGCGGCGACATCGATGGCGCCATGCGGCGCCAGGCGCTCGATCAGCTGGAACAGGCTTTCCGCGTCGTTGGCCACGGACAGGCCGGCATACAACGCCGGGCCGCCCAGACGGCGCCACAACGACTCCACCCAGGCCGCGAAGGGCATGGCGCCGGCGGCGTTGCGCTTGTCGAGCAGGATGGCCGCCACCTGGCGCAAGCGCTCGAACTCGTCGGCGCCAAGCACGTTCTGCGCCGCCGGCGTTTCCGGCGTGTCGGGCGCCGCGTCGAACAGGGAGCCCTGCGGCGCGCTCGCGGCCGCCACGGGCGCGGTTTGCGGCGCGATGCGCAGCGCGCGTTCCAGCAGCACCGGCACCGGCGTGATGTGATCGTCGCCGAACAGGCGTTGCAAGGAGGTCAGCGTCAGGCCGCAGTACGGCGCGCGCAACACGGACAGCCAGGCCAGGCGGTCGCCGGGGTGCGACAAGGCCCGCACCAGTTGCACCAGATCCGCCACCACCGGCCGCAAGGCCAGCGGCACCAGATCCACCGCCCGGCAGCGTATGCCTTCCTGCGCCAGGCGGCGGGTCAGATTGCCCAGGTGGCTGCGCGCCCGCACCAGCACGGCGACGGGATGCTTGGCGCCCTTGTGGTCAATCAGCGCCTGACGCACCAGGTCCACCGCGATGTCCTCGGCTTGCGTTTCCGCAGGGGCCGCGCCCTCGCGCGACCAGGCCGGATGGAAGCGTACCGCCGGCTCCGGCAATGCTTCGTGGAAGGCGGTGGACGGACTGTAGGCGATGGCGCCCGCCGCCGCGTCGCTGCGCCGGGGCAGCAATTGCGCGAACGACTGGTTGACCCATTCGACGATGCCTGCCTGCGAACGGAAGTTGTCGGTAAGGTTGAGAAAGTCCGGCAGCAGCTCACCCACGCCGATATCGGCGACCTCCAGGAACAAGCCCACTTCCGCCTTGCGGAAGCGGTAGATGGACTGCATCGGATCGCCCACCAGGAACAGGCTGCGGCCATCGCCCTGCTGCCAGCCCGAGGTCAAGGTGCGCAGCAGGTCCAGCTGGGTCTGGCTGGTGTCCTGGAATTCGTCGATGAGCAGATGGCGGATCGAGGCGTCCAGCTTCAGCAGCAATTCGCCAGGATCGTCGGCGCTGCCCAGCGCGGCCGCGGCGCGCTGCGCGATCTCGATGAAATCCACCTCGCCGGTATCGGCAAAGCGCAGCCGCAGCTGCGCCACCGCCAGCGCCAGGGTCATCAGCTGCGCGCCCAGCACTTCCCATTGCGCATCGGTGAAATGCGGCGCGGGCACGTCACGCACCGCATGCAGGCGGCGCACCCAGGCCGCGTCCGCGTCGGCGGCTTCCAGCCACGCCACGAACGGCTCCTTGTGCGCGCACTTGGCGGGAAAGCCCAAGTTCTTGTTGACTGTCTTGCGCAAGGTGCCGGTGCCGGTCAGCAACAGGTGCGCCACGGCTTGCCATAGTTCCAGCGCCTCGGCGTCAGGCGGAGGTTCTTCCGTCCAGTCCAGCAAGGCCTGCAGTTTGTTCTCCGCTTCCCCATCCTGCAGATTGGCGGCAGCCAGCCGCGCCGGGCCGCATAGCGCTTCGGCCCAACCATAGGGCATGGCCTCACTGAGCGCGTCCAGGTCTTCGCCTATGGCCTCGGCCAGCATGGCCTCCATGCCCTCGCGGTCGGAGCCGTGGCGCAGCAGCGGCAGCCATTGGTCGCGCTGCCCCAGCATGTCGGCGATGGCCTCTTTGGCCGCCTGCACATCCACGTCCAGGTGCTTGAGCAGGATGCGTACGGCCTCGTAGTCATCGGCCAAGTCCAGGGTGGCGCGCGCGGCGGCCTCGTAGTGGGCGCGCGCGTCGTCGGTGATCTCCGGCATGCCGCCCAGTTCCGACAGCCAGGGCATGCTGCGCACCAGGCCCGCGCAGAACGAGTCGATGGTGCGGATGGCCAGCCGCGCGGGATGGTCCAGCAGATGCCAGCCCTGCGCCTCGTTGCGCGCCAGCGCGGCGCGGGCCAGCTCCCAGCTGCGGCGCTCGTGCATGGTCTCGGGCGGCGCGTCCAGCCCGCGGCGCAGCTTGCTGAGCACGCGCGCATGCATTTCGGACGCGGCCTTGCGCGTGAAGGTGATGGCGACGATTTCTTCCGGGCGATTCACGGTCGCCAGCAGCGCCAGGATGCGGTCCGTCAGCAGCTCGGTCTTGCCGGAGCCGGCCGGCGCCTGCACCAGGAACGAGCGGGTCGGGTCCAGCGCGTCGGCGCGCGCGGCGTGGTCGTGCGGCAAGCGTTCTTGTTCAGCCATGGCTCATGCGTCCTCGTCGTCCAGATGCAAACGCAAGAACGGCAATGCATCGCAGTATTTCAAATCATCGCGGCGATAGGCCACGTTGGCCGCGTAGCCCGCGGCATACTCGTCGGCCAGCGCTTCGATGGCCGTGCGCCAGCGCTGCCGGATTTCGGGCCAGGACAAGCCGTCGAAGTACTTGCTGTCGCTGGCAAGCGTGACGCCAGGCACGCCCAGATCTTCGTCGGCCAGGCCCTGCGCAGCGACCTGCCGCGCGTGGATCTGCGCCAGCACCAGGCCCGCCACTTCGCCGCCCGCGGCGTCCGCCAGCACCGATGCGTAGAACGGCAATTGCACGTTCACGGGGCGGCTGCGCGACCAGTCCGGTTCGGGCTTGGCCGCCGCCACGCCGGTCTTGTAGTCGACGATGACGTTGCGGCCATCGCCCAGCGTATCGATGCGGTCCAGCCGCAGCTTCAGGTTGAGCGCGCCGCGCTGCCACTGGTGGTTCTTTTCCACCTGGGCCACCGCGAAGGGCAGGCGCTGCGCCTCCATGTCCAGCCAGGACGCCAGCACCGCCTGGGCGCGCTGGCACTCCAGTGTCTTCAAAGCCGGCGCATAGTCTTTCAATTCCTCGTCCGCGGCCTGCGCCACCGCCTGTTCCAGCAAGGCGGGCAGGCGGCCCTTGGCCATGACCTCGTGCAGCGCGTCCTGGTCGGGCATCATGCCCCACACCAGCTCCAGCGCCTTGTGCAGGAATTGGCCGCGCACGTTGACGGTGGCCGCGTCGGCATAAGGCGCCATCTCGCGTCCGCCCAGGCGATGCCGCACGAAGGCCCACAGCGGATTGCGGGCCTGCGTATCCAGCACGTCCAGGCCGCCGCCACCGCGGTTGCCGGCCGCCAGCGGCGGACCTTGCGCATCGTCCAGCGATTCCTGCGGCAAGGCCGGCAACGCTTGCGTTGCGGCCGGCGCCCAGTCGGTCAGTTCCGCTGCCGCGATCAGCGGCGACGGGCGCAGCTCGCGCTCGCCGTCCATGTGCGCATGACTGACAATGATCTCGGGCGCGCAGCGGCACAGTGCGGCGTACATGCCTTCGGCCCACTCGCGTTCGCGTTCGGGCGTGGCGCGCGGCGCCTTGGCCTGGCGCAGCACGGCCAGCGGCAACAACGGATTGGGCTTGGGCGACGCGGGCAGCACGTCGTCAGTCAGGCCCAGCATCCAGACGCCGTCCCAATAGCCACCCTCGGCCTCCAGCAAACCCAGCACGTCCAGGCGCGCCAAGGGGTCGCGCTGCGGTTGGAACGACGCGGAGCGCGCCACACTTTCCAGCAGGTTCACGGCGGCCACGCCGCCCAGGCGGCCGGCGGCAGGCGCCAGCGCCGAAAAGCTGCCGAGCGCATCGCCCAGCGCGCCCATCACCTGATAGCCGACGCTGTCCAGCACGCCTTCGCCGGGAAAGCCCAGCGCCATCAAAGCGGCCTTCATGCGCAGCATCCACACGTCGCAGGTGGCCTGGCGGCCGCCCTGCGTCCAGATCTCCATGGCCTGGTTCCAGGCCTGCGCCAACAGTGGCAGGTCCGCCAGCAGCTTGCGCCAATCCTGCGGGCTAACGTGGAGTTGCGCCTGACGCCGCCAGCGCGCATCGATCGAGGCCAGCCGCGCGCGGTCGCGCACATCGCCCGCGCAATGTCCGCCCAACAGGGCCGCGCCCAGCACCTCGACGCTGCATCCCTTGCCCGGCGCGCACTCGGCCAGCGCGCGCAGCCATGCGAGCGCGGCGCGCGCCATGGGCCATTCGTTCAAGGGCCGGCCCACCGCTACATTGAAGGCGTATGCGGCTTCACCACCGCGCCCGGCCAGGGCCTGGCTGAGCACCCGCCGTGCGAAAGGCGATTCCGCCTCCAGCTGGGGCGAGACGATGGCATAGCGGCCATGCGGATGCGCCTTCAGATGCTCGGCCGCCCAGGCCGCGGCGGCGCGCCATTCCGCGCCTTGATCCGCTGCTTCGTACCGGCGGGCCGCGGTTTCGACCCGTTGCGCATCGCGCCACTGCGCAACGGCGGCGCCCTGTTCCTCGAAGGCGCTAAGCAGCCGGCGAAAGCGCGGCGATATGTCCGTGAATCCCGCCAACACCAGTTGCTGCGGAATGGGCAGGCGTCCGTCCTCCAGCGCCCGCAGCACGCGCGCATAACCCTGGTTGGCATCCTCTGCATCGATACCGGCCAGCGCCTGGCGATAGCGTGCGCGCCATTTCGCGAAGCCGCGGTACTCGTCGGTATCCGCGCCCGATGGCACCTGCAGTTGCCATTCGTCCATCAGCAGGTCCGCGTCCATCGACAGGCGCGCGGCCTGGCTGGCGTCCAGCAGCACGCGCTCGGCCTCTTCCGCGCGGATCGCCTCGGTCCACACCAACTGTGTCGCGAAGCTGTCCAGCCGGTAGGCGGGCACGTCATCGTAGGTCTCGAACGCGAGCTCGTTGGCGGCATCGGCCAGCCACGCGGACAGCGGCAGGATGCGCGGCAATTCGCTGACCTGGCGCTCCTGGCGCAGCAGCCCGGCCAGTTCCAGCGTGAGACGGCGCGACAGGCGGTTGTTCACCGTGAGCACCAGCGTGTCGGCGGCGGGCATGCCGCCGATGTCCGGCAGCGATAGATCGGGATAGGAAGGCGAAGAGTCCTGCATGGGTATCCGGAGCGCCCGCCGGAAGCGGCGCGCGATGAGGGAAGAAATACCGCCGTAGGATACCGCGAGGCCGAGCGGAAAACGCGCCTAGAAGCCGCAGAGCGCGGCCAGGTTTTCCCAGTGGATCTGCATTTCCGGCGTGGTGTAGCCCCAGAACGCCAGGCCCATGACCGCAACCAGGGCCAGCGCGCCCGCAATGCGCCAGCCGCGATGGCGGCGGGCGGTGGGTGCGGAGTGCGTCGAAGGCGTCATCAGCGTTCCTGGCAAGCCCGGCCTCAGGCCGGGGCCGGCTGGGCCACCGGCTGTTCGCGCACCGGCAGGCACAGCAATGCGGCGAGGATGGCCAGCGCCACGCCGAGCCACCAGACGGCATCGTAGTTGCCGGTCTTGGCGTAGGCGTATCCGCCCAGCCATACGCCGATGAAACTGCCTAGTTGATGGCCCAGGAAGACAATGCCGGACAAGGTGGCCGCGTAGCGCAGGCCGTAGATCTGGCCGATCAGCCCCTGCGTGAGCGGCACGGTCCCCAGCCAGAACAGCCCCATCCACGCGGCAAAGGCGTACAGCACCCATGGCGACAAGGGCATCCACAACAGCAGCAGGATGCCAAAGGCGCGCATGCCGTACACCACGGCCAAAAGGCGCTTCTTGCTGTACTTGCCGCCCAGCTTGCCGGCATAGAACGAGCCCAGCACGTTGAACAAGCCGATCAGCGCGATGGCGGTCGCGCCCTGCCCCGCGCTCAGGCCGCCATCGCTGACGTAGGCCGGCAGGTGCAGCGTGATGAAGGCGGTATGGAAGCCGCAGACGAAGTAGCTCCAGAACAGGAAGTGGAACGAGGGGTGGCGCACCGCCTGCTTGACCGCCGAGGCCAGCGATTGCTGCGGCCCGGTGTGGGCCTGCGGACGGCCGCGCAGGAAGTAGGCCAGCGGCGCGCCGCAGGCGACGAACAGCGACAACACCCACAATGCGCCCGGCCAATCCAGGCCGCTGATCAGCACCTGGCCCGTAGGCACCACGGCGAACTGGCCAAGGGAGCCGCCGGCGCTGGCGATACCCATGGCCGTGCTGCGATAAGCGGGCGGCACCGCGCGGGCCACCACCGGCAGGATCACCGGAAAGGTCGTGCCGGCCTGGCCCAGCCCGACCAGCACCCCGGCCGTCAGGTAGAGCGTGGCTTCATCGGTGGCGAAGCGCGTGCCTATCATGCCCAGCATGTACAGCAGCGCGCCCAGGGCGATGGTGCGGCCCGAACCGTAGCGGTCGGCCATGATGCCCATGAAGATACAGGCCACGCCCCACACCAGGTTCTGCAGCGCGAAGGCCATGGAGAACACTTCGCGGCCCCAGCCCTGCGCCAGGCCCATCGGCTGCATGAAGAGGCCAAAGGTGGCGCGCACCCCCATGGCGAGCAGCACGACCAGCGTGCCCACGATCAGGGTACGGGTGAAATTCGTATCGGTTTGGCTAGACATGAAACCTGTTCTTCGTTGTTTTGGTTCGCCGCCCCCTCCTCGGGACGGTCCGACGCGCCGCGCGGGACTCGGACATCATATACAAATAGCTTCCGGGCCCAGGCAATAGCCACGTCGAGCGCCGGGTTCAGGGCGCGAGGCTGCGGGCCGCGGATTTGGGGCTTGCGCCGCCTGCTGATAGACTTGCGTCCTGCGCCGAAGCCCGTGTCCCCGGTGATAAACTCAGGACCGGAAGAATCGTAGCGATATCAAGGCCTTAGTGAGCAAGCACGGTCCCTTCGACCGACCCTGCCGCCTGATCGGACATAGTCTCGCCGTAGTTAAATGGATATAACCGGCCCCTCCTAAGGGTCAATTGGTGGTTCGATTCCACCCGGCGAGGCCAACTTTGGCGTCGGTTCCGACGCCTTCCTTCCCCAGCATGTCCCCTGTCCGCCTGATGCGACAGCTCTCTTTTAAGCACGTATCGCGCTGCGCCGGCCAGAGACAAAAACCGCACATTCAGCCAGATGAGGGTTAATCCGGGCTACGCTCACGCGCCGCCTGCCGTTAGCTTCTCGGACTTGTCTTGTGACGAATTGAAGCGAGCGTCAATACGTCACTATTATTTTTTTCAACGATGATAGCGAATCGTCTTGCGCGCAACTTGAAATTGCTGTTTAAATTCGACGCGTAAGCCTCTAATTCATCTGGACTTTTTCTGACCCGACGAAACGCCGGCTTAAGAAATATTTACTCACAGACTGACAAGCCAGCTCAAACCATGGCATTTTCCTGGAAACGTGCGATTGCGAACGCGATAGCGCCTGTGGCGCTGGCGGTGTGCGCGCTCCTGCCCCCCGCCGCGCAAGCCGCGAAGAATACGGACCCTTGCAAGACCAACGCCAAGTCGTCGGCCTGCAAGGCGCAACAAGCGAAGAAGGCCCCGGCCCCCAAGGCCAGCTCCGGCAAGAGCGCCTCGGGCAAACAGGCCGCCTCCTCCGCCAAGAAAGCTCCTCCCAAATCCTCCGCCGGCAAGAAAGCCGCCGCCCCCAAGGGCGGCAAACAGGTCGCCGCCAAGGGCACGCCGCCCAAGAAGGGCGCGGCCGCCGGCAAGAACGGCAAGCCCAACAAACCTTCCCGCGCGCAACGCGCCGCCGCTGCCGCAGCCCTGGGTTCGGCCGCCATGCCGCCGCCCGCCTCCTCGGTGCGCGCCGAAGCCGCCGCCCTGCGCTCCACCACCGCTTACGTGCAGGACCTGGAAACCTCCACGGTCATCTTCGCCAAGAACGAAAACGTGGTGCGCCCCATCGCTTCCATCTCGAAGCTGATGACCGCCGTCGTCGTGGTCGACGCCAACCTGCCCATGGATGAAATGCTGGAGATCACCGACGAAGACGTCGACGGCCTCAAGCACACCACCTCGCGCCTGCGCGTGGGCACCAAGCTGACGCGCGGCGACATGCTGCACCTGGCGCTGATGTCGTCCGAGAACCGCGCCGCCAACGCGCTGGGCCGCCACTATCCGGGCGGCCTGCCCGCGTTCGTGGCCGCCATGAACGCCAAGGCGCAGGCGCTGGGCATGACCAGCACCCGCTTCATCGAACCCACCGGCCTGTCCAGCGACAACGTCTCGTCGCCGCACGACCTGGCCCGCCTGCTGCGCGCCGCCTCCCAGCGCCCGCTGATCCATCGCTACTCCACCGATACCGAGTACGACGTCGAGGTCAACAACCGCACGCAGACCTTCCGCAATACCAACCTGCTGGTGCGCAAGCCCGACTGGGACATCAAGGTATCGAAGACGGGCTACATCAACGAAGCCGGCGAATGCCTGGTCATGCTGGCCCGCATCAACGGCCGCGACCTGGCCATCGTGCTGCTGGATTCGCAAGGCAAGCTCTCGCGCATCGGCGATGCGGTCCGCATCCGCCGCATCGTGCAGAACGAAGTGGCGATGGCGTCGATCCAACCCGGCGGCTGAACGCCAGCCGCGTTACGCGGCAATAAGAACAAAGGGCCCGATAGTTCGGGCCCTTGTTTTTTGGCGCTGCGGCAGCGCCACCGCGGATGCGTTACGCGGCCTTGCGTTTGGGACGCAGGGGCTGGGCGTCGTACAGCGTGGGCGGCAGGCCTTCCAATACGGCTTGGGGGTTGAGCGAGCCGATCGGCACGGCCGCGTCCAACGGAATGCGGCCCTCGGCCTGCAGCAGTTGGTAGCGCAGGCAACACACCCGCAGGAATGAGGTGAAGTTGGCGGCCTCGCCCCGGTACTCGATCAGTTCGTCGTACAAACGTTCGATCAGCTGCGTCACGCGCATGCCGTCGCGGCCGGCGATTTCTTCCAATACCCGCCAGAACAGTTGTTCCAGCCGCAGGCTGGTGGCCACGCCATGCAACCGCAGCGAACGGGTTTCGGGCGCGTAGGACTGCTCGCTGGCGCGGATGAAGATTTCACACATGGGAACTCCTGGAACTCGGGTCTGGGCCTTGGGCCTGGGCCGGGATGCCTACGGCTGACTGTACGCCGTTTGCCGCGGCGGCGGCAAGACGCGGCCGCGGGTCGGATTCGTCCCCAGACACCGGCCTCTTTCTGCAACCACACGTTTCCTGCATCAGCGGGCAACCGCCTCGGTTGATATAAATCATGGTCGGGAAAGCGTCCACGTTCGAGCATAGGGAATCTTGATCAGACTTCGGAGGCAGTGATGGATAAAACCATGAAAGCAGCGGTTGCACGAGCATTCGGCAAGCCCCTGGCAATCGAAGAAGTCGCGGTGCCGCGCCCGGGTCCGGGCGAATTGCTGGTGAAGATCGAGGCCTGCGGGGTATGCCATACCGACCTGCACGCGGTCGAAGGCGACTGGCCCGTCAAGCCCAATCCGCCCTTCATTCCCGGCCACGAAGGCGTCGGCCATGTGGTGGCGGTGGGCGCCGGCGTGACCCATGTGAAGGAAGGCGACCGCGTCGGCATTCCCTGGCTGTACTCTGCCTGCGGGCATTGCGAGCATTGCCTGGGCGGCTGGGAAACCCTGTGCGAGCAACAACAGAACGCCGGCTACTCGGTGAACGGCGGCTTCGCCGAATATGCGCTGGCCGCGGCCGACTATGTGGGCCTGCTGCCCAAGAACGTCAGTTTCGTGGACATCGCGCCCGTGCTGTGCGCCGGCGTCACGGTCTACAAGGGCCTGAAAATGACGGATACCTGTCCGGGCAACTGGGTGGTCATTTCCGGCATCGGCGGGCTGGGCCACATGGCGGTGCAATACGCCAAGGCCATGGGGCTGAACGTGGCTGCGGTGGACATCGACGACGCCAAGCTCGACTTCGCCCGCCGCCTGGGCGCCGAAGTCACGGTCAACGCCAAGACCACCGATCCCGCCGCCTACCTGAAGCGCGAGATCGGCGGCGCGCATGGCGCATTGATCACGGCGGTGTCGCCCAAGGCCTTCGAGCAGGCGTTGGGCATGGTGCGCCGCAGCGGCACCGTGGCGCTCAACGGACTGCCGCCGGGCGACTTCCCGCTGTCGATCTTCGACATGGTGCTCAATGGCGTCACCGTGCGCGGGTCCATCGTGGGTTCGCGCCTGGACCTGCAGGAATCGCTGCAGTTCGCCGAAGAGGGCAAGGTGCATGCGACCGTGGCCACTGAAAGCCTGGAGAACATCAACGACGTGTTCGACCGCATGCGCCGCGGCCAGATCGAAGGCCGCATCGTGCTCGATTTCGCCTGACCGGCGCGCAGTAACGTAAAAGCGCCAGGGGCGGCAAGGTTGCCGCCCCTGGCGCTTTTTTGCTGCCGGAGGTCAGGGCGTGATCTTCGTGCCCAGCACCGCCAGGAATTGCGACATCCAGGCCGGATGCGCGGGCCAGGCCGGTGCCGTCACCAGGTTGCCGTCGGTGTAGGCCTGGTCGATGCCGATCTCGGCGTAGGTACCGCCCGCCAGGCGCACTTCCGGCGCGCACGCGGGATAGGCGGAGCAGGTGCGGCCCTTCAGGATTCCTGCCGCGGCCAGCAGTTGCGCGCCGTGGCAGACCGCTGCGATGGGCTTGCCGGCCTGGTCGAAGGCACGCACGATGTCCAGCACCTTTTCGTTCAGGCGCAGGTATTCCGGCGCGCGGCCGCCCGGAATCACCAGACCGTCGTAGGAGGCGGGCTCGACGCGGTCGAAGTCGTAGTTCAGCGCAAAATTGTGGCCGCGCTTTTCGGTGTAGGTCTGCGCGCCCTCGAAATCATGGATGGCGGTGGCAATGGTGTCGCCCGCCTTCTTGTCCGGGCATACCGCATGCACGGTGTGCCCCACCGTCAGCAGGGTCTGGTACGGCACCATGGTCTCGTAGTCTTCGGCGTAGTCGCCGACCAGCATCAACAGTCGCTTGCTCATGTGTGTCTCCTAGGGATGGCGTAAAGCCGGTTCAGCGCCCGTGGCCGGGCTCCGGTTCTTGATCTACGCCCCTATTGTGGCGCGGCCGCCGGCCCAGGAGGTGGTATGGGAATACCACGTCCGAACAAGGGCGACCTACTCCAGCGCCACGGACACGCCCTTGGCGCCCAGCAGCGCAACCAGCACCTTGGGATCGATGCCTATCAGGTACCCGCGCCGCCCGCCGTTGATGTAGACCACGGGGTAATCCAGCACCTCGGCCTCAACCCACACCGGCATCTTCTTGCGCGTGCCGAAGGGCGAGGTGCCGCCCACCTGGTAGCCCGAATGGCGCTGCGCGACCTCGGGCTTGCAGGGCTCGACCCGCTTGAGACCGGCCTGGCGCGCCAGATTCTTGGTGGAAACCTCGCGGTCGCCGTGCATGACGACGATCAGGGGCTTGGCGGACTCGTCCTCCATCACCAGGGTCTTGACCACCGCATGCGGATCCAGGCCCAACTGGCGCGCGGCTTCGCCCGCGCCGCCATGATCGACGTAGTCGTAGGTGTGTTCCGTGTAGGCGACCTTGTTCTGCTTGAGGAACTGCGTGGCGGGCGTTTCCGAAACGTGGCGGGCTTTGCTCATGGGAATGCGTGAGGGAAGAAGTAGGTAAACCGCGTCAGGCTAGCCGCGCGGATGGTGCGCCGCGTGCAGCGCCTTCAGGCGTTCGCGCGCGACGTGCGTGTAGATCTGCGTGGTGGAGATGTCGGCGTGCCCCAGCAGCATCTGCACCACGCGCAGGTCGGCGCCGTGGTTCAGCAGGTGCGTGGCGAAGGCGTGCCGTAGCACGTGCGGCGACAGCGGCGCGCGCACATCGGCCAGCAGGGCGTACTTCTTCACCAACTGCCAGAACGCCTGGCGCGACATCGCTTCGGCCCGGCCGGTGATGAAGAGCGCATCGCTCACGCGTCCGGCCGCCAGCTCCGGGCGTCCGGACTTCAGATAGAGGTCGATCCAATGCGCGGCCTCGGCGCCCAGCGGTACCAGCCGGTCCTTGCCGCCCTTGCCCAGCACCACCCGCACCACGCCTTCGTTCAGGCTCACGTCGAGCGCGCGCACGCCCACCAGCTCGGACACGCGCAAGCCCGTGGCGTACAGCGTTTCCAGCATGGCGCGGTCGCGCAGGCCGCGGGCCTGCCCCAGGTCGGGCGCGCGCAGCAAGGCGTCCACCTGCTGCTCGGACAAGGTCTTGGGCATGCGCGGCGGCTGCTTGGCAGCGATCAGCGTCAGGCAGGGGTCGCGTTCGGCGCGGTGTTCGCGCAAAGCCCAGGCATAGAAGCGGCGCAGCGCGGCCAGCCTGCGGTTGGCCGTGGTGGCGCGGGTTTCCTCGTGGCGGAAGGCGAACCAGGCTTCGATGTCAGCCTTGCCGGCATCGCGCAGGGGCTTGGCGGGGCCCGCAGGCAGCGCGTGGGCCTGCGCGGCATCGCCATGGCGGTCGGCCATTTCGCGGGCATAGGCCTCGGGGTCTTCGAGCCAGCGGGCGAAGCCCGTCAGGTCGCGCCGGTAGGCGGCCAGAGTATTGGCGGACAGGCCGTCCTCGAGCCATACGGCATCGATGAAGGCGTCGATATCGGCCTGGGATTCAAGCGGCGGACGGGATGCGGACATGCCTGGATTCTACGGCTCAGCGTCCGCCCACGCCGGCAGCGGCAGTCTTCAGCCAGCTCTCGAAGAGTTGGAGCGCCTCGGAGCGCTCGCTGCGTTGCGGATAACCGAAGTAATAGCCCTGGCTGACCGCCAGCGATTGCGGCACCGGCATCGCAAGCGTGCCCTGGTCCAGCGCGGGCTGGGCCAGGAAACGCGGCATCAGCCCCACTCCCAGTCCGGCCTGCACCGCCGCCATCACCATGGTGAAGAGCTCGTAGCGCGGCCCGCCAGCGGCGTGGGGACCATAGAGATGGCTGTTGGCCGCATACCATTGGCGCCAGGCGTCAGGGCGCGACGCCAGATGCAGATGGGTCATGCCGGACAGGGCGCTGGCGCCCGGTTCCGGCGCACGCGCCGCCAGTTCCGGCGCACACACCGGCACCAGTTCGCGTTCGGGGAACAGCAGTACGCCCTGGGTGCCCGGCCACAATACGTCCCCGTGGTACAGCGCGCCGTCGAAGGGCTGATCCTTGAACTGGAACGGCAGCGTGCGCACGGACAGGCTGACCGTGATGTCGCCATGTTCGCGCTGGAAGTCGGCCAGGCGCGGTATCAGCCAAGTCGTCGCCAGAGTGGGTACCACGGCGATATGGATGCTGCGGCCCATGCCGGTGCGGCTGACCAGGCCGAAGGTGTCTTTTTCGATCTGGTCCAGGTGGTGCCGGATGCGGCCGGCGTACTCCGCCCCGTGATCGGTCAGCACGATGCGCCGCCGCACCCGCGTGAACAGCTGCACGCCCAGGCGCGACTCCAGGCTGGCCACCTGCCGGTAGACCGCGCTGTGCGTCAGGGACAATTCCTCGGCGGCGCGGGAAAAGCTGCCCAGGCGGGCCGAAGCTTCGAACGCCTGCAAGGCGCTCAGATTGGGAATGCCGTTTCTCATGTCGCGGGAACCGCCTGGTGCCGGTGGACGCCGCCGCGCCGGGCCGCGCGCATCTTGTCGCGGCGCAGCATGGCCGGTCGTGCCGGTGGGTCAATAGATTGTGCAATTTTATCAATTGCCTTGTGCGATCAAGGAACATTATGCTCGGATGTCCTAACCTCGGCTCATCATGACTACCACCCCCATGTCCCAGCAAGAATCCCGCCTTGGCGGTCACATCCTGGTCGACCAGCTGGTTGCACAGGGCGTCAAACATGTTTTCTGTGTTCCCGGCGAAAGCTATCTGGCGGTGCTGGACGGCCTGCACGATGCGGACATCAAGGTCACGGTGTGCCGCCAGGAAGGCGGCGCGGCCATGATGGCCGATGCCCACGGCAAGCTGACCGGCGAACCCGGCATCTGCATGGTGACCCGCGGCCCCGGCGCGTCCAACGCGCTGGCCGGCGTGCACATCGCCAAGCAGGACTCCACCCCCCTGATCCTCTTCGTCGGCCAGATCGAGCGCGGCATGCGCGAACGCGAGGCCTTCCAGGAAATGGACTACCGCGCCGTGTTCGGCACGCAGGCCAAGTGGGTCACCGAAATCGACCAGGTCGAACGCATTCCCGAACTGGTGTCGCGCGCCTTCCACATCGCCACCTCGGGCCGTCCCGGCCCGGTCGTGATCGCACTGCCCGAAGACATGCTGGTCGAAGCCGCCAAGGTCGCCGACGCGCCGCGCTACGAAGTCATCGACTCCGCGCCCACGGCCGGCCAACTGGCCGACCTGGAAAAGCTGCTGGCCGAAGCCAGGAATCCGGTCGCCATCCTGGGCGGCACGCGCTGGGACGCCCGCGCGGTGCAACAGTTCGCCGACTTCGCGCAGCGACACGCCCTGCCCACGGCGGTGTCCTTCCGCCGCCAGATGCTGTTCCCGGCCGATCACCCCTGCTTCATCGGCGACGTGGGCCTGGGCATCAACCCGGCGCTGCTCAAGCGCGTCGCCGACGCGGACCTGATCCTGCTGGTGGGCGGCCGCATGTCGGAAAACCCCAGCCAGGCCTACACCCTGCTGGACATCCCCGTGCCCAAGCAGAAGCTGGTGCACGTGCATCCCGATACCGCCGAGCTGGGACGCGTCTACCGCGCCACCCTGGCCATCAATACCTCGCCCGCCGCCTTCGCGCAGGCGCTGGCCGGCCTGAAGGCCCCGGCCCAGCCCGCCTGGGCCGCCGGCACGCAAGCCATGCGCGAGTCGTACCTGAAATGGAGCGATCCCGGCGCCATCACCACACCCGGCGCGTTGCAGATGGGCCAGGTCATGGCCTACCTGGAAAAGACGCTGCCGGCCGACGCCATCATGACCAACGGCGCCGGCAACTACGCCACCTGGCTGCACCGCTTCCACCGATTCACGCGCTACGGCACGCAGCTGGCGCCCACCTCGGGCTCCATGGGCTACGGCCTGCCTGCGGCCGTCGGCGCCAAGCGGGTGTCGCCCGACAAGACCGTGGTCTGCTTCGCGGGCGACGGCTGCTTCCTGATGCACGGCCAGGAGTTCGCGACGGCGGTGCAGTACGACCTGCCCATCGTCGTGGTGCTGGTGGACAACGGCATGTACGGCACGATCCGCATGCACCAGGAAAAGCACTACCCCGGCCGCATTTCCGCGACCGCGCTGAAGAATCCGGACTTCGCCGACTACGCGCGCGCCTTCGGCGGGCACGGCGAACGCGTCGAAACCACCGAGCAGTTCGGCCCGGCCTTCGAACGCGCCCTGGCCAGCGGCAAGCCGGCCATCCTGCACTGCTTCATCGATCCGGAAACCATCACCCCGGGCACGACCCTGGAAAAGATCCGCGACGCGGCGCTCAAGGCGCAGCACTAAAGGCGGGACGGAACGGCGGCGCCGCGCGCCCGCCGTTCCAATCGCTGCTTGCCGCCCGAATTATTTTAGGTTTAAACTTTCTAGCATTCCGAAATCCATAGCGGAGACCCAGCATGTCCTCGAATCCTTCCTTTCACTGGCAAGACCCCCTGTTGCTGGACCAGCAACTGACCGACGAAGAACGCATGGTGCGCGACGCCGCCCTGGCCTATTCGCAGGACAAGCTCGCTCCGCGCGTGCTGAACGCATTCCGCAATGAACAGACCGACCCGGCCATCTTCTCCGAAATGGGCGAACTGGGCCTGCTGGGCGCCACCATCCCCGTCGAATACGGCGGCGCCGGCCTGAACTACGTCAGCTACGGCCTGATCGCCCGCGAAGTCGAACGCATCGACTCCGGCTACCGCTCCATGATGAGCGTGCAGTCGTCGCTGGTGATGGTGCCGATCAACGAATTCGGCAGCGAAGCCCAGAAGCAGAAGTACCTGCCCAAGCTGGCCCGCGGCGAGTGGATCGGCTGCTTCGGCCTGACCGAACCGAACCACGGCTCCGATCCCGGCGGCATGGAAACCCGCGCCGTCAAGACGGCCGACGGCTACAAGGTTTCCGGCAACAAGATGTGGATCACCAACTCCCCCATCGCCGATGTCTTCGTGGTGTGGGCCAAGTGCGTCGGCGGCGACTTCGACGGCAAGATCCGCGGCTTCATCCTGGAAAAGGGCATGAAGGGCCTGTCGGCTCCGGCCATCCACGGCAAGGTCGGCCTGCGCGCCTCGATCACCGGCGAAATCGTCATGGACGAAGTGGAGATTTCCGCTGACCAGATGATGCCCGGCGTGTCCGGCCTGAAGGGTCCGTTCACCTGCCTGAACTCCGCTCGCTACGGCATCGCCTGGGGCGCCATCGGCGCCGCCGAAGCCTGCTGGCACACCGCCCGCCAGTACACGCTGGACCGCAAGCAATTCGGCCGCCCGCTGGCTGCCAACCAGCTGATCCAGAAGAAGCTGGCCGACATGCAGACCGACATCACGCTGGCCCTGCAAGGCTGCCTGCGCCTGGGCCGCATGAAGGACGAAGGCACCGCCGCCGTCGAAATCACCTCCATCATGAAGCGCAATTCCTGCGGCAAGGCACTGGACATCGCCCGCCTGGCGCGCGACATGCTCGGCGGCAACGGCATCTCCGACGAATTCGGCGTGGCCCGCCACTTGGTGAACCTGGAAGTGGTCAACACCTACGAAGGCACCCACGACGTGCACGCCCTGATCCTGGGCCGCGCGCAGACCGGCATCCAGGCGTTCTATTGATCGGTTGATTGGTTCTGACGACACCGCCCTTCGGGGCGGTTTTTTTTTGCCGCGACTCAAGGACAGCGCCTGCTGCCCGTGGACAGCGAGCGCTGTGCCCGCATCCCGGATACCGGTGCTGTTGGAAGGTTGCAGGTCAGGCGGGGTGATTCAGCAACTGCTCTGCAGCACGCGCAAAGACTGCATAGCAGGTTTCGAAATCCGGCTTTTGCACAGCGTAGAGCAGCGGCTTCAGACGATGTCTTCGGACATCCGCTCAACCAGCCCGTGCGCTTTCGAAAGGCAGGTCCCGCCGGCGAAGACCAGGCGTGTAGCCACGGCGGCAAGGATCCCAGCAGGCCTGCTGTAGCGGCGTCTTCAATATCAGACTTCAGTTCGTCTGAGATCCTTTTCATACATCAGCGTGCTGCTCCCTACAATCACTTTTCGCGTGATGCGCCGGCGTCCCGTATTGACAGTCGCCCCCATGGGAATCTGAGTCGACTTGCCGTTGTTGTATTCGGCTACGAGCGCGCTCGGTTCCACGGAGATCTTGAGCTTGCGAAAAAGCTCCGCTGCAATCGCCTCCAGCGTTCCCGCGGGGCTTGGTCTGCCTGTGAACTTGTTGATGCGGGTCTTGGCGAAAGCCCCTTTGCTGACGCGCACAAGCATCCCGTCATCCACGAAGCGGGCCAAGACTCTTCCGATCTGGGAGTCGCTCGCCATGCCGGCAAAGTCTGAGCGCAAGACGACGACGCCTGCGCGCTGCTTGATCGAGCGACTCATGCGATCTTCCAGCTTCATACTTTACCTCCAAGAGAGCGCATAATTCTACTAGGTAACCTTAATAATAAACTGGCATTTTTTCTAGTAATTACAGTACATTACATCACAAAATCCACGCATCTATGCGCAGTTTTTGATATCTTGTGACGGCTCTGGCTGAGCCGCCCAAAATTCGTTTACAACATAGGTCCGCCCCTCCCCAAAAGGAACCACACATGACTCCGCGGCAACTGATCGAAGAATGGGTCTTACGGTTCAATGCCGCCGATGCCGCCGGGCTGGCCGAGCTCTACGATGAAGTAGCCGTGAACCACCAAGTCACCCAGGAACCCATCGTCGGACGCGAGGCCATACGCGCCATGTTCGAAAGGGAGTTCTCCCAGGCCGACATGACCTGCATCGTGGAGACGATCCATGAGGCCGGGGAGGTCGCAGCCCTGGAGTGGCGCGATCCTCTGGGCCTGCGCGGCTGCGGCTTCTTCACCGTGCGCGGCGGCAGGATCGTGTTCCAACGGGGTTACTGGGACAAGCTTTCCTTCTTGAAGATGCACGGCCTGCCTATCGAGTAATCGGCGCTCGGCCGCTGCTCCGCAACAACCCGCACATTGCCGAAAGCCCGTATAGGCGAGCCCTTGCGCAAGCCGTACGCTTTGCGGCATCGGCCAGGCACGTGCGCCCCGGCGCTCCCGCGCCCCCGTGTCCGGACCAGGTTTCCCACCCGACCAGGAGCCGCGCATGCAAGGCTGTCCTACTCTACGCCTGATGACGGGCGTCGCCATGGCGTTCGTCGCCCATGGCGCCTACGCCGCCACCACCCTCACGATGACCACCGAATACCCGGCCACCTCCATGCCCGGGCAAGGCGTCTCCACCTTTGCCGAGTTGGTCCGCGCCAAGACGGCGGGCAAGGTGGTCATCGACGCCAGCTATGACGCATCCAAGGGGATCAAGTCGGCCGATATGATCGATGCGGTGCAGGCGCGCAAGGTGGATGCGGGCGATGCTTTCGCCGGCGCGCTGGCCACCAAATACCCCTTGTTCGGCGTGTCGTCCCTGCCCTTTCTGGCGGACTCTCTGTCCAAGGCCCGCAATCTGAACAAGGCCGCCAGGCCCGCGTATGAAAAACTGCTGGCGGCGCACGGGCAGAAGTTGCTCTACACCACGCCTTGGCCGGCGTCGGGCATCTGGTCCAAGCAGAAGCTGGACAGCGTGGCGGCGTTGAAAAAACTGAGCATCCGCACCTACGACGCCACCTCGCAGGACGTCATGCAGAAGGCCGGCGCCCAGGCGCGCAATGTCTCCTTTGCGGATGCGATGCCGCTGATCGCCTCGGGCGAAGTGAACGCGGTGCTGTCGTCGGGCGACGGCGGCGCAGGCCGCAAGCTGTGGGAACACCTGCCCAACTTCGCCGAGATCAACTACGCCATGCCGATCTCGGTGGCGACGATGAACCTGCAGGCTTATCAGGCGCTGGACGCGCGCACGCGCCGCGCCATCGACCAGGCCGCGGCGCAGACCGAAACCGATCAATGGAAGCGCATCGACGGGCGACTGCAGCAGAACTACGCCAACATGCGCAAGAATGGCGTGGCGATCAATACGTCCGTGCCCCTGCCCGTGCGCAAGGCGCTGAAGGATGCGGCTGCGGACTCGGTAACTGCATGGAAGGCCGCAGCCGGTCCGGACGCGGCCGCCATTCTCAAGCAGGCAGCCAAGCGCTAGCGCGGCGGGTTCGAGGACGCGACCGCGGGCATGAGTCCGGCCCCGGACCTCGGACCCTGAAGCCCCGAGGTCTCACGGCGCAACGCTCAGTTCTCGCCGGAAAGGTCGAACAGGCTGGTCGCGTCCAGTTCCAGCACGCCTTCGTCGTGCTGGTTCAGGACCGTCCAGGCCCAGGTGATGATGCCCAGGTCCGGGCGCGACGACGAGGTCCGCACGCCCTGCACGCGCGCTTCCAGGCGCAGCGTGTCGCCGGGACGCACCGGCGTGCGCCAGCGCACCTCGCCCAGGCCGGGCGAGCCGAAGGATTCGGAATCGTGCAGCGCCGCGTCCACCGCCATGCGCATGGCCAGCGCGCAGGTGTGCCAGCCGCTGGCGATCAGTCCGCCCCAGCGGCCTTCCGAGGCGCGCTTGGGATCGGTGTGGAACCACTGGGGATCGAACTTGCGTGCAAACTCCAGGATCTCGGGCTCCGTCACTGTGACCGGACCGCCCTTGATGATCATGCCGTCCTTGAACTCGGCGAACTTCATTTTGTGGTTTCCCCCCCGCAAATGAAATCGGCGCGCCATGGCGCGCCGATTGCCACGCATGTTTGTGGATTCAGTACGTTTCGAAATGCAGGCGCCCTTCGCGGCGCAACGCATCATGCAGGATAGACCAATCCTGGCCCGCTTGCATCGTCACTTCGCGCAGGGCGTCCAGCACGCCCAGTTCCATGCCCTTCAGCCCGCACACGTAGATGCAGGTGTTGCGGTCCGCCAGCAGTTCGCGCACCGCGCCTGCGCGGTCGCGGATCAGGTCCTGCACGTAGCGCTTGGGCTGTCCGGCCTCGCGCGACAGCGCCAGATTGATATCGATGAAGTCGCGCGGCAACTTCATCAGCGGCCCGAAGTACGGCAGTTCGCGCTCGGTACGCGCGCCGAAAAACAGCAATAGCCTGCCGTTTTCGCCGGTCTCGATGCGGCGGCGGTAGCGCTCCGTCATGGCGCGCATGGGCGCCGAACCCGTGCCGGTGCAGATCATGATCAGATTGGCGCGGGGATGGTTGGGCATCAGGAAGGTATTCCCGAACGGCCCGATCACCTGCACCTTGTCGTTCTTGGCCAGGTCGCACAGGTAGTTCGAGCACACGCCGTGGGCGGCCGCGCCCGCATGGTCCTCGGTGACGCGCTTCACCGTCAGCGAAAGATTGTTGTAGCCCGCCCGCTCGCCGTCGCGCGGGCTGGCCAGCGAATACTGGCGTGCGTGATGCGCCCGCCCCTGCGCGTCCACGCCCGGCGGCAGGATGCCGATGGACTGCCCTTCAAGCACCGGAAACGGCAGTTCGCCGAAGTCGAGCACGATATGGTGGATGTCGCTTTCCGTGTCGGCGCCGGTCACCCGGTAGTTGCCGACCACGGTCGCCGTCATCGGCGCCTTGTGCGTGTACAGGTTGACGTAGGGATGGGCCGCGGACCAGGGCGGAACGGTGGCGCCGGGCGCGACGGACGGCGGCGACGCAATGGCTGCCTCGGCCGCATCCGGCTCGTCGCTTGCGGGGGCTGCGGCCATGGCTTCAGGCAGCGCCTTCTCGCCCGGCAGTTCTTCCCAGCCCAGTTGTTCCTGCAGGCCATAGGCTTCGGTGCGCACCATCAGCCGCCAATTGTCGATGGCCCCCGTGGGGCAAGGCGGCACGCAGGCCATGCAGCCGTTGCAGATCTCGGGATCCACCACGTAGTTGTTCGAATCGTGGGTGATCGCCTTGATCGGACAGGTTTCTTCGCAGGTATTGCAGCGGATGCAGATCTCGGGATCGATCAGATGCTGCTTCAGGACTTCTGCTGGTAAGGGAGCGTTCATCTCGGTCTTCCCCATGCTCCGGTAGGCGGCCGCGGGCGCGGCCGCCGCCCCGCTTTAGTTGAAACGGACGTAGTCGAAATTCACCGGCTGGCGGTTGATGCCCATGACGGGCGGCGCGATCCAGTTGGCGAACTTGCCCGGCTCGGTGACGCGGCCCATCAGCGATGCGACGAAGGCGCGGTCCTCGGGCGTGGGCAGCCACTTGTGGCTGTTGGCCTGCCATTGCGCTTCGGAAAGGATCTCGCCTTCGGGCGACATGCGTATGCCGGCCAGCGTGCCGATCTGGCGGTTGAAGGCCTTGTGCGGCACCTGCAGCCGGAACGGCACGCCGCTCTTTTCGATGACCTTGTTCCAGCGGCCGATGCCGGCGACCGAATCGCGGATGAAGTCGTCGCGCAGCACTTCATTCAAGGCGTTCAGCATCGGCACCTCGGTCTCGCGCAGCTGGCCGTTTTCCACGGTCAGCACGCGGTAGGTGTCGTTCTTCAACTGGTGGTCGTCGGTGCGCTTGCTCTCTTCGTAGCGGCCCTTCAGGCCCGAGCCGTAGAAGATGGCGGCATTGGACGACTGGTCCGCGCCAAACAGGTCGATGGTGACGCTGTAATGGAAGTTCAGATAGCGCTGGATGGTGGGCAGGTCGATCACGCCGGCCGCGCGCACGCTAGCCGGATCGTCGGTCTTGAGCTGGTTCATGACCTCGCAGGTGCGCTGGATGACGCGCGAGATGCCGGACTCGCCCACGAACATATGGTGCGCTTCCTCGGTCAGCATGAACTTGGTGGTGCGCGCCAGCGGATCGAAGCTGGACTCCGCCAACGCGCACAGCTGGAATTTGCCGTCGCGGTCGGTGAAGTAGGTGAACATATAGAAGGCCAGCCAGTCGGGCGTTTTCTCATTGAATGCGCCCAGGATGCGCGGGTTGTCGGAATCCCCCGAGCTGCGCTGCAACAGCGCATCGGCCTCTTCGCGGCCGTCGCGGCCGAAGTAGCGGTGCAGCAGGTAGACCATGGCCCACAGGTGGCGGCCTTCCTCGACGTTGATCTGGAACAGGTTGCGCAGGTCGTACTGCGATGGCGCAGTCAGGCCCAGGTGGCGCTGCTGCTCGATCGAAGCCGGCTCGGTGTCGCCCTGCGTGACGATGATGCGGCGCAGGTTGGCGCGGTGCTCGCCAGGTACGTCCTGCCAGACGTCGCGGCCCATGTTTTCGCCGAAATGGATCTTGCGCTGGCCGTCCTGCGGCGCCAGGAAAATGCCCCAGCGGTAATCCGGCATCTTGACGTGGTTGAAGTGCGCCCAGCCGTCCGGCTGCACGCTGACCGCCGTGCGCAGGTAGACGTCGAAGCCATGGGAGCCGTCGGGTCCCATGTCCTGCCACCACTGCAGGTAGTTGGGCTGCCAATGCTCCAGCGCGCGCTGCAAGGTGCGGTCGCCGGACAGATTGACGTTGTTGGGGATCTTATCGCTGTAGTTGATTCCAGACATGTCTCGCTCCTGTTCCTTGGGATGGCCGCGGTCACGCGGCGCGGTGTCGCGGGGCCGTCAGACCCGGTTCCAGTCGAATGCGGCTTGTTCACCCTTGCCGTACAGCTTGAGCGCGCCCTTGTCGCCAGCGGCGTTGGGGCGGTTGAAGATCCAGTTCTGCCAGGCGGTGAGCCGGCCGAAAATGCGGGTCTCCATCGTTTCCTGGCCGCCGAAGCGCAGATTGGCTTCCAGGCCCGTCAGGGCGTCGGGCGAGAGCGCGCGGCGCTCTTCCAGCATCATTCGCACCTCGTCGTCCCAATCGATGTTGTCGGGCGCGTAGGTGACCAGGCCCAGCTCCAGCGCTTGCGTGGCCGACAGCCGCTGGTCCGCGCGCGCGCGCACCGCTTCCAAGGGGCCTTCCTCTTCGTAAAAGCGGCGCTGCAGCCGGCTCTGCCCATTGACCATGGGATAGGCGCCGAAATTGCGCGCGCCCACCACGATCTGTGCGGGCGCGGATTCGTCCTCGTTGTCCAGCATGTAGCTGCGGTCGGCGGCCAGCGCCAGTTCGAGCAAGGTGCCGGCAAAGCAGGAGCCCGGCTCGATCAGCGCGAACAGGCTGCGCGAGGTGACGTCCAGGCGCGCCAGCGTGCGGCGCAGCATGCCGGCCGTTTCGCGCACGAACCAGTGGTCGGCATGCTGTTGCAGGGCGGCATCGGCAGCCAGCACCAACGCGGCGTCGCCCTCGGTCTTGAGGGTCCAGGTGCCGATGTCCAGCTCATTGGTGCGCATGGTCAGGATGGCGTCGTCCAGTTCGCGCGCCATTTGCAAGGGCCACCAGGCGGCGCCGGCAGCGACGATGTCCCGCAGTTCAGTTTCCACCGCGCCTTCGGGCGCGCGGACCGTCCAGGTGGCCTGGCGCTTCTCGCGGTCCAACTGGATATCCACATAGCGGTAGGAAAGGCCGTCGGCGCTTTCGGTACGTTGCACCGGCGTCAGCGCGATGCCTTGCTCACTGGCCGGGCGGTCGCTGCCCTGCGCCAGCGCCTGCGCGCGTTCGCGCACGGCCTCCTCGAAGCGGGCCGGCTTGACCACCTCGTCCACCAGGCGCCAGTCCTTGGCGCGCTGGCCGCGCACGCCTTCGACCAGGGTGCAGAAGATGTCGGCGTGGTCGTGGCGCACGCGGCGCTTGTCGGTCACGCGGGTCAGGCCGCCGGTGCCCGGCAGCACGCCCAGCAGCGGCACCTCGGGCAGCGCGACGGCGGACGAGCGGTCGTCAATCAGCATGATCTCGTCGCAGGCCAGCGCCAGCTCATAACCGCCCCCGGCGCAAGCGCCATTAAGCGCCGCAATGAATTTCAGCCCGCTGTGGCGGCTGGAATCTTCGATGCCGTTGCGGGTTTCGTTGGTGAACTTGCAGAAGTTCACCTTCCAGGCGTGCGAGGACAAACCCAGCATGAAGATATTGGCGCCGGAACAGAAAATGCGGTCCTTCATGCTGGTCACGACCACGGTGCGTACTTCCGGATGTTCGAAACGGATGCGCTGCAAGGCGTCGTGCAGTTCGATGTCCACGCCCAGGTCGTAGGAATTCAGTTTGAGCTTGTAGCCCGGACGCAGGCCGCCGTCCTCGGCGACATCCATGGCCAGCGTGGCAACCGGGCCGTCGAAGCTCAGGCGCCAGTGGCGGTACTGCTCGGGATCGGTCCGGAAATCAACCCGATTGAGGGTGCTGCTCATAGTGTGTCTCCTCGTACGCCTGCCAAAACAGGAAAAATACTGCACTACATGAATTATTGTGCAGATTAGAGGACAAAAAAAGCCCCGTCAAGCGGGGCATGCACAAAAATGCATATTGCCGGCCAGGCCGGCATCGAGCCAGCCTATAGCGGCAGGCCGCAGGCTTTGCGCACCTGGGTACGTAGGCCGGCAAAGCTCTCCTGCACCTCCAGGTTGCTGGTGACCCAGGTCAAGTCGGCCTTGGCGTAGAAGGCCTCGCGCCCGGCCAGGATGCGCTTCAGGTCGGCCATGGCCTCGTTGTTGCCCGACATGGGGCGGAAGTCGCCCTGCGCCATGACCCGGCCCATGTGCTCCTCGGGCGTGGCGCGCAGCCAAACCGTATAGCAATGCGCCAGCAGCAGGTTCAGCGTGGCGGGCTCGGACACCAGCCCGCCTGGCGTGGCCAGTACCATTTCCGGGTAGATCTGCACGGCTTCTTCCAGCGCCCGCCGTTCGTAGCGGCGATAGGCGTTGGGGCCGTACAGATTGTGGATCTCCAGGATGCTGCATCCCGCCACGCGCTCGATCTCGCGGTTCAGCTCCACGAAGGGATAGCCGAGATCGTCGGCCAGCATCTGGCCCAAGGTGGACTTGCCCGCGCCGCGCAGGCCGATCAGCGCCACGCGCTGGGTGCGATTGGGGCGCTGCGCGCCCGCTCCCACCCCGAACAGCTGGGTCAGGGCCTCGCGCGCGCGCTGCAGGTCGGATTCCGTGCGGCCGCTGAGCAGTTCGCGTATCAGCAGCCAATCGGGCGATTCGGTGGTGACGTCGCCCACCAGTTCGGCCAGCGCGCAGTTGAAGGCCCGGGCGATCTGGAGCAGCACCAGGATGGAGGCGTTGCCCACCCCGTGCTCCAGGTTGGCGAGGTGGCGTTCCGATACGCCGGTCACCTGCGACAGGCTCTTGCGGGTCATGCCGCGTATAGCCCGCAGGCGGCGCACCCGCTCGCCCAATGCCACCAGGAACGCTTCCCGCCTGGGTTCGGATGGCGCCGCGTCTAGCGCTTGATTCATGTTTACGTGACTCCGCAAAAACCCTGATTACCACGTTTTATGCACTATAGTGCTTGACCCTAATCAATGGAAGCACTATTTTTCCTTCATCGAGTCCAAAGCGGCTCGGCTCATGCGCAAAAAAACAGCAGTCGATTTCATCTCGATTCTGAAGCGCCGACAGTGTAAAGGAGGAGCCCGGTGAGTACGCCTGACCAATTCCATGCCCTGATGCGCGAGGTCGCGCGCCTGACGCAAGGCCAGCCGCTGGACGCCGCGCTGCAGGAAAGCCTGAACCGCGAGGCCGGTCCGCAAAGCGCCCTGTTCCAGGAGATATACGCCACCTGTAGGCAGGGCGTGGCCGAGGGCTGGATGTGCAACCGCGAAGGCGGCGGCATCCGCTACGGCCGCGTCATCAAGCCGGCGCCGGACCTGGCGGACTGCTCGGTGGACGTGGTCGACATGAACGACCTGGCCGGCCCCCACCACGCCCATCCCAATGGCGAGATCGACATGATCATGCCGCTGACCGACGGCGCCCGTTTCGACGGTCAAGGCGCTGGCTGGCTGGTTTACAGCCCCGGCAGCGCGCACAGTCCGACCGTAAGCGGCGGCCGCGCCCTGGTGCTGTACCTACTGCCGGGCGGCGCCATCGAATTCACGCGGTCCTAGCGCCGCCTTGCCGCCAGAAAAACACACATAGCGCGGCCCCCACCCACAGGACATCAGGAGACAACCGTGAACGCCTGTCCCGCCGAACTCAACTTCGCCAGCCACCTGGCGGCGCTCAACGCGCCGCGCGCGGCCAAGCCGGCCTACATCGACGATACGCGCCAGATCAGCTACGGCGAACTGGCGGAGCGGGTGGCGCGCATGGCCGGCGCGTTGCGCCAGCTGGGCCTGCGGCGCGAGGAGCGCATCCTGCTGCTGATGCAGGACAGCGTCGACTGGCCGGTGGTATTCCTGGGCGCGCTGCATGCGGGCGTGGTGCCGGTGGCCGTGAACACCCTGCTCACCGCCGACGACTACGCCTACATCATCGGCCACAGCCGCGTGAGCGCCGTGTTCGCGTCGGGCACCTTGCTGCCCGTGGTGCAGGCGGCGCTGGCGCAGGCTTCGGCCGACGTCGAACATCTGGTGGTCTCGCAGCCGGCCGGCCCTCTGCCCGAGGCCGCGCGCGAATTCGAATCGCTGCTGGCGGCGGCGCCGCTTGCGCCCGCGGCGCGCACCCTGTCCGACGAGATCGCCTTCTGGCTGTATTCCTCCGGCTCCACCGGCAAGCCCAAGGGCGTGGTCCACACCCACGGCAACCTGTGGCATACCGCCGAACTCTATGCCAAGCCCGTGCTCGGCATCCGCGAGGACGACGTGGTGTTCTCGGCCGCCAAGCTGTTCTTCGCCTATGGCCTGGGCAACGGGCTGACCTTTCCCCTATCGGTCGGCGCGACCGTCATCCTGATGGGCGAACGCCCCACGCCGCAGGCGGTGTTCCAGCGCCTGACCCGGCACCGGCCCACGGTGTTCTACGGCGTGCCCACGCTGTACGCCAGCATGCTGGCCTCGCCCGACCTGCCCCCGCGCGAACAGGTGGCCATGCGCATCTGCACGTCGGCCGGCGAAGCCCTGCCGCGCGACATCGGCGAACGCTACACGCGCCACTTCGGCTGCGAGATCCTGGATGGCATCGGCTCCACCGAGATGCTGCACATCTTCATCTCCAACCAGACCGGGCAGCTGCGCTACGGCACCACGGGCAAGCCGGTGCCCGGCTATGAAGTGCAGCTGCGCGACGACAGCGGCGCCCTGGTGCCGCCCGGCGCCATCGGCGACCTCTACATCAAAGGCCCGAGCGCGGCCCTGATGTACTGGAACAACCGCGACAAGACCCGCCAATGCTTCCTGGGCGACTGGCTCAAGAGCGGCGACAAGTACACCTGCGACGCGGACGGCTACTACACCTATGCCGGCCGCAGCGACGACATGATCAAGGTCAGCGGCCAGTACGTGTCGCCGGTCGAGGTCGAGAACATCCTGGTGCAGCACGAAGCCGTGCTGGAAGCCGCGGTGATCGGCGTGCCGGATCATGACGGCCTGGTCAAGACCAAGGCCTATGTGGTGCTGCGCCCCGGCTTCGAGCCCGACGCCCAGACCGGCGCCGCCTTGCAGAACTACGTGAAGCAGCACCTGGCGCCGTTCAAGTATCCGCGCCAGATCAATTTCACAGAGGAACTGCCCAAGACCGCCACCGGCAAGATACAGCGCTTCCGCCTGCGCCAGCTGGAAGAGGCCACGCTATGAGCGCGTGCGACGTGGCCGAGACCGTCTTTGCCGAGTTCCATGCCGGCGGGCGCGACCTGCGCCTGGAATGCCAGTGGCTCGAGTCCGATCGCGCCGGCGCCCCGCTGCTGGTGTTCCTGCACGAAGGGCTGGGCTCGGTGTCCATGTGGAAGGACTGGCCCCAACGCGTCTGCGTAGCGGCCGGCTGCCGGGGGCTGGTGTACTCGCGCTACGGCTACGGGCAATCGACGCCACGGCCGCTCGAAGAAAAACGGCCGGTGGATTTCATGCACACCGAGGCGCGCGAGGTGCTGCCCGCCTTGCTGCGCGCCCTGGACGTGGACGCCGCGCGGGACCGGCCGGTACTGTTTGGCCACAGCGACGGCGGCTCCATCGCTCTGCTGTACGCCGCGATGCATCCGGACGCCGTCGCCGGCGTGGTGGCCGCGGCCCCGCACATCCTGGTCGAAGACGTCTCGGTCGCCAGCATCGCGCAGGCGCGCCAGGCCTATCTGGAAACCGACCTGCGCGCCCGGCTGGGCCGCTATCACGCGGACCCGGACTCGGCATTCTGGGGCTGGAACGACATCTGGCTGGACCCCGCGTTCCGCCGCTGGAACCTGGACGAATACCTGTCCCGCATCGCCTGTCCGGTGCTTGCCATCCAGGGCCTGGACGACGAATACGGCACCCTGGCGCAGATCCGCGGCATACGCCGGCTCGCGCCCCTGACCGAACTGCTGGAAATCCCCGACTGCGGCCATTCTGCGCACAAGGACCAGCCGGCCCGCGTTATCCAGGCCATCGCCGGCTTCGTCGGCGGCCTGGCACAACCCCGCTGACCTCGCGTCGGCCCATAACAAGCACGGAGACTAACCATGAACTACGCCCTGACCCGGGCTGCGCTCGCCGCGGCTCTGACGCTCGCCGCCACCGGCGCCCAGGCCGCCGACAAGATCAAGGTCGGCTTCATGCTGCCCTACAGCGGCACCTACGCCGCGCTGGGCAACGCCATCGAGAACGGCTTCAAGCTGTACGTCGCCGAGCAAGGCGGCAAGCTGGGCGGACGCGAGATCGAGTACTTCAAGGTGGACGACGAGTCCAATCCCGCCAAGGCCGCCGAAAACGCCAACCGCCTGATCAAGCGCGACCAGGTCGACGTGCTGATCGGCACCGTGCACTCGGGCGTGGCGATGGCGCTGGCCAAGGCCGCCAAGGATGCCGACACCACCTTGATCGTGACCAACGCGGGCGCCAATGCCATCACCGGCCCGCTGTGCAGCCCGGGTATCTTCCGCACCTCGTTCACCAACTGGCAGCCCGCCTACGCCATGGGCCCGGTGGCCTTTGCCAAGGGCCACAAGACGGCCGTCACCATCACCTGGAAGTACGCGGCCGGCGATGAAGCCATTGGCGGCTTCAAGGAAGGCTTCGAGAAGGCCGGCGGCAAGGTCGTGAAGGAACTGAGCCTGCCGTTTCCCAACGTGGAATTCCAGCCGCTGCTGACCGAGATCGCGGCGCTCAAGCCGGACATGGTGTTCACGTTCTTCGCAGGCGGCGGGGCCGTGAAGTTCGTGCAGGACTACCATGCAGCCGGCCTGGGCAAGACCATCCCGCTGTACGGCTCCGGCTTCCTCACCGACGGCACGCTGGAGGCCCAGGGCGCTTCCGCGCAAGGCCTGCTGACCACCCTGCACTATGCCGACGGCCTGAACACGCCGCGCGATAACGCCTTCCGCGCCGACTACAGCAAGGCCTACAAGGCGCAGCCCGACGTTTACGCGGTGCAGGGCTATGACGCGGCGCAGCTGATGCAGTCGGGCCTGGCCGCGGTCAAGGGCGACTTCGCCAAGAAGGAGGACTTCCGCAAGGCCATGCGCGGCGCCACGGTGGACAGCCCGCGCGGCCCCTTCACGCTGTCCAGCGCCGGCAACCCGGTGCAGGACATCTATCTGCGCCGCGTCGATGGACTGGAGAACAAGGTCGTCGATGTCGCGGTGAAGAAGCTGGCCGATCCAGCCCGCGGCTGCAAGCTCTGACGCTGACCGCAATCCGCCACAGGGAGGCCCCATGGACATCAGCATCCTGCTCATCCAAAGCCTGAACGCATTCCAGTACGGCTTGCTGCTGTTCCTGGTGGCCAGCGGACTCACGCTGATCTTCGGCATCATGGGCATTATCAATCTGGCCCACGGCAGTTTCTACATGATAGGCGCGTACATGGCGTTCGCGCTGGGACCGGCCGTCGACCGCTGGCTGGGCGGCGGCTTCCTGGCCACGCTGGCGATCTGCGTGCTGGCCGCCGGCGCGCTGGGCTATCTGCTGGAAGCCGCATTCTTCAGCTACCTGTACAAGCGCAACCACCTGCAGCAGGTGCTGATGACCTACGGCCTGATCCTGGTCTTCGAAGAGCTGCGCAGCATCCTGGTGGGCAACGACGTGCACGGCGTGCCCCTGCCCGCCTGGCTACAGGGCAGCATCGCGCTGGGCGATGTCATGACCTATCCGGTCTACCGGCTGTTCATCTCGGCCGTTGGCATCGCGGTGGCGCTGCTGCTGTACTGGGTCATCACCCGCACGCGGCTGGGCATGATGCTGCGGGCGGGCGCCAGCAACCGCGAAATGATCGGCTCGCTGGGCATAGACATCAACAAGCTCTACCGCCTGGTGTTCGCGGCCGGCGTGGCGCTGGCGGCCCTGGCGGGCAGCATCGCCGCGCCGGTGTCCTCGGTCTACCCCGGCATGGGCAACGGCGTGCTGATCATCTGCTTCGTGGTGGTCGTGATCGGCGGCATAGGCTCGATCCGTGGCGCCTTCCTGGCCGCGATGCTGGTGGGCGTGGTGGAAACCTTCGGCCAGGTGCTGTTTCCGTCCGCGGCAGGCGTGCTGGTGTACCTGCTGATGGCGTTCATACTTCTTTGCAAGCCCGAAGGGCTGTTCAAGCAGGGCTGACCATGTTGAACCGACTATTGCCCATTGCGGCGCTGCTGGCCCTGGCCGCCTTTGCCTGGAACGGCAGCGACTACTACACCGGCCTGGCGATCAAGATCATGATCTACGCGATCTTCGCGCTCAGCCTGCAACTGCTGGTGGGCGGCGCCGGACTGGTCAGCCTGGGCCATGCCGCCTTCTTCGGCATCGGCGCCTACGTCGCGGCGCTGCTGTCGCCGGAATCCGAGGCCGCGGGCCTGTGGTGGCTGCTGCCGGCCGCCCTGCTCGCCGCCGCGGCCTATGCGCTCGTGACTGGCGCGCTGGCGCTGCGCACCCGCGGCGTGTATTTCATCATGGTCACCCTGGCTTTCTCGCAGATGGCGTATTACGTTTTCCACGACACCAAGATTGGCGGCGGCAGCGACGGCATCTATCTGTACTTCCGGCCCGAGCTGTCCGTGGGCGGCTGGATGCCGTTCGACCTGAGCGATGCGCGAACCTTCTATTTCTTCGTGCTGGCCTGCCTGGCGCTGGCCTGGGGCTTTCTGGCGCTCCTGCGGCGTTCGCCCTTCGGCGCCGCGCTGGCCGGCATCCGCATCAACGAACAGCGCATGCGCGCAGCCGGCTACTCGACCTATCCGTACAAGCTGGCTGCCTACGTGGTGGGCGCCACGCTGGCCAGCCTGGCCGGCTTTCTATTCGCCCTGAAGGACGGCTTCGTCACGCCCGAGCTGCTGGCCTGGGAACAATCCGGCCTGGTGCTGCTGATGGTGATCCTGGGTGGCATGGGCAGCCTGGGCGGCGCGGTGCTGGGCACCGTGGCACTGGTGCTGCTGCAGGAACTGTTCCAGTCGCAGGAACTGTTCGGCGACTACGCGCGCCATTGGCACCTGCCCCTGGGCATCGCCATCATCGCACTGGTGGCCTTGCTGCCCAATGGCCTGGCCGGATTGCCGGCTCAGTTGCGCCAGCGGCGCGCGGCGCGCAACGCTGCGCCCAGCCCGGGCCACGACGCCGCCCGCAATGCCGCGCCCAAGCCGGACACGGCCCCTTCCGGCCGTCCGCCGGCCCCTGCCCGCCTGCCCATCCAGGGAGAGCCCCATGTCTGACGTCCTGCTTGCCGCCAGCGCGGTCACGCGCCGCTTCGGCGGCCTGACGGCGGTCAACGGCGTGTCGCTGCAATTGCGACGCGGCCAGGTCCATGCCGTCATCGGCACCAACGGCGCGGGCAAGTCCACGCTGATCAACATCCTGTCGGGCGAACTCGCGCCCAGCAGCGGCCAGGTGATGCTGGGCGGCCGCGACATCACCGCCTGGCGCCAGCCCGACCGCGCCCGCGCCGGCCTGGGCCGCAGCTACCAGCGGTCCACCATCTTTCCCGAACTGAGCGTGTTCGAAAATTGCAGGCTGGCCGCCCAGGCGCGCCGCCAGCGCTTCTGGCATTGGTGGCGCTCGGCCGCGGAATGCCGCCACAGCGCGGACCTTGCGCGCCACGCGCTGGAACGCACCGGACTGGCCGACGAGGCCGCGCGCGAGGCCGGGCTGCTGCCGCACGGCCGCAAGCGCCAGCTTGAAATCGCCATGTGCCTGGCGGGCGAGCCGCAGGTGCTGCTGCTGGACGAACCCCTGGCCGGCATGGGACCGGAGGAAACCGACCGCATCCTGGAACTGCTGGAAGCGCTCAAGCCCGGCCACGCCATCCTGCTGGTGGAACACGACATGGACGCGGTCTTCCGCGTCGCCGAAACCATCACCGTCATGGTCAACGGCGCCGCCATCGCCAGCGGCAAGCCGGACGAGATCCGCGCCAACCCCGACGTGCGCACCGCGTACCTCGGCGAAGAGACGCATGGAGCCCCGCTATGACCGCATTGATCGAAGCCGGCGGCCTGCACGTCTATTACGGCGCCAGCCACGTGCTGCGCGGCATAGACATGCATATCGCGCCGGGAGAATCCGTCGGCCTGGTGGGCCGCAACGGCATGGGCAAGACCACGCTGATCCGCAGCCTGATGGGCCACGTCAAAAGCGCCCAGGGCAGTGTGCGGGTGGACGGGCGCGACTGCACCCGCGCGCAGCCGCATGCCATCGCCCGCATGGGCGTGGCCTACGTGCCTGAAGGACGCGGCATCTTTCCCAACCTGAACGTGCGCGAGAACCTGCAGGTGGCGGCGCGCGCGGGCCGGGACGGCCGCCAGGAATGGACCTACGCCCGCGTGCTGGAGGTGTTTCCGCGCCTGCAGGAACGCCTGGGCCACGGCGGCCAGCAGTTGTCGGGCGGCGAACAGCAGATGCTGGCGATAGGCCGGGCGCTGATGACCAACCCCGAACTGCTGATCCTGGACGAGGCCACCGAGGGCCTCGCGCCGCTGATCGTGGCCGAGATCTGGCAGATCATCCGGCAGATCCGCGCCAGCGGCATGTCCACCCTGATCGTGGACCGCAACTACCGCGCGGTGCTGGAACACACCGACCGCTGCCTGGTGATGGAGAAAGGCCAGATCGTGCAGGATGGCGAGAGCGCGTCGCTGGCCCGGCAGCCGGAGCAGCTGACGCGCTATCTGGGGGTTTAGATCACCGCTTCGATCAGGAACGGGCCGCGGCGCTTCAGGCCTTCCTGCAGCGCGCGCGCGAATCCTTCCACCGTATCCACGCTGACCGCTTCCACGCCCATGCCGCGCGCCAGATGCGTCCAGTCCAGGTACGGTTCCTCAAGGTCCAGCATGCGGCGGGCGTTGCGGCCCGGCTCCAGCACGCCCACGTTCTTCATCTCGCCGTGCAGCGTCGCATAGGAACGGTTGGCCAGGATCACCGTCAGGCAGTCCAGGTTCTCGCGCGCCTGCGTCCACAATGCCTGCAAGGTGTACATGCCGCTGCCGTCGGCCTGCAGGGTGATGACCTTGCGGTCGGGGCAGGCGACCGCGGCGCCGGTTGCCATGGGCAGGCCGATGCCGATGGCGCCGCCGGTCAGCATCAGCCAGTCGTGCGGCGCGCTGCTGGCGCTATAGATGGGAAATTCGCGGCCCTGGGTAATGGACTCGTCGCAGACAATGGCCTGCTCGGGCAGATGATGCGCGACCAGCACGTTGACGGCGGCGCCGGTCAGCTTGCCGGACTGCGGCACCTCGTAGTTGGCCGGAGCCGCGGCCAGGCGCGGCGCGTCCCGGGCGATGCCCAGTTCATCAGCCAGCCATTCCAGCGCGTGCGCCAGGTCCTGCTCGGGCGTGCCCAGCACCACCTGCTTGCAATCGGGCGGCGCCAGCAGGCTGGGCTTGCCCGGATAGGCGAAGAAGCCGACCGGCGCCTTCGCGCCCACCAGCACCAGGTGGCGCACGTCCTTCAGCTTGGCCACCGCCAGGTCGATGGGATACGGCAGGCGGTCGACGGGCGTGCGCGCGCCGCCGCGCTCGATGCGGCGGTTCGAGGTTTCCGACACCAAGCGCACGCCCGTGGCGCGCGCGATGCGGCCGGCGGCGTTCAGCGCGCGTTCGCGCAGCGCGGTGCCGCCCAGCATCAGGGTCGTGACTTCGCCCGAGCGGATCGCGGCGGCCGCCGCGCGCACCGCCTCGGCCGAGGTCTGGGCCAAGGCCTCGCTCTTGGCCAATACCGGCGCGGTGTTTTCCGGCAGATCCGTCCAGGCCGCGTCGGCCGGCAGGATCAGCGTGGCGATATTGCCCGGCGAACGACGCGCCACGCCCACGGCCTCGGCGGCATCGGCGGACAGGTCGGCGGCCTTCATGGTGCGCTTGACCCAATGCGACATCGGACGCGCGACGCCCTCGACGTCGCTGGTCAGCGGCGCGTCGTACTGGACGTGATAGGTGGCGTGGTCGCCCACGATGTTGACCATGGGCGTGCGGGCGCGCTTGGCGTTGTGCAGGTTGGCCAGGCCGTTGCCCAGTCCGGGGCCCAGATGCAGCAGGGTGGCGGCAGGCTTGTCGGCCATGCGCGCGTAGCCGTCGGCCGCGCCCGTCACCACGCCTTCGAACAGGCCCAGCACGCAACGCATCTTCGGTTTGCGATCCAATGCCGCGACAAAGTGCATTTCAGATGTGCCCGGGTTCGCGAAGCAAACATCCACATCGTTGGCCAGCAAGGTATCGCAAAGACTATCAGCGCCGTTCATCGTTTTTCCCTGATCATTTTCCATGGGCGGTGCATGGGCGCATGTGCGCCCGCATGACATGCATGATAGGTAGCGTAGCCGAAACCGGCTAGAGCCATTTCAGGCCGTCGTCATGGAACCATTCCGCAGGTTCCGCCAAGCGGAATTTGCAGGGGCATCCTCAGCCCAGTATCTGCCCAAGGAAGGCCTGCGCGCGCTCGGTGCGCGGCGCGCGGAAGAAATTGTCCGGCGTGTCCGCTTCGACGATCGCCCCCTGGTCCATGAAAACCACCCGGTCGCCGACCTCGCGCGCAAAGCCCATCTCGTGCGTGACGCACACCATGGTCATGCCGTCGCTGGCCAGCGCCACCATGGTGTCCAGCACCTCTTTGACCATCTCCGGATCCAGCGCGGAAGTGGGCTCATCGAACAGCATGATCTTGGGCCGCATGCACAGGGCCCGCGCGATCGCCACGCGCTGCTTCTGGCCGCCGGACAGCTGACCCGGATACTTGGACGCGTGCTGCGGGATCTTCACCCGCTCCAGGTATTCCATGGCGCGCGCTTCGGCCTCCTCGCGCGGCACGCCTTTCACCAGCATCGGCGCCAGCGTGCAGTTATCCAATACGGTCAGATGCGGGAACAGGTTGAAGTGCTGGAACACCATGCCAACCTCTGCACGGATGCGTTCGATGTTCTTCAGGTCGTCGTTCAGTTCGATGCCGTCGACCACGATGCGGCCCTTCTGGTGTTCCTCCAGGCGGTTCATCAGCCTGATGGTGGTGGACTTGCCGGAACCGGACGGCCCGCACAGGATCAGTTTCTCTCCCGGCAGCACCTCCAGCGCCAGGTCGTCCAGTACCTTGAAGTCGCCATACCATTTGCATACGCCCTGCATGGTGATGATAGGGGCGGCGTAGTTCAATCCATCCATCGCATCAGGCCTTGGAAATGTCGTGGTTTTCGCCCGCGCCGCTCCAGTACCCCGGCACGGTCAAGCGCTTTTCGGAACGGCGGAACAGGTACGCCAGCACGCTGCACATGGCGAAGTAGATGACGCCCACCATGGTGTAGACGGTCAACGCCTGAAAGGTGGCGCCCGCCAGCATTTCGCCGGCGCGCATCAGTTCATAGACGCTGATGACGGCTACCAGCGAGGTTTCCTTGATCAGCACCAGCGCGTAATTGCCCAGCGCCGGGAACACGGTGCGCAACGCCTGCGGCAGCACGATGCGGCGCAGCCGCTGCACCTTGCCCAGGCCCAGCGCGCGCGCCGCCTCGTACTGGCCGCTATCTACCGACTGGATGCCGCTGCGGAAAAGCTCGGCGAGATAGGCGCCGAAGTTCAACGTCAACCCCAACACGCCGGCGACGAAACCGTTGATGACCACGCCCATCTCGGGCAGGCCGTAATAGATGTAGAACAGCTGCAGCAGCAGCGGCGTGCCGCGTATCACGTCGATGTAGAAACGCGCGCCGCGGCTGAGCAGCCGCGATGGCGACAGGCGGCACAGACAGACGAGCAGGCCCAGGGCCACCGCCAGGAATGCCGAACAGAAAAACAGCGCCAGGGTCCAGACCGTCCCCTCGGCAAGGGGGGCCAGGTACATGCGCAGGGTCGCGAGATCCAAGTCGTGCTCCTTATCCGTGCCGGTGCGGCGTTACTTGCTCATCAGGTCGGCCACGCCCCACTTCTGCCCGATGGCGGCGAGCTCGCCGTTCTGCTTCATCTGCGCCAGCGCGCCGTTGACGGCCTCCAGCAACGCGGTATTGCCCTTCTGCACGGCCATGCCCACCTGCCACTTGCGCTGCGGCTGATAGCCCGTATCCAGCTTCACGCCCGGGATGTTCTTGGTCTTGATCTGGTAGATGATGCTGGGCGGATCCACGATGCCCAGGTCGATGCGGCCGGCGCGCACGTCTGCCAGCAGGGTGGAGTAGTCCTGGTAAGTGGATACCTTGGTGCCGGGCATGTCCTTGATCATGTTGAACTGCACCGAGTCCACCAGCACGCCGACGCGCTGGCCTTTCATGTCCTCGAACTTGGCGTACTTTTTGTCGGCCTTGTCGCTGACCACGATGCCCTCGCCCCATTCATAGACCGGCGCCGAGAAATCGATGGCGCGGGCGCGTTCCTCGGTGATGAAGAGCGGCGCGGACATGACGTCGGCGCGGCCCGAGGTCAGCGTGGGAATCAGGCCGGAGAATGGCACGTCGGACAGCTTGTCCGACACTTTGAGGTGCTTGGCCACGCCTGCGGCCACGTCCACCATGATGCCCTCCAGCTGGTTCGACTTCGGATTCTTGAAGCCGTGTGGCGGCGCGGACGCCGTGGTAACCACGTTCAGGCTCTGGTCCGCGCGAACCTCGTCCAGCGTGCGCGCCTGCGCGCCGGCATGGACCAGCAGGCTGGCAGCGGCCAGGCTCAACAGGATGGATTTGAATTTCATCGTTTTCCCCTTGAATGAAGTTATCGGCGTGGCGGACCCGGCTCAGGCCGGACGCCCTTGCGGATACTGCTGCACCGCTACCGCCGCCAGCGCGCAGAATTCCTGCATGACGGTGGCGGCCAGGAAGGCCGTGGCTCCCTGCACGTCTTGCGGCGGCGACACGGTGTTGACGTCGAACGCCACGAAGTTCAGGCCCGCGAGCTGGCGCAGCAACGCCAACCCTTCCTTGGCCGTCAGTCCGCCCCACTCCGGCGTGCACACGCCCGGCGCGCAGGAGGGATCGAAGATGTCCATGTCGAAGCACAGGTACACCGGACGCTGGCCGATGCGCTGCTTGATCTGTTCCAGCGCGCCCTTCTGGTCCTGATCGAAATCGTCGTAAGGCAGGATCGTGTACCCGACCTCGCGCCCGAACTCCAATACGCCCGGCATGAAGGAACTGCCGCGCGTGCCGACGTGGAAGCTGGACGCCACGTCCAGCAGCCCCTCTTCGGCGGCGCGCGTGAACGTGGTGGCCGTGTTGTAGCCAGGAATGGGGTAGGTGTCGGTGTGCGAATCGAAATGCAGCACCACGAAATCCGGATGGCGGCGCGCCACGGCGCGCAGCTGCGGCAAGGTGACCGCGCCGTCGCCCCCCATGGAAATGGGAATGGCGCCCGAATCCAGGATGGCGCCGATGCCGGCCTCGATCAGCGGATAGGATGCGTCCGGATCGCCCGGATGGCAGGCCACGTTGCCCACATCGATGGCGCGCAGGAACTCCGGCGGGTTATCGATGCCGTGGCGCCGGAAGATGTCGATGGGCCGCAACAGCCTGGATTGCTCGCGGATCGCGTCCGGCCCCTGGCGCGAGCCGACCCGGAACGGATGCGTGCCGCAATCAAAGGGAATGCCCACCACGCAGGCCCGCGCCGCGCCCGACCCGGCGGCGCGAACGGAAGGCAGGCCCATGAACCCGGCGACGGGATGAAAACAGACTTCGGCTGGCTGCTGCACAACTCGGCTCCTGTGTGACGACGCGTACCCACGATCACGATCGGGATCATTATTTAGATTCGATCAAATCGCTGTGCGATATGATCGTGTCGAAATAAGATTAGCGCGCATACAAGCACCCGGCCAATTAGGGATTTTCCCCTAATCGGTATTTTTATATCCGACTAAATCAGTATGGATAAAACGCTCAGCGCATCCGCGCGCAGGCGCTGGCGCGGGGCTTGGGCAGGACTTAGGCGTCGTCGCTGGCGAACGGCATGGCGTCGCGCAAGGCGCCGCCCGGCGGCTCCATTTCGTAGTAGGGACGCGACCGTCCCAGCGTGCGCGACGCGCTGATGGCGTGCGCCGTTTCCACCACTTGCGGGCCGAACACCGCCTGCGCCTGCTCGAACGACCAGCGGCTGGACGGAACCGACACGTTGACCGCCCCCACCGGCGTGCCCCCCGCATCCAGCACTGCGGCGCTGACCGTGATGTCCCCCGGATAGAACTCGCCGTTGGAGCGTGCATAGCCGTGGCGCCGCGCGAACTCCAGCTCGGACAGGAGCGCGTCCATATCCGTGATGGTGGCCGCCGTATAGGACTTACGGTCGCAGCGCTCCAGGAGGCCGCGCGCGACCACGGGATCCAGCCTGGCCAGTACCGCCCTGCCCGCCGCCGTGCAATACAGCGGCAGCCGCATACCGACCGGCATGTTCACGAACATTTCCTTGTGGGTGGCAAAGCGCGCCACGTAGACCATGTCCAGGCCATCGGGCTCGGCCAGACTGCAGGTTTCCTGGCTGTTGCGGTTGAGCGTATGCAGGAAAGGATTGCCGCCCAGCACCAGCGGGCTGGTCTGCACATACTTCATGCCCAGCTCCAGCGACCAGGGCCCCAGCGAGAACTTCTTGCTCAAGGGATCCTTGCGCAGATAGCCCAAGGTCCACAAGGTATGGGTGAAGCGCTGCACCGAACTCTTGCTCAGGCCCGTTGCTTCCGCCAATTCCGGCAGGGTCATGGCCGGCTGCCCCTCGCTGAAGGCCCGCAGGACGGAGACGCCGCGTGCCAGCGCGGCGATGAACAATGGGGAATCCTCGGCGTTTCGGGTCTGCGTCATGGCGCGTGGGGCGTCCAGTGGAAAGCGCATAGCGTACCGCATTACGGTGCGAACGTATCGCGTGGCGATGCCATAAAAAAACGGCCCGGAATACCGGGCCGTCTCGACGGGCGCGAACCTTAACGGATCGGCCAGGGATACATGGCGCCGCCCTTGTTCCACAGCGCATTCGTGCCGCGTTGCAGGCCAAGCTTGCTGTCCTTGCCCACGTTGCGCTCGAACACTTCGCTGTAGTTGCCCACCGCCTTGATGGCGTTGTAGGCCCACTTTTCATCCAGCCCCATGTTCTTGCCCGCGCCCGGCGTCACGCCCAGGATGCGCGCAATGTTGGGGTTGTTGCTCTTGAGCATTTCGTCCACGTTCTTCTGCGTGATGCCGTATTCCTCGGCCTCCATCAGCGCGAACAGCGTCCAGCGCACGATGCCCAGCCAGTTCTCGTCGCCTTGGCGCACCATGGGGCCCAGCGGCTCCTTGGAGAAGCGCTCCGGCAGGATCTCGTAGTCGTCCGGCTTGGCGACCTGCGTGGCCCGCACTGCGGCCAGTTGCGAGGAATCGTCGGTGAAGGCATCGCAGCGGCCCGACTCGAAGGCGCGCACGACCTCGGTCACCTTGTCGATCACCACCGGCTTGAACTCGATGTTGTTGGTGCGGAACCAGTCGGCCAGGTTGAGTTCGGTAGTGGTGCCCGGCTGCACGCAGACCGTGGCGCCGTTGAGTTCCTTGGCGCTTTTGACGCCCAGCTTCTTGTTCACCAGGATGCCCTGGCCATCGTAGAAGCTGGCGGCCACCGCCGCCAGGCCCAGCGAGGTGTCGCGGGTCTGCGTCAAGGTGACGGTGCGCAGCAGCACGTCCACTTCGCCCGATTGCAGCGCCGTGAAGCGTTGCTGCGTGGACAGCGGCGTGCCCTTGAATTTGGTCGGATCACCGAACACGGCCGCCGCAACCGCGCGGCAGATGTCCACGTCCATGCCTTCCCATTCGCCCTTGCTGTTGGTGGCCGAAAAGCCGGATACGCCGTCGGTCAGGCCGCATTGCACGAATCCTTTTTTCTTCACGGCATCGAGGGTGGGCCCCGCCACCGCTGCCTGGGATGCGCAAGCCAGGGCAAGAGCGCTGGCTGCAAACAAGATGGAACGCTTCATGGTCGCTACTCCTGAGAGGGATGCCGCGCCGGCTTGTAAGCCGGCTGCGTTTGAAACCGAGCCCTGCCTTACTGGGCCGGCCGCCAGATTAAGCGATGTCCACGGCGTGAACAACGCAACGGCGCCTAGTGGAAACCCGGAGAACAGGCCGCTGTTCCAGAAGGTTGCCGAGCTGTCCGGTGAACGAACTTTATCCGTCCGCCGGGCCGCGATCGGCGCTTGCCTTGGTGCCATACTTTTTTCGCGTCCCGGGCCCGCCGCTGCCGGCGCCGCGATCTCTCAAAAATAACGGCCGCGCTTCCGATAGCGGCCGATTCATGGAGGAGACCAACCCATGCCCCATGCAAGCACCTTGCAGTCCCGCCGCAGCACCCTCAAGACCCTGCTGGGCACGGCCCTGGCCGCCGCCGGCCTGGCCGCCGGCGCCGTCCATGCGGCCGATGATTGGCCCAGCAAGCCCATCAAGGTCATCGTGCCGTACACGCCCGGCGGCTCGACCGACATCGTTACCCGCATCGTGATGGACAAGCTCGGCCCGCGCTTGAAGCAGACCATCATCATCGAAAACCGCCCCGGCGCCAACAGCAGCGTGGGCTCGGCCATCGCCGCCAAGGCGGAGGCGGATGGCTACACCTTTCTTTCCATCCTTCCGGCCTACATCATCAATTTCCATCTGTACAAGCTGGGCTACAAGCCGGCCGACCTGACGCCGGTGGTGCAGATGGCCGACCTGCCCCTGTTCCTGTTCGTGGCGGAAGAAATTCCGGTGAAGACGGTGGCCGAGCTGGTCGACTATGCGCGCAAGAATCCGGACAAGCTCACCTATGCCTCCAGCGGCAACGGTTCCAGCGCGCACCTGACCGGCGCCGACTTCGCGCTGCAAAGCAAGATCACCATGACGCACGTGGCCTACAAGGGCAGCGCGCCCATCCTGGCCGACCTGCTGGGCGGCAGGGTCTCGATGGTGTTCGACCCCATTCTCGTGCCCATGCAATACGTCAAGCAGAACCGGCTGAAGGCGCTGGCGTTCACCGGCAAGCAACGCTGGCCCACCGAACCCTCGATCCCGACCATGGAGGAAGCCGGCCTACCCGGTTTCGTCACCGGGTCCTGGGCCGGACTGATGGCGCCGGCCGGCACGCCCGCGCCCATCATCGAACGCATGGCGCGCGAGATCAGCGAAATCGTCAAGGAACCCGACGTCAAGCAGAAGTTCCTGGACGCGGGCTTCCTGCCGGCCAGCGGCACCACCGCGCAATTCGCGGAACTGATGAAGACGGACTCGACGCGCTACGCCGGGATCATCAAGCAGGCGCGCATCACCGTGGACTGAACGCGGAGCCCCACCATGATCGACAAGTTCTACGACACGCCCGAGTCCGCCGTCGCGGACATCCACGACGGCGCCACCGTGCTGATCAGCGGCTTCGGCGGCGCCGGCATGCCCACGGAACTGATCCACGCCCTGATCGCGCAGGGCGCGCGCGATCTCACCGTGGTCAGCAACAACGCTGGCAACCACGAGACCGGCCTGGCCGCGCTGATCAAGGCCGGGCGCGTGCGCAAGGTGGTCTGCTCGTTTCCCAAGGCCTCGCACTCCTGGGTCTTCGACGAGCTCTACCGCCAGGGCCGCATCGAACTGGAATGCGTGCCGCAAGGCACCATCGCCGAACGCCTGCGGGCGGCCGGCGCCGGCCTGGGCGGGTTCTATACGCCCACGGCCTACGGCACCGAACTGGCGCGCGGCAAAGAGACGCGCATGATCGACGGCCGCGGCCATGTCTTCGAGCTTCCCCTGCATGGCGACTTCGCGCTGGTGAAGGCCGATCTGGGCGACCGCTGGGGCAACCTCACCTACAACAAGAGCGCGCGCAACTTCGGCCCCGTCATGTGCATGGCGGCCAAGACCACCATCGTGCAGGTGCGCGCCAAGGTTGCGCTGGGCGAGCTCTCGCCCGAGGCGGTGGTGACGCCGGGCATCTTCGTCCAGCGCGTCACCCAGGTGACCAACGCCGCCTTCTCCAGCTAGGGCCTGTTCACTCCAGAAGGAATCCGCATGTTCCAACCCCTGACCCGCGAGGCCATGGCGCGCCGCCTGGCCCAGGACATCCCCGACGGCAGCTACGTGAATCTCGGCATCGGCATGCCCGTGCTGGTGGCCGCGCACCTGCCCGCCGGCCGCGAGATCGTGCTGCACAGCGAAAACGGCATCCTGGGCATGGGGCCGCCACCCGCCGACGCCGATATCAACCTGGACTTGATCAACGCCGGCAAGCAGCCCGTGACCCTGCTCGCTGGCGGCGCCTACTTCCATCACGCGGATTCGTTCGCGATGATGCGCGGCGGCCACCTGGACATCTGCGTCATGGGCGGCATGCAGGTCGCCGCCAACGGCGACCTGGCCAACTGGTCGCTGGCCAAGCCTGGGGAAGCACCGGCCGTGGGCGGCGCGATGGACCTGGCGGTGGGCGCGCGCAGCGTCTACATCATGATGGAACACAACAGCAAGAGCGGCGAACCCAAGATCGTCGAGCGCTGCACCTATCCGCTGACGGGCGCCGGCGTGGTGGACCGCATCTATACCGACCTGGCCGTGATCGAGGTCACGCCGGACGGGCTGCTGGTTCGGGATATGATCGACGGCATGACCCTCTCAGCCCTCCAGGCGCGCACCGGCGCGCCATTGCGCGCAGCCTGATGCGGCCCAATCTTCCCCCGCCCGGCTATGCCGCGCCGCTCGCGGCGGAAGATCATCCCGACCAGCTGCGCGGCGATCCGGACTACATGTTGACGCTGGCGCGCGGCCTGCATGTGATCCGCGCCTTCGGCACCCGACGCCATCCGCAAACCGCGGCCGAACTGAGCCGCCGCGCCGGCCTGCCGCGCGCCGTGGTGCAACGCTGCCTGCACACCCTGATCCTGCTGGGCATCGCCGAGCAGCACGGCAGGCTCTATGTGCTAACCCCACGCATCCTGGGCCTGGGCTACGCCTACTTCTCGTCCACGCCCTTCGTCTCGCTGGCGCAGCCGGTGCTGGAAGAGCTCAGCGCCACCATCAACGAGACCTGCGCCCTGGCCATCATGGAAGGCCACGAAATGCTGTATCTGGCGCGGTCCGAAGTCACGCGCCTGCTGGCCACCTCGATGGGGCTGGGCAGCAGGCTGCCGGCTTATTGCACGTCCATCGGGCGGGTGCTGCTGGCGCAGTTGCCGGAACCGGCGCTGGCGCGCTATTTCGCCGCGACCGAGCTGCAGCCATACACGGAATTCACGATCATCTCCGAAGACGGGCTGCGCGCGGAACTTGCCCGCATCCGCGAGCAGGACTATGCGGTCGTCGACCAAGAACTGGAACTGAATGTGCGCGCCATTTCCGTGGCCGTGCGCTCGGCCAGCGGCAAGGCCTGCGGCGCGGTCAACGTCAGCGTCAAGGCGGCGCGGGTGCCGCTAAACCGGCTGACCGAGGAGTTCCTGCCGCCGTTGCGGCAGGCGGTGGAGCGGATCGGGGAGTTTCTGGCGGCGTGAGGCGCAAGCCTCACAGATCCGTCGTATCCAGCGTGAAGGCAGCGGCGGCGCGACCGATTCGGTCGTTGACGGCGTGCCAGTCGTCGGTGGCGGGCGGCGCCTGCACGATGATGCGGGCATAGCCCTGCTGGTCCAGGTCGCGCAGCAGGCCGTAGAGCGCCTGCGCATAGCGCGCCGGATCGGCGGGCACGGCTTGCCATTGCACCCGGGCATCGAGCGCAGCGGGACGATCGCCGTAGGCGACCACCACCACCTTGCCCTCTGGCAGGCCCTGCCCCTGCACCACGTCGCGCAGACGGGCGTCGGTGGCCAGCTCGAGCGCCGTGCGTGGCGCGTAGTGCGCCTTCAGCGTGCCCGAGGCGCGCGGCGCGGCCGCGTCGGGCGCGAACACCTGCACGCCCAGCACGGCTTCGATCTGCGCGGCGCTGATGTGGCCGGGACGCAGCAGCACGGGGCCGGCGCCGCGGTCCAGGCGCGACAGATCCAGGATGGTGGATTCAATGCCGACTTCCGAAGCGCCGCCCTCCAGCACCGGCATGCCGGCCGCGACTTCCTCGGGGAACTCGCTGCGCACGTGCTCGGCGCGCGTCGGCGACACCTGGCCGAACTTATTGGCCGAAGGCGCCGCGACCCCGCCCTGCCCGTTGGGCTTGCCGGCGGCAAAGGCCGCCAACAACGCCTGGGCCACGGGATGCGAGGGGCAGCGGATGCCGATGCTGTCCTGGCCGCCGCTGACCGTGTCGACGATGTGCGGCGCGCGCTTGAGGATCAGCGTGAGCGGACCGGGCCAGAAGGCGTCGATCAGCAGGCGCGCCTCTTGCGGCACTTCCGCCGCCCAGTACGACAGGTCGCCTTGCGGCGCGATGTGCACGATGACGGGATGGTTGGACGGCCGGCCCTTGGCGGCGTAGATCTTGGCGACTGCCTGCGGGTTCTCCGCGTCCGCACCCAGGCCGTAGACGGTCTCGGTGGGGAAGGCGGCCAGTTCGCCGTCCAGCATGCGCTGCGCGGCTTGGGCGATCTCTGCGGCGCTGGCGGAAGCGGTCGGGGGCAAGGAAGTCATGGAGTCGCCGCGCTTTACTCGGGAGCCTGCATGCCCAGCGCCGCCGCCACGCGGGCGGCGTCGTCGCGGGCCTGCTGCAGGGTGGGCGCCACGATCGTGATGTGGCCCATCTTGCGGCCCCGGCGCGCTTCGCGCTTGCCGTACAGGTGCAGTTTGGCCGTAGGCACGGCCAGCGCGGCAGCCCAGTCGGGCTCGCGTTGCGCGGTGGCGGTGGCCGACGGATACCAGATGTCGCCCAGGATGTTCAGCATGACGGCAGGCGCCAGCAGGTCGGAACCGCCCAGAGGCAGGCCGGCCATGGCGCGCGCCTGCTGTTCGAACTGGCTCGTCAGGCAGGCATCCATGGTGTAGTGGCCGCTGTTGTGCGGACGCGGCGCGATCTCGTTGACGATCAGGCTACCGTCCTTGAGCACGAAGAATTCCACGCACAGCACGCCGTGATAGCCCAGACCCTGGGCGATGGCTTGCGCGGCCTGCGTGGCGCGGGCCTGCCGTTCGGCGTGGGCCGCGTCCTGCTGCACGGGTGCGGCGGTCGACACCGCCAGGATGCCGTCGCGGTGCACGTTGCGCGCCACGGGAAACACCACGCTCGCGCCGTCGAAGCCGCGCGCCAGCACCACCGAGATTTCGTAGTCCAGCGGCATCAGCGCTTCCAGCACGCAAGCCACGCCGCCGAACTCGGCGAAGGCGGCCAGCGCTTCCTCGCGCGTGCCGATGCGGGCCTGGCCCTTGCCGTCATAGCCCAGGCGGGCGACTTTCAGGATGCCGGGAAACAGGCCTTGCGGCGCGGCACGCAGGTCGGCTTCGCTGCGGATGGCGGCGTGCGGCGCAACAGTGATGCCCTGCGAGGCGATGAAGGTCTTTTCGGCGATGCGGTCCTGCACGATGGCCACGGCATCTCCGGCCGGGCTGACGCGGCAGCGCGTGGCCAGCGTGCGCAGGCTGTCCGCGGGCACGTTCTCGAATTCGGTGGTCACGGCCTGACAGGTCTGCGCCAGGCGCTCGAGCCCGGCCTCGTCGTCGTAGGCCGCCTGGATATGCAGGTCGGCCACCATGCCCGCCGGGCATTCGGCGGCCGGATCCAGCACCGCGACCCTGTAGCCCAGGCTCTGGGCCGCGTGGCAGAACATGCGGCCCAGTTGGCCGCCGCCCAGCAATCCCAGCCAGCCGCCGGGAGCAATCATGAAAGCAGTCGATTGAGTCATTCTGATCAGGCCTCGGGCGGAACCTTCATGTCGCGCGCGGCTTGCGTCTGGCGCGCGCGGAACGCCACCAGCTTCTTGTGCAAGCCGGCATCCGTGCCCGCCAGGGTGGCGATCAGGTGCAGCGCCGCATTGGCGGCGCCGGCTTCGCCGATCGCGAACGTGGCCACCGGCACGCCCTTGGGCATCTGCACGATGGACAGCAGCGAATCCTCGCCGCGCAGGTACTTGGACGGGACCGGCACGCCGAACACCGGCACTTCGGTCAGCGCCGCCATCATGCCCGGCAGGTGCGCCGCGCCGCCGGCGCCGGCGATGATGCCGCGCAGGCCGCGCGCATGCGCCTCGGCGCCATACTCGGCCATGTCCTGCGGCATGCGGTGCGCGGAGATCACGCGGGCCTCATGGGGCACGCCGAAGTCCTCCAGCATGGTGACCGCGTGCTTCATGACCTCCCAATCGCTGGAAGAACCCATAATCACGCCCACCACGGGGGTGGCCTCTGCCGCTGCGGAAGTCTTGGCTGTCATAACCGGTGTCGTAGAAGACCGCGGCGCAGGGCCGCGGAGAGTCAAAGGACCGCGGACGGATGCCGCGAAACCCGGTATTTTACCCGGCGCTGGCGCCGGGCTATGTGGCGGAGGGGGAATTCAGCCACTGGTAGCTGGTGGGGTTGTCCGGGCAAGGCCCGAAACCGCACTCCAGCGTGGTGCTGCCGACGTTGGCCAGCGCCATCAGGAAAAACAGGGCCATGACCAGCACGCCCAGCACCGATACCGGCTTGCGCAGCATGTTGTCGCCCCACTTGCGGTCGACCGCCAGCATCACCGTGCAAAACACGATGATGGCGATGAAGGCAATGAACGCCCAGGTGTAGAAGTGCAGGCCCAGCAGCGGCGAACCGTAGCCCGGATCGCCAGGAGCAATGTGCAGCAGCACCTGCCGGCCCGAGGCCAGCAGGCCGCCCAGCGCGCCCGCAATGCTCATTGCGTAGTGCAGCGGCGACGGACCCAGGCGCATGTTCAACAGAAAGCCCATGCCGGCCAGCATCAGCGCCACGCGCTGCAACAGGCATAGCGGGCAAGGCAACTCGTCGTAAGCGATCTGCCAGAAGAAGGCCATGCCCAGGGCGCCGGTAATGCCCAGTAGCGCCAAGCCGTTGAGGATGCGCGAGCCGCGCGCGGGATTGCGGGAGAAGATCATCGCCCCGCCCTCAGAACGACAAGGCCAGCGGGCTGGTCATGTGGTACTGGCACCAGGCGGCGAACAGCGCCAGCGTCAGCAGCCAGAAGGTCACGCAGGGGCGGCGCCTGCCCAGCATGCCGAACCACACCGCGATCAGGCCAGTCAGGAAAGGCAACATCATTACCATGCTGGGAGCTCCTTTCTGGGGAACGTCCCCATGCAAGCAGCCGGGAATTATAACGTCACAATTCGCAATAAATCCTATCGAAAGCCCTGATAACACTTGCAGGGCAACGCTCCAGGGCGAAAAAAACCGCTCCATCTGAACCGCCCCCGGAAGTCGGACGTAAATCCAACTTCCGGGGGGAGCGGAGCGACAGGGCTTCGAACTTGCGGAGGTCAGGGTTCTTTAGCCGCCGAGGCTGCCCTGCGCCATTCCGATGCTCGCCCCGGTGGGGCTGCGCTTCGGATGGCTCCGGGGTCCTCGGCTGGCAGTCGCCTAATGCGTTGGTTTTGGACCCCGTTCATGGGCAGATGCCGTGAGCCGGTGGCCGGGCGGAGGGATCCGAAGCGCAGCCCCACCGGGGCGAGCATCGGAATCCCGCAGCCCGGCCACTGGCGACTCAAGAACCCCGACCTTGCAAAACCGATCATCAACAATCCAATCAAGCATGCCTTAAATGCAAATTTGACGGGCGCGGGCCTGCCGTTGCATGCTCGCGTCTAATCCATTTCCGTGAATGAGAGGAAGCCAACCATGAACTACCGCCGCCTCGGCCGCAGCAATCTCCGCGTCTCTCCGCTCTGCCTGGGCACCATGATGTTCGGCGAGCAAACCCCCGACGACGAAGCCGCCCGCGTCGTCGCGTCCGCGCGTGACCATGGTTTGAACTTCATCGACACCGCCGACGTCTACAACGGCGGCCGCTCCGAAGAAGTGGTCGGCAAGCTGCTGAAAGGCCAGCGCCACGACTGGGTGCTCGCCAGCAAGATCGGCAACGCCGTCGGTGAAGGCCCGAACCAGGCCCATTATTCGCGCCAGTGGCTGATTCGCGGCGTGGAGGACAGCCTCACGCGCCTGGGCACCGATTTCATGGACATCCTCTACCTGCACCGCGACTACCACGAGGAAAACCTCGAAGAGGCCCTGTGGGCGCTGGGCGACCTGATCCGCGCTGGCAAGCTGCGCAGCTTCGGCCTGTCCAACTTCCGCGGCTGGCGCATCGCCGAAGTGATGCGCCTGTGCGAAAAACTCGGCGTGCCGCAACCCGTCGTCTGCCAGCCTTACTACAACATGCTCAACCGCGGTCCCGAAATCGAGATCCTGCCTGCCTGCAAGCACTACGGCCTGGGCGTCGTGCCCTACAGCCCGATCGCGCGCGGCGTGCTCACCGGCAAGTACCTGCCGGGCCAGGCGCCCGCGGCCGACAGCCGCGCCGGACGCGGCGACCGCCGTATCCTGGCCACCGAGTTCCGGGAAGAGTCCCTGGAAATCGCGCAAAAGCTGGTGGCGCATGCCGCCGCCCGTGGCACGCAGGCGGGGCATTTCGCTACCGCCTGGGTGCTGGCCAATCCCGTCATCACCGCCGTCATCGCCGGCCCGCGCACGCTGGCGCAGATGGAGGACTACTACGCGGCCCTGGACGTGAAGATCACGGCCGAGGACGAGGCCGTCGTCAATGACTGGGTCACGCCGGGCCATGCTTCCACTCACGGCTACAACGATCCCAACTATCCGTTCTACGGCCGTCCGGTGGCAGCTGCCTGAGGCGGGCAATCCCAAGATAAAAGCGCCGGCTCATATGGCCGGCGCTTTCACGTTCAGGCCTTGCCCAATCCCCCGCGCGGCATGGCATTTGCCGCCGCTTCCAGTTCCGCCGGCTGCGCGCCACGCCCGATCAGCATGGCGCAGATCGCCGACACCACCCCCGCGAACAGCACGTACAGGCAGATCAGCCAAGGCTGGCCGCCGCCCGTCTTCAACAGCGCGGTCGCGATGATGGGCGTGATGCCCGAGGCGAAGATGCCCGAGAACTGATAGACGAAGGAAATTCCCGTGTAGCGCACCTTGGCGTCGAACAGCTCGCAGAACAGCGCCGCCTCCGGTCCGTACACGGCGGCGTACAGGATGCCGAACGGAATGATGATGGCCAGCCAGATCAGCATCACGCTGCCCTGGCTGTTGAGCATCAGCCAGAAGCCGGGGAAGGACGCTGCAGCAGTGATGAGCGAGCCCCAGAAGTAGACCCGGGTTCGGCCGATGCGGTCGGACAGGCGGCCGAAGAAGGGGATGAAGAAGCACATCACCAGGGCCGCGGCCATCACGCCGATCAGCGCTTCGGTGCGCGTGATCTGTACGGTCTGCGTCAGGTACGAGATCGAGAACACGCCGAACACGTTGAAGAACACGCCGTCGATGTAGCGGGCGCCCATGCCCTTGAAGACATTGCCCGGATAGCGCTTGAGCATGTCGAAGAAGGGGATGCGGCTTTCGGCGTTGTTGGCCTTGACCGCCGCGAACTCGGGCGTTTCCTTGATGTTCAGGCGGATGTACATGCCCACCAGCACCATCGCGGCCGATGCCAGGAAGGCGATGCGCCAACCCCAGGCCATGAACTGCTCATCCGTCAGCAGGGTGGATAGCAGCGCCACCGTGCCAGAGGCCAGGCACAGTCCGATCGCCAGCCCGATCTGCGGCAGCGAGGCGTAGAAGCCTTTCTTGCCGGGCGGGGCGTATTCATAGGCCATCAGCACCGCGCCGCCCCATTCGCCGCCCAGCCCGATGCCCTGGAACACGCGCAGCAAGAGCAGCAGAATCGGCGCCCAGATGCCGATGCTGTCGTAGGTCGGCACCAGGCCGATCAGGAAGGTGGCGATGCCCATGATCATCAGCGTCATCACCAGCATGCTCTTCCTGCCGATACGGTCGCCGAAGTGGCCGAAGATCAGCCCGCCCAGCGGCCGGGTGATGAAGCCTACGGCGAAGGTGGTATAGGCCAGCATGGTCGAGATCGTCGGGTCGCCCGTGGGGAAGTACAGCTTGTTGAACACGATGCCCGCGACGACGCCATACAGGAAAAAGTCGTACCACTCGATGGTGGCGCCGATCAGCGACGCGGCGACGACTTTGCGCACCGCGGCTTCGTTTTGCTTGGCCATGTCTAGTCTCCTTTGGTGGGGCGGTCGGGCAATCTGCGTTGTCCTGCGCCTTGGGGGGTTCTGCTATCCGGGGTCCGTCATCTCCGATTCAGGCGGCGACGCGCAGCGCCTGCGGCTGCACTTGCCTGAGGTCCTGCAACATGAAATCGGCCGCGCGTTCGGCCAGCATCACCACGGGCACGTTGGTGTTGCCTGACACCAGCGTGGGCATGATCGAGCAGTCCACCACGCGCAGTCCCGCCACGCCATGCACGCGCAGGCGCTCGTCTACCACGGCCATGGGGTCGCTGGACGGTCCCATCTTGGCGGTGCCGGACGGGTGGAAGATCGTGGCGCCGTATTCGCGGCAGAAGTGCAGGATCTCGTCGTCCGTGCGCACGTCCGGCCCGGGCCGGAACTCGCGCTTCATCAGGCCGGCCAGCGGCTCGGTGGCGGCGAGCCCGCGCGCATACTTCACCGCGGCCACGGCCATGTGGCGATCCAGTTCGGTGGACAGGTAGTTCGGCTGCATGGACGGCGCCTCGAAGGGATCCGTGCTGCGCAGCTGGACCCGGCCACGCGACGAGGGCCGCAACTGGCAGACGGAGTACGTGCAGCCCGAGAACGGATGCACCTTGCCGCCCGCCATGTCGGCGGACAGCGTGGCGAAATGGAACTGCGTGTCGGGCGTGCGGCTGGCCGGATCGACCCGGCAGAACACGCCGCCCTGGTTGATGCCCACGGCCAGCGGCCCGCCGCGGAACAACAGCCATTCCAGACCCATGCGGGCGCGGCCCGTCAGGCTGCGCAACTGGTCGTTGGTGGTGATGGGGCGGGTGGTTTCGTAGATCAGACGGATTTGCAGGTGGTCCTGCAGGTTCTCGCCCACGCCGGGCAGGTCGCGCACCACGCCGATGCCGAACTGGCGCAGCAGGGCGGCAGGCCCGACGCCGGACAGCTGCAGCAGCTGAGGCGATTGCAAGGCGCCGGCGCACAGCACGACTTCGCGGCGGGCGCGCACGGTGTGCACCTGGCCGTCGCGCCGGTAGCGCACGCCGCAGGCGCGCTTGCCCTCGAACAGCACGGCCATGGCGTGTGCGTCGGTTTCCACGTGCAGATTGCTGCGGCCTTGGGCGGGGCGCAGGTAGGCGACCGCAGTGGAGCAGCGGCGGCCATTGCGCGTGGTGAGCTGGTAGTAGCCCACGCCCTCCTGGTCGCCGGTATTGAAGTCCTGCACATGCGGCAGGCCCAGCTTTTGCGCCGCGCCGATCAGCGCTTCCACCAAGGGATGCGGCGTCTTGATCGAGGTGGCGTTGAGCATGCCTTCGGTGCCGCGCGTGGGGCCAGGGCCCAGGTCATTGTTTTCAAGCTTGCGGAAGTAGGGCAGGCATTCGTCCCAACTCCAGCCGGGATTGCCGGCGGCGGCCCAGGCGTCGTAGTCCTGCCGCTGGCCGCGGATGTAGATCAAGCCGTTGATGGAGCTGGAGCCGCCCAGCGTGCGGCCGCGCGGCCAATAGATGCGCCGGTCCAGCATGCCGGGATCGGGGTCGGTGTAGTAGCCCCAGTTCAGGACCTTGTGGAACATCGTCTTGCCGTAGCCGATGGGGATGTGTATCCACGGGTTGCTGTCCTTGGGGCCGGCTTCCAGCAGGCAGACGCTATGCGTGCCGCTGGCGCTCAGCCGGTTGGCCATCACGCATCCGGCCGAGCCGGCGCCAACTACGATGTAATCCACGGTATCGGACATGTCCGCAAGCTCTCCCTGCAGCCGGGCGCCGCGCCTGGCCTACGGCGCGTTAACCCTGCTTGTCGTTGTGGGGCGCACTTATATACTGGATCGATGCCGGGGCTTGGGTGCTCCGTCATTTGTGGCGATTCTAGGAAGCACGCGCGCAGAACAAAGCACAACAGGCGCAGGGGCGGAAAAGTGGAACAGAATATGCAGATTCAGTTTCAAAATCGCGGTGCAGCATCGGCGCAGCAGGCCGACGACGCCGCGACCCAACAGGAAGCCGCGCGTTCGCTGCGCGCGCTGGTGGTGCTGGACCATCTGGCGCGGGCCCAGCATCCACCCACGCTGGCGCAACTGGCGCAGCGACTGGACATGCCCAAGACCACTTTGATGCGCTTGCTGGCGGCCATGCAGCGCGCCGGCTTCGTGGCTGCGACTCCCACCGAGAACGGTTTCGTGCCGGGACCGCAAGCAGCGACCTTGGCGCTGGCTACCTTGCGCGCATCGGCATTCACTCGCGCCTGCCGTGCCGTGCTGGCGCAACTGGTCGGCACGCTGGGCGAAACCTGCAACCTGACCGCGCCCGACGGCGACCGCGTGATCTACATGGAACGCGTCGAAACGGCCGAGCCGCTGCGCCTGTTCTTCGCCGTGGGCAGCCACGTGCCCATGCATTGCACCGCCAGCGGCAAGCTGTTCCTGGCGTCCATGAACCGGCTGGAGCGCGGGCGGGTGCTGGCGCGCCTGCCGCTGACGCGCAACACACCGCGCACGCTGACGGATCCGGCCAGGCTGGAGGAAGAGCTCGAACGGTTGGCGGCGCGCGGCATCGGCATCGACAACGAGGAGTTCGTGCGCGGGATGAGCGCCGTGGCCGTGCCGGTGCGCGACGCGGACGACCGGGTGGTGGCGGCGGTGGCCTGCCATGCGCCGACCGCGCGCGTGATGCTCGACGATCTGCTGCGCGCCGTGCCGGTGTTGGAACGCGCGGCGCGGGCCATGCATGACGTGCTGGCGCAGCACCGAACTGGCGCGGCATAACGGCCCGGCCTCAGGCCTGCGGGTTTTCAATCAGGTGTGAACAGGTCCGGCGGCAGGCGGGCCACGGCGTCGTAGGTCAGGCGGATGTGGGCGGCCAGCAGGTCACAGGCGCGGTCGGCATCGCGGGCCAGCGTGGCGTCCAGAATGCCTTTGTGTTCGTCGTCCAGATTGCGGGCGATAGGTTTGCGCGTGACGGTCAGGCGGCGGTAGCGCTCGGCCTGCTGGTACAGGATGCCCAGGAAATGATGCAGCCAGCGCGAGGGACAGGCGCGGATCAGTTCGCGGTGGAATTCGCGGTTGCGCTGCTCCCACTCTTCAAAGCGGGTGTCGGGGTCGGCGGCCAGGCGCTGCTCGGCCTTGCTCAGGCGGTGGAAGGCCGCGAGCACGGCGCTTTCCCAGTCGTCGTCGCCCAGGGCAATGGACTGGCGCAGGGCCTGGGTTTCAAGCAGCACGCGGTTTTCGGTGATGTCGCGGAAGTCTTCCAGCGAAATCGGCGTGACGTGAAAGCCGCGCTGTCCCTGCGCGATGACCAGCGCGTCCGACACCAGCAGCGCCAGCGCTTCGCGCAGCGTGCCCGCGCCCACGCCGTAATCGTCCTTCAGGTGTTCGACCCGAAGCCGCGAGCCTGGCGGATGCACGCCCTGGATGATGTCGCGGCGCAGGTTGACATAGGCCGCGCCGACCAGGGTGTTGGCCGAGGCGGAATGGGCAAGCGGAGGGAGGGTGGCGCCTTCTGACATGGGGGCTACTTTATCACTGTGATAAAAAAATCTCGATAAAAATTATTGACGCCGAGATTTATGCTGCTTATCGTAGAAAAAAGCGTCGCGATTACGACCGGCATGCAGCTGGCGGCAGACGCAACCTGGAGACAAGCAGAGTGATACGGCTACACGACGTCCGGCAGGCCCGGCTGCGCACCCGCAATCTGTCCGAAACGCCCGCGCGGCGGCCGATGTTGCGCCGCATGGCGGCCTGCGTGGCCGCGTTGGCGGCGTTTGCCGCAAGCCCCTGGGCCAACGCCGAGAACTGGCCGGCCCGGCCCGTGACCATCCTGGTCAACGGCGGCCCCGGCAGCTTGCCGGACCTGTTCGCCCGGCCCCTGGCCGAGCGCCTGCACCACGCCCTGGGCCAGCCCGTGGTGGTCGAAAACAAGCCCGGCGCAGGCGGCATGCTGGCGATGCAGCAGCTGAAATCCGCGCCGGCCGACGGCCACACGCTGGCCCTGGTCACCAATGCCCACCTGGTGTGGAACCCCTACATTTTTCCGGCCCTGACCTACGATCCGGCGCGCGATTTGCAGCCGGTCAGCCCGCTGGCGGTCATTCCCATGGCGCTCACGGTCAATGACAAGCTGCAGGCCAAGTCCCTGGACCAGTTGCTGGCGCTGGCGCGCCAGAAGCCTGGCCGGCTGAATTACGCGTCCTCGGGCAACGGCAGCCCGCCCCATGTGCTGTTCGAGATGCTGCGCGAACAGGCCGGCGTCGACATCATGCACGTGCCGTTCAAGACCGGCACCGGCGCGCTGAACTCCGTGCTGGCGGGCGACACGGAAATCTATTTCGCCGGCACCGCCCTGGTGGAGCCCATGGTCAAGGAAGGACGCTTGCGCGTGCTGGCCATGAGCGAAACGGTGCCCGATGCGGCTTTCGGCAAGGCGCCGACGCTGGCCGCCAGCCATTTCACGGGCTTCGAGGGCGCGGTGTGGCTGGGCGTGGCCGCGCGCGCCGGCACGCCGGACGCCATCGTGCAGCGGCTCAACGAAGAAATCGGCCGCGCGCAGCAGGACGGCGCGCTCAAGCAGATGTACGCCAGCCACGGCTCGCTGCCGTACCATCTGGCGGCAGCGGCCTTTGCCCAGCGGGTCGCCGCAGAGCGCGATACTTCCGGTCCCGTGCTGCGCAAGCTGGGCATCAAGCCCGATTGAATTCCCCCTTTCCAACCCGAGGGCCTGCGCAAGGCTCGCTTCAGTGCGTACAGACCCTCTAATTCTGGGCTCCGCTTGCGGAGCCCGCAGCAGCTTATGAACCTGATCGAAGAGATTGTTGAAAACTCCCCGTCCATCCGCGACATCCGCAGGGACATCCATGCGCATCCGGAACTGGCGTTCGAAGAGAACCGCACCTCCGACCTGGTGGCCCAGCTGCTGGAAAGCTGGGACATCCCGGTGCATCGGGGCTTCGGCAAGACCGGCTTGGTGGGCGTGATCCGCAATGGCGACTCCGGCCGCACTCTGGGCCTGCGCGCCGATATGGACGCGCTGCCCATGCACGAGGTCAACCAGTTCAGCCACGCCAGCAAGCATCCCGGCGTGATGCACGCCTGCGGCCACGACGGTCACACCGCCATGCTGCTGGGCGCGGCTCAGCATCTGGCCCGCCATCGCAACTTCGACGGCACGGTCTACCTGATCTTCCAGCCCGCCGAAGAGCGCGGCGGCGGCGCGCGAGAAATGATGCGCGACGGCCTGTTCGAGAAATTCCCCATGGAAGCCGTGTTCGGCATGCACAACATGCCCGGCATTCCGGTTGGCTGCTTCGCTTCGTCCGCGGGGCCGGTGCTGGCGTCCAACAGCGAATTCCACGTGACCATACGCGGCAAGGGCGGCCACGCGGCCATGCCGCATCTGGCCATCGATCCCATACCCGCGGCGGCCCAGATGATCGAGGCCTTCCAGACCATCATCAGCCGCAACAAGAAACCGCTGGAGACGGCAGTCATCTCGGTGACCACGGTGCAGGCGGGCGGAGTGGTCAACGTCATCCCCGACACCTGCGAACTGCGCGGCACGGTGCGCGCCTACACCCGCGAAACGCTGGACTTGATCGAGCGCCGCATGGGCGAGGTCGCGCAGCACGTGGCCGGCATGTTCGGAGCTCAGTGCGATTTCGTCTTCACGCGGCACTATCCGTCGACCATCAACCACGAAGCCGAGACCGCCTTCATGCGCAACGCGCTGACCGAGGTAGTGGGCCAAGAGCGCGTGCTGGTGCAGGCGCCCATCATGGCGGCCGAGGACTTTTCTTTCATGCTGGAAGAAGTACCCGGCAGCTATTGCTTCATCGGCAACGGCGAAGGCGACCACCGCGAGCCCGGGCATGGTGAGGGTCCTTGCCTGGTCCACAACACCAGCTACGACTTCAACGATGCGCTGCTGCCGATCGGCGCCAGCGCCTTCGTGAAGTTGGCGGAAAACTGGATGCCGCGCAAGTAGCGGCAACGGCGGCGCGGGCGGGCAGGGCAATGCCTGTCCGCCCG
>NZ_JBYSYI010000009.1:0-11678 GCF_058783105.1 Achromobacter sp. FW305-C-30-7 | reverse complement strand
GGGGGGGGGGGGGGGAAGACCCCCCCCCCCCCCCCCCCACGCCGCAAAATCCGGGTTCAGTGTGTGGTACCGGCCTGGACCGACAACTCATGGTTGCGTGTGCGCACCAGCAGCGCGCTCAGCACCGCGGCCAGCGCCGCGATCAGCGCGCCCGCCAGAAAGGTCAGCTGATAGCCGCCATTCAGCGCTACGGTCGGCGCCGCGCCAGCGGCGGCCAGGCCCGCGCTGCGCGCGGCGGCCAGACTGGCCAGCACCGCCAGGCCCAATGCGCCGCCCATCATGAAAGCCGTGTTGACCACGCCCGAGGCCAGGCCCGACTGGCTGGGCTCCACATCGCTCATCGCGGCCAGCAGCATGGGATTGAAGGCCACGCCCGCGCCCAGGCCTAGCAATAGCATGCCGGGCAGCACGTCCGCCGCGAAGCTGCCGTCCACCGGCGCGCGCGCAAACAGCGCCAGTCCCAACGCTGCCATGAACAGGCCCGTGGCCAACGGTGCGCGGATGCCGAAGCGCATCACCAGCTTGGCCGACAGGCCCAGCGAGAACGCCGCCATGATGAGGTTGGCGGGCAGGAAGGCCAGGCCGACTTCCATGGGGCTGTAGCCCAGCACCAGTTGCATGTACAGCGCCGACACGAAAAACCACGCGAACATGGCTGCGGCCCACAGCACGCCCACGACGTTGGCGGTGGCCACGTTGCGCAGGCGGAACAGCCCCAGCGGCATCAGCGGCGATTCCACCCGCGCCTCGATGGTGAGGAACAGGATCATCAGCGCGGCGGCCGCGCCCAGCAGAGTCAGCGACTGCGTCGACGTCCAGCCGGCTTCATTGCCATTGACCACGGCATACACCGCCAGCATGAGCGAAGCCGTGACGCTGAGCGCGCCGGCCACGTCCAGTCGGGTGCCCGCGGCGGCGGGCCGGGCGGCCGGAATCAGCCGCAGGCACAGCGCATAGACCACTACGCCGATAGGCAGGTTGACCAGGAAGATCCAGTGCCAGGACAGCGCGCTGGTCAGCAGCCCGCCCAACAGCACCCCTATGCTGCCGCCGCCTGCACAGACAAAGCCGTACACGCCCATGGCGCGCGCCCGTTCGCCCGTTTCGGTGAACAGATTCATGATGAGCGACAGCGACACCGCCGACACCACCGCGCCGCCCAGTCCCTGCGCGGCGCGCGCGCCGATCAGCATGGCCTGGTTCTGCGCCAGGCCACAGGCCAGCGAGGCGATGGTGAAGACCACCAGGCCCGCCAGGAACATGCGGCGGTGGCCCAGCAGGTCGCCCAGCCGCCCACCCAGCAGCAGGAAGCCGCCGAACGTCAGCATGTAGGCATTCACCACCCAGACCAGCGAGGTCTCGGTGAAATGCAGGTCTTCGCGAATAGAGGGCAGGGCGACGTTCACGATGGTGGTGTCCAGCACGATCATCAACACGCCCAGGCAAAGCACCATCAGCGCCCACCAGCGTTGCTTGCCATGTATTCCATGCGTCATTAGTTGTTGCTCCGTGGATGGCGGCTCGATCCGCCGTCTTGCTTCTTAGTGGGAAACGCGCCCGCCGCTGACCATCCAGCGGGTGCCGTAGCGGTCTATCAGCGAGCCATGGGCTTCGGCCCAGAAGGTCTTCTGCAGCGGCATCGTAATACTGCCGCCATCGGCCAGCAGCTCGAAGACGCGCTGCGCGTCCGAGACCGTGGGATAGGCCAGGGACAGGGCCACGCCCTGTTTGCCAGGGTAAGGATGCCCGGCGGTGGCATCGCTGCCCATCAGCGTCTGCTCGTCCAGGCCCAGGCGTGCGTGCATGATGCGCCCGGCGTCTTCGTCCGACAGGACCGGCATGGCGGCGTCGGGCGGCGCGTCCGCATAGCGGATCATGGCCTCCATCCGGCCGCCCAGCACGCGTTCGTAGAACTGCATGGCTTCGGCGCAATTGCCGTCAAAGCTGAGGTAGGCGGATAGTTGGGGCATGATCTCTCCAGAGTGGTGAACGGACGGTGCCAGGAGGGCGGCGCCGCTCTATGATGGAAGCCCGACCCTCACATACCAAGGAGCCCGGCCATGCTGAAAGGAAGCTGCCATTGCGGACAGATCGCGTTTGAAGTCGACGGCGAACCGTCCCAGGTCCTGGAATGCAATTGCTCGCACTGCATCCGTAAAGGCTATCTGCTGTGGTTCGTGCCCCGCGCCAGCGTGCGCCTGGCCACGCCCGCCAGCGGCTTGTCGACCTACCGGTTCAACAAGCACGTGATCTCACACCATTTCTGCGCCAATTGCGGCTGCGCGCCATTCGGCTTCGGCGTAGGCGCCAAGGGCGAAGAGACCGCGGCGGTGAACGTGCGCTGCCTGGAAAACGTGGATCTGAACGCCTGGCCCCGCATTCCGTACGACGGCCGCAGCGTCTGAGCGCCGCGAACCGGGCTACATCATAGGGCATGGCCGCGCCGCGCGATATGGCGAGTGCGTGACATGTCTTTTCATCGAATTGAACTAGTTTCCAGGGAAGCGCCGCATGAGCACCGTAACACTGCTGTCCGACGACGACGTACGCAAAAGCCCGCAAGCCTGGGCCGTGTTCGAGGACATCCGCGCCACGCGCCAGTCGGATTTCATCAACAACTTCTGGCGCGCCCTGGCCAACGATCCGCCGCAGCTGGAGCGGGTCTGGGGCCAGCTCAAACAGGTCATGATGGCCGACGGCGAACTGTCGCCGCTGGTTCGTGAAATGATCTACATCGCCGTGTCCACCGCCAACGGCTGCACTTACTGCATCCACTCCCACACCGCCGCCGCGCGCGCCAAGGGCATGACCGACGGCCAGCATGCCGAACTGCTGGGCGTGATCGGCATGGCCGCGCAGACCAACGCCATGGTCACCGCCATGCAAGTGCCCGTCGACGAGGCATTCATCGTGAAATAGGAGGCCGCCATGTCTCTGATTCCGCTGTTTCCGCTATCCAACGCGCTGTTTCCCGCCGGCGTGCAGCATCTGCGCATCTTCGAGGTGCGCTACCTGGACATGATCCGACGATGCATCGCGGACGGCAGCGAGTTCGGCGTGGTGGGCCTGCTGTCGGGCCAGGAGGTTCGCACGCCGGAGGGCACGGAGACGCTGGCACCGGTGGGTACGATGGCGCGCATCGAATCGTGGGACGCGCCCATGCCGGCCCTGCTGGAGCTGCGCTGCGTCGGCACCAGCCGCTTCCGGCTGCTTTCCAGCGAGGTGGCAAAATACGGCCTTTGGATGGGCCAGGCCGAGCCCATCCCCGACGACCCGCCCGCGCCCGTGCCGGCGGCCATGCAGCCTAGCGCCGACGCGTTGGGACGCCTGGTCGCCCAATGGCAGCAAGACGGGGTGTCCCCCGAAAGAATGCCCCTGGGCCCGCCGTTCCGGCTCGACGACAGCGGCTGGGTCGCCGATCGCTGGTGCGAACTGCTGCCGCTGCCGCCCGACGACAAGGCCGCCTTGCTCGCCATGACCGATCCGGTGGCGCGCCTGGCGGCAATCCAGGACGTGCTGCGGGGGCAGGGGCTGGCTTAGGACAGATCAAGGGCTGGTTTAGGGCAGATGCCAGGGGCCTCGTATGGCTCGTATTGCGTGCCGGGCCTCGGCGTAACCGTATTTGGACACCATGGAAATCAGGATAGACGAGGGCCTGCGCGCCTACATAGACCCCTTGACCGACGACGAGCGCGAAGCGCTGGAGCGCAGCCTGCTGGCCGAAGGCTGCCGCGACGCCCTGGTGCTATGGGGCGATCTGCTGGTCGACGGCCACAACCGCCATGCGCTCTGCATGAAGCACGGCATCCCCTTCGAGACGCGTCAGAACACCTCGTTCAAGTCCATCGAGGACGTGCACCTCTGGATGATCGAAAACCACCTGGGCCGGCGTAGCGTGTCGGACTTCCAGCGTGGGGTGCTGGCGTTGCGCAAGAAGGAAATCCTGCAGGCGCGCACCCCCTCGGCGCCCGCGTCTGACGATCCGCCTTGGGACGAAGATTCCGGCGAACCGCCGCCATTGCCGGCCGCAGTCGTGTCGCAGGCGCTGAGCCGGCAGGCCCTGGCCCGGGCTGCGCGGATCAGCAGCAACACCTTGGGGCAGATCGAGAAGATCCAGAAGGCTGCGGCGCCGGAACTGGTGCGGGCGGTCAAGGATGGGGCTATCTCCATCAATGCTGCGGCGGCTGTGGCGACGTTGCCGCCCGAGCGCCAGGCTGCGGCAGTGGCTGGCGGCAGGAAGGAATTGCAGCAGGCAGCCCGGGAAGTCCGCCAGGCCAAGGCGCCGCCGCCGCGGGAGGCTGTGCCGGATATTCCTATTGAGAATATTGCTGATTTGCCGGCGGAGGTGGCGCGGCTGCGCGAGCTGCTGACGCGGCTGACGGATGAGCGGGATCAGCTTAAGAAGAAGGTGATGCATTTGACGGTGGCGCTGGCTGAGGCTCGGAATGCGTCGGCGGGAGGGGATGATTGAAGGCAGGAGGAATTGCCAAGCACGGGTGTTACTCGGTGTCGTCTAGCGGCATGGCGATGTAAGTCGTTGATGGACTTGATATAGCCGGCCGAAATTCCAGCTTTCGGCCAAGGGCGGCCATTTCACGCTGGCGGGTCTATACTCGGCCCCCGCCAATTTGCGTGATACGACAAGGCCAAATGAAAGCAAGAGAATTGCTCATCGCTACGCTGGGCGTGGTGGTGTTGAATCAACCATCACCATCCTTCGCACAAAACGTCAACGGGAAAAACCTCTACACCCAGAGATGCGCGATGTGCCACGGCGCAGATATCAAGGGCTCGGGGCCACTGGCCAAGAAAAGCAAGCCTCCCACGCCCGACCTCACAACGACTGCGTTCAAGAAGCGACTCAATGAATATCCGGGCGTCATAGTCTCGTCGGTAATCCTTCGTCCGAACGGAGATCTGATTCCAAGAACGTTGAGAGAGAACGGCGTGAAGCTGGCGCCGCACTCCTGGACCGTTCAGGATTTTCGGGATTTGAACAAGTACATGAGCGACGTGATTTCCAAAAGCCGATGATGGCATTTTGACAGTCCGACTGCGCGGCAATGCATGCGCGCTACTTCAAGGGCAGATCCGTCACAGCGTGGCTCAGCTGCCTGGCCCCGCGCTGATTGAGTTCCGTCACGCAGACCAGCTTGTCCATTTCGCGCTCATGGGTTAGGCGGGAAGGGGGGCTTACGATTGCGCCGCCGCATCGCCCGGAAGGGTTGGATTGCTCCTTCCGGGCTAGTTACTTACGCCGCGATCACGAATAACCTACTCGTCAAGGGGCGATCACGAAGGAGTGACGCTGGCACTTGACTGCATTCTTCACGTCTGGTGGACAAAAGAGATGCAAAACGTACTGCCGAAACTTCTGCTGCTGAGCTTTCTCTTGGTGGGATCCTCTGGAAGTGCAACCGCGCAGTCTTCTCAAAAACCAGATGCCGATGCCAAGAGGGTCGCAACGGCACTCCTTGGTATGGCGAACCCGCAGAAAGAGACCAAGCAAGCGTTCGCTCAACGTGTTGGCCCCACCTTCAAGCGCCTGGTAGCAACCGAGACCATGACGCGAGTTGTACTGGGACCAGCGTGGGGATCAATGTCAGCGTCAATGCAGGCAGAAGCCGTTGAACTTTATAGCCGGTTCCTGATGAGGACCCTCCAAGGTGCCTTCGAAGGCCCGTTGCCCTCGCAGTTTGTGTTGGAGGCTGGGGAGATGTTCCGAAGCAAACCCGGCTCGGTTGCTGTGATCCAGATCACCTGCCTCACGCTGAAGATGGCGGACTGCATTTATTATTCGGCGAAATCGAAGGCCAACGAGTTCACCATGGAGTTTCAACTTCTTTATATTGATGGTAGGTGGCAGGTGGTCGAAATGTATGTGAGCGGGATGTCCGTTCAGCAGGCCCATTATTCGAATTTCAGCTCCATTATCAAGTCCAGTTCGGTCGAAAGTTTTCTGGAAAAACTTCGCGCACGGGTCGATAACTGATCTGGCCACAATGCCGGTCATGCGGCCGAATTCGAAAGCCGCCCGGTCTGCTACCGGCCGGCTGATCCGCGCTCAGGAAATGGTGTTGGACAACAGTTTCGCTATCTGGATATTGCGGAAATTTTAGTCTGGTACCCATTTTATTTTCTTGCACAGCTAGGTGTGTCGTAGTGTTCCGATCTGATTTCAGGCAAGCGCCTAAATGGAGGACCTATGCTTGAACGTAGCTATCTCAGCAACAGCTTCACCGTCTCGGATCCCGACGCGCGGTTGAGGCAAGCAAACAATCTCATGGCTTTTGAAACGGCCAACGGAAAAATCCGAATAATACCGAAAGGGACTGTCGTACGTGTTGATGCGATTCAACGCTTGCAGACTGGAGCAAAGAAGGTCGCGTTGTTTGCGCATGCCGTCCGAGAAGATGGCCAACCACTTGGCTGGACCTCGACAAAGAACGTCGACGGCGGGTTTATCAATGAGACACTGGATCTGCTCAAGCCCGCGGCTGGAAGCGGAAAGTTCGGTTCTAATGCCGCGTGGTCGCATGGCGCCTACATTGGCCAGATTGACGTCGTCGAAATAATCGATTCGAAAATGGAAATCGAGCGTCTTTCTATTGATACCGTTTCGCCATATCTGGAAATGGTTGGTGAGGCGAAGTCGTCGGGGGTCAACCTCACTATCAATAGCGGGTTCCGATCCTATCCGGAGCAGAAGATGTTGTGGGATGGGTATGTCAAGCGTCTTCCCGGATTCAATTTGGCTGCGAAGCCCGGCAACTCAAACCACCAGAACGGAATCGCCATCGATATTGCTGTCGCCGGCGCGGACGGCAACGAGGTTTATGAGTGGCTAAAACAAAGCGCGCCTCGGTTTGGATTCGTTCGCACCGTCAGTGGTGAGCCATGGCATTGGGAATACGATCCCGGACGCGCTCAGCAGGCGTTTCAAAATGGGACCTACAAAATTCCATCTGTGAATGACTGACTAGGCGAATCTCTGCGGAACTGCTCGTGAACCCGTAAACAGAGAAAGGTTCGGACTACGGGCGGTCCCGTCCTAGGTAGCTTCCAGCTTTGCAATGCGCGTGCGGCGCAGTTCGACCACTTGCGCTGCGCCGACAGCCCGCGCGCGCAACTGCCCACAGCCTCCATCCACATCCTGCCCGGCGCTATTCCTCACCTTGGTCAGCACGCCACGGCTTTGCAGAGAGCGGACGATCTCGTGGATGCGCTCGGTATCGGGGCGTTGGTAGTCATCCCCTTCGAGACTATTGAAGGGAATGACGTTGAGCACGCCGTACTTGCCCTTGAGCAGACGCAAGACCGCATCGAGTTCGTCGTCGCCGTCGTTGATGCCCTTGAGCAGCGTCCATTGATACTGGATCGGATAGTCGGTGTCGCGGGCGTATCTCTCGCCCAGTTCGACCAGTTCTTCGGGCCCAATTTTCGGCGCGCGCGGCAGCAGATGTGCGCGCAGTTCGGCCTTGGTCGTGTGCAGCGACAGCGCCAGCGCGGGCTTGACGCGTTGTTGGGGCAGGGCCTCGAACACGCGCAGGTCGCCCACGGTGGAGAACACGAGATTCTTGTGGCCGATATTGCCCTCGGTGCCGAGCAGGTCGATGGCTTCGAGCACGTTGTCGAGGTTGTGCGCCGGTTCACCCATGCCCATGAAGACGACCTTCTTCACCGCGCGCTGACGCCGCGCCAGCACGACTTGGGCAAGGATTTCCATGCTAGTGACCTGGCGGATCAGGCCGCTCTTGCCGGTCATACAGAAGCGGCAGCCGACCGCGCAGCCGACCTGCGTGGAGACGCAGAGTCCGTCGCGCGGCAACAGCACGCTTTCCACCATCTGCCCGTCGGCGAGTTCGACCAGCAAGCGCGAGCCGTCGTTGCCGGCGTGTTCGGAGCGGACGCGGGCGAGGGCGTCCAGTTCCGCCGTCAAGACGGGCACGGCGTCGCGTAGTGCGAGAGGCAGAAAATGCTCGGAGCTCCGGCGTCGCGTGCCGGTGTCGAGCGCTTGCCCTTGCAGCCAGACGCGCAGGATCCGGCCACGATGGACGGGCAGGGCGCCGAGAGCGGCGAGGCGTTGGTCGAAGTCGGAGTAGCGCATGGGGGGCGCATTTTACCCTGCCGCTGGAACGGGCTGCTGGAGGGTAGATGGTCTCGTTGGCGACCACTGGGTTCCCTACACCCGCTCCAATCCCTCTCTTATCACGCCGCTTCCCACAGCGCCGCTGTCAGACCCAGCAATAGCAGTACCGCCGACGCGATGAACCATCGCACGGTTTTCCGGTATTCATCCTCGGCGTCATCCTCCAAGCGCAAGGCGCGGTAAAGAGCAATTATCTGCAGCAGACTGGCGAGCACCAGGGACAGGCCCGGCAGTATGGACAGCGCGCTCCAATCGCCCGGCGCGTCGAAGCCCCAGTAGCGCAGGAAACCCAGCGAAAAGCCCAGCAATACCGTGATGGCCGTAATCAATCCCGCCCGATAGCCCTGGGGCAGTTCGCGGGGCCTGTGGCTGCGGGTCCGTACCAAGTCGTCGTCTGGCGTTTCCGGTGTCATCATTGAGATACTCCGCACTGAGTACGCTACGACCCACCCGCTACCGGCTTATGTGGGAGCGAAAACTGAACTCCTGCCGTCACGCGGGGCCAGGTTGAATTGATTATGGCTGATATCGCAGCGCACAGGGGCTGTTGATGCTCTGTGTTGCAGCGCTGTGCCTTGTCGCCTTGCTTGCCGGCTGCTCGTCGCCCGGTGCCAAGAACGATGCTGGGCCGGGGTGAGCGCTGCAATGAGAAAGCTCGCTCATCTGTGCTTCGGCGTACTCAAGACGCGTTCATCCTATCGCCCGGATTACGCCTAGTTTCTGGACGGGCAAGAGGGCATCTTTTTTCCGCCAGTATTGACCTGCTCAGCCAAAAGCCGCTAGGATTGTGGGCATGTCTACTCGCTTCAAATCCCTCTTTCCGCTGGTCCGTGCATGTTGTCAGAACGTGCCGGGGGGAAGCTGCGTCTAGCCATTAGCTGCACGTTGAATCAATCGCCTCTGGCCGCCCGTTGCAAAACCGGCGGCTTTTTTGTTTTTGCCTGCGCCCTTCCATACGGAGAGAGTTGATGCCGCTTGCGTTGTATGACACCTGGTCGCGTACCGTGCGCTCGTTTACGCCAATCCACGCTGGCCACGTCGGCATGTATTGCTGCGGCCCCACCGTCTACGACCATGCGCATATTGGCAATCTAAGAACGTATGTGTTTGAAGACATTCTGCGCCGGGTACTCATTCGCAACGGCTACGAGGTTCGTCACGTCGTTAATATCACCGACGTCGGTCACCTGACTTCGGATGCCGACGAAGGCGAAGACAAGATGGAAAAAGGTAGCAGACGGACCGGGGAGTCCGCATATGCTATTGCTCAGCGCTACACCGAGGCCTTCGTCGCGGATTGGCATGCCCTCAACTTGCTGGAGCCGACGGTATGGTGCCGCGCGACCGATCACATCGCCGAACAGATCGCGTTTATCGGCCAGTTGGATCGGTCCGGCTACGTGTATAGAACCAACGACGGTCTCTATTTCGACACAAGCAAACAGGATGACTACGGCTTTCTGGCGCGGCTCGACCGTGCCGGCCTGCAGGCGGGCAAGCGCGTAGCAGTTGGCGGGAAGCAGAGCATCACGGATTTTGCGCTATGGAAGTTCAGTCCGGAGGGCGTAGCGCGGCAGATGGAATGGGATAGCCCATGGGGGCGTGGATTTCCGGGCTGGCATATTGAGTGCTCGGCCATGTCAGCGAAACACCTCGGCATCTGGTTCGACATCCACTGTGGCGGAGAAGACCATATCGCCGTGCATCACAGCAACGAAATTGCGCAAACACAAGCGGCCCACGGCACTCGTCTTGCGAACTTCTGGATACACGGACATTTTCTAACACTCAATGCCGACAGCAAGATGTCGAAGTCGAGTGGAGATTTTGTTCGCTTGCAGACCTTGCGCAGTCGGAACATCGATCCGCTTGCCTACCGCTACCTGTGCATGACAGCGCATTACCGGAGCAAGCTGCATTTCAGTTGGGCGTCTCTTGGCGCTGCGCAGACAGCCTTGAATCGGCTGCGGCATCTCTATTCCGGTTGGCCTGACGGTGGCCGCATCGATCCGGATTTCGCCGCGCGCTTCAACGCCGAATTGAATGATGACCTGAATCTGCCGAGGGCATTGGCCGTGCTATGGGAACTCGTCAAGAGCGAGCTCCCACCTGCAACCTTGAAAGCGACTGTAGACAGCTTTGATTTTGTACTGGGCCTCGGGTTACGCGATTGGAACCCGGTTGCGTCTGACATTCCGGAAAGTATCCGGGTGCTGCTCGGTGAACGCGCTCAAGCCCGAGAGGCAAAGAACTGGGCAAAAGCCGATGAGATACGGAAGATGTTAAACACCCGAGGCTGGAGAGTCGAGGATGGCAACGACGGGCAACGCCTGACTGAAATCGCCACGCTCCCTACAGATATCGGAAGCTAGTGATAACAGCATGGGCGCCGAACTGAATGTCCGGCTGGCACAGGCTCGATTGACCGTTGTGGGTCGAGAACGGTTGGCCATCAAAGGCGGCTCCCGGTCAGTTGCGGATATTCAGCGAGTTGGAATGTGTAATCTATCGAAGCCAGCAACCTACGGATTAAATGACGTTTACGACTTCCAGACAGAAGCCGTTATACGAAAGTCTCGAACATGACAGGCAAAACTTTCAATCAATCAGAGCTCGATTTTTTCCATAGAGAAGGGTACTTGCGATTGAGCGGTGCACATTCCAAGCGCTGTCTGAAGCCGCTTCGGGAATGCATTCTGCGAGAGCTATCGCGGCTCAAGGTCTGGGCCGGCGGAAAGAGTCTTGGCAGTTCGCTGAACAATTTGTCGCCGTTTCAGCAGATCGCAAAGCTATCCTCGATGGTGAAGATTGCGAATCTGGATGAAATGCTGAACACGGCGGAAATCCGCAACGCAATTGCTGACTTGACCGGCAGAGCCCCGCAATCCAGCCAAGGCACGCAGCCCTTGCTGTCCCTGCCTCACCAGGGGCCATGGTCTCTGGGCAGCCTGAACTGGCACGTTGACCTGGCTGCGAAATCCGGCGCTGAGATTCCCGGCATCCAGGTGTTCTATCTGATCGACGACGTTCTTGAGCACGGGGGCGCGACTTTAGCGCTGGCCCGTTCTCATCGCGTGGCGGGTGAAACGGCTGGGATGCTTCGTGGATCGTTGAAAACGCCAGGTGATCTCGAAGCTGTTCTTAGCACATCCGGCACCGAGATCATTGAGATGTCGGGACGGGCTGGCGATGTTTTTTTGATGGATATGCGCGTGCTGCACACCCCATCCGTCAATTCATCCAGCCGTATCAGGATGATGGCCACGACTCGTTTCGATCTGCGCACAAGCAGATAGGGGGCGGGAGCTGCGGGGGGGGATTCAACAAAAAAGGTGTCAGACTACAATTCCGCCGCAGTCGGTAGCGGAATTGTAGTCTGACACCTTGTATCTTGCGTACAGCGGCAATCCGGAACCAGCCTCAATGGCCGGCCTTGTTTGTCCAAGGCCAGACTGTATTGACCCAGCAGAACCTGCTCAGGTTAAGCGGCTAATGCAAATGTCTCAGCCGGGGTCTTCATACCAAGCGC
>NZ_JBYSYI010000008.1:250447-292059 GCF_058783105.1 Achromobacter sp. FW305-C-30-7 | reverse complement strand
GGCGCTTGGTATGAAGACCCCGGCTGAGACATTTGCATTAGCCGCTTAACCTGAGCAGGTTCTGCTGGGTCAATACAGACTTTCGGAAAATGGAGCGGGCTTGCGCTGCGATTTGGGCTATTGCTCGAATTGTGGGGAACGGCGCGAATGAGCCTGAGGCTAGTGGCGGGCAACCGCTGGATGCTTGGATTATGTCCAATTTGATCGGAGGAATTGAAAGCCTATGCGATCACATGGCGGAACTTGTGGGGTCGAATCTTGATGAGCCCAATCTTCGGAAAAGTGTGCCGGGCGACGATTGACTGCATGCGGGAGGCGAAATTGTAGTCTGACACCTCATCCGCGCCTGCGCGTGCACCAACCGCCAATTTCGACCGTTCAGTAAAATCGTGTCACGCCGGAGAGCGCCGCGTTTGCTATCAGCCAAGCAAGCCCGCCAAAATAGATTGCACTGATCTGTGCCCGAGCAGGTCTCTTGCATCCCTCAACAGTCCTAGCGATTCCAACCGAATTTTCACGGCCGATCGGGAAACGCCGTATCTTTGCATGAGCCCGCTAGTTACTGCATCGAAATGTTGCAGATTGCAAGGTTGGTTGTCGACATAGAGTTGTCCAAAACCTCGATTGGGAATCTCAAGTCCTCGTACAGAGCGGCGAAAGTCGTCCGTTACGTTATCCCGGGGCATCAACAAGCTCGCCGCTAGAAAGTTCGCTTGGAACTCCATGCGTGCAACATCAGCCCCCTCGAACGCGATGGAACGCTGCAGCGCAAAATCCTTGTCATCGCACGACTCCCGAACAAGAAAGCGTCCATGATTCAGCAGGTGATGGGAAAGCTCGTGTGCGAGAGTGAACCGGTCCCGTGCACGATGAGGAGAACCTACTGCGTACACTTGGATGACGGGAGGATCAAAAGTTATTCGACCGAGAACAGGGGGATTCGCGGTCGAGTTGGGAGAAGGAACATCTCTTTGCACCTTCAAACCGGAGCGGGCTGCCTCGCGCTCACACAACAAGTTGAGATCTACCTCTCCTCGAGAATAGTTTAGAGTGACCAGGATATCGGTTGCTAGACTCTCCAGCTCGTCCTTGTCATAGAAAGGAACTCGGTTACTCAGCTTGCTCCGCCGGTTCGCCACTCGACAAACGTCGTCTTGAGTGAGCACAGAATCAAGCACCAAATCTTCGAAGAAATCCCATAAGGAGTTCGTATCGCGTATCGGGGACTGCAAATAGAGGTCGAACGCTTGGCTTTGAAAGGAGTCAGCCGAGAGCGCAGAGCCTATCAACTCGGAGGCCTCGGGCGCCGTGGTTTGTGAGGAGGCTGAGAGAGAGCGTTTGAGTTCCCACTTGAAGTCTTCTGGACCAAAGTAGCGCATAAGGCCGATGCCTTTTGACTTCGCAAACTCGCGTGCGCCAGATTGAAAGGCAGCGGTGGATGCAATAACGGCGTTACCCTTGGCAGCTGCAACCTGCTGGACCTTTGCAAAGAACTCCTCCACATCGTCAACCGGAACTGAATGTTGGTAGTTCTTGCACTCGATCAACACAAGGCAGGAATAATTTTGCGCACCGGGAAGATACACCTCAATTGCGACGTCAAAGATAATATCGGTTCCCCGATCCCTCGAAAAATAGCCCTTCTTCCAGAAAATCTTACAACATTCCTTTTTCGCCCAGAACCTATCAGCTTCAATCTCTGCCTTGAACAGCTCAAATATGCGGTGCTCAAGTGAGTTTCCCTTCGCAAGAGTAGAGGATGCGGCGGCCATTTGTGCGATCTACGTTGGATGTAATGGACTGACAGGGACTATATTCCCCCCTTTAAAAGGAGGAGAATAGGTTGTATTCACAGCACTACTGATTTCGCTTATCAGAGTTTTAGGAGTTTACCGTAGTAAATTAAAAAAGGTGTCAGTCTGGGCCAACCCTGGTTTTCCGGACACTCGTAAAAGCAGGCAGTACTTTAAGGAGGTTTCCCATGGATAAATCCAACTCCGAGGGCAAGCCGGACGATACCAAGCGGCAGCGTGCTTTGTGCGGGAATTGCTGTGAGGCACTCCTTTGTGCAGGCTCATCAGCAGCTGTTTCGAGTCGCTCGGCTATGCTGGGCGTTGCACGTCAGCCGCAGCGGATATTTCGACTGGCAACGTCGTGAACCCTCGGCAAAGCAGCAAGAGAACGTCAAGCTGCTCGCGGCCATCGAGCGGACCCATCAAACTTGCCCGCAAGCGCATGGCGCAGAGAAGACCTGGCGGACGCTTAACGCCGGCGGTGTGGTGTGCGGCAAGCATCGCGTCGCAAGACTGCGGCGTCAGGCAGGCATCGAGGCACTGCACAAGCAGCGGTTTAAAAAAGGTGTCAGGCTAAAATTTAGCCAGTTAAATTGTAGTCTGACACCTTTATTTTATTTTATCTATTTTTCCCTCTTCGATCTTACGACGCTCAGCATTAAGCTGCTCCTTCATACTTGAGAGAAAAACACCCCAAACAACGAGACCGTAAAACCAAAACGGCGCAATCAATTTCAATTGATCAAATAGCTCTGAACAGAATATTCCAAACAATGCGAATGCAATAAGAACAACCGACGTTAGCTGTATTACCGGAAAGTCGACGTGGATATGGATCATGGTAAGAACGGCGTAGCCGACAACTCCAAAGAACGATGCCCATACAGACTTGAGCACGAAGATTACAATCAATCTTCGAAGCTCCACCTCGGGCGGTAGGCCCTCACCCAGACCAAACCAAATTGAGTCGTCCCAAGAAATCGCGGCACCAGTCTGGAGAAAATAAGCAACACAAAGCATCGGCAATGCAAGTAATGCACTGACACCTTTAATGCTTGATATATCTGCGATCTTGGGTGCAACAACTTCGACCACGAAGATTCCTTTAAATTGGTAGCGTGCGAAATTAAATTATCAGATCACGCTATCGCGGATAAAATCACCAAATAATATATTATTTCAATCGTGAAATTGAATTACCATTTTGCGATACCGAATTGCAGACCATCACGCCGTCCTTGAGCGTTGAAAGTCGCTGGAATAAAAATAATACCTCCGACAAGAATAACAGGATCCGCATCAACGGCTGCATCTTACCGATTTAGAACGATATTCTATCTATGAGGGCCCTCATATAGTCTGGAAAACTAGTGAGATCAAGCTCCCGCTTCAATGCCGCCATGTGCCGCTCGTCCAATGAAAGACGCGCGCAAGCCAGAGATAGCAAGAATTCCGGCAAAGCGTCGCCAGCATTACGCCCCCATGCTGCGATCTCATCGAAAATGATTTCCAGCATTTCCCCGCTACATACTTCGTCCGCCGCATATCGGAGTTCAGTCGGTCTAGCAAATCTCAGAAGAGCCGCGCGCAAAATTGGATCATTGTAATTTCTAAAATTCTCAGGACATATAAGAGCCTGCCCATATAAGGAAGAATCGGCCCGAAAGCTTCCATCTTTTCCCCTACCACTATGAATCGCACGATCTCGATAGCGCGCGCTAGTCAAAATACTGGCAACGACAAATCCAATATCCGCCTGAGATATTTTTTCCCGACTCAGCCCAGTGTCCAAATAAACGAAGTCATTGTTTATTGCCAGTTGGACCTCGGGACGAGATAGGAACAGAGTCGTCGACGCCGCAGGGGTAGCATTCAGAATATCTAGGCGCACCCGCAGTTCTTTTGGTGCTTTTGGCTCCGCGCAGATTTCAGCAAGCAATCCACGCTCCGCATCCCATGCAGACGGAGACTGACTCGATGGATATGCCAATTCGAAGACAGAACGGAAGACAAACGTATCTCGACCATGTTCTCCATATTCGAGAAATATTTTCAGATCAGCAAGATCGTCTGGACTCTCTGCAATAGTTAATGCAGAAATATAGGTTACGGAGCCCTTAGGAACGATGCGCCGAAGCGTAGCGTTAATTTGGCGCGCCCTCGCATGGTCATGCAAAAGCCCAAATAGAACAATTGCACCACCCTCCTCGACCAACGTTGCATTGGCCAAATTCTCCCACGCTATAAAGGCGACCTCACTTTCCTTGTAATAAACCCCTGCCTCTTGCAACAGCGATTTAGCTTCTTTTTCAGAAATATCGTCTAATACAACATACTTCAATGGAGATGGACCAAACCGCCGGATCTGCCGTATCAAATGCGGTCGAATTTCATCTTCAATAATCAACTTGTTTCCCGCGACGCACAGAGAACTCGACTCACCAGAATTTGGTTGCAGAACGATTTCAAATAGCCCCTTTCGCGCTAATTTCTCGACAGTGGTACGGGCCAATTGCCCTTGCGAAGTCTTCTTTATTTTTATGCGAATTGTCTCGCGCTTTTGAAATAGGAATTGATCGCCCTCCAACTCTGCAAGAATGTATCCCTCTGCGCACAATGGACAATTTTGAGAATTAAAATTTTTAATTGAAAGATAACCGAAGCTCTGGCCTGCTTGATGTGTCAGATTGCATACAGTTCCGTTTGGCATCGTCGACTCGGCATCCGATGCCAAATAAAACAGCGTCACTACGTTTCTCCGGGCCATTCCGCGTTCAACCAGCCTTTCCGCCAACGCCCCTGAAGTGGAAGCCGACACCAATGCAAGGTCACTTTGAGATTGTCGGGGTAAAGATTCGAGCCCCCCATATGAACTAAATGATTTTATCGGCACCGACTGAGTCCATAGCCCATATGCCGATGCGATTTGGAACATAGCCTGAGCGATTGATATAAGTGGAGCAGTGTCAACCAAGATCTGTCGAGGTGGTCGATGACCCAACTGAGCAAGGGAAAAAAAAGCTAGTGCACCACACGCGTGAGACGACAATAGAACATTCGCGGTACGCAGAAACTCGTTGGTGTGTTTGCCGGACCCTTTGCGAAAATGCACTCCTAGCGGCGCGGTTACTTTCCCATCATTTCGGTCAAATAGATCAAATAACCATGCATTTATCAGCGCCCCATCCACAAGGGTAGGCGAGTGCTTTATGACAGAATCATCCATCCAACCAAGTCGCGTTGCTACAACCTGCAGTTTATCTGCAGAGACATTGAGACTCAGAACATTAAAGCTGCCGTTTTGCTGAATGTAGGGCCTTGCTCGTGAAAGACTTGTGCCTTCTAGCAAACTAGACACAAGAGCCTCTGGCTCGCAAAATGGCGCAAGAATATAGATATGGGAAGTACCAGGACGGTTATTATAAATTTCCCGAATATCACTACTAATCCCTGCATCTTGAATATTCGGCTCGGCATATACGAGCAAACATGCACCACCATTTGGGCTGTTTTCACGGGACGGAGAGAATAATTGAACGGCGCGCATCTTATTAATCATTTCAAAGGAAATAGGACGCGCACCGCAGAGCCTACCAACTGCTCGTGCTCAGTCGGTATGGTTACGAATTTTCGATCAGCGTCCAAGAGAACCGGTTTCGGCATGCCGGGACGCGCATCCGAATCTCTAGATTCCAACTGAATTCTCATATCTCCTTCGAGAAATGTTCGATATGCGTAGGTTCGTCCAGAGCGAATTTCTATCAGGCCTTTAGCAGACATCAACGCACGCAACACTTCGTACAATCCCATCCCTCTATGCTCGAGCCGGTAATCAGGCATTTTCTTGTTATGGTGCCGTTGCAGGCAATGGTGCATGACATCCCATTCATCGTCTAACAAAACGGATGGATCGAGCCGATTTCGAGTAAACGAGGAGTAGAACCCTATGCCAGAGTCAAAAATCGATATCTCGAGATATTGCAAAGGGATTTCTCTTAACTGCCCACCAGGCGATCGAGATTTAGCCTTTTTTTCCACCCTTTTTATAATCATTCCCCGCAGAGAATTTTTAGCAAGTAGCCCGCCGCCAATATTTCTTTTCCCGTGCAGCTCAGTATTCTCAAAAAGCTCAGAAACAATAACGCCTAAAGCTTCTCTAAGCTTATAGGTGGATGATTGCTCAGTACCGGTGGCGAGATGATGTACTAGCAAGTCTTCTACTAGTGCCTCCATGCCATCTGTATCGTTTAGAACTCCATTTTTTGTATAGAGATCCGGGTGGGCCCCTCGACCTAGAGAATCGGCACAAAGCAAAATCTGGCAGTCCATAAATGAGTCAATCTTTAGACGATACGTGAGCAGACTTTTTCTTGCCGCACTTGCCAGCGCATTGCCATCATCAAGCTCTTTAGTTTTCCGATTCACCACCTTATGGCTAGAATTCTCTAAGCACAGCGATATTGATAGAACCGGAAAAATTGCGGGAGAGGAAAAAAATGTCTCAGCGGCCACCGCCTCCCATTCAAAAACTATCTCTGAATATATATGCGATAACGTAATCAATCGCTGGATAGCAACGACCTCAGACAAGGCCCCGTTATCCACTAAATTTATGTCTCGCCCAGATATTCCTATTCTTAAACAAGAAGCATCACCACCAAATTCACGCACGGGGGTCGCCTCAAAAAGCTCCATTACCCCTACATATGGCGGCGAATTCGCAGACTGATTCATGATAAGAGACTCAATAAGAAGTCAGATATGGATTGAGATTTCCTTGCGCGGGCCAGTTGTTACTGGCCGAAAAATCAAGCATTGATCTCTGATGTAGCGCGACACCGGCACCCTCTCGGCTCACGCATTCCCGGAACCGACGTATTGTTCCAGTTCGACCTTGTCCCGCAACTAGGTACGGGCGCGCGAAAATGGAAGGAGCCGCCGCTCTCCCCCGCTTCCCCACACTGCGAGTTCGAACAATAGATGCTACAACGCCGTAATTTTCGGCCGATACGGTGGTGCTGCACTCAATTGCTCTGAACGCTATACAGGCCGGCAGGATGGGACGCATAGTTTCTTTCCGTAATTTTTCTTTTATTCTGTCACATATTTGGTTAAAAATCCTCTGTAGCAAAAGCGGACTATCGATCACTCCGACGGAGCTAGGGCGCCGCTGGCAACAGAGCTGCGCCCCCTTCTCTCTTCAGTCACAACTCTCACTCACGTCGTCCATTGGTCTGGGCTCAAAGGCGGCAATTCAATCCACCTATTCCTCGCCGCTACACTTCCCAATGCTCCCATCGAAACGGCACCAGTCCGCTCGTCAAAACTCCCCTCATGCCCCTGCCTACCCTTCTTTCGACTCTGCAAAAAATGGTGTCAGACTACAATTCTCTCGCCAGATTGCAGTCAAACACCATTTCTCGCACGCACAAAGGGGGTAACCCATGCCAAAGTTCGTAACCATCGGATATGGCGACCAAGAGGGTTACGATCGCACCCCACAGGCCATCCGAAACGCAGCGCATGCGCACGACGCAAAACTGCAGAACGACGGTGTATTGATGGGCATTGCAGGCAAGCCCGTACAAGTACGCAACCACGAGGCCGCTCGGGTTGAAACAACGCCCGGCCCATTCATGAAATCTCCCTTACCAGTGGCCGGCTTCGCCATCATCGAAGCTGCCGACATGGCCGAAGCTGTAGCGATGGTGTCGCAAACACCCTGCGCCGTCGCACACGGGGTTGTTGAAGTGTGGCCGCTGGAACAGCCGTAGCGACACCTCTCATCGGCACCGCAGGTTTACGTCTCGCAACAACAAGGGAATAACAGCCCAGCGCCTCTCCCCTACTCCGCATTCACAAATGCCGATGGCTGCAAACCATAGCCTGCCCGGTCAGATCCCCGATCAACTTAGCCAGTCCCCGTGCGCTGCCGTCGTCCAGCCATTCCATCCGCACCATCCGAAACCCCATCGCCAAGCTGTACTGCCAATCCAGCTCCAATATCCGGTAATCGCGCCCATTCTCCGCGCAATGCCATTGCGCCGCCGGATCCTCATAAGCCGCCCCAATAAAATCAACATGCGAGTCAAACGGCGGCATGAATTCCAGCAGTTCATCTGACCCCGGCAAGCTAGGCTCGGACAGATTCTCCCCCACCGCCACATGCGGCTCAGGCCCGTCATAAGCCAGCAGCATCAACGGAAAATTCTTGGGGTCTGCATCATAGGAAGCCCGCGTGTCGTCGGTCAGATAGGCACGAGCCGCCGGCCCCAGGCAGTACTGCGGGCTGTTCCAGTCGCTGCTTTCGTTATCCGCATACCGGTCCCCCGGCGTAATACCGTGCTCAGCCAGCAACGCCATGGCCTCTTCCATCGTGTCGTTGTGGCGTATCGGCATATCCGCCGGCAGATACCCCGCCCCCACGTACATGGCGATCACGTCACCCGTGGTGCGCAGGCCTTCTTGATACTGGTACGACCCTTCGTTCAGACTGGCCAGGTCGAAGCTCAGATTCAACAGCGCGCGATACGGAATGCCGTCGCCGCGCGGTTCCATCACGTATCCCCCTTCCAGCAGTTTGGTTTCCAGCGCCCGCCAATCAGGCGGCGGCAAATGCATGTCGCGGGGGCACAGAAACTGGTGGTGTTCGGACATGGGCGGGACTCGCTCTGCTGAGGTGGCTGGGGCCGGCGAATTGTAAGCCGGCGCCCCGCGCATTTCCCCAGGCAGAGGAATCGGATAATAAAGGTGTCAGACTACAATTTCCCGGCCGTAAGATAACGAAAGTTTAGTCCGATACTTTTTCCACATGCAGCGCACGCAAGCCCCTCTCCCTCATAGGTCGCGCCACTCGATGCTTACTGCACGTTTCTCCGTGCTCTCGTGCTTTAAAATGGTGTCAGACCACAATGTAACTAGACAATTTTTAGTTTGGCACCATTTTTTCAAAAATGAACGACTTTAAGCTGCCTTTGGCAAACGTCGAAAAGGACGCTCGCGCGGCATCTTCGATGCCGATGAAAGCCGACTCACCACATCCGAGGGAAGATGGTCAAGCGCAATTTCCGCCGCTAACCGAAATCCCAAATCAGAGTGCTTAGTCCAAATACCGTCCTTCATGGCCGATGCCGAAAGCACGGGGTCAATTATTGCCAAATCGTCTAGAAACCCGCCGCCTCGAATCTGCTGATTTCGTTCGCGCCAGTCTTCTTCATCGCTGGATCGACCCAGCATTGCGACGCGCGATAAAAGCTCATGGTGTCCTAAAAGGGTCCACTCCCACACATTCCCGAAAAGGTCAATCAATCCATATTGATTCACTCTACCGTGACCTCCTGAGACCAAAGCAGGGGCTGGGCTTTTATCGTGTACCTTCAAGCCCATCCATTTTTCTCTTTCATATGAAGGTCTCGGAGCACCAAAAGCAGCAAAATCCCAGACATCCGTGGGAGCTAACTGTTGGGATAACCTATTGTCTATTTTGTTGACCCATAAGGTGAAAGCCAACGCATCTTTTAGATTTACGCAAACCACAGGCTGATCGGGATGAAAAAACCCTTCCTCCTCCCAAGGACGAAACGGCCCCGCCCATGCGCTCTTTCTCCCTTTCTCGAAAAAATGCTGACCAACCGGTTCTTCATATCTATTTTCTTTAACAAATCGGTGGTACTGGGAATTAGTTACGGGTGTTTTGCCTAGAGCCCATACTGAATTCTTGCTCGCCAAAAAAGGCAACACAATAAAATCCATTCCATTAACTGCCGAAAATTCTGACATAAGCCATTTCTCTGGTCCGCGAGTAAAAAAAAGCCTCCCTCGTTCCCGACCAAAGACAAACGGCACCGGGACGCGCGCGTTCGGGCTTTTTACATTATGAGCGTGCGCTCGATCGTTAAACCAAGCCCTCAAATCAGCAAGATCTATCGCACCATCTCTGTCTCGATCAGCGATGTCAAACGATGAGCCCAGCGCATCGCATATGCATCTCGTAAGAAAGCTCCCCCTTAATGCGTCAAATTCCCTCGCTCGCTCGAGCCTATCACTGGCAACGATAGCGATAAAAGAAGATCCTGCCTCACCAGTTTCAATGTTAGATTGTCCAAGAACGTTCTCCATGCGGGTACCGACGTCGTTCTTAAACCTACTCTCCGAGAAAACCATGCCCGCATGACAGCAGTCCAAGATCAAGATCTTGTGCCTGGCCGAACAGAATTTCATCGCCTTAACTATTGAATCAGCATGAAGTGCAGTTCTCAAAGGACGCTGAATTGTTGTTTTATCCAGCATTAACCACAGAGCAGCCCCTTCCACAAATCCGTGCCCAGAAAAGAAAATTATAAAAGTATCCTCGTCAGAGCAAGACTCTGCAATTTCATTGATAGATTTTTCGATATCTGACGGATCTTCAAGCGCTTGAGGTTCTTTTACCTCGAAACCACATCGGTGACTTCTCAAAACTTCTGCCATCTGTTTCGCATCATCACGCGCATACTGTAGCCTCCCGGATTCGGAAGGTCCATTTGAGCCAAACACGAATGCGCGACGCACCATTATTTATCTCCAAACGAGATCTCAATCCCGAATCCCTTGATCCCGCCCGATTGAATCGGGCTTTCTGGAATTAGCCCTTTTATCTCGTCCACCCATTGCAGAACCGGTTGACCGTTGGCGTCACGAACTAATTCACCTGAACTGTCTGCAACTGGCACCAACCGTCGTTCACGTATTACGGGATCCCTTCCCGCAAATGTTCGTAGGACCTCGCGCAGTATCGGGGTCGCTGCGGCAATCACGGCCGCAGACGCGAGCAATATCGTTGCGGGCTCCTTCTCTCCGCGGATATCAGGCGCCGGATTTTCACCAAGACGAATTGCTATTTTTTTCCCGGTCTGTTTTAGAAGCCACGAGGTATTAATATCATTGTCTGCGAGATAACGATGCACCTCGGGCGATAGAAAGAAATAGACTTCCTCAGGCTTGTCCATTGCACCTCCCTGTAAGTGCTAAGTCTTTGCGCTTTGCTCTGGATACTTGGAACACCCATCCGGTATTCGGTTGGATCCGGCAATGACTCTTCGTAGAACAAACAGAGGAAAAAGTCTATAGACTAAAAGATCTAGGCACGCCAAGTCATGAGCGCCCTGTCAAGTAGACATTGGCTGATAGATGATCGGCGAGGTTTAACCGAGGGATAACGTGCAACACCGAGCGCCCCTATCACATCGATGGTGCCAGACTACTATCTGCATTGATATTACCAATGCACCCGCATCCCATCCGAATAAAGGAGACAATCCATGCCAAAGTTCGTGACCATCGGATATGGCGATCAAGAGGGCTACGATCGAACCCCGGTGACCATCCGAAACGCAGCGCATGCGCACGACGCAAAACTGCAGAACGACGGTGTATTGATGGGCATTGCAGGCAAGCCCGTACAAGTACGCAACCACGAGGCCGCTCGGGTTGAAACAAAGCCCGGCCCATTCATGAAATCACTCTTGCCAGTGGCTGGCTTTGCCATCATCGAAGCCGCCGACATGGCCGAGGCTATAGCAATGGTGTCGCAAACGCCCTGCGCCGTCGCGCACGGGGTCGTTGAAGTGTGGCCGCTGGAACAGCCGTAGCGACACCTCTCGTTCGCACCGTTGATTTATTTCTAACGAGAACAAGGGAATAGCAGCCAGCGCCTACCCCTACCCCGCATTCACAAATGCCGATGGCTGCAAATCATAACCTGCCCGGTCAGCCCCTCGATCAACCTGGCCAGCCCCCTCGCACTGCCGTCATCCAGCCATTCCGTCCGCACCATCCGAAACCCCATCGCCAAGCTGTATTGCCAGTCCAGCTCCAGTATCCGGTAATCGCGCCCATCCTCCGCGCAATGCCATTGCGCCGCCGGATCCTCGTAAGCCGCTCCAATGAAATCAACATGCGAGTCAAACGGCGGCATGGATTCCAGCAGTTCATCTGACCCCGGCAAGCTAGGCTCGGAGAGATTCTCCCCCACCGCCACATGTGGCTCAGGTCCGTCATAAGCCAGCAGCATCAACGGAAAATTCTTGGGATCTGCATCATAGGAAGCCCGCGTATCGTCAGTCAGATAGGCACGCGCCGCCAGCCCTAGGCAGTACTGCGGACTATTCCAGTCGCTGCTCTCGTTATCCGCATACCGGTCCCCCGGCGTAATACCGTGCTCAGCCAGCAACGCCATGGCCTCTTCCATCGTGTCGTTATGGCGTATCGGTATCTCCGCCGGCAGATACCCCGCCCCCACGTACATGGCGATCACGTCACCCGTGGTGCGCAGGCCTTCTTGATACTGGTACGAGCCTTCGTTCAAGCTGGCCAGGTCGAAGCTCAGGTTCAACAGCGCGCGATACGGAACACCGTCACCGCGCGGTTCCATCACATATCCACCTTCCAGCAGTTTGATTTCCAGCGCCCGCCAATCAGGCGGTGGCAAATGCATGTCGCGGGGGCACAGAAACTGGTGGTGTTCGGACATGGGCGGGACTCACTCTGCTGAGGTTGCTGGGGCCGGCGAATTGTAAGCTGGCGTCCCGCGCTTTTAGGCAGGCAAAGGAATCAGGCAGTGCGCACGCTTAATCCACTTTCGCCCCCGACCGCTGCACCAGCGGCACCCATTTGGCGATATCCGCCTGGATAAATGCCGCCAAGCCACTGGGCGGCCCGTCGTGGAAGATTTCATACCCCAAGTCCTGCAGCCGCTGGCGCTGTTCGGCGCTGTCCATGACTTTGCGCGCCGCGGCGTTGAGTTTTGCCACGACGTCCGGCGGCGTGCCGGCGGGGGCCATCAGGCCGAGGTCGACGGTGATCACGTAGCCCGGCACGCCCTCTTCCATCATGGTCGGCACGTCTGGCAGCAAGGGGGATCGGGCCTCGCCCGTGACCGCCAGGGCGCGCAGCTTGCCTTCCTTGACCAGGCCGGACACGCTGGGCATGTTGTAGAAGGCGAAGGCGACCTCATGCGCCATGACGGCGGCCACGCCTTGCGGGGCGCCGCGATAGGGAATGTGCGCGGCCTGGGTGCCGGTGATCGACAGCAGCAGTTCGGCCGAGAGGTGGTGCGTGGTGCCGTTGCCGCCGGACGAGTACATCAGTTTGCCCGGTTGAGCTTTCAGGGCCGAGACCAGTTCGGGCACGGAGCGGTACGGGCTGTCGGACGGCACGACCAGCACATTGGAGCCGCCCGCCAGATAGGCGACCGGCACGAAGTCCTTGGTCGGGTCGTAGGACAGCTTCGAGAACAGTCCCAGATTGATGGCCCAGGTATTGTTGGAGCCCAGCACCAGCGTATAGCCATCGGGCGAGGCCTTGGCGACGTAGCTCATGGCGATCTGGCCGCCGCCGCCGGGCTTGTTCTCGACGACGACGGTTTGCCCCAGTTGCTGGCTAAGGCCGGGCTGGATGGACCGCGCCAGGATATCGGCCGTGCTGCCCGCCGCAAGGGGCACGACCAGCGTGATGGGACGATCGGGAAACGGCGCCGCCTCGGCTGGCGTCGCGACAAGCGACGCACAGGCCAGTACAGCCCCCAGTAGAACCCCTTGTAGTGTTTTCATGATGCCTCCGCGCTGGCGCGAGCTATGGAAACCATGCGGGCTTGCATGATGCCAAGCAGCGTATCGGAGGAGGCAACCCCGAAAAATAGGCGGGGTGCTATAGCGTCATGCCATCACGGCATGGCGGCGTCGCGGCGCAGGCGCTGGGAGACGGAACGGACCACGGCGACGAAGGCCTGAGCTGCGGGAGACAGTGGGTAGTTGGCCAGGCGCGCGATGGAGATCGGCCATTCCAGCGCCGGGTTGCGCAAGGCGATGCCCTTGATGCCGGCGGGCATCTGCCCGCGCGCGATCTGCGGCAGCATGGCCACGCCCATGCCGGCCTGTATCAGGCCGATGGCCGTGGACAGCAGGACGACGCGCTGTTCGACGCGCGGATAGATGTTCGCGGCGATCAAGCGGCGGCTGATGTTGAGCCAGGCGGGCGCTTCGGGATTCAGCTGGATACAGGGCAATTCGGCCAGCACCTTGGCGTCGACCTGGTCCAGCCTGGCCAGGGGATGATCCATGCGCGCGAACAGCGCGACGCCGCTGTCCGAAAGCTGTTCCACCATGATGCGGGAGTCGTCGTCCTGCATGACCGCGCCCAGGCCGACATCGGCCTCGTGCGAGAGCAGGCGCGTGCGGATCTGCTGCACCATGCAATCGACCACGATCAGGTCCAGTTGGGGGTGGCGCTGGCGGAACTCCATCAGGATGTGCGGCAACAAGGTGGCCGCGCTGACGTGGCCCACGGCGACCATGACTTTGCCCCGCTTCAGGTCGGAGTGCTCGCGGCACTCCTGGATGGAACTATCTATGGCCAGGATGGCGCGCCGCGCCGCGTCGACCATGGCCTGGCCGTCGCGGGTCAAGGAGACCTCGCGGCCGCGCACCACCAGCGGCTGGCCGACTTCGGCCTCCAAGCGGCGGATCAAGTGGCTGACCGAGGGTTGCGACAGGCCCAGGCGTTCGCCGGCGGCCGTGAAGCTGGCCGTTTCACCGATAGCGACCAGCGCGCGCAACTGGCGCAAGGAGACGGATTCGATCGGCTCGGTCATGTAGCGACGTCATGATGGAATAGTTTGCATACTATAGCTATATGGATGTGCGGTCCCTAAGATGGGATTTCCCTAACCCGCCAGGAACCGCGATGCCCCACTCTTCCTACGCCGCCGACCGCATGGGATCGGCCATCGTCGAACCTACCGGCCGCTTCGAAGCGGGCAGCTTCGCGTCGTTCACGCTGACGTACACCGCGGGCTATTTCGGCATCGACGACACCGGATCGATCAAGATCGTGCACCGCTTCGCCAGCGACATGGGCAAGCCGCAGTTCGATCAGCCGGACGGCTGGAACTACACCACGGTCGAGGCTTCCAACGGTGCGGTGTTGCAGGTCGAGTACGACGGCAAGCGCAATATCCGGCCCTGGGACAAGACACTATTCATCCGGGTGGTACGCGGCTACCTGGAGGAAGGCGATCGCATCGTGGTGCGCTTCGGCGATACGCGGCAGGGCTCGCCCGGCATGCGGGTGCAGACGTTCAGCGAGCCTACGTTCGAATTCAAGGTGCTGGTGGACGCCTTCGCCACCTATAACTACACCGAGCTTCAACACTCGCCGACTATCGCCGTGGTGGCCGGGCCGCCAGTCGCCTACAAGGCCATCCTGCCTAGCCAGGCGGTGGCGGGCGAGCCCTTCAGCCTGGGTTTCAAGGGCGAAGACAAATGGGGCAACCCCAGCGATCAGGTAGCGGGCGAGTTCACCCTGCGCAGCAGCCTGCCGCTGCGCGGCCTGCCCGCCACGTTCTCGATGCGCGAGGGCGAGTTTGCGGCGCGGCTTGAGGGGTTGGTGGCCGAAGCGCCCGGCGAGCTGCGCATCGAGGTGCTGCGCGACGGCCTGCCCGTGGCGCAAAGCACGCCCTGCCGCGTCGTCGCGGCCGGCGGCGGCACACGCGGGCACTACTGGGCCGACCTGCACGGGCAGTCCGAGGAAACCATAGGCACCAATTCCGCCGAGGACCTGATCCTGTTCGCGCGCGACCGCGCCTTTCTGGACGTCATGAGCCACCAGGGCAATGACTTCCAGATCACCACGCCGTTCTGGGAACAGTTGAACCAGCTGACCGCGCAATACAACCAGGATGGATCGTTCATCATCTTTCCCGGCTATGAATGGTCGGGCAACACCGGTTTGGGCGGCGACCGCAACGTGCTGTACCTGAAGGAAGGCCGCCCCATCCATCGCTCCTCGCACGCGCTGATCGACGATCTGTCGGACCTGGCGCTGGACGCCAACGACGCCGATGCGCTGTTCGACGCGTTGAAGGACGAGGACGTGGTGGTGTTCGCGCACATAGGCGGGCGCTACGCCGACATTACGCGGGCCCATGACGCGCGGCTGGAGCGCTCCATCGAGATCCACTCCGACTGGGGCACCTTCGAATGGCTGCTGGAGGATGCCTTCCGGCTGGGCTACCGCGTGGGCATCCTGGCCAACAGCGACGGACACAAGGGCCGGCATGGCGCCAGCCATCCTGGCGCATCGATGTTTGGCGCGTATGGCGGCCTGAGCTGTCTGATTGCCGACCAGCTGACTCGCCAGTCGATCGCCGAGTGCCTGCGCCAGCGCCGCCATTACGCCACCACCGGATGCCGCGCCTACCTGGACGTGCAAGCGCATTTCGATAGCCCGGCGCAGCGCTATTCCGACGATCCCAAGCTGGGCGCCCCCGTCACGCACGAGCCCGTCACGCAGGCCGATATGGGCGCCATCCTGTCGTACGACGGCGACTCGCTGGAACTGTCCTTCGAGGTCCTGACCCATGGCGCCATCGAGCGCGTGGAAGTCCGCAACCGCATGGACGTGGTGCAGACGCTGTACCCCTACGACGAGGCCGCGCTAGGCAGCCGGATACGCGTTGTCTGGGAAGGGTCCGAGTACCGCGGGCGCGGCCGCCAGACGGTCTGGGACGGTAGCGCGACCCTCGAGGGCAACACCTTCGTGGATCCGCTACCGATCAATTTCTGGAACCTGGACAAGACCCTGGCACAACCCCGCCCCGACATGCTGAGCTGGCGCTCACTGACCACCGGCGGCTACAGCGGCATCGACGTGCGGCTGAGCAATCCGCGCGCCGGCGTGCTGAAAATCGACACGCCGGTCGTGCGTACCGAGATCCCCGTCGACCAGATCGGACTGGAGCCGGTAGTCGTCGAAAACGGCGGCATCCGGCGCCGGCTTCAGGTCTATCGCCTGCCAGACGAGAACCCGGTGCAACGGATGCAGGCCCGGGTGCGCGTGCCGCTGCACACAGGCTCCGACAATGCGGTGTACCTGCGCATCACGACCGAGGACGGCTTCTTCATCTACTCCAGCCCGATCTATGTGGAGCGGGCCGGGTCCGGGCCGAAATAAGATGACTGTCCGCTAGGCGCCGGCGGGATCGATCAATTCCGCCGACGACTCCCGCAAACACTCGGCGAATAGCTGCGTGGTGGATGTCGTAGTGTCTTCGCGCCAGTACAGGATGGCCTCGCCCAAGGGGCCCAGCGGCGGCAGCGGCAGCATCCGCATCGTTCCGCGCTGCACGTAGCGGCGCGCGAGCGACAGCGGCAGGATCGAGACGTAGCCCCCGTCGCGCAGCAAGGACAGGTTCAGCGCCAAGGAACTGGATTCGATGGTCGGGCGCAACAGGGTCACGCCATGTTCGGCCAGGATCTCAACCATGGTCGCAAAAGCGGGCGAACCCTGCATCGGCGTGATCCAGCGCACGTCCTGCAGGTCGCCCCAGGCCACGGGGGTGTCGGGGCCGCCCAATGGGTGGCGCGTACCCACCACGAACACGAACGGCTCGTGATGCAGTGACTCGTGGCGCATCACCGGCAGATATCCGGTCACGCGGTTGCGTCCCAGGGCCAGGTCGAGGTTGCCTTCGTCCATCATCTTGAGCAGGCGATCGAGCGTGGCTTCGACGAACGAGAACGAGGCGTTTGGCGCGCGCCGCGTGAACAGTTCGACGGCATGCGCGATCAGGGGTTGGGGGATCGTCACCACGGCGCCGAATCTGACGTGGCCCGCCGTGCCAGAGGCCAGCGCCTTGACGTCGCGCCGCGCCAGTTCGATCTGGCGCAGGATCTCGCGCCCGCGTTCGACCAGCACGCGGCCTATGCGCGTCAATTCGATGGCGTTGCCCACGCGGCGCACGACCGGCGTGGCCAGCGCCTCCTCGATCTCCGCGATCTGCTTGGAGATGGCAGGCTGCGTGACGTGAAACGCGGCGGCCACCCGCGTCACCTGGCGCAGCTCGCCCAGCGCCACCAGGATGCGCAGATGCCCAAGCTTCAGGCCGCTGCGGAAAAAACGTTCTATCGAGTTGTCGGACGGCGTGCTGGCGGACATGGCGAGATTGGAAAGACAGGTGAGTGGGTCGCCATCGCATCTTGGCGCAAGCCGCCAATCATAACCAAATGGTAATGCCGAATGCGCAAAGTGTGATTTGCCGCGAGTAACGGGCAGCCCGTACCCTTCGAACGGACAGCACTGTAGTGCAGGCTTTTTCGTGAAGCATCGATGAATGGCCGGGAACAACGATGGATCCCGCGCCGATGCCAAACGCATAACCGAATGCGCAGGCTGCCGAATAACTCGATGTGCCCCATGGCACACACCCACGGAGACAACACCCATGAGCACGTCCCTTTCCGGCGGCGCGCCGGCCTATGCCGGCGCGCAGGCCACGCGGAATCCTGCGCAGCTAGACGCGCTGTACCGCAAGCTGGCCTGGCGCATCATGCCGTTCCTGTTCCTGTCGTTCATCGTCGCGTACATCGACCGCGTGAACGTGAGCTTCGCCAAGCTGCAAATGCTGGCCGACCTGTCGATGTCGGAAACGGTCTATGGCTTGGGGGCCGGCATTTTCTTTCTGGGCTACTTCATCTTCGAGGTGCCCAGCAATCTGATCCTGCATCGCGTGGGCGCGCGCATCTGGATCGCGCGCATCATGGTCACGTGGTCGATCATTTCGTCGCTGACGATGTTCGCGCAAGGACCGCTGTCGTTCTATCTGCTGCGTTTCCTGCTGGGGGTGGCCGAAGCCGGCTTCTTCCCGGGCATCGTGCTGTATCTGTCGACCTGGTTCCCGTCGAGCCGCCGCTCGCAGATCATCGCCCTGTTCATGGTGGCCATTCCGGTGTCGGGCGCCATCGGCGGTCCGCTTTCCGGCTGGATCATGGAGCGGTTCGGCGGCATGCATGACCTTGCGGGCTGGCAGTGGCTGTTCCTGGTCGAAGGTATCGGGTCGCTGCTGGTCGGGATTGCCGCCTTCTTCATGCTGCAGGACCGGATCGAGACGGTGAAGTGGCTGAACGCGGACGAGAAGCGCCTGCTGGCGCAGGATCTGGCCGCCGACGACAGCACCCGGGCCCGCCATAGCGTGCGACAGGTGTTCGGCGACCGCAAAGTGTGGCTGCTCGGCCTGCTCTATTTCTGTATCGCCATGGGCAACTACGGCCTGGTGTTCTGGCTGCCGACGATGATACGGGCCGCGGGCGTGGCCAACCTGGGCAGTATCGGCCTGCTGTCGGCGGTGCCGTCGCTGGTCAGCGCGGTGGCGATGATACTCATCGCGCGCCATGCGGACCGCACGAACGAGCGCCGCATCCACGTTGCCGTGTGCTGTGTGCTGGGCGCCGTCGGCATGCTGGTTTCGGTGCTGCTTGCCGAGCACCTGTGGTGGTCGATGGCCGCCCTCATCGTCGCCGCCATCGGCATCAATTCGATCGCGCCGGTCTTCTGGGGTATCCCCACGGCGATGTTGAGCGGCGCGGGCGCTGCGGCGGCCATCGCGCTGATCAATTCGGTCGGCAACCTGGCCGGTTTCGTGAGTCCCTATGTCATCGGCTTTCTCAAGGACACCACGGGACAGCTGCTGCCCGGCATGATTCTGTTGGCCTGCGCGCTGGTCGGCGGCGCCTTCATCGCGCTGTCGCTGCGCACGAAGCGGGGTCAGGCATGAGCGTGCCCGTCTGCCTGGTGACCGGCGCGGCCAGCGGCATCGGGGCCGCCACGGCCCTGCGTTTCGCGCGTGAAGGCTGGGCGGTGGCCATCAACAATTTCGACGACGGCACCCGGGCGGCGGCCGAGGCGGTGGCCGCGCAGTGCGGCGAGGCCGGCGCCCAGGCCATCGTCGTGGATGCCGACGTGGGCGACGACGCTGCCTGCCGCGGCATGGTCGATGCCGTCGCGGCGCGGTGGGGACGGCTGGACGCAGTCGTGAACAGCGCGGGCACGACCCGCGTGATTCCGCACGGCGACCTGGAAGCGATCGACGCCGGCGAGTTCGAACGCGTCTATCGCGTGAATCTCATCGGCATGTTCCAGATGACGCGCGCCGCGGCTCCCCTGTTGCGCGAGCGTCCGGCAGGCGCGGCGTCTGGCTGCGTCATCAATATTTCTTCGCTGGCATCCCTGAATGGCACCGGATCGTCCATCGCCTATGCGGCCTCCAAGGGCGCGGTCAATTCGCTGACGCTGTCGCTCGCGCGCAGTCTCGCCCCGCAGGTCCGCGTGAATGCCATCGCCCCGGGCATGGTCGACGACGGCCTGCTGCGGCGCGTGCTCGGCGACGAGGCCTACGCCCGCGTGGTCGACGGCATGCGCGAGAACGCGCCGCTCAAGCGGGTGTCGCAGCCGTCGGAAGTCGCGGAACTGGCCTGGTTCATCGCCGCCCGAGCGCCGGCGATGACCGGCCAGGTGCTGGCCCTGGAAAACGGCTTGATGCTCAACACCTGAGCCTCCTCCGATACTGATACTAGGAACTCCATCCATGAAAGATCTGCACAAACACCGCTCCCGCACGGTCACCGAGGGCGTGACGCGCGCGCCGCACCGCGCTTTCCTGCGCGCCACGGGCCTGGACGACGAGGCCATCGACAAGCCGTTCGTCGCCATCGTCGACACGTACGGCGAGAACACGCCCTGTTCCATGTCGCTGAACCAGATCTCGGACAACGTCCGACTCGGGGTCGCGGCGGGCGGCGGCGTGCCGATACGCGGCTCGGCGATCTCGGTCTCCGACGGCACGTCGATGAATCACTCGGGCATGCGCTTCTCGCTGGTGTCGCGCGAGACCATCGCCGACAGCGTCGAGTTGTTCGTGCGCGCCCACTGCTACGACGCGCTGGTCGGCGTGGCCGGTTGCGACAAGACCCTGCCCGGCATCCTGATGGGCATGGTGCGCGTGAATGTCCCCGGCGTGTTCCTGTTCGGCGGCGCGATGTTGCCGGGCGTGGCCCCGGACGGCTCCCAGGCCACGATCCTGACGGCCATCGAGGCCGTAGGCGCGGCGCAGCGCGGCGATATGTCGGCCGAAACGCTGCGCGGCATAGAAAAGCGTTGCACGCCGACCGCTGGATCCTGCCCGGGGCAATTCACGGCCAACACCATGGCGATGGTCGCTGAAGTGCTGGGGTTGGCCCCGCTGGGCTCGGCGATGGTGCCGGCCGTCTACAGCGAACGCATCGCGATTGCCCGCCGCGCCGGTGCAAACGTCATGCGCGCACTGCGCAACGGCGGGCCGCTGCCGCGCGACCTGGTTACCCGCAAGAGCTTGGAGAACGCCTGCGCGGCCGTCGCCGCCACCGGGGGGTCGACCAATGCCATGCTGCACATCCCGGCCATCGCGCACGAGGCAGGCATCACCTTCACGCTCGATGACGTCTCCGAAGTGCTGGCGCGCACTCCGCTGATCGGCGACATGCAGCCGGGCGGACGCTATCTTGCCGTGGACCTGCATCATGTCGGCGGCGTGCCGGCGGTGCTCAACGCGCTGCTTGCGGGCGGGCATATACACGGCGACACGCTCACCCAAAGCGGCGAAACGCTGGAAACGGCGCTGCGCGCCTTCCCCGGCCCCGACGGCCGCGTGGTCAAGCCGCATGACGAGCCGCTCTCGCCCAACGCGGGGCTGGTGGTCCTGCGCGGCAATCTGGCCCCGGACGGCGCCGCGCTGAAGACCGCCGGCCTCAGGCAGCTGGTGTTCTCGGGCACGGCGCGGGTCTTCGAGACGGAAGAGGACTGCATGGCGGTGGTTGCCGCCAGCGCCTATCGGGAAGGCGACGTCCTGGTGATACGCAACGAAGGGCCCAAGGGCGGCCCGGGCATGCGTGAAATGCTGAGCGTGACCGCCGCGATCTACGGGCAAGGCATGGGAGAAAAGGTCGCGCTGCTGACCGATGGCCGGTTCTCGGGCGCCACGCGCGGCATGTGCATCGGCTATGTCGGCCCCGAAGCCGCGGCAGGCGGTCCGATACGCCTGCTGCGCGACGGCGACCGCATACACATCGATGCGGTCAAGGGAAGCCTGGACGTCGAACTCTCCGACGAGGAACTTGCGCAGCGGGCGAAGGCCAGCCAGCCGTTCGCGCGCGGCAGGCTGGGCGGCGTGCTTGAGAAGTATGAAGCGCTGGTGCGTCCGGCCAAGCTGGGCGCCGTGACCCATTCCGGGGCCGTGACGTGGCCTTACGAAGCATCTCTTGGGGAAACGCCAGCCCAGGGAGGTCAACAATGACGAAGACGCCACGCATCGGGTTTTGCGGCATCGGCCGCATGGGCGAACCCATGACCCGGCGGCTGTTGGCCGCTGGGTATGAGGTCGCTGTCTGGAACCGCTCCAGCGCGAAGCTCGGCTCCCTGCTCGATGCCGGGGCCGTGGCAAGCGCCACGCCTCGGGCGCTGGGCGCAAGCGTGGACATCGCCCTGCTTTGCCTGGGCGACGGCAAAGCCGTCGAGGACGTGGTGTTCGGCGAACACGGGCTGGCGCACGCCGCCACGCCGCCCTCTTCTCTCATCGACCATTCGACCTTGTCGCCCGCACTCACCCGCGCCCTGGCCCAGCGCTGGACGGCAGCAACAGGCGGCGTGTGGATCGATGCTCCTGTCTCGGGCGGCACGGACGGCGCGGCCGCCGGCAAGCTGGCCATCATGACGGGCGGCCCGGCGGACACAATCGAATTGGTAACGCCCGTGCTGCGCACGTACGCCGCGCGCGTCACGCGCATGGGCGATGTCGGCGCGGGCCAGACCACCAAGCTGGCCAATCAAGCCATCGTCGCGACCACGCTCGCCGGTTTGGCCGAAGCCTTCGTGCTGGCCAAGCGCAGCGGCATCGATACTGCCGCCCTGCCGTCGGCCCTGCAAGGCGGCTGGGCCGATTCCGTGCTGCTGCAAACCTTATGGCCGCGCATGGTGACCCCGCCCGAGCATGCTACCGGTACGGTGCGCGTGTTGCTCAAGGATCTCGACGCGATTGCCGAACTCGCCGAAGCGAGCGCCACAATCCAACGCGTGCTGCCGGAAGTTCGCCGGCTGCTGCAGGATGCCGCGCAGCGTGGGATGGGGGACTGGGATCTGTCGCAGGTATTCCGGATCGGCGAAGCGGAGAGTCAGGCCGGCGTGTAGCGGACTGGGCGTCAGGGAGCGTTTGGCGGCGCGGGACGCGTCGGGATGGAATTCGATCCCGGCGCTGCCCTGCCGCCTATCGGAAGCAGTTTCGGCAGTGGTGATGGCGGCAGGGGAAGCGTGGGCGGCTTCCACATTTCCGAGGTAAGAGCAGCCTCAAACTGACACCACTTGACCGGCGTTGAAACCCGTCTCTGCAACGCGCCTGGATGGGTTCACTGGGCCTTGGGCATCATGCTTTTGGATGGCTAGGCGCGTCGACGCCTCGTTGCTACGCTGGCTACCAGCATTCGTCAGAAACGCTCGGTCCAGTTATCGACACCCAAAAACATGCTCAGGCGCCGGACGCGTAATACCCCTCTTGCTCCGCGATTGCACGGAATGGCGTTCGTACGCCGCGGGATGCCATCAGTCCTGGTACTGGTTCTATTGACCGCCTGTGCCGCCCGCCCCCCAGGCGCCTATCCGATATTCACTCCAGAGTCCCGTGAGCCCTTCGCCACCGTCGCCGACGGCGGCAAACGCCTTATCGAAGAACGGAAAAAATACCAAGACCGCGCGGATCAGGCGCAACTTGGACTATATGAACAAAGCGATTGGACGCTGGCAGGCGTGGTCGTCGGCGTCACGGGCGGCTTGATTGGAAATGTGGCCACCACGGCCGCTGGCGCCGGCATTGCGGCAGGCGCGAGTCAATTGGCCGCGCGGTATCACTTAGAGGCTCAGCGCGGCTTTTTCGATGCGGCGGCGAAGAAGGCGGGCTGTGTGGTCACGGTGACGTACGTCTTGCAGAACAGCGCCCCACCGTCGTTGGTCGAAGCGCTCGACAAGCTGCCCATGCTGGTACGGTCCATGAATTTTGCGTCGATGGAGATTCAATCGCAGCTGCGCCAGAATCTCAATACGCTGACGCCGGCCCCCATCGATGCTGCGGCGGTACTGGCGGCGTACAACAGTTACTACAAGATGCAGAGCACACCGCTACAGGGTTCAGGCAAGAAGGTCGCAGGCGTCGCCATTCAAAATTATCAGGCGGCTGAACTACTCGCCAAGGAGGTAAAGCTGGCCCTCCTGGATATCGAGTCGTGTGTAAAGACGGGGGCTCCGGTCGCTCCATCCACACCGGCAGCTGCCCCGTCTTCAGCCGATACTGCGACGCCCTTGACGCAAGCCGATCCAGTCTTCGGTTGGTTGTTGAACGCCCCTGCAACGCAATGACACTCCGCCCCCGCGCATAGACGACGCACCAAAAACACTGGAGACAATCATGCCTAGATTCAACCCGGGTGATTCAGGACTGCTGGTCGAGCGCTGGAATCAGTTCCTGAAGGACCACAACTTCGCGCATGGGGCAAAGCAGTTCGATGGGGAAAGCGAAAAGGGAACCCGCAGTTTCCAGGTCGCGTTCAACAAGAAGGCGAACGCGAGCATCCTCACTGTCGATGGGATCGTGGGGAACATGACCTTGGGTTGCGGCCTGGCCTTCGACACCACGGACGATTTCGATGCTCGCCTGGCGGCCAAGCTTTGGGGCTATTCCTATCCCGAAATCGCCGCGCAAACCAAAAGCCCGCTCAGCCAGGAACAGATGCACGACGTGTTCGGCCGCATCGAAGCCAAGCCGGCGGGCGAACCAGGCAATAAGGAACGCCTGATCATTACCAACGGGTGGGAGGCGAAGCACTTGCAGTCGGTGGCCCTGCCGCAATTGAAGGGCATTGCTGGCGGGCAGCCCAAGGTGCCGTTTCATAAGGAGCTGGCGTATCAGCTGACTGCGCTATGGAGCGCCTGGGAAAAAGCCGGCCTGTTGCCGGATGTGAAATCCTTCGAAGGCACTTTCAGCCGGCGCTACAAGCGCGGCAGCACGCATGAGTTGAGCAACCATTGCTGGGCAACCGCGTTCGATATCAATTACAGCGCGAACAAGTTGAATGCCTTCCCGGCGACACCGGACGAGATCGGCTGTGTCTATCGGCTGGTTCCGGTGGCTCAGGATTTCGGCGCTTATTGGGGCGGCTTTTATAGAGGCCGTCTGGATGGCATGCATTTCGAATTCACCCGGATCATGAGTTCCGATGAGGTGGATGCGGCGTCGGAGCGCGTGGTCAAAGCGGCCGGGACCGGGGTGCGCAGGCGGCGCTGATCAAAAGCGGAACCGGCCTGCAATTTCAGCAGAGATGGAGCAGACCGACACCACGCGACCGTAGGCGCGCTCAAAAGCAAAACGCCCACGAGCGCGCATCAGGTCGGCTCACGCCCAACCCCTTCCCGTTATCAAGCCAGCGGCAGTTCCAGCACCCGCTTCGTCGTCATGATGTCCCCGAAGGTGTCATCGATGCTCGCCAGCGCAGCGCGATGCAGCATCGCATGCGGCAACGCAGCCTGCTCCCCCGCACCCGTATCCAGGTCGCGCGTGGCGCAGGCATCGGCCGCCACGATCACCTGATAACCCAGCGGCACCGCGTCGCGGGCCGCGCCGGCAACGCAAGCGTGGGTCATGAGACCGGTGATCAGCAGCGTGTGCACGCCTGCTGCCTTGAGGCGCTGGTCGATGTCGGTGCTGGGAAACACGCTGACGGTGGACTTGCGCAGCACCGTATGGCCCGGCGCGGGGCTCAGATCGGGATGGAATTCAATGCCGGCGCTACCGTCAGCGAAGACGGGACTGCCGGCCGGGGTGGCGTGCTGGATGTGGAAGACCGGGATGCCGTGCCGATCGGCGTGGGCGACGAGCTTGGCGGCGTTGCGCAGGGCCGCGGGGCCTTCGGGAATGGGCAGCCTGCCGCTGAAGTATTCGTTCTGGAAGTCGATCACCAGCAAGGCGGTGCTGGCCGGATCTATGGACTGCGGGGCGGTGGCGCCGGCGATGGCGCGGATGGTCGGGTGGTTCATCGTAGGTCCTTGATCTGTGGGCGTTTAGTGTGCAGTTCACGCATGAGGGCGAACACCATCAAGGATCCGCCATCGGCCCGGAACCGGAAAGTGGCCCGAATACCAATAAATGATAGGATCGGGCCAAATCCGCATTTTTGCGTAGAGCGCCATGCATACCATCGCCGTCGTCGCCTTCGCGGGCATCAGTTCCTTCCACCTGTCCGTGCCCTGCATGGTGTTCGGCGACGACCTGGCCCGCCTGGGCGCGCCGCGCTATCGCCTGCTGGTCTGCGGCGAAACGGTCGGGCCGGTCGCGACCATGTCAGGGTTCGATATCCATGTGCCGCATGATTACTCTGCCCTGGCCGAGGCCGACACGGTGATCGTACCGGCATGGCGCGATCCGGACGAGCGCCCGCCCGAGACCATGCTGCAAGCCTTGCGCGATGCACATGCGCGCGGCGCGCGGGTCATCGGTCTGTGCCTGGGCGCCTTCGTGCTGGCCGAGGCCGGTCTGCTCGACGGCCGCCCCGCGTCGACGCACTGGGTCTGGAGCGACGACTTCGCCCGCAAGTACCCGCAGATCCGGCTCGACCGCAAGGCTTTGTACGTGGACGACGGCGACATCCTGACCTCGGCCGGCACTGCCGCTGCCATCGATTGCTGCCTGCACCTGCTGCGCTGCGACCATGGCGCGGAGCTGGCGAACCGGGTGGCCCGCCGCATGGTGATGGCGCCGCACCGCGATGGCGGGCAGGCGCAGTACATCGAACGACCGCTCACGCGGGAGGACGGCGGCGACCCGATAAGCGTCGCGATGGAATGGGCCATCGAGCATTTGCAGGAGCCGCTGGGGCTGGACCGCCTGGCCAGCGAGGCCGGGCTCAGCCGCCGCAATTTCACGCGGCGCTTCAAGCTGAAGACGGGCACGACGGTGACGCAATGGGTGCTGAACCACAGGCTGGCCGCAGCGCAGCGGCTGTTGGAGACGGGCGGATTGTCGGTGGACCGGGTGGCCGAGGCGACGGGGTTCGGGTCGACGGTGTCCCTGCGACAGCATTTCACGGCGGCGTTTTCGGTGTCGCCTGCCGCTTATCGGAAGCAGTTCCGGCAGCGGTGATGGCGACTGGCCGCCGCCGCCCTCCGGATCGCCTCCAGATAGAGGCATGGGACTGCCGTTTCACCCAAGAGGGCAAAACCCCAACTTTTTTCTGCCGCATTTCGGTTTTCACGCTTTTAAAACGCCAAACCATGCGCGCAAAAGATCCTGTTGCGGTAGCAAAAGCTCTCTCAACTAATCTGGTTTGTGGGGGAACACCAGCATTGGAATCGGTTTTTCTGGCTTCGCAAAATATAGGAATGCGCTCATGACTGAACTGTTCTTTCCTTCGAAGACTGTTTCATAAGTCGTTCGAACGCCAAAACCCATGGCCATGAAGGCCAGGCTCATGCTGCCATCGCTATTTTTGTTCTGATTTCCGTATTCATGAATCAAAACATCAGGAATTTCAGGAACGAGGCCGGCCCCAATCAAATCGTAGCCTTCGGGAAAATTAACGAAGCGCTTTAGCTCGGACACGGTGGCGATTGGAATACTCTGTGCCCCCTGCGCTTCGACAGATAACGTCTCGAGCATTTTCTTCGTAAACCCTCGCACAGGCTTCATGGACAACAGTCGAGACTGGGATTCACCATGATTAAGTGAAGCCAGCAGCACTGTCTTGACCTTGTACCCTGGCATGTTGCTGGAATTCTTTATATCAAGGGTAAGGACCTTTTCATCCTCACCTAACCATCTAAGCAGACGAACGTCGCCGAGGTAAATCTTGGTAGGATTGGTCGCCTCGAGAAATCGCACAATCTTGTTTAACGAATCAGCAACGTCCCTGGTGGCAGGCGATGGCTCAGACAAGGAATAATTAACCAATCCACCCGCTTGATTATTGATCGTATGATTTCCGTTACCGCTTACGCTCTGAAAATTTACCGCGCTGGCAGAAAATGAAAGCGCCACCCCAATAGTTGCAACAAAAATGTCCCTAAAGTGCTGTTTCATGGCTTTCCATTGATGCCGCTATTTATATTTACACTACCATTGGAATTATTGACCGTGACATTTCCAGACCCTTCAACCGTCTGAAAATTGATCGAAGCAGGTGAAGAATTTTTTGGCCTGATCGACGCCCCCGAGGATGGTTCCTCTTTTTTTCTGTTTCCGTCTCCTTCCTTGATCAGTATGACCAATAGAACCAACACTGCCATAGCAGCCAATCCGAGGATGCCGACAAGGTACGTTCTTGGCAACCTTTCTCGCACAACAAACGTCGTAGCTAGGGCGCTTAGAATCAAAAAAATAAAACCAATAAGTGCGTATGGATTATTTAAAGACGGTGCCCATGCACTGATATTCATACAATGCTCGCCTTGTAAAACGAAAACTCGATTGAAAAACGGACGTTCGATGATGCCATGAACCGCCCTACCGCCTGAAGTCCAAACGGTGGATTGATCAGTAAGGGGGAGGTTTTCTTGCGAGAGCCAATTCATCCTAAAACAGTCGTAGCCTCTATTTTGTCGTGGCAGACCTCCGACCCACTTCCCGAGTTGAGGCACGAATTGCCGCTACTAGCGGCTTTACCGCCAGTTTGAGCGGTGCTGGCTGGGGCACATCAACAGCCGGATGGAGAATGTAGGAGAGGCACAATAAAGATCATATCTATTGAATTTAAGTTTCCAATAGATAAAATTCTCCAAATACATGCCCAAAGCAAATAATAATATGCTTAAAGCAATAAATTGGACGCACCATGCATCAGCAATCGCTCCAGGACCGCGCCGAAGCGGTCCGATCCTTCAACCGCTTCTACACCCGCCAGATCGGGGTTTTGCATGAGCACCTGCTGGCCAGCGAGTTCTCGCTGACCGAAGTCCGCATTCTTTATGAACTGGCCCACAGGCCGGCGCTCAGCACCTCGGACCTGTGCCGGGAGCTGAACCTGGACGCCGGGTATGTCAGCCGCGTGATCTCGGGCTTCGAAAAGAAAGGCTTGATCGCCAAGACGCGCTCGGCCGCGGACGCCCGCGTCGGCCTGCTGGAACTGACAGAGGCCGGCCGGGCGGCGTTTGCGCCGCTCAACGAGGCGTCGCGCAACGAGATCATCGCCATCCTCAAACAGCTATCGGAGCCGGCGCAAGCGCAGCTGGTCAATGCCATGAACGAGATCCAGAACCTGCTCGGCGACAAAGCGCCCCTGCCCTATGTGCTGCGCGATCCGCGGCCGGGCGACATGGGCTTGGTGGTGGCGAACCAGGCCATGGTCTATGCGCAGGAGTTCGGCTGGAACTCGGAGTACGAGGCGCTGGTGGCCGAGATCGTGGCGAAGTTCATCCGGGAGTTCGACCGCAACAGCGAGCGCTGCTGGATCGCGGAGAAGGACGGGAAGATGGTGGGCTCGGTCTTCGTGGTGCGGCAGGACGAAACCACGGCGAAGCTGCGCCTGTTGTATGTGGACGGCTCCGCGCGTGGGCTGGGCATGGGCCACAGGCTGGTGGACGAGTGCCTGCGGTTTGCGCGGCAGGCGGGCTATAAGCGCATGGTGTTGTGGACCAATAGCGTGCTGACCGATGCGCGCCGGATCTATGAGAAGGCTGGTTTCGAGCTGATCGAGGAAGAACAGCACCACAGCTTCGGCAAGGATCTGGTGGGGCAGTATTGGGCGCGGGATCTGTAAGGAAGGCGATGCATCCCTGCTGTCAGATGAGGTCCGTATTTGCGGACAGGCGCGGCTGCGATGAGTGAACGCACTCAGGCAGTATTTGCCGCCGCCGTCACGGGCGCGCTGGTTGGGGCCGCGATGGTGTCCACTCGCGCGGTGTCGGCGGACGTATCGCCGGAGACGCTGGCCTTCCTGCGTTATGCCATAGGAGCGGTCGTGCTTGCCGCGCCCATGTTGCGGCGATGGTCGGTGCGGTTTACGGCCAAGGATTTCTGTGCCGTCGCGGGCCTGGGCATTCTGCAATTCGCGATGCTCATACTGCTGTTGAACTATGCGTTGGCCCGGCTACCCGCTGCCACTTGCGCCTTGGTGTTTTCCACGCTGCCGCTGGTGACCCTGTGCCTCGCGATCGCCACGGGACGCGAGCGGTTCAGTTGGGCCCGGTTGATAGGCGCGGGCGTGGCGGTCTCGGGGATTGCGCTGTTGCTGCAGCCCACTGCTGCTGCGGTTGGCGGCGCTGCCAATGGCTGGGCTTGGGCCGCCTTGCTGGGCGCGACGTTCATCGGCGCGGCTTGCAGTCTTTTATATCGTCCCTACCTGCAGCGTTATCCGTCGATGTATATCAGCGTGGTGGCGATGTTTGTCTCCGTTTTGTTCCTGGCGGGCGTCTGCCTGATGCGAGGCGCACCGCTATTGCCCAGCCTGTCGGGCTTTCAATGGGCGAATGTGGTCTTCATCGGGCTTTCCAGTGCGATGGGCTATTTCTGCCTGCTGTGGGCGCTGACTCGATTGGAAGCGAGCCGGGTGATGTCATTTCAGGCGCTGGCGCCGATCACGGCGGTATTGATCGAGTTGCTGAGCGCCTCGTATCCGCTGACCTGGCGCCTGACGGGGGCATTTGTCCTGGTGCTTTCGGGGGTTTGGTTTGGCACTCATGAACGGCGTGCGGCTGCACGCGCGACCGCAACGTAGTTAGCCGCCGGGTCGCTAACTTCTCAGGTTTCCGGATCCATGCGCTCGCGCGTTTTCTCATCCAGGACGCTGCGCACCAATGCAAACAAGGGGTCCGCGTCGGTGTGCTTCTGGCCATAGGTCAGGTTGAACCCATAATCAAAATCCGGCGGATTCTGGCCCTGCGTGTGCTGGAGGATGGTTTCCAGCTTATCCAGGGCCTTGACGGCCTTGGCCTCCGGCGTGGCAGCATCCTCATATTCCTGCCAAAGCGCCATGATGCCGGCTCGCTGTTTCTCGTCCAGGGATCGGGTCAGAAGCAAAAGGTCGGCTTTCTCCTGCTCGCTCTTGTCCGGATGCTGGTGTTTCTCGATGGCCGGAACGTCGCCATGGATGGCCTCGCCCAGATCGTGCAGCACGCACAGCTTCAGAACCTTGAGCATGTCCAAGCCGGCTAACTCGTCTTCGAAAGCCATGGCCATCAGGCACAGGCGCCAGCTGTGTTCGGCCGTACTTTCGGGACGGCCGGTGGACGTGAATCCGCTACGCAGCACGCTTTTGAGTTTTTCGGCTTCCTGCAGAAAGGCCAGCCGGCCTTTGATGTTCTCGATATTCACACTCAGTCTCAGCCCATTGCAGCGCGGCCATAAGCCGCGCCCGTCATCACAAGGTCGGCTGCGGAATGGGGATATCCTTCGATATCAGGTCCCCGCCATTGATCCTCGTGTCGCAGCCGGAGCTCAGGCCCCACTTGGTGACATTGCCATCGTCAATCCTGAATTTCTCCGTGCATCGGTAGATGGTGTTGTTGATGATGCCACGGACGTATTCGTACGAAATGATCTTGCCGCCGCTGGACAAGGTATAGCTGTTGGTGGGCGGCCCCCATTTGGAAACCAGCTTTTCTTCGCTCTCGCCGACCCACGATTGCATCATGTCAGCCCGGGTTTCCTGGCGTTCATTATTGATCATGTTGCTTATCGGGGACCCCGCACACCCGGCAAGCAGTTGAGTCGCAAGAACCGTCAAGACTAGCTTCTTCATTTTATTGTTTTCCCCTGGAATCGGCCTGGCATGGCCGTGGATTACAAAGACAGCAGTTCGCAGCGCGACCTAGCGGCAAGATTCCTTCGGCAGATCAAACCCGATCTTGACGCTGGTCGCGGTCACGTTCTTGAAAGCGGCCGCCGCCACATTGTTGTAGCGGGCATCGCAATTGAATTTGTTGTTGAGCAGGTAATCCTTGCCTTCCGCCTTTTCCATCTGCGTGGCCCATTTATCGGCCGCGTCCAGCGCGTCGCCTCCGGCCTGCACGAAGCCCAGCATGACTTCCATGCGGCCCGCCGCACGGGGCGCGGTCCAGCTTGCGTAGACCCAAGGGTCGGCGGCATTGCCGCAGTCCGTCAGGCAATCGGCCGTGTACGTCAGGCCCGAGTCGAAGGCGGCGGGGATGATTTTCTGCCCAGGCTTGGGCGCATACTCGCCAATGAAACTGGCGAGGTCGGGCTGGCAGGTTTCGGAGGGTTCCATGCTCAGCGCCGATACCTTGTCCGACTTGATCGTCGCGGTGATCAGGCAACCCTGTACGTCGAACACGCGATCGTCGCCATAGGATTCCTGCGGCGCGCCGGCTATCGTTTCGAAATGCGCCTGGCTCTTGCCCAGCATTTTTCCGTTGAAGACTTCCTGCACCGTGGCAGCCTGCGCAACACTGGCGCCCGCCATCAGCAACCCCAAGGTCAAAACTCTGAAACGCATACTGGACAAAGCTCCGTGGAGTATGAGTCGCGCGGCTGGCACAGCCGCGCGCAAACGGAGCGTATTCAACCATAGATGCCATTGCGCGGATGGCAAAAAAATCAGCTATCCCCGGCCATAAGCCGCGGATTTTCCGCATGCCCTCGAAGCCGCCGATTCAAGCGGTAACAACTGCGCCGACGGCGCAACAAATTATCACGTTTACGACATCGCCCTGGCAACGCGTGGATAACCGGCGGCCTATTACTGCTTGGGCGCGAATGTCACCTGAACTGGCGAATTCTGTTTGAACGTCCGGGCCCATGGGCCATTCTTCGGCTCGAACGCAGGATGCCAGGCGCGGAGTTCCGTATCGGAAAGCCATTCAAGCTGCAGTTGCTCGTCAGGGGTATACGATCGGAACTGCGTCAGCGCCACGATGAACGCATTGCACTTTTCCGACACGCCCGCTTCAACCACGGAAACCTGGGTCTGCTCGTCCCAGGTCAGCGACCCGCGCTGCGGGCATTTGCGGACCTCAACGTGATACTTCCCGTCAGGCGAAGGCAGATCGGCGATGATTTTGTCGGGACCACAAGCCGTCAGCAGCATGGACGACAGCAATACCAGCGGAATGCTTTTTTTCATTGAAAAGCCTTCTGACCATGTAGGAGGTCGATCCGTGAAAACCTGGGCATGATACCTTGCGACGCTTGTGTCATTGAGGATTGCCAGCATTTGCGAAGAGCGCGCCACCGCCGCGCTTTCCGCCTGCCGACTTGTCTTGACCCACATCAATTGATTGCGGCACTACAGTTGGCCTGCGAACCGCTCCGGTTTAGCCTGAGGAATCACCTACCGCCCCAAGGAGACTCTGATGCCCGCTCTCATGAAAGCTGCAATCTTCGTCGCGCCTGGCCGGATCGAGCTGACCGACAAGCCCATCCCGGACGTCGGCCCCAATGACGCACTGATCCGCATCACCACCACCACCATCTGCGGCACGGACGTGCACATCTTAAAAGGTGAGTACCCCGTCGCTCAGGGTCTCACCGTGGGGCACGAACCGGTGGGCGTGATCGAGAAGCTGGGTAGCGCCGTGATCGGGTACCAGGAGGGCCAGCGCGTGATCGCCGGCGCCATCTGCCCGAGCTTCACCTCGTATCCCAGCCAGGATGGATTCCCGAGCCAGGATGGCGCTTATCTGATTCCCAGCGGGCGCTGCGGCTGCCACGGCTACAAGGCCACGGCGGGCTGGCGCTTCGGCAATATGATCGACGGCACGCAGGCCGAGTACGTGCTGGTTCCGGACGCGCAGGCCAACCTGGCGCCCATTCCGGACGGGCTGACGGACGAACAGGTGCTGATGTGCCCGGACATCATGTCCACGGGATTCAAGGGCGCGGAGAACGCCAACATCAAGATCGGCGACACGGTGGCCGTGTTCGCGCAAGGACCTATCGGCTTATGCGCCACGGCGGGCGCCAAGTTGCGCGGCGCCACCACCATCATTGCCATCGACGGCAACGACCACCGCCTGGACATCGCCCGCAAGATGGGCGCGGACGTGACGCTGAACTTCAAGAACTGCGACGTCGTGGCCGAGATATTGAAGCTCACGGGCGGGCGCGGCGTGGATTCGTCGATCGAGGCGCTGGGCACCCAGGGCACGTTCGAATCAGCCCTGCGCATCCTCAAACCGGGTGGCACGCTGTCCAGCCTGGGGGTGTATTCCTCCGACCTGCGCATTCCCATGGATGCGTTTGCCGCGGGCCTGGGCGATCACCAGATCAACACCGCGCTGTGCCCGGGCGGCAAGGAACGCATGCGCCGCCTGATGAATGTGATCGAATCGGGCCGTGTGGATCTGGGTCTGCTCGTCACCCACCAGTACAAGCTGGATGACATCGTCGCGGCATACGAGCTGTTCGCCAACCAGCGCGATGGCGTGCTGAAAGTCGCTATCAAGCCTCATTGACCGCCGCTCCCCGTGCGGCGACGCTGATCGCACGGGGGAATACGGTATGGCCAAGATCATCGAATCTGGCCATGCTCCGGCCGACCAAGGGCAATAGTGCAGCGGAGACATCGCAAAAAACACATTTAGACATATTTATTTATTTTTTATCGCTTTTATTCCTTGGCCTGACTTCCAAGTAAGGCATCATTTGCCCCGCCCCGCCCGCGGGCAGATTCCCGTTCATCCCCCTCAGGTGCCTCCTTGCGATCCCTCACCGCCATCCGCCGCGACGTCCGCGCCCTGGTTCAATCCCGCGCCTACGCGCAGCTCGACGCCTATTACGCCGACCTGGAACAGCAAGACTGGGCAAATACGGAAGACCCTGGCGCGCCCTATTTCGAGGCGGCCAATTCCGGCACCCTGTTCGATTATTCGACGGTGCCGTACCAGGACGCCTCGGATTTTCTGCAAGCCTGGATCGCCGCCTGCCCGGATTCGTATCACGCGCAGTTGGTGATGGGTAATTTCTGCTACGGCCGCGCGGCCGACATACGCGGTTATGGCTGGGCGGACAGCGTGACCCAGGATCGCTGGCTGGGCGCGGCGCTGGCTTGCGAAAGCTCCGCCGCTGCCTTGCTGCGGGCGATGGCGCTTTCCACGCGCCCGATTGCGGCCTGCGTGACGATGATGCAGCTGGCCGCGCATTTCAAGGAACCGTACTGGCTGCGCGCGCTGTACGTGGGCAATCCGCCCGAGACCTTGACGCATGACGATATCGAGGAAGAAGGCCTGATGGATGCTGCGCTGGCGCATCTGGCGTCAGTGGGCGTGCCGCGTCTCGCGCAAGCTCCGCAAGCCTTGCCGGCTTGGCTGGCGCCGCGCGCCGAGCATGAAATGGAACAGGCCAAGGATTATTGGCTGCTGCGCGCCCTGGAGCTGCGGCCCGGACATCTGGGCGCGCTGACGGCTTACGCGCAATACCTGCAGCCGCGTTGGGGCGGCAGCTATGAGGATATCGACGGCATGGCGGGCGGCCCGCTGTGCGCGGCGCTGACCGAACCGCAGCGCAATGCGATCCGCTGGATCGGCATTCATGACTCGCTGGACAGCTATCCGGAGCCGGACGACGTCGAGGCCGTGGAAGAGTACCGCCGCATTTTCGAGTCGTTCCTGGCGCGCGAGCTGCGGCCGACGGAGCGCGGCATGGCGCTGGGCTATTACGCGCAATTCGCCAGCTATTCGCTACAGGACCAGGCGCGCGCCCGCGCACTGCATGGCCAAAGCGTGGCGGCGTTTGGACCGAACGAGTATTTTGCGCAGGTGGACGGGCCGTTCCGCAGCTTCGCGCACGTGAGCATCATCCATCATCAGCCGGACGAGGATGGCGCGTTCAAGCGCGTGCTGGAACGCATGTGCGGCTGGGACCAGGTGGCCACGGCGCAGGCGCTGACGGCGGTGGCGCATCAGTTCGGCCGCTGGGGCTTTGCGCAGGATCCGGTGCGGGCGCAGCAGTTGCTGGACCGCGCGGCGGAGCTGGCGGCAGACCAGATGGACGACGATTTCAACGTGCTGGCTGCGGCCGCGATGTTGTGGGACGGCGGCGACCATGAGCAAGGCTATTTCCTGACGCGCCAATTGGCGGACCGGCGCGTGCCGGACGCGGCCAGCAGCATGTATGACATCCACCGCGGCTTCCGCGACAACACGCCCGACAGCTACCTGGACGACGCCGTGCGCGACCAGTGGCTGCAACGCGCAGTGGACGACGGCTCGCCGCTGGCCATGTACAACATGGCCCATCGCAATATCTTCGACGGTGGGATGGACTTCTCGCGCCGCGAGAACCTGGACAAGGTGCTTGGGCTGCTGCAAGGCGCCCGCGAGGAGCCGCGCGCGGAAGCGCTGGCGCGCCTGCGCATCGGCGTGCTGCTGCGCGACCATGGCACCGGACAGGAACAGCAGGAAGGCGTGCGCGCTTATCTGCGTCCGTTGGTCGAGGAAGACGACGACTGGCGCGCCGGCCGCGCCAGCGCCGAGATCGCGCTAGCCTACACGCATGGCCGCGGCGCCAAGAAGAACCGCTTTGCCGCGATCGAATGGGCCCAGCACGCCTGCCGCCTGCAACCGGACGACGAGGACATTGAAGATATCCAGGCGCAGGTGTTGAACTCGCACAGCTTGGTCAAGACCATAGGCACGGTGTTCGGCGCCTATCTGGGCCGCGGCGGCGTTTCGGCCGAAGACCTGCCGCCCAAGCCGGCCGCACAGTAAGCACATGGCGCGCCGCGGGCTGTCGGGATTGAAGTTGTCGGCCCGGCTGCTGCTGGGCGATGCTGCGCTGGTAAGTGCGGGCGTGGCGCTATGCACCGCGCCCGCATGGCTGTATGCGGCGCTGCCGGGTGTGCTGGGCGTTGCAGCAGGAGCTCTCGCCCTGCCGCTGCCTTTCGCGGGCTGGGCAATGCTGCGGCTGCCATTCGCGGCGCGGCCGCCAGCCGCGGAGGATGGCATCCGCCTGCGGGCCGAAGACGCCCCCGCGCTGTTCCGCGAGATCGAGCAGGTGCGCGCGCGCCTGGGCGCGCCGGCGCTGGACGCGGTCTATCTGAACAGCGAGTTCAACGCCAGCATCCGGCAGCACCGGCAGCTGCTGGGCCGCACGCGCAACGTGCTGTGGCTGGGGCAGCCGCTGCTGGAGATGCTGTCGGCCGATGCTTGCCGCGCCATCCTGGCGCACGAGTGCGCGCACATCGCCGGCAGCCATGGGCGCTACGCCAGCCGGGTGTATTTCGCGCGGCTGCAATGGCAAGAGGCGGCGCGGCAGCTGGAGCGGCGCAAGGGACTGTCGACGGGGCCGCTGCGCCTCTTCATGAATTGGCATGTGCCGCGCTTTCTGACGGCCAGCCTGGGTTTTGCCCGGGAATGCGAGTACGAGGCCGATGCGCAATCGGCGCAAGCCTGCGGCGCGGCTGCGGCTGCGAATGCGCTGGTAGCGGTGTCCCTGCAAGCCCGGGCGCTGCGCGAGTATTGGCCCGCCGCCTACGCGCAAGCCGCCGACGCTCAGCCGCCCTCCCCCCATGCGCGGCTGGCCGGACATACCGAACTGGCCTTGCCGCGAGACGAAGCCGAGGCGCAGGCCTGGCTCGATCAGGCGCTGTGCCGTCCGACCACGGGCGACGACACTCACCCTTCCCTATCTGACCGTCTGGCCGCGCTGCGTGCCCTGGACCCGCTGCACAGCACGGCATCGCCGGAACCGCGAGCTACCGGACCTTCGCGCCAAAACGCAGCACAAACCTCAGCCCCGCAAGCGGCGCCAACAAGCACCAACCCACTGCCCTGGCGCCGCGCCTCGCCCACCGCAGCTGAAGAATGGCTCGGCGACCAACGCCTGCCGCTGGCCCAGGCCCTGGACGCATCGCAACGCGACGCCATCGAGCAGACTGCCCGCGAGCTGCGGAACGAACGCGACGAAGCCATCGCCGGCCATCATGACCTGATGCGCAAGCAACGCTTGCGCGCGCTGTCGGCCGACGAACGGGCCAGCATGGCCTGGTACGCCGACATGCTCACCGGCGATGCGGACAGCGCCGCCGTCCTGCTGGAACAGAACCTGCGCGCACACCCCGGCCACGTGCCTACGCTTTGCCAACTGGCTGCGCTGCAGCTGCGCAGGGCGCGCATGGATCCTACCGAGGCCTCGCGCCTGGAAGCAGCGGCGGAAGTGTTGTGGACGCAGGCCGCCAACGAGCCCGGCCCGCAGCGCCTGCCCTGCCTGCGCCAACTGACGGCGGCGGCGCTGCGGCGCGGCGACCTGGAGCAGGCGCGAGCCTGGCGCTTGGAAGCGGACCTGCTGGAACGCCAGACCCAGGCCGGCGACGCCGCGCCGCGCTTTCAGGCGCACGGCTTGAACGAGTCCGATCTGCGCAAACTGGCCGACACGCTGGACCCGCTGCTGCGCACTGCCACCGGCGTCTGGCTGCTGCGCGACACCGCCAGCAACCGTCTGGCGCTGCTGGTACTGGCGCGGGACTCTGCATTGGCGCGCGCCATCGGCAAGCTGACGGGCGAGCAAAGCTATCTGCGGCGCGATTGCGAAATGCTGTTGGCGCGGCTGCTGCCGCGCGTGCGCCAGCCTGTCGAACCAATACTGATGGAAGCCGGCGATCCCTTGCTGAACCAGTGCACGCAAGCCTGCCTCCTGCGCAGAGCCGGAGCCTGAGCGGGACTTGATACCGGACGCGACGCTGCTTATCCGCGTCGCGTCCGCAACACTATTGCTGCCGGTTGCGGCAACACGACAATGTTCTGCGCATGGACAGCCGATTAAGCACGCGCCGCGCACTGCCATTGATTTACATCAATCGCACCCGGATTTTCCAGCACTAATCTGAACCTGACCTCCTTTGCAAAACCCTCGTTCGTGCATTTCCAGACCATGTGCTGAATCCGGAGGTCCAAGCAGCTCTGCCATGGAACAGAACTACTGAGGCTAGGCATTTTTTGTCGGTTCTATCTGTCATGCGCGTTGCCTGTACGTCCCCCCTCCTCCCCGGCCAGACCTGCCATCGCTCCGCCTTGCGCGCGCGCCTTGGCCTGGACACCGTCCCTACTCAGCCTCTGATCGGAACCGCTTCGGTTCCCTGATCGCCCGGCTCTTCCACGCACACCCAAGGCTCCCGTTTGAAAAAGCGGGAGCCTAGACATCGCTGCGCCTCCAGCATCCGCCCCTTTTTATTGTTGTAACCACAGCAATAAACAGGCTTATGCTAAATGCCTGCCCTTGCCCGGGAATAGACCCGCCGGCAACTTCAATTGGCAGGCATTACGCGCAGACGATCACTTCACTGAATTTCTTTTGATTAAGTGAGTAGAGAAGATGCAGCCCTTGTCACCAATTGACGTCCGCTTGTCATTCAAGCTTTCCAGCGCATTCCTGATCGCGTTGGGCGCTTTCCCCGCCTATTCCCAGACCATCGATGGCGGTTCGGTGGTCACCGTTCCGGGGTCGCAGAGCTCGCCCTGGAACCTGGGCGCCAGCTCCCTGACGGTAGGCAACACCAGTACCGGGACATTGCAGATCGGCGCGACCGGCGTGGTGTCCAACGGCTCCGGCTTTGTTGGCCGGCAGGTCGGCAGCACCGGCCATGTAACCGTGAGCGGCGCCGGGGCGCAATGGACTAACAGTTCGGGCCTGTCCGTGGGATTCTCGGGCACTGGCACGCTGGGCGTTTCGAATGGCGGCATTGTAAGAAGCACCACCAACACCTATGTGGGCGTGGCGGCTGGCGGCACCGGCACCGTGACGGTCAGCGGCTTGGGATCGCAGCTGAACAGCACCGGTTTCATGCGCGTCGGCCAGACCGGCAACGGCACGTTGCAGATCAGCGACAGCGCGGTCGTGAGCAATGGGCTGGCCTACGTAGGCTATGACTCGGGCAGCGTGGGTCTGGTGACGATCAGCGGGGCGGGAACGCAGTGGAACAGCAGCGCCGAACTTACTGTGGGCTTTTCCGGCAACGGCCGGGTCAACGTCACCAATGGCGGCGCGGTTGCCAGCACGAATGGCACCATCGGCGCCGGCGCGAATTCGACGGGCGCGGTCACAGTCGACGGCACCGGCTCCTCTTGGACCAACTCCGGCGTCCTCACGGTGGGCAACTCCGGCTCCGGCGCGCTGACCATTTCGAACAACGCCACCGTCAGCGCAGCCAGCGCGCGCGCAGGCGTGGCGGCCGGCTCGCAGGGCGTCATCAATATCGGCGCGGCCGCATTGTCCGCGGCGGCGGCCCCCGGGACGCTGACGTTGACGGGTCCCAGCCCTAATCTGACGCTGGGCGCCACCGGCGGGCTGGTGTTCAACCACACCAATACCAGTGGCTATCTGTTTGTCCCCGGCATCACGGGCGCGGGCAAGCTCAGCACCTACAGCGGCACCACGATCCTGACCGCCAACAACAACTACACGGGCGGCACCACGATAGCCGGCGGCACGCTGCAGTTGGGCAATGGCGGCACCAGCGGGGCCATCGTCGGCAATGTGAGCAATAACGGGGCCTTGAACTTCAACCGCAGCGATAGCGTCACGTTCGCGGGCCTGGTCTCGGGCAGCGGCGTAGTCAATCAGAACGGCACGGGCGCCACGATACTGACGGCCAACAATACCTATACCGGCGGCACCACCATCTCGGCGGGCACCTTGCAGCTGGGCAATGGCGGCACCACCGGCGCCATCGTCGGCAACGTGGCCAACAACGGGACGCTGGTATTCAACCGGTCCAATACCCTCTCGCTCGGCGGCCAGATTTCCGGCAGCGGCTCGGTCAGCCAGATCGGCGCCGGCACCACGGTCCTGACGGGAAACAACACGTACACGGGCGGCACCACGATTTCGGCGGGCACGCTGCAACTGGGCAATGGCGGCACCTCGGGGGCAATCGTCGGCGACGTAGCCAACAACGGCATGCTGGCCTTCAACCGCTCCGATAGCGTCACGTTCACGGGCCTGGTATCGGGCGGCGGCGCAGTCAACCAGATCGGTACAGGCACCACGATCCTGACGGCGGACAATACCTACACCGGCGGCACCACGATTTCCGCGGGCACGCTGCAACTGGGCAATGGCGGCGCCACGGGCGCCATCGTGGGCAACGTGGTCGACAACGGCGCGCTGACCTTTAACCGCTCCGATGTAGTGACCTTCGCCGGCCAGGTATCCGGCAGCGGCGTGGTCAACCAGATCGGCGCAGGCACCACCATCCTGACCGCAGACAACACCTATACCGGCGGCACCACGATTTCGGCGGGCACGCTGCAACTGGGCAGTGGCGGCACGTCGGGTGCCATCCTGGGCAATGTGATCGACAACGGCGCGCTGACCTTCAACCGCTCCGATGTCCAGACCTTCGCGGGCCAGATCTCCGGCAGCGGCGTGGTCAACCAGATCGGCGCCGGGACCACGATCCTGACCGCAGACAACACCTATGCCGGCGGCACCACGATTTCGGCGGGCGCGTTGCAGCTAGGCAATGGCGGCACTTCGGGGTCCATCCTGGGCAATGTGGCGAACGACGGCTTGCTGGCCTTCAACCGCTCCGACACCATGACGCTTGCCGGCCAGATATCCGGCAGCGGCGCGGTCAACCAGATAGGCTCGGGCACCACCGTGCTGACGGGCAACAACAGCTACACGGGCGGGACGACAATCGCCGCAGGCACCCTGCAATTGGGCGACGGCGGCACCTCTGGCGCCATTGTGGGCAATGTGGCGAACAACGGGGCGCTTGCGTTCAATCGTTCCGACGTCCAGACATTCCCGGGCCTGATCTCTGGTAGCGGCACGGTCAGCCAGATCGGCGCCGGCACCACGATCCTGACGGCCGACAATACCTACACCGGCGGCACCACGATTTCGGCAGGCACGCTACAGCTGGGCAACGGCGGTACTACGGGCGCCATCCTGGGCGACGTGACGAACCATGGCGCGTTGAATTTCAACCGCTCCGATGTCCAGACCTTCCCTGGCCTGATTTCTGGCAGCGGCGTGGTCAACCAGAT
>NZ_JBYSYI010000008.1:0-250350 GCF_058783105.1 Achromobacter sp. FW305-C-30-7 | reverse complement strand
GATCGGCGCCGGCACCACGATCCTGACGGCCGACAATACCTACACGGGCGGCACCACGATTTCTGCGGGCACGCTGCAGTTGGGCGACGGCGGCACCTCCGGAGCCATTTTGGGCGATGTGGCGAACAATGGAGCACTGACGTTCAATCGCTCCGACGTCCAGACGTTCCCGGGCCTGATCTCCGGTAGCGGCACGGTCAACCAGATCGGCGCCGGCACCACGATCCTGACGGCCGACAATACCTACACGGGCGGCACCACGATTTCTGCGGGCACGCTGCAGCTAGGCGATGGCGGCACCTCCGGCGGCATCCTGGGCAATGTAGCCAACAACGGCGCACTGAGTTTCAACCGCTCTGACAGCGTGACGTTCGCGGGCCTGATCTCCGGCAACGGCACGGTCAATCAGAACGGCAGCGGCACCACGATCCTGACCGCCCAGAACACCTATGGCGGCCCGACCAACATCAATAACGGCGTGCTGCGCGCCGGCGCGGTCTCCACGCTCAGTCCGAACTCGGCCGTGAACGTGACGGCTGCTGGCACGCTCGATCTCAATGGCTACAGCCAGGCCACGGCCGGCGTGATCAACGCCGGACTCATCAACATGGGCAGCGGCACCGCGCCCGGCACCACGCTGACGACGCCGAACTACGTCGGCCAGGGCGGCAGGATCGCCATGAACACCTTGCTGGGCGGCGACGGTTCGCCGTCGGACCGGCTGGTGATCAATGGCGGGACCGCTTCCGGCTCGTCGTCGCTGATCGTCGCCAATGCCGGCGGCGCGGGCGCAGTGACCACCGGCAACGGCATCCTGCTTGTCGATGCCGTCAATGGCGGCACGACCGCCGCCAGCGCGTTCACGCTGGGCAATGCCGGCGGCTATGTCGCCGCGGGCCCCTACGCCTATACGCTGCAACGCTCCAGCGTGGACGGCAGCGGGCTGCAGAACTGGTACCTGCGTTCGACGGTGGACTGCGCCGCCGCGCCCAGCAATCCCGCCTGCAAGGACCCGGAACCCCCGGTGCCGCCGAATCCGCCCGTGCCGCCGATTCCGCCCAATCCGCCCACGCCCACGCCGCCGGCGCCGCCCAACTACCGGCCCGAAGTCTCCACGGCCGTGGCGACGCCGGAGCTGGCCTTGCGCTACGGCGCGACCTTTCTGGACTCGCTGCACGAGCGCATCGGCGAGGCGCGCTACGCCCTGCCCTCCACCCCGGCCGGCGGCAATTCCCTGGCCTGGGGCCGCGTCATCGGCGTGACCGGCGAACGCAACGGCAGCAACTCGGGCATCCTGGGCTCCAGAGGCCCGGACTACGACTACAAGATCTATGGCCTGCAATCCGGCGTGGATCTCTACCGCCGCGCCAACGCCAACGGCAGCATGGACCACGCAGGCGCCTACGTCGCCTTCGGACGCGCCACGGCCGACGTCGACCACCTCGACGGCCGCTCCGCTGGCCAAGCGGCCATGAATGGCGTGACGCTGGGCGGCTACTGGACGCATATCGGCAAGGAAGGCTGGTATGTCGATGCCGTGATCCAAGGCACGCGCTACGACGTCGACAACGGCCGTTCCCCGGCCGGCTACAACCTGGACACCCGCGGCTTCGGTTTCGCGACCTCGCTGGAAGGCGGCTATCCGTTCCGCCTGAACGACGAGTGGGTCATCGAACCCCAGGCGCAGCTGGTGTTCCAGAACGTCAATCTCAATGACGCCAACGACGGCGCCGCCAAGATCCGCTTCAACGACGTCGACAGCCTGAGGGGCCGCCTGGGCGTGCGCCTGGCGCGCACCGTGGAGCTGGATCCGGGACCGGACGGCAAGCGCGTCGCTACCACCTGGCTGCGCGCCAGCCTGGTCAATGAGTTCCTGACCAACCCGACCACGGAATTCTCTTCTCAGAATGGCTATGTGCCGTTCCGGGCTGACATGAAGGGCACGTCGGTGCAACTGAATCTGGGCGCGGACGTGGGCGTCAAGCGCAACGTCTCGGTGTACGGCAGCGTGGGCTCGGAGATCAGCCTGCGGGGCGACGGGCAGAGCTTCAACGGCAAGCTCGGCGTGAAGATCGCCTTCTGACGCGCAAGCCCGCGGATCGGGCCGCCCGGCCCGATCCGTCTGGCGCTATCGATCAGCGGAACCGCAAATGCCGCCGCTGCAATTCCGCGACGGTCCGGCATCCCATCAGCTTCATCGCGCGCTCGATCTCGACCCGCATCAGTTCCAGCGCCCGCTCCACCCCGGGCCGGCCCGCAGCGGCGAGCGGGAACAGGTAGTAGCGGCCCAGCCCCACCGCCTTGGCGCCCAAGGCCAGAGCCTTGAGCACATGGGTGCCGCGCTGCACGCCGCCGTCCATCATCACGTCGATGCGGTCGCCGACCGCATCGACGATCTCGGCGAGCTGGTCGAAGGCGCTGCGCGAGCCGTCCAATTGGCGGCCGCCGTGGTTGGACAGCACGATGCCGGTGCAGCCGATGTCGGCCGCGCGCCTGGCGTCTTCCACCGACATCACGCCCTTCAGGCAAAACTGTCCGCCCCATTCCTGCACCATGGCGGCGACGTCGTCCCAGGTCATGGCCGGGTCCAGCATGTCGGTGAAGTAACGGCTGATGGACATGGCGCCGCCGCCCATGTCGACGTGGGTGTCCAGTTGCGGCAGCCGGAAGCGTTCATGGGTAAGGTAGTTGAGCGCCCAGGCCGGCTTGGCCGCGAACTGCGCGATGCCGGCAAGGTTCAGCCTGAACGGAATGGCGAAGCCCGTGCGCTTGTCGCGTTCGCGGTTGCCGCCGGTGATACTGTCCACGGTCAGCATCATGACCTGCACGCCGGCCTCCTTGGCGCGGGCCATCATCTCGCGGTTCAGGCCGCGGTCCTTGTGGAAGTAGAACTGGTAGACCTGGGGGCCGCCGCTGATCTTGCGGGCTTCTTCCAGGCTGACAGTGCCCAGCGAGGACACGCCGAACATGGTGCCGAACTTGCCCGCGGCGGCGGCCACGGCGCGTTCGCCATCGTGATGGAACAGGCGCTGCAAGGCTGTCGGCGAGCAATAGACCGGCAGCGCCAGCTTCTGGCCCATGACGGTCACCGACATGTCCACGTCGGACACGCCGCGCAGCACGTCAGGCAGCAGGTCGCAGGATTCGAAGGCCGCGGTGTTGCGTCGGTAGGTGGTTTCATCGTCGGCGGCGCCGTCGATGTAATTGAAGATGGGGCCCGGCAGCCGCTGGCGGGCCATGCGGCGAAAGTCGTGGAAGTTCTGGCACTGGTTCAGACGCATGGGTAGACCCTTATCGACACTACACGTACGGACAGCCTGAGCCCCCGGATGGAGCGGGGGGAATTGTAGACCGACAGCTGCATTTACCAAGGCGTCGGCGGAAGCCCGGTCGCAGATCGTGTTAAATGCGGTCTTTCGCAATACGAACGGAACTGCCCCGCAATGCCCCATCCCCTGCTCAAACCGGCCGCCTGGGCCGCGGCTGCCGTCCTGGCGCTGCCCGCCGCAACCGCCTCGGCGCAGCAGAACCTGGAGCGGGCCACCTCGCTGGCCCAGATCCACGCCATCATGGAGTATTGCAAGGTGCTGACCCCCGAGCTGCTGGAGATACTGAAGAAGCGGCAGCAATCGTCCGCCCGCGAGTCCGGCGTGTCGTCCCTGGTGTTCGATGCGGAGTATCTGCGCGCCTACACCAAGGCGCGCAAGGACCTGGCGGAATTCGGAGAGGAAGAGAAGGAGCTGACCTGCCAACCCATGCGGGCCATGGCCGGCAAGGAGTGAGCGCGGCATCCAAGACGGCTGCGCGGCAGCTTGAAACAGGAACCCGGCAAGCGTAGTCTGACACCGCTGATTCTCCCCCCACTCGATAGCCAGGAGCGATTCATGGCGCAGAAAGAACGACATAAGGGCCGCTTGATCGATCACATCGGGCTGGTCGTGCGCGACCTGTCCGCCAGCAAGGCGTTCTATACCGCAGTCTGCAATGCGTTGAAGATTCCCATCGGCGCCTCCGACGACAAGAACTTCTGGGCGGACGAGCTGTTCATCTCCGCGCCCGGCAGCGCCGAGGTACAGGGCGAACTGACCGGCCGCATACACCTGGCCTTCCAGGCGGAAGACCAGGCCATGGTGGATGCCTTCTACCGGGCGGCGATGGCGCACGGCGGCCGGGATAACGGCCCGCCGGGCGAGCGTCTTGCCTACCATCCCGGCTACTACGCGGCATTCGTGCTGGATCCGGACGGCAACAACATCGAAGCCGTCTCCCGCACGCGGGCCGAGCGCAGCGCTGCCTCGGTGCGGATCATCTACTGATCATGCCTTCATCGCCCGGGGCCGGATGTCATGCCGCGCCCCGTGGCGCCTGGATCATCTTCCAGCCATTGCCCGCCGGATCGCGGAAGCCCGCGTCCACGCTGCCGTAGCGTTCGATCGGTTCCTGCGTGAACTCGACGCCCTGCGCCTGCAGCCGGGCGTAGCTTTCCCGGCAGTCGGCCACGTGCAGCACCAGAGGCGGCATCGCGCCCTTGGCAACCATGGCGCGCAAGGTCTGCGCGGTGGCCTCGTCGTGGATGGGCGGACCGGGCGCGAACAAGCCGAGCTGAAACGAGGGCTGATCCGGATGCTGCACCGTCAGCCACCGGTACGGTCCGTTGCGCACGTCCGTATGGATGCGGAATCCGAGCTTGTCGACGTAGAACGCCAGCGCCGCGTCCTGATCGTCCACGTACACGCCCGCCACATTGATGCCTAAGTTCATAAGACCTCCTGGGTTGATGGCGGAAATTTACCGTCGGCCTCGCGGCGCCGCTTCTCCAAAACAGCGATATTGAGATCGGGGCGCTGCGCGGCCTTCACCACGCAGGCGGGCATCCGGTCCAGCGGCTGCATGTCGGTCCGCGCCTGCGCGCGCATGGCGCTGGGACTCAGCCCTGTGACGTCGCGGAAGATGCGGCTGTACGTGCCGAGGCTTTCCCAGCCCGTGGCGTAGGCGATTTCCGTGACGCTCTGCTCCGTATCCCGCAGCATGGCCACGCTTTGCTCGATGCGCCGCGTCAGCAGGTAGCGATGCGGCGGCAGGCCGAAGGCGCGTTTGAAGGAATGGGCGAAGTGCGCCTTGGAAACGCCGCTGACCTCGGCCAGTCGCTCCACCGGCCAGGCTTCGTGCGAGGCTGCGTCCATGCGGTCCTTGACTCGCAGCAGGCGGCGCAGCAGCGCCGGGTCCTGCTGCGGGCCTTCGCCCGGCGCCGCTTGCGCCAGCAGCGTTCCCAGCCTCGACAAGGCGTCTTCCTGCACCGCGCTATAGCCCACCACCACGCCCGGCGGCAGGTCTACCTTGCGGCAGAAATCCGCCAGCGGCTGCATGCCCACATCCGCAGCCCGCGCCGCCACCACGGCCTGCGTCATATCCCAGCCCGGCGGCAGCCGCCACAGCAGATGGAAGCCGGCGTGCTCGCCGCTGACGCGCAGTTCGTCGCTGCCAACCGCCTGGCGCAAGGCGCGCAGCGCGGCGTCGCGGCGGCGCGCGTAGACGCCGCGCGCCTTGCGCACGTGGCGCGCGAAACTGCCGTCCTGCAGGAACGCTGCCAAGGTCATCTGCTCGATGATGCTGGGCGAGCGCCCCGCCCGGCGGCGTGCCTGCACGAAAGCGGGCGCCAGCGCCTTGGGTACCACCGCATAGCCGATGCGCAAGGCATTGAACAGGGTCTTGTTGAAGCTGCCGCAGTGGATGACGCGGTCGGCCGTGTCCAGGCTTTTCAGGGCGGCCAGCGGCGCGCCGTCATAGCTGAATTCGCTGTCATAGTCGTCCTCGACGATCCAGCAGCCGGCTTGCGCGGCCCAGTCCAGCAGCTCCAGGCGGCGCGAGACCGGCATGGTGACGCCGGTGGGCGCCTGGTGGGCGGGCGTGACGTGCACCAGCTTCACGCCGCGTTGATTGCGGGCCCGCGCAACCGGAAAGCCTTCGGCGTCGATGGCCAGCGGCACGACGTGGCGGGTGTACTGGCCGAAGATGGGTTCGGCGTTCAGGTAGCCGGGATCCTCGATCAGCACCCTGTCCTGCGGCTGCAACAGGAGATGGCCGCAGAGGTCCAGGCCGTCCCGGATGCCGCCCAGCACGATGACCTGGTCCGGATCGCAGCTGATGCCACGGGCCGCGCCCAGGTAGCGGGCGATCTGCTCGCGCAGCGGGCGCCAACCTTGCGGCTCGTCGTTGGCCAACTGGGCCGGCGTCACGCGCCGGGCGCTGGCCATCAAGCCCTTGCGCCAGCGTTCCATGGGAAAGAGCGCGGCGTCGGCGCTGCGCGAGAAGAACAGGGAGTTGGACGGGAACGGCGCCAAGAGCGCGGCCACGTGCGGCGCAGGCGGCGGCGCGCTGGCGTCTGGCGGGGGCGCGGCCATGGCTGCTTGCGATGCGGACATCGGCCCCCGCGCCTTGGGCGTAGCGGCGCCCTCGCCTGGCAGCCCCGTCCGGAAGAAGTTGTCCGGGATCACCGCCGCCACATAAGTACCCGATCCGACCGTGCCCGCGGTATAGCCTTCGCTGCGCAGCTGATCGTAGGCAGCCTCGACCGTGGAGCGCGCAATATGCCAGCGTCCGGCCAGGCTGCGCGTGGACGGCAGGCGCGCGCCGGAGGGCAGCGCGCCCTTCAAGATGCGTTCGCGGATCTCGCGGTAGACCCAGGCCTGCTTGGACTCCCCGGGCCGCGCCACATCCCGCGGCAAGTCCAGGCTGGCTTCCTGGCGCTTCGCGCCTGACTGTTTCTCGGAAAGTGGCTTGTTCATATTCACGGAAATGGCTCTATTTCATGTAGCCATTCTATCGGTAGATTGAAGGCCTGCGCCCCTTTTGTGGGGCAATTTTTCCGGAACCTGCCATGACCGCTACCTGCCATACCATCACCCTGGAGACCGGCCCCTTCCTCACGGACGGCAAGACCTCGATCCTGGAGGCGGCCCTGACCCAGGGGGTACCGGTGCCCTTCTCCTGTCAGCGTGGGGCCTGCGGCTCATGCCGCGCCGTCGTGGTAGACGGCAGCTACGAACGCATCGCGTCGCCCACGGACGGCAGCTACCAGACCGCCAACGACGAACTGCTGATGTGCCAATGCCGCGCCGCCAGCGACCTGACGCTGCGCTTCCCGCACTGGCGCGCCCCCGAGCAGCCCACGCCGCCGCGCCGCGCCAGCGTGGTGTCGCGCCTGCCGCTGGCGCCGGACGTCACCCAGCTCATCGTTGAACTGCAAGATGGGGATGTCTACAGCTACCTGCCCGGCCAGCATGCCCAACTGATCCTGGACGGCGGCGCCCGCCGCAACTTCTCGATCGCGAACGCACCGGGCGCGGCCGGGCCTGCACGGCTCGAATTCCATATCCGCCGCATGCCCGGCGGCGCTTTCACCGACGGCATCCTGCCCGGGCTGCGACCCGGCGACGCACTGACCCTGGACGCCGCGCAGGGCGACTGCACCTGGCCCGCGGAGATGCCCCCAGGCATAGACCACCTGGTGCTGCTGGCCACCGGCACGGGCTACGCGGGCGTGGCGCCCATCCTCATGGCCGCGCTGCAAAGCCGCGCGCTGAAGACGGTAACGCTCTACTGGGGCGGGCGGACGCCGGACGATTGCTACGCCGGCCAGATGCTGAACGCCTTGCAGGGCAAAGGCGACGGGTTCCAGTGGCATGCGGTGTTGTCCACGGCTCAGGACGGCCAGGACGCCGATGCGGCAGATGGCGCGCAGCATCGCCATGCCGGCCGGCACGTGCAGGACGCAGCCGTGGCGGCCGGCCATGACTGGTCCCGCAGCCTGGTTTACGCCTGTGGCAATCCGGCGATGGTGAGCGCGGCCCGTGAACGGCTGCTGGCGGCCGGCCTGCCCGCAGACCGGTATCGCGCCGAAGCCTTCCATCCGGCGGCCGGCGGCGCGGCCGGCATCGCGCCACAGCCTGAAGCGCATCCCTGGGAGCGCATCAGCCCGCGCTACACGCTGGCCGGCATCCTGGACGCGCGCCGGCGTTCCATGCAGGCGGTAGAAGAAATCGCCGCGCTGATGCGGCCCGGCATGACCACGCGCGAGGCCATCGCCGTGGCGGACGGCCACCTGCGCCAGATGGGCGCGTCCAACAACTGGCATCCGACCTATGTGCGCTTCGGCCCGGACACGCAATCGCCGCCCGTCCAGCCCACCGACTACGACCGCAAGCTGCAAGAGCACGACATCTTCGTGCTGGACATCGGGCCCGTGTGGGACGGTCATGAAGGCGACTACGGCGACACCTTCGTGCTGGGCGCGGACGCGGACCGCCAGCGCTGCGCCGAGGCCGCGCGCGAGGTGTTCAAGCGTGCCCGCCTGGCGTGGCTGGAAGGCCTGACGGGCGCTGCCCTCTACGACCGGGCCTCCGAATATGCGCGCGAGCTGGGCTGCGAGCTGGTGCGGGAAATTCCCGGACACCGGGTATCAGATTTCCCGCATGCGCTGTATGGCAAGCACCTGCTGGCACAGGCGGACTTCGTGCCCGCCGACGGCATCTGGGTGCTGGAGATTCAGGTGCGCGATGCGCAGCGGCCCATCGGCGCGTTCTACGAGGACGTATTGCTGCGCTAGCGCGGCGGCAGCCCCGCGCGCGGGCGCGGCTCTACGCCCGCTGCGCCGGCCCTAGCCCCGCTGGCTCAACGCCCTGCTGATCCGGTGCCTTGCCACCGTGGTCTTCGGCACGTTGAACGGGAACCAGCTGCGCACGTCCTCGTCCAGCCCGATGCCGTGCATGTAGTTGTAGATGGCCTTTTTCAATGCCTTACCCAGCGCGTCGTGGTCCACGCCGGTAGGATCATGAAAGCCGACGTCGTTCTTGGCGAACGTGACCGGCGGCAAGGGCTTCAAAGTGACGCCGTATTCCTCCGGGTTCTTGCCCACCGGCGAATGCACCGTACAGGCGAAACGGTGGAAAAAACCGCTCTGGATGCAGCCGTTGTCGAACAGCTGCCGCACGTATTCCAGCGCGTCCACGGTGTCCTGCACGGTCTGCGTGGGAAAGCCGTACATCAGGTAGGCGTGCACCAGGATGCCGGCGTCGGTGAAGGCGCGCGTGACCCGCGCCACCTGCTCCACCGAGACGCCCTTCTTCATCAGGTTGAGCAGGCGGTCCGAGGCGACCTCCAGGCCGCCCGATACGGCGATGCAGCCGCTATCCGCCAGCAGTTCGCAAAGTTCGGGACTGAAGGTCTTTTCGAAGCGGATATTGCCCCACCACGAAATACCGGTGTTGCGGGCGATAAGTTCGGTCGCCAGCGCCTTGAGCGACTTGGGCGGCGCGGCTTCGTCGACGAAATGGAAACCGGTCTGCCCGGTTTCGCGCACGATAGCCTCGATGCGGTCGGCCAGCACCTCGGCGGACGCGCCTTCGTAGCGGCCGATATAGTCCAGACTGACGTCGCAGAAGCTGCATTTCTTCCAATAGCAGCCGTGCGCCACGGTCAGCTTGTTCCAGCGCCCGTCGCTCCACAGCCGGTTCATGGGATTCAGCATGTCCAGCAGCGACAGGTAGCGGTCCAGCGGCAGGCCGTCCCAGGTGGGCGTGCCCACTTCGGCGAAGGCGATGTCGGGCTCGACCATGTTCACATAGCGCACCGCGCCCGTGTCGGCCTCGCGCAGGAAGGTGCGCACCAGGCGCTGGCGCGAACGCTTGCCCTGCACGTGCTCCAGCAGCGACAGCAAGGGGCGTTCGCCCGCGTCCAGAGTCACATAGTCGAAATAGTCGAAGACCCGCGGGTCCTTCAGCTCGCGCAATTCGGTGTTGACGAAGCCGCCGCCCAGCACAGTGATGATGGAGGGATCGTGCGCCTTGATGGTTTGAGCGATGCGGAAGGCGGCGTAAACGGCGCCCGGGAACGGCACGGACAGCAGCACCATGGTCGGCGTGTGGCGGGCCTGCGCCTCCGCGGTCAGGCTGCGCAGCATGTCGTCCACCAGCGTCGGCGCGGCCGCCAGCGCCTGGGCCAAGGGGTCGAACGTGGGCTGGCTGCCCGCCAGCGATTCGGCGTAGCGCACGAACTCGAAGCGCGAGTCCACCGCGTCCCGCAGCACGTCGGCCAGATCGTTCAGATACAGCGTCGCCAGGTGCTTGGCGCGGTCATGCAGGCCCAACGCCCCGAAGGCCCAGCCCAGCGGATCGCCGCCCTCTTCGTCCAGATACACGTCCAGCGAACCGAAGCGCGGCCCCTCGGGCAGGAAATTGCGGCCGACGATGCGGTGCGCCAGCGTCGAATCGCGGCCCTGCAGGAAGGCGATCACGGGCGCGATGGTCGCCACGTAGCGCGCCTCCTGTTCCGCGAAGGCCTGGACCGCGGGGCTGCGCTTACTCGCCGGCAAGGCGGCGACGCGTTCCGCGACAGCGCGCAGGCCGTCGGCCGACAGCAGGCGCAGCACCAGGGCCAGCGCCAGGTCTTCCTGGAACGAGGTCACGCCGCGCGACCGCAGAAAGCCGGTCAGGTAGGCGGTGGACGGATACGGGGTATTGAGCTGCGTCATCGGCGGGATGACCGACAGCACGCGTAGAGGCAAAGAGGACATGAAGCACGGCAAGGCTGCCGTCGAAGCGGGGATCGCAGCCATTATAGGCAGCGCGGCGGAACCGGCTCCGCCGCCCGGACAAAACGGCCGACGGGTTGCGCCGGCCGCAGGCGTCAAAGATCGCCGAGCACTCTGGGATCGAACCGCCAGCGATGCTTGCCATTCACGCTGCACACCGCCGTCGTCTCCTTGTGGCGCTTCGGCCCGATTTCCCTGATTTTCAATTCCCCATCGCATACGGGGCATTGGCCGCCAATCTCCGTGTAGAAAACCTCGCCAGCGCGATTGGCCTCCAGGTTGCACATCATGAAAAACCGCGAATAGCGCCTACGCTTCAGATCACCGCCGGTGTCCAGGCTGATGAAACTCAGGAAAATCAGGATGAACCACCACGCCGACATCCCCCAGGCGTAGACGCCCAGGGCGGTGATCGCCAAGCCTGCCGCGCCGCCTGTCAACAGCCAGGCCGCCTTGACGGGTTTGCCGCGCAGCCGCAGGGGCACGATGCTGTAGCGCTGGAATGCTTCAGCCCAACTGCCGCGAGAGGCCGCAGCGGCTGGCGGATTGGCGGCGGGCTGCGGACTCGCCGTAGCTGGCGGCGTCTCGGCCGCCGTAAAACTGCCCGCGTCCGATGCGAAGATGTCCTTGCTGCGCATATTGCCCAACACTCTTGCGCATTCGTCGCACACGCTGTTCTTGCCCTTATGGGCGGCTCCGCATCTAGAGCAATGCACGCTATCCCCTCGCAGTGGAAACTTTGATCTGGCGCCATTATTACCATTATTCTTAGGCACCCGCCGCAACCGCACCCCGCCTGGCGTCATTCCATGCGCAACCGATCAGACCCATTCGCCCCACCCCCGAAGCAACGGACCGTCCGCCTCAATTCCCTGCTCTGGATCCTCGAGCCTCTGGAACGCGACGCCGGTTACATGCGCCGCAAGATGTTCGGCTGCGATGCGGCGTACCTGGATGGCCTGCTGTACCTGGTGGCCGCCGACCGCGACGATCCCTGGAGCGGGCTGCTGGTGTGCACCTCGCAGGAACGCCAGGAGGCGCTGTTGACGGAATTTCCGGCCCTGCGGCCGCACCCGGTGCTGGGAAAATGGCTATACCTGCCCCAGACCGACGAGGACTTCGAGACGATTGCGGCGGCAATGGCGCGGCTGGCGCTGGCGCGCGATCCGCGCATGGGCGTGGCGCCCAGGCCGCGGTCCAGGCGCAAAAACGGCTGACTCGCGCCGGGGCCGGGCGTCCTCAGCAGTTCACCGAACCCGCCGCCGCAAACGCCAATTCCACCCGGTTGCCGCCCAGCGCCTTGGCCTGATACAAGGCCCGGTCCGCCGCAGCCAGCGCATCGGCCAGGGGCGGAACCTTGTCATCGAACTGCGCCAGCCCGACGCTGACCGTGGCCGGGATGCCGGCGCCGTCCTCCCGCCTCGACACCGTGCCGGCAAAGTGCTGCGCCACGGCCGCGCCCAGCACGGTGGCGCGCCGGGCGTCCTGACCGGACAGTAGCGCGGCGAATTCTTCGCCGCCGATGCGGGCGAGCAGCACGTCGGGGCCGAGCACGCAACGGGCCGATTCCGCGAAAAACTTGAGCACCTGGTCGCCCGCCTGGTGGCCATGCCTGTCGTTGATCGCCTTGAATTGGTCCAGGTCGAACGCCAGGACCGCAACAGGCCCACGCCCTGCCCCGCCCTCGATGATGCGCGCGCCCTGTTCGAAGAACCACCGGCGGTTGCCCAGGCGGGTCAGGTAGTCGGTCTGCGATTCGCGCAGCAGCTGGCCATGGGTTTCTTCGCGGATCAGCTTGAGTAGCGTCATCGGCAGCACGATCGAATACAGCACGCCTTCGTACATGGTGAGCGTGCTGGCGGTCAGGTGTATGCCGGGACCATGCTCGGCCACCCACCAGGGCAAGATGAAAGCCCGGGCGGCGTAGACCAGCGCGTGGATGCTAACCGCCGCCGTCGCGATGTGCAGCGGCGTCAACGACCTGAGCGACTGGCAGCGCAGCAGCTCCCAAGCCGTCATGCCGCTGACCAGCGCGATCGGGAATGCGCTGACGTACTTCCAGACCAGATCTTCCCGCTGGGCGCCGGCCGCCAGCCAGATCAGGGCCATGACAATCAGCAGCCCGATGGAAGCGGCGCGATAGCGCCGGCCGCTGAGCGAAGCCGCGCCGTTCATGATCAGCAGATAGCCGCTGAGGACGATGAGATTGGCGACCGCCGAGCCCAGCGGGCTGGGCAGTTTCGCGCGAAACAGCACAACGGTACAGCCCAGGGCAAGCGTGGCGAAGCCCGCGGCCAGGATACGCAATGATCCGCTGCGGTTGGGATGGGTCCGATGCTCCCAGAACGTCAGGCCTGCACTGGCGAGCAGCGTTCCGATGATGATGAAGTAAAGGGTGAGGAGATCAACGTACATCTTGAATGCTTGGATATCGCGCCGCCGCATCGCGGGGCCAGCAGAAATTCTACGTGGGAAATATGTCGTTGAAACATAGCGTAACCCCTTGCACGGAGCGGTTTCTTTATATGTAGCGGTAGCGCGACACCACTGTCTCGCATGAAGAAACAATCGCGCTCAGTGGCAAATTTGCCACTCATCTACAATCCGTGGCGGTGCCGGTTGCCAACCGCAATCGGGCAGTAGCTCACAGGTAGTAATGACGCGCGCGAAGACACCCACTTCCAAGAAGAGAAGTCCCCCCAGCAGATCCAAGGCCCGCGCCGGTTCCCGGTCCAGCGGCCGTTTCCCCCGGTTCCTGAAGGCCCTGCTGTTCTCGTCCCTGGCGAGTTTCGGCGCCGCCACTTATATGCTGAATCCGCAGTGGCGGATTCCGGCGCCCGTGCAGGACGTCATCACGCGCCTGGGCTGGCCGCAGCAGCGCGAACACGCGACGCCTGCGGCAGTACCGACCGCGGCGCGGACCGGGGCGCCAGTTCAAACAATGTTTGCGGAATGCCGGCAGTTCTTTCCGCATTCACGCCCGCCCGAAGTGCCGGGCGGCCAGAAGCTGCGTGAGGTGTGCTTTTCCGCCTTCGCCATCCTGCATGACGGGCAGACCAAGACGCCGGTGTTCGTGGCCGAACGCCTGAACCGCCAGATGCTGACCCAGGCCCAAGGGCAGCGCCGGACCGACAAGTTCTATGCCGAGGCGCGCTTGCCGCGCGCCGAACGGGCCGAACTGGACGACTACCGCGGTTCCGGCTATTCGCGCGGCCACATGGCGCCGGCCGGCGACATGTCCAGCCCCGAAGCCATGGCGCAGAGTTTCTCGCTGGCCAATATGGTGCCGCAGGACCAGACGCACAATGGCGGCGCCTGGAGCAGCATCGAGCAGGACACGCGCAAATACGTGATGCGCGCCGCGGGCGACGTGTACGTCTTCACGGGGCCGGTCTATGCCGACAAGCCCAAGACCATCGGTTCGGGAGTCGCCGTGCCCGCTTACATCTACAAAGTCGTGTACGACGCGACTTCGGGACGCTCGTGGGTGCACTGGCAGGCGAACGCCGCCAGCACCAAGGCCGGGCCGCCCATCAGCTACGAGGAATTCGTCAAGCGCACGGGGATCCGGGTGCTGCCGGCCGGGGGCTGAGGGCCGGGTCGACCCGCAAGCTCAAATCTTGGATTCGTAAAACTCCACCTCGATGCGGTCCGCGCTCAGGTAGCCGCAGAGATTGGCCGGGAAGCGGGCCCGGCTGCACGCGGCATAGGCGTTTCCGTACAGCACCGCATTCTGTAGAAAATTGCGGCTGAGCGCCGTGCTGTCGGACTGGATCGTGCGGGTGAGTTCAGCTTGCAGCCGCTCGCTCTCCGCGCGCATCGGCCGCAGGATTTCCGCCTCGAACTTGCGGGCCACGCGCGCTTCCGCTTCGCTCGCCGGCACGCTGGAATGCTCGGGGTCATAGGCGTCCAGCAGCTCATTCTTCGCCCGGCGCGCGCAATAGAACGCCTGATAATACGAGCCCGTCGCGGGCCGCTTGAGGCGGGCTTGCGCAAGGTAGATCAGCGACGGCACAGGGGAACTCCACGAGATCAAGGTGCTCGTCGTGCCCGGTTTCACCGTGCTCACGTATGTAGGCAGGCAGGCGCCGGCAGGCTCGCGCCTGGACCGCAGGTCGGCCAGCCTCGCGGCGGCGTAACGATCGCCGTAGCGCAGCACATCCTCGTAATTGCCGCTGAGATGGCTACCTATGATGGCCCCTTGCGCCACCCAAAAACAGTAGCCATCGACAGACTGCCCATCTTGGCAATACGTCGCCAGCGCGCGCTTCATGCTGGGCCCCATGGCCTGAAAGCCCTCGTCCAGGGCGCTGGAATACGCTTTGTACAAGGCCTCGCTGCTTGCCGTTCCCAAACCCAGCGGCGCCCCCAGGGTCGAAGACGCCAGCACGGCCGTCATGACCGACGCGAACAATGGCATGTCACTTCTCCTGTTGGGTGGCCGACAGCCGGCTGCGGTCGCGCGCGTTCAACACCGTGTCGGGATAGCGGTAAGCCCAGCGCCCATCCCGGCATTGATAGACCCGGCCGCCATACACGACGGTCGAGCCTTCGCTGTAATAGTTCAGATGCGCGGCGTCCGAGGGCCGGGTGAAGTACTCGCAGGCCTGGCCGGCATAATCAAGCCCGGGACTCTTGGCCGCGGCCTTGGCTGACACCGATGGATCTGGCGCGTCGGCGGGCGCATTGCGCGGCTTGTCGCGGCTGGCGGGGTTGTTGGCCCAGGGATTCAGGGCGGGATCGGCGCTGTAGCGCTCCTTGATCCGGTCGCGGTTGCGCAGGTAGTCGGCCTCCCGCTGTTTCGCGAGGGCCTGGGCGGCCGCGCGCTGCGCGTCCTCGTACTGCTGCCGCAACCGGTCCTGCGCGCCCTGGTCGAGCAGCGCGTCGTCCTGCTGGCTGGAATCGCGCAGATAGTCGCTCAACGCCCGTTGCGCCGCGTCGATGGCAGCGCCGGTGTTGTTGCGCGAGGAAGACGAGGAACGGGACGAGCCGGTAGCTTCCATGGCCTGCCCAGGCCCTGCCTGCGCCGAGACGCCGATGCCCGCAAGCACGATGGCCGCCACAAGGCGAACCGCGAGCGTGGCCATAGGAAAGCTCCCCGAGGAAGATACGGCAAACGCCGCCAAACCTGGGAACAGGCCTTGCTGATGGCCGGTCCGCGCGCGGCGCCTTCATGATAGATCGCGCCGTTCCCGCCGGAATCAGCCAAAGGGATGAGTCCGCCCTCCTAGCCCCGCTGCGCTGCCTCGATGGTCGCGATGTCGATCTTGCCCATCGTCATCATCGCGTCGAAGGCGCGCTTGGCGACGGCGGCATCGGGGTCCGAGATCGCTTCTATCAGCATGCGCGGCGTGATCTGCCAGGACAGGCCCCACTTGTCCCTGCACCAGCCGCAATCGCTGGCCTGACCGCCGTTGCCGATGATGGCGTTCCAGAGACGGTCGGTTTCAGCCTGGTCTTCGGTCGCAATCTGGAAGGAAAAGGCCTCGCTGTGCTTGAAGGCCGGGCCGCCGTTCAGGCCCACGCAAGGAATCCCCGCCACAGTGAACTCCACCGTCAGCACATCGCCTTGTTTGCCGGAGGGATAGTCTCCCGGGGCGCGCAAGACTTTGCCTACGGCACTGTCTGGAAAGGTCCGGGCATAGAACTGCGCGGCTTCGAGCGCGTCCCGGTCGTACCACAGACAAATGGTGTTTTTGCTAGCCATATTTATCCTCCTGCCGATAGTCCCGCGCACGCAGCGGCTGCGTGGAGCTTCGACGCATGCGGCGAGAGGCCAGGATCGGCCTCTCGCTTTCAGCCCTACGGCGTCACGATATTGAACCAGAACGGGAAGTCATCCAGCGCGCCGAAGACTTCCGCCAGCTTGGCCTGATCGCCCGTGACTTTCACATCCCCCTTGGCCATCGCGTCCTTCAGCGTGGTCTGCTTCAGCATGATGTTGTTGAGCGTATCGCGGGTCAGCGACACGCTGGCGCTGGGTTCCTTGGCCTGCTTGCCTGCGGAATGGTTGAGCACGCTGTTGGCCATCTCCAGCATGTACTGCTGCTTGGTGTCGGTGAAATCCACGTTCAGCACCACATGCTTGCCCTCGGTCTTTTCCCGGTTCAGGCGCACCGCGAAGTAGTCGAACAGCATGTCCAGCGTCATGGCGCGCACGGTGTCCGGGCTGGCGGTGTCCGGCACCGGCAGCTTCTGCACGCCTTCGCGCAGCTCCTTGGCGCCGGTCAGGTAGAAGTTGCGCCACGGGCCGCTCTCAGCCTGATAACCCAGCTGCTCCAGCGCATCGGCCTGCAGGTTGCGCGCCTCCTGGTTCTTCGGATCCGCGAACACCGCGTAGTTGACGACCTCGGCCACCCAGCGGTAGTCGCCCTTGGCGTAGTATTCGCGCGCCTTTTTCACCACCGCGTCCACGCCGCCCATCATGTCGACGTAGCGCTTGGCGCCCTCTTCAATGGGCAGGGTGTGCAAGGTGGCGGGATTGCCATTGAACCAGCCCAGGTAAAGCACATAGGTCGCGCGCACGTTGTGATTGACCGACCCGTAATAACCCCGGTTGGAGAACTTGGTGGCGATGGACTTGGGCAGCTTGACCTGTTCGGCGATCTCTTCCTTGTTGTAGCCCATGTTGGCCAGGCGCAAGGTCTCGTCGTTGATGTAGCGGTACATGTCGCGCTGCAGGCTCAGCTGTTCGCGCACGTCCTTGTTGTTCCAGACCGGCCAGTGATGCATGGCGTACATCACTTCCACGTCGTCGCCCCACAGGTTCAGAGCCTCGTTCAAGTACTTCGACCAGGCAAGCGGATCGCGGATCTTGGCGCCGCGCAGTGAGTAGGTGTTGTGCAGCGTGTGGGTGGAGTCCTCGGCCGTGTTGAGCGCCTTCTTCTCCCGGATGTAGTAGAGCATCTCGGCTGGCGCTTCGCTGCCGGGCGCGTACAGGAATTCGTAGGTCAGGCCGTCGATGGTGCGTTTTTCGCCGGTCTTCTCGATGATGTCGGTGGGCGGAATCAGGGTGACCGTGCCCGCCGAGGTCGTCGTGCCCAGTCCCGCGCCCACCTGGCCAGTCGCGCTGGGCGGCAGCAGGTTGCCGTACATGTAGCTGGCGCGGCGGCTCATGGCGGTGCCAGCCATCACGTTTTCGGCCACGGCGTGCTCCAGGAATCCCAGCGGGGCGTAGATCTTGACCTTGCCCGCCTTGACGTCGGCCTCGTCCACCACGCCGCGCACGCCGCCGTAGTGATCCACATGGCTGTGGGTGTAGATCACGGCCACGACAGGCTTCTTGGGGCGATGCTGATAGTAGAGGTCCAGCGCGGCCTTGGCGGTTTCGGTGGAGATCAAAGGATCCATGATCGTCAGGCCTTCCTTGCCCTCGACGATGGTCATGTTCGACAGGTCCAGGTTGCGCACTTGGTAAATGCCGTCGGCCACTTGGAACAGGCCGGAGATGTTGATCAGCTGCGCTTGCCGCCAGAGGCTGGGATTGACGGTGTCGGGCGCATCGGAACCTTCCTTGATGAAGCCGTACTTGTCCGAATCCCATACCGGATTGCCCTCGGCGCCTTTGATCATGCCCGCAGGCAGCGGCGCGACAAAGCCCTTGTGCGCCAATTCGAAAGCTGTCTTGTCCGCGAACGGCAGTTCCTTCAACAGGGCTGCGTTCGCTTCCTTGGTGGGCGCTTCAGCGGGTTTGGGCGCTTCAGCCGACCAGGCAGGCGCCGCAAGCGCGATGGCCAGCGCCGTCAATGCGGCGGGCGCCGAAGCGCGGCGCCGGGGTGGTACCAGGTCCTGTCGGATAGGGAAGAGAGTCGCGCGGTGAAACAGCTGCATAGTCACTTTCTCCAGACGGGTAGAGGACAAACCGCTCGAAATGGCGGTCCGGCAAGCAACGGAGTCAGGCGAATGCAAAAGGCAAGGTCACACGTGCAAAAAACGGCAAGGCGTGACGGCCGAAGCGGCGGCAGTAACAGGAATGACAGGCGTGAGCGGCATCACGCGGCGCTGTGTTGGCTATAACGAACAAAGCCTACACATTTTTTCCCCTAAATCAATCGTGGATTGCAATTAATCACGTTTCGCATTGCGGGCTGCGTCCGCGCCATTTATCTTTGTCAAACTAGACGCGGTCGATACACCCCTACGCATGGAATACTGCATGGAGTCTCGATGAGCCCCCGGTCAAACCCCTCAGGCAGGCGCAAGCTCGGATTGCATGCGGTTCTGGTCGCGCTGGCCGTACTCAGCGTTGCCGTCGGTTTTTCCACCGCCATGTACTCCAGCTACCAGGTACAAAAGGCGCAGATCATCGGGAATGCCTTGGCCGCCAACCACGCGCGCGCCCAAAAGCTGGCCGAGGTCATCGACGTCTACATTGCCGCGCTGCACCGCCAGGCGCGCAATGCCGCAAGCCAACTCCCCGCTTCGATGGACAAGCCGCAAGCGCTGCAGAATGAACTGCGGCGCCTGGCCGGCCAGATCGACTCGCTGCACGCGGTCATGCTGGCCGACACCGCCGGCCGCATCGTTGCCCGCTCGCCCAGCGGCCAGCTCGCCGATGCGAAGATCCTGAGCCTTGCCGATCTGGGCGTGGGTCCCTCCGGCCCGAGCGCCTGGGTGACGACGCTATCCAGTACGCAGGCTGCTGTGCTTACCGTGACCGAACCCGTGGCAGGCCCCGCTGGCGCGCCTCTGGCCCATCTGGCCATCGTCATCAAGCTGGACGCCGGCAGCGGCATGGACCGGATCATCGGCGAGCGCGACGATATCGCCGGCATGTCCGTGTTCCTGGTCAGCGGCACCGGCCAGGTGTTGTACCGCAAGCAAGCAGGCGCCGGGGTATTCGATCTGGCCAGCATGGAACCCGCCCGACGGGACGGCGGCGCCCTGCTCTCGGATGCGAAAGGCGGCGCGGTATTGACCGGCTACGCGCCCTTGGCCAAAGGCAATTGGGCGGTGGTGGCGCAACGCTCGCTGGATCAGGTGCTGTCGCCGCTGCGCGAATTGCTCGGCGACGCTTTGCGCGCCGCGATTCCCGCCATTGTGTTGACACTGCTGCTGGTATGCGGGCTGGCCTATGCCATTGCATCGCCGCTATCGCGTTTGACCCGCGCCATGACTGCGGGGAAATCCGCAGGCGTGGACCTCGGGCGGCTCAACGCCTGGTACGCCGAGGCCGACACCTTGCGCGACGCGGTCCAACTGACGCTGGACCAGCACCAGGACGAGGTGGGCCGCCTGAACACCCAGGCGCTGACGGATCCGATGACCGGACTGCTGAACCGCCGGGCCATGACCGACGTGCTGGACGCTTACGCCGCGGACGGCACGCCCGTCGCGGTCATCGCCATGGACCTGGACCACTTCAAGCGTATCAACGATGCCTTCGGCCACATGACGGGCGACAAGGTGCTGATCGCGCTGGCCGAGGTGATCCGCGCCGGCCTGCGGGACCAGGACCGGGCATTCAGGGTGGGCGGGGAAGAGTTCATTGCGCTCTTGCCCACCGGCGCTGCCTCCCAGGCGGGCGAGGTCGCCGAGCGCCTGCGCGCGGCGGTGGCCCGGCGCCTCATGCCAGACGGCGTGGGCCGCGTCACGGTGTCCATCGGCATCGCGCTCTGGCCGCAGGACGGCGATTCTGCTTCCGACGTGATACAGCGGGCGGACGAGGCCCTGTACGAATCCAAGCAGACGGGGCGCAACCGCGTCACGCTCTGGCACGACAAGACCCCGGCTGCGCCGCCCTACCCGACCAACCGTAACTGAACGCCTGGTGACCATATGAACTACTCCCTACTGCTGGCGGGTCTCGCGGTCCTGTTCTTCGTGCTGCTGTTGATCGCGATGCGCATCGGCAAGCGCCTGGGCCATGGCGCCGACGACAAAAGCGCCGGCGCCGCGGCCATCGAGGCCTCCGTGTTCGCGCTGCTGGGCCTGCTGGTGGCCTTCACATTTTCGGGCGCGGCCCAGCGCATGGCCGAGCGCCGCAATCTGCTGGTCCAGGAGGTCAACTCCATCGGCACGGCCTGGCTGCGCATCGATATGCTCAATGCCCAGGACCAGCCTAAGCTGCGCGAGCAGTTCCGGCGCTACGTGGACGCGCGCATCGACTACTACCGCCACGTTCCCGACCTGGACCAGCGCGACGCCATCGCGGCCCGGGCCGGGGCGCTGCAAAAGGAGATCTGGACCACGTCCATGAGCGCCGCGCGCAATACCGTGCCGCCGTTTGCGACGTCCTACATAGGCGCTGTCAACGACATGTTCGACGTGTCCAGCGCGCAGACCGTGGCGCAGAAGGTCCATCCGCCCATCGCGACCTACGCTTTCCTGGTCTTCCTGGCCCTGGTGTGCGCCTGCCTGATCGGATCAAAGCTGGCTGTCACGCAGCGCGACAGCATGCTGCACCAGCTGGTTTACGCCGTGGTCATGACGGCGGCGATCTACATCATCGTGGATTTCGAGTTTCCGCGGATAGGAACCATCCGGATCGACCAGAGCGACGCGCTGCTGGCGGCGCAGCGCCAGGCCATGGTCGACCCGCCCGCCGCCGCCCAATAGATATCCCGGCGCCGCAAGTCTGGCTGTTGTGGGACGCGCGTTCATTCCGGAGATGACATGCCCATGCCCGTGAAGGTGGCGAAACGAGGTGCAGGCTGGCTGCTTGCCCTGCTGGTCTGCAGTGCCGCGCCGCAGGCTCTGGCCCAACAAGGCCTGCGCTTGAGCCAGGACGACCTGCAGAAGCGCGCCAACGGGGTGCTCGCGCTCATGTCGTTCTCCATCGTGCCCGACATTACGACCAGTTCCCTGAACATAGGCGGGGGCAGCGGATCGGTCTCGGGCTCCAGCGAATTCGCCATGACGCAGCTAGGCGGCGGCGACACCATATCCAAATCAGTACCCATCTATCTGGAAGGCGTGCTCGCCGCGAGCCGCTACGACCCAACTTTCATCGCCACGCAGGGCGCGGAGTCTCGGTCCATTCCCACCAAATGGAACAGTATTTCCGCCACCGGCGGCATAGGCTGGGACTTCAAGCTGACCGACGAACTGAAGCTGCGGCCCATCTTCAATTTTGCGTTGGGAAACGTCACCAGCGATTTGCGCGCGGCCAGCTGGTACGTGGGGCGCCAAACGGGCAAGGACATAAGCTTCCTCGACCGGGGTTCCCTCAACGCCTACGGCCTGGGCGGTTCGCTGATGCTGGACTACGAGCATTACCGCCCCGGCTATGAAGTCGACGTAGAGCTACGCTATTCCGACATGCGCCTGCAAAGCTTCAACAGCTCCGCGGCCGTGGAGGGGCATGCCACGGCGCAATCGGCCAATCTGTGGGCGCGCTACCGAGCGCCCACGGGAATCGTGATGCTGCAGCGGCCGCTGCGCTATGTGCTGGAACTGACGCACTCGGAGTTCCTGGGCGACCAGCGCGGCATCCTGGGATTCGACCGGCTGACCTCCGTGGGCGCGGGCCTGGAGCTGGATTCCAGCGCCTATGACGTGATCATCACCCGCACCCGGCTGGTGGGCCGTTATGTGTTCGGCACCAATGTGTCCGGCTTCTCGGTGGGCCTGGCGGTGAGCTTCTGAGCCGGCCGGCGGCGGAATTGCGCCGGATTTGTTACTCCCCCCTCCCCGCCCGGCGATGCCAGACTGTTTCCAGGCCGCCCAGCAGCCAGACTGCGCGCAGACCTTGCGCCAGGGCGCCGGCCCGCGATAAGGAGGTATCGACACCATGACCGCAACCACCAAAGACACCCGCATGCGCACGCCCCCGGTCGTCTCGCCCCAGGAATGGGAAGCCGCCCGCCAGCAACTGCTGGTAAGGGAAAAGGCGCAGACCCGCGCCCGCGACGCCCTGGCCGCCGAACGCCGGCGTATGCCCTGGACCGCAGTGGACAAGAGTTATGCGTTCGAGGGTCCATCCGGCACTCTCACTCTGTCCGACCTGTTCGATGGCCGCCGCCAATTGATCGTCTACCGCGCCTTCTTCGAGCCGGGCGTGTACGGCTGGCCTGAACATGCCTGCCGCGGCTGCTCCATGGTGGCCGACCAGGTCGCCCATCTGGCGCATCTGAACGCCCGCGACACCACGCTGGTCTTCGTGTCCCGGGCGCCGCAGGCAGACATCGCGCGGCTGAAAGCGCAGATGGACTGGAAGATGCCCTGGTACACGCTGACCGACAGCTTCGATGCCGACTTCGGCGTGGACGAGTGGCATGGCACCAATGTGTTCTACCGCGACGGCGACCGCATCTTCCGCACCTACTTCCTCAACAACCGCGGCGACGAGCAGATGGGCGGCACCTGGAACTACTTGGACATCACGCCGCTGGGCCGGCAGGAAGTCTGGGAGGATTCGCCCGAGGGCTATCCGCAGACGCCGACCTACAAGTGGTGGAACTGGCACGACAGCTATGTCGCGGACGCGCCGCCTGACAAGAAATGGGTCGAGATATCCGATGCAGGCGAAGCCGCATTCCGAGCGCAGAGCGCAAGCGACAAGCGGTGAGTAGCTGGGGCGCGGGGATGCATCGGGCTGTCTGCCGTATTTATTGGTAATTTAAATAACCAATAGATACACAAGCTCAAACAACAGCAATTATCGGGGTCCGATGACCGTGCTAATTTATGCGCCCGCCGACCCTCGGCCCAGGCCCATCCGCGGCGGTGTCCCCGTCAGGCTGGCCAAGCCGGGCAGCCGCGCCCTCCTCCCCCTATTTGACGAGAACCATGTACAAGAACCTCGAGAGCGACAGCCCCATCGCCCAGGGAAAAAAGCGGATTTCCAGCCTGCTGCTGGCGGCAGGCCTGGCCTTTGCGGCAGCCACGCCGGTCATGGCGGTGCCTCCGATCAAGGCGCATCAAGGCGCCCCGGCCTCCGCGCCGGCCGCGGCCCCTGTCGCGGGCGCCCCCTCGGGTTCGGCGCAGAAGACCGACATCCAGAACCAGGCCGCGTACGAGCGCCTGATGAACAACAGCGGCATCACGCTGCAATGGCTCTGGTCGGCGCAGCGCGGCAAGTTGACCGCGACGGATGAAAACGACCTGGTCCACCTCGAGGGCACGCAAGCCAACCACGAGGGCACGCTGAAGATCAAGGGCGATATCGTCTCCATCGCCAGCGACCGCTTCATCTTCCGCGGCACCATCCTGATCCTGGACGCGCCGGACAAGGGCCGGCGCTGCGAGCGCAACGGCGAATTCGAGTTCCGCGCGACTGGCAAGCGCAAGTACTGGCGCCTGCAGCAGATGGAAGCCTGCGGCGGGTTGACGGACTACGTGGACGTGTATTACTGACCCGTCCGGTCGGGCAGCCCTACCCCGTTCAGCCAAGGCGGTAGTAGCCGACCAGTTCCGGGGTGAACGTGACCTCGTCGCTGCCGACGGCGGCAAGGATGCCGCTGCGCACGGCGTCGTTCGGGCTGCCGTACACCTCCATCTGCTTGACCACGCAGTACTTCATGACTGCGGCGATATGCGGATCCGACACCTCCCAGTGGCGCAGAATCGACTCCGAATCCGCGTACAGCTGGAAGCTGTAGCAGAGACCTTGGTCAAGGTCCCAGAAGACCTGGACCATCAATTGCGGCGCATTTTCCTGGGCGAAGCGAACGGCGTCCTCGATGGCTTGCCTGAATTCGTCCGCATGCGCGCGGTCAAAAGCCATCGTGTTGCGCAGCAGGATGGTTCCCGCCTGTTTTTGTATTTCCATGATCCGGATGATCCTCGCGAGTTCTTCGGAGCTGGCGACTATGGCGCCACAGCGTGAATTCGGCAAGATGAATTCGCTGGCCGCTTCGGCGCCGTGAAGGCCGTTGCCGCCGACGGTTGGCGCCATCCGCGCTATTGATAGAATCGGGCCAGCATGTCAGGACTACCGCCTGTCGACAGGACGTTCCCGCTGCCTCGGCCCACGGTCCGGCAGCGCCTGCACCACAAGGAGACTCCCCATGATTAGCGAACTGGACAAGAAACACCTGGCGCGATGCGTCGAGCTGGCGAAACAGGCGCTGGATGCGGGCGACGAGCCCTTCGGCTCGGTACTCGTGTCGCCCAGCGGCGAGGTCCTGTTCGAAGACCATAACCATGCGTCCAGCGGCGACCGCACGCGCCATCCGGAATTCGAGATTGCCCGCTGGGCCGCCAATAACGTGCCTGCCGCCGAGCGCGCCGCCTGCACCGTCTATACCTCCGGCGAACACTGTTCCATGTGCGCCTCGGCGCATGGATGGGTGGGCCTGGGCAGGATCGTCTATGCCTGCTCGTCCGCCCAGTACCGGCAATGGCTGCAGGAATGGGGCGTCGCCCCGACCTCGAAGGTGCGCCCGCTGGCCATCGCCGAGGTCGTCGACGGCCTTGCGGTGGAGGGGCCGGTGCCGGAATTCGCCGCACAGGTCAGGCTGCTGCATCAGGAAAGAATGCGGCGCCGGGCCCAGGAGCAGTAGCTCCGCCCAGATGACGGTTACCGCCCGTCTCAATCGTCAGTCGCAATCCGCAGTATTCTCGCTGCACCGCATTATGAACAGGACTCCCGCATGCCCTCTGCCCTGACCAAGTGGCTCGCCAGCATCGCATTCGGCGCGCTCGTCGCCTGGGCCAGTCATGGCGTCCTCGGTCCGGTCATGCTGCGCCTGTTCGGACTGGCGGACGCGACGGGGCTTGCCTATGCGGCAGCGCTGGACCGGATGCTGATCACGACCAGCGTCGTGTCGCTGCTGACCGGCGTGGCGCTTGTCGCGGCGCTTGTGCGCATTCCCAATTTCCGCCGCCTGCTCGGCTGGGGCTGCGCGGTGCTTGGCCTGATCCTCCTGCTGACCCTGCTGGCCGCCCTGCTCGGCATGGAACCCGGCATCTTCAATCCGGCCACCGGCGGCAAGCAGGCCGCCAACGACGCCTATACGGCGCTGTTTTTCTGGGCGCTCATTTTCGGCCTGCCTTATCTGGTGACTGGCCTGGCGCTGACCATAGGCGGCTGGGTCCTGATCCGCAGGAATCCCGGCCCCGGCGCCGCCAGGCCGGCATGACACCGGCGCCGCGCGCCCTTACAGTGTGAAATTACCGGGAGCCCCCCCCCGGGCTCCGCTCTTCCTCATTCTTCTCGCCCTCTTCGCTCCATGTCCAACCTCATCGTCCACGGCGGCACCCCCTTGCGCGGCCGCGTCATCCCCTCGGCCAACAAGAATGCGGTGCTGCCGGTGCTGTGCGCCACCTTGCTGACCGACCAGCCGCTGCGGCTGCACGGCGTGCCCGACATCACCGACGTGCGCAAGATCCTGGATATCTTCCGCACCCTGGGCAGCGACGTCCGGCTGGACGAGTCGACCCGCACCCTGGACCTGCATCACCGCGACACCGCGTTCGATGCCGCCAGCCACCGGCTGCCCGAGGAAATGCGCTCGTCCATCATGCTGGTGCCGCCGCTGCTGGCGCGCTTTGGCGTGGCGCGGCTGGAAGACAACGTCAAGGGTTGCACGCTGGGCGTGCGCGAGATCGATCCGCACGTGGACATCTTCCGCTCCTTCGGCGGCGAAGTGGAACGCGCCAGCGGCTCGCTGCTGGTGCGCAGCAGCGGCCCCTTGAAGCCGACCCATCATTGGCTGGACTATGCCTCGGTGACGACCACCGAGAACTTCGTGCTGTGCGCGGCCGCCGCGCAAGGCGAATCGACCCTGACGAACGCCGCCTCCGAGCCGCACGTGCAGGAGTTCTGCCGTTTCATGGCGATGATGGGCGCGGACATCGACGGCATCGGCACGTCGCGCCTGACGGTGCGCGGCGGCGCCCGCCTGGGCGGCGGCGAATTCACCTTCGAGGAAGACTTCCACGAAATCACCACCTTTCTCGCGCTGGGCGCGATCACGGGCGGCGACGTGGTGGTGCGCAACAGCACGCCCGAGAACTTCCCGTTGATCGACCGCACCTTCGCCAAGTTCGGCGTGCAGATCGTGCACGAGAACGGCTGGTCGCGCGCCCTGCGTTCCGGGCCGCTGAAGGTGCAGACGCCTTTCACCAGCAATGTGCTGACCAAGGTCGAGGCGGCGCCGTGGCCCTATTTCCCGGTGGACCTGCTGCCCATCTTCATCGCGCTGGGCGTGTGCGCCGAGGGCAACGCCATGTTCTGGAACAAGGTCTACGACGGCGCGCTGGGCTGGACCGGCGAACTGTCCAAGTTCGGCGCGCACGTGTTCTCGTCCGATCCGCACCGGCTGATCACCTTCGGCGGCCGGCCGCTGACGCCGGCAGTGGTTGAAAGTCCCTACATCATCCGCGTCGCCATCGCGCTCTTCATGATCGCCAGCAGCATCGACGGCCGTTCGGAAATCCGCAACGCCACGCCGATCCGCCGCGCCCATCCGCGCTTCGTCGAGAACCTGCGCAGCCTCGGCGTGCAGGTGGAATGGACCAGCGAGGAGTAAGCTCTCCAGATACGCACGCCACGGCGCGCAAAACGGGAGCGGGCCGACCGGCTCCCGGCGCGGCGCGCCGCCCTACCCGGGTCATGGCCCCTCATGCAGGAGGCATATCCATGCCGCGCCCGAACCCCTAGGCGGCCAGGGCCTGCTCCGCAGGCCCCAGTTTCAGAGGTTGTTCACGAAGCTGCACCTTCAAGGAGGTGTGTGATGAGCAAACTTTCCGATAGCGCCCTGGATGATCTGAAAGCCTCAGCCCGAGGCCAGGTCCTCAGCCCGGGCGACCCCGGCTACGACGACGCCCGAAAAATCTGGAATGCGATGATAGACCGCCGGCCGGCGGTGATCTTCCGCTGCGCGGGCGCGGCCGACGTGCGGCGCGCCGTGGATTTCGCGCGCGACAACGGCCTGGCCCTGTCCGTGCGCGGCGGCGGCCACAATATCGCAGGCACCGCCGTGTGCGATGACGGGATGATGATCGACCTGTCGCCGATGAAGTCGGTGCGCGTCGATCCCCTGCGGGCCCGGGCCTATGTGGAGCCCGGCGCCACCCTGGCCGATTTCGACCACGAAGCCCAGGCTTACGGCCTGGCGACGCCGCTGGGCGTTAATTCCACCACTGGCGTCGCGGGCCTGACGCTGGGCGGCGGCTTCGGCTGGCTGACCCGCAGGTTCGGCATGAGCATCGACAATCTGCTCTCGGCCGACGTTGTCACCGCGGACGGCAAACTGCTGCACGCCAGCGAGCAGGACAACCCGGACCTGTTCTGGGCGATCCGGGGCGGCGGTGGCAATTTCGGCGTGGTCACCATGTTCGAATTCCAGCTGCATCCCGTCGGCCCCGAAGTCTATGGCGGCCTGGTAGTGCTGCCGCTGGAACAGGGCAAGGAAGCGCTGTCGAAGTACCGCGATGCGCTGGCATCCATGCCGCAGGAGCTGACGGTCTGGGCGGTGCTGCGGCTGGCGCCCCCGTTGCCCTTCCTGCCGCAAGCCGTGCACGGCAAGCCCATGGTCGCCTTCGCCCTGTGCTATTCGGGCGATCCAGCCCAGGGGCCGGCCGCGGTCGAAGTGGTGCGCGGCTTCGGCACGCCCTATGGCGAGCATCTGGGTCCGATGCCGTACTCGGCCTGGCAAAAGGCCTTCGATCCGCTGCTGACGCCCGGAGCTCGCAACTACTGGAAGTCGCACAACCTGGGCGGCCTGGAAGACGGGCTGATAGACGCCATCGTCGCAGCGGTGGAAAACCTGCCGTCGCCGCAATGCGAGATCTTCCTGGGCTACATCGGCGGCGTGGCCGGTGGGGTGCCTGTGTCCGCCATGGCCTATCCGCACCGCTCGGCGCAATTCGCCATGAACGTGCACGGCCGCTGGGACTTCCCGGAAGAGGACGAGCGCTGCGTCGCGTGGGCTCGGACGCTGTTCCGCACCACCGAGCCCTATGCGCAGGAAGGGGTGTACGTGAACTTCCTGACGCAGGATGAACCCGAACGTCTGGGCGCCGCCTACGGGCCGAACTTCGACCGGCTGGTCCAGGTGAAGACCCGCTACGACCCACACAATCTGTTCCGGCATAACCAGAACATCAGGCCGGCCGCGCCTTGAACTGACCGGATCGCCAGCCTGGCATGGCTGCTATCCTGTTGCCCCGGCATCCGCCGGGGCACGGGCTGTCCTGGTCCGACTCCTGGCGCGCGTGGCAACTACACCTGAGGTTTGATTCGCTGCATGGCTTTCCGCTACTCCCTTCCCCGCATTTTCACTGTCTGCTTCTCTCTCTGGGCGTCGTGGTGCTCTGCGCAGACCGTGGCCCTGACCTTCGATGATGGACTCAACCCGGATAAACAGCCCAAGGCCGCCGAATGGAACGCTCAACTGCTGGGGGCCCTGCAAAAGCACGGCATCCAGTCCGCGCTGTTTCCGGCGCTGAGCAGCATAGGCGGCGCCAACGGACTCGGGCTGGTGGAGGAATGGTCGCGGGCGGGGCACTGGGTCGGAAACCATACGGCCAGCCACCCCAGCCTGGACGATCCCAAGCTGTCGCTGGAAGCGTTCATTGCCGATGTCGAAACGGCCGATGCCGCCCTCAAGCGCTTGCCTGGATTCGTGCCCATGCTGCGGTTCCCCTACCTGAGAGAAGGCGATACGCAAGCCAAGCGCGACGGCATGCGGGACTGGATGGCCCGCAACGGCTACAGGAACGGACTGGTATCCATAGACGCCAGCGACTGGTACTACAGCCGCGTCTACGCCGATCATCTGAAGGCGGGCGATGCGGCCAAGGCCCAGGACGTGAAGCAGCGTTACGTCCGCCATCTGCTCGACCGCGCGGCCTATTACGACGGGCTGGCCCGCCAGCTGCTGGGCCGCAGCCCCAAGCATGTCATGCTGCTGCACACCAACCCGCTCAATGCCGAAGCCCTGCCAGACGTAATTGCCGCCCTGACCGAACAAGGCTGGACCATCACCTCGGCGAGCGCCGCGTTTGAAGATCCGCTGTATGCGCAGGCGCCCGCTACGCTTCCTGCCGGCGAAAGCATCGTCTGGGCGCTGGCCAAGGCCCGCAACCTGTCAGACCTGCGCTATCCGGCAGAAGGCTCCGAGTATGAGGAGCCGCTGTTGCGGGACGCCGGACTGCTGCCCTGAGCGGGATAGACCGGAGACTATTTTTTCGCGGCGGCGGACCTCGCCGCCGCATTCGACGCCGGAAAATTTGTTAACGTGGTCAGCAAACCAAAAAACTAAGCGCTGTCGCTTGTACGCGGGAGAGGAGAATCAAGGGCAATGGCTAATCTTGTTTTGTTGCTGCTGGGCGTGGACTATCTGCGCAAACGCGCTCGCGGCCTGTACGTCATCGGCGGCCTGCTCTTGCTGACAGGCGTCACGCTGTTCATCGACGCGCTCGACAATGCCGTCTACTTCCCGCTGAACTTCTTCGCGGCGCTGATGGTCATCGAGGCCCTGGCCACGCTGATGATCGCCAAGTCCGGGGTGGGCGGGCAGCGGGTGCTGCGCTACGCCAAGGGCGCCATCGTGCTGACCGCCGGCACCCTGGTCCTGGTCGGCCACCATCACGGGCATTTCGTGCTGTCCATGCTGTTCGGCCTGATGTTCCTGGTGGACGGACTGATCCAGTGCATGGCCGCCTATGTGGTGCGCTACGAGCGCTGGCGCTACGTGTTCGCCTCGGGCGTGGCGGAAATCCTGCTGGCCGTCTTCTTCTTCCAGCCCTACCCCACCCATTACGTCGGCACGGTGCCGTACTGCCTGGGGCTGTTCCTGGCGTTCACGGGCCTGCGGCTGCTGTCGCTGGCGCGGCGCGTCCGTCACCTGGATTCCAACCCGGCGCTGGACGTCAATCCACACCCAGACTTCATGCCCACGCGCGCCGATGTCCACGCGCAGAAGGTATTCGACGGCCCGCCCCTGGAATCCGAGCGCGCGCTGACCGTGCACGTCTGGACGCCCTCGGGGTCCGCCAAGAACGAAACGCGCAACTACCCCGTGGTGAACCGCTACATCGCCGCCGTCGACATCAATGGCGTGGTGTCCACCGGCCACGCGGCGCTGGAATCGCCGGAAGGCGTGTACATCAGCCTGTATCCGGCCCAGGAGATCGACCACTCTCCGGAACAGTTCGGCACCTTGCTGCGCGCCACGGCCGAGAACAACGTGCCGGGCGTGTTCCAGCCCGACTACGCCACCGAGTCCAAGGCCTGGACGCCGTCGACGATGCGGGTGCGCATCCGCAACTACGACGCGGCCAAGCTACAGGCATTCTGGGACGAGTACCGCAAGACCACGACCTACAACCTGACCCACCGGAACTGCTCCAGCTCCGTGTCCAGCGCGCTGGAAGCGGCGCTGGACGGCGTGGTCGGCCGCCTGCATGGCCCAAACGCCGGATGGCGGGTGCTGCTGCGCCTGCTGCTGACGCCGGAACTGTGGGTGGCGGCGCAGATCCGCAAGCGCGCGTTGACCATGGCCTGGACCCCGGGCCTGACGCTGGACTATGCGCGCGCGCTAAGCATGCTGGCCGACCCGCGCCCGTTCGGCTGGTGGAAGATGTCGCAGGACGCGCTGCGCCAGATCGCCCGCATGCGCGCCGGCTGGCGCAAGCAGGACCGCAACGCGCATGCCCGCAACGCCGAGCAGGCCGAATCTTCGCAAGGGGCGCAATGAGAGGCGCGGCCCCGCCTTGCGCATGAAGACGCCATGATTCCGCAGATCGTGATCGGGCTGGTCATACTGGCCAGCGCTGCCTGGGGCGCGGCAGCCCTCTGGTTCCAGTCGCCGTTCGCCGGCCGCGCGCGCGCCGTCTTGCCAACGGCCTGGCTGGCGCTCGCGGTGGCGGCGCTGATCGGCCTGTTTACCGGACAGCCCTGGCCCGCCTGGCTGTACGGCGTTTTGCTGCTGGCCCTGCTGGCGTGGTGGCGCCTGGGCGTGCGCGCGTCGAACGAACGCCAGTGGATGCCGGAAGTGGCGCGCCAGACCGAGGGAACTGTCGAAGGCCACATCGTCACCCTGCGCAACGTGCGCAACTTCGACTGGCGCACGCGCAGCGACTACGACGTACGCTGGGAAACCCGTTCCTACGACCTGTCGCGCCTGGACGCGGTGGACCTGGCGCTGTCGTATTGGGGCCGCCCGGCCATCGCCCACGCCATGGTGTCGTTCGGCTTTGCCGACGGCCAGCACGTGGTGTTCTCGGTAGAGATCCGCCGCAAGCTGCATGACGTGTTCTCGGAAATCGGCGGCTTCTTCCGCCAGTACGAACTGTCGGTGCTGGCCTCGACCGAGGAAGACAGCCTGCGCGTGCGCACCAATGTGCGCGGCGAGGAAGGCTATCTGTACCGCGTGCACATGCCGGAAGGCGCGGCCCGCAAGCTGTTCCTGTCCTATGTGGACACGGCCACGCGGCTGGTGAAGAAGCCGCGCTTCTACAACACGCTGACGGGCAACTGCACCACCATCGTGTACCGGCTGGCCGACCAGATCGTGCCGGGCCTGCCGCTGGATTACCGCGTGCTGTTCTCGGGCTATCTGCCCGAATACCTGTACCGCCTGGACGCGCTGGAAGGCGCGGACAGCCCTCAGGCCTACCGGCAGGCCGGCCACTACACGCAACGCGCCCGCGCGACGCTCGATGCGGCGCAGTTCTCGCGCAATATCCGGCGCGGCGTGCCGGGCGTACCGCAGGCGGCCGGCCCCGGTCAGGATGACGCGGGCGTACCCGGCGCGGGCGCGCGCAACAGTGCTACGTAAGCCCCCAGGGTCTCCACGTGACGTTCTTCCGCGCGCAGCCCGATGTGGCCGTCCGCCCTGACGACCAGCAACAGGACATGCCTCACGCCCAGCCGTCCGGCCATCGAGGGATCCAGGTAGCCGTCCACGCCGTCGACATCCGCGTTCGCCGTCAGCGCCATCACGGCTTCGACGATAGCGCCATCGGATAAGGGCTCTACGGCGGCGCGCAGCTGATCGAGCACCTCCCTGGGCGTGCGCGGACCGCCAAGAATGAAGACCGTGTGGCCTTTGCGGTTGGTGTGGTCGTGCAACATCCCCTCGCCTCCCGCCGCAAGACGGATCGGGATCTGGTCCGGTAGCCGCTGCCCCGGCGAAACGGGGTCGTGCCGGTCTCCCATGACGATGGGAGAATTGGCGTAGTCGATGTCCAGCTCGGCCTCGGCCACCGCCTCGTGATGCTGCGAAGCGCCGTCCTCGAAGGCCTTGCGGATGGCGGCATTGCGCTCGCGCAACACGTCCGGATCGGTGGCCAACTGCGCGCTTTCGGCCTCGTCGCCCGATGCCAGCACGCGCTGCGCGGCGGGACGGCGCTCCGCCTGGTAGCTGTCGAGCAGCCAGTCCGAGCACTGCCCGCCGCACACCAGCGCCAGCTTCCAGGCCAGATTGACGGCGTCGTGCAGGCCGGTGTTCATACCGTGGCCCTGGGCCGGACTGCAGGTATGCGCGGCGTCTCCGGCCAACAGGACGCGGCCGGCCCGGAACTGCCGCGCGACTTTCGTGTAGCAGCGGAAGCGCGCCGGATGGGCAACGTCCTCGAAGCGGGCTTCGGGCAGATAGCGCCGCAGCGTGGACAAGGCATCGGCCACCAGATCGGAGTCTTCGGCGCTGGGCCGCAGATACACGCGCCAACGCTGGCCGGGCAGCGCCGTCAGGATGACCGGGATGCGGTCCAGGTACGCATAGTTGGCTTCAAAAATCTCGGGCCAGCCGCTGACCGCGGCATCGAACACGGCCCACGGCTGGCTGATGTCGTGGCCGTCCTGTTCGATGCCGGCCAGTGTGCGCACCGTGCTTTGGTGGCCGTCGCAACCTATCACCCATTGGGCCAGGACTTCGATCTCGCCGGCCGGCTGTTCGATCCTGGCCAGCATGCCGTCCGGCCGTTCCTGCAAGTCCACCAGCTTGCTTGCCCGCTGCACGCCGCCGCCGTGGCTGGCCAGGTAGTCGGCAAGAATGGTCTCGGTGACCTCTTCCGAAATCCCGATGTTGTAGGGATAGCGGCTACCGCAAAGGTCCAGATCGATTTCGCCCAGCACCTTGCCGTCGGCGTGGATGCGCGCGCCGCGCTGCTTCACGCCTGCCCTCAGCAGGGGTTCCACGATGCCCAGCGAATCGAATATCTCCAGCGAACGGGGATGGACCACCGTTGCGCGGTCCCATTCCAACGGCCGTTCGTGCGCATCGATCAGCAGGCATTGCACGCCGCGCCGTTGCAGCTCGGCGGCGGTGAGCAGGCCCGCCGGACCGGCGCCAACCACCAGGACTGTCGTTGCGATCACCATGATGAGGCCTCTGGAAACGTCGAGGCGGCCCGGATTGCGCCTCGGCACGAATCCAAAAAAATAAAACCGCGCATGGCCAACCGTCAAAGATATTGAGGCTTACGCCGCTGGCATGGATTGCCGGGCCGGCCTCAACCTTTTGGACCGATCCGTCGCGTTTCAGGGATGGCCGGCCAGCTGCGCGGCCTCGCCCAGCAGCGCGTCCAGCAGGCGGCGCGCCGGCACGGTCAGCGGCGCGTCGGCTCGGTGCGTCACGTAGATGACGGTCTTGGGCAAGGGATCGGCGAGGTCGAGCCGGACCAGTCCTAGCGCCGGGCCGTAACGGTCCAGAAACCCCTGCGGCATGATGCCGATCAGGTCCAGCTGCGGCATCAGCGCCAGCAGCGTGGAGAAGGACTCGCATTCGAGCTGCAGATGCAGGGCGCGCGCCTGCGCTTCATCGGCATAGAGCGCCCTAGGGTCGCCTGGCCCCTGCGCCGGCCCGGTCAGTACCCACGCCGCCCCGGCCAGTTCGCTCAGCCGCCGCGCGCCTGCCAGCGGATGTGCGGCGCGCGCGACGATGACAGACTGGCTTTCGAACAGCGGCTGCACGGCGAGGTCGCCGCCGCCGCCCGCCTCGGGCAGCGGCCCCAGCGCCATGTCCAGTTCGCCGGAACGGATGCGTTCCAGCGCCTGCGGATACAGCGTGTCGCGCACCCGCAGCCGCACCTGCGGCCAGCGCGCGCCATAGCGCGCCACCGCGCCCGGTGCCAGCAGGATGGCAGCTGCGGGCGACACGCCCAGCGTTACCTGGGCTTCGGCGCCGCGCAGATGCCAGGCCAGGTCTTCGCGGGCCTTTTCGATTTCGCGCATGACCACGGCGGCGCGCGCCGCGAGGATCTCGCCGGCCTGCGCCAGGCGCACGCCCTTGGGCGTGCGCACCACGAGTTCCGCGCCGACCTCTTCTTCCAGCTGGCGCAGCGATTTGGTCAACGCCGGCTGCGACACGTTGAGGACTTGCGCGGCGGCGCGCATGCTGCCGGTCCGGGCCAAGGTAAGCAACAGGTTCAGATGCTGGAGTCGCAAGCCGGCTCTCCGGCCGATTACCTGGGGTAATCGACATCAAAACAATTCAAGGGATGCGCGCGCAGGCCGTCGATAGAATTCCTGCATACCCCATCGGAGACAGGAGCCTAGCATGACCCGAGGCGTGAAGAACATTCTCTTCATCATGTGCGACCAGCTGCGCTACGACCACCTTTCCTGTTTTGGCCACCCCAGGCTGAAGACGCCGAATCTGGACGCGCTGGCCGCGCGCGGCATGATCTTCGACCGGGCCTATGTGCAGTCGCCCGTGTGCGGCCCCTCGCGCATGAGCTACTACACCGGACGCTATGTGCATGCGCATGGCGCCAGCTGGAACTTCGTGCCGCTGAAGGCCGGCGAGATGACCATAGGCGACCATCTGCGGCCGCTGGGCGTGCGTTCCGTGCTGGTGGGCAAGACGCATATGCGCGCCGACGCGGCAGGCATGTCGCGGCTGGGCATAGACCCGGCCTCCGTCATCGGCCGCCGCATCGCCGAATGCGGCTTCGACGCCTACGAGCGCGACGATGGCATCCATCCGTATTCGGGCCACGATCCGGACCCGCGCTACAACGACTATCTGCGCGCGCAGGGCTATGGCGGCGACAACCCCTGGGAGAGCTGGGCCAATTCCGCCGAGGACGCGGACGGCACGGTACGGTCGGGCTGGTTCCTGAAGTACTCCAACCTGCCGGCGCGCGTGCCTGACGAGCATTCGGAAACGCCGTACATCACGCGCCGGGCGATGGACTTCATCAGCGAGACCGGCGAACAGCCCTGGTGCCTGCACCTGTCCTACATCAAGCCGCACTGGCCCTATCTGGCGCCGGCGCCCTACGCCGGCATGTATGGCGCGGAAGACGCGCTGCCGGTAGTGCGCAGCGAAGCCGAACGCGCCGATCCGCATCCGGTGTACGCGGCGATGATGCGGCATCGCGTGTCGGCGACCTTCTCGGAGCCCGGCGTGCGCGAGGCGGTCATGCCCGGCTATATGGGACTGATCAAGCAGATCGACGACCAGCTCGGCGTGCTGTTCCGCTTCATGGAGGCGCGCGGCCTGTTCGATAACACCATGATCGTGTTCACCTCCGATCACGGCGACTATCTGGGCGACCATTGGATGGGCGAAAAAGACCTGTTCCATGAACCCGTCATCCGCATGCCGCTGATCGTCTACGACCCGGACCCGCGCGCCGATGCGGCCCGCGGCACGCGCTGCGCGGCCATGGTCGAAGCGATAGACCTGGCGCCGACCTTCCTGGAGGCCTGCGGCGGCGTGCCGGTGCCGCACATCATGGACGGCCGCTCACTGCGCCCCCTGCTGTTCGGCCAGAAACCACAGGATTGGCGCGACCACGTCATCTGCGAATACGACTACGCCTTCCAGGATTCGCGCATCGCGCTGGGCACGCCGGCGCGCCAGGCCTGGCTGCGCATGGTGCGCGACGAACGCTGGAAGTACGTGCTGGCCGAAGGCTACCGGCCGATGCTGTACGACCTGCAGGAAGACCCCAATGAATTCGTCGACCTGGGCGCGTCGCCCGCGCACGAGGCGGTGCGCAAGCACATGGAGGACCTGCTGTTCCGCTGGGCGCGCCAGCCGCGCCAGCGCGCCACAGTGGCCGACGGCACCATCGAGTCCATCGAAGTCCAGCCGCGCATATCCGAGGGCGGCATCCTGATCGGCTATTGGGACGAAGCCGACCTGGCCCGCGCCCGGCAGACCTTCAAGCCCCGCTTCGCATCATCCAACCCGCTCGTGAAGCCGACGCTGGATCGGCTCTCGCAATCCTGAGGAGTGCAGCATGATTCTCGAAACCCCCGACATCACCCGCGCCCAGGCCGGCCTGGACGGCGTCTCCTGGAACATCCTGGGCCAGGTGTACGTGCCCAAGCAGGTCAGCCTGGACAGCATTTCCTGGCACGCCACTTTCCCGGAAGAATCCTTCGTGCCGCCGCACGTGCATCCCAACCAGGACGAGTACATCTTCGTGCTGGACGGCCGTATCGACCTGCTGCTGGACGGCAAGAAGACTTCGGCCGGTCCGGGCGACCTGGTGCGCATGCCCCGCGGCGTGCCGCATGCGTTCTTCAACAATTCGGGCGTCGCCGCCACCGCGCTGTTCTGGGCCGCGCCCGCGGGCAAGCTGCTGGAGCTGTACCGGCGCATCCACAACATGTCGAGTCCGGCGGAGGTGGTGGCGGTGGCGCCGGAATACGACGTGATCTTCATGCCGCCTGTCTCCTCCGCGGCCTGAGCCATGCGCCGCCGCACGCTACTGAAGGGCCTGTCCGGGGCCCTCGCCTGTACCCTGCCTTGGTCCGCCCGGGCCGCGTACCCGGACAAGCCCGTACGCATCATCGTGCCGCTGCCCGCGGCGAGCCCGCCCGACGTGCTGGCGCGCGTGATCGGCGAAAGGCTGCAGCGCCTGTGGGGCCAGCCTGTGGTGGTCGAGAACCGGCCCGGCGCGACCGGTATGATAGGGCTGGACGCAGTCGCCCGCAGCGCCCCCGACGGCTACACCGTGGGCATCATGTTCCTGACCCACACCGTGCTGCCCGCGTTGTTCGGCAAGGTGTCCTATCGCACGGACGGCGATTTTGCTCCGATCGCCAATCTGGTCTGGCTATACAACGTGTTGATGGTCCCGCCAGACAGCGAGTACACCGACGTCCGCGGCCTGGTTGAACAGGCCAAGCGCCAGCCCGGCAAGCTCAGCTATGGGTCGGGCGGCAACGGTTCGCCCGCCCATTTATTGGGCGCGGCCTTCTGCCAGGCGGCGGGCATAGACATGCTGCACGTGCCATTCAAGGGCCCTGCGGAAGCCGCGCAGGCGCTCATGGGCGGCTACGTGCAGACCATGTTCGCCACTGCCTCCGTCGCCGTGCCGTTGGCGCAATCGGGCAAGCTGCGCGCGCTGGCGGTCACGCGCGATGGCGGCATCGACGCCCTGCCCGGCGTGCCCACGCTGGCCGCGGCTGGCGTGCCGGCCTACAACCTGAAGGAATGGGAGGGCATCGTCGCGCCTGCGGGCACGCCGCCGGACCTGATCGCCAAATGGAACGGCGCCATGCAGGCCATCCTGGCCGACGCCGGGGTGCGCGACAAACTGGCCGGCCTGGGCATGGAAGCCGCCCAGCCCAATACGCCGGCCGAGTTCGCGGGGCTGATACGGGGTGAGCTGCAGCGCTGGTCGGCGTTCGTGTCGGAGCAGAAGCTGCGCAACGGATAGGTCGCCGCGTCCTCGGGGCAGGCGCGCGTGCGCGCTCGCCTGCCCGCCTCGTTGTCGCGCCGCCGGCATGCCCGCCGGGCTGGAGCCGGCGGCTTGTGCGGCCACTTGGCTGCCGCTTACCGGGCGACGCCTCCCACGCGCCCCAGAAACTCCAGCACCGCCAGATAGGACCCTTCGTTGCCTGCCGCATTGGCGCTGGGCGTGCCGCCCGCGTCCAGCAGCAGGCCGGACATCGCGTGCGGCTTGCTGATCAGGGTGGCGGGCAGGCAGGGATAGTGCACGTGATGGCCAGCGCCCATGCAGACATGGTGGAAAGTCGGCAGGCCGTGTTCCTGGCGCCGCCGCATGACGATTTCCGAGTACGCGGTGCTGGGCCAGAAGCCGTCATCGGAAGCGCTGACCAGCAGGACCGGACCGGGATAGTTCTCGACCGGAATGCGGGCGCGCTCGAACGCGGCGCTGTCGCGCGTGGCGCTGAGGAAGGCGTGGGTCTGGCGGTATGGCGGCTGCGAGGCGTAGGCCGCGTCCCAGTTGGCGCTGGCGTTGTCCTGCCACAGATGCGGCAGCGGCTCGCCGGCCTTGGTCCAGACCTGCGCGTCGCGGCCAGTGCCAGGCGCGCCGGCGCTGACCACGCCGTGCATGACGGGCGACGGCACGTAGGCGACCACCGCGCTGACCAGCTCCGGATAATGCGAGGCCACCAGCAACGAAGTCTCGCCGCCGCGGCTGATGCCGGACAAGGCCACGAAGCCGTCGCGCGGCGCCAGTTCGGCGCGGGCCCAGCGCAACACGTGCTGGAAGTACTCCAGCGGCATGTCGTTCAGATACTTGGGACGGCCCTCGTAGTTGAAGATGGCCAGCGCCAGGCACTGGTAGCCGCGCGACGCGAACAACGCGGCGCGCGGCGCGTTGACGCCGCCCGACGAGCCGTTCATGTAGATCACCAGCGGGTGCGGGCCGGGACCTGCGGGCGTGTAAAGCTCGCCCGACAAGGTCATGCCGCCGACCTGCTCGCGCACCGCGCGGTGCGTCACGCCTTCGGCCAGGAACTCCTGCACCAGGGTGGCCGTAGCGGTGTGGCGTCCATCGCTGGCTTCGATGCGGATGGCGAGCGGCTCGGTCCGGTCGGGCGGGAACACCACGCTGGCGATGTCCTCGCACGCCATGGACCAGACGACGCCCATGGCCGAGGGTTCGGCATAGCTGCCGGACACGGGGCAATCGCGCGCCAGGTCCAGGCTGCCGTCGTGGCCGGCCACGAATACGGCTTGCGAGCGCCACGGCGCGCCGCACATCGTCATGCTGGCCGTGATGGTGATGAAGGCATAGGCCGGAAAGCCGCTCACGCGGATCTCGCGCGCCACGTCGATCAGCGCGCGTTCCGGGGTGACGGTGATGCTGGGTTGTTCTGCCACGGTGGCTCCTTAGCTCTTCAGGTCGGTCTTGGGCACGCCATTGGCCTTGATGACCTGGGCCCACATGGCGGATTCGTCGGCAATGACCTTGTCCAGGTCGGCCGAGGACGTGAATTCCACGGTCACGCCCTGGTCGGCGAACTGCTGCACCAGGCCGGGATCGCGCGTGCCTTCGCGCACGGCGTTCTCCAGCGCGGCGACCACCGGAGCGGGCATGGCGGCCGGGCCGGAAATCATCATGCGGGTATAGAGCTCGAAGCCGTCCACGCCCGCTTCCTTCATGGTGGGCACATCCGGCAGGCTGGAGAGGCGCTTGTCGGAAGTGACCGCCAGCACCTGCAGCTTGCCCGACTTGATGTTGGGCAGCGCCGAGGTCGGGAAGTCGAAGGTGCTCTGCACAGTGCCGGCCATCAGGTCCAGCAGCGCGGGACCGCTGCCCTTATAGGGCACGTCCTGGAACTGGGTGCCGGTCTTGGACTGGAAATGCAGCAGCGCCAGATGATTGATCACGCCGCGTCCGGCGTGCGCGCACGTGATGTCGCCGGGCTTTTTCTTGGCCAGCGCGATGAACTCCTGCACGTTCTTCACCCCCAGATCGGGGTGCACGATCAGCAGCATCGGCGACTTGCCCATGGAGCCCAGCTGCTTGAAGTCCGATGGCTGGTAAGGCAGGTTGTTGTAGAGCAAGGGGTTCAGGATCATGCCGTTGGTGCCGGCAAAGCCCAAGGTGTAGCCGTCCGGTTCGGCGCGCGCCACGGCCACCGTGGCGATGATGGCCTGGCCGCCGGGGCGGTTTTCCACCACCACGCTCTGTTTCAAGGTCTTGCCCATGCGCTCGGCGAGGGCGCGCGCCGCGATGTCGGTCAGTCCGCCGGGGGCAAAGCCCACCAGCAGCCGCACTGGGCGGGTAGGAAAGGTGTTCTGCGCCCAGGCGGGGCGCGAGATCAGGGGCAGCGCGGCAAGCGCGCCCAGGGCATGGCGGCGGGTGAATCGCATACAACTCTCCAGGCAAGGACAACGCCCCCGCGCCCGGGAGAGGCCGCGGGGCAAAGCAATCGAAGGGAAAGGACGCGCGGACGGCCCGCCTTACGGCAAGCTGTCACGGCGTCAGTATGTTGTATGCAATACCGCGGGCGGGCTATCTAGGGATATCCCGAGGCTCCCCGGAGGAAGCAAGGCTTGTATTCCGCAATGCGGTATTTGGTATGCGATCTGATAAACCGTCGGGCCTGGGCCTAAGCCTTGGTCATCAGCTTCTTCCAGCCTTCCAGGCCCAGCCGCTTCATCGTGTCGATGTTCTTCTCGTAAATCTCCGCGGCGTCCGGGAAGGATTCCACCGCGCGGTCGATGCTGTCTTCGCGCAGCAGATGAAGGATCGGATACGGCGAACGGTTGGTGTAGTTCTCGATGTCGTCCGGCTGCGTGTCGGCGAACTGGAACTGCGGATGGAAGGTGGCCACCTGCAGTTCGCCCACCAGGCGCATGCGCTTGAGCAGGCGGTCCGACAGTTCCTCGAAGTCGTTGAAATCCAGGAAGTCGTCCAGCGCGTCCGGGATGATCAGCAGCGTGGTGTCGATCTGCTCGGGATCGGTCTCGGCCAGCAGCGCCAGCTCGTCCTGCAGGTCGGTGAGGACGCCTTCGGCGTCGGTGGCGTCGCTGACGGCAAAGCGGATCTGGTCCTTGACCTGTACCGCCTTGGCGAAGGGACAGAGGTTCAGGCCGATGACGGCCTGGTTCAGCCAGTGCTTGGTCTCGGCGACCACGTTGGCGTAGGCGTCGGAAGTGGAAATCATGGGGGGGTCCATCCTGGAAAAAAGAAAAGCGCGGGCGTTGCGGCCCGCGCTAAGGACAGCGTCGCCGCCGCTTACGCAGTGGGCATGGCCGCCATGGTCTGGGCCACGGCCGCGGTCAGTTTCTTGCCGTACGGCACGTGCAGGAATTCATTGGGGCCGTGGGCGTTGGACTTGGGGCCCAGCACGCCGCAGACCATGAACTGGGCCTTGGGGAAGCCCTTCTGCAGGATGCTCATCAGCGGAATGGTGCCGCCCTGGCCGATATAGCCGCAGGATGCGCCATAGTATTGCTGCGAGGCGGCGTCCAGCGCCTGGGTCAGCCAGGGCGCGGAAGCCGGGGCGTTCCAGCCGGTGGCGGCGCCTTCGTTGGCCTTGAACAGCACCTTGGCGTTGTAGGGCGCGTCGGCTTCCAGCAAAGCCTTGATCTCTTGCGAGGCGGCCACGGCGTCCACCAGCGGCGGCAAACGCAGCGACAGCTTGAAGGCCGTGCGCGGACGCAGCACGTTGCCAGCGCTGGACAGCGGCGGCAGGCCTTCGGCGCCGGTCACCGACAGGGTCGGGCGCCAGGTGCGGTTCAGCAGGGCCTGTTCGGGTTCGGTCGTCATGGGCAGCACGAAGCCGCCGTCGGCGCCGCAGCTCCAGGGGAAACGGCGCCAGACTTCGTCGCCCAGGATGCGCGCGGTGGCGTGCACTTGTTCCACGCGATCGGCGGGAATCTCGCAATGCAGGCTCTGCGGCAGCAGGCGGCCGGTGCCGCTGTCTTCAAGGCGGTCCAGCAGATGGCGCAGGATGCGGAACGAGGACGGCACCACGCCGCTGGAGTCGCCCGAGTGCACGCCTTCGTCCAGCACCTGCACTTCCAGCGTGCCCGACACCATGCCGCGCAGCGAGGTCGTCATCCAGAGCTGGTCGTAGTTGCCGGCGCCCGAGTCCAGGCACACCACCAGGGCCACGTTGCCCAGGCGGTCGCGCAGCGCGTCCACATAGGGCAGCAGGTCGTAGCTGCCGGATTCCTCACAGGTTTCGACGATGCCGACGCAGCGCGGACGCGGAATGCCCTGCTTGTCCAGCGCCATGATCGCGGTGAGCGAGGCGTACACGGCATAGCCGTCGTCGGCGCCGCCGCGGCCATACAGCTTGCCGTCTTCGAGCTTGGGGGTCCAGGGGCCGAGGCCCGCGCGCCAGCCGGAGAATTCGGGCTGCTTGTCCAGGTGGCCGTACAGCAGCACGGTGTCGCCGTTGTCGCTGCGGGTGGCGGGCGCGTCAAAGAAGATGACGGGCGTGCGGCCCGGCAGGCGCACCACTTCCAGCTTCAGGCCGGAGACCTTCTGCGCCTCGACCCACTGCGCGGCGTCGCGCACCACGCGTTCGATGAACGCGTTCTTTTCCCAGTCCGCGTCGAACGCCGGGCTCTTGGCCGGGATGGCGATGTAGTCGGTCAGCGCCGGGATGATCTCGTTGTCCCATTTGTCGTCCACGAAAGCCTGCAAGGCCTTCGGGTCCAGGGTGGGAGGAAGAGCGTCTTCGGGGATGCGTGCGTTCATGGCGCGGGATCCTGTGTGCGGAGGGGGTAGGCAATCCGCTATTTTATGCCTGCGCGGCGCGGCTGGCATCTTTTGTCCCTGATTGTTGTCGGCGCGGGGAAATGGTGCCGCTATCCGGCCCTGGTTTCGCCGCTGCGGTTTCTGCCGGCGCGTCGGTCCCGGCTCAAAAACGGCAAAGCCCCCAGACGCGATGCGCTGGGGGCTATGGCGGTACTCATGGCCGGCCATCCTGGATGGCCGGCCATGCAAGGACTTCAGGCGCCGAGCAAGGCCGGTTCGCCGCTGCGGCCCACGGCCGGCGCGTCGGCGTCGATCACGCGGCCGGTCTGCAGCTTGAACACCGCCACCGCTTCGCGCAGGCGCTGCGCCTGAGTCTCCAGCGAGGCTGCGGACGCCGCGGCCTCTTCGACCAGCGCGGCGTTCTGCTGCGTCACGCTGTCCATCTGCGACACGGCCTGGTTGACCTGCTGAATGCCCTGCGACTGCTCCTCAGAAGCACTGGAAATCTCGTTGATGATGTCCGTCACGCGGCGCACCGAGGTCACGATTTCCTGCATGGTGGCGCCCGCGGCTTCCACCTGGTCCGAACCGATGGACACCTTCTGCACCGAGTCGTCGATCAGGCCCTTGATTTCCTTGGCGGCGGCGGCGCTGCGCTGCGCCAGGGCGCGCACTTCGCTGGCGACGACCGCGAAGCCCTTGCCCTGCTCGCCCGCGCGCGCCGCTTCCACGGCCGCGTTCAGCGCCAGGATGTTGGTCTGGAAGGCGATGCCATCGATCACGCCGACGATGTCGGCGATGCGGTTGGAGCTGTCGGCGATGCCGCGCATCGTGCCGACCACGTCGCCCACCGCCCGACCGCCGCGCGAGGCCACCTCGGACGCCGCCACAGCCAGTTCTGAAGCGCTGCGCGAGCTTTCCGCGTTGTTCTTCACGGTGGAAGACAGCTCGTCCATGCTGGCGGCGGTTTCTTCCAGCGAAGCGGCTTGCTGCTCGGTGCGCGAAGACAGGTCGATGTTGCCGGCGGCGATCTCGCGCGCGCCGGTGTGGATCTCTTCCACGCCCAGGCGTACGGCGGATACCGTGCGGGCCAGGCTGTCCTGCATGCGCTTGACGGCGCCGTACAGCACGCCGATTTCGTTGTTGCCGCGTTGCTCGATGCGGTTGGTCAGGTCGCCGGCGGCGATGCGGTCGAACAGGCGTCCGGCTTCATGCAGCGGACGGAACACCGAGCGGCCGAACACCGCATACAGGCCCACCACCAGCGCGGCCACCACGACCAGCAGGCCGACCAACACCGCGATCGCTGCGTTGATGCGGGAGGAAGCCTCGCGCGCCACGCGCTGGCCGACTTCGTCGGCGTAGTCCAGGTACTTCTGGATGGCCGCGGTGAAGGTGAGGCCCAGCGGCGTCACTTTCTCCAGATTCAGTCGACCGGATTCCTGAGCGTTCCCGGCGCGGATGGCCGCGATCATCGGCACGATCGCATCGCGGTGATAGACGTCGTAGGCCGCCAGGGCAGCGTCCAGCAGCGGCTTGCCCTGGGCCGAGGTTTCCGGCGTCTTGCGCACCAGATCGATCAGTTCGCCCGCCTTCTTGGTATAGCCGTCCAAGCGCTGCATGCTGGCCAGGTTGTCCAGGCTCTTGCCTTCCATCAGGGCGGTCTGGGCGGACAGCAGCACCAGGCGGGCCCGCAGCAGTTCAGTGCCGGCGCCGTTCACGGCATTGGCGCGGACCAGGTTGGTGTCCAGCAGGACTTCGATGGAATTGCGATTGGAGGTCAGCTGCTGATGCACGGCGATGCCGGTTAGCAGGAAAAGCGCGAAGAAAACGGCTAAAGCGGTCGTCAAGACCGCGCGAATACTGAGATTCTTGAACATTGGGGTCACTCCGGGTTGCGTATAGCGGCTACCTATGCTTTACGACAGGTTGCAATGAAAAGTTAAATATCTCATTGCGTTGCACGCCTCGAATCCAGAGCAGGCTTGACGGAACATGAAAAACGCCCCGCCATTCGGACCCAAGAGGTCCAAATGGCGGGGCGTGTCGCACGCGCCGGGAGACAAGTCCCGGCGGCGGCTACTGCCTTACTTCAGCCAGACGCGCGCGTTGCGGAAGATGCGCATCCAGGGGCTAAACGCGCCGCCCGCATCCGCGCGGCCCCACTTTTCAGGCGCCCACGACATCATGACGTTGCGCGTCACGCGTTCCGGGTGCGGCATCATGACCGTGAAGCGGCCGTCGGCGGTGGTGACGGACGTCAGGCCGGCGGGGCTGCCGTTCGGGTTGAACGGGTAGGCTTCGGTGGCCTGGCCGCGGTTGTCGATGTAGCGCGCGCCAGCCAGCACGCGGCTGGCGTCGCCCTGCTGCGAGAAGTCGGCATAGCCTTCGCCGTGGGCCACGGCGACCGGGATGCGGGCGCCTTCCATGCCGGCGAAGAAGATCGACGGCGACTTGGCCACTTCGACCATGGACAGGCGGGCTTCGTACTTTTCCGACTGGTTGCGCGTGAAGCGCGGCCAGAATTCTGCGCCCGGGATCATGGGCGCCAGCGCGGCCATCATCTGGCAGCCGTTGCACACGCCCAGCGCGAAGGTGTCGGGACGCGCGAAGTAGGCAGCGAACTGGTCCGACAGCTTGCTGTTGAAGCGGATGGTGCGCGCCCAGCCTTCGCCGGCGCCCAGCACGTCGCCGTAGCTGAAGCCGCCCACGGCCACCAGGCCCTGCACTTGCGCCAGGTCCACGCGGCCGGACAGCAGGTCGGTCATGTGCACGTCGATGGCTTCGAAGCCGGCCGTGTCGAAAGCCCAGCCCATTTCCACCTGGCTGTTGCAGCCCTGCTCGCGCAGGATCGCCACGCGCGGACGCTTGCCGGTGTTGATGAACGGCGCGGCCACGTCTTCCTGCGGATCGAAGTCCACGTTGGGGCTCATGCCCGGATCCGTGGCGTCGTTCCAGACGTCCAGCTCGGCCTGGGCGCAGGCCGGGTTGTCGCGGCGCGACATGATGCGGTAGGACACTTCGCTCCAGGCGCGGCCGAGTTCGGCGCGCGGCTGGCCCCAGACCTTCTTGCCGTCGCGGTAGAACTCGACTTCGTCGGCGCCGTTCAGGCCGCCGATGACGTGCGAGTGGGCCGACAGGCCCGCGCCGCGCAGCACCTGCATGACGGCGTCGCGCTGGGCGGCGGGCACCTGGATGACGGCGCCGGCTTCTTCGGAGAACAGCGCCTTGAGCGTCAGTTCCTCGCGCTGCACCGCCACCTGTTCCGGGCGGATCTTGTAGTCGCCCCAATCCGCCGATTGCGGATCGAAGGTCAGCATGTCCAGATTGACCGAGATACCGGTGCGGCCGGCGAAGGCCATTTCGGTCAGGGCCGCGAACAGGCCGCCATCGGAACGGTCGTGGTAGGCCAGGATGGTGCCGGCTTCGGCCAGGGTGCGGATGGTGACGAAGAAGGCGCGCAGATCCTGCGGCGCATCGATGTCCGGCACGGTTTCGCCGACCTGGTTGTAGGTCTGCGCCAGGATCGAACCGCCCATGCGATGGCGGCCGCGGCCCAGGTCGATCAGAATCAGCACGCTGTCGCCGGCATCAGTGCGCAGCTGCGGGGTCAGGCTGGCGCGCACGTCGGCCACGGGCGCGAAGGCCGTGATGACCAGCGACACCGGCGCCACCACCTGGCGCTGCTCGCCGTCCTGTTCCCAGGACGTCTTCATGGACAGGGAATCCTTGCCCACCGGGATCGACAGGCCAGTGGCCTGGCACAGTTCGCTGACGGCGGACACGGTGTCGTACAGCGCGGCGTCCTGGCCGGCCACGCCGCAGGCGGCCATCCAGTTGGCCGACAGCTTGATGTCTTCCAGGCGCGCCACGTCGGCGGCGGCCAGGTTGGTCAGGGCTTCGGCCACGGCCATGCGGCCGGAAGCCGGCGCGTCCAGCATGGCGATCGGGGTGCGCTCGCCCATGGACATGGCTTCGCCGCGGAAGCCTTCGTAGTCAGCCAGGGTCACGGCGCAGTCGGCCACCGGCACCTGCCACGGGCCGACCATCTGGTCGCGGCTGGACAGCCCGCCCACGGTGCGGTCGCCGATGGTGATGAGGAAGGACTTGTTGGCCACCGTGGGGTGGCGCAACACGCGGTAGGCGGCTTCGGTCAGGTCAATGCCGGCCAGGTCCAGCGGCGCGGACACGCCGGGCAGGCGCGTAACGTCGCGGGTCATGCGCGGCGGCTTGCCCAGGATGACGTCGATCGGCACGTCCACCGGACGCACTTCGGCCTCGCCTTGCGGGCGGATCGTGTCCAGGCCCGGCAGGCCCTCGCCGTCCACCACGCGCAGTTGGCGCTCTTCGGTGGCCACCCCCACCACCGCGTAGGGGCAGCGTTCGCGGCGGGCGATGGCGTCGAAGCGTTCGAGGTCCTTGGGCAGGATCGACAGGACGTAGCGTTCCTGGGATTCGTTGCTCCAGATTTCGGCGGGCGACAGGCCCGATTCTTCGAGCGGCACGCGCTTCAGATCGAAGATGGCGCCGCGGCCGGCGTCGTTCACCAGTTCCGGGAAGGCGTTGGACAGGCCGCCCGCGCCGACGTCGTGGATCGCGATGATGGGGTTGTTCTCGGCCTGCTGCCAGCAGCGGTCGATCACTTCCTGGGCGCGGCGCTCGATTTCAGGGTTGCCGCGTTGGACGGAATCGAAGTCCAGTTCGGCCGAGTTGCTGCCCATGCTGATGCTGGAGGCGGCGCCGCCGCCCATGCCGATGCGGAAGCCCGGGCCGCCCAGCTGGATCAGCAGCGCGCCCGGAGGAATCACGTCCTTGTGCGTCAGGCCGGCGTCGATGCTGCCCAGGCCGCCCGCGATCATGATGGGCTTGTGGTAGCCCCAGCGCGTGCCGCCGGCGGTCTGCTCGAACGAACGGAAATAGCCCAGCAGATTGGGACGGCCGAATTCGTTGTTGAACGCCGCGCCGCCAATCGGGCCATCGATCATGATGGACAGCGGCGAGGCGATGCGCTCCGGCAGGCCGTGGTGGTCGGCTTCCCAGGGCTGCAAGGCGTCGTCGAAGCGCAGGTGCGACACGGTAAAGCCGGTCAGGCCGGCCTTGGGCTTGGAGCCGCGGCCAGTCGCGCCTTCGTCGCGGATCTCGCCGCCGTTGCCGGTCGAGGCACCGGGGAACGGCGCAATCGCGGTCGGGTGGTTGTGGGTTTCCACCTTCATCAGCGTGTGCACGGTGGTGTCGCGGCGGATGTACTTGGCGCCTTCGACACCCTCGCCCGTCACGCCCGGCACGCCGGCCTGGAAGCGCTGCGCGGGGCCGCCTTCCATGATGGCGGCGTTGTCCGAATAGGCCACCACGGTACCTGCGGGCTGCGCCTTGTGGGTGGCGCGGATCATGCCGAACAGCGTGTTGGGCTGTTCCTGGCCGTCGATCACCCATTGGGCGTTGAAGATCTTGTGGCGGCAGTGTTCGCTGTTGGCCTGCGCGAACATCATCAATTCCACGTCGGTGGGATCGCGGCCCAGGTCGGTGAAGGACTTGGCCAGGTATTCGATTTCGTCGTCCGACAGCGCCAGGCCCAGCGAGGTGTTGGCTTCGGCCAAGGCTTCGGCGCCGCGCGCCTGCACGCCGACCGTGCGCATGGGCTTGCCGGCCAGCGGCTGGAACAGCGCCTGGCCGTCGAAGCTGGCGTCCACCACGGTTTCGGTCATGCGGTCGTGCAGGCAGTCGGCCGCGCGCGCCAGCATGGCGTCGTCGAAGGTCTTGGCGCCCAGCAGGCCGCGCTCGGGCGTGATCACGTAGCGCACGCCGCGTTCGATGCGGTGCACCGAGGCCAGGCCACAGTTGTGGGCGATGTCGGTGGCCTTGCTGGCCCAGGGCGAAATGGTGCCCAGGCGCGGGATCACCAGCAGGGACAGGCTCTTGGCCGGCGCGTCGCCGGTGGCGGGGGTGCCGTAGTCCAGCAGTTGGGTCAGGTGTTGCTGCTGCTCGGCCGTCAGGGCCGCGTCGGTGCTGACGAAGTGCTCGTAGCGGGCGGATATGTCGGCCACCGGCAAGCCGGCTTCCTTCAATTGCGCCAAAAGACGATCACGACGGAAGGAGGACAGGACGGAGGAACCAGGCAGATGCTGAACTAGGGACACGATGCGGGCGCCGTATAAAGAGAGGAGAGCAAAAAGAGATTTTACCTGTTTAGGGGGTTTTCCCGGAGCGGTTGTTCGATCAACGCCCGACAGCTCCGTTTCGACCATTGTTACAAAAGAATTCCAACCGCCGCACAGCGGGATGTTGCGTAGCAGCATTCGCGCCAAGAGCCCGCTGCTGCAAAACTTTCCCGATATCGGCGGCCTTCAAGGCACAAAATTTATGCTGCATCGCAACATGTTGCAGCTATCCCGCACCACGGGAAAACACGAACTTCCGGTCCCACGGCGCGACGGTAGGATGCAGCGACCCCATAAATGAATAGCGCCTACCCGGCGCTGGCCGTTGCCTCACATGTCCCGCCCCGAAGCCCCCGCCGAGCCTGTAGAACCGATCATTCCCGCCGAATCAGATCCCGCAGTCAAAGTGCCGCTGGCCATCGAGGACTGGCTGGCCGTGATCCTGCTGGCGACCCTGGCCATCATCACCTTCCTGAACGTGCTGGTGCGCTACTTCACCGACCAGTCCTTCGCCTGGACGGAAGAAATCTCGGTGTTCCTGCTGATCGTGCTGACCATGGCCGGCGGCAGCGTCGCCTTCGTGCGCAACCACCATATCCGCATCGAGATCCTGGCGGACTCCGGCTCGCCCCGCCGCCAGCGCATCATGGCGCTGATCTCCAACGGCTGCGTGCTGGCGTTCTTCCTGCTGCTGACCGTGCTGTCGGTCAAGCTGGTGGCCGACGAATACATCTACGAAGAGACTTCGCCCGCCATCGGCGTGCCGACCTGGTGGTATTCGATCTGGCTGCCGGTGATGGCGGCGGCGATTTCGCTGCGCACCATCGGCACCCTGCGCCGCATCGCCAAAAGCCCCGGCCGGGAACAGCAATGATCGCGGCCATCCTCTTTACCGTCTTCATCGTCCTGATGCTGATCGGCGTGCCGGTCGGCGTGGCCCTGGGCCTGGGCGGGACCGTGGCCATCGTGCTGTCCAACCTGGACACGCCCTGGTATGGCTTGTTGACCGTGCCGCAGAACTTCTATGCCGGCCTGGCCAAGTATCCGCTGCTGGCCATTCCCATGTTTGTGTTGGTGGGCTCGATCTTCGACCGCTCCGGCGTGGCCAAGCGGCTGGTGGACTTCGCCATCGCCATCGTCGGGCGCGGCCCGGGCATGCTGCCGCTGGTGTCGATCGCGGTGGCCATGTTCCTGGGCGGCATCTCCGGCTCGGGTCCGGCCTGCGCGGCGGCTGTGGGCGCGGTGATGATCACGGCCATGTCGCGCGCCGGCTACCCGGGCTCGTTCTCGGCCGCAGTGGTGGCGGCCGGCGCCGCCACCGACATCCTGATCCCGCCGTCCGTGGCCTTCATCATCTACTCGGTGCTGGTGCCCGGCGCCTCGGTGCCCGCGCTGTTCGCCGCCGGCATGATCCCCGGCATCCTGGCCGGCATCGCCCTTATCGTTCCGGCGGTCTGGCTGTCGCGCAAGCACAAGATGGGCGCGCTGGAAGCCCACCTGCCCCGCCCGCCCTTCTGGGCCAGCCTGCGCGAAGCCTCATGGGGCCTGGCCGCGCCGGTGCTGATCCTGGGCGGCATGCGCATGGGCTGGTTCACGCCCACCGAAGCCGCCGTGGTCGCGGTGTTCTACGGCCTGTTCGTAGGCATGTTCATCCACCGCACCATCAAGCTGCGCGACCTGTACACCATCCTGCGCGAAGCCGCCGAACTGTCCGCCGTCATCATGCTGGTGGTGACGCTGGCCGGCATCTTCGCCTGGGCCCTGTCCACGCTGAGCGTGATTGATCCCATCACCCATGCCATCGTCAATTCCGGCCTGGGCGAATGGGGCGTGCTGGCGCTGCTGATCCTGCTGCTGATGACCGTGGGCATGTTCCTGGACGGCATCTCCATCTTCCTGATCTTCGTGCCGCTGCTCATGCCCATCGCCAACGCCTATGGCTGGGATCCGGTGTGGTTCGGCGTGATCCTGACCTTGAAGGTGGCGTTGGGTCAGTTCACCCCGCCGCTGGCCGTCAACCTGATGGTGTCCTGCCGCATCGCGCGCGTGCCGATGGAGTCCACGGTGCGCTGGGTGGTGTGGCTGCTGGGCGCGATGTTCCTGGTGCTGGTCGCGGTGCTGGTGTTCCCGCAGTTGGCGCTGTGGCTGCCGCACAAGCTGGGTTATTGAAAGGGCCGGTCGGGGCGACCCCAAGGCCGGCGATACCGGTGTTCATTACAACAACAGACAGACTCGCAAAGAGAGGAGACGCAACATGAAATTCCGCAACCTGATCGGAGCCGCCCTGTGCGCGGCGGCCGTCGTCGGCATGGCGCCCGCGCACGCGCAAACCTACAAGCCCGAGTACAAGCTCTCCATCGTCGTCGGCACCACCTTCCCCTGGGGCCAGGGCGCCGAAATCTGGTCCAACCTGGTGCGCGAGCGTACCCAGGGCCGCATCAATATCAAGGTCTATCCCGGCACCTCGCTGGTCCAGGGCGACCAGACCCGCGAATTCACCGCCATCCGCCAAGGCGTGATCGACATGGCCGTGGGCTCGACCATCAACTGGTCGCCGCAGGTCAAGCAGCTGAACCTGTTCTCCCTGCCCTTCCTGATGCCCGACTACGCCGCCATCGACTCGCTGGTGCAAGGCGATGTGGGCAAGGAAATGTTCAAGCTCATCGAGAAAGCCGGCGTGGTGCCGCTGGCCTGGGGCGAAAACGGCTATCGCCAGCTCAGCAACTCCAAGCACGAGATCAAGAAGCCCGAGGACATGAAGGGCCTGAAGCTGCGCGTGGTGGGTTCGCCGCTGTACATCGACACGTTCACCGCGCTGGGCGCCAACCCCACGCAGATGAGCTGGGCCGACGCCCAGCCGGCGCTGGCCAGCGGCGCGGTCGACGGCCAGGAAAACCCCCTGTCGATCTACACCGGCTCCAAGCTCTACACCGTGGGCCAGAAGTACCTGACGCTGTGGAACTACGTGGCCGATCCGCTGATCTTCGTGGTCAACCGCGAGGTCTGGAATTCCTGGTCCGAGAAGGACCGCGACATCGTGCGCCAGGCCGCGCTGGACGCCGGCAAGCAGCAGATCGTGATCGCGCGCAAGGGCGTGACGCCGGAAGATCCGTCGCTGCTGAAGGAAATCGCCGGCCACGGCGTGACCGTGACCTCGCTGTCGCAGGCCGACCACGAGGCCTTCGTCAAGGTCACCAAGCCCGTCTATGAAAAGTGGAAGAAGCAGATCGGCGAAGACCTGGTCAACCTGGCCGAGAAGTCGATCGCCAACCGCAAGAAGTAAGCCGCAAAGAACAAGCAGCAAGCCCCAGGGGAACGGCGGCGCAAGCCGCCAACCGAGGCAGGGACGTCAGATCCCGCCCACCAACGGGCGCCGGCCACAAGCTGGCGCCCGTTTTCTTTTATGCGTCAGGATTCGGTTGCTGGCGCCGGCCAGATCGGGCAGCTAGGCCGGATAACTGACGTCCAGGATGTCCAGTTCCTCGATCCCGCCTGGCGTGCGCAACACCACGGTATCGCCTTCCTTGGCCTTGATCAGCGCCCGTGCCACCGGCGAGATCCAGCTGATCTTGCCGGCCAGCGGCTCGGCCTCGTCGACGCCCACGATGGTGACGTGGTGTTCCTCGCCGGCCTTGTCCGAATACAGCACCGTGGCGCCGAAGAAGACCTGGTCGCGGTTGGGTTGGGCGGCCGGATCGACCACTTCGGCGATGTCCAGCCGCTTGGTCAGGAAGCGCATGCGGCGGTCGATCTCGCGCAGGCGCTTCTTGCCGTACAGGTAGTCGCCGTTCTCGGAACGGTCGCCGTTGGACGCGGCCCACGACACCACCTGCACCACCGACGGGCGCTCCACGTTCATCAGGTGCGTGAGTTCGCTGCGCAGGCGCTCGTAGCCGCCCGGCGTCATGTAGTTCTTGGTGCCGGCAGGCAGGGCCTGGGCTTGCGGCAGATCGTCGTCGTCCTCGTTGTCCGACTCTTTGACAAAGGCTTTGTTCATGGCGGTTGCGCCGTTTGGGCGCGGTCACAGTCGATAGCATGCAGGGCAAGGCGGCCTGGCCGCCGCCCGCGTCAGAACCAGTCGTGCCAGACTGGCTTAAGGTCGGGCGGCAGCGCCGGCAAGCGGCCCAGGTCCACCCGGCTTTCCTTGGGACTATGGAAGTCCGAGCCGCGCGACGCCAGAAAGCCGTAGCGGCGCGCCACGTCCGCATAATAGCGGGCCTCTTCCGAGGTATGGCTGCCGGTGTTGACCTCGATGCCGAGGCCGCCCAGTTGCAGGAATTCGTCGAACAGCGCGGCGAATTGCAGCGGCGTGTACTTGTAGCGGCCCGGATGCGCGATGACCGCGGTACCGCCCGCCCCGCGTATCCAGCCCACCGCCTCCGCCAGCGTGGCCCATTGCATGGGCACGTGGCCGGGCCGGTCGTCGCCCAGGTGCTTGGTGAACACGGTCTGCACATCGGGGCAATAACCCGCTTCGACCAGATAGCGGGCAAAGTGCGTGCGGCTGATGAGTTCGGGGTTGCCGGCAAAAGGCAGCGCGCCCTCGTAGGCGCCGGGCATGCCCATGTCGGCCAGGCGTTCGCCGATGCGCTTGGCGCGTTCGGCGCGGCCGGAGCGGGTCTTGCGCAGACCTTCGACCAAGGCAGTGTTCTCGGGGTCGAAGCGCAGGCCCACGATATGCACCGTGACGCCCGCCCAGGTCACCGAGATCTCGACCCCGGTGGCGAAGTCCATGTCCAGGTCGCGCGCGGCGCGGGCCGCTTCGGCCAGGCCGCCGACTTCGTCGTGGTCGGTCAAGGCCCACACGTCCACGCCGTTGGCATGCGCGCGCTGCGCCACGTCGCGCGGCGCGAGTGCGCCGTCCGAGACGGTGGAATGGCAATGCAGATCGATGTTCAGTGTGCGCGCGTTCATCCAGCTATTGTAGAGAAGGCCCGGCAGCGTGGATAGCGCCGTGCCGTCCCCGGTTTGCTGGCGTACTCAGGACAGCAGGAACGCCGCGACCGGATCGACCTGCTCGTCCGACATCAAGGTGGGTGCGTGGCCCACGCCGCGCACCTCGTGAGCCTGCGCGCGCGGATTGCGCTTGAGCATTTCCTCGACGGTGGCGCGCGTCAGCAGATCCGATTCGGCGCCGCGCACGATCAGCACGGGGCACGGCAGGGAATCATACGAACGCCACAGGATCTGTTCGCCCGCCGCCAGTTCCTCCGGGGTCTGCGCGGCCAGGGCCTGGGACAGGGCCAGGTCGTAATGCTTGACCCATTTGTCGCCCTGCCGGGGATACAGATAGCGCGCCAGTTCCGCCCACTGCGCATCGGTATGCGGGCCGAAGGTCGTGGAGTTGGCGCGCATGGTGGCCACGGCCTCTTCGAAGCTCGCGAATTCGCCGGGCTCGCCCACGTACTGGCCGATGCGCGCCAGGGCGCCGGTTTCCAGGCGCGGCCCCACGTCGTTGAGCACCAGCTTGTCCAGATGGAAACCCTGCTCGGGTGGCAGCATGCCCGCGTGCGGACGCATGGCCAGCATGGCGCGCGCAAAGACGGCCGCGCCCGACAGCGCCAGGCCGATCAGCCCGCCCATCGACGTGCCCACCCAGGCCAGGCGCGCCGGCTTCAGCCGCGCCAGCAGGGTCACCATGTCCGAGACGTATTGCGGCACGGTGTAGAAGGCGGGATTGGCCAGCCAATCGGAACGGCCGCGCCCCACGACGTCCGGGCAGACCACCCGGTAGCGTCCGGCCAGTCGCCGGGCCAGTGTATCGAAGTCGCGCCCGCTGCGGGTCAGGCCGTGCACGCATACCAGTACCTGGTCATTGGCCGGGTCGCCCCATTCCCAGTAGGCCATGCGGTGCAGGCCCGCCGGGCTGGCGCAAGTGACGAAATCCAAACGGGGTTCCAGGCTGGCGTCCACCATCGATACACTCCACAAGTCGTTGCGCGCCGCGGCTGGAGGCGCGCCAGGCCGGTATCTTATCGGACTGCGGGCGGCGGCGGCGCAACACCCAGGCCGCCTGGTTCTGGACTATCAGGCCGGTCGTCGCTACGATCCTGGCATCCGGATCGCCAACCCCGCTCCACGACACAGCGGGATTGCCATTGCCTATCGAGGCGATCCAATCATTAAATTGGAGTTGCGGACCTGTTAGGATCAGAGTCGGAAGTTTCAAGCATTGCCAGATCAGTCATCCCAAAATTGATATGGAGTCCGTATGCAGCAGAGCAGTCCTTCCTCGCCGCTGGCCACCGGCCATCAATCCGTCAGTCCCCCTCCCCCCGAACCTCCCAAAGTGCTCCAGGACGTCCTGGCTCGCGCCGATGTGCGCATCAACGGCACGCGCCCCTGGGACATCCAGGTTCACGACAAGCATATGTATGACCGCGTCTTCGCCAGCTGGTCGCTGGGGCTGGGCGAATCGTATATGGACGGCGAGTGGGACTGCGACCAGCTCGACGAACTGTTCACCCGCCTGCTGCGCGCGGACATGGGATCGGCGGCGTTGGGCCTGGCCCGCGTCAAGCTGATCGCCGAGCACCTGCGCCACAAGCTGTTCAACCTGCAATCCAAGAACCGCGCCTTCGAGGTCGGCGAACAGCATTACGACGCGGGCAACGACGTGTTCGAAGCCATGCTGGACAGCCGCATGATCTATTCCTGCGCCTACTGGGAAAACGCCCAGACGCTGGAAGAAGCGCAACTGGCCAAGCTGGAAATGATCTGCCGCAAATTGCAGCTGCGCGAAGGCGAGACGCTGCTGGACATCGGCTGCGGCTGGGGCGGCCTGGCGCGCTTTGCCGCCGAGCGCTATGGCGTCAAGGTCACCGGCGTCACCGTGTCCAAGGAGCAACTGGCGCTGGCGCAGGAAAGGGTCAAGGGCCTGCCCGTGCAACTGCTGCTGCAGGACTACCGCGACCTGCAGGGCAGCTTCGACAAGGTGGTCTCGGTAGGCATGTTCGAGCACGTCGGCCCCAAGAACTACGACACCTACTTCAGCAACGTGCAGCGCCTGATGGCCCCGGACGGCGTGTTCCTGCTGCACACCATCGGCATCGCCTCCACCAGCCAGAGCACCGACCCCTGGATCGACCGCTACGTCTTCCCCAACGGCAAGCTGCCGTCCGCCCGCGAGATCGCCACGGCGGTGGAAGGCCGCTTCATCATCGAAGACTGGCACAACTTCGGCGCCGACTACGACCGCACGCTGATGGCCTGGTGGGACAGGTTCGACCACGCCTGGCCCGAGCTGGAACCGCGCTACGGCAAGCGCTTCTACCGCATGTGGAAGTACTACCTCATGTGCTGCGCCGGCTTCTTCCGGTCACGCGAGGGCCAGCTCTGGCAAGTCATGCTGACCCATCCGCAGCGGCAGGAGACGTACCGCTCGCTGCGCTGAACGCGGCCTCGCCATCACAAGAAAGCCGCCCACATGGGCGGCTTTTTTTCCGGGATGCAGCACGTCGATTCAACGGCCTGCAGCGTCCTCGCGAATCATATCGGCCGCCCGCTCCGCGATCATGATGGTCGGCGAGTTGGTATTGCCGGAGGTGATCAGCGGCATCACCGACGCATCGGCGATGCGCAAGCCCTCCAGCCCGTGGACGCGCAGCCGCGCGTCCACCACCGCCCCGCCGTCCGCATCACGCCCCATGGCGCAGGTGCCCACTGGATGGAAGATGGTGGTGCCGATCTTGCCGGCCGCTTCCCGCAGTTCGGCATCGGTCTGGAACGCCGGCCCCGGCAGCCATTCCTGCGGCTGGTAGCGCTGCAAGGCCGGCGCCGCCGCGATCCGCCGCACCAGGCGGATCGAGTCCGCCGCCACGCGCAGGTCTTCCTCGGTGCTCAGATAGTTGGGGCTAATGGCGGGCTTCCCTTGCGGCCCCTGCGCGTGCACGCTGCCGCGCGAGGTAGGCCGCAAGTTGCACACGCTGGCGGTGAAAGCGTCAAAGCCATGCAGGGGTTCGCCAAAAGCGCCCAGCGACAGCGGCTGCACATGAAATTCCACGTTGGCGCGCGCCTGCTTCGGATCCGACTTGGCGAACGCGCCCAGCTGCGACGGCGCCATGCTCATGGGGCCGCTGCGCTTAAGCAGGTACTCCAATCCAATGCCCGCCTTGCCCAACCAGGTGGAGGCGATGCGGTTCAGCGTCTTCACGCCCTGCACCTGGATGATGACGCGCAGCTGTAGGTGATCCTGCAGGTTCTCGCCCACCCCCGGCAGGGCGTGGCGCAGTGCGATACCGCTTTCGCGCAGGCGCGCCGGCTCCCCCACGCCGGAGGTCTCCAGCAACACCGGCGTATTCACGGCCCCCGCCGCCAGCACCACCTCGCGGCGCGCGCGCAAGGTGACGCTCTGGCCGCCCTGGCGCAACTGCACGCCCACGCAGCGTTTGCCTTCGAACACCAGCTGCTCGGCCTGCGCGCCTGTCATCACCCGCAGGTTCGCACGCCTGCGCACCGGGCGCAGGAACGCCTTAGAGGTATTCCAGCGCCAGCCGCCGCGCTGGTTCACTTCGAAGTAGCCGCAGCCGAAGTTGTCGCCCCGATTGAAGTCCTGCACCCGCGGGATGCCCTCCTGCTCGGCCGCGCCGGCAAAGGCTTCCAGGATGTCCCAGCGCAGGCGCTGCGACTCCACGCGCCATTCGCCGCCGGCGCCGTGGAACTCGTCCGCGCCGCGGTGGTAGTCCTCGCTGCGCTTGAACACGGGCAGCACCTGGTCCCAGCCCCAGGCCGGATCGCCGGACAGCTCGGCCCAGTCCTCGTAGTCCTGGCGCTGGCCGCGCATGTAGATCATGCCGTTGATCGATGAACTGCCGCCCAGCACGCGGCCGCGCGGATAGATCAGCGAACGGCCGCCCAGGCCCGGTTCCGCCGCGGTGCGGTACATCCAGTCCGTCCGGGGGTTGCCGATGCAATGCAGATAACCCACCGGGATATGGATCCAGTGGTAGTTGTCGCTGCCGCCGGCCTCCAGCAGCAGCACCTGCACAGCGGGGTCGCGGCTCAGGCGGTTGGCCAGCACGCAACCGGCAGAACCCGCGCCCACGATGATGTAGTCGTATGTCTCCATAAGCTCTTCTTATCTTTTTGCCGGGCGGAGCGCCCGCCGACGACGTTGAGCCGACCCGGCTGCGACCGCATTCCGCGCCCCGGGCACTAGCGTGACTCTCGCGCAGCCAGGCGGAACTGTCCAATGAATTGTTGAAAAACGGTTTATAAGCAATTTAAATAATGCTCTAGCCTTTTGACGGCTTTCAGTCGTGCCGCTCGCCACTCACTCCGGGAACCGCCCCATGGACCTGAAGCACATCCGCACCTTTGCCGCCGTGGCCCGCGAGGGCAACCTGACGCGCGCGGCCGAGCATCTGCACCTGACCCAGCCCGCGCTCAGCCTGCAGCTGAAGAACTTCCAGGAATCACTGGACTTGAGCTTGTTCTCGCGCACGGCGCAGGGCCTGGCGCCCAACGCCGACGGCCGCGCCCTGCTGCCCTCGGCGCAACGCATCCTGGACGCGCTCGACGACTTCCAGCGCGCCATCGGCGCCTTGCGCGACACCGTCCAGGGCGATCTGCGCATCGGCACGATTCTTGATCCGGAGTTCCTGCGCCTGGGCGCCACGCTGCAATACCTGGTGGAGCGCTATCCCAAGATCCGCCCCACCCTGCGCCATGGCATGTCCGGATCGGTGGCGAAGCAGGTGCGCGCGGGCGAACTGGACGTGGGCTTTGCGCTCGGCCCCCAAGGGCGGGACCCGGGGCCCGCCGGACTGCAGGCGCTGCCGCTCGCGTCATTCACCTATTTCGTCGTGGCTCCCAAGGGTTGGGGCGCGCAGGTGGCCGCCCGCGACTGGGCCGCGATCGCCGCCCTGCCCTGGATCTGGACGCCGCCGGACTCGGTCCATCACCGGCTGCTGTCGGAAAAATTCGACACGCTGGGCATTGCACCCAACGCCGTGGCCGAGGTGGACCAGGAAGCTTCGATGCTGGACCTGGTGCGCTCCGGCGTGGGCCTGTCGCTGGCGCGCGACTCCATCGCGCTGCGCGAGTCCCAGGCCAGCGGGCTGGTGCTGGTCAAGGGCTTGGCCATCCAGGCCGAACTCTCCTTCATCACCCTGGCATCCCGCCGCGACGATCCGCTGGTCGCCGCGGCCTTTGCCGCCGTCCAGGCGGCGTTTGCGTAGCGGCGTTTCCCTGTCCGCCCGGCTGCGCCAAACGGGTGCAAATCCGCACAGGGATATGCACCGCCTTGACGCATCGGCACCTTGGGGCGTCCGCAGGCAGATCGCGCCGCCCGCCCCGCTCCCACTCTGTTTCCCCTATGAATCCGCGGACGGCTCCCGCTCGCGGATGCACTACGGCATCCCTGGCACGGACTTTGCTTGATGGTTCATGCGCGGGCCGCAAGGCCGGCGAGACAACTTGAGCAGCAACGGCAATGGCGCCCCGACCGCAAGGTCCAGGGCGCCTTTGCGTTTTCTGAAAACCGAATACCCAAGCCCGGGGATATCCCATGAACGTAGCGGCCTCATCCGATTCTCTGCAGACTCTCGTTGTCATCGGCAACGGCATGGTGGGCCACCATTGCGTCGAGCAACTCATCGCCCGCGGCGCGCTTGCGCGCTACCGCATCCACGTCTACGGCGAGGAAAGCCGCCGCGCCTACGATCGCGTGCACCTGTCCGAATACCTGAACGGGCGCGACGCGGAATCAATGGCGCTGGGCGACGCGGCGCTGTATGAACAGGAAGGCGTCACCTTGCACCTGGGCTCGCCCGTGCTGGAGATCGACCGCCGCCATCGCGAGATCGTGACCGCCAGCGGCCGCAGCGCCTACGACAAACTGATACTGGCCACGGGTTCCTACCCCTTCGTGCCGCCGATCGTGGGCGCGGAAGGCGCATCGCGCCTGGTGTACCGCACGCTCGACGACCTGGACCTGATCCGCGAGGCCGCCCACGGCGCGCGCCGCGGCGTGGTGGTAGGCGGCGGCCTGCTGGGGCTGGAAGCCGCCCACGCGCTGAAGTCGCTGAACCTGGAGGCGCACGTGGTCGAGTTTGCGCCGCGCCTGATGCCGGTGCAGCTGGACGAGCAAGGCGGCTCGGCGCTCAAGGCGCGCATCGAGGCGCTGGGCGTGGGCGTGCACCTGTCGCGCGCCACGCAGGACATCAAGCCCGGCACGCAATACCGCTACCGCATGCGCTTTGCCGAGGGCGCGCCGCTGGAAACCGACCTGATCGTGTTCTCGGCGGGCATCCGGCCGCAAGTAACGCTGGCGCGCAAAACCGGACTGACGCTGGCCGAACGCGGCGGCGTGGCCATCGACGACCACTGCCGCAGCAGCGACGAACACATCTACGCCATCGGCGAATGCGCGGCCTGGAATGGCAGCGTGTTCGGGCTGGTGGCACCCGGCTACCAGATGGCGCGCACGGTGGCGGCAGCGCTTTGCGACGACGCCGCGCAGGCGTTCAGCGGCGCCGACATGTCGACCAAGCTCAAGCTGCTGGGCGTGGACGTGGGCTCGATCGGCGACGCCCATGGCGCCACGCCCGGTTCGCGCAGCTACCGCTACATCGACGAAGCCGGCGCCGGCTACCGCCGCCTGGTGGTGTCGGCCGACGGCAAGCGCGTGCTGGGCGCGGTGCTGGTGGGCGACAACAGCTACTACGACACGCTGCTGCAATACGTGCAAAACGGCATCGCGCCGCCGGCGGACTCGGCCAGCCTGATCCTGCCGCAGGGCCAGGGCGCGCCGCTGCTGGGCGTGGACGCGCTGCCGGCCGGCGCCACCCTCTGTTCCTGCCACAACGTAAGCAAGGGCGCGGTATGCGCCGCGATCGACGGCGGCTGCGCGGACCTGGCCGCGGTCAAGGCCAGCACCAAGGCGGCCTCCGGCTGTGGCGGCTGCGCCAGCCTGCTCAAGCAGGTGGTCGAACACGAACTGGCCAGCCGCGGCGTGGCAGTCGACAAGAGCCTGTGCGAGCACTTCCCGCACACCCGCCAGGAGCTGTACGCCATCGTGCGCGTCAACGGCATCGAATCCTTCGAGGAACTCCTGGCCAGCCACGGGCGCGGCCAGCAGGGTTGCGACATCTGCAAGCCCGCCGTGGGCTCCATCCTGGCCTCGTGCTGGAACCGCCCGATCCAGGACCCGCAACTGGTGCCGCTGCAAGACACCAACGACACCTTCATGGCGAACATGCAGAAGAACGGCACCTACTCGGTGGTGCCGCGCATCCCCGCCGGCGAGATCACGCCCGACGGCCTGATCGCGATCGGCGCCGTGGCCAAGAAGTACCAGCTGTACACCAAGATCACGGGAGGCCAGCGCATCGACCTGTTCGGCGCGCAGCTACATGAGCTGCCGGACATCTGGGCGGAACTGATCGCCGCCGGCTTCGAGACCGGCCACGCCTACGGCAAGTCCACCCGCACGGTGAAGTCCTGCGTGGGCAGCACCTGGTGCCGCTACGGCGTGCAGGATAGCGTCAAGATGGCGCTGGACATCGAGCACCGCTACAAGGGCCTGCGTTCGCCCCACAAATTGAAATTCGCCGTATCCGGCTGCACCCGCGAATGCGCCGAGGCGCAAAGCAAGGACATCGGCGTCATCGCCACCGAGAACGGCTGGAACCTCTACGTCTGCGGCAACGGCGGCATGCGCCCGCGCCACGCGGAACTGTTCGCGACCGACCTGGACGACGCCGCCCTCATCCGCACCATAGACCGCCTGCTGATGTTCTACATCCGCACCGCCGACAAGCTGCAGCGCACCTCGGTCTGGCGCGAATCGCTGGAGGGCGGCCTGGACTACCTGAAGCAGGTGGTGCTGGAGGACAGCCTGGGCTTGTGCGCCGAGCTGGAAGCGCAGATGCAGCTGGTGGTGGACCGCTACGAATGCGAGTGGGCCAACGCGCTGAACGACCCGGAAAAGCTCAAGCGCTTCCGCACCTTCGTCAATGATCGCGGCGCCGATCCCGACATCCAGTTCGTGCAGGAACGCGGCCAGCCCCGGCCCGCTCCCGCGCGCGTCATCCCCATCGCCGAGGAGATTGCCTGATGGACGCCCTGATCCGCGAACCCCAAGACTGGCTACCGGTGTGCCGCCGCCAGGACCTGGTGCCCAACTCCGGCGTGGTGGCGCTGGTGGATGGCGCCCAGATCGCCCTCTTCTACGTGCCGCAGCCCGCGGGCGGCGGCGTCTACGCCCTGGAAAACCGCGACCCCCGATCCGGCGCCAACGTCATCGGCCGCGGCCTCGTCGGCCACGTCGGCGGCGAACTCGTGGTGGCCTCGCCGCTCTACAAGCAACACTTCCGGCTGGAGGACGGCGTGTGCGTGCAGTACCCGGAACAGCGCCTGCGGACCTGGCAGGCGCGCTTGAACGGCGATGCGGTGGAGATCGCCTGAGGCGCGCCGCCTCCGGCTTAGCCCAGCCCGATGCGGCTGGCGCCTTGCCGGAACAAAGCCTCGGCGTCGCCGGTCAGGCGGAATGCCGCCAGGAAATCGTCCACGCGATACGAAGGATGCGTCTTGCGGATCGCGGCCAGCAGGCCGGACGTTTCATCGCCCTTGCCGGCTATCGCAAGACAGCAGGCCGCGATCGCCAGGATGTGCACATGGGCATTGGGACGCGCCGCGGCCTTCAGGGCCCAGTCGGCGGCCTCCTCGAACCGGCCCAGGCGGACCAGCGCCAGCGCGCGCACGGCCAGCATGCCGAACAGCAGCGGGTCGTAGGGGCTCAGGTCGCGCGAATGGTCGGACGAGCCTATCGCGGCTTCGGCGTCGCCGGATTGGCAGTTGACGAAGCCCAGGGTGTAGTGCGCCAGGGCGAAGTTCGGGCTCAGGTCCACGGCGCGCCTCAACTCCGCCAGCGACTGGTCCTGGCCGCCGCGCAGCCATAGCGCCCGGCCCATGGCCCAGTGCGCCGCCGGGTCGCGGTCATCGGCGATCAGGCCCTGCCCGGCGGCTTCGAAGGCCAGGTCGATGGCCGGTGCCGGCTCGCCCCAACGCTGGAACGCGTCCTGCCAATGGGTGAACGACAGGCCGGCGTAGGCGCGTGAAAACGTCGGATCGAGGCGCAAGGCCATCTCGAAGAAATGCCGCGCCTGCGCGTTGTCGGCCCGGTTGAAGCGGTACATGTGCCACAGGCCGCGATGATGCGCCTGCCAGGCGTCCAGGGAGTTCGGCGGCCTCAGAATGGCCCGGTTGCGCTCGGCGGATTCGATCTCGATGTCCACGGCGGCCACGATCCGGTTGCCGATCTCGTCCAGGGCCAGGAATGCGTCATCCAGCTCGCGGTCGAAGACGTCCGCCCACACGATGCGGGCGGTTCGCGATTCCACGAGTTCCACGGCCACGCTTATGCGCTTTTCGCGCCGTTGCAGCGCACCGCTGACGACATAGTCCACATTGAGCGTACGGCCAGCCTCGTCCGGCCCCACATTGCGCTGGTCCAGCGCAAAAACCGTGCCTTGGGCGATGACGAACAGACTGCGCAGCTTGGCCAGCCGGGTGATGATGTCATAGGCCAGGCCGTCCGCCAGCCCTCCCCGCACGCCGGCCTGCGCCGAGCGGTCCACGAACGGCATCACCGCGATCGAAGCGCGGCCCGCGCGGTCGCCGGCGTCCGCGACCGGGCTCTCGGCTTCCTCCCTCCGGGCCGCGTCCGGCCGTGGCGTCTGGCTGGCTCGCCCCCTGAGTTCCCGCCATGCGTCGCGCAGGGGCCGCCCGTCCAGGCCATCCGCTTCGAAGGCCCGCATGGCCGCGGCCAGATGCTCCTCGCCTTCACGCCACTGGCCGCGCTGCGCCAGCAGTTCCAGCAGCAGCTCGTGGGCGCGCCGGTCGAACGGGGCAAGCTGCAGCCACTTATCCAGGCAGGCGAAGACCTCGCCGGACCCTGCGGGCAGACCGGCCGCCAGATGCTCCAGGACTGCCGCATGGCAGGCCCTCAAGCGCCGGCGCTGCGCGGTCAGCCAGTTGTTGAAAAAGGGATTGCGATCGATCCCCAACCCTTCGAGAAAATCGCCCGCAAACAGACCGGCCAGCGCGCGCAGCCGCTCGCTGTCCAGCCGGACGATGCCCTGCTGCATCGCGCTGCCGATCTCGATGGCGTCCACCTGGCAGTCGGCCAGGTCCAGCCTCACCGTGTCCTGCGCCGTCTCGACCCGGCGGCGGCCCGGATCGTCCAGCAGGGTTCTGGCCTTGCTGAGACACCAGCGCAGCTCGCCGCGCGGATCGTTCGGCACGTCCCATAACAACTCGCAGAGATGCGCGCGCTGCACGGGATGCGGAGCCAGCGCGAGGTAGGCGATGAGCGCGCGCAGCTTGCGCGATGGCGGCAGCGCCACGGCTGCGCCCCCCCGGCTGATCGCCATGGCTCCGAGCAGCCGCAACTGGAGAACCGCGCCGGGGACGGAACCACCCGGCGGATCGCGGTCCGCCGAACCCTCGGCCGATTCCACGCCGGCTACCACGCCCGCCTCCATGGCCGGCTCTTAACTTGGATCTCGGGAAGCACGGTGCGCGCAAGCCTGCGCGGCGCCGGTTGCGATTCCCCGGCAGGCTGGCTTCGCCCGCTGCCGCATACACAGCGCTTTAACGGAGACAGACCATGTCCATTTCCTCCCTCGCCACCAGCCCCGTGCGCGACACCGCGCAGCCCGACCTGGCCGCCTTGAAGACACGCCAGCAGGGCACCTGGGCTTCCGGGGACTATGCCGTTGTCGGCACCACGTTGCAGATCGTAGGAGAACAGCTGTGCGAATCGCTGGACGTCCGCGCCGGACAGAAGGTGCTCGATGTGGCCGCCGGCAACGGCAATGCCTCGCTGGCCGCCGCACGCCGCTGGTGCGATGTCGTCTCGACCGACTACGTGCCGGCGCTGCTGGGACGCGCCCGCGAACGCGCCGCCGCCGAACACTTGCAGATCGAGTTCCAGGAGGCCGATGCCGAAGCCCTGCCCTTCCCGGATGGGAGATTCGACGCGGTGGTCTCGACCTTCGGCGTGATGTTCACCCCCGACCAGGACCAGGCGGCAGCCGAAATGGTCCGCGTGTGCCGCTCCGGCGGCAAGATCGGCCTGGCCAATTGGACGCCTGACGGCTTCATCGGCCAGGTCTTCAAGACCATCGGCAAGCATCTGCCGCCGCCCGCCGGGATCAAATCGCCCGCGCTGTGGGGCACCCGAGCGCGGATCGATGAAATGTTCGGCCCGCATGCGTCCTCGATCCAGGCCGAACCCCGCCACTTCGTGTTCCGTTACCGCTCGCCGGAGCACTGGCTGCAGGTCTTCAAGACCTACTATGGTCCGCTGCTCAAGGCCTTTGGCGCGCTGGAACCTGCGGCGCAGTCCGCGCTGACCAACGATCTCATGGTGCAGATAGACCGGTACAACCGCTCTGGCGATAGCGCGATGGTCGTACCCAGCGAATACCTGGAGATCGTGGTGACCCGCCGGTGACCGGGTCTTGATGCCAGCCTTGGCGCGGTCCGGGCCATCCACGCGGACAGCGGACAGGAAATGATCCATGGCGCAACGCCTTCACGGTCACCCGACGATAGGCCCGGGTGACCGAGGTTGAGCAACCCTGCGATGAAGGAGGCAATGGCGTGCCGGCCATTGCCGGACGGGGTGCGAGCCCTTATCGGGAATCATACGCCCGCCGCGGCTCGCGCAGCGCTATAGCGCGGACGCCAGCACGTACTCCATATAGAGTTGCCGCAGCTCCCGGCATACCGGTCCCGGCCGTCCCGTGCCGACGGGCTGGCCGTCCAGCTCGATCACCGGCAGCACGAAGTGCAAGGCGGACGTCAACACCAGTTCCGTCGCCCGCCGGCACTCGTCCAGCGTGAACTTGCGCTCCTCCACGGCCACCCCGCGCTTGGCGGCCAGCGCCAGCACGGCGGCGCGGGTGCAGCCCGGCAGTATCTCGCGCGACAAGGGCCGCACCACGATCCGCCCCTGCGCGTCGACCAGCAGCGCGCTCGACGACGCTCCTTCCGTCACCACGCCGTCGGGGTCGACCATCAGCGCCTCGAACGCGCCCGAGGCCTGCGCGGCCTGCTTGGCCAGCACCTGGGCGATCAGCGACACGCTCTTGATGTCGCGCCGCTGCCAGCGCATGTCCGGCACGCTTGCCACTCGCACGCCAGATTCAGCCAGCGGATTCACCCGCAAGGACTTCTCGCTGACGTACATCATCACGGTGGGCTCGACCTCGACGGGAAAGGCGAAATCGCGCTTGCTGTCCGCGCCGCGCGTGACCTGCACATAGACAGAGCCTTCGCGCAGGCCGTTGCGCCGCACCAGTTCGCGGCAACGCTCCAGCAGCGTGTCGCGCGGCAGCGGATTGCGGATGCCGACCTCGGTCAGGCTGCGCGCCAGGCGGGCGGCATGCCGTTCGAACTCCAGCAACAGGCCGTCGATCACCGCAATCACTTCGTAGACGCCGTCGCCGAATAGAAACCCCCGGTCCAGCGCCGGGATGACGGCCTGTTCGGCCGGAACGAGATTGCCGTTGATATGAAAAATGGAGGACATGGAAGCTTATGAAGGTGAGAGAAATCAGTGGCTGATGATGCGGGACAGGAAAGCGCGCGAGCGCGCCGAGGCGGCGTTGCCGAAGAATGCCTCGGCACTGGCGTCGTCGACGATCTCTCCGGACTCCATGAACACGACGCGGTCGGCCACGCGGCGCGCGAATCCCATCTCGTGCGTGACGACCATCATGGTCATGCCGTCGCGCGCCAGCCCCGTCATCACATCCAGCACTTCGCCGATCATTTCCGGGTCGAGCGCCGAGGTCGGCTCGTCGAACAGCATCACCACCGGGTCCATGGCCAGCGCCCGCGCAATCGCGACCCGCTGCTGCTGGCCGCCCGAAAGCTGCCCCGGATGCTTGTCGCCATGCGCCGCCACGCCGACCCGTTCCAGCAGCGCGGCGGCCTTCTCCATCGCCTGCGCGCGGCTACGACCCAGCACGCTGACCTGTCCCAGGCAGACGTTCTCCCGCACCGTCAGATGGGGAAACAACTCGAAGTGCTGGAACACCATGCCGACGCGTGCGCGTAGCTTGGGCAGGTCCGTGCCCGGCGCACCGACGTCGGTGCCGTCGACCACGATGCGGCCCGCATCGAACGGTTCCAGCCGGTTCACGCATTTGATCAGCGTCGACTTGCCCGACCCGGACGGCCCGCAGACCACCACCACTTCGCCGCGCTGCACGCGCAGCGAGCACTGCTTGAGTACCGGCAAGTCGCCGTAGCGCTTGCCGACCTGTTGAATTTCGATCATGAATGTAGACTCCGAATGGAAACGCCCGGGCGCTCAGGCGCCGATCCGGGCGCGCAGCGCCCGCACGCCGCGCGAGGCGGTGAACGAGATCACGAAGAACACCAGCGCCACCAGCATGTACATCTCGACCAGCCGGTTGTCGCGCTGCGCGATCTTGGTCGCCGCCCCCAGGAAATCCGTGAGCGACAGGACATAGACCAGCGCGGTTTCCTGGAAGATGACGATCACCTGGGTCAGCAGCACCGGCAGCATGTTGCGAAACGCCTGCGGCAGGATCACCTTGCGCAGCACCTGGCCGTGTCGCAGGCCCAGGGCGCTGCCCGCGGCATACTGGCCGGGCCCGACGCTGCCTACCCCTGCCCGGATGATTTCCGAGAAGTACGCGGCCTCGAACAGAATGAAGGTAATGAAGGCCGACCCCATGGCGCCCAGCACGATGGGCCGCTCGGATCCCGTGATCGCTTGCAAGGCATAGGGCAGGATGAAATAGATCAGGAAGATCACCAGCACCAGCGGCAAGGAGCGGAACAGGTTCACGTATACCGTCGCAGGCCACGCCGCCAGGCGTCCGCCGTAAAGCCGGGCAACGGCCAGCAAGGTGCCCAGCAGCACGCCGCCCACGGTCGACGTCAAGGTCAGCAGCAGGGTGAAGCGCAAGCCGGACAGGATCAGGTACGGCAAGGCGTCAATAATCGATTGCAGATCGAAATCGGTCATGCCCGGCTCCCTTTCGCCATGCGCCCGCCAGCGGCCCGGCCCGGAATCCGCAGCTTGTATTCCAGCGCGCGCATCACCACGATGACGATGAGATTGAGCGCCAGGTAGGCCATGGTGGCGGTCAGAAAAGCCTCGAATACCTGGAACGAGAATTCCTGCATCGCATGGGCCTGGGCAGTCAGCTCCGCCAGCCCGATGGTCAGCGCCACCGAGGTGTTCTTGATGGTGTTCAGGCAGTCAGACGTCATGGTCGGCAGGACCGTGCGCAATGCGTTGGGCAAGAGCACGTGCCGGTACAGCTGCGGCAAGGTCAGGCCCAGCGCCAGGCCCGCGTTGCGTTGGCCCTGCGGCAAGGCCTCGATCCCGGCGCGCAGCTGTTCCACGATGCGCGCCGACATGTACATGCCGATAGCCAGCGCCGCCGTATAGAAGGACGCGTCGGGCAATTGCTTGATCCAGTCGCCGGCCGCCGTCGGCAGCAGCTCCGGCAAGACGAAGTACCACAGGAACATCTGCACGATCAGCGGGATGTTCCTGAACACTTCCACATAAACGGCTGCCGCCGCGCGCACCCCGCGGGACGGCAGCGTGCGCGCCACGCCGACCGCCAGACCCAGCACCAGCGCGATCAGCCACGCCAGCGCCGCCGTTTTCACGGTCACGCTCAGCCCGTCCAGCAGGGTTTGCAGATACGTCTGCCCGCCGTCGGGCGACGGGGCGAACAACACGCCCCAGTTCCATTGATATGCCATGCTTTTCTCGATGATCTGGCCGCGCGCGGTCCCGGCCCCTCGCCGGGGCCGCGCATCGGCGTATTGCGGCTAAGCCTGGGCCTAGCGGTAGGCGGCGGGATCGCCCGAATCGGTGGGCGTGGCGACCACGCGCTTGAGCGCCTCGCTCATGGCCACGTTCAGGTTGATGCCCTTGGGCGGCAGCGGGCTGCGGTACCAGCGGTCGTACAGCGCCTGGAACTCGCCGCTGGCGTAGAGGGCCTTGATGGCGTCATCCACCAGCGCCTTGAACTGCGGATCGTCGCGGCGCAGCATGATGGCGTAGGGTTCGATCGACAGGGACGCGTCGGAGACCTCGTAGCGGTCGGGCTGCTTGGCGTTGGCGATCAGGCCATACAGCAGGATGTCGTCCATGACGAAGGCGGCGGCGCGGCCGGTCTCCACCATCAGGAAGCCTTCGGCATGCTCCTTCACGGGCACGATGCGCATGCCCAGTCCACGCGTTTCGTTCAACTCATTGATCTGGCGGATGTTCGCGGTGCCGGAAGTCGAGGCCACGACCTTGCCCTTCAGGTCGTCGACGGTGCGCAACTTGGAAGACTTCTGGCTGAGAAACCGATTGCCGGTCACGAAGGTGGTGACCGAGAACGCCACCTGCTGCTGGCGGTCCAGGGTATTGGAGGTCGAGGCGCATTCCAGGTCGATGGTGCCGTTGCCCATCAGGGGAATGCGCGTCGCGGAGGTGACCGGCAGGTACTTCACCTGGATGTCGCTGCGCTTGAGCCGGGTCTGCACCGCGCGGACGATGCGCTCGCAGATGTCGATCGAGTAGCCCACGGGCTTCTGGTTGCCGTCATAGTAGGAAAACGGGATCGAGGTCTCGCGATGGCCGATGGTGATGGTGCCAGTGTCGGCGACCTTCTTCAGCGTGCCGTCCAGTTGCTGGGCCGAGGCGGCGCCCGCCATAAAGATCGCCAACGCCGCGACCGATGCCTTGATGCAAAGTGCCATGCTTTTCTCCTTGGGGTTTATGTCAGCGCTTGGTATAGAGGTTGAATACGCGTTCCACGGGCTCCTGGGCCGGCCCCTGGCGACGGGCATACATGCAGATCTGCATCGGGATCGCGCAGCGGCGGTCCTTGATCGCGACGATCTCCCCGGCGTCCACCGACACCCGGGCGCTGGATTCGGGCAGCCATGCCAGCCCGACGCCGGCGCTGACCAGCGTGCGCGCGCCATCCACGAAATCGGTTTCGCAAACGCGTCGCAGGACGGGGCGCTGCAGCAGGTCGCCGCAAGACAGGTCGACCAGCCGCCTGAAGTAGGCGCCCTGGGCATGCGACACATAGGGATAGCGCGCCGGGGAATCCACGGCGTACAGCGCGGTCTCGTCCACCGGCATGGCGGCGGGGCGGAACAGGCGCAGGAAGTCCGGCTCCATGCCGGTCCGCATATAGGCTTGCGGATCCAGTTGTATGTCTTCGGCGGCGTGGCGGAAGCACACCAGCAGGTCGACCACGCCGGCGGCCAACCACTCGACCGAGTCGTGCACATTGCCCACATGCAGCCGCAGCGACTCGACTCCACTCTCGTCCTTCCAACGGACGCACCAACCCGGAAAGTGCGAGGTCGCCAGGCAATGCGGCATCGCCACCCTCAGGACTGCGCCGTCATGGCCGGTGACGCCGGCCTCGCCGCGCGCATCCACCACCTTGCGCACGATCTCGGCGGCATTGGATCGGAATTGCTCGCCCGCCGCGGTCAGACGCAAGGGGAAACAGCCCCGGTCGATCAGCGCGGCGCCAGCCCAGGTTTCCAGGGACTGGATGCGCCGGCTGAACGCCGATTGCGAGACATGCCGCAATTCGGCGGCCGTGGTGAACTGCCCGCATTCCGCCAGGGTCAGAAAATCCTGGAACCAACGTAGATCCATAACAACCGCCGCGCCGTCAGATTGAATGCGAGGCAGTATAGGGACCGCGTCCGGGGGCCTTATGCATAGTTTGCATAACGCCCCCGCAGTCAGGGTTACTCCGGACCCGCCCGTCTACGGCAGGTTTTCGCGGAAGATCACCTGGCTGCGCGCCAGTTCCACCCCGTTCATCGGACTGCGCTTGTCGCGCAGGTTGCAGAAGATGCGCACGCAGCTCATCAGCGCTTCCATCGGGCTTTGCGTGATGACCGCGTCCATGGTGCCGTCTATCAGCAGCGCGCGGGTGTCGGGCGTGAGGCCGTGACCGATGAAGACAACGCGGTGCTGCAAGCCGGCTTCCTTCAACGCGCGCGCCACGCCGTCGGATGCGCCGCCGATGTTGTAGATGCCGGCAAGCTGCGGGTACTGCTCCAGCAACTGGCGGGCCTGCTCGTAGTTGCGCTGCGCATCGTCATAGCCCTCGCGCAGATCCACCACCTGCATGGCCTGGAACTGTTCGGCGTACAGCTGCAGGAAGCCGCCTTCGCGCTCTTCATGGGCGCGGTAGTGACGCGATCCGGCGATTAGCGCCACATGCGCCGCGCGCGAGCCGATGAAACGGGCAATCAGGTAGCCCGCGGTGCGTCCGGCCGCGCGGTTGTCCAGGCCCACGTAGGCCACGCGGGCGCTGTTGGCCAGGTCGGAAATCAGCGTCACCGCCGGCACGCCCTGCTGCGCCAGCAGGTTGACGGCCTCGCGCACGGCGGGATGCTCCAGCGCCATGAACGCGATGCCGTCGGCGCGCTTGCCGTGCCTGGCCAGCGCCTGCGCGAGCGCGTCGGGATTGAAGCTTTCCACATACTCGACCTGGCACTTGGCGTTGAGCGGCGCGAAGTGCTCCTGGGCGTAGCTGACGGTGTCGCCCAGCATGCGCAGGTAGCGGTTGCTGCCGCGCGGCAGCAGGAACACCAGCCGCAGGGGCTCGGGCGCGGCGGCCGCAAGCACCTCCTGTTCCGGCAGATAGTCCAGTTCGATGGCCGCCTTGAAGACTTTCTGGGCGGTGCTGGCGCGCACGCCGGGCCGGCGATTCAGGACCCGGTCGGCCGTGGCGGTGGACACTCCGGCGCGCTCCGCCACATCGGCCAGGCGCGCCAGCTTGCGTTCGGGAGGCGTTCGATTCACATCAAAATCCATCATTAATCAGGTTTGACGATGATAGCGTTGATTCACTATTGTCCATTCTGCCGCATGGTACTGGCGCTGTTGTGGCACATCAAAAAACATCATAACCAGAATTATGGAGACAACCATGAAGCTGCTGACACGCCGCAGTGCCCTACGCCGCCTTTGCGCGGTTCCCGCCGTCGCCCTGAGCTCGGGCTTCCCGCTGATCGCCCGCGCGGCCGACTACACGCTCAAGTACGGCAACAACCTGCCGGTCACGCACCCGCTGAATATCCGCGCCCAGGAAGCCGCCGAACGCATCCTCAAGGAAAGCAACGGCCGCGTGGACATCAAGATCTTCCCGAACAACCAGTTGGGCGGCGACACCGACATGCTGGCCCAGGTGCGCTCGGGCGGCATCGATTTCTTCACCCCGTCCGCCCTGGTCATCGCCACCCTGGTGCCGGTCGCGGCCATCAACGCCGTGGGCTTCGCCTTCAAGGACTACAACCAGGTCTGGAGCGCCATGGACGGCGCGCTCGGCGCCCACGTGCGCGCCGCCATCGCGCAGCGCCGCCTCTACGCCTTCGAGAAAATGTGGGACAACGGCTTTCGCCAGACCACCAGCAGCAAGGCGCCGGTCAAGTCCGCCGCCGACATGGACGGCCTGAAGATCCGCGTGCCGGTCAGCTCGCTGCCGATCTCCATGTTCAAGGGCCTGGGCGCCGCGCCCGCCAGCCTGCAGTTCAGCGAGGTGTATTCCTCGCTGCAGACCAAGGTGGTGGACGCCCAGGAAAATCCCCTGCCCATCATTCAGGTGGCCAAGCTGTACGAAGTGCAGAAGTACTGCTCGCTCACCAACCACATCTGGGATGGCTACTGGTTCATCGCCAACGGCCGCATGTGGGAAGGCCTGCCGCAGGACCTGAAGGCCATCGTGGCGCGCGGCATCAACGAGGCCGGTCTGGCCCAGCGCGAAGACATCAAGAAGCTCAATGCCTCGGTGCAATCGGATCTGGAAGGCAAGGGTCTGCTGTTCAACCAGCCGTCGGCCGACAGCTTCCGCGAACAATTGCGCACCGCCGGCTTCTACAAGGAATGGCAGGGCCGCTTCGGCAACGAGGCCTGGACCCTGCTGGAGCAGGCCGTCGGCAAGCTGGTCTGAGGACGCGCCATGTCCTCCTTGTCCGCTCCCCATCCCGCACCGCAAGCGCTGCCGGCCCATCCCCTGCGCCGTGCCGCCGGGGCCTTCGACGCGCTGCTGGGCAGCGTGGTCGAACACGTGGCGGCGGCCCTCGTGCTGGTCGAGATCGCCGTGCTGTTCGCGGGCGTGGTGGCGCGCTACGCCTTCCACAGCCCGCTGGTCTGGTCCGACGAACTCGCCTCCATCCTGTTCCTGTGGCTGTCAATGCTGGGCGCGGTGGTCGCCCTGCGGCGCGGCGAGCACATGCGGATGACAGCCTTGGTTAACAACGTCAGCCCGGCGCGCCGCGCCCAGCTGGAAACGCTGGCGCTGGCCGCGTCGCTGGCCTTCCTGGCGCTGATCCTGGCGCCCGCCGTGGAATACGCGCATGAAGAACACTTCATCGTCACGCCCGCGCTGGAACTGAGCAACGCCTGGCGCGCCGCCGCGATTCCGGTGGGCATGGGGCTGATGGCGGTGGTAGCCCTGCTGCGGCTCCTGCGCACGCAGACCGCTCCGCAGATGCTGGCGGCGCTGGCCGGGGCGGCCGCGGTGGTCGCGCTGTTCTGGCTAGCGCAGCCGCTGTTTTCCACATTGGGCAAGCTGAACCTGCTGATCTTCTTCGTGGGCATCGTGGCCGCCACGGTGTTCTCGGGCGTGCCGATTGCGTTCTCGTTCGCCCTGGCCACATTCTCCTACCTGGCCTTGACCACCAACACCCCGATGGTGGTAATGGTCGGCCGGCTGGACGAAGGCATGTCGCACCTGATGCTGCTGGCGGTGCCGCTCTTCATCTTCCTGGGCTCGCTGATCGAGATGACCGGCATGGCGCGCGCCATGATCCAGTTCCTGGCCAGCCTGCTGGGACACGTGCGCGGCGGGCTGTCCTATGTGCTGATCGGCGCCATGTACCTGGTGTCCGGCATCTCGGGGTCCAAGATCGCCGACATGGCGGCCATTGCGCCCGTGCTGTTCCCGGAAATGCAGAAGCGCGGCGCCAAGCCGGGCGATCTGGTGGCCTTGCTATCGGCCACTGGCGCGCAGACCGAGACCATTCCGCCGTCCATCGTGCTCATCACCATCGGCTCGGTCACGGGCGTGTCCATCGCCGCGCTCTTCACGGGCGGGCTGCTGCCGGCCGTGGTGCTGGGCCTGGCGCTGTGCTCGGTGGTGTGGTGGCGCTACCGCAAGGAAGACCTGAGCCTGGCGCAGCGCTTCAGCGCCCGCGAAATCGGCCGCTTCTTCGTCATCGCCCTGCCCGCCGTGGCCCTGCCCTTCGTGATCCGCGCCGCGGTGGTCGAAGGCGTGGCCACCGCCACCGAAGTCTCGACCATCGGCATCGTGTATTCGGCCGTGGTCGGCCTGCTGATCTACCGGCGCTTCGACTGGGCCCGGCTCAAGCCCATGCTGATCGAGACCGCCTCGCTGTCGGGCGCCATCATGCTGATCGTGGGCTGCGCCACCGCCATGGCCTGGGCGCTGACGCAGTCCGGCTTCTCGGGCGACCTGGCCAAGCTGATGGCCGGCATGCCCGGCGGCAGCTACGGTTTCTTGGCCGTGTCCATCGTCGCCTTCATCATCCTGGGCAGCGTGCTGGAAGGCATACCCGCCATCGTGCTGTTCGGCCCGCTGCTGTTCCCGATCGCGGCGCAGGCCGGCGTGCACGAGGTGCACTACGCCATGGTGGTGATCTTCGCCATGGGCATAGGCCTGTTCGCGCCGCCCTTCGGCGTGGGCTACTACGGCGCCTGCGCCATCAGCCGCGTCGATCCCAACGAAGGCATCGGCCCGATCTGGGGCTACATCGCCGCGCTGCTGGTGGGCCTGGTCATCGTCGCCGCCTTCCCCTGGTTCTCCATCGGTTTCCTGTGAGGCCTGCGGCCCGGGTCCGGGCCGCGTCCTCCCGACATCCTCAAACCTCTTCCCGCAAAGAATCCATCATGAGTCGTTTCCTGGGCGAAATCCGCCAACTCGGTTATGTGGTGCACGACATCGAAGCCGCCATGGACTACTGGAGCGCCACGCTGGGCGTCGGCCCCTGGTACTACAACCCGCGCGTGCCCATCGTGAACTATCAATACGACGGCGCTAGCCACCAACCGCACAACTCGGTGGCGCTGGCCAACTCCGGCTTCGTGCAGGTCGAGCTGATCCAGACCCGCAACGACGTGCCCTCCATGTACCGCGACTTCCTGCAGGCCGGCCGCACCGGGCTGCAGCACGTGGCCTACTGGACCGAAAGCTACGACGCCGACCTGGAGCGCCTGCTGGCCCAGGGCTTCAAGCCCAAGATGAGCGGCGAAGTCGGCGAGAAAGGCCGCTTCATCTACTTCGACACCGAGTACCACCCCGGCACCGTGATCGAGCTGTCCGAAGTCGCCGGCCCCAAGGGCCGCCTGTTCGACCTGATCCGCGACAGCGCCCGCGACTGGGACGGCAAGGATCCCGTGCGCCCCTTCCCCGACCTGAACCGGATCTGACCTTTTTCTGCCACCGCCGCCATGAATTCCCAATCGTTTACCGCCACCTACCTGATCGAAACCCCGCTGGACCCCGCAAAGGTCGCGGAGGTCATGGCCGGCGAGCAATCCTGCGGCACCTTCACGCGGGTGCAGGGCGAAACCGACGAGCTTCGCGCCCGCGCCCGCGCGCGCATCGAATCGATCGAAACGCTGGAATCCGCTGCCGCGCCCAGCCTGCCCAACGCCTGGCTGGCGCGGCAGCCCGGCGGCATGCCGGGCCTCTGCCGGCGCGCCCGGGTGCGCATCGCCTTTCCCGTCGCCAACGTCGGCGCCAACCTGCCTACGCTGGCCGCCACCGTAGGCGGCAATCTGTACGATCTGGGCGAAGTCACCGGGCTGCGCCTGGAAAGCATGGAACTGCCGGCCAATTACCGCGCCCAGTTCGACATGCCGCGCGTGGGCATCGCCGGCACGCGGCAACTGACTGGCGTGGCGCACGGTCCGCTCGTAGGCACCATCATCAAGCCCAACGTCGGCCTGTCGCCCGAACAGACCGCGCATCTGGCAGCGCAGCTGTGCGCCGCGGGCGTGGACTTCATCAAGGACGACGAAGTCTGCGCCAACCCCGCCCACGCGCCGCTGGCGCAGCGCGTCGCCGCCGTCATGGCGGTGGTGCGCGCGCACCGCGAACGTACCGGACGGCAGGTCATGGTGGCCTTCAACATCAGCGACGAGACCGACGCCATGCGCCGCCACGCCGACCTGATCGAACGCGAAGGCGGCACCTGCGTCATGGCCAGCCTGAACCATTGCGGCTACTCGGCCATCCAGACCCTGCGCCGCAGCACCCCGCTGGCGCTGCACGGCCACCGCAACGGCTACGGCGCGCTGTCGCGCCACCCCTTGCTGGGCCTGGGCTTCCAGGCCTACCAGACGCTGTGGCGGCTGGCCGGCGTGGACCATATGCACGTGCACGGCCTGCAGGGCAAATTTGCCCAGGAAGACGCCGAGGTGGTCGAATCCGCGCGCGACTGCCTGGCCTCGCTGACCCTGGGCATCGATGACCCCGTCATGCCGGCGTTTTCTTCCGGCCAATGGGCCGGCACGGTGCCCGCCACCTGGGCAGCGGTGCGCAGCGACGACCTGCTGTTCATGTCCGGCGGCGGCATCCTCGCCCACCCCGACGGCCCCGCCGCGGGCGTGCTCAGCATCCGCCAGGCCTGGCAGGCCATGCGCGACGGCGAGCGCCTGGAAGACTACGCGCGCAACGCGCCCGAACTGCGGCGCGCCATCGAATGCTTCGGCCACCGCGCATGAGCGCAACCGCGCACTCGGACACGCCGCCGGAAACGCGGCCGCGGCTGGGCTGGTACGGCGACGACTTCACCGGCGCCACCGACACGCTGGCGGAAACCGCCCGCGCCGGCCTGCGCAGCCTGCTGTTCCTGGGCGTACCGACGCGGGAACAGTTGCGCCGCGCCGGGCCGCTGGACGCCATCGGCATCGCTGGCGCGGCACGCGGCATGGCCCCGGCGGAAATGCAGGCCGAGCTGCGCGCCGTGGGCCGCTACATGGCGGGCGCGGGCATCCGCGTGCTGCACTACAAGTGCTGCTCCACCTTCGACAGCGCGCCGCAAGTGGGCAGCATCGGCGCCGCCGTGCTTGAACTGCGCCGCCATATGCCCAACCCCCTGGTGCCCATCGTCGGCGGACAGCCCAGCATCGGCCGCTATTGCAGCTTCGCCCAATTGTTCGCGCGCGCGGGTGCCGCGCCCGAGATCCACCGCATCGACCGCCATCCGGTCATGCGTGCGCATCCCGTCACCCCGATGCACGAGGCCGACCTGCGCCTGCATCTGGCGGCCCAAGGCCTGCCGGACATCCGCTCCTTGCCGCACACGGCCTACCCGCGCCTGCGCCGGGCAGCCGACGCGCCGCTGCTGGACGACTGGATAGACCAGGTCATCGAGACCACCGACGGGCCGCTGCTGCTGGACCTGGTCGACGAGGAACAACTGGCCGTCATCGGCCGCCTGATCTGGCGCGCGGCGTCCTGCCTGCCCTTGCTGGCCGTGGGTCCCAGCAGCGTGCAGCAAGCGCTGGCCCGCGCCGCCCCGGCAGGCGGCGCAAACGCCACGGCCGCGCCGCTGCAGGCCGCCAGCGGCCCCGTGCTGGTGGTGGCCGGCAGCCTGTCTCCCGTCACCGCCAGACAGATCGACGCTTGCCGCCAGTACCAGCGCCAGCCGCTGCAAGCGGAACGGCTGCAGCGGGATCCGGCCTATGCGGCGGAACAGGTCCGGCAAGCCGCGGCCATGCTGGCCCAGGGACGTAACGTACTGGCGCACACAGACCGGCCGGCACAGGCGCTCAGCGCCCACCAGACCGCCGCCACCGCCCGCGCCACCGGCCAACTGGTGGCGGACATCGTGCGCGCCAGCGCGCAAGCCGGCACGCGCCTGTCGCGCATCGGCATTGCCGGCGGCGACACCTCCAGCCAGGCCACCCTGGCCCTGGGCCTGTGGGGCCTGGCGTTCCGCTGCGTGCTGGCGCCCGGCGTGACGGTCAGCCTGACGCGCAGCGACGACCCAGTGACCGACGGCATCGAACTGATGCTCAAGGGCGGGCAGATGGGCGGCGATCTGCTGTTCGACGAGCTAGCGCTGGGGCAGGACTAGGGCGGAACGCGCCCGGGTTATGCTGCGCCCTTGCGCCCGGCCGTCAGGCGGCGCTTACCCAGGAGACTTGCCGACATGAACTGGCCGCTGCGCGCTTCGACAATCGCCGCGATCACGCTGTGCGCATCCACCACCGTCTTGGCCGCCGCGCCGGCCGATCGGGCCGAATGGACCAGCGGCGTCATGCGCAAGCTGCATCGCGACCTGTCGATGCCCAAGGAAGCGCAAGGTCTGGATGGCTCGCTGAGCCTGCGCCTGCGGCTGACGGTGATGCGGGACGGCAGGATCGCTGCGGTGGAACTGGCCAGGTCCTCGGGTCATGTCGCCGTGGACATAGCGGTCACCCGCATGATCCAACGCGCCAGTCCGCTGCCGGCCTTTTCCGCCGACATGCCGGCCGACAAGGAAATCTTGATGGTGCCGGTGCGCTTCGAGATCGAAGACCAGCCCTCGCGGCCCACACGCAATGTGCAGCTCCGCTACGCCGACCCGGCGCGCGGCTTCGGCGTGACCGTGCCCGCCCCCTACGAGATCGCGCGGGTCGGCAAGTCCGAGGAATTCGACGTGCTGGTGCAGATCGCCAGCACCGCCAGTACTCCGCAAGCAGCGGGTGCGGCGGGCTATCTGTGCGGGGTCGGCTTCAGCACACCGCGCAAGGCGCTGAAGACCCACCCCGGCGCCGAAGCCCCGCTCTCGGCCGCTTCCCGGCTGGCGGCCGCCGTAGCCATTCTGGCCGCGCAAAACGAGTCGCCCGGACAGCGGAGCGGCTTTGAATTGCAGGGCGTCAAGGGCATCGACTACCTCGCCCCGGCCGGCAGTAGAGCGGATGGCGTGCCCCTGCTGGAGTACAACGCGTTGCTGGACAGCCCCACGCTGCGTGTCGCCATGCGCTGCACCACGACGAGCCGCGACATGCCAGGCGCCCTGTCCGCATTCCGCCAGATACGGGACGGAATCAGCCTGGGCAAGCAATAGGGCGGGCTCCCCGCCCCGCCCTGGCCGAGAGACTCCCGCAGCGCACGGCGGCGGGAATCGAAACCCGACGCCTCGACTCAGTCCAGCATTTCAAAGAACGGCGCCATGCGCTCGCGCGACCTCAGGATGTGGTCGCGCATGGCGGCCTGCGCGCCGTCGGCGTCACGCGCCTCCAGCGCCTGCACGATGCGCGCGTGTTCAGTCACGGCTTCCTCGGTGACCCGCGAGTGGAAGCGCAGCCGGAACAGATGGGTATGCGCATACAGCCGCGCCAGCGCTTCGGCCAGCAGCTCGTTGCCGCTCTGCTGCGCAATCCAGGAATGGAACTGCGCGTCCAGCACGGCGAACTTGCCGTAGGCCACGCGCGCGTCGTCGGCGCTTGGGGCGCTCATCGCAGCAGACAGCGCGGCCAATTCCTGGCGCGCCGCGTCCGTCATGTGCTGCGCGGCCAGGCTCGCCCCGAACGGCTCCAGTTGCAGGCGCAGTTCATACATCTGCTCGAAGCGCCGGCGCGTGGGCATGGGCGCCGCACTGTATCCCACGTGGTGGGTCTTGACGACGAGGCCTTCCGTTTCAAGCCGGATCAGCGCAGCGCGTATTGGCGTCTGCGACACGCCCAATTCGCGCACCAGCGCATCGACCGCGATACGCATGCCGGGCGCGATCTTCAAGGAAATGAGCTGCGACAGCAACGTCTCATAGACCTCATCGCCCAAGGAGCGCACGCGCTCGCCCAGGCGCTGGCCGCTCGCCGGCGCGGTTGATGGCGCGGCTCCGGAACCGAGAGAGAGAGTCGTCATGGTTGTTTCACCCAGGTTTGCCAACAATGTGTTGACGTCCAATTTGTTACGAGGTTAGCATAAATCAGATCGTATTTCGGATCCGATCGGATTTAACAATTTAACGAGACTATGACGACAACGATAAAAACTGGGGAGGCAAGGCTGGCTTGCATGCGCGCGCTGGAACTGGCGGGGACCCCCACGAGCCACGCCGCGACGCAGACCAACCTGCTGCTTGAAGCCGAATTGCGAGGCCGGGCTTCCCACGGCCTGCTACGGCTTCCGCGCATCATCGAACGGATCCACAACGGCGTGGCCGACCCCAAAACCCGCGGCGCCGCCGTTTGGCGCTCCCCCGCCTTCCTGGACATGGATGGCGAACGAGGCCTGGGCCCGGTCATCGCGTTGGCGGCCCTTGACCAGATCTGCGACCGGGCCCGCGACACGGGTATCGCGATCGCGGCGGTCAGCAACAACAACCACATCGGCATGCTGGCGTTGTATGCGGAACAGGTGGCCCGTGCAGGCCAGATCCTGCTGGCCCTGTCGACCAGCGAAGCCCTGGTACATCCCTGGGGCGGCCGCCGCGCCCTGATCGGCACCAATCCCATCGCGATCGGCGTGCCTACCGAGGACGAACCCTTCGTGCTGGACATGGCCACCAGCCAGGTCGCCATGGGCAAAATCCACGACTACGCCAACCATGACCGGCCGCTGGACCCGGGATGGGCGCTGGACGGCGCGGGCAATCCCACCACGGACGCCACGGCCGCCAAGGCAGGCGCACTGGCGCCCTTTGGCGAAGCCAAGGGCTACGCGCTGGGGCTGGCGTTTGAACTGCTGGTGGCCAGCCTGACGACATCCGCGCTCGGCACGGCGGTCAAGGGCACGCTGGATTCCACCGAGGTTTGCAACAAGGGCGACGTCTTCATTGTGGTCGAGGCGGGGTCGGGCGCGGTCGCCGACCGCATCACCCGCTACCTGGATGAAATCCGCGCATGCCCCGCCCTGCAGCCTGAGCGGCCCGTCGCGGTACCGGGAGACCGGGCTCGCGCAGAACGCCGGCAACGCCTGGACACCGGCATCGAGCTGGCCGACGAGGTCTGGCACCGCATTCTCGATCTGGCGCAATGCGCCGCCTGAACGCACTACGACTTCCCTCAAGGATCCACAATGACTGATTTGTTTGGAATCATGCGCGCGCCGCGCGCTGTCTTGTTCGGCAACGGCCAGCGCCTGGCATTGGGCCGCGTCGCGGCCGCCCTGGGCCAACGCGTGCTGATTTGCACCGACGAGCGTTTTGCCGGCACGGCCGAAATGTCCGCACTGCTGGCGTCGCTGGAAACCGCGGGCGTGCGCGTCCAGGTGTACGACCGCACCCAGCCCGACCTGCCGGTCGAAGGCGTCTACGAATGCGTGGCCGCGCACCGCGCCTTCCAGCCTGATGCCATTGTCGGGCTGGGCGGCGGCAGTTGCCTGGATATGGCCAAACTCGTCAGCCTGCTGCTGGCGCACGGCGGACAAGCGTCCGACTATTACGGCGAGTACAAGGTACCCGGCCCAACCATCCCAGTGATCGCGCTGCCCACCACCTCGGGCACGGGCTCCGAGGTCACGCCCGTGGCCGTGCTGGCCGACAGCGCCCGCGACCTGAAGGTCGGCGTATCCAGTCCGCACCTGATACCCCACACCGCCATCTGCGATCCCGAGTTGACCCTGACTTGTCCCAAGGGGCTGACCGCCATCGCCGGGGCCGACGCATTGACCCATGCCATCGAGGCCTTGACCGCCGTCCGGCGCAGCCCCGACGCCGACATCGCGCAGACGCGCGTGTTCGTCGGCAAGAACGCCTTCAGCGACCAGCAGGCGCTGGTCGCCATCCGCGCGCTCGCGTCGTATCTGCCTCGGGCGGTCGAGAACGGCGCCGACCTGCACGCCAGAGGGCAGGTCATGGCCGCGGCGCTGGCCGCGGGCCTGGCTTTCGGCGTGGCCGGCACCGCCGCCGCTCACGCCATCCAGTACCCCATCGGCGCCCTGACCCACACGGCGCACGGCGCGGGCGTGGCCACGCTGATGCCCTACGTCATGGACTTCAACGCGCCGGCCTGCGCCGCCGACTACGCAGCCATCTCGCAGGCGATGGGGGATACGGAAACCGATCCCGGACGCCTCGCTGCCAACGCGCCCCGCCATGTCTACGAACTGTTCGCGGGCATCGGCATCCCTGCAACGCTGGAAGGATTGGGCGTGCACGCCGACCAGTTGGACTGGATCGCCGAGCAATCCATGCTGGCCGCGCGCCTGGTCACGAACAATCCCCGCCCGCTGGACCAGACCGGCATCTCGACCATCGTGGCCGCTGCCCACGCAGGCCGCGGCTCGTTTCGCCCATCCCGATAACCCCTTCCCCATCCCTATCCGGAGCTGACACATGACCATCGAGGCCAGCAAGCTGTCCACTGACCTTTACATCGACGGCGCCTGGCGCGCCGCCACCTCGGGACGTCGCATCGACGTGTTCGACCCGTCCACCGAGCAGGTGATCGCAAGCGTGGCCGACGCCACGCTGGAAGACGCCGCCGCCGCCGTGGATGCCGCCGCGCGCGCCGCCGCCGGCTGGGCTGCAACCCCCGCCCGCCAGCGCGGCGAAATCCTGCGCAAATGCTATGAACTGATGGTGCGCGACGCCGACGACCTGGCCCGCCTGATCTCGATGGAGAACGGCAAGGCGCTGGCCGACGCGCGCGGCGAGGTCGCCTATGCCGCCGAGTTCTTCCGCTGGTTCTCCGAGGAAGCGGTGCGCATCAACGGCGACATCAGCGTGTCGCCTGGCGGCGCCAGCCGCATCATCGTCCAATACCAGCCCATAGGCATCGCCCTGCTGGTCACGCCGTGGAACTTCCCCGCCGCCATGGCCACCCGCAAGATCGCGCCCGCACTCGCGGCAGGCTGCACCTGCATCCTCAAGCCCGCCACCGAAACGCCCTTGACCGCGTATGCCGTCATGCGACTGCTCGAGGAAGCCGGCGTGCCTCCGGGCGTGGTCAACGTGTTGACGACGTCGTCGGCGGGCAAGTTCGCCAATGCCGTGCTGGACGATCCGCGCGTGCGCAAGCTCTCCTTCACGGGGTCGACGGAAGTGGGCCGCGTGTTGCTGCGCAAGGCCGCGGACTCGGTCATCAGCTGCTCGATGGAGCTGGGCGGCAACGCGCCGTTCCTGGTCTTCGACGACGCGGACATCGACGCCGCCGTGGAAGGCGCCATGATCGCCAAGATGCGCAACGGCGGCGAGGCCTGCACGGCGGCCAATCGCTTCTACGTGCAGCGTGGCGTCGTCGAGACGTTCAGCGCCAGGTTCGCCGCCCGCATGGCGGCGCTGAAAACCGGCGACGGCGTCAATCCGGACACGCAATGCGGCCCCCTGGTCAATGCCGGCGCGGTGGACAAGGTGGCCTCGCTGGTGGACGACGCCGTGGCCAAGGGCGCGCGCGTCAAGGCCGGCGGCAAGCGGCTGGACCGTTCCGGCTATTTCTATGAGCCCACCGTGCTGGTGGACGTGCCGGCCGACGCCGACCTGCTGACCGAAGAGATCTTCGGCCCCGTGGCGCCCATCGTGGCCTTCGATACCGAAGACGAAGCAGTGGCATTGGCCAACGCCACCGAGTACGGCCTGGTGGCCTACGTCTACACCCGTGACCTGGCCCGCGGCCTGCGGGTATCCGAGAGCATCGAAAGCGGCATGATCGCCCTGAACCGGGGCCTGGTGTCGGATCCGGCAGCGCCCTTCGGCGGCGTCAAGCAAAGCGGCCTGGGCCGCGAAGGCGCGCACCACGGCCTGCTGGAATTCATGGAAGCGAAATACATCTCGACCAACTGGTAACTCCGAGCGGCCGCGTCGCGCGCGCGGCCGCCCCTCCCATTTCGAACCCCAAACGAGGAGATAGCCAGACATGGCTAAATATGAAATTGCGACCATCGACGGCGATGGCATCGGTCCGGAGGTCTGCCAGTCGGCGATCACCGTGCTGAAGGAAGCCTGCGGCTCCGGCCTGCTCGCGTTCAGCAGCTACGACGGCGGCGCCGACCACTACGTCAGGTCGGGCCACGTGCTGCCCGACGACACCTATGCGGCCTGCAAGGCGGCCGACGCCATCTTGCACGGCGCGGCAGGCATGCCTGGCGTGACCTATCCCGACGGCACCGAGGTCGGCAACGACCTCCACTTGCGCCTGCGATTCCGGCTCGACCTGTACGCCAACGTGCGTCCCATCCGGCTGTACCAGGGCGTCGACTCGCCGCTCAAGCATTTCCAGCCGGGACAGATCGACTACGTGATCGTGCGCGAGAACACCGAGGGCCTCTACGCCAGCCGTGGCGGCGGCATCGTGCTGCGCGACGAAGTAGCCACCGACACCATCGTCGTCACCCGCAAGGGCATCGAACGCGTGGCGCGTTTTTCATTTGAACTCGCCCGCCAGCGCAAGGGCGCGCCGCGCGACGGCAAGCGCCGCGTCACGGTATGCGACAAGGCCAACATCCTGCGCACCTACGCCTTTTTCCGCGCCGTCTGCGACGAGGTCGCGACGTCCTACCCCGACGTCGACATCGACTACGCCTATGCCGACGCCATCACGGTACACATGCTCAAACGGCCGGATTTCTATGACGTGATCGTGGCCGAAAACATGTTCGGCGACATCATCTCCGACCTGGGCGCCGCCACTATCGGCGGCATGGGCCTGTCCGCCTCGGCCGAACTGGGCGACACGCACGGCCTGTTCCAGGGCGCCCACGGTTCCGCCCCCGACATCGCCGGCCAGAATGCCGCCAGTCCACTGGCCACCATCCTGTCGGGCGCGCTCATGTTGCGCTGGCTGGGCGACAAGCATGCCGATGGCGCGTTGACCGACGCCGCGCAGCGCATCGAGCTCGCCGTCGAACAGGTGCTTGCCAAGGGAGACCACGTGCCGCGCGACCTGGGCGGCACCGCAAGCTGCACCGACATGACCCAGGCCGTCTGCCGCGCGCTGTCCCGCTGAGCGGCGTACGCATCCACACACACAAAAGCAATGACGAGGAGACACCCCATGCTACGCATCACCCCCATCCTGTGCGCCGCGCTGACCGCGGTATCGCTTGCCGCCCCCGCGGCGGCCCAGGACTATCCCAGCCGTTCCATCACGGTCATCGTGCCCTTCGCGCCGGGCGGCACCAGCGATACGCTGGGCCGTCTGGTGGCTACCTCCCTTTCCAAGCAGCTGGGCCAGACCGTGGTGGTCGAGAACTCCGGCGGAGCCGGTGGCCTTATCGGCATGCAGAAGCTGCAAAAGAGTTCGCCTGACGGCTACACCCTGGCCTTCAACAACATGTCGCTGGCGATCCTGCCGCACCTGCATCCCAAGGCCAATTACGATCCGCAAAAGGAACTGGCGCCCATCGGCATCGTCGCTACCGTGCCGATGGTGCTGTCGGTCAGCAACAAGAGCGGCATCCAGGACCTGCCCGCCATGCTCAAGCGCATCCGCGACACGAACGCCGTCAAGCTCAACCTGGGTTCCAGCGGTCCCGGCAGCACCGCGCATCTGGCAGAGGCCATGTTCCTGCACTTCGCCAATGCGCGCGGCGAACTCATTCCCTATCGCGGCACGGGTCCCGCATTGACCGACCTGATGAGCGGGATGATAGACGGCGTCATCGACCAGACCGTGACCATGCTGCCCCTGCACCAGGACAAGCGCGTCAAGGCCATCGCCGTCACCGGATCCGCCCGTCTGGCGCAGAGTCCGGACATTCCCACCTTTGCCGAGGGCGGCCTGCCCGAGTTCGACCTGGCGATCTGGAACGGCCTGGTCGCGCCCGCAGGCACTCCCCAGCCCGTCGTCGACAAGCTGTCCGCCGCCCTGTCCCAGGCCATCGACACGCCCGAGTTCAAGACGCGTCTGGAACAACTGGCGGCGCAGGCTCCGGCTACGCAAGAACGCGGCCCCCTTGCTTTCGCCGATCTGCTCAAGCGCGACTCGGAACGGGTGTCCTCGCTGGTCAAGAGCGCGAACTTGCTCGGCGCCAACTAAGCGTCGCGGGCGGCCTCAGGGGCCATGCCAGTACCGCCGCCCGCGCTCCCGCTCAGCCCAAACCTCCAGGCCCTCGGGACCTGAGCTCGCCATCACCGCGCCATCGCGGTCGCTGCGCCAAAAGGCGGCGCCAGTCCGTGTCCATCGCAGCTCCACCGCGCGGGCCGGATGGCGGAAGCGGTTCAGGTGTCCCGCCTGCGCGATCGCATGGCCGGCGGCCGCGGCGGCCACCAGGTCCCTGCCCGAGGACGACGCCGAGCCATGATGCGGCGCCATCACCACGTCCACCGGCGGCAAAGCCTGGACCAGCGCGCTTTCCTGCGCCACGCTCACATCGCCCGTCAGCAACATCGCATGAGACTTCCCCTGCACCAACAGCACGCAGCTATCGGCATTGCGGCCCTGCCCGCCCTTGCCGCCGGCATCCACCGGATTCAGGAAGGTGAACGCCACGCTGTCCGCCTCCCAGCCCTGGCCGCGCCGGCAGCGCCCCATGTCGTCAGGCAAGGGCGGTGCAATGCTGCCCGCGTCCGGCCACAACCCGATGTCGCGGCGCAGGAACGCGGCCACATCGAACGAGGCAAAGCCGCGTAATGCCGGAACCGCCGCCAGCACAGCGCGCAAGCCACCCACGTGATCCAGGTCGGCGTGCGACAGGACCAGCACGTCCAGCTGCCGGATACCGCGCGCCAGCAGGAATGGCGCCACCACGCGCTCGCCCGCGTCGCTGCCGCCGTAGTGGCGTGGGCCCGCGTCGAACAGCAGGGTTTGGTTGGCGGTCTCCACCAGGATGGCGCTGCCCTGCCCCACGTCCATCGCGCTCATGCGCCAATGGCCCGGCTCGGGCCGGTCGGGCCGCCAGAACAGCAGCGGCAGCATGCAGATCCACCCCAAATGCCTGCCCGGCCATCCGCGTACCTGCAGCGCCCATGCCATCCCAGCCACCGCCAGCAGCAGCCAGGGCCATGGCGCCGCCGCGACCGGCACGCTGGCCCAGGCGGCGTTGCCCACCCAGGACACGGGCGCCATGATCAGGTCGAACGCCAGCAAGCCCCATTGACCCGCGAACGCGGCCAGCGCCTGTGCGCCCGGCAGCACCGACAAGGCTGCGCACAGCAAGGCCAGCGGCGTCACGACGAAGGTCACGACGGGAATGGCCACCGCATTGGCCAGCGGCGAACCCAGCGACACCTGGTGCACCAGGAAGGCCAACAGCGGCGTCAGGCCTACGGTCACCATCAACTGCAAGCGCGTCGCCTGCGCCAATCTGGCCACGCAGCGCCGGCGCCAGCCGGCCTCGTGGTCCACCGGCGCATCCGCGATACGCAACAGCACCGCCACCGCGCCGAACGACAGCCAGAATCCCGCCGAGACCGGCGCCCAAGGATCCAGCGCCACCACCACAGCGGCGGCGCACGCCAGTACCCGGCCGGCCGACAGCGGCAGGCGCGACACCGCCGCCGCCAGCACCACCGACAGCATGAAAAAAGTGCGCCGCGCCGGCACACCCCAACCGGCCAGCAGGCAATACAGCAACGCGACCAGCGCGGCCGCCGCCCCGCCCGCCACGCGCGCGGGCACGTGCTCGGCCAACCCCGCGCCGCGCCAACGTCCCCGCCGCCACAGTGCCGCCACCAGCATCCCGGCGATGCCCGCTATCGAGGTCACGTGCATGCCGCTGATCGACACCAGATGCGTGATGCCGCTGCGGTTGAACAATCGCCAGTCGTCGCGCGCCACGCCGGCCTGATCGCCGATGGCCAGGGCGATCATCACCGGCGCGTAGCGATGCTCGCCCAGGGCCGCGCGCAAACCCTCCCGCACACGATGGCGCGCCCGCTCTATCGCGATGCCCGGTGTCGCCCAAGGCCGGTCCGCCAGCAGCCTGGGCTGCCCGCGCACCGTGCCCACCGCGCGTATCCCCTGCGCGAACATGCGCCCTTCCGCATCGGGCCCGGCGGGATTCAGCAGACCGTGGGGACGCCGCAGCACCAGCGCCATGCGCCAGACCTGGCCGGGCTTGAGTTCAGGTAGCGCGGCCTGCGGGCCGGGCGGCGCCTGCCAGCTGACCTGGATGCGCGACGGAATCCCTGGCGGCGCCGGCTCGTCCAGTTCGGCCAGAAAGCGCTGGCTGCGCACATCGCCGTCCGGCAACTCCGCGACGCGCAGCGCCAGGCGCGACACGGCGTCCTGGTGCGCATCCGACAGCCTATCGTCAAGCCTGGATTGCGCTTGCAGGCTGGCATTGAGCAGGCCCGCGCATAGGCCCAGCATCAGGGCCGCGAGCAAGCGCCCGGCGCGGTGCCGCAGCCGCATGCCGACGGCGGGCGCGAGCAGGCACGCCCCCGCCAACAACCATGTGGCCCCAGCTCCTGGAAGCCGGGGGCACAACTGGATCAACCCCGCGCCCGCCACGAACGCCATGCAGAAAATTCGGCCTGTGATGTGCGACTCCCGAAACGGGACAGCGTAGGCCGAGGCGCGGCGTTGCGGCGGATAGTGTGTATGTTTTCAGCCAGCTCGGCTGAACGCAGATCAGAAGAATCGGCGCTGCTTTTAGCCCACTGACGCGTTGGCAAGCTGTGCCGCGAACACGCTGGGCGGCAGACCATCGGCAACCTGCTTGAAGGACTTTTCCAGCATGGAAGACAATTGATCGAACTGCCAGGGACTCGAGGAACTGATCTGGCGTATCTCTTCCGGATTGCTGTACAGCCCCACATCGAAACCGCCAGCGGACAGCGTGCGGCCAGTCAGCCAGCTCGATCGTTCGCTGGCAAGATACAGCACGATGGGCGCGATGTTCTCCGGCATGAGCGCGGCTATTCCGGGACTGTCCACATCGCCCACCTTCTTGTCGCTGGGAATCGTGCCGGTCAGCCGGGTCGCGGCCACCGGCGCAATGGCGTTCGCCGTAACTCCATATCGCGCCAATCCTTGCGCCAACGAATACGTCAGGCCCACCACCCCCATCTTGGCTGCGGCGTAGTTCGCTTGCCCGGGAGACCCTTGCAAGCCCGAAGCCGAGGTGAAGTTGATGATGCGATAGTTCCCGTTCGGGTTGCGCTGCTGGCGGAAATAGGCCGCCGCCGGCTGGACGGTGCTGAAATGCCCCTTCAGGTGTACGCGGACGACGGCATCCCAATCCGCCTCGGTCATGTTGAAGATCATTCGATCGCGCAAGATGCCCGCAACGTTGACGACGATATCGAGCTTGCCGAATTTCGCCACCGCCGTCTCGACCAGCCGCCGCCCGGTTGCCACGTCGGCAATGTCACCGGCGTCGGCAACGGCGCTGCCTTTCAGATCGTTGATCTGCTCGGCGACGCGATGCACCGGGCCGTTGTCGCCGCCAGTGCCGTCCGGGCCGGTACCCAAATCGTTAATGACCAGATTCGCGCCCTCTCGCGCGAAGGCGAGCGCGATGGCAGCGCCAATTCCCTGTCCTGCTCCCGTGATGATCGCGGTACGGCCTTTCAGGATACCCATGCTCAAATCTCCATTTTGGATGTGTTGTAACGATCCCTGAGAACATTCCTCTGCAGCTTCCCCGCTTCCGTGCGGGGTAGCTCATCAAGAAATTCATACCTGCCCGGGCACTTGTAGCCGGCCAGGGTTTCGGCCGCGTAGGCCCGGAGTTCTTGAACCAAGGCTGCCCGGTCGCTGCCTGCGTCGGCAGGCTGTATCACCGCCAGGACGCTCTGCCCCCATTCGGGGTCGCTGACTCCAATGACCGCAACATCCTTCACCGATCCGTGGGTAATCAGGCGGCCTTCGATTTCAGCGGGATAAATGTTCACACCGCCTGACAGGATCAGATCGTTGCGGCGGTCGAGAATGAACAAGAAGCCATCCTCATCGATGGTGCCGATGTCGCCAGCGGTCGCGTAGCCATCGTCAAGACGGGTCGACCGGGTCTTTTCTTCGTCGTTGTGATAGGAATAATCGGTCATCGCGCTACGCGCATAGATCATGCCTACTTCGCCCGCGGGCAGTTCCTGCCCATTCTCATCGACGATCCTGAGCACCGTTCCAGGTGCGGCCCGGCCCACCGTTCCTGGCTTGCTCAGCCATTCCTCCGGGCCCACCATCGAGTACATGCCAGCCTCGGTCGAACCGAGGTATTCCCAGATTTTTGGCCCGAGCCATTCCATCATCTTGAACTTGACATCGATCGGGCAAGGCGCGCCGGCATGCACCACGCACTTCAAGCTTGAAACATCGTATTTCTTGCGGTTTTCCAGCCGCAGCAATCTGACAAAATGGGTCGGCACCATGTGCACGGTAGATACCCGATATTTTTCGATATCCCGCAATGCCAGTTCGGCATCGAACTTGTTGCGGCAAACAATCGTATGGCCGCGATGCAGGGACATCATCGCCCATGCGGCAGGCGCCGAATGATAGAGGGGCGAGAACACCAGGTGACAACCAGGGTCATGAGAAACGCCAAAGAGATCGAGCGCGTCCGGGAGGTTGTCGATGACATCCTCGGGGCTCTTGTCCGCGAGCTTGCGCTTCACGCCCTTGGGCCTGCCGGTAGTCCCGGATGTGTAGCCCATCCACGAGCCCGCGCTGCGTTGATCGGGGACGCGGCTGTCCGCCTTCAATTCGTCGAATCCGCCCCAGCCACCCTCTGCTCCCTCGATGCTGAAGCGCATCGCTGGCAATTCGGCGGAGGCAAGACCGGGCGCGAACTCATTTGACGCGATCAGCATCTTTGAGTCGCTATCGCGCAAGATGTAGACGATCTCCTCGGCAGTGAGGTGCCAATTGATCGGCACCATGTACAGCCCGAGCTGCCCCGTGGCCAATGCAAGCTCGAAATAAGCTTGACAGTTCTTTAGAAGCACGGCGACCGCGTCCCCCCTACGCAGACCTCGCGCGCGAAGTCCATTCGACAGTCTGTTGACCTCGTCCAGCAACTTGCCAAAGGTCGTCGTCGTTCCGTCCGCCTCGATGTACGCAATGCGCTCGGGATGCCTGCTGGCGAGGCTGTAGAAACCTTTCGATTCGGGTCCTTTGCCGTGCATGGGTCTTCCTCCAATGATTTGCTGTGCAAACTCGGTCTCTTTCATCCGGAATTTGGCGCATTTTTTTACGGACGTTTTTTGTCTGTAAATAATAATATTGCGGTTCTTTGAGGTCAAGCGGCTAGGCAAATTGTCCGGTTTCGAGAGACGGGCGAACGAGTTCGCACGCGAGCGGCGCGTTGCCTTGGGGACGACATTGTGGCGTCAATAGGCCGCCACTACCGCCTCGCCAATCACCTTCTGCGCACCGTTCTGGTCCGCGCAGCCCAGGCTTAGCTTGACGAGCTTATCCCCCTGCGCGGTGGACTTTTCAATCACGCGCCCGACGCAATGAGGCTTGTCGCCCACGTTCGTAATTCCCGTAAATCTCACTGACATGCTGCGGATGTCTTCCTGCGGTACCAGCTTGGTCAGCAACCTTCCCAGATATGCGGCCGAAAGCATGCCGTGCGCGAATACGTCCTGCATTTTTGCCTTTCTGGCGAAATCGATATCCACATGAATCGGGTTATGGTCGCCGGATGCGCCGCAGTACAGCGCCAAGGTGGTCCGGGTGATGGCCGGTATATCCGTCAGCGCGATCTCATCTCCGACCGAGATGGCAGAAAAATCAATTCTTTGCATGGGTATTCTCCTTATCCGTTTCTACGCTCGACGATTGTGCTGCGAAGCTGCGCCACCGCGTCCCCATTGACGTCGCTCACGGCAGTTTCCAAGACGACAAAATGAAGCTGGCCGTCTTTCTTGTCGTATACGTCGGCCACCTTGGTTTCAAACTGCAGGACGTCTCCGGCATAGGCCATTTTTTTATAGGTGAAAGCCTGCTCGGCATGCAGAACGCGCGCCAGATCGAGTTGCAAGCGCGACATGGTATTGCTGGAGGCCGCGGCCTCTCCATTTAGGCAAAACAGGAAGGTCGGCGGAATCGGAATACCTCTGTAGCCGGCGGCAAGCGCCGCGGACTCTTCAAAGTAGATCGGATTGTTCTCTCCGATTGCTTTTGAGAAAAATTTCAACCGCCCCATCTCCGCCGTCGCAGTTCCCCGCGACAGGATCGTCCCGATATCAGTCGGCTCAGCCATAGCGCATCTCCGTGGAAAAAGTTTTCGCTCTGGTACGGGCGGACGCCGCAGACCGCCAATCCCCTGCCTTCAGGACTGTTGACACGCCCGTACGCCAGCACTATTATTTTCAGACTTATTTCGTCCGTAAATCGTAGCACGGAAATTGCAGAGATCAATAGCAAGTCAACGCAACGCCATCGTCAATCAAACCGAAACGACATTCATGAAGCCCATACCTACACCAGACACCCTTCCATACTGGAACGCGGCAAAACAAGGCCGGCTCGAAATTCAACATTGCAATGATTGCGGCCAGTTCTACTTCTATCCGGGGATTTTCTGCCGGCATTGCCTTTCCGATCAGGTCCGGTGGAAGCAGGTTTCCGGAAAAGCAAAGCTGATCTCCTATGTGATCAACCACCGGCCCATCCCGGGCAATGAGGGCGCATCGCCCGTCATCGCCCTGGTCCAGCTGGCCGAAGGCCCTCGCATGATGACCAACATCGTGGGCATCGCGCCCACACCGGAAAACCTGGCATTGGACATGGACCTGATCGTCGACTTTGTGCAGCGCGATGGCATATCGCTGCCCGTGTTTCAGCCCGAGGGAATCAGCAAATGAGCGAAAAAAACATGCATGGCGGCAACGTGGTCATCGTGGGCGCCGCCGAAACCGATGAGATCGGCATCGTTCCCTCCAAATCCGTGATCGCGCTTCACGCCGAAGCCGCCAGAAACGCCCTGCGCGACGCAGGCTTGTCACCCTCGGACGTAGACGGCATCGCCACTGCAGGGCTGATGCCGATGGAGGTTTCGCACTATTTGGGGATCACCCCCAGATGGATCGATGGCACGATGGTCGGCGGATGCAGCTTCCTTTCCCATGTGCGACACGCCGCGGCCGCCATTGCTTCGGGCGCCGCAAACGTGGTCCTCATCACGCATGGCGAGTCCGGCCGTTCACGAGTCGGGGCGCCCGCCTGGACCATCAACGCGGCGGCAGCGGAAGGACAATTCGAAGCGCCATACGGCGCCGTGGCGCCATACTCGACCTTTACCGTGCCCGCCTTGCGGTTCTTGCATGACCGGGACATGGGGCCGCGGGATCTCGCGGAAGTCGTGGTCGCGCAGCGAAAATGGGCAAGCCGCAACTCCCGCGCCTTGCGCCGAGAAATCGTCACGGCCGATGAAGTATTGTCTGCGCCTGTCATCGCTTACCCGTTCACGCGCGACATGTGTTGCGTCGTCACGGACGGCGGCGGCGCCCTGGTGTTGACCAGCGCCGACCGAGCCGCGGACCTGCCTTCGGCGGACCGCGCGGTCTTCTTGCTGGGCTCCGGCGAATCCGCCGAATCACGGCTGGTATCGCAAATGGAAGACGTCAGTTCGTTCCAGTCCTTCCGCCGATCTTCCAAAGAGGCGTTCGAAACCAGCGGAATCAGCCATGACGATGTGGACCATCTGATGTGCTACGACGCGTTCGCGCACTTGCCGCTATACATGCTCGAAGATATCGGATTCGTGGGCAAAGGCGAGTCCGGCGCCTTCATTGCCGAGGGCAATACGCTGCCGTCCGGCAGGCTGCCCATGAACACCAATGGAGGGGGGCTCTGCTACACTCACACGGGCATGTACGGCATGTTTGCCATTCAGGAAGCAGTACGCCAGTTGCGGGGCTGCGCCGATGCTCAAGTCGAAGACGCGCAGCTTAGTTTCGTGCAGGGCGTGGGGCTGTTTTTTGCGGCATCGACCAGTCTGGTGCTATCCGCCAACCGGCCCTGATCCCCGCACGCGGATTTACGCCAGGCATCTGAGCGGTCAGTCCCCCGAAGGAGCATGCGCGATGGCGACATGCTCCGTTTTGCTTTATGGCGAGCCCTGCTCGCCATCCGCTTCGTCTCCGAGGGCAGAATTCTGAATCCGTCTACACCTGGCCGCGGCCGTCCGATAGATCCCACGCTCGAGCCCCGGGTCTTTGCCGCAACGCGCGCACTCTATACAGAGCTAGGCTGGGCCGGGCTGACCATAGATGGCGTTGCGCGCGCGGCTAAAGTCGGTAAAGCCGCGATCTACAAGCGCTGGCCCAACAAGGAAGCCTTGATCGCGGACACCTTGCAAGACCTGTCCACCCCGTTTCCGGATTTCGGCAATACCGGATCCCTGCGCGGAGATCTGGTCCACCTGGCGGTCGCCATCCTGCGATTCTATGCGCAGGGCTACGGGCTCATCGTCGCCCGGGTCCATATCGAGGCAAAGCTCTTTCCGGAAGTACTGGGCAGATCGCTGGCAGGCTGGGAACGCCATAGCCGGGAACACGGACGCAAGATCATCGTGCAGGCGATGGCGCGCAATGAAATCCCGAAAGACGTCTCCCCTGCCCTGGTACTCGATCTGGTCGCCGGCGCGCTGCTGAATCACTTCCTGTACACCCCAGACGACAAAATGGAATTGCTTCAGAAAAACTGCGCGAGCTATGCCGAAACGGTGGTCGACTTCGTGCTGCGCGGCGTGGGCTACCAACCCATCTCGCCTGACGGCTCGCCGGCCACTCCGGCCCGGCCAGCCCGCGGCTCATAGGGCGACATTTCCTGTATTGTGTCGGTGCCCGGCAAGATGCTTCACTCATTAATGAGATAAGTCCATGGCCCACCCAGACACGATTCCAGCCGCTCCATCGTCATTCCCGGCAACCGAGCTAACGAACGCTTTCGTCGCCTTCCTGTTCTCCGCATCCGCGCCGGTGGCCATCATCCTGAGCGCGGGCGTGAAGGGAGGCCTCAGCCAGGCCACCCTGGCTTCGTGGATCTTTGCCGCATTCGTGCTCAACGGCATCCTCACCATCGTGATGTCCGCCATCTACCGGCAGCCGCTCGCCTTCCTCTGGACCATCCCCGGCGCGGTGCTGGTCGCCAGCGCCCTGCAACATCTGCCCTTTGCCGAGGTCATCGGCGCCTATCTGCTGACCGCCGCGCTGATGCTGGTGCTGGGATTGACGGGCTGGGTCGGCGCCATCATGGACCGCATCCCCATGCCCATCGTCATGGGCATGGTCGCCGGCGTCTTCCTCAGCTTCGCGCTGGACTGGATCAAGTCGTTCGCATCCGATCCCTGGCTCGCGGGCGTCATGACCGCCACCTTCTTCCTGGTCTCGGTCTTCCCTGCCGTGCAAAAGCGGCTATCGCCCATTATCGGCGCGCTGATCGCGGGAATAGGCGTGCTGATGTTCATGGGACGAGCGCCACAGCTGGAACACGTCACGCTGGCGACCTCGGTGGCCAGCCCGCAGTTCTACGCGCCGGTATTCTCCTGGGCCGCGGCATTTGAGCTGGTGCTGCCTCTGGCCGTGACCGTGATCGCGGTGCAGAACGCGCAAGGGATTGCGGTGCTAAGGAATTCGCTGCATCGTCCGCCGGTCAATGCGATCACCAACGCCTGCGGCGTGTTCTCGGCGCTGACCGCCTGCCTGGGCTGCGTCTCGACCTGTCTGGCCGGTCCATCGAACGCCATCATCGCCTCCGGCGCCGACGCGTCGCGGCACTGGCTGGCCGCGATCTTCCTGGGTGTGATGGTGATCGTGTTCGGCCTGTTTTCGCCGCTGGTCACGCAGGCGCTGCTGGCCACGCCCGCCGCCTTCGTGGCCACGCTGGCGGGGCTGGCGCTCCTGCGCATCCTGCAAGGCGCGTTCCATACCGCTTTCCGCCAGCACTTCACGCTGGGCGCCCTGGTCGCCTTCCTGGTGACCCTGGGCGGCCTGCCCCTGCTTGGCATCGGCGCGCCGTTCTGGGGCGTGGTGTTCGGCGTGGCGACCAGCTTCATCCTGGAGCGCGCGGATTTTTCGAAGACCTGATGGCCAAAACCGTGCGGACGGCGCACAAGTACTGACTCAAGAAGCCGGAGGCGGTTGTGCTGCTTTGCCAAAACAGCCAATCGCATTGCCTCCAAAGAGCGATTCAGGATTTATGAAATCTCTCGTCGCTCGCAAGATTTCCGACGGATACCGGGCCCATGCGCGCTCTTGAGAGAGCATGTGCCAATCGCTGCCATACATGAGCCTGGCACTCAGCACTGCATGAGTTTCGAAGATCCTCTTCAATTGATCGCGCGCGATGCAACTCTCCAACTTTCCACATCTCAGATTTTCCCAGTAACCCGTATCGCCATAGAGGTTCTTCCCCGCGCCAGCCTCCATCAGTGCGGCAAACCCGGCTGACCAACCCTCAAGATCGTCTCCCCCAAAGTGGCCGATGTTCACACGGGGCGAGTCCAGTTTCATCAGCGCTTGCGTCCATCCCTGCGGGCTTGCGTACTCGTCATGCAGGTCATCCAACCCCATTGTTGATGCGCCGTGAGCCATCACCGGTACGTCCAGACGCTGGGCAATGTTCCACATCGCCGTCAGCTCACGTTCCAGGGCTGCGCCCGAGGGTATCCCCGGGCGCATCGGGTGAACGTCAGGGTTTACAAGCGGCCTGAATCCGTTCGGCGGGTAAATCTTGATACCGACAAACCCCCGCCTTTCTATCGCGTCGGCCACCCGCAAGCGCACCCGCTTGGGGTCCAGCACCGCACTCCAGGGGTTGTACGCAACCAAGGGGCGCATGTATCCATTCGACAGCACTGAAAGCAACTGATGCAGCGCTATCTGGCTCTCTTGCGATGAAAGGGCTGCGGGAGCCAACCAATAATCAAAGTCGACCAAGGAAGCAAACACGCGATCCACCCCGAAAGCCTGGTCACCGGTGGTGAACGACTGCTGGTACGCGAGCAGGTTCATCCATCGATAAGACAGCATGTATCCCACAAAACCCACAACACCTTCGCGATATGCTCCTCCCCCCTGGGCCTCGCCATCGCTCATGGGTTCTACCAGTCCTCCGGTCTCGGTGGCTTGAAAAACCATTGCCATCGTGTCCGGTCCCAAGTTTCCGTCCACCCCTCCCTGTGTAAAGCTCGCTGGCGCCGCATCGTTGTAGATCGTCTCAAATTCGGTTCCTCGTACCACCTCGAAGAAGAAGGCTGACTGTCTTTTCAAGAACTCTGCTCGCCGCTGGTGCAGGACAGTTTCGCTTGCCTCTGGCGGCAGGCCCATTACCGCATGGTTGCGGGCCATCCCGACAAGCTCTTTGATTTCTTCATCGGCGGTCGGCGCCAGGGATGCAATCCGGCCGGCAAGTGGGGCCAATGCCCTAATCAGCGTCCTGGATACTCCGGACCTGCTATGCGCAACCGGTCCCGCCAGGAATCCTTCCACCGGCACATCGCTGGCATTAAAGAAGTGCGCGTGGGTATCGACCACCCAAGCCGGAGCGCCCTCGGCCTTCCGCCCAGGACGCGGTGTGAGGATAGGGCTGAGGCCCTCGGGCGGAGCGCTGCCTTGAGCGTTTTCCGAAGCTCGGCGCGGCCATCGGCAGCCCCCAACAAAGGGCAGCACGGCGAGCGCGCTCAAGAGTTCGCGACGCCGGGGTTTCATACAGGGAGCCAGCTCGCGCGGCTTAGTTTGCGCGAATGGCGCGGCTCAGGCTGGTTCTCCGCGAAAAAAGAAAATGAAACGTGCGTCTCGTCGATATCGACGAGACCATAGTTCCTGTACGTCTCTCCTACCGTCACGGCGTATTTCACTGCCGCGCCCGATGAGGTCGCCTCATGCAGGGGCCAACCCGTGGTGTAAAAAGCATCAGACTCGTTACGGTGGATATCGCCGCTGAGCACCAGGATCTTGCTGATGGCTGCCCGACCAAGCAGCCACTCCCAGTCACCGGCATACCCAACCTTGTAATCAGCACAGGTTGAGCCACTGGCGAAGAGGTGAATGGCATCAGGCGCGCGCTCCATAGCAGCGTCGAAGCCGGCTCTTTGTCGGGCGCCCAATATCGTGCGCGCGTCGTCTGGAATCAGCCAGGTTCCCGTACGCCAGCTACGCACATCGGCAAGATGCAACATCACGTCATTCGACAGCTTGATACTTGGCGATTCCAGAGGCGGCTGATTCTCCTTCCAAAGGGACGGAGCATTGTAGGCATTGGGAAATGAGCCCGCCGCCATGCCTTTCTTCAGAGTCCTACGAAACGCCTCATGCAGGGCAGTGCTGATACGCAGTTTCGGCGCCTGAGCGGGGCTTTCCCTGGCAACCGCTCCCAGCACATCATTCCATAGGCAGTCGTGATCGTCCCAAGTCGTCCAGACACGACCTGTTGGCAAGGACTTCACAAGTCTTGAGAACTGCGCCTGCTGAAGCAGCTCGCTGTACCGAGAAAACGCATGCTTGGCAAAGTCGTCCACGCCCATATCTTTTGGATGCCCTGCTTCCTCGACATGTATGTCCAGGTACATGCTGTCGCCGAGCAAGATCAGATGATCTGGCGCTTGCGCCCTGATCCAGTCCCAAACGGGTTGGTCATTGAATACATTGGTGGCGATGCAGGACGCAAATGCGATGCGCATAAGAGTTCCCTCAAGCGATTCGATTTTTCATCAGGACAATTGCTTCTCCAACCAACTTTCCCTTATCGAACCGCTGGTTCTTTCCGAGTTTTCCGTCGGCGGTCAGCTGGTATCCGGTGACGAAGACGGATTGCCTGACGTTGCCGCCCACGGCCAATGCAACCTCGGAACCTACCGCCACGACAATGTCAGAATGGCTAGGAGCCTCCGGATTTTTCGTCGCGGCGAGATATTGGTCGAACGTGAAGGGAGTTCCCCGCCAACTGCCGATGATGTCGCCGACCTGCGGCTTGTCTTCCGTTAAGGGAACACCCCAGAACGGCGCGGACGCATCCTTGCTCGCCCCCTTCTTGATGGCATCCCACATGAACCTCGCGTGGCCGATGGACTGCTTGAAGGCCTGGTACTCCGGGATAACCTTCGCCGCGTTCCTTACCATGAGGGAAATGGCAACGGCAGACCAGGGGTAATCAGTATCTTTTCCGGTCAGGTTCTTACCCAGCGCCTTCCACATTTCGTGGATGTAGCTGCTATAGGGTTCAGCGTTCTCTTTACCCTGCCCTTTGTCGAATCGAAGCCACTGCTCCACCGCGGCCGCCACAAGCGCTTCGCGAGCGCGCGTAGCGGGTGACCGCAACGTTGGCTGTTTGGCCTTGGCCCACTTGAACTTCGAGTCCGCCAGGCCGTCAACCGAGTATCCCTGGAGCGGCACCCCGCCAATTTCCGTTTGAACGTGATGCCACCCACCGGGCGCGTCCCCCAGATCGAAGATTTCCTCGCCTAGCGTGAGACTGCCGATCGGTGAGTTCTTCGCAGTACTGGGCGTGGCCCGCAGGTTGACAGCCTCGACATTGACGAAACGCTTCATGAGACGCTCCCTGACCGCACCCGGGCATTGGCCGCTGTGCACGCCAAACCGAGACAACGATCTCTATCAACTCAATATGCAAAAGCCGGCACCTTTTCCAAGGTGCAGTGCAAGCCAAAGTACGTGAAAAGATCCGCATCATCTCTCCGCCAATTGCATGAAACACAATGGCGCAGATACCATCCGCACACACGGAAATCCCGGGCAAGAGGTGCTCCCCTCAAGTTATTGCCATAGGAGCGATGTGCGCGGCCTTGGCCGAAACCATGTTAGGAGTGTCTTTTTGTCGGCGCATACCCAAATTTGAGTATGCGGACCGCAAGACCCGTCCATTGCCACACCCAAGCCATAAGCACATCACTCAGTTAGAAATTGCGTATCGGTCGTTTGGCCTGACGACCATCTCCCGTACTGTGACCTGTCCGCGCCGGCCTTGCTGAATCCGCAAGGCGCCGCGTCCGTTTCACTCTCGGAGACCCGCATGAACGACCGGCTGCACCGTACCCAGGCTTCCCGCTCCGCCGCCATCAAGGCGAAGCTGGACTATCCCGTGATCGATACCGACGTACACGTCAACGACTATGCGCCTGTGCTGGAGGACTACATCCAGCACTATGGCGGCTCCAAGCTGGTGGACGTGCTGCGCAAGACGCAGGGCTCGCGCTTCGCCACCAAGTCCCAGGGCAAGGACTGGTATCAGCAGACGCCCGCGGAACGACAACACAACCGCACGCTGCGTTCGCCCTGGTGGGCGCGCGTCACGCGCAATACCCTGGACCTGGCCACGGTCACGCTGCCGGAGCTGCTATATGAACGCCTGGAGGAGCAAGGCTCCGACTATTCCATCCTGTTCCCCAACGACGTGCTGGCGCCGCTGGGCGCAGGCGACGAATACCGTCAGCCCTTGCATCGCGCGATCAACCATTTCCATGCGGACCAGTACCGCAAGTACAGCGACCGGCTGACGCCCGTGGCGGGCATTCCCCTGAACACGCCGCAGGAAGCCATTGAAGAACTCGAATTCGCCGTCAAGACGCTGGGGCTGAAGGTGGCGAACATTCCGGGCGGCGTGCGCCGGCCGATCAAGGCCATCGCCGACAAGTACCCGCCGGCGGAGTACCCGGAGATCGCGCGGCATGCGTCCTACGTCGACTTCTTCGGCCTGGACAGCGAGTACGACTACGACCCGTTCTGGGCCAAGGCGGTGGAACTGGGCGTGCCGCTCGCCACCCACTACGGCAGCCAGGGCTGGACCGGGCGCCACTCCATCAGCAATTACATGTTCAACCATATCGGCCACTTCGCCGACGGTTCCCAGGCCTTCGCCAAGGCGCTGTTCTTCGGCGGCGTGACCCGGCGCTTTCCCGATCTGCGCGTGGCCTTGCTGGAGGGTGGCGCGGATTGGGGCGCGCATGTGTATGCGCACCTGGTGGACCGCTGGGAAAAGCGCAACCGCAACGCCGTGCAGCAGTACAACCCGGCCAACGCCGACGTGGAGCTATTGGCAGACCTGTTCGAGCGCTACGGCGCCGGACTGCTGAACGGACGCGAAATCAACAAGGACACCCTGCTGCGCGACAGCCTGGGCCTGTCGGCGCTGCATCACAGCCGCGAGCCCCAGGGCGATGAGCTCGACGACTTCGCAGCGGCCGGCATCGAAAGCGTGGAGGACATCCGCAAGCGCTGGGTCGACAGCTTCTACTTCGGCTCGGAGGCCGACGACCGGACCATAGGCGCCGCCTTCAACGACCGCGCCAATCCGCTGAACACCAAGCTCAACGCGATCTGGTCGTCGGACGTCGGCCACTGGGACGTACCCGACCTGACCGAACCGCTGGCAGAGAGCTGGGACCTGGTCGAGGACGGCGTGATCTCCGCGGCGGATTTTAAGGCCCTGGTGTTCGACAACCCCTACCGCTTCTATACCCAGGCGCACCCCGAGTTCTTCAAGGGCACGCGCATCGAGCAGAAGCTGCAGGCGCGCGCCCAGAAGCGCGCGGCCTGACCTTATTGCTATCCGGCAATTCCGCCCGTCCGCATACGCCGGCGGGTGGCTAGTCCTGCCCGCGGCCAGCGCGCGCCAGCCCGGGCCTGTTTTCATCATCACCATTTGGAACGACCATGCGCACCCTGTTCTCTCCCCACAGCCTGATTTCACGCCTGATGCTGGGCGCTGCCTTGTGCGCCGTCAGTCTCGCCTCCCTGGCCGTGCCCGACGTGGTCCGTATCGGCGTGGCGACCGCCGGCGGCGGCGACCCCATCACCTGGGGCGGCTCGCCGGGCGGCGTGGCGCGCGCCAACAACTGGCTGGAGGAAGCCTTCCAGGGCACCGGCACCCAGGTGCAATGGCTGTTCTTCAAGGGCGCCGGCCCGGCGGTCAACGAAGCGCTCTCGAACAAGCAGATCGATTTTGCCTACCAGGGCGACCTGCCGTCGGTGGTGGGCCGCTCCAACGGGTTGAAGACCCGCATCCTGCTGGGTAGCGGCGTGCGCAACAACCTGTACGTCTCCACGCCCAAGGATTCCGCGCTGCAATCGCTGGACGATTTGAAGGACCGGAAGGTGTCGATCTTCCGCGGCACCAATGGCCATCTGGTCGCGATCAATGTGCTGGCCTCGCGTCAGCTGACCGAGCGCGACATCAAGGGCGTCAACCTGGACACGGGCAGCGCGCAGGCGGCGCTGGTCTCCAATGGCGTGGACGCCGCCTTTGGCGGCTATGAGTACTTCAAGCTGCGCGACCAGGGTCTGGCGCGCATCATCTACTCGACCAAGGGCCAGGATCCCTCGTTCACCCGCCAGGCGTCGTTGTTGGTGCGCGAGGACTTCGAAAAGGAGAACCCCGAAGCCGTGCAGCGCGTGGTCGACGTGTTCGTGCGCGCCGCGCAATGGTCCTCCGACGAACAGAACCGCGACGCGCTCTTCAAGCTCTGGGCGCGCAGCGGCACGCCTTACGCGTCCTGGCAGGCGGAGTTCGAAGGCGAAGTGCTGGCCGTGCGCAACTCGCCGCTGCTGGACCAGTTCCTCGCCGCGCGCTACCAGGCCGTGGCGGACGATGCGCTGAAACTGAAGCTGATCCGCCGTCCCGTGAGCGTGGACGGCTGGTTCGAGCCGCGCTACCTCGACGCCGCGCTGCGCAAGGCCAATCTTGCCACCCGCTGGACCGCGTTCAATGCGCAGGGCCAGCCGGCATCCGGCGAGCGCCAGGCCAACGCCGGCACGGCGCGATAAGGAGTGGTCATGTCCGCGAATACTCTGAGCGCGCCGCTGCCGTCCGCGCGCCATGCACCTCTTGATATGCTGCGCAACGCCGGCGGCCGCCTGCTGCCCTGGCTGCTGCCGCTGGCGCTGCTTGCGCTCTGGCAGCTGGGCGCGGCGCAGGGCTGGATCTCCCCGCAGGTGCTGCCTTCGCCCCACTTCGTCTGGCTGACCTTGCAGGATCTCTACGACAGCGGCGATCTCTGGCTGCACGTGCAGGCCAGCATGCAGCGCGTGCTGGTGGGCTTCGCGGTCGGCAGCGCGCTGGGCCTGGCGCTGGGCGCGGCGATGGGATTGTGGCGTCCGCTGGAAGCCTACATCTTGCCCACCTTCAACGCGCTGGTGCAGATTCCGGTACTGGCCTGGCTGCCCTTCGTGCTGCTGCTGGTAGGCATAGGCGAACCGCTGAAGTACATCCTGATCGCCAAGGCCGCGCTGGTGCCGGTGACGCTGAACACCTTGCAGGGATTCCGGCAGACCCCGGCCAACTTGCTGGAAGTGGCCCGCGTCTATGGCTACACGCGCCGCCAGCAGGTACTGGAAGTGGTGCTGCCGCATGCGCTGCCCACGCTCTTCACCGGCCTGCGCCTGGGCTTCACCAAGGCCTGGCTGTCGCTGGTCGTGGTGGAGCTGGTCGCGTCCAGCGAAGGGCTGGGCTACCTGATCGTCTATGGCCGCCAGTTGTTCCAGCTGGACCTGGTGATGGCGGCGGTGATCGTGGTGGGCGCCATCGGCTATGCCATCGACAAGTTGTTGGACCTGGCCGAAGTCCGCGCGGGCGGCGGCCACGCCGCTACCCGCCTGGGTACGACGCCCACGGGAGCCCAGGCATGACGGCGGCGTTCATCTCCTCGCCTCCTGCCGCCCGCCGCGCAAACCGTTGGCTGCAAGCACGCTGGCGCGGCCTGGTGCTGCCCGTTGCCGCAATCCTGGTCTGGTGGGCGCTGGCGCGGCTGGACTGGGTCTCCACGCCCTTGCTGGTGTCGCCGGGCAAGGTGCTGGATACCGCGGTCAGCCAGATCTCCTCGGGCAGGCTGTGGCGCGCGTTGAGCGCGAGCCTGGCGCGTGAATTCACCGGCTTCGCGATAGGCACCGCGCTCGGCCTGATACTCGGCGCGCTGCTGGGGCTGCTGCCGCTGTTCAACCGCATCGTGGGCCCCAGCTTCAATACCTTCAAGCAGATCTCGCTGTTCGCCTGGATTCCGCTGATCTCGGTTTGGTTCGGCCTGGGCGACGTGGCCAAGGTAACGTTCCTGTCGCTTGCGGCCCTGGTGCCCGTGGTCGTCAATACCTGCGACGGCATACGCAGCACGCCCACGGCCCTGCTGGAGGTAGCACGCGTGTTCGGCTATTCCCGCTGGCAGACCTTGCTGCACGTGGTGCTGCCGTCGGCGGCGCCTTCGATCTTCACCGGCGTGTACCTGGCGCTGATCTACTCCTGGCTGGCGACCATAGGCGCGGAGTACCTGCTGGTGGCCGGCCACGGCATCGGCAACACCCTGATCGAAGGCAGCGAACACTTCCAGATGGACCTGGTGATCTTCGGCATGTTCGTGATCGGCCTGGTGGGATGGACCATGAATGCATGGGCCCGCGCGCTCGAGCGCCGGCTGACGCGGCACCGCCCCGGCGCCGCCTGAGAAAGAAGGAAAGGAATGACGAGTATCTTCGGCAAGGAATTGAGTATCCGCGGCGTGGGCAAGCGGTATGCCGGCCCCGGCGACGGCGCGCAGGCGTTGCAAGTGCTGCACGACATCAACCTCGACGTGCCCGCCGGGCGCTTCGTCAGCATCGTGGGCGCCAGCGGCTGCGGCAAATCCACGCTGCTACGCCTGATCCTGGGGCTGGACGGCGACTACTCCGGCCAGATCCTGCTGGATGGCAAGCCAGTGCAAGGCGCGGGCCTGGACCGCGGCATCGTGTTCCAGGACCATCGCCTTTTCCCATGGCTGAATGTGGAACGCAATATCGCCACGGCGCTACGCAACGCGCCCTTGTCGAAGGCGGAAAAACGCGAGCTGGTGGCCGAGCATATCGCGCTGGTCGGATTGCAGGGCTTCGAGCAGTCCTACCCGCACCAGATTTCGGGCGGCATGGCGCAGCGCGTGGCGATCGCGCGCGGCCTGGTCAATCGGCCGCGGGTGCTACTGCTGGACGAGCCACTGGGCGCCCTGGACGCGTTGACGCGGTCGCGGTTGCAGAACGAGTTGCAGCGCATCTGGCAACACGAAAAGATCACCATGGTGCTGGTCACCCACGACGTGGAAGAAGCCGTATTCCTGGGCGACCGCGTGGTGGTGATGCAGCCGCGTCCGGGCCGCATACGCCGCATCGTCGACATCGATCTGCCGCATCCGCGCCACCGCAGCGATCCGCGCTTCATCCGGCTGCGCGATGACGTGCTGAGCGATTTTCTCGATCCGGACGGGCGCGTGGCCGACAACGAACCGCTGCCGCCTCCCGGAGGACTGGCGGCCACGGTAGGAGCCTTGCCCGCATTGGGACGCTTGCGCATGGCTTGGTAGGAAGCCGGCGGCTCACGCCGCCGGCTTCCACTGCGAGGGTCCGCCGCTCAGTCGATCGACGCGCCCGCCACCTTCACCACCTTGCCCAGCCGCGCGTACTCTTCCGCGCCGAACTCCGCCAGCGACTGGCGCGAGGTGGCCGAAGGAATGGCGCCGCGGGACTCCAGCATCTTGCGCACTTCGGGCTGCTGCAACGCGCGGTTGACGGCGGCGTTGAGCTTGTCCAGCACCGCCACCGGCGTACCCTTGGGCGCGTACAGGCCGTCCCAGGCGAAGAACTCATAACCCTTCAGGCCCGCCTCGTTGATCGTGGGAATGTCCGGGTTGGACGCCACCCGCTCCGGCGTCGTCACGCCCAGCGCGCGCAGCTTGCCTGCCGCGATCTGCCCCGACACATTGGGCATCACGTCGATCATGAACGAAATGCGGCCGCCCAGCAGATCGGTCATGGCCGCGCCGCCGCCCTTGTAGGGGATGTGCATGACCTTGGTCCCCGCCATCTGGTTCAGCAGCTCACAGGCCAGGTGCGAGGACGTGCCGTTGCCCGCCGAACCGCAGGTCAGTTCGCCCGGGTTGGCCTTGGCATAGGCCAGCAGCTGCGCCAGGGTCTTGAAGCGCTCGTCCGTGGCGTTGACCACCAGCGCCGCGGCGATGACCGTGAAGCGCGAGATCGGCTCGAAGTCGGAAGGCGCGTAGCCCGGCGACTTGTACAGCCAGTGGTTGGTGGCCTGGGTGCCGTTGGTGCCGTAGGCCAGCGTGTAGCCGTCGGGCTTGGCGCGCGCGGCGATCGAAGTGCCGATATTGCCGCCCGCGCCGGGGCGGTTCTCGACGATGATGGATTGGCCAAGTTCGCGCGACAGCGGTTCCGCGACCAGGCGCGCCAGCGTGTCGCCGCCGCCCCCGGCCGCGAACGGCACCACCAGCGTGATCGGGTGGGTCGGCCAGTCGGCCTGTTGCGCCTGGACGCCGGACACGACGGCCGCACAGGCGGCCGCCAACATGCATTGCAAGATTCTTGAAGGTTTCACGGTTTGTCTCCTGAGGAATTTTAGTTTCGCGTCCGCTGCTTTTTGAATAGTCCGGACGCGCGAGCTTGTATCGGTTCGGGGTAGGCGGGGATCTCGGTGATGCTCATTCCGTCATTCCGGCGGAAGATGGCGGCGGCTGCTCTTGTCGGCCAAGCGCCAGCCGCCGTCCGTCTCCACCAGCACGTCCTGGCATTCGCGGATGGCCACCAGGCGCGGCGCGCCGCCTTGTTCATGCGGCACGCTGTCGTAGGCGGTCAGGAAGTAGCCGACCGTCGCTCGCGCGCCGGCCAGTTCGATCAGCCGCAAGTTGGTGATGACATGGCAGGTGCTGCGTTCCGGCGCGCGGGCATTCAGGGCGTCCAGGATTTCCTGGCGGCCAGCGAGCCGGCGTCCTTGCCGCTGCCAGACGCCGTCCTCGGCCATGAGCGCGGCCGCCGCCTCGTGACGCCGAGTGTCCAGGGCGTGGAAAAATTCCAGCACCACGGACTCGCAGGCCGTCTTGGCCAGCATGGGCAAAATCGGGTTTTCCATTGCGATCCTCATTCGATCTGGGCGCTGGCCAGCGGCACATCCGGCCGCTGCAACAACGCCGGGTCCAGGGCCGCGCGCTGCGCGATCCATTTGCGCAGCTGACGGAAATCGCGCCCCGCATCCACCGATACGCCGGCCACGGCGCGGCCGCCGGCGTCCAGCGCCACCGACAGCAAGGCGCGGTCCCCGGCCTGGGGCCGCAGCACCTCGCTGCAGGCCAGGCCCGGAAATCCGACGATCTGCACCATGGCGTCGTACTGCTCCGACCAGACGGCGCCGGTCGGCGCATAAGGCTCGCCCAGGCCCAACGCCGACAGCGCGGCGGCCGCGCCCTGGTCCTGCGCGTTCTGCCAGGACTCCATGCGCGCATGGCCGTCCTCGGCCGCCAGCACCGCGACGTCGCCCGCCGCGTAGACCTCGGGCGCCGAGGTCCTGCAATATGCGTCCACCAGCACGCCGCGTTCGCAGGCGATGCCGGCCTCGCGCGCCAGTTCGTCATTGGCCCGCAGGCCCACGCCCAGCACGATGGCGTCCGCGTCCAGACGGGTGCCGTCGGACAGTTCCGCCACCGGACGGCCGTCCGCCTGCGCCAGCACCGCGCGCAGGCCGGTGTTCAGCCGCAAGTCCACGCCATGCGCGGCATGCAGCGCGGCCAGATGCGCCGAGACGCCGGGCTGCACGCTGCGGGCGCACAGCCGCGGCCCTTGCTCCAGCACGGTCACGGCGCTGCCCGACTGGCGCGCCGTCGCCGCCACCTCCAGCCCAATCCACCCGCCGCCGACCACGACCAGGCGGCGGCCCGGTCCCAGGCTGGCGCGCAGGCGCAAGGCGTCGCCACGGGTGCGCAGCACGTGCACACCCGGGCCGTCGATGCCCGGCAGCGCGGGCACTATCGGCCTGCCGCCCATGCACAGGATCAGCTTGTCGTAGGCAATGGCGCCGCCGTCCGAAGTATCCACCTGCCTGTCAGCCAGGCGCAGGCGCGTGGCCGCCACGCTCGGCTGGAACTCGATGCGCAGCGCGCCCAGCCGATCGGCCGAAAACAGCTCGGTGCTTTCAGGCACGGCCTGGCCGCCCAGCACCGCCTTGCTCAAGGGCGGACGCTCGTATGGCGCGTGAGCTTCATCGCCCAGCAGCACGATGCGGCCTTGGTAGCCGCGCTCGCGCAAGGTGGCCGCGGCCCAGCCGCCCGCCTGACCCGCTCCGACCACCACCATGGCGGCCGAGCTCATGCGGCCTCCGCCTTCAAGTACACCCTGCCCGCCTCCACCCGCACCTCGTAGCGGCGCAGGTCCGTCGTGACCGGCGGGCATTGCGGCTTGCCGCTACGAATGTCGAAGACCCCCTGGTGCAGCGGGCATTCGATGGTGCCGTCCTCCAGGTAGCCATCGGCCAGGCTGGCGTTGCCGTGCGGGCAGCGGTCCTGCGTGGCGCAAATATCGCCCTGCAGATCGTAGAGGCAGACGCCCTCGCCTTCGTGCACCACGCGCAGGGTGCCGGTGTCGGGCGAAATGTCCGACACCATCGCAACAGGTTTCCAGGTATCCATGCTCACAGCCCCATCGCCTGGCGGTAGTAGTCGTAGAAGGACCGGATCAAGACCTCGGTCACCATGTAGTCGGCGGGCTCGGTATCGCGGCCGCCCATCTCGACGATGCCGCGCGCTTCCGGATAACCGGTAACGCCGATCTGCACCTGGTTCAGCATTTCGCTGTCGTCCATCGACACGAAGCCGGCGGGACCCAGCAGGTTGGCGTGCTTCAGGCGCAGGCGGGTCATCTCCTCGTCGTCGTCCTCGTAGCCGTAGTAGGTGAACACCAGCTCATGCTCGGTGGGACTGCGTGGGATGACGTGGCGGGTCTTGAGCGAATTGGCCTGGATGCCGAACTGGGCAGCGGGAAATACCCAGGCGCCGCCGACGCGGCCACGGTTGAACTCGGCGCGCGGCGTCACCGTCTCCAGGTCCAGCAGTTCGAGGTCGTCGCGGAAGCGGCTCATCTCCGTGGTGGCCTCGGTCTTCTTCTTGCCCTCGTTGTGCGACACCATCACGCTGTGCGCGCCACCGCCCGTGGGGATGCACTCGGACTTGGAATCCGCGCGCCACAGGCCGAAGGTGATGTAGAAGGTGTGCAGCAGCGTGGCGTGGTACGGATCCTTCAGGTTCTCGAGGTACATCTTCCAGTTGCTGGGGATCAGCTGACGGCTGTAGCCCAGCAACTTGAGCGGCTTGCCCGGCAGCATGTGGTCGATCTCGGCCAGCACTTCCGGGCCGCAGTAATCCTCGAAGCTGGGCGCGTCCTCGGCGAAGGTGGCCCAGATCGAGCCGCCCCGGTTCACGCTGCGCAGCTTGCGGATGCCGTTCTGCTTGGGATCGAAGTCGCGCGGCATGCCACCCTTGCCCATGGCACCGCGGCGGAACGGCACGCCTTGCAGATTGCCGTTCAGGTCATAGTTCCATTGGTGGTAGGGGCAGGTGAAATCCTCGACCTTGCCGGTGTTCTGCCAGCAGATCTGCGCGCCGCGGTGCGCGCAGCGGTTTTCCAGCACATTGATCTCGCCTTCCGCGTTGCGGACCATGACCACGGGGCGGTTGCCGATCCAGTTGCGCTTGTAGCAGCCCACGTCGGGCACTTCGCATTCCAGGCCCACGTAGTTCCAGGTCTTGCCGCCGAAGAACACGTCCATTTCCTTCTGGAAGATGGCGGGATCGGTGTAGACCCAGTTGGGGATGCGCGTGTAGCCCTCCTTGGGCCAGCGGCGTTCGATATGGATGGGGGCCGCCGCCGGAGCCTCCGGCGCGGTGGTGTGGGAACAGGTCATGACAGGTATCCTCGGGGCGGATTCAGATGGGAACGATGAGCGAGGTGCGCACGCGGTAGTTGTCGTACACGCAGTCGCGGCGGCTGAAGGCCAGGCCCTCGGGCGTCACGCGCACCACGTCCAGATAGCGGCCCACCATGTTCAAGGTGGGTTCCCGGTCGGACAGCGACTCCATCACCGCGAAGTTGGCCTGCGCCACGATGTGGTCGCCCTGCACTTCCAGCACGCGCACGCCGCTGACGAAGTGGCGCAGCGAACGCGGCTCGAACATGGTGGTTTCGCGCAGGGCCGTGACGCGGTCGCGCACCATGTTCTTGTTCATGCAGTAGATCAGGCCCAGCGGCAGGCCGGCGTCATGGTTCTCGCGCGACAACACGCGGTAATGGCAGTCTTCGGTGAAGAAGCCAGGCCAGTCCTCCAGCCGGTCTTCGTCCAGGCAGTAGGCGTAGTCGTCGTAGAAGTCCCGCAGGCGCGCGCGCAGCGCCGGGGTGTCGGAAAGCTCGGTCATGGTCATTGCGGATCCAGGTATCGGTTCTGTGAAATCGCGTGCTATCGCGCCGTGGCGGCCAGTTGCGCGCGGTTGCTTTCGAAGCCGCTCTGGCTGCCCAGCGCCAGGATGGGTTCCTGCATGCGCTCCTGCCAGATCAGCGACTCCATGGCGATCTGCAGCGGATGGTCCTGCACCGTCAGCGCGGAGGTGGTCTCCGTGCCCGAGTGATGCGAGTGCATGGCCCAGCCCGGCGCCGACAGGATCAGGTCGCCCGCCTTCCAGTCCAGCCGCGTGCCGTTGACCTTGCTGTAGCCGTTGCCGCGCAGGTAATAATTGATGGCCGACGAGCTGTGGCGGTGCGGCACGTGATGGTTGTCCGGCGGCGACGAGGAAATGGTGGCGAAGAAGCTGTGCGTGGTGCCGATGCGGCGTTCGGTCGCCGGGTTGTACAGCACGAACAGGCGGCGGCCGTTGTAGCCGCGCGCCATGTCCTCGACGCTGGGCAGCTGGCGCGAGACCGCCGACCAGGGCCAGTGCAGGGCCTTGGATTCCAGCACGTCGATGTCGATCAGCCATTCATAGCCCAGCAGCCAGGCGCCCTCGGGCGTGATCTGCTCGCGCAGCGCCAGGTCGCGCGAACGGGCCGCGTCCGGCGCGCGCGGCGGCACCGGCTTTGTGTTGGCGTCGGCCGGCGGCACGCTGCCCTCGAACTCCTCGACGTAATGGATCTCCAGCTTTTCCAGCAGCGGCGCGTTGGAGTACGACAGGCGCACCCACGGCGTCTTGCCCTCGTTGCGGTAGGAATGCACCTGCATGGCGGGGGTGTTCCATACGTCCCAGTGCCCGACGCGGATATCGCGCCCGGCCACGGTGGCCACACCCTCGCCGCTGATACAGATCTCCAGCATGTTGGAGTTCTTGCGCAGGTTGAACGTGCATTCGCCCGGATTGACCACGTTGATGGTGACGTCAGTGCCTGGGGCCAGGCCCAGGCCCGGCGCGGTGGCTTCCGGATGCACGATGAGGGACGCGCGGCGGCCGTTGTCGGGCCGGGGCGCGTCCGTCAGGCGCGCAATCTCAAGATCGATATCCTCTTTGGGGATGACGATGGACGGCCATTTATTTTGTTCCCGCGGACTGGCGCCGCTGACATCGACGAACATGTGTTTCTCCTCTTGCGGCCGGCGCCTCGCGCCGGCTGTACGGTTATGCGAATTCGGTTCAGGGCTGCGCCAGCAGCAGGTTCTCGCGGGTCTGGGGCGGCAGCGCCACGCCCAGGCCGTGGTCGCGGGCGTGCTCGTACACCACCCGCGCCATTGCCAGGTCGGACAGGCCCATGCCCATGCCCTTGAAGATCGTCAGCCGCGCTTCCTGCGGGCGGCCTGCGTCCGCGGCGAGCAGATCGCTCAGCACCGCCACGTCTTGCCACGGCGCGCCATCGGCGCCAAAGCGCTCGCGCAATTCACGCGAGCCGCGGCGCGCGTTCTCCATATCGTCCACCACCACTCGGTCCGCGCGCTCGAACACGTCCTGCGCGAATTCGGCCTTGGCCGGCAGGATCGCGCCCACGGCGTTCAGGTGCCTGCAGTCGGCCAGCATGGCCGCGTCGACGAAAGGTTCGACGGCGCGCGTGATCAAGGTGACGATTTCCGCGCCGGCCAGCGCCTGCTCCAGGCTGGATGCTTCCTCGACCTCGAATCGATACTTGCCTTGCACGCTGGCGATAAAGGCGCGGCGCTTTTCCGGCGTGGGGCTGTAGACGCGCACGCGGCGCAGATCGCGCACGGCGGCCAGCGCGGCCAGCTGGGTCACGGCCTGCGGACCCGTGCCGATCAGCGCGGCACAGGATGCGTCGGCCGGCGCCAGCGCCCGCGTGGCGACGCCGCTGATCGCGGCGGTGCGCAGCATGCCCAGCGCGCGCGCCTCGATCACGGCGCGCAGAAAGCCCGACTCGGCATCGAACAGGCTGAACAGCGAGCCGCCGCCGTTCTTGGTATGGACCCAAGTCTTGAATCCCGCATAGCCGCCGGCGCCGGTCTGCACCGAACCCAATGCATGCATCGAACTGCCGTCGCCCCAGGTCGCCAGCGCCTTGGGCAGGTTGCGCGCCTGCTCGCGCCCTTGCGCGACCAGCATGGCATGCAGGGCTTCGATCGCCTTGGGAATGTCCAGCACCGAGACCACGTCCCGTTCCGTCAGGTACCGCAGCGCATCAGTCATGCGCGTCTCCTTGTTGGTCGGCGGCGGGCTCGTCCGTCACCGTGTTGACCAGCGTCCCGATGCCGGGGATCTCGACTTCCAGCGTGTCGCCGGCGTTCATGAAGCGCGGCGGCTTGCGGCTGGAACCCACGCCCTCCGGCGTGCCGGTGGCGATCACGTCGCCGGGCGACAGGCGGGTGAAGCTGCTGATGTAGGCAATCAGCTCGGGAATGGGGAAGATCAGGTCGGACACCTGCCCGTGCTGCATGACCTCGCCGTTCAGGCGCGAGATGACTTCCAGGCGCGCCGGATCGCCGATCTCGTCGGCGGTGACCAGACAGGGGCCGAGCGCGCCGCTGCGCTCGAAGTTCTTGCCCGGCGTCACTTGCGCGTTGTGCTTCTGGAAATCACGCACGGAGTTCTCGGCCATGCAGGTGTAGCCAGCCACGTGAGCGAGGGCGTCCTTGGCAGCGATGTGGCGGCCGCCGCGGCCGATCACCACGGCCAATTCGGCCTCGTAGTCGAACCGGTCAGAAGCTTGCGGTTTCCACACCGGGTCGCCATGGCCGACGAAACTGTCCGCAAAGCGCGCAAACAGCGAGGGATGCGCGGGCAGCTCACGCCCGGCCTCGGCCACATGGCGGCCATAGTTCAGCCCTACGCAGAGGATCTTGCGCGGTGCCACGACCGGCGGCAGCAGACGCAACCCGGCCAAGGGCAGACAGGCCGCTGGGTCTTGCGCCTCGGCGGCGCGCGCGATCTGCTCCACCCCTGCCTCCAACGCCGCGACCATGTCCGGCCAGATCTGCGTCAGCGCCACGACCTCGGTGCCGCGCAACACGCCCCAGGCGCTGCGGCCTGCCTGAACGAAGCTGATGAGCCTCATGTTGTCTCCTGTGCTTGCGGCGGCTTATCGCATGCATTGAGATATTTCTTTGCATGCATTCGTCGCCTTATTCGTACTTGAACCGCTGTTTTTCCGAATTATTGCATGCAATTTTGATAAATCGCAAGGCGGAGAGGGTTTTTTTATTGACTATTGCATGCAATTTTGACGGTACACTGAAAGCCTTCAAAGACCGGGATCCGCCCACATCTCTCTATGGCCGCACAAATCGATAAAGTCATTTCGGAACTCCGGGACATGGTGCTTTCAGGCGTGCTGCAGCCCGGGGAACGCGTGGTCGAATTGCAGTTCTCGGCGCGCCTGGGCGTGTCGCGCACCCCGCTGCGCATAGCGCTGACCGAGCTGGAAAAGGAAGGTTTGCTGGAACGGCTGCCGTCGCGCGGCTTCCGCGTGCGAGCTTTTACCGTGGACGAGATCGGCGATGCGGTGGACGTGCGCGGCGTGCTCGAAGGCATGGCGGCCCGCCTGCTGGCCGAGCGCGGCGCCTCGCAGGACGTGCTGGACCGACTGTCGCAAGCGGTGGAAGAAGGACGCGCCCTGCTGGCGCCCGCCCGCCGCGATCCCAACACCACGGTGGATGCGCGCGCCTGGGGGCAGATCAACCGGCGCTTTCACGAGATCCTGTGCGAAGCCGCGGGCAACCGCGCGCTCTTGTCGGCGCTGGAACACAACAACAAGACGCCCCTGGCCGGCCCGGCCGCGCTGACCCTGCCGTCCACGCCGTCGCTGCTGGAAACGCCGTTCGTGCTGCGCGCGCAGGCGGACCACGAAGACCTGCTGCGCGCCATCACGCGCCGCGAGGCCGTGCGCGCGGAAAACCTGATGCGCGAACACGCCTACCGCAGCCGTGAAAACAAGCGCGTGCTGCTGGAATCGCTGCGCGGCGCCCTGCCCGCGCAGCCCGGGCTGTCGGACGTCAGCGCTTAATCAGAGCCCCTACGCATGCAACACACCCCAGACCTTTCCGCCCAGGCGCTCATTTCGCGCGAGCTTTTCACCGCCTTGCGCCGCGATGCGCCGCTGGTGCAGTGCCTGACCAATTTCGTATCCATGAACACCGCGGCCAACGTGCTGCTGGCCATGGGCGCCTCGCCCGCCATGGTGCATGCCCAAGAGGAAGCACCCGAGTTCGCGCGCCTCTGCGGCGCGGTGGTGATCAATATCGGCACCCTGTCCTCGCCCTGGCTGGACAGCATGCTGCTGACCGCCGCCTCGGCCAACGAGGCCGGCATTCCCTGGGTGCTGGATCCGGTGGCCCACCACGCCACCGCCTTCCGCCGCGACGCGGTGCGGCGCCTGCTGGACCTGCGGCCCGCCATCATCCGCGGCAATGCCTCGGAGATCATCGCGCTGGCCGGCGGACAAAGCGCGGGCAAGGGGGTGGATGCGGGCGACGCCGTCGCGCAGGCGGAAGCATCGGCCCACGCCCTGGCCGCAAGCCTAGGCACGGTGGTGGCGGTCACCGGCGAAACCGACTACGTCACGGACGGCACGCGCGCCGTGCGCATCGCGGGCGGCTCGCCCCTGATGCCGCGCGTCACGGCCACCGGCTGCGCGCTGACGGCGCTGGTCGGCGCCTGCGCCGCAGTGTCCAAGGAAGACCCCTACTCGGCGGCTGTTGTCGCCTTGTCGTGTTTCGCCATCGCCGGCCAGCGCGCCGGTGAACTGGCGCAAGGACCTGGATCGTTCGCGTGGCGCTTCCTGGATGCGCTGGCGGCGTTGGAAGCGGACGACCTTGGCCGGGAATCGCCGCTGCGCTAGCCCTTACATGCGGTACTGCAGGCTCAGCATCGCATTGCGCGGCGCGCCCGGCATGTTCAGGTTGGGGCTGCTGCCGTGGGCCGACACGATGTAGCCGGCGTCGAACAGGTTGTACACGTTCAACTGCACCGAATACGGTCCCTGACGCCACCACGCCGCGGCGTCGGCCGTCACGTAGCCCGGCAGCCTGACGGTATTGCCCGGATTGGCGTAGCGCGCCCCCACCAGGTTCAGGCCGGCGCCCACGCCAAAGCCCTCTCCCAGGTCCTTGGTGACCCAGACGTTGCCGGCGTGGCGCGGCGTCAGCGTGGCGCGTTTGCCCTCCACGTTCTTGCCGCCGTCGCGCGCGATCGATTCGGTGATGCGGGCATCCAGGTAGGCGTAGCCCAGCATCGCGCGCCAGCCATTGCTCAGATCGCCCGACAAGGTCCATTCCGCGCCGTCCGTGCGCTGCGTGCCGACCGGCACCAGCGTATTAGAGACCGGATTGGTGACCTTGATGTCGGTGCGCTCCAGGCGGAAGACAGACACCGTGGTCGACAGCTTGCCACCAAGGAAGTCGTACTTGGCGCCGATTTCGTAGTTGGTGGTTTTCTCGGGCGCCAGGTCGGCGTTGTTCGCGGCCAGCGAGAACGCTTCGCCGGATGGCTGGTACGACTGGCTCCACGAAATGTAGTACGACTGCACCGTGTCGGGCTGGAACACCAGGCCCAGGCGCGGGCTCCAGTTGGAATCGGTGCGGGCCAGGTTGGTGCCGTTGCGGCGGTCTTCGGTCTTCTGCTCGAAGCGGTCGTGGCGCACGCCGCCCAGCACTTTCCAGTGTTCGCCCAGCGACACCATGTCCTGCACGTACAGGCCCAGAGTATTGAAACGGCCCAGATTGTCCGTGCCGGGACGGCCGCCCAGCTGCAAGGGCAAAGTCGGCAGCACCGGATCGAACAGGTCGACGGTCGCCACATTATTGGCCGAGTAGTTCACCAGGTCCTTGTTCTGCTGGCCGACCTCCACGCCGTACAGGATCTCGTGCCGCACCGCGCCCCACTGCGCGCGTTGCGTCAGTTCGGTCTGGTTGGTCCAGCCGTGTTCTTCGCGCATCACGTTCGAGCGGTTCAAGGTCACGGTCCTTGCGGCCTCGTTCACGATGCCGGGCAAGGTGTTGTTGCGATCCAGGGTGTAGTGGTAGTAGCGCGTGGCGTTGCGCAGCGACCAGTTCTCGTTGAAACGATGGTTCAGCGTGGCGGCATAGGACTGCACCCGCGCCTGCGAGTAGTCCGCGTCGCGCGCGTTTTCGGCGCCGTAGTAGGTGGAAGGATCCACCTCCACCGGACGGCCATGGTAGGCCGGGATGCCAAAGTCCGTGACGCGGCGGTCTTCGAGGAATTCGGTCTGCAGCAGCAGCGTCGTATCCTCGCCCAGGCGAAATTGGGCGGACGGCGCTATCGCCTTGCGGTCCAGGAATTGCTTGTCGCGGTAGCTGTCGCCCTTCTCCACCGCGCCGGTCAGGCGCCACGCCATGCTGCCGCTTTCCGTCGAACGGCCCAGGTCCAGATCCAGGCGCCGGTCATTCCAGGAGCCGTAGCTCAGGCCCAGTTGCGTGATGTCCTCTCCGGGCTTCTTGGTGATGCGGTTGATCAGGCCGCCCGACGATCCCCGGCCGTACAGCACCGCGGCCGGTCCCTTGATGACGTCGATGCGCTCGACGTTGGACAGGTCGCGGAAATACAGCGCGTCGTCGCGGAAGCCGTCGACGAACTGGTCGGCGATGGCGGTAAAGCCCCGGATCGACACCTGGTCACGCTGTCCATCGCCGGTGGAGAAGCTCACGCCCGGCACGTTCTTCAACGCGTCCTGCATCGAATTGGAGTGCTGATCGCGCATGACCTCCGCGGGCACCACGTTCACGGTCTGCGGAATATCGCGCAAGGGAACATCGATCTTGGTGGCGCTGGACGAGTCAGGCGGGTTGTAGCTTTGCGCCGCCGCGTCGTTGCCGTACACGCTGACGGCGGGCAAGGTTGGAGTGCTGGTCTGGGCTTGCGCGGGAGCCGGGCTGGCCAGGGGTGCCAGGACAATCAATGCTGCGGAAATCGAACGAGGGGCGTGCATGGCCGTGCTGCGTCTTTCTAAAGTAGTTTGAAATGGAACGATCGGCGATTTTCCGGTTAATGAGAATAGGTCGCAATCTTTTTGTCATTTCGTTGCCGGCGGGCCACGATAAATGAGACAGTCGTCCAATTCAGTTTTCTGTCAGCACGTGTATGCAACCCGTGCGCGAACCGTGGCCGCGGCAGCCTTCGCCCATGTCACGGCCGGGTCACATGCTGTCCCCAAAATTCCTTTCCTTCAAACCCGGAGGAAAGACGGTGAAGCCGAATCTAGGAAAGATCCTTGCAATGTCCGCCAGCGCCGCGCTGCTGGCGGGCCTGGCCGCTTGCGGCGGCGATGACGACGACGATGACACGCCCGCGACGCCGCCGCAGGCCAGCGTGCCGCAGGGCTCCACGCTGGACGTGGCCATCCTGGGCACTACCGACCTGCACGCCAACGTGCTGGGTTACGACTATTACAAGCTGGCCGAAGACAAAAGCTACGGCGTGGACCGCACGGCCACGCTGATCGCCAATGCCCGCAAGCAGAACGCCAACACCCTGCTGTTCGACAACGGCGACACCATCCAGGGCACGGCCCTGTCCGACTACCAGGCGCTGGTGGCGCCGGTGCAATGCAGCGACATGCTGGCGATCTACAAGCAGATGAAGCTGCTGGCCTATGACGCCGCCACGCTGGGCAACCACGAGTTCAACTATGGCCTGCCCTTCCTGTCGCAGATCACGAATACGGACCTCGGGCTGGCCGGCATCGGCAAAGGCACGGCCCAGACCAACCCCGCCGGCGCCAAGGACTGCGCGGCGCCAGGCTTTCCCTTCGTGTCCGCCAATGTCGTATCGGCTGCGAGCAAGCAGCCCGTCTTCAAGCCCTGGGTGGTGCTGGACAAGACCTTCAAGGCCACCGATCCCAACGGCAAGCAAATCGACGTTGCGCTGAAAGTGGGCGTGATCGGCTTTGCGCCGCCGCCCATCCTGCAATGGGACAAGGCCAATCTGGAAGGCCATGTGGAAGTCGCGGGCTGGAAGGAGTCGGCGCAGCGCTACGTGCCGGAAATGCGCGCGGCCGGCGCCGACCTGGTGGTGGCGCTGGCGCACGGCGGCATCGACATGCTCACCGCCTACAGCCCCGCCATGGAGAATGGCGCCGGCTACCTGAGCCAAGTACCCGGCATCGATGCCCTGATCACCGGCCACCAGCACCTGCTGTTCCCCGACACCAACGCCAAGTCGCAATTCGCGGGCCAGCCCGGCATCGATCTGGAGAAGGGTCTGATCAACGGCGTGCCCGCGGTGCAGGCCGGCCAGTGGGGCAACAACCTGGGGCAGATCACGCTCAAGCTGGCGTATAACAAGAGCTGGCAGGTGCAGAAGGACGCCACGCGCGTGCAGCGCATCTCCACCCGCCTGACCGCGCAGAGCGGCGCCACGCCCGCGACCTACGTCGAACCGGATGCCGCCACCCAGCAGCTGGTGCAGGCGGAACACGCGGCCACCATCGCCTACGTCAAGACGCCCATCGGCCAGAGCCGCTTCGACATGGCGACCTATTACGCGCTGGCGGGTGACGTGTCGGCGTTGCAGATCGTGAACATGGCGCAGATCGATTATCTGGCGGACTACATCGCCAAGAACAAGCCGTCATACGCCGCGCTGCCCATCCTGTCCGCCGCTGCGCCCTTCAAGGGCGGACGCAACGGTCCCGGCGACTTCACCTACGTGAAGCAGGGCAACATCGCCATCAACAACGCCGCCGACCTGTACCTGTACCCGAACACCCTGCAGGTGGTGCGGGTCAGCGGCGACATCGTGCGGCAATGGCTGGAGAAGACGGCCGAACAGTTCCGTCAGATCGACCCGGGCCAGGTCGCGCCGCAGGATCTGATCGACACCGGCTTCCCGACCTTCAACTTCGACGTGCTCTACGCCGCCGGCAACACCTTGCAGTATGAAATCGACGTGACCAAGCCCAAGGGCTCGCGCATCACGAAGCTGACGTACCAGGGCGCGCCGCTGGATCCCGCCGCGCAATTCCTGGTGGTGACCAACAACTACCGCGCCAGCGGCGGCGGTGACTTCCCCGGCCTGGCCGGCGGCAAGGGCGACATCGTGCTGCAAGCTCCGGACGCCAGTCGCGACGTGCTGATCAGCTACATCAAGAAGCACCCGGATCTGGACCTGGCAAGCTATGGCCTGGACCGCAGCTGGCGCTTTGCGCGGGTGGGTGCATTGGCTGGACCGGTGGTGTTCGCGTCGGTGCCAGGGACGCTGGCCATGGCCGCGGCGCATGGCGTGGACAACGTCAGCGTGCATGACGCCACGCCCGACCCGGTGACCCAGCTGTCGCGCTACGCGGTGGATCTCAGCCGCTAAGGCTGGCGGTAGTAGACGCAGATGCGCCGGCCGCCGATCTCGTGCACCTCGATCGGCAGCTCGTACAGTTCGCTCAGGATCTCCGGCCGGACCAGTTCGGCCGGAGTCCCCTGATGCGCGATGCGCCCTGCCCGCATCGCCACGATGCGGTCCGCGTAGGTGGACGCGAAATTGATGTCGTGCAGCACCAGCACCACGGTCTTACCCAGTTCGTCCGCCGCCCGCCGCAAGGTGCCCATCATGGCGACGGCGTGCTTCATGTCCAGGCTGTTCAAGGGCTCGTCCAGCAGCACGTAGCGCGTGTCCTGGCACAGCACCATCGCGACGAAGGCGCGCTGGCGCTGTCCGCCCGACATCTCGTCCAGGTAGCGGTCAGCCAGCGGCTCCAGGTTCAGGTAGGCAATGGCGCGGTCGATGTGGTCCTTGTCTTCAAGCGTCAGCCGGCCGCCGGTATGCGGATAACGGCCGAACGCGACCAGGTCCCTCGCCGTCAGCCGCAGCGGCAGGTGGTTGTCCTGGCGCAGGATGGCCAGGCGACGCGCCAGCTCGCGGCTGTCCGCCCGCGTCACGTCCAGGCCTTCCACCAGCACCCGGCCGGCGGACATGGGCAGCAAGCGGCTGACCATGGACAGCAGCGTGGACTTGCCCGCGCCGTTGGGGCCAATGATGGCCGTAACGCCGCCCGCCGGCAGCGTCAGGCTGACATCGTCGACCACCACGCTATCGCCGTACTGCTTGCTGATTTGCTGGATCTCTATCATCGGCGCCCCCTGCGCAGGATCAGGACGAGGAACATCAGGCCGCCCAGGAATTCGATCACCACGCTGACGGTGGTGTTCAGGCCCAACACGCGTTCAAGCAGCGTCTGGCCGCCGACCAGGAAGATCACGCTCAGCAGCACGGCCGCCGGCACGGTGTGGCGGTGCCGGTCGGAACCCATGGCCTGATAGGCCAGGTTGCTGACCAGCAGGCCGAAGAAGGTCACCGGACCGACCAGCGCCGTTGATACCGACACCAGCACCGCAATGGCGGCCAGCGTCAGCATCAGCGTGCGGCGATAGTCCACGCCCAGGTTCACCGCAATATCGCGGCCCAGCGCCAACACGTCGTAGCGGCGCCGCATGCGCCACACCAGCAGGGACGCGGCGCACACCGCGGCCAGCGCGATCGGCAGCAGGCCCACGCGCACAGTGTTGAAGCTGGCGAACATGCGGTCCTGCAGCACCAGGAACTCGTTGGGATCGATCAGCCGCACCACGAAGCTGGACAGGCTGCGGAACAACAGGCCGAAGATGATGCCCACCAGCATCATCAGGTGCAGGCTGCGCACCGCGTCGGAGAACAACCAGCGGAACAGCAGGCAGGCAAACGCCGTCATGGCGCCGACCTCCAGCAGGAACGCCGCCACCGGATGGCTGGCGGCGGTGGCCGCCTGGCCGAAGCCGAACACCACCACCGCCTGGATCAGCAGGTACAGGGCGTCGAAGCCCATGATGGCGGGCGTCAGGATGCGGTTGTGGGTGATGGTCTGGAACAGCACCGACGACACCGCCACGGCATAGGCCACCAGCAGCATCGCCGCCAGCTTGGCGCCGCGGAACGGAATCACGAAGGACCACTGGCCATTGGCGCCCAGGGTCATGAAGGCGACGGCGCAGGCCAGGGCGGCGGCGCCCAGCAGCCACAGGCGCCAGGCTTGCGGCGCACGAACCGGCGCAGGTGCGCGGATTGTGAGTTCAGCCAAGTCGGTTCCTCCGCGTGCGCAACAGCCACAGGAACAGGATGCTGCCCAGCACGCCGACCACCGTGCCGATGGGAATCTCGTAGGGATGGATCACCAGCCGGCCGATGACGTCGCAGGCCAGCACGAACACCCCGCCCAGCACCGCCACGTAGGGAATGGAGCGGCGCATGTTGTCGCCCAGTACCAGGCTGACGGCGTTGGGCACGATCAGGCCCAGAAAGGGAATGCTGCCGGCCGTCACCACCACCACGGCCGAAATCGCGGACACGATCAACAGTCCCGCCAGCGTCAGCCGCGCATGGTTCAGGCCGAGGTTGGCGGCGAACTCGCGGCCCATGCCCGCCACCGTGTAGCGGTCGGCGGCCGCGTAAGCCGCACAGGCCAGGCCGAAGCCTATCCACAGCAGTTCATAGCGCCCCCGCAGCACGCCCGAAAAATCGCCCGTGGTCCAGGCATGCAGCGACTGCAGCAGGTCGTAGCGGTAGGCGACGAAGGTAGTGGCGGCGTGGATCACGCCGCCCAGGATCAGCCCGATCAGCGGCACGATGAAGGGCGTGCGCAACGGCACGCGCTTGAGCAAGGCCAGGAACAACAAGGTGCCGGCCAGCGCGAAACCCGTGGCCGTGAGCATCTTGCCGATCACGGGCGTATCCGGCGCCAGCAGCGTGACCACCAGTATGCCCAGGGTGGCGGACTCCACCGTGCCCGCGGTAGTGGGCTCCACGTAGCGGTTGCGCACCAGCATCTGCATAATCAGCCCCGCCACCGCCAGCGACATGCCGGCCAGCAGCAAGGCCAGCGTGCGCGGTATCCGGCTGACCATCAGCAGGCGCCAGGCCCGCTCCGCGTCCTCGCCGCCGCTCCACAGCGCGGCCAGGCTGAGCTGGCCGGCGCCCAGGCTGATGCTGGCCGCGCACAGGGCCAGCAGCAAGGCGACTGCCACCGCCAAACCTCCCCAACCGCCTATCGACTGCCGCCAGCTCACCCGCAATGCTCCCGCCGCTCAGGCATAAGGCTTTATTTGCCCGCCGCCAGCGCGCCAGCGATCTCGTCCACGTTCTGCTGCATGGCGGTCAGGCCTGCGCTGCCCAGCAGATACCAGTTGTAGCCGTTCAGGTAGACCACGCGCTTGTTCTTCCAAGCCTTGGTCGGACGCACCAGCTCGTTGTCCAGCATGCGCTGGGCCGATACCCCTTCGCGGCCGATGGCGGCATCGCGGTCGATCACGAACAGCCAGTCAGGGTCGGTCTGGGCGATGAACTCGAAGGAGATCGCCTGGCCGTGGTTCGACACGCTCAGCCCCGTCGTCGCCGGCTTGATGCCGAAGGCGTCGTGGATCACGCCGAAGCGCGAACCCGGGCCATAGGCGCTCATCTTGCCGCCGGTGGTCAGCACGATCAGTGCGGTGCCGGCGCTTGCCGCCTTGTTGTTCAGATCCGCGATCGAAGCGCGCAGCGCGTCGAGCTTGGTCTTCGCAGCGTCCTGTTTGCCATAGATGGCGGCCAGCGTTTCGGTGTTGCGCGTGACGCTACCTACCAGATCCTTGGCGTTCACCGTCAGGTCCACGGTGGGCGCCAGCTTGGCGAGCTCGTCGTACTTGGGCGCGGAGCGGCCCGCCACGAAGATGAGCTGCGGCGCGGCGGCGTGGATCACCTCGTAGTTGGGCTCGAACATCGAACCCACCTTCAGGTAGCGCTGATCGGCATACTGGCTCAGCTGCGGCGGCCACTTGGCGACCGTCGGCACGCCCGCCACCTCTACATCCAGCGCATGCAGCGTGTCCAGCACGGCCAGGTCCATGACTACCGTCTTCTCAGGGTTGGCCGGCACGGCGGTTTCACCGCGCGCGTGCTTTACTGGCACCGTCGCCTGCGCCGCGCATACCGCCGTGGCGGCGCCGAGGACCAGCGCGGCCCCGGCCTGGATCGCCCAACGCCGGACGCGGCCTGCTTGCGTTTGCTTCTTCATGCATACCTCTTCATGTAGCGGGCGCCAGGCGCCCTTTCAAACTCAGAACTTGACGCCCACGCCCAGCCAGTAGCGGCGGCCGTCCTCGACATAGCCGTAGTCGTCATACGTGACCTGTTTGTCGAACAGGTTGTAGATGCCGGCGTACACCGCCACGGTCTTGTTCACCTGGTACGAGCCGCCCAGGTCCACGAAGGTGTAGGAAGGCGCCACCACCGACGAGGAAGACGGGCCGGTGATGGGCTGGCTTTCCTTGCCGCGGTAGTTCAGGCGCGCCCATGCCTGCAATGCGTCCGAGGCCTGCCAGTTCACCGTGGTGGTGAACAAGTGCTTGGGCAGCTGGTTCAGCGGCTGGCCCTGGTACTGGCCGGACTTCTGTTCCGACTTGGTGAAGGTGTAGCTGCTGGTCAGGGACCAGTCGCGCGACAGCGGCAGCTTCAGGTTGGCTTCCACGCCGCGCGAATTGGCCTTGTCCACGTTCATGTAGGTGGTCGGGTCCGAGCCGAACTGGTTCGGGCCGTCCGTGCACTGGCTCGCCGGGCAAGCCACGCGGGTGATCTTGTCCTTGAAGTCGTTGTTGAAAATGGTCAGGCCGGCGTTGAAGCCTTCGCCGTCGTCATACAGGATGCCGATTTCCTCGGTCACCGACTTCTCGGGCGTCAGGTCCGGATTGCCGTACATATTGCCGCCACGGCTGACCTGGCCCCAGCCAGCCACCGTCTGGCGCAGATCAGGCGCGCGGAACCCCGTGGACACGCCGCCCTTCAGGGTCCAGCGGTCGGCCATGTGCCAGACGCCGTACAGGCGCGGGCTGAAGTGCGTACCGAAGTTCTCGTCTTCGTCCATGCGCAGGCCGGTGGTGACAGCGAAGGTCTCGGTCAGGCGCCATTCGTCCTCGGCGAACAAGGCCCACTGGTAGCGGTCCACCTTGCTGGGGCCGTTGGCCAGCTGGTTGCCGGTCTGGTCGTTCAGGCGCTGGCTCAGGTAGCTGCCGCCCAGGGTCAGCATGTGCGAGCCCAGCGGCAGCGTCCAGCTGGTCTGGATGTCCAGGTTCTTGATCTTCATCTGGCGCGAGCGGTTGTCGAATTCTTCCTGCTGCACGTAGCTGTCCGACACGCCCCAGCCCCAGCGGCCGGTGTGCGACAGCGCCCACTTGTTGCTGCGGTAGTCAGTATCGGACGAGGCCGGGCAGCCATTGCGCCCGCAAGCCTGGCCGGGCGGCAGCGGCTCAACGGTCTTGCCCAGCGTTTCGTGCAGCTTCTGGCGCATGGTGGTCGCTTCCAGCACGATGTCGTGGTCGCGGTTGGGCGTCAGCGCCAGCTTGGCCGTGACGCTCTCCGAGTTGCGCTTGCGGAAGCCGTCGACGATGTCGTCTTCGTCGCGCTGCGTGGCCTGGCCGTAGATCTGCAGGCCCAGCAGGTCGGTCTTGATCGGGCCGGACAGGTAGAAGTTGCCCTGGTAGATGTCGCCCGACTTGTTGCTCTCCTGGATCGTGGTATCCAGGCGGATCTCGCCGCCCCACTCCGAGGGCACCTTGCGGGTGATGATGTTGATCACCCCGCCCATGGCGTCCGAGCCGTACAGCGAGGACATGGGACCGCGCACCACCTCGATGCGCTCGATGGCGGAAAGCGGCGGGGTCCAGCCGCCTTCGACGCCCGTGGAATCCGAGTTGGTGCGGGTTTCGCGCGAATTCTGGCGTTTGCCGTCGATCAGGATCAGCGTGTACTTGGGTCCCATGCCGCGCAGACTGATGTCCTGGCGGTCGCCGCCGCCGGTGACGATCACGCCCGGCACGTCCACCAGCGCGTCGTTGATGTCGCGATAGAACTTCTTGTCCAGGTCCTCGCGGGTGATCACGCTGATCGACGCCGGCGCGTCCTGGATCTGCTGCTCATAGCCCGAGGCCGTCACCACCACGGTATCCAGCGTCTTGGCGCTGTCCGCGCTTTGCGCCCACAGGGGCTGCGCCACGCCGAAACCCGCGGCGCACAGGGCTGCCGCCAATTGCGTGCGCGAACCCGGACCGCGCCGGCCGGCGACCATTTGTTTGCTGCTCATGATTCCAATTTCTCCCGTCCCAGGCCTGCGCCGCACCCCGCGTGCGGCGTCCGTCCTACCCCGTACTTATTAATGAAAACCATTCTCATATTAGAATTGGAGCTGCCGGGAGCCAGCAACACGCTTTCCGCAACTTTTATCTTCTTTGAACTTCTTGACACTCCGGTCCGCGGCCATAAGCCAAACTGCCGGATGCAGAACCGACGACACGCATGCCTTTTTCCCACGCTCCGGCGACGCGCCGCATCCTGCTGATCGACGACGATGTCGAGCTCGCGCAGATGCTGCGTGAATACCTGGAACCCGGCCATTGCCAGCTCACCCTGGCGCATAGCGGCGCGCACGGCCTGGCCCTGCTGGCGCAAGACGACTACGACCTGGTGCTGCTGGATTTGATGCTGCCCGACGGCAACGGGCTGGATCTGCTGAAGCAGTACCGCCAGCGCTCGCGCCGGCCCGTCATCATGTTCACCGCCCACGGCGGCGAGACGGACCGCGTGCTGGGCCTGGAGTTCGGCGCCGACGATTACCTGGCCAAACCTTTTAGCCCGCGCGAACTCAAGGCCCGCATCAGCGCGGTGCTGCGCCGCTTCGAGGAAGTGCCCGACACCGCCCGGCCCGCCTTGGCGTTGGGCGCGGTGTCGCTCGACCCCGCCACCGGCCTCTTGCGGGTGGGCGACAGTGAAATCGCGCTGACCGGCGCCGAGCAGCGCATCCTGGAAATCCTCCTGCGCACGCCGGGCCAGGTGGTCGGACGCGACCAGATCGGCCTGTACGCGCTGGGCCGCAAGCCGGACCGCTACGACCGCAGCATCGATACCCACATCAGCGCGCTGCGCAAGAAGCTGCGCAGCGACAGCGGCGCCGAAACGCTGGCCATTCGCAACCTGCGCGGCCTGGGCTACGTGCTGGCGGGCGCGGACTGATGGCCTGGCTGCCCGCCCGCTCGCTGTTCTGGCGCGCTTTCCTGACCTTCTGGGGCGCGATGGCCGTCATCCTGGTGTGCGGCATGGTGCTGACGGCCGCGGTCGCCTGGTACCGCTTCAACTCCCTGGACGGCCTGAATCCCGGCAACCTCACGCGCGACGCAGCGCAGATCGCCCGCACCGAAGGCGAGGTCGGCCTGAAGCGCTGGGTTCAGGCCATGGACCAGCGCTACTCGGCGCTGAAGATCTACGTCATGGACGCTCAGGACGCCGACATCCTGGGCCGGCGGCTGCCCGCCCGCATGGAAGACTGGTTAAGCGATTTCCGCGCAGGACCCGACCGCTCGCCAAAGGCGGACTACCTGCCCGCCGACCCCACCGGCGAACGGGTCTCCTGGTGGGAACCGCAAAAGCTGGTGCTGCCCGATGGCTCGGTGCTGCTGATGCTGTTCCTGCCGTTCGATTCTTCGCATTGGGAAGTGCTGGCCCTATCGCCGGTCGCGCTGGCGCTGGTGCTGTTCGCGTTGGCGGTGACCGCTCCGTTCTGCTGGGCTCTGAGCCGCCACGTGACGGCGCCGTTGGCGCAGCTGCGTCAGACCACTCATGCTCTGTCGGCCGGCCGGCTGGACGTCCATACCCCTGCCAAGCTGGCTCGCCGCAAGGACGAACTGGGCCTCTTGGCACGCGACTTCGACGCCATGGCCGACCGCCTGAAGGCCCTGGTCGACACGCGCGAGCAGTTGCTGCACAACATTGCGCATGAACTGCGCTCGCCGCTCGCGCGGCTGCGGCTGGCGGCCGAACTGGCGCGGCGCAAGGACGAACGCCAGGACCTGCAGCTGGATCGCATCGAACTCGAATGCGAACGCCTGGACGCGCTGGTTGGCAACACCTTGAGGCTGGCGCGCCTGGGCGCCTTGCCCGTCCCCACCGAAAACCTGGACCTGGCCGAAGTCGTTTCCGACGTGGTCAATGATGCCCGCTACGAAGCCGGCGGCCGGCAGATAGGCATAGAGTGGCAGCAACAGGCCCCGGTGCCGCTCATCGGCGATCGCTGCAGCCTGGCCAGCGCCATCGAGAATGTGCTGCGCAACGCCCTGCGCTTCGCGCCCGCGCACAGTGCGATCCGCGTGCGCCTGCTGTCGAACTCGCAGGAGGCCTGCCTGGAAATCGAAGATCGCGGGCCGGGCGTGGCATCCGAAGAACTGGAAGCGCTGTTCGAGCCCTTCTATCGCACCGCATCGGGCGCGCGCAAGGCCGGCAGCGGCGCCGGGTTGGGGCTGTCCATCGCCCAGGCCGCGGTGGCCGCGCACAAGGGCACGATGTCGGCCCGCAACATCTCGCCGCAAGGGCTTTGCGTGCGGATGGAGCTGCCGCGCCCGGCTGGCTGAACCGGGTCAGCCGCGGTCAGTCGGCATCGGCCAGGATCGCGGCCGGCAGCCGCGGCAATACGCGCATGGCATTGGCCGTGGTGGCATGCGCCACCTGCGCGGGCGTGATGCCGCGCAGTTCCGCCAGCGTGGCGGCGATGCGGACCAATTCCGCCGGCGCGTTGCGTCGCTGCGGCGGATGCAGCCAGGCCGGGGGAATGTCCGGCGCATCGGTCTCCAGCACCAGGTGCGCCAGATCCACGTCCACCGCATGGCGGCGGATCTGCAAGGCGCGCTCATAGGTCATGGCGCCGCCCAGGCCCAGCGCGAAACCCTGCTCGATGAAGGCCTGAGCCTGCTGCGCGCTGCCGTTGAAGGCATGCGCAATGCCGCCGATACGGGGATGGCGGCGCAGGTATTTCAAGAGGATGTCCTGCGATCTGCGCACATGCAGCAGCACCGGCAGGTGGAACTCGGCGGCCAGCGCCAGTTGGGCGGCGTAGAACCGTTCCTGGCGCTCGCGCGGCTCGCCGGAAGCGATTTCAGGAACGAAGAAGTCCAGGCCGATCTCGCCGATGGCGACGAAGCGCGGATCGCCCAGCGCTTCCTTGACGGCCGCACGTAGCGCGTCCAGATCATCATCGCTGGCGCGCTGCACATACAACGGATGAATGCCCAGCGCATAGGCGCCGCCGGCGGTCTTGCCGGCCAGATCGCGCACCACGGAAAAATTGGCGCGCTCGACCGCCGGAATCACGATGGACTGGACGCCCGCCTCGCAGGCGTCGTCGGCGACCTGCTCGCGGTCGGCGTCGAACTCGGCGGCATCCAGGTGGCAATGGGTATCGATCAGCATGGGCGCGACCTCCTTGTCCGGATTATCGCCCCGCGCGCCTTAACCCGAAACCAGGCGGCCGTTTTCCATCAGCAGTTGGCGGTCGGCGCGGGCGGCCAGTTCGGGGTCGTGGGTGACGATGGCGAACGCCGTGCCCGATTCCTGGTTCACCCGCGTCAACAGTTCGAACATATTGTGCGCGGTGTGGCGGTCCAGGTTGCCGGTGGGTTCGTCGGCCAGCACGCAGACGGGACGCGTGACCAGGGCCCGCGCCAGCGCCACGCGCTGCCGCTCGCCGCCGGACAACTGCCCCGGGAAATGCCCTTCGCGGGCGGCCAGGCCCACCATGCCCAGGACTTCGTGCGCGGCTGCCCGCGCCTTATCGCGGCTCTCGCGGCGCACGATCAGCGGCATCGCCACGTTGTCCAGCGCGGAAAACTCCGGCAGCAGGTGGTGGAATTGGTAGACGAAGCCCAGGCTGCGGTTGCGCACCGCGCTCTTGCGGCCCTCGGACAGTCCGACGGCGAGCTGGCCATCCACCGAGACGGAGCCGCTGGTAGGCACGTCCAGCAGGCCCAGGATATGCAGCAGCGTGCTCTTGCCCGAGCCCGAGGCGCCGACGATGGCGACCATTTCGCCGCGCGCCACCGTCAGGCTGACGTTGCTCAGCACTTCGATGCGCGCGGGGCCTTCGTCGTAGACCTTGACGATATTGTCGGCCTGCAGCGCGTGAGTCAGCATGTCAGTCATGGCGCAGCACCTGTGCGGGTTGCAGGCGCGAGGCGCGCCAGCTGGGATACAGGGTCGCCAGCAACGACAGCACCAGGGAAGTCACGCCGATGGTGACGATGTCGCCCATCTGCGGATCCGAAGGCAAGGCGCTGATGAAATAGATTTCGCGCGGCAGGAAATGCACGCCCAGCAGGCCCTCGATGAACGGCACGATCACGTCCACGTTGTAGGCGATCAGGATGCCGCCCGCCACGCCCAGCAGCGTGCCGATCACGCCGATCAGCGCCCCCTGCACCAGGAAGATGCGGGCAATCTCGCGCGGGCCGGCGCCCAGCGTGCGCAGGATGGCGATGTCGGACTGCTTGTCCTTCACGGCCATGACCAGGGACGACAGCAGGTTGAACGCGGCCACGGCCACGATCAACGCCAGGATCAGGAACATCATGCGCTTTTCGGTCTTCACGGCCGCGAACCAGGTGCGGTTGTTGCGCGACCAGTCGCTCGCCATCATGTAGGGCGGCAGCACCTTCTGCAGCTCGGCCGCCACTTCCGGCGCGCGCTGCATGTCGGCGACGCGCAGGCGCACGCCGGCGGTGCCGCTGTCGCGGAACACGCGGGCGGCATCCTCGTCGTCGACGAAGGCCAGCGAGGAATCGTATTCATAGTGGCCGGACGAGAACACGCCCACCACGGTGAACTGGCGCATGCGCGGCGTGAAACCCGCCGGGCTGATCGAGCCTTGCGGCGCCATCATCAAGAGCGTGTCGCCCAGCTTCACGCCCATGCCATCGGCCAGTTCATTGCCCAGCACCACGCCGAAACTGCCGGGTTTCAGATCGGTGAGCTTGCCCGACACCATCTGGCGCGGCAGGTCCGAGACATTGCCTTCGGTCTGCGGATCGATGCCGCGTACCTGCACGCCCCGCAAGGCCTGGCCGCGCACCAGCATGCCCTGCGCCGCCACGAACGGGGCGCCGGCCTTGACGGCGGGATTCTTCTCGGCGGCGGACGCGAATTCCTGCCATCTCTCCAGCACCCGCTCGGGCGCAGCCCCGGGAATATAGAGTTCGATGTGCGGCAGCACCGACAACATGCGGTCGCGCACTTCCTTCTGGAAGCCGTTCATTACGGACAGCACCACGATCAGCGCGGCAACGCCCAGCGCGATGCCCGCCATCGAACTGGCGGCGATGAAGGAGATGAAGCGATCGCGGCGGCCGCGTCGCTGACGGATTCTGGCCAGCCCGGCATAGCGGGCGCCTATCCATAGTTCGTAGGGTATTTTCAGCACGTGCGCATTATGGCATTAACCGCCTGGATTCCGGCCCGCGGATGTGCGGTTCGGAGACCAGGCGTTTCAAGCTATGGCAGTCCGCGGCGCCGCTTAGTTCCCGGCGCCTGCGGGGACTACAATCGCGCCCATGCTGATCGTCATTCCGGGCGCCCTGCCCGCCCTACCCTTTGCCGCCGAACTGGCCAAGCTGTTGCCTGAACGCGCGCCCACGCTACATGGCTGGCTGCTCGCCGGCAGCGCCCGGCCCCAGGCCCATGACCGGCGCGCGCAGGGCTGCACGCCCTACGAAGCCTGGCTGCTGGACCGCGCGGGCTACGTCCCCGAGCCAGGCCTGCCGCCCGGCGCCGGACTCGGCCCGCTGCTGGCCGGGGCGCAAGCCGAAGGCAGCGGCCCCATCTGGCTGGCCGAACTGGTCCATCTGGCGCTGGGCACGGACCAGGCCACCTTGCTGGATCCCGGCCTGATGGACCTGCGCGCCGAGGAAACGGCCGCCCTGCTCGACACCGCCCGCCCCCTGTTCGAGGACACGGGCTTCGCGGTCGAAGAACTCTCGCCCGAACGCTGGCGCCTGCGCCTGCCGGAGGGCCTGCGTCCGCAGACCGCCAGCCCGCTGGCCGTGGCTGGACAGCGCCTGAACGACTGGTGGCGCCAGGACGCGGAAGCGCGCCCCTGGCGCCGGCTGCTCAATGAAATACAGATGGCCTGGCATGAACACCCGGTCAACGACGCCCGCGCGGCGCGCGGCTTGCCGCCAGTCAACGCGCTATGGCTGTATGGCGGCGGCACGCCCTGGACGCAGTCCCGGCCGACCCCGGCGCAGGTGTACGCCGATCTGGACGCCCCCCAGCGGGCCGGCGACTGGGCCGCCTGGCTGGACGCCCTGGCAGCGCTGGACGCGCAGCATCTGCGCCCGCTGGCCGGCAAGCATGGCCTGCCGGCCGCGCCCGCCGAACTGCTGCTGCTGGGCGACGACCGCAAGGTCGCCCTTACCCTGAAACCGCGCGGGGGCCTGCTCGGCTTGCTGCCCGCGCCCAAGAAAAACTGGAGCGCCTGGTGGTCTCACCCCGCTTAACCGTCCGCACGCCCGACCTGCAGGCCTGCCACATCCTGGAAGCCTCAGGCATCCACCCTCTGCTGGCCCGCCTGTGGGCCGCCCGCGGCGTCACCCATCCTGATCAAACCCAGCTCGCCTGGAAGTCGCTGCTGCCGCCTAACGGCCTGACGCATTCGGACCACGCTGCCGGCGTGCTGGCCGACGCCATCCAGGCCGGCAAGAAGCTGCTGATCGTGGCCGACTATGACTGCGACGGCGCCACCGCCTGCGCGGTCGGCCTGCGCGCCCTGTCCGCCATGGGCGCCGACGTGGACTTCCTGGTGCCCAACCGCTTCGAAACCGGTTACGGCCTGTCGCCCGCTGTGGTCGACCTGGCAGTCCGGCATCGCGCCGGCAAGCCCGACATCATCATCACGGTCGACAACGGCATTGCCAGCGTCGACGGCGTGGCCGCGGCCAACGACGCCGGCATCGGCGTGGTCATCACCGACCACCACTTGCCCGGCGACACGCTGCCGGCGGCCCTGGCCATCGTGAACCCGAATCAGCCCGGCTGCGGCTTTCCGTCCAAGAACCTGGCGGGCGTGGGCGTCATTTTCTACATGATGCTGGCCCTGCGCGCCGAACTGCGCCGCCGCGGCGTCTACGCGGCCGATGGCGGCCCGCGCCTGGACGCGCTGTCCGACCTGGTGGCGCTGGGCACGGTAGCCGACGTGGTCAAACTGGATGCCAACAACCGCCTGCTGGTCACCCAGGGCCTGCAACGCATGCGCGCCGGCCGCCTGCAGCCCGGCTTGCGCGCACTGTTCGCCGTAGCCGGGCGCGAGCCGCGCGCGGCCAACGGCTTCGACCTGGGCTTCGCGCTCGGCCCCCGCATCAATGCGGCCGGCCGTCTGGCCGACATGAGCCTGGGCATCGCCTGTCTGACCACCGACGACGAGGCGCAGGCGCTGGAAATGGCGCGCGAGCTCGACAACATCAACCGCGAACGCCGCACGATCGAAGCCGAAATGCGCGAGCAGGCGCTGGCCGCCATGGAAGCGCCGAACGCGGCCGCAGGCGCCACGGTCTGTGTGTTCGACCCGGGCTGGCACCAGGGCGTGGTGGGCCTGGTGGCCTCGCGCCTGAAGGAAAAATTCTGGCGCCCGACGCTGGCCTTTGCGCCCGCGGGGGACGACGAAATCCGCGGTTCGGGCCGCTCGATCCCCGACGTGCACCTGCGCGACGCGCTGGACCTGGTGTCCAAGCGCCATCCCAACCTGATCCGCAAGTTCGGCGGCCACGCCATGGCGGCCGGCCTGACCCTGGGGCGCGAGGACTTCGCCGCCTTCGCCCCCGCTTTCGACGCCGCCGTGCGCGAGCTGACGGGCCGCGATACCTTCGAGCCAGTGATCGAGACCGACGGCTCGCTGGAATCGGGCTACGCCAACGCCGACGTCGCCGGCATGCTCCAGCAGCAAGTCTGGGGCGCCGGCTTCGCCGCCCCGCTGTTCCTGGACGAGTTCGTGGTGCGCAACCAGCGCCTGGTCGGGGAAAAGCACCTCAAACTGTCGCTGGAGCGCGGCCATCAGCGCTTCGACGCCATCTGGTTCGGCCACGACCAGTCGCTGCCCGAACATATCCAGGCGGCTTACCGGCTGGAGCAGAACGTGTGGAACGGGATGGTGTCGGTTCAGCTGGTCATCGAGCACGCGGGCTGAGGCCCGCCATGGGCGCAAGCCCCGATAAGGCGGGAAACGTCGCACGCGGAGCGGACCCGGGTACCTGTCCCGGGCCGCTCGCACGGCGTCCGGCCTACTTGTTCACCAGCTTCGCAGGCTGCGCCAGGGCCACCAGCGCGCCCACCACCAGGCAGCCCGACAACATGTAGAGGCCTGTATTGGTTGTGCCCGTCATGTCCTTGAGCCAGCCCACCAGATACGGGCTGACGAAGCCAGCCAAGTTGCCCACCGAATTGATGAGCGCGATGCCGGCCGCCGCGGCGGTGCCGCCCAGCAAGGCCGTGGGCAGGCTCCAGAACAACGGCAGTACCGTGCAGATGCCGATATTGGCCACCGTCAGCGCCAAGATCGCCAGTACAGTGTTGCCGCTCCAGATCGCCGAGAACAGCAGGCCCAGCGCGCCGAACAGCGCGGGCAAGGCCACATGCCAGCGGCGCTCCCGCAGGCGGTCGGAGTTGCGCGAGATCAGGATCATGCCGATCACGGCGAACAGGTTCGGAATCGCCGTCAACAGGCCAATGGCCAGCGGACTCTGCACGCCCGTACTCTTGATCAGGGTCGGCATCCAGAAGCCCACGCCGTACAGCCCCATCACGAACGAAAAGTAGATCAACGCCATCGCCCACACCCGCGGCTTGACCAGCGCGGCGCGGATCGGCGGATCTTCCTTCTGCTGTTCCTCGGCCGCAATATTGCGGATCAGCACGGCCTTTTCATTGGCAGTCAGCCACTTGGCCTTGTTGATGCGGTCGTCTAGATAGATCAGCACCAGAACGCCGATCAGCACGGACGGAATCCCCTCCAGCAGGAACAGCCACTGCCAGCCCGACAGCCCGTGGTCGCCGTGGAAGGTGCTCATTATCCAGCCGGAGATCGGGCCGCCGATCAGCCCGGACATGGGCACCGCGGTCATGAAAAAGGTCGTGATGCGGCCGCGCCGGGCCGCCGGATACCAGTAGGTCAGGTACAGGATGATGCCCGGAAAGAATCCGGCTTCCGCCGCGCCCAGCAGGAAGCGCAGGATGTAGAACATGTGCACGCTGCTCACGAACATCATGCAGGCGGAAATGATCCCCCAGGTAATCATGATGCGGGCGATCCAGATCCGCGCGCCCACCTTGTGCAGGATGATGTTGCTGGGAATCTCGAAGATGAAGTAGCCGATGAAGAAAATGCCCGCGCCCAGCCCGTACACGGTTTCGCTGAACTGAAGCTCTTGCAGCATCTGTAATTTGGCGAAACCCACGTTGACGCGGTCCAGGTAGGCCACGACGTAGCACACCACCAATAGCGGCACCAGCCGCCAGCCTACCTTGCGGTAGATCCGGTCTTCCTCTGTCGCCGGGATCGCCGGCGAAACCCCGGGGGCCATCGCGTTGTCCATCTATGTCTCCATTCCTCTGTCGGGATAGGCCGGCAGCTCGCCGGCGCCGTCGCGGTCCATCCCGTCCCGATCAGGAACGGCCGGGCCGTTGCCCCCAGCCTAGAACCCCCGTCTTGACAAAAAACTGAACAATTCGGATTTTCTGGCAGAAACCTCCGCGATAAGATCCGTCCCCCTTCTTGTCCACTGTGGCCGCGCACTTGGCCCAAGCACGGTAAAATGTTCGGTTTCGCACAAAAGTCATCAGGACAGGATCATCATGGAAGCCGAACGTCAGAACCAGCTCGCAGCCCGCCTCGCCGATTACGCGGAGCGCGAACAGGCTCTACGGAGGTATCTTTGACTACGATGCCAAAGCTGAACGCCTGCAAGTCGTAAACGCCGAACTCGAAGACCCGGCGGTCTGGAACGACCCCAAGCACGCCCAGGACCTGGGCCGTGAAAAGAAAGCCCTGGAAGACGTGGTGGAAACGCTCACCGCCCTGGGCTCGGGCCTGGCCGACTCGAACGAATTGTTCGAACTGGCCGCCTCCGACGACGACGACGCGACCCTCGAATCCATCGAGCAGGATGCCGACGCCTTCCAGGAAAAGCTGGAAGCGCTGGAGTTCCGCCGCATGTTCTCCAATCCGGCCGATCCGCTGAACTGCTTCCTGGACATCCAGGCCGGCGCCGGCGGCACGGAAGCGCAGGACTGGGCCTCGATGCTATTGCGCCAGTACCTGAAGTACGCCGAGCGCAAGGGCTTCAAGGCCGAAGTGCTGGAAGAATCCGACGGCGATGTCGCGGGCCTGAAGTCCGCCACCATCAAGATCGAAGGCGAATACGCCTTCGGCTACCTGCGCACCGAAACCGGCGTGCACCGCCTGGTGCGCAAGAGCCCGTTCGACTCCTCGGGCGGCCGCCACACCTCGTTCGCCAGCGTCTTCGTCTACCCCGAGGTCGACGAATCCTTCGAAGTCGAAGTGAACCCCGCCGACCTGCGCGTGGACACCTACCGCGCTTCCGGCGCGGGCGGCCAGCACATCAACAAGACCGATTCGGCCGTGCGCCTGACCCACATCCCCACCGGTATCGTGGTGCAGTGCCAGAACGACCGTTCGCAGCACCGCAACCGCGCCGAAGCCATGCAGATGCTGAAGTCCAAGCTCTACGAACTGGAAATGCGCAACCGCATGGCCGAGCAACAGAAGCTGGAAGACTCCAAGACCGACGTGGGCTGGGGCCACCAGATCCGCTCCTACGTGCTGGACCAGAGCCGCATCAAGGACCTGCGCACCAACGTCGAAATTTCCAACACCCAGAAGGTGCTGGACGGCGACCTGGACCCCTTCATCCAGGCCAGCCTGAAGCAAGGCATCTAAGTTTCGCGATACTTCCCCTCAACGCATCCAGAGGTTCACGAATGTCCGACACCATCGTAATTCTCACCGGCGCATCGCGCGGCATCGGCGCCGCCATGGCGCGCGGCCTGGCCAAACCGGGCACCCGGCTGATCACCCTGGCGCGCCGGGAAGATCCCGAACTGGCTGCCTATGCCCGCTCGCAGGACGCGCAGCTGGAACAGCTGTCCGTGGACCTCTCGGACCTGAATGCGGCCGAGACCGCCGCGCAGCGCATCTGCGCGTCGCTGCCGCGTGACGCCCGCCGCTATCTGCTGATCAACAACGCCGGCACCGTGCACCCCGTCGCCGGCACCGACGCGCTGGTCGACGGCGCGGCCATCGCCGCCGCCTTCAACCTGAATGTCAGCGCCGTGATGCTGCTCACGGCGCGCTTCCTGGCCGCGGTCGAGGACCTCAAGGCCGACCGCCGCGTGCTCAACATCTCCTCCGGCGCGGGCCGCAACCCGAACGCCGGCTGGGGCGTCTACTGCGCCACCAAGGCCGCGCTCGACATGTACTCGCGCGTGGTCAAGGCGGAGCAAGGCGCCGACGGCGCGCGCATCGTCGCGCTGGCCCCCGGCATCGTCGACACCGACATGCAGGCCGCCATCCGTTCCAGCGATCCGGAAAGCTTCCCGGCGCTGGCCAAGTTCCAGGAGTTCCACGCGACCGGCAAGCTGTCCTCGCCCGCCAACGTGGCCTCCCGCATCCTCGCCTACCTGGACCGCGAAGATTTCGGCACGACCGAGATCGACGACATCCGCAATTACGACTGATTCCCCGACCATGACCGACCACTCGACCACTCCGGCGCCCGCCCAGGACGAAAACCGCTTGATCGCCGAACGGCGCGCCAAGCTGGCCAAACTGCGCGAAACCGGGGTCGCGTACCCCAACGACTTCGTTCCCGACGCCCGCGCCGCCGCCCTGCATGACAAGTACGACGGCCAGGAGCAGGAAGCGCTTGCCGCCAACCCCGTCACCGTCAAGGTCGCCGGCCGCATGATGCTCAAGCGCGTCATGGGCAAGGCCAGCTTCGCCACGCTGCAGGACAGCACCGGCCGCATCCAGATCTACCTGGACCGCGGCACGCTGGGCGAAGACAGCTACGCCGCGTTCAAGCAATGGGACATCGGCGACATCATCGCGATCGAAGGGTCGGTCTTCAAGACCAACAAGGGCGAACTCTCGGTGCACGCCGCCAGCGCGCGCCTGCTGTCCAAGTCGCTGCGCCCGCTGCCCGACAAGTTCCACGGCGTGGCCGACCAGGAACTGCGCTACCGCCAGCGCTACGTCGACCTCATCATGACGGACGCCACGCGCCGCACTTTCGAGGCGCGCAGCAAGGCCGTGGGCAGCATCCGCCAGTTCATGCTGAACGCGGGCTTTCTCGAAGTGGAAACCCCCATGCTGCACCCGATTCCGGGCGGCGCGGCAGCCAAGCCCTTCGTCACGCACCACAATGCGCTGGACATGGAAATGTACCTGCGCATCGCGCCCGAGCTCTACCTCAAGCGCCTGATCGTCGGCGGCTTCGAGCGCGTCTTCGAAGTCAACCGCAACTTCCGCAACGAGGGCGTGAGCCCGCGCCACAATCCTGAATTCACCATGATGGAGTTCTATGCGGCCTTTGCGGAATACCGCTGGCTCATGGACTTCACGGAAGAGCTGATCCGCCAGGCCGCCATCTCGGCCACCGGCAGCGCGGTGCTGACCTACGGCGAACGCGAACTCGATCTGTCCAAGCCGTTCGACCGCCTGACCATCTGCGAAGCCATCCTCAAGTACGCCCCCGGCTACACCCAGGCGCAACTGGACGATGCGGCCTTCGTGCGCGCCGAACTCAAAAAGCTGGGAGCCGATGCCGACGGCCCGGTGCTGTCGCGCGCCGGACTGGGCGCGCTGCAGCTGGCCCTGTTCGAAGAGACCGCCGAAGCCAAGCTCTGGAACCCCACCTACATCATCGACTACCCGGTGGAAGTCTCGCCGCTGGCGCGCGCCTCCGATACCCGCGAGGGCATCACCGAGCGCTTCGAACTCTTCATGACCGGCCGCGAAATCGCCAACGGCTTCTCGGAATTGAACGATCCCGAAGACCAGGCCGAGCGCTTCCGCTCGCAGGTCGAGGCCAAGGACGCGGGCGACGAGGAAGCCATGTTCTACGACGCGGACTATATCCGCGCCCTGGAATACGGCATGCCTCCGACGGGCGGCTGCGGCATCGGCATTGACCGCCTGGTCATGCTGCTGACCGACAGCCCCAGCATTCGCGACGTCATCCTGTTCCCGCACCTGCGCCGTGAAGACTAAACGGCGGCTGGCATCATGATCTTCAAGATCCTGATGCTGCTGCTGGTCGTGGCGGGGCTGATCTACTGGATCAAACAGCCCCGCGGCGGCCAGCCCTACACCTCCTATCCGGCGGCGCGTCCGCGCCGGCCGGTGTTCATCGCGCTGTGCATCGCCGCGGCGCTCTCGGTGGCGGCTTCCCTGACGACCTTCCTGCTGTGGGCAGGCGGCGTGGCAGGCGGCGTCACCGGCGGCGGCTATCACGGCCAGGTGGATTTCCTGCTGCCCGTGGCGGGCACCCTGCTGGCGCTGGCCGTCGTCTGCGCCGTGGGCGCATTCTTCAAGCGCCGGGGCTGAAGTCCTGCCCTGGCGGCCCGCCTATTCCGGCCATTTGCCGGCTCCCGCCGGCAGCGAGGGCAGCGATGCCTGCAACATCGCATCGATGAACTCGGCAGGCCGCAAGCGGCCGTCCGGCTTGTACCACTGCACCGTCAGGTTCATCGCGCCCAGCACGCAGCGCTTGATGACGCGCGCATCGCCCTGCAGCAGTCCCACGCCGACAGCGGCCGCCACCGCGTCCTGCCACATCGTCTCGTAGCGGTCGCTCAGCGATTTCACGGCCGCGCGGCTGGGCGGCGAAAGACTGCGCCATTCGTAGACCAGCGCATTCATGGCGTCGCCACCGGCGCCATGCAGCATGCTCCACATGTGCACGCGGAATAGCGCGGCCAGCCGGTCCGCCGGCGCCTGGTAGCGCCCCAGGGCCCGTTCGCCGTCGTCTATCACTTCCTGGATGCCGTTGTTCATCACCGCCACCAGGATCTCTTCCTTGCTGCGGAAATGATGGAACAGGCTGCCGGACTGCAGGCCCACTGCCCGCGCCAGCTCGCGCACGGTGGTGCGTTCATAGCCGTGCTTGCAGAATAGCTGCCCCGCCGTCAGGACCAGCTCGCGCCGGCGTTCGGACTCCGAGCCCTCGTCCCGCCCTTGCGCGGCCTCCCGGATTTTCTCCATGGTGCGGTCACAGCCTTTGAATGATGGTCGCCGTGGCCATGCCGTGGCCGATGCACATCAGCTGCATGCCCAGCTCGCCTTCGGTGGCTTCCAGTCCCGTCAGCATCTTGGCCATCAGCCCGGCGCCGGTGGCCCCTAGCGGATGGCCGTGAGCGATCGCGCCGCCCCAAGGATTGACGCGCGACAGCTTGGCGCCCAGTTCGCGCTGCCAGGCCAGCACCACGCTGGCGAAGGCCTCGTTGATCTCGATCCAGTCTATGTCCTCCAGGCTCAGGCCGGCGCGCGCCAGCGCCTGCCGGGCCGCCGGGATCACGCCCGTCAATTGCAGCACCGGGTCCGATCCCACCACCACCCGCGCCAGGAAGCGCGCGCGCGGCCGCAGGCCGTCGGCCAAGGCCGCATCGCGGTCGGCCAGCAGCACCGCCGAGGCGCCGTCCGCCAACTGGCTGGCGTTGGCGGCGGTGACGCCGCCCTGGCCCGGCGGTCGCAAGGCGGGCGCCATGGCCGCCATGCGGGCCGGGTCCGTCTTCTCGCGTATGCCTTCGTCGCGCCCGGCATCTGCGCGCGGCCCCGGCAGCAACTCGGCGTGGCGGCCGGCCTGCGCCGCGCTCCAGGCGCGCGCATGGCTCTCCCTGGCCCATTCGTCCATCTCGGCCTGGGACAGCTGCCAGCGCTCCGCAATCCGCTCCGCGCTCTCGATCTGATGAATCAATGGATAGCGGTCCAGCAAGGCGGGGTTCAAGCCTTCGAAGCCGCGGAACTCGCCTTGTCCCAGCGTCACGTCCAGGAACATCGGCACCCGGCTCATGCTTTCGACGCCGCCGGCCACCACGTAGCGCATGTCGCCTGCGGCAATCGCTTGCGCGCCGAAATGCACCGCCTGCTGGCTGGACCCGCACATGCGGTTGAGCGCCACGCCCGGCACGCTCTCGGGCAAGCCCGCCAGCATGGCGGCCAGCCTGCCGATGTTGGCGCCCTGCTCGCCCGCCTGGCTGACGCAGCCCGCGATCAGGTCCTCGACCTGCGCGCCCGGCAGTCCGGCTCGCGCCAGCAGGCCCCGCACGGTCTCGGCCAGCAGCGTGTCCGGCCGCGTATCGGCCCACCATCCGCCGCGCCGCCCGAAGGGCGTGCGCACGGCCTCCACGATCACGGCTTCATTCATGCCGTCGTCTCCTCAACGTAGAGCGCTTCGATTTCATCCGCATAGCTGCGGTAGATGCTGGCGCGCCTGACCTTCATGGTCGCGGTCACTTCGCCGTCATCATGGTCCAGTTCCTTGGTCAGCAGATGGAAGCGCTTGATCTGCGCCACGGGCGCGAGGCCCGCGTTGGCGCGCGCGACCTCCTGCTGCACCAGCTCGCGCACCTGCGCGCATTCGGCCAACGAGCGGAAATGCGTGAAGGCGATGCGGCGCGACTCGGCCCACTTGCCCACCGTATCGAACTCCAGCTGGATCAGCGCGGACACGTACTTCCTGCCGTCCGCGATCACGATGCATTCCTTGACGTAGGGGCTGCCCTTGACCGCGTTCTCGATCTCGGAAGGCGTCAGGTTCTTACCGCCCGCCGTAATCATGATGTCCTTCAGACGGTCCACGATACGCACGCGGCCCGCTTCTTCAGCCACCACATCGCCCGTGTACAGCCAGCCGTCGCGCACGGTACTGGCAGTGGCTTCCGGGTTCTTGTAATAGCCCTGGAACACCATCTCGCCGCGCACCAGCAGCTCGCCCGCCTCGCCCATGCGCCATTCCACCCCCAGGATGGGCTCACCCACGGTGCCCACCTTCACGCGGTCCGGATGCTGACCGAAGATCATGCCCGCCGACTCCGTCAGTCCGTAGACCTCGATCAGCGGCACGCCCAGCGTGCGGAAGTAGCGCACCACGTCGGGCGAGATCGGCGCGGCCCCCGTCATGGCCACGCGCACCCGCCGCAGACCGATGAAGTTCTGCAAGGCGCGCAACACCAGCCAGTACCAGAGCCAGCGGGTCCAGCGCTCGCGCAGCGTGTATTGCGCAGGAGACTTCTCCAGGAACGGCGTGCACGCCGCCAGCGCGCGCCGGTACAGCCATTGCTGCAAGCGCCCCGCTTCCTGCATCTTGATCGAAATGGCGGCGTGCAGCTTTTCCCAGATGCGCGGCACGCCCAGGAATATCGTCGGCGCGACCTCGCGCAGATCTTCCTGCACCGTGCGTATCGATTCGCCGAAGTTCACCTGTGCGCCCAGGTAGAGGGGCACGAAGGTGGAGAGCATCTGTTCGGCCACATGGCACAGCGGCAAGTAGGACAGGTGCACGCTATTGCCGTCCATCGCCAGCCGCTCGGCGATGCCCGGCGCCACGCCGCGCATATTGCCGTAGCTCAGCATCGCGCCCTTGGGCTTGCCGGTGGAGCCGGAGGTGTAGATCATGAGACCGGTGTCGTCCAACCGCTGGGCGTCCAGCGCCTGGTTCAAGGCAGCGAGCTCGGCCGCCTCGCGCCGCGCGCCTTCGGCCTCGATCTCGGCGTAGGTCACGATGCGCTCGCGCTCCGCCGGCGCATAGGAGCGCAGGCCCTTGGTTTCCATCATGACGATGCGGCGCAACAGCGGCAGCCTGTCGGCCACCTGCAGCACCTTGTCGGTCTGCTCCTGGTCCTCGCACACCACCAACTCAACGTCCGCATGCTCCAGCACGTAGCCCATTTCCTCGGCCGGGCTGGTGGAGTACACGCCCACCGCCACCGCGCCGACCGCGCCCGCCCCCATCTGGGTCAGCAGCCATTCCACGCGGTTCTCGGAGACGATGGCGACCCGTCCGCCCGCGCTCAGACCCAGGGCGCGCAGGCCCAGTCCCACGCGGCAGGCCCGGCTCCAGTATTCCGCCCAGGTCATGGGCTTCCAGATGCCGAAGTCCTTCTGCCGGATGGCGATGGCCCCGGGCTGGCGGCGCGCCTGCTCGCGCAGCATCTGCGGCAGCGTCAGGGCCGGCCACGCCTGCGCCGAAGCGCCGGAGATATCCATGTGCTTGTCCGTCATGACAGCCAGCGCTTGCGGCGCTTGTAGTGCTTGATGTCGCGAAAGCCGCGGGCCTCGCCCGTGCCGCCCACGCCCAGGTAGAACTCGCGCACGTCCGGGTCCGCCGCCAACTTTTCGGCGCTGCCGTCTATCACCACCTTGCCGGTTTCCATGATGTAGCCGTAATGGGCCACCGCCAGCGCCACCGAGGCGTTCTGCTCCACCAGCAGCATCGACACTCCTTGCTCGTGGTTGATGCGCGCAATGATGGAAAAGATGTTCTCCACCAGCATCGGCGACAGGCCCAGCGAAGGTTCGTCCAGCAGCATCAGGCTGGGCTGCGCGATCAGCGCGCGGCCGATGGCCAGCATCTGCTGCTCGCCGCCCGACAGATAGCCCGCCAGGCCGCGGCGGCGCTCGAACAGGCGCGGGAAGTAGCCATAGACCAGATCGAAATCGACCTTCGCCCCCGGCCTGCCCGTCAAGGCATAGGTCGCGGCCACCAGGTTCTCTTCGACAGTCAGGTCCTCGAACACCCGGCGCCCTTCCATCACGTGCGCCAGCCCCGCGCGCACCAGGTTCTGCGGCCTGGCGCCCGCGGTGTCGCCGCCATTGAAGACGATCTGCCCGCGCACCAGCGCCCCGTCCTCCAGGTCCAGCAGGCCGGACACGGCCTTCAGCGTGGTGGACTTGCCGGCGCCGTTGCTGCCCAATAGCGCCACGATGCTGCCGGCCGGCACCGACAAGGACAAGCCGCGCAGCACCTGCACCGCCTTGTTGTAGACGACTTCGATGTTGTTGATATCGAGCACCGCCGGAGCCGGCGGCGCGGCCTGCGCCTCATGTCCAGGGTTCACAGGCGCCTCACTTCAGCACGATCCAGTCGGAGGCCGGCACCATCTGCTTCTGCTTCACATCGGCGCGATAGATCCGGCCCACCGGGATCGAATTACCCTTGATCGAAATCGGCACGCCGATCAGGCCGCCCGTGTCGAAATCCTTGATGCCGTCCAGCGCCGCCTTCATGTTGGCGCTGGTCAGTTCCTTGCCGGCGTCCAGCGTGCGCTTGGCGACCTCGGTGAACAGCATGGCGGCCAGGAAGCCCTGCATGTAGCCCGTGCTCTGGTACGTCGGGCGCATCTCGCGGATCTTCTTCAGCATCGGCGCGTCGGCCGCCGTGTCGTAGTAGTAGCGGTACGGCATCACGCCCATGAAGCCCTCGGCGTCCTCGCCCATCTGCATCACGGTGGAGTTGTCCATGGTCCAGAACGTGCCCATGTAGCGCGTCTTCAGGCCCATGCGCTTGCCCTGCCCCACGAACTCGGGAATGGGCGCCAGCACGTAGCCGTGGAAGATGGTGTAGTCCGGATCGGCGCGGCGCAGCTTGATGACTTCGGTCGACACGTCCACGCTGCCCGGCGGCGTCATGATCTCGGTCGCAACCTTCAGGCCCAGCTTTTCCGCCACCGCGCGCGAGCTGGCGATGGGATCGCGGCCGAATTCCGTGTCCGAATACACGAACGCCACCTTGGCGCCGGGCTGCTCCTTGGCGATGTAGCGCAGCAGGATGCCGAACATTTCCGTGTAATCCGGTCCCAGCATGAACTGGGCCGGATACTTGGCCGGATCGTTCAATTCGGTGGCAAACGACGCGCCGGTCATCAGGATATCGCCCGTGCGGTTCAACTCGGCATTGATGGTCTTGGAAAAGCCGGTGGAATCGCCGTAGTAGAAGTTCACCTTGTTCTGGCTGGTGATCTTCTTGAACGCCGCCACCGACGCATCCACCTTGTAGGCCGTGTCTTCCGGCACGTAGCGCAGCTTGCGCCCCTTCACGCCGCCCTGGTCGTTGACGATCTTCACGTAGTCGGTAATGCCGGCATGGATGCCCTGCCCCGCGAAGGCAAACACCCCGCTCAGCGGGATGGAGCCGCCCAGCACCAGGTCCTCGGCCGCCTGCGCGGCCGGCGCTGCCGACAAGGCCGCAGCCAGGCCCAGGGGGGCCAACAACCTCGATAAACCGCTGCCGATCCGGATGCGCTTCATGGTTAGTCTCCTGAGGGTCTTATGGATGGCCGCCGCCGCGCTCGCCTCGCATGGGCTAGGTGCGGAAGGGCCAGAGGTGGAAGTAACGGCGCACGCGCCGCCAGATTTCCGCGAGCCCGTGCGGCTCGAAGATCAGAAAGCCCACGATCAGCAGGCCGAAAACAATGGTGCGCACCGGCGAAATCAGGCGCAGCGCGTCGCCGCCCACCGGCAGCCAACCGACGATCAGCTTGAGCAGTTCCGGCACCATGGTCATGAAGATGGCGCCCAGGATGGAGCCCAGGATCGTGCCCATGCCGCCCACGATAATGGCGGCCAGGAAGAAGATCGACATGATCAGCGGGAAGCTCTCGGGGGTGACGACCCGGAAGAAGTAGGCCCACATGCCGCCCGCCACGCCCGCATAGAACGAGGACAGGCCGAACGACAGCAGCTTGTAGCGCAACAGGCGTATGCCCAGCACCTCGGCCGAGATGTCACGGTCGCGTATGGCGATGAAGGCGCGGCCGATGCGCGTGCGGAACAGGTTGGCTGCGCCCAGCACCATCAGCGCCGTCACCGGCACGATCAGCCAGTAGATCTTGAACGAGGTGTCCAGGTCCACGCCCAACATCCGCGCCGGCGGCACCTGCATCCCCGTCGTGCCGCCCGTGAACTGCCAGTTGGCGAAGATGAAATGCGCAATGAACGAGGCGGCGATCGTGGCGATGGCCAGGTACAGGCCCTTCACCCGCAGGGACGGAATGCCGACCAGCAGGCCGCCCAGCATCGCCACCAGGCCGCCAGCCACCAGATTCAGCAGCACTGGGGTGCCCAGCCGCTGCTCCAGCACCGCCACCGTGTACGCTCCCAGGCCCATGAAGGCCGCCTGCCCCAGGCTGACCAGGCCGGTATAACCCGTGAGGATGTTCAGCCCCGTGGCACTGGCGACATTGATGGCCACCAGGCAAGCCAGGTACAGCCAGTAGGCATCGGCCACGAAGGGGAACATGACCAGGGACGCGGCCAGCAAGACCAGCCACGCCTTCTGCGTACGGGTGTCGAACAGCGCTTCGTCCGCAAGATAAGTCTGCTTGGCAGTCGCGATGCGCATCGGTCAGAGCCTCTCGATTTCACGGGTGCCGAACAGGCCGTAGGGCCTGACCATCAGCACCACCACCAGCACGATGAAGGTAGCCAGCAATTTGTATTCGCCGCCCATGTAGGCGCCGGCCCAGGCTTCCAGCAGGCCGATGAAGACGCCGCCCACCAGGGCGCCGGCCACGCTGTCCAGCCCGCCCACGATCACCACCACCAGCACCGACAGGCCGAACACGCCCATCGACGAAGAAATGCCGCCGATCGCGCCGACGATTACTCCCGACACCGCGGCCAGCGCGCCCGCCGCCACCCAGGCCAGCGAGAACACGCGCGGCACGTTGATGCCCATGGCATACGCCGCGCCCTGGTCCGAGGCCGTGGCGCGCAACGCCACCCCGCCGCGCCAGTAGCGGAACACCACCAGCACCAGCAGCGCCAGCACCACCGCCACCCAGAAGCCGTAGAACACCTTGGGCGCGACGAAGGCCTCGCCTATCATCACCGGCGAACGCGGCATGAATTCGGGCAGGCGGCGCTGGTCGGCCGTCCAGATCAGTTCCACCGCGCCCACCAGGATCGACGCCAGGCCCACCGTAATCATGAACACCGAGATCGGCGCCTCGCCCAGCATGGGACGGATGGTCAGGCGCTCGACCACGGCGCCCAGCGCACCCGACACCACCACCGCGCCCACGATGGCCAGCCAGATCGGCCACTCCATGCCGGTGGCGAAGGCGTAGAACACGTAGGCGCCCAACATCAGGAATTCGCCAATGGCGATGTTCACCACCCGGGTCGCCTTGTAGACAATGACGAAGGCCAGCGCCGCCAGCGCGTAGAGCCCGCCGCTGCCCAGCCCGGCCAGCGTCACTTCCAGGAAAAACAGCATGTCCATCAGGCCGCCTCCCGCAGGCGGCGACGCAGATCGCCGACGTCGCCCGCACCCAGATAGGCCTGGATGACCTGCGGATCGGCCTGCACCTGCGCCGGTGTGCCATCGGCGATCACCTGGCCGAAGTTCAGCACCACCACGTGGTCCGACAGGTCCATGACCATGCCCATGTCGTGCTCCACCATCAGCACCGTCACGCCCCATTCGGAGCGCGCGTCCAGGATGAAGCGCGCCATGTCGTCGGTCTCTTCGCGGTTCATGCCCGCCACCGGCTCGTCCAGCATCAGCACCTTGGGATTCATGGCCAGCGCCCGCGCCAGCTCCACGCGTTTTTGCAGGCCATAGGACAGCGCGGCCACCGGCGCGTGGCGGATGTGGTCGATTTCCAGGAAGTCGATGATGCGTTCTTCGATGTCGGCGCGCAGCGCCATTTCTTCGCGGCGCGCCCGCCCCAGATAGAACAAGGCGTCCAGCACATTGGTGCGCAGGTGGGCGTGGCGGCCCAGCTTGATGTTGTCCAGCACGGTCATGCCGCGGAACAGCGCAATGTTCTGGAAGCTGCGGGCCAGGCCCAACCGCGCGCGTTCCGGCGCGGCCATGCGCGTGATGTCGCGACCCTGGAAGCGGATCTGCCCGGATGCCGGACGGTAGAAACCGGAAATGGTATTGAACAGCGAGGTCTTGCCCGCGCCATTGGGGCCGATGACCGTGGTGATGGACCCAGGCGCCACGCGAAAGCCCACGCCGGTAAGCGCCTTGACCCCGCCGAACGCCAGCGTGACCCCATCCACCTCCAGCAAGGCAGTGCTGTCGGACTGATCCACCATTTGTCTCCTCGCTTTTACATGCGAAGTTTTTATCGACGTCGGTCTGGCGAACCCGCGAGGCAGGAGATGCAACGAACCTGTCTTTACCTACGCCAGTACAGCGCCGGAAAATCGTTCTATGCGTTACGCTAAGCGTGCTTAAAAGAAAACCAAGCAAGCGCTCGGTTCAGACCATAGCATCGCGGTTTTTGGATCGACAGCTGGTACTTACCCGATAACGGAGACTCGCCATGACCCAAGGACTTCCCGTTTTCCAGACGCTGTTTCTGGAGACCGACGGCGCAATCGCGACCGTGACGCTGAACCGCCCCGATGCCCTGAATGCCATCGACGTGGCGCTGGCGCAGGACCTGCAAGGCGCCGCGCAATGGCTGGAAACGCGCGATGAAATCCGCGCGGTCCTGCTGCGCGCCACCGGCAAGGCCTTCTGCGCCGGCGGCGACATCAGCATGTTCATGGGCGACCCGGCCCAGGTGCGCGCCACGCTGCTGGACCTGTTCACGCCGCTGAACGATTTCATCGCGCGCATCGCCCGCATGGACAAGGTCTGGATCGCCCAGGTGCACGGCATCGCCGCGGGCGCGGGCCTGTCGCTGGTGCTGGCCTGCGACCTGGCCATCGCCGATGCCGAGGCCCGCTTCATGACGGCCTATCTCAAGCTTGGAGCGACGCCGGACGCCGGCATGACGCACGGCCTCACGCGGGTGCTGGGCGCCCGACGCGCGCTGGACCTGCTGCTGCGCCATGACGCCTTCTCCGCGAACGACGCGCTGGCCTGGGGCATCGTCACGCGCACCGCCGCATCCGGCGAACTTGCGCAAGCGGCGCAAGCCTATGCGCAGGACATCGCCCGCCACGCGCCGCACGGCATCGCCGGCGCCAAGGACCTGTTGCGTTCGGCCGAACACGCCACGCTGGAAACCCAGCTGGCCGAAGAAACGGCGCGCTTTTTGGACACGGCTGCGCGCCAGGATTTCGCCGAAGGCGTGCGGGCGTTCCGCGAGAAGCGGACGCCGCAGTTCAAGGGAAAGTAGGCCAAGGCACGCACGCGGCGCCGGCTCTACCCGCCGTTGCGCAGCCCGCTCCAGTCCGGCGCGCGCTTTTGCACGAAGGCGCTCAGGCCCTCGCGCGCCTCGGGCGTGGCGGCTGCATTGCAGAACACTTCGACCGCCGTCGCCACCCTGCGACGGTATTCGTTGTCGTTGCTGTAGACGAAGGCGCGCCGCCCCATCGCCAGGACTTGCGGCGGCTTGTCCGCCAGCGAGCGCGCCAGCAGGCGGGCCTGCTCCAGCAATTGCGCCGCAGGCGCGACGCGCGCCACCAGCCCCAGCTCGTGCGCCTCTTGCGCATCGAAGATGCGCCCGGTGAACAGCAGGTCGAACGCCCGGTGCTTGCCCACGATGCCCGGTAGGTGCACGTAGTGGATCGCCGGCAAGACGCCAACATCGATTTCCGGATAGCCGAAAGTGGCGGTATCCGCGGCCACCACCAGGTCGCTGGAAATGGCCACCGTCATGCCGCCACCGCGCACCGCGCCCGACACCACCGAGATCGAGGGCTTCGTCAGGTTGAACTGCGTGTCGTAGAGCTTGATGTACAGCTTGGACAACAGCGCATGAATCCGCGCCGGCGTGCTGTCCAGCAACTTCTTCATGTCCAGCCCGGCGCAGAAGCGCCCAGGCAAATCGCTGGCCAGCAGCACGGCGCGCACCGCGGGATCGGCATTGGCCCGTTCCAGCGCGGCGATCAGCGCGTCCAGCATGTCTTCGTCCAGCGCATTGACGGGCGCATGGCACATATGGATTTCCGCAATCCGATCGCGGACTTCGTAGCGCAGGAATGTCATCTGTCTTCTCGCATTCAGGAATGGGTTTGCACGCTGCCCGACGCCAGCAGCGCTTCGATTTCAGCTTGCGCGTAGCCCAGTTCGGCCAGGACTTCGCGAGTGTGCTCACCCAGCACGGGCGCGGGCAGCGCAGCCTGGCGAGGCTGGCGGCCGAACCGTATCGGCAGGCCGACGTTGCGGACCTCGCCCAGCACCTTGTGCTCACTCTTGACGATCAGTTCGCGCGCAGCGACCTGCGGATGCGCCAGCGCTTCGTCCAGCGTGTGGATGGCGGAACAAGCAATGCCCGCGGGCTTGAGCGCATCCAGCCATTGCGCCACGCTGCGCGTCTGCATGCGCGCCTGGACCAGCGCGACCGTCTCGGCAAAATGGCGGACCCGGTCGGCGTTGGTCGCGAATTGGGGCGCATCGACATGGTCCTGCAGTCCCGCGACCGCGCAAAAGCGCTGCCATTGCGCATCGTTGCCCACGCCCAGCATGATGTCTCCATCGGCCGCGCGAAACGCCTGATAAGGGCACATGGCCGGATGGCCCGTGCCCATGCGGCGCGGAATCTGGCCGGTGCGCCAGTAGTTCTGCGCCATGTACGACATCAGGCCAAGCGAAGTGTCCAATAGGGAAACGTCCAGATACTGTCCCTTGCCGGTCTGGCTGCGCTCCAGCAGCGCGGCCAGGATCCCGCTCAGCGCGAACGAGCCCGTGCCCAGGTCCACCGGCGAGAAGCTGGCGCGCGCGAAATTTCCATCAGGCTCGCCCATGGTGCTGATCATGCCGCTGAAGGCCTGCAGCATGACGTCATAGCCCGGCTCCTCGCCCATCGGGCCCTCGCGGCCATAGCCCGATATCTCGCAGTACACCAGACGGGGATTGAGGCCGCTGAGCGTCTCGTAATCCACGCCCAGGCGCGCGGCGGTCTTGCCGCCAAAGCCCTGCAACACCACATCCGACTGTTGCGCGAGGCGGTGCACCACGGCGCGCCCTGCCGGCGTCTTGAGATCCACGGCCAGGCTGCGCTTGTTGTGGTTCACCGCCAGGAAAGTTGCGGATTGGCCGGCATCCTGCGGCAGCCAGGCGCGCGTGTCGTCGCCCTTGCCCACGGGTTCGACCTTGATCACCCGCGCGCCCAGTTCGCCCAGATACTGGCCGCATAGCGGCCCGGCCAGCACCTTGCTCAGGTCCAGGACGGTGATGTTCTTCAACGGTATCATGCGTGCTTCAGTCGACATGATTACTGCTCGCCCTTCAGGCCGATGGTTTGCGCAGCCTGGGTCCATTGCGCGGTTTCGCGCTTGAAGAACGCATCCAGTTCGGCGGGAGCGACTCGGAAAGCCTCCGCGCCGCGCTCCTGCATCGCCTTGCGGTAGGCATCGCTCGCGACCACTCGGGCCACGGCCTCGCGCAGCTTCTGCACCACGTCCGGCGGGGTGCCCGCGGGAGTCTGCAGGGAGAACCAGAATTTGAGATCCAGGCTGGGATAGCCCGCCTCCTTCAGCGTGGGCACGTCCGGCAACAAGGGCGAACGCTCGGCGGCGGTAATCGCCAGCGCCCTCAGCCGGCCGCCTTGCACCTGGCCGAGGCTGGTCGACATGCTGTCGAACAGGAAATCGACCTGCCCGCCGATGACGTCGGTCACGGCGTTCGCGCTGCCCTTGTAAGCCACGCCCACGGCCTGAAAACCCGCAAGCTTCTGCAACGACGCGCCATAGACGTGCGGCGAACTGCCGGGGCCGAAGGTGGCATAGCTGAGCCCGTTCTTCATGTCGCGGCCGCGCTGGACCAGCTCGGCCAAGGTCTTGACCGGCGTGCGCTCGGGATTGACCACCAGCAGATTAGGCATGGCGCCCGTCGTGCCGACCGGCACATAGTCCTGCAGCGGAGCCATCTTCGCGCTCGGGTACATCAGCGGATTGATGGCCTGCATGGCCACCGTGTTGTGCATCAGCGTATAGCCATCCGCGGGACCGTTCAGCACGCTCTGGTAGCCGACATTGCCGCTGGCACCCGGCTTGTTCTGCACGATGACCTGCTGCCCCAACTCGCGCGCCAGAGGCTCGGCCACCAGGCGCGCGATGAAATCAGTCGGACCGCCGGCCGAAAACGGCACGACCAGCGTAATTGGCTTGGCAGGCCAGGTATCTGCCAACGCCGGGCCGGACAGCGCCGCCGCAGCCGCGCAAGCGGCAAGAATTCTTTGGAACGCCATGATGTCTCCGTTGTGTTCTTAGAGGGATGGCGTCCATTATGCGAAGCGTCTTGATATATTAGAAATACCGTTTAAATATGCAGGCCATAATAAATTTGTGATGGCCTGCCTGCACGAGGTTCACGCATCATGTCGATGTCCATCCGCGCGATGCAATGCTTTGTCGCCGTGGTTTCCACTGGATCGATCAGCCGCGCCGCCGCCGCGCTCCATGTCGCGCAACCCGCGCTAAGCCTGCTGATACGCAATCTGGAAGAGGATCTGGGCGTGGTGCTGTTGCATCGCAGCGCCCGCGGGGTCACGCCAACGGCTGCGGGATCGCGCATGCTGGCGCACGCGCGGGAGATACTTGGCCGCATCGACGCGGCGCGCGCCGACGTGCGCGAAGACCTCAGCGCACCGCGCGGGACCGTCTCGCTGGCCATGTCCATGTCCATGGCCAAACTGCTCACCGTGCCGCTCCTGCGCTTTTCCCTGGAACACTGGCCCGGCGTCTACCTGAAGATCATCGAGTCCAGCACCGGGTACATCCCGGGCTTCGTCAGTTCCGGCCATGCCGACCTGGGACTGACCTTCAGCGACGACGCCTCGGTCGACCTGCGCTTCCAGCACCTGATAGATGAAGAACTGGTCGTGGTTTCGCCGCCGTCGGCCAAGCCGCGCAAAAAGCCGGCCCCAGCCGCGCTACATGCGCTGCCGGTCATGGATCTGCACGCGCTCGCCGAATTGCCGCTGGTATTGCCTGGCAGCCAGCACAGCCTGCGCCGCCTGCTGGACCAGTATCAACAACAGGAACGCGCCGAATTCCGCGTGATTGCCGAGGCCAACGCCATTCCGCAACTGATCGAACTGGCGCAGGCTGGCATCGCGCACACCATCCTGTCTTACGCGGCGGTGCACCAGGAAGCCGCGCGCGGCGAGGTCATCCTGCACCGCATCGTCAAGCCGCGCCTGGCGCGGCCCGTGTTCCTGTGCAGGTCCGATGTCCTGCCATTGTCCATGGCAGCATCCGCCGTGGCCGACCGGGTCAGCCGCATCATCACGGACTCCCGACCTGGCGACGCGCCCACCCGGGCCAGGTTCAGATGACGCGCTTTTCCACCGCCTGCGCCCAGCGCCGCGCCACCACCGGCGAAGTGGCGCAGGTCGCGGACTCGGTCACCACGCGCACCGCGCGTTCCAGCAGCTGGATGTCGGCCTCGTGCTGGCGGGCCACATGCGGATCTTCGAAGAAGATCACGCGCTGGCATTGGTGTTCCAGCACCAGCTCCGCGATCTGGGCGTCGCCGCCCAGCGGCCCGCTCAGGTAGCGGTGCACCCAGGGCGTATCCTTGGGCCAGCCGCGCGACCAGGCCAGGTCGTTCAAGCGGCCGCCGGTGGTGCCTGTGGCCACGCGCCGCGCAAACCGCGACAGCACGTCGAAATGCTCGCTGGCGAACGCCACCATCTCGTCCTTGAGCGCATCGTGGGCGATCAGCGCGACGGTCTGGCCGGTGAAGTTGAAATGGCGCGAAGCCGAGACATCCGGCGGCAAGCCGGCATGGACGCGTTCGACTTCCATCCATTCGATGGCGCCCGCGAGCGTCGAAATGAACGGACGGCCGTGCGTGATGCACTGGCGCTTGAGCGCCAGCGCCTCCGGGAAAATCGATGACGGGTCGACGGGATCGATCAGGTAGATCGCGCCGTCGAACGGCGCCTGCCCGTCGCGCCCTTCCGTCACCCGGGCCACCAGCTTCATCAAGCCGCCCTCACGGCCGTAGGGATAGCGGATCAGCCCACCGTAGCCCTGCAGCATGCCCTCGCGCACGATCGCATCGTGGGTGCGGCCGACGGTGTGCAGCTGCACACCCAGCTCGCGTATCGTGCCCGAACATGCGCGCAGCCAGGTAAACAGCGCGGCATCGGGAGTTTCGTGGTGCAGCCGGTTGGCGGCCAGGCCAAAGCGCAATTGGGCAGCGGGCATCGGTGGACTCAGGGAGGTAGGGACGACAGGAAGATCCTTGATGATACCGTGGCGGACATGGCCGCGGCGGGTTCGGCCCGCATCTGCAGCGCTCCAAAACAAAAAACGCTCCCCGCAGGGAGCGTTTTCGACTCAGCGATCAATCCGCCTCATCGATCCAGGCCATCTGGATGGCCTCCAGGATCTTTTCACCACAATGCGCGGGGTCGTCGTTGAAGCCCGGCAAGGCCAGGACCCACTCGCGCAGCTGCACGAAACGCAGCGTCTTGGGATCCTCGTCGGGGTGCGCGTCGAGCAGCGCTTCGGCGATCTGGTAGGTGTCGGTCCACTTCATCAATGGCCCTCTTTGGCGTGGTTGATGGTGTACTTGGGAATCTCGACCGTCAGGTCGGCGTCGGTCACCAGCGCCTGGCACGACAGGCGCGAGGTCGGGGTCAGGCCCCAGGCCTTGTCCAGCAGATCCTCTTCGTCGTCGGTGGCGTCTTCCAGCGAAGAGTAGCCCTGCTTGACCACCACGTGACAGGTCGTGCACGCACACGAGAGTTCGCAGGCATGTTCGATATCGATGTGGTTGTCCAGCAGCACGCGGCAGATCGACACGCCCTTGGGCGCGTCTTCGATTACGGCGCCTTCCGGGCAGTAGTCGGGATGAGGCAATACAGTCAGTTTCGGCATAGCGTGTTATCAGGCAATCTCATCAAGTTTGCGGCCCGCCAGCGCGGCGCGGATGCTGCGATCCATCCGGCGCGCAGCGAAATCATCGGTCGCGGCCGACAAGGCCTGGACTGCGTCCTTCACCGTGTCCACGTCCTGGGCGTCCTGGGCTGCCATGGCGGCCTGCAGGCATTCGTCCACGCGCTTGCGTTCCTCGGCGTCCAGCAGGTCGCCGTCGGCGGCCAGCGCGGCCTGCACCGACTCGACCAACTGGCGGGCGTCCACTTGTTGCTCGCGCAGCATGCGGGCGCGGGCATCGGTATCGGCTTGCGCCACGCTGTCGGCCAGCATCTGCGCGATCTCGTCATCCGTGAGGCCGTAGGACGGCTTGACGGACACCATGGCCTCGACGCCTTTGCTCTGTTCGCGCGCGGTCACGCTCAGCAGGCCGTCGGCGTCCACCTGGAAGGTCACGCGGATGCGCGCGGCGCCAGCCACCATGGGCGGAATGCCGCGCAGTTCGAAACGGGCCAGCGAGCGCGAATCGGCGACCAGGTCGCGTTCGCCCTGCACCACGTGGATGCTCATGGCCGTCTGGCCATCCTTGAAAGTCGTGAATTCCTGCGCGCGCGCCACGGGGATGGTGCTGTTGCGCGGGATGATGCGCTCCACCAGGCCGCCCATGGTTTCCAGTCCCAGCGACAGCGGAATCACGTCCAGCAGCAGCCAGTCCTCGCCAGGCGCACGATTGCCTGCCAGCAGATTGGCCTGCAAGGCGGCGCCCAATGCCACCACCTGGTCCGGATCCAGATCGGTCAATGGCTGCGAGCCGAACAGCTTGCCCACGGCCGCGCGCACGACCGGCATGCGCGTGGCGCCGCCGACCATCACCACACCGCGCACGTCGGCCGGCGTCAGCGCAGCGTCGCGCAAGGCGCGGCGCGCGCAGTCCAGCGTACGGACGATGAGAGGCTGGGCCAATTCTTCGAATGCCGCCCGCGTCAGGCTCGTGTCCACGGTCCTGCCGTCGGACAATGCCAGCTTCAGGCTGGCGGCATCCGCATCCGACAGAGCTTCGCGCGCGGCGCGCGCCGACATCAGCAGGCGGCGGCGATCCGCCGGCGCAAACTCGCCGGGAGCAAGCCCCACCACCACATGATCGACGATCAAGGCATCGAAGTCGTCGCCGCCCAGCGCGGTATCGCCGCCCGTGGCAATGACTTCGAACACGCCCTGGGTCAGGCGCAGAATGGAAATATCGAATGTGCCGCCGCCCAGGTCGTACACGGCATACACGCCTTCGGCGGCATTATCCAGGCCGTAGGCGATAGCCGCCGCCGTGGGTTCATTCAGCAGGCGCAGTACGTTCAGACCGGCCAGACGGGCGGCGTCGCGCGTGGCCTGGCGTTGCGCGTCATCGAAATAAGCGGGCACAGTGATGACAGCGCCGACCAGATCGTCGCCCAACACGTCTTCGGCGCGCTGGCGCAGGACGGCAAGAATCTGCGCCGATACTTCGACCGGGCTCAGGTCGCCCTGGACGGTACGGATGCGCACCATGCCGGGCGCGTCCACGAATTCGTAGGGCGCGCGGCTGGCGCGCGCCTCTTCCAGCGAACGGCCCATGAACCGCTTGACCGAAACAACGGTGTTCAACGGATCCTCGGCCTGCTGCGCCAGCGGCTCGCGGCCCGTGGTGACCTTGCCGCCCGCGAAATAGCGCACGGCGGAAGGCAGCAAGGCGTGGCCCTGCGCATCCGTCAGCACTTCGGCGACGCTGCTGCGCACAGCCGCGACCAGGGAATTGGTAGTGCCCAGATCAATCCCGACCGCCAGCTTGCGCTGGTGCGGCGCGGGCGATTCGCCAGGCTCGGATATCTGCAATAAGGCCATGATTCTGCTTTTATGGTCAGTAGGCGGCGCGATGCCGGCGCCCGCCTCGCGGGCGCTCCGGCGCGCCCTGGGCTATGCGGCGGGCTGGGCGTGCGCCAGTTCTTCCGCCAGCTTCTCCACGAACATCCATTCCCGCACCTTGAGCCCGGCCGCCGCGTAGTCGCGGTCCTGGTCCAGCAAGCGGGTCAGCGTGGCGCGCATGGTGGCGCGCGCCTGCTGCAACTCCGCTTGCAAGGCCGCCAGGCCGTCGGCGTCGTCGCGCGCGTCGTCCAGCATCTCGCGCCAGGTCATCTGCTGCATCAGGAACTCGGGGTCCATGGCCGTGTTGCTCTCGGTCTGCAGGTCCACGCCCGCCTGCTCGCACAGGTAGCGCGCCCGCAGCAAGGGATCGCGCAACAGGCGGTAGGCCTCGTTGGCGCGCGCCGCCCACTGCATGGCGACGCGGCGTTCCGCGGGGCTGGCAGTGGCATAGCGGTCGGGATGCACCTGCGCGGCGACAGCGCGCCAGGCGGACTCAAGCGCCTGGGCGTCCAGATCGAAGCGCGCCGGCAAGCCGAACAGGCTGAAGTGATCGTCTACAGCCAAGACCTACACCGTGAACGACTCGCCGCAGCCGCAGGTCGCCTTCTCGTTGGGGTTGCGGAACTTGAAGCCTTCGTTCAGGCCTTCGCGGGCGTAGTCGAGTTCGGTGCCGTCCAGGTAGGACAGGCTTTTCGGGTCGATGAAGACCTTCACGCCGAAGCTTTCGAACACCACGTCTTCCGGCGCCACGTCGTCCACGTATTCGAGCTTGTAGGCCATGCCGGAGCAGCCCGTGGTCCTAACGCCGAGCCGCAAGCCGATACCCTTTCCGCGCTTCTGCAAGTAGCGGCCGATATGGGTGGCAGCCTGTTGGGTCAGGGTAACGGACATGTTCAGCCCGCCACAGCTTCGGCCGGGGCCGTATGCTTTTCTTTGTAGTTCTGCACCGCGGCCTTGATCGCGTCTTCGGCCAGGATGGAACAGTGGACCTTCACGGGCGGCAGGGCCAATTCTTCGGCGATCTGCGTGTTGCGGATGTTCATCGCTTCGTCCAGGGTCTTGCCCTTGACCCATTCGGTCACGAGCGAGCTGGAAGCGATGGCCGAACCGCAACCGTAGGTCTTGAAGCGCGCGTCTTCGATCACGCCGGCTTCGTTCACCTTGATCTGCAGCTTCATCACGTCGCCACAGGCGGGTGCGCCGACCATGCCGGTGCCCACCGATTCGTCCGACTTGTCGAACGAACCGACGTTGCGCGGGTTTTCGTAGTGATCCAGAACTTTGGTGCTGTAAGACATGTTAATTCTCCACGAATTTCTAGGCGCGGGCGCTTAGTGCGCAGCCCACTGAACGGTGTTCAAGTCGATGCCTTCCTTGGCCATTTCCCACAGCGGCGACATATCGCGCAGCTTGCCGACGCGGCTCTTGAGCAGTTCGATGGCGTAGTCCACTTCCTTTTCGGTCGTGAAACGGCCCAGGGTGAAACGGATCGAACTGTGCGCCAACTCGTCGTTGCGGCCCAGGGCCCGCAACACGTAGGACGGTTCCAGGCTGGCCGAGGTGCAGGCCGAGCCGCTGGAGACGGCCAATTCCTTGATCGCCATGATCAGGGATTCGCCTTCGACATAGTTGAAGCTGACGTTCAAATTGTGCGGAACGCGCTGATCCATGTCGCCGTTGAGGTAGACCTCTTCGATCTGCGACAGGCCTGCCCACAGGCGGTCGCGCAGCATGCGAATGCGCTCATTTTCGGTGCCCATTTCCTCGCGGGCCAGGCGGAAAGCCTCGCCCATGCCGACGATCTGGTGCGTGGCCAGCGTGCCCGAGCGGAAACCGCGCTCATGGCCGCCGCCGTGCATTTGCGCTTCGATGCGGATGCGCGGCTTGCGGCGCACGTACAGCGCGCCGATGCCCTTGGGACCGTAGGTCTTGTGGGCGGAGAACGACATCAGGTCGACCTTGAGCTTTTGCAGGTCGATGGCCACCTTGCCGGTCGCCTGCGCGGCGTCCACGTGGAAGATGATGCCCTTCTCGCGGCAGATTTCGCCCAGGGTTTCCACGTCCTGGATCACACCGATTTCGTTGTTCACCATCATCACCGACACCAGCACGGTATCGGGGCGCAGCGCGGCCTTGAAGGTGTCCAGGTCGATCAGGCCGTTGTCCTTGACGTCCAGGTAGGTCACCTCGAAGCCCTGGCGCTCGAGTTCGCGACAGGTGTCCAGCACAGCCTTGTGCTCGGTCTTGACGGTGACGATGTGCTTGCCGCGTTCGGAGTAAAAGTTCGCGGCGCCCTTGATCGCCAGGTTGTTGGACTCGGTCGCGCCGGAGGTCCAGACGATTTCGCGCGGGTCGGCGTTGACCAGCTTGGCGACTTCTTCGCGGGCACGTTCGACGGCATCTTCGGATTCCCAGCCAAACGCGTGGCTGCGCGAGGCCGGGTTGCCGAAGTTCTCGTACAGCCAGGGCACCATCTTGTCCACGACGCGGGGGTCGACGGGCGTCGTGGCCGAATAGTCCAGATAGATCGGGCGGGTGGTCATTTCTACAACTCCTGATACTGCTTATACGGTGGCGTTGGCGGCGACGGTCGCGGCCGGTGCGTTGGCGGCGCTTGCGGCGCCCCCCACCCGGTTCACGCGTACCGCGCAAGCCTGCGCTTGATTGTTGGCTTCCTGCAATTGGCGCACGCGCTGCTGATCGACCAGATCTTGCAGGGACACCGAATCCAGGTAATCCACCATCTTGCGATTCAACGTAGCCCAGAGTTCGTGCGTCATGCACTTGCCCGGTTTGCCGTCGTTGCCGCTCGTACAGTCCCGCTTGCCGCCGCAACTGGTGGCGTCCAGGGGTTCGTCGACGGCAAAGATGATGTCAGCGACGGTAACGTTACGGGCCAGGCGTGCAAGCGAATAGCCGCCGCCGGGACCGCGCACGCTGTCCACGAGTTCGTGGCGACGCAGTTTCCCGAACAGCTGTTCCAGGTAGGACAGCGAAATATTCTGACGCTGGCTGATGGCCGCTAGAGTGACCGGACCGCTATGCTGCCGCATAGCCAGATCGATCATGGCAGTCACGGCGAAACGCCCCTTGGTAGTTAGCCGCATGGTAGGTTCCCTGTGATTCGGCAATGGCCGCAGGCGAATCCAGCGGTCAATACCCGAGTAATTGGCTCAAGTATAGCCTATTCCCGACTAATTTGGTATGGCTCCCGGCTAGAAAAAACCGCGCATTCGCGCGGTTTTTTTCTGCCCAGTTTCTCCGAGAACCGCCCGGCGGGCAGCCCTGCGGAAAAAGCGGATCACGCCGCCTGATACTGGGTAGCGCGCTTGCGCACCAGCTCGAGCACACCCTGACAGGCATCTTCCAGGTAGTCCAATACCTTGCCGAAACCATCGGCGCCGCCATAGTACGGATCGGGCACGGTGGCCTCCTCGAACTCGTTGGCAAAGCGCATCAGCAGCATCAGCTTGTGCTGGTAGGCCTTGGGGCACTGCTGCTGCATGGCAGACAGGTTGTCCCAGTCCATGGCGAGGATCAGGTCGAAATCGCGGAAATCCTCCGCGGTGACCTGACGCGCTTCGCAGTGCGTGATCTCGTAGCCGCGCTTGCGCGCTGCGGCCTGCGCCCGGGCATCAGGCGCCTCGCCGATGTGAAACGCGTGCGTGCCCGCGGAGTCGATGCGAACCACATCGCCCAAACCCGCGTCGTTCACCAAATGGCGAAACACGCCCTCTGCGCTCGGCGAGCGACAGATATTGCCCATGCAAACGAAAAGTACCTTGGTCATCATGGAAGTAAGTGTGCGGGAAAACCCGAGATAAGGCAAGCTTTTTTTGCGTTTGCGAGATTCGGGCCGAGCCAATACATCGCCATCATCAACTCAAACAAATCATACACTTACGATTGAATCCGGATCCTGCGCCTGAACACTGGACCCGGAGAATTCGCCTGATTGCGACAGCTTGATTGCAACGCAACAGATTTTCTAAAAATTCAGCAGACCGTCAGCCAATAGAAACATTTAGGTACATCAATCTCGCCTATACCGCCCCATCCAGAAGCACCCGCTGCTTCAGTGCGGTCAAGGCGTCGCGGGCGGCCGCAGCTTGCTCGAACTCCAGATTCCGGGCATGGTCCATCATCAGCTTCTCCAGGCGCTTGATCTCGCGGGCCAGGGCCTTTTCGTCCTTCAGGAACTCAGCCGGCACCGCCGCCTCGAGCGCATCGTGTTGCGTGGGCGCGACCACGCCGTCGATCAGCTCGCGCACGGCCTTCTGCACGCCCCTGGCAGTGATGCCATGATCGGCGTTGAATTTCTGCTGCTTGGCGCGCCGTCTCTCGGTTTCTTCCATGGCGCGCTGCATCGAATCGGTGATGCGGTCCGCATAGAGGATGGCGTGACCATTCAGGTTGCGCGCCGCGCGGCCTATGGTCTGGATCAGGCTGCGCTCCGACCGCAGGAAACCTTCCTTGTCCGCGTCCAGTATGGCGACCAGCGAGACTTCAGGGATATCCAGGCCTTCGCGCAGCAGGTTGATCCCCACCAGCACGTCGAACGTGCCCAGGCGCAGGTCGCGGATGATTTCCACCCGCTCCACGGTGTCGATATCCGAGTGCAGGTAGCGCACCCTCACCCCGTGCTCACTGAGGAAGTCCGTCAGGTCCTCGGCCATGCGTTTGGTCAGGGTGGTGACCAGCACGCGCTCAGCTTGCGAGACGCGCGCCTTGATCTGCCCGAGCAGATCGTCGACCTGCGTGCGGGCAGGCAGGACCTCGACCAGCGGATCCACCAGCCCGGTGGGCCGGACGACCTGCTCCACGACGTTGTCGGTGTGCTCTTTCTCGTACGCAGCCGGCGTGGCCGATACGAATACGCACTGGCGCATCCGGGCCTCGAATTCTTCAAGCTTCAGCGGGCGGTTGTCCAGCGCCGAGGGCAGTCGGAAGCCGTACTGGACCAGCGTCTCCTTGCGCGCACGGTCGCCGCGGTACATGCCGCCCAACTGCCCGATGGTGACGTGGCTTTCGTCGATGAACATGAGGGCATCGGACGGCAGGTAGTCGATCAAGGTAGGCGGAGGTTCGCCTGGCGCCGCGCCCGACAGATGGCGGGAATAATTTTCGATGCCCTTGCAGAAACCCAGTTCCTGGAGCATTTCCAGGTCAAAACGGGTGCGCTGCTCCAGCCGCTGGGCCTCGACCAGATGGCCGTCGTCGACGAAGCGTTTGACGCGTTCGCGCAGCTCTTCCTTGATGGTTTCGATGGCGCGCAGCACGGTATCGCGCGGCGTGACGTAGTGCGAACCGGGATAGACGGTGAAACGCGGCAGCTTCTGGCGGATGCGGCCGGTCAGCGGGTCGAACAGCTCCAGGCTTTCGATTTCGTCGTCGAACAGCGTCAGGCGCAGCGCCAGCTCCGGACTTTCCGCCGGGAAAATGTCGATAGTCTCGCCGCGCACCCGAAAAACGCCACGGGTGAACTCGGCGTCGTTGCGGGTGTACTGCATGGCCACCAGGCGCGCCAGGATCTCGCGGCGGGCGATCTGATCCCCAGCGCGCAGGATCAGCACCATGGCATGGTAGTCGCCCGGGTTGCCGATACCGTAGATGCACGACACGGTGCCCACGATGATGGTGTCGCGGCGCTCCAGCAGGCTCTTGGTCGCGGACAGCCGCATCTGCTCGATGTGTTCATTGATGGACGAATCCTTTTCGATGAACAGGTCGCGCGTCGGGACGTAGGCCTCAGGCTGGTAGTAGTCGTAATACGAAACAAAGTACTCGACCGCGTTCTTCGGGAAGAACTCCCGCATCTCGGCGTACAACTGGGCGGCCAGCGTCTTGTTGGGGGCCAGCACCAGCGCCGGCCGTCCCATGCGGGCGATCACGTTGGCCATGGTGTAGGTCTTGCCGGAGCCCGTCACGCCCAAAAGCGTCTGGAACATCAGGCCGTCCTCTACCCCCTGCGTCAGCCCCTCGATGGCGGTGGGCTGATCCCCGGCCGGCGGATAGGGTTGGTACAGATGAAACGGGCTGCCCGGGAAGTCGATGAATCCAGGGCCTGGCGCGGACGGGTCCGCCACGGCCGATGCCGCCACGGGATCGGCCGCCGGGTTCGCCGCAGCCCCCGCCGTAATCGGGTCTATTGCGCTCTTAGGCATGCTAGACTCTTCCAGGGTAAACCCCTCATTATCCACAGCAGCCTGTACTGCGTCCACCCACCTCATCAGACTCCCATGAGCACCCTTTTCGATTCCGTCGAACTCGCGCCGCGCGACCCCATTCTTGGCCTGAACGAACAATACAACGCTGATACGCGTCCCGGTAAGGTGAATCTGGGCGTGGGCGTGTACTACGACGATCAGGGTCGCATTCCCCTGCTGGGCGCGGTGCGCAAGGCCGAGGCCGCCCGCATCGAGGCCGCCGCCGCCCGCGGCTACCTGCCGATCGAAGGCATCGCCGGCTACAACACCGGCGCGCAAGCCCTGTTGCTGGGCAAGGATTCGGCGCTGGCCGCCGCCGGCCGCGTGCTGACCACCCAGGCCCTGGGCGGAACCGGCGCGCTGAAGATCGGCGCCGACTTCCTGCGCCAGCTGCTGCCGACCTCCAAGGTCCTGATCAGCGATCCCAGCTGGGAAAACCACCGCGCCCTGTTCGAGCGCGCCGGTTTCGAGGTCGGCACCTATTCGTATTACGACGCCACCACCCGCGGCCTGAACTTCGACGCCATGCTGGCCGACCTGAAGGCAGCCCCGGCCAAGACCGTCGTCGTGCTGCATGCCTGCTGCCACAACCCCACCGGCGTGGACCCCACCGCCGACCAGTGGAAGCAGATCGCCGCCGTCGTCAAGGAAAACAAGCTGGTCCCGTTCCTGGACATCGCCTACCAGGGTTTCGGCGACGGCCTGACCGAAGACGCCTCGGTCGTGCGCATGTTCGCCGACCTGGACCTGACCATGTTCATCAGCTCGTCGTTCTCGAAATCGTTCTCGCTGTACGGCGAACGCGTGGGCGCGCTGACGGTCGTGGCCGGCAGCAAGGACGAAGCCACCCGCGTGCTGAGCCAGCTCAAGCGCGTGATCCGCACCAACTACTCCAACCCGCCCACCCACGGCGGCACGGTGGTGTCGACGGTCCTGAACACGCCTGAACTCTTCGCCATGTGGGAAGAGGAACTGGCCGGCATGCGCGACCGCATCCGCGAGATGCGCAAGCAACTGGTCGACAAGATCAAGGAACACGGCGGCAAGCAGGACTTCAGCTTCGTGCTGCAGCAGCGCGGCATGTTCTCGTACTCGGGCCTGACCGCCGCGCAAGTGGATCGCCTGCGCGAAGAGCATGGTGTCTACGCCGTGTCCAGCGGCCGCATCTGCGTCGCCGCGCTGAACAGCGGCAACATCGACAAGGTCGCCAAGGGCATCGCAGCAGTGCTTTAAGGCCGCTTGCCGCGCACAGGCCCATCCGGGCCTGCCGCCAGGAACGGGACCTTCGGGTCCCGTTTTTCTTTTGGCGCGGGCCGGCTTTTTCTTATGGCGCGGGCCGGCTTTTTCTTTTGGCTCGGGCCGGCTTGCTTTTTTGCGCTGTGTCCCCCAGAATGGCGCTGTATATATGTACAGTCCGCTAGCACCGGATCATCGCCATGGCCAGCAAACTCACTGATCGCCAACAACAAATCCTGGACCTCATCCGGCAGACCGTCGCACGCACCGGCTTCCCGCCGACGCGCGCCGAAATCGCCCTGGCCCTGGGTTTCCGTTCCCCCAATGCAGCGGAAGATCACCTCAAGGCGCTGGCGCGCAAGGGCGCCATCGAACTGACGGCGGGCGCCTCTCGCGGCATCCGCCTGAAAGACACCTCCCCTGCCTCCACGCAAAGCTCGCTACCGATGCCGGGCCTGGCGCAGTTACTGCTGCCCCTGGTCGGCCGCGTGGCTGCGGGCAGCCCCATCCTGGCCGCCGAGCACGTCGAACGGGAAGTGGGCGTGGACCCCAACCTGTTCGCTCAGGCGCCCGACTACCTGCTCAAGGTCCGCGGCATGAGCATGCGCGATGCCGGCATCCTGGAAGGCGACCTGCTCGCCGTGAAGAAAGCCTCGGAAGCCCGCAACGGCCAGATCGTGGTGGCTCGCCTGGGCGACGACGTCACGGTCAAGCGGCTGCAGCGCCAGAACGGCCACATCGAACTCCTGCCCGAAAACCCCGATTTCGAACCCATCGTGGTCGAAGCCGGCCAGGATTTCGCGCTGGAGGGCATCGCAGTAGGCCTGATCCGCACACACGCACTGCACTAGACCCCGGCGTTCTGCGTCCGCGCACCACGCAAAAAAACCCCGCCGATTTTCTTGGCGGGGTTTTTTGTTGAAGGCCCTGTCTTGGAGAAACGCCACCCGAGGGCGGCGTCCTCCAGGCGTTCATCAGTGCTTGAGCACCGGATCGGTCGAACCGGGTTCGGCAGGCTTGGCCACCAGGGGTTCCTTGACGGCCTCTTCCTCGGCCAGGGGCTCCGGCAGACGCTCCAAGGCCATTTCCAGCACCTTGTCGATCCAGCGCACCGGCACGATTTCAAGGTGGTTCTTGACGTTGTCCGGGATTTCCGCCAAGTCCTTGACGTTTTCTTCCGGGATCAAGACCGTCTTGATGCCGCCACGGTGAGCTGCAAGCAGCTTTTCCTTCAGGCCGCCGATGGGCAGGACTTCGCCGCGCAGCGTGATCTCGCCGGTCATGGCGACGTCGGCGCGCACCGGGATGCGCGACAAGGCCGACACCATGGCCGTGGTGATCGCGATACCCGCGGACGGACCGTCCTTGGGTGTCGCGCCTTCCGGCACGTGCACGTGCATGTCGTGCTTCTCGAAGACGCTGTCGGCAAAGCCCAGGCGGCGGGCGCGCGAACGCACCACCGTGCGGGCCGCTTCGACCGATTCCTTCATCACGTCGCCCAGCGAACCGGTGCGTTGGATGACGCCCTTGCCCGGCATGTCCGCGACTTCGATCGTCAGCAGATCGCCGCCGACTTCGGTCCAGGCCAGACCCGTCACCTGACCGATCTGGTTTTCCTTTTCGGCCATGCCGAAGGCGTAACGGCGCACGCCCAGGAAATCGCTCAGGTTGTCGCCCGTGACGTTGACCGGCTTGACCTCGACGGTCTTGCCTTCAGCCTTGGCGCGGTCGTTCTGGGTCAGCAACTGTTTGATGACCTTGCGGCAGATCTTGCCCACTTCGCGCTCGAGCGCACGCACGCCGGCTTCGCGGGTGTAGTAACGCACGATGTCGCGCAGCGCGCTGTCGTCGACCGTGAGTTCGCTATCCTTCACGCCGTTGTTCTTCATCAGCTTGGGCAGCAGATGGTCGCGGGCGATGTGGATCTTCTCTTCCTCGGTATAACCCGACAGGCGGATCACTTCCATGCGGTCCAGCAGGGCCGGCGGAATGTTCAGCGTGTTGCTGGTAGCCACGAACATCACGTCGGACAGGTCGAAGTCGACTTCGATGTAATGGTCCTGGAATGTATGGTTCTGTTCCGGATCCAGCACTTCGAGCAGCGCCGAGGAGGGATCGCCACGGAAATCCATGCCCAGCTTGTCGATTTCGTCGAGCAGGAACAAGGGATTGCGCACGCCGACCTTGGACATGTTCTGGACGATCTTGCCAGGCATGGAGCCGATGTACGTACGACGATGGCCGCGGATCTCGGCTTCGTCGCGCACGCCGCCCAGCGCCATACGCACGAACTTGCGGTTCGTTGCCTTGGCGATGGACTGGCCGAGCGAGGTCTTGCCCACGCCAGGAGGGCCGACCAGGCACAGGATGGGCGCCTTCACCTTGTCCACGCGCTGTTGCACGGCAAGATATTCGAGGATCCGTTCCTTGACCTTTTCCAGACCGTAGTGGTCGTTGTCCAGCACCGTTTCCGCGTTGCTGATGGAATTGTTGATCTTGCTCTTCTTCCTCCAGGGGAGGTTGATGAGCGTATCGATGTAGTTGCGCACCACGGTGGCTTCGGCCGACATGGGCGACATGAGCTTGAGCTTCTTGAGCTCGGCATCGGCCTTCTTGCGCGCCTCTTTGGGCATGTGGGCAGCGATGATCTTCTTTTCAAGCTCTTCGATGTCCGCGCCCTCTTCGCCTTCGCCCAACTCTTTCTGAATGGCCTTGACCTGCTCATTCAGGTAGTAGTCGCGCTGGCTCTTTTCCATCTGCTTCTTCACGCGGCCGCGAATCCGCTTTTCGACCTGGAGGATGTCGATTTCGGTTTCGAGTTGCGTGAGCAGGCCTTCGAGGCGCTCGGAGGTGCCGACGATCTCGAGCATCTTCTGCTTCTGCTCGAGCTTCAGGGGAAGATGTGCGGCGATCGTGTCGGCCAGGCGCCCGGCATCATCAATGCCAGCCAGCGAGGTCAGGATCTCCGGGGGGATCTTCTTGTTCAGTTTTACGTACTGCTCGAACTGAGCCACGATGGCGCGGCGCAGGGCCTCGGTCTCGGAGCCTTGCATGGCGTCCGGTTCGATCGGGCTCACCTGGCAGGTGAAGTGCGAATCGGCGTCTTCGATGCTGTTGATACGGGCGCGCTGGGTGCCTTCGACCAGCACCTTGACGGTGCCGTCGGGCAATTTGAGCATCTGCAGGATGCCGGCTACGCAGCCGATCTCGTAGACGTCTTCGGGGGTGGGATCATCCTTGCCGGCGGATTTCTGGGCCACGAGCATGATGCTCTTGCCCGCTTCCATCGCAACCTCGAGCGCGCGGATAGAGCGCGGACGGCCGACGAACAGCGGGATGACCATGTGCGGAAACACCACGACGTCGCGCAGTGGGAGCAGGGGCAGGTCGATCGGGTCGGAAGGCAGGGTCTGGCTGGCAGACATAGGAGGTTCCTCGGTATGACTCGGCGTATCGGGGACGGGAGATCCGGGTATACCCGGGCAATCCACGTCGGTTACGTCTGTTATGGGAACAATAGCCGAAAATTCAAGATCTCGGCGCCCGGATAACCCAAAGGCTGGAAAAAACCCCGGGGCGGCACTCCCAGTATGCAAGCGTCGCGCCTGCGGGAAAAGCGTGTTTGCACCCGGGAATGCGCCTTAGGCAAAAAAACCCGTTACAGGAACGGGCTTTTTTGAAATATCAGGCTGCGGCATCGCGGACTTCTCCGCGCTCTGGCTTGTCGGCAGCCGCGTCCTCGTCGGCGTAGATGAGCAATGGCTTGCCCTCGCCTTCGATGGCGCCCTCGTCCAGCACCACGCGCTTGACGTTGCCTTGAGAAGGCAGGTCATACATGGTGTCGAGCAGGGCCTGCTCGATGATGGAACGCAGGCCGCGCGCGCCCGTCTTGCGGCGCAGCGCCTTGCGGGCGATCGCCTTCAGGGCCGCGGGCCGCACGTCGAGCTCAGCGCCTTCCATGGCGAACAGCTTCTGGAATTGCTTGAGCAAGGCGTTCTTGGGCTCGGTCAGGATCTGCACCAGGGCCGCTTCGTCCAGTTCGTCCAGGGTGGCGACCACCGGCAGACGGCCGACCAGTTCGGGAATCAAGCCGAACTTGATCAGGTCTTCCGGTTCGACTTCGGAGAACAGCTCGCCCACGCCGCGTTCCGACTTGGCGCGCACCGAGGCCGAAAAGCCGATGCCCGATTTTTCGGTACGGTCGCGGATGACCTTTTCCAGTCCGTCGAAGGCGCCGCCCACGATGAACAGGATGTTGGTCGTGTCGACCTGGACGAAGTCCTGGTTGGGGTGCTTGCGGCCGCCCTGCGGGGGCACCGAAGCGACCGTGCCTTCGATCAGCTTCAGCAAGGCCTGCTGCACGCCCTCGCCCGACACGTCGCGGGTGATGGACGGGTTGTCGGACTTGCGGGAAATCTTGTCGATTTCATCGATGTAGATGATGGCGCGCTGCGCCTTTTCCACTTCGTAGTTGCAGTTCTGCAGCAACTTCTGAATGATGTTCTCGACGTCTTCGCCCACGTAACCGGCTTCGGTCAGCGTGGTGGCGTCGGCCATGACGAAGGGCACGTTCAGCATGCGCGCCAGCGTCTGGGCCAGGAGCGTCTTGCCCGACCCGGTGGGGCCGATCAGCATGATGTTGCTCTTGGAGAGCTCGACTTCGTCGCCCTTGATCTCGCCGTGGCGGATGCGCTTGTAATGGTTGTAGACGGCCACGGCCAGCATGCGCTTGGGCGAGTTCTGCCCGATGACGTACTGGTCGAGGAAGGTCTTGATTTCAGCCGGAGTGGGCAGTTCGGAACGAATCGCCGCGCGCGCGGTGGCTTGCGCCTCCTCGCGGATGATGTCGTTGCACAAGTCTATGCATTCATCGCAGATGAATACCGACGGACCCGCGATCAGCTTGCGGACTTCATGCTGGCTTTTATTGCAAAACGAGCAATGCAGCACTTTTGCGTCTGCCGATCCCTTTTTTTCAGGCATATTTCTTTCGTATCTCAGGTAAAGATGCGCCAGGCTGGAACTTAGCCTAGCGCATGCGCTTACTCAAACATGATGGCAGCGGGTCAGATCAACCTGGAAGTCAGCCTTCCGAGCGGGAGGTCATCACCTTGTCCACCAGTCCATACGATACCGCATCTTCGGCCGACATGAAGTTGTCACGCTCCGTGTCTATGCCGATGCGTTCCATGGTCTGGCCGGTGTTTTCAGCCAGGATGCGGTTCAGGCGTTCGCGCAGGTCCAGGATCTCGCGAGCCTGAATCTGGATGTCCGAAGCCTGCCCTTGGGCGCCGCCCGAGGGCTGGTGGATCATGATGCGCGAGTTGGGCAGGGTGAAGCGCTTGCCCTTCTTGCCTGCGGCCAGCAGGAACGCGCCCATGCTGGCCGCCAGGCCGGTGCACAGGGTGGACACGTCCGGCTTGACGAACTGCATGGTGTCAAAAATGGCCATTCCCGCGTACACCGACCCGCCGGGCGAGTTGATGTACAGGGAAATGTCCTTGTCAGGATTCTCCGATTCCAGGAACAGCAACTGCGCCACGACCAGGTTGGCCGTTGCGTCATTGACCGGACCCACCAGGAAAATGAGCCGCTCGCGGAGCAGACGCGAATAGATGTCGTAGGCGCGCTCGCCGCGCCCCGACTGCTCGATCACCATGGGAATGTAGCCCAGGCCGGTGGGGGTCACCGAAGACCCGCCATTCATTGCCGCATAGAAATCGGTGAATCTCTGCATAGTGTTACGCCATCCCCATCAACTGATCGAAAGGCACCTTCTCTTCGGTGACCTTGGCCTTTTCCAGCACGTGCGCGACGACATTGTCTTCCAGCACGATAGCCTCGATTTCAGCACGACGCTGGCGGTCAGCCAGGTAATAGCTGACAACCTGGGCGGGTTGTTCGTAGTTCTCGGCGAACTCTTCGATACGCGCGCGAACTTGCTCGGGCTTGGCTTGCAGCTGGGCTTGCTTGACCAGTTCCGACACCAGCAGGCCCAGGCGCACACGGCGCTCGGATTCGGTGGCGAAGGCTTCAGCCGGGATCGGCACGGACTCGGCGTTCGGGATGCCGCGCTGCTTGAGCTCTTCGCGGGCAGCGGCGACGCGGCCTTGCACGTCGTTGTCTACCAGTGCCTTCGGCACGTCGAACTTGCCGGCTTCGACCAGGGCGTCCATGACGCTGGACTTGGTGCGGCCAGCCGAGCGGACCTTGACTTCGCGTTCGATGTTGCTGCGGATGTCGGCCTTCAGCTTTTCGACGTCGCCTTCGGCCTGGCCGAGGGACTTGGCGAATTCGCTATTCAGCTCGGGCAGCACGCCTTCAGCCACTTCCTTGACGGTGATGGTGAATTCGGCAGTCTTGCCGGCGACTTCCTTGCCTTGGTAGTCATCGGGGAACTTGAGCGGGAAGACCTTGCTTTCGCCAGCCTTCAGGCCGCGGGCGGCTTCTTCGAATTCCGGCAGCATGCGGCCTTGGCCGAGCACGAACGGGAAATCTTCGGCCTTGCCGCCTTCGAACGGCACGCCGTCGATGGTGCCGGCAAAGTCCAGCGTGACGCGATCGCCGTCTTGCGAGGCGCGGCCTTCACGGGCTTCGAACGTGGCGCGCTGCTTGCGCAGGACGTCCAGCGTTTGCTGCACTTCTGCGTCGGTGACGGCCGTTTCGTAGCGGGTCACGGCCAGGGTCGACAGGTCCGGCACGGCGACTTCGGGATAGACCTCGAACGTGGCGGTAAACGCCAGCGTGTCGTCGGCAACGCCGTCGGTCTTGGGTTCGAGGTTCGGGGCGCCAGCGACGCGCAGCTTGGCGCCGTCGACGGCTTGTTCAAAGGCACGGCCAACTTGGCCATTGATCACGTCGTAGCGGATGCCGGGGCCATGGCTGCGCTCGAGCATGGCAAGCGGAGCCTTGCCAGGACGGAAGCCGGGGACCTTGGCGGTCCGTGCCACGCGCTTCAATTGCGCCTGGACTTCCTTTTCGACGTCGGCCACCGAGACGGCCAGATCAACACGGCGCTCCAGGCCGGAGAGGGTTTCAACCACAGGCTGCATTAAAAGACCTATTTTCCGAGAGATAAAGAGATGACGGGCGGATAAACGCGGCATTTTACCGGAAACTTCCGGCCCCCTGACGCAAAGGGGCGCGAGCACCCGGATAAGTCCGGATACTCGCGCCCCGTTTTCCACCCGGGACGGGAGGAGAAACGCCTGTACGGACGCTTTATTTGGCCTTGGCGATGCGCTCTTCGATGTGCTGCGCACGCTTGGCCGAGGACGGGTGCGAGCTCATCATATCGCTCTTGCCGCCGTCGAGTTCGGCCAGCTTCTGGAAGGCCGTCACCAGGCCGCGGGTATTGAGACCCTTGGCCTGCAACTGGTCGAAGGAGTAATCATCGGCGGCGCTTTCCTGCGATTGCGAGAATTGCGCGTTGATGAACTTCTCGGTCAGGTCGCCCAGTTGCGACGAGCTCAGCGCGGCCACGGTAGCGCCGCCTGCCGCATTGGCGGCGTCGCGCGCGGCGGAAACGGTGTAGGCGGTCTGCATTGCCTTCTTGCTGTGGCCCAGCGCGACGTGGCCGATTTCGTGGCCCACCACGCCCAGCACTTCATCGTCGGTCATCATGTCCATCAGGCCGCTGTAGACGCGGATGCAGCCATTGGCCATGGCCCACGCGTTGACGTCCTTGGTGACGTAGACCTTGTAGCTGGCCTTCTGGCCGTTGACGGTGCCGCCCAGTTGCTTGGCGATCTTCTGCAGGCGGGCGTCGTACTTGCTGCCGGGAGCAGCAATCTTTTCCTGCGAATCGCTTTGCGCGCAAGCCTTGTCCGACAGGGTCTTGATTTCAGCATCGCTCAGCGTGGCAGCCTGAACGACCTTGCTGCCGGCGCCGACCAGGCCGCCGATGTCCAAAGCCTGGGAGGCGGAGAAAGGGGCGAGCGCAACGCTCAAGGCGGCAACGGTGTAGCGGATCTTCATGGGAACAAACTCCTCTTTACTGGCTCTATGCGAACGAGGCCGCAATTCTATATACGACCAATGCACACAAAGCGTTTCGCCACACAGTTTCGCAAATGCCAGCTTTTCTTACATAAAACCCCAACAAGATCCGCGCAGTCATGCTAGCCGGCGCTTGCGCCGGACTGGATCGCTCTTAAAAAACTGATATCTGCGGCAACGCGGCATTGATAGAATTGCGCCCGCCTTTTTCGCACATACCATTCGGCTCGCACCCACAAATGAACTCCAACACCCCTCCCCGCCTGGGCTTGCTGCCCAGCCTCATCTTCAGCTCGCGCTGGCTGCAACTGCCCCTGTACCTGGGCCTGATCGTCGCCCAAGGCGTCTACGTCATGCTGTTCCTGAAAGAGCTGTGGCACCTGGTGACGCACGCCAGCAGCTTCGGCGAAATGGAGATCATGCTGCTGGTGCTGGGCCTGATCGACGTGGTGATGATCTCGAACCTGCTGGTCATGGTGATCGTGGGCGGCTACGAAACCTTCGTGTCCCGCCTGCGCCTGCAGGGCCATCCTGACCAACCGGAATGGCTCAGCCATGTGAACGCCAGCGTGCTCAAGGTCAAGCTGGCGATGGCCATCATCGGCATCTCCTCGATCCACCTGCTGCGCACCTTTATCGAAGCCGGGACGCTGGGCACCCCCAACGCGCGCTTCTCCGAGGCCGGCGTGATGTGGCAGACCGTCATCCACGCGCTGTTCATCCTGTCGGCGCTGGGAATCGCGCTGGTCGACAAGCTTGCCACGCCGCCCGCCAACCACGCCAAGCACTGACGCCAAATCAGTCTCCGCGAGCCTCGCCCGCCTTGCGGGACGCACCAGGCCTCGGGAGCAAAAAAAGCCCCCGCACATTGCGTGCGGGGGCTTTTTTCTGGGCGGAGCGCCGGGCCGGCCCGGGGCGCTGCCCTGCGAAGGTCAGGCCGCTACCTTGATGTTCTTTGCGCTGGGACCCTTGGGGCCGGTGCCGACCTCGAAGGTGACGCGCTGGTTCTCCTGCAGCGACTTATAGCCTTCGCTGCGGATCTCCGAGTAGTGAGCGAAAAGATCCTTGCTGCCGTCGTCGGGCATGATGAAGCCATACCCTTTTTCGGCGTTGAACCACTTAACGATGCCGGTTGCCATGGAATGTCCTTGAACCTAGAAAAAGCGATTGCTCGCGGGGCGCCAGATCATCAAGGATGGGAGAGGAAGCAACCGCAGTACCACTGACGGCGACAAGTGAAACGCAGACCGCGTCGCTTGAGAATCTCGCTAAACCCAGTGTATTGGCGAACCCCGAAAAACGTCAAATATCCGCAAGTTTGACGGCGCCCCGAAAGCGGCGGAAAGCAAGGCCGGGCAAGGGTTTGCACCGGCGCGATCCATCTGGAATTTTCAACTTGCCACGCGTGGACACAAGCGGATACCTGATGCCGCGCCGCCGCTCGAGCAGCCGTTTCCCACGGCCACGACAGCGCTAGCCAGCGAAGCCGCCGGAATCGAGGAATTCCTGCTCTGCCTGCGAGGTCTGCCGGCCAAGCGCGGCATTGCGATGGGGAAATCGTCCAAAGCGCTTGATGATGTCGCGATGCAGGACGGCCCAACGCAGCGTGTCGGCATCCAGCGGCTCCATCAAGGCCACGCCGCGGTTCTGCGCCGCGAGGTTTTCCGCATGTTCGAAAGGCAGGTAGAAGAACGGACGCAGCTGCGGGTCCACCGCCAGGTCGTGGCCCGCGGCAATGGCGCGATCGGCGAAATACTGGGCCAGCGGGTCCGTGGCGAACATGTGCGCGGTGCCGCGGTAGGCATTGCGGGGAAACTGGTCCAGCAGAATCATCAGCGCCAGGGCGCCCGTGGCGTCATCCAGCCACGCATCCAGCTGGCGCGCCGCGGCTGCCATGTGGGCGGCTTCGAAACGGGCGCGGAAGGCAGCGTCGAACTCCGCGTTCTTACTGAACCATTGCTGCGGACCGGCATCGATCCAGAACGTGACCACGTCCTGAGCCTGCGGGGCAATCTGCGTGGAAAAAGATGAAGTCATGAGAACGCGCATCCTGAAGTCTGAGCAAGGGCGACGATAACAGAGACCGTGCCGGCATTAGGGCTCATACACCAGATGAATGAATCGGGTGCGACTTCAGTATCAGGAATTACCGCATTCTAGGGATTACCCTGACATTATTGGCGGACAGATACTTTCCATGTTTAGGAAATGCTGCCGCAGAAAACAAAAAAGCCCCACGAGGGGGCTTCTACCGAAAACTCAGACCCTTACAGGACCTGGATCTTCGTGGCTTGCGGGCCCTTGGGGCCATTGGCCGTCACAAAGCTGACGCGCTGGTTCTCTTCCAGAGACTTGAAGCCCGAGCCCTGAATTTCGGAGAAGTGAGCGAACAGATCCTTACCACCCGCTTCCGGAGTGATGAAGCCATAGCCCTTTTCCGAGTTGAACCACTTGACGACGCCGGTTTCCATACTGTATTTCCTAGAGATAATGGGCAAATGCCCGGAGGTCACGAATCAATCAAGGAGGGGACAGTAGAACAATAACGCTGAGCCGGAAAAGGCACGGCACTGAACGAAAATCGCAACGCTTGTGATCGTGTGCCGACACTATCGTTAGGTTCCCCTCACAAGTCAACATAATCCTAAAAAATGCGTGCCAATAATGCAACAAAGAGAAACTGCACGCGGATTTCACACATTTTCATAGGCAATAAGAAGTCCTGCATAGGTGTTTACACCCACGCATCATAAACAAACTATCAAGGCTTATATAAATGCCGCCTGCCCGCGTACGAGGATTTCTTCATACGCCGTTCGGGCTAGCACTTTGGTTTGCCGCCAGGCTTACTCGTCGATAGGTAAACCCAGCAGATCGAGCGCCGCGCCAAAAGCATCGGGGCCCGAGCAAAGGAAAACCGCCACGTCGCCGGGATTCATATTCTCCAGGACTTGGTCGATCTGTTCTTGCGCATTATCAACATTGTCGACACTAGAGGCGTGTATGTCAGCCCCAGCTTCGACCTTTTCACGCGGCACGATGTCTGCGATCGCATTGAGATCCGTCACGCCCTCTACGACGTAGACGCTGATGCTCTCGCCATCCAGCGTGGTGTGCAGCTCGACGCCGCCCGCTATGTCGGCAACCTGCCGACTTACTATTTCCATGATCCATCTTCCTTGATTTGCGGGCACCGCCCGCCTGGGCACGCACCTTGCAGGTGCACTCGCACGCCCAGGCGCGACTATAACAGCCTTGGGCTAATGCTTCTTGACAGTAGGACCAAGTGACTGCCGCGCGGCCCCCGAAGTGGCGGCGACGGAACGGGTGCGCACCCCGGCGTCGGCCAGCGCGCGGATCAGCGGCTTCTGCGCCGCCAGGAAGGCGCCCTTCTCCTCTCCGGCCAGCTTGCAGATGAACATCTGCGCCAGCAACTGCGTGCGGCGGGCCTTGCGGTTGTCAGCCTCCTGGGCGAGCCAGTCGCCGACCCAGGCCGCCGCCGCGTCGGCATCTGCCTGCAGCTTGATGTGGCCAAGCAGGTCGAACACGGTCACGCCTGCGATGCGGCCGTCCTCGCCGCGCGTGAGAAAGAGCTTGGCGGCCTGGCCCGTATAGCCGGGGACCAGCGCGAGGCAATCGCGCTCTGCGGGTTTCTTCATGGGATCTGCATGTATCGGTTGTCGAGAACCCTGGACTGTAACCCGGCCGCGCGGCTGTCGCGTGGCAGCAATGGATCTCTGCTATCGTCGCCCTATCTTTTACCCCCAATGAATGGTGGACATCATGCAACGCGATTTCGATCTGGTCGTCACTATCCTGGGCGCCCTGCGCGACGCCCCGGGCCCCAACCTGAGCACGCACGACATCAAGAACGTGGCGCTGGCGCCCCATCCCGAAGAACAGGGCCTGCAGGTAATTGCACACCACCTGGACCTGCTGGAGGACGCTGGCCTGGTCAAGCAGATCAGCGAGACCGCGGCGACCGCGGGCGCAACGCGCTGGCGCATCACCTGGAAGGGCTACGACGCCCTGGAGCAGGATGAGGACGACGAAGACGACGAGGATTTCGACGCGGAAGAATAAGGCGCCGGGCGCCCCAGGCTCAGCGGCGCAGCAGGATGCGCCGCGTCAGCAGCGACGCGGCGGCGCCGATCACCAGGCTGAACATGAAAGCGGCGATCGACAGCATCGCCGACAGCTCGCTGAAGCCGCCGTGGCGGGACAACAGGAACACTGCCACGCCCACCGCCGCCGCCAGCGCGGCAACCCCCAGCAGCACATGCTTGACGGAGCCCAGGCGGCCGCATAGCGAGCCGCCAACCAACGCCGCCGCCACCATCGCGGCCATGGACCAGAACAGGTATTCGTACTGCATGCGGACGGTCTCCCCCGAAGGTATTGAGGCGCAGGCATTATAGGCGCGGCCTCGCACGCGTCCGCGCGTGCGCGGACCGCTAGGCTACGGCGACCACGCTGATCTCGACCAGGGCGCCGTAGTGCAGTTCGCGGGTGGGCACGATGGCCCGCGCGGGCCGGTGATCGCCGAAACACAGTTCGTACACCCCGTTGACCTCGTCCCAGAGCGCCACGTCCGGGATGTATACCGTCACGCTGGCGACGGTGGCAAGCGAGGCGCCGGCCGCTTCCAGGATGGCGCGGACGCTGCGCAGCGCTTCCCGGGTCTGGGCGGCCGCGCCGCTGGCCAGCGCGGGCCGCTCCCCAGGAGCTGCGGGCGGCAAAAAGCCCAACTGCCCCGAGACAAAGATGAAGCCGTTGGCGCGGACCGCCTGCGAATAGTGGCCGGCGGGCGGCGTGGCCTGATGCGTATGGATGAGTTCCATGCGTGCCTCCTCTTGAATGACGGCTACCAGCCGCGAAAGCGTTCCCAATGCGCCACCACTTCGGGCGAACCCGGGCGCACGACCTCGTAGGCGTCGTGCTGGGCGCAGGTGGCGCAGGCGTGGTTGGGCACGATGCGCAGCTTCGCGCCCAGCGGCAGTTCGGGCAGGGCCGCGCCGCTGCCGGGGCGTACCTTGATGATGCCCTGCTCCTGGTTGGTCTCGGCCAGCAGCAGGTCGGGATAGACCGTGCCGTCCGCATCGCACACCAGGCCGTACAACTGATCCACCCGCTGCCTGGCGGTGCCCCGGTCGCGCGACATGGCCATCCATCCGGCGTCGACCAGGATCCAGCCCTTGTCGGGTTGATGGCCGATTACGGTCGTCAGAACGGTGGCTGCAATGTCATCCACCGAACACACGCCCAGCCCTGCCATCACCAGGTCGAAGAATACGTACACGCCGGCGCGGACTTCCGTCACACCATCGAGCCTGTGGGCGAAATGCGCGGTGGGCGTGGACCCCACGCTGACCACCGGACATGGCAGGCCGGCCTGGCGGATCGCCTGGGCGCAGGTAACCGCCGCCAGGCGCTCCTGCTCGGCCATGTCGGCAATGGCTTCGACGCTGTCGCAACCGTAGGACTCGCCGGCATGGGTCATCACGCCCCTCAGGCACGCGCCGTCCTCGTGCAGGACCCGCGCGATCGCCAGCAGTTGCGCGGTGTTGCCCGGCTGCACACCAGCGCGGTGGCCGTCGCAATCGATCTCGATCAGCGCGGGGATGGCGTCACCCGCTTCCCGCCCCCGCTGGGCGACGGCGCGCGCCGCCTCCAGGCTGTCCACCACCACGGTGAGATCCACGCCGCGCCGCCGCAGCGCCAGCACGCGGTCCAGCTTGGCGGGCGACACGCCCACGGCGTATAGCAGGTCGGTGACGCCGGCGGCCGCGAACTGCTCGGCTTCCTGCAGCGTGGACACGGCCGCGGGCCCCTGCGGCGAAGACATGAGCCGGCGCGCGACGTCGATGGATTTGGGCGTCTTCAGGTGCGGGCGCAGTTGCACGCCGTGCCCGGCCATCAGCGCGTTCAGGCGCTCGATGTTGCGCGCCATGCGCGTTTCATCCAGCAGCAGGCATGGCGTGTCGAGGGTATCGAGGGAGGAAGGCGTGGCGTTCTGGTTCATGGCGCTCTCGGCATGGCGGATTGGAATGGCTGAAGTATGGCGCGGCGACAGTTCCGCGTGTTTAATCTGGACTTAATCATCCATTAATCCATGCCTGCATGATCACGACCGAAGACCTGCGTTTCTTCCTCAGCCTGGCAGCGACCCGCTCGCTGGCCGAAGCGGCGCGCGCGCTGGACGTGACCCCGCCTGCCGTCACCCAGAGACTACACACGCTCGAGAAGCGGCTGGGCGTCAGGCTGGTCAACCGCTCGGGGCGCGGCACCGCGCTGACCGACGAAGGCCGGCTGCTGGCCTTGCGGGCGGAACAGATCTGCGGCGAGCTGGGCGACCTGGCCGACGAACTGGCCGGACGCCGGGACGTGGTGGCGGGCCATCTGCGCGTGGTCGCCCCCCTGGGATTCGGCCAGCGCTACATCGCCGGGCTGGTCGCCGAATTCCGCGGGCAGAACGCGGACGTCACGGCCAGCCTGACGCTGTCCGACGGGCCGCCGCGGCTGGCTTCCGACGACTGGGATGTGATGGTCCATATCGGCGAGCTGCGCGATTCGACCCTGGTCGCCTACCCGCTGGCGCCCAACCGCCGGATCCTGTGCGCGTCGCCCGCCTACCTGGCGCGTCGCGGTGCTCCCGCCAAACCCGAAGATCTGCGCGCGCACGACTGCATCGCGCTGCGTGAGAACGATGAAGACGTGACCTTGTGGCGCTTCAAGCACGGGCGTGGCCCGGCCGTGGGAGTGCGCATTGCGCCGGCGCTGTCGAGCAACGCAGGCGAAACCGCCGTGGAATGGGCGCTGGCCGGGCACGGCATCATGGTGCGGTCGGAATGGGACGTGGCCGCGCATCTGCAGGCGCGCGCGCTGGTGCCCCTGCTGCCTGGCTGGAGCCTGCCGTCGGCCGACGTGGTGGCCCTGGTCAAATCGCGCCAGGAACTGCCCGCGCGGACGGCGGGTTTCCTGGCTCATCTGCGCGCCGCCTTTGCCGCGGCGCCCTGGCGCCGCTAGTCCAGCATGGCCTCCGCCTCGATCTCGATCAGCCATTCCGGCAGCGACAGGCCGCTGACGATGACCCAGGACGACGGCGGGGGATCCTTCTTGAAGCGGTCGCGCAGCGCCTGGGCGATGACTTCCTGATCTTCCCTGGCCGTTTCGCAGATGTAGATGCGCAGCATGATGACCTGCGCCAGCGTGCCGCCTGCCGCAGCGAGCACGCGCTCGACATTGTCCAGCGCGGCCTCGGTCTGCTCCTGCAGGCCCGGCCCCGCCGTGCGTTCGTTGGCATCGACGCCAACCTGGCCGGACAACAGCATGCGGCGCTGCCCCGTGACGATGACGGCCTGGCTGAAACCGTATTGCACGGTGTTGGGCACGGTATCGGGATTGACGACGGTTCTGGACATGAGCATCTCCGGGCGGCGCGCCTGAACAGGCGCCGAAACCGCCATTCTATCGACGTGCCGCCTCAGGCGCCGGCACGTCCCGCCACGCGGCCGCGCCCGGCCGGCAAGGCAGCCAGCAGCACGATCGCCCCCGCGCAAACCGCCGTCCAGAACCCCGCGCCCACGCCATGGTGGTCGACCACCCAGCCTGCCAGCGCCGCGCCCGCCGCGACGCCCGCGCCCAGACCGGTCACCAGCCAGGTCAGCCCCTCGGTCAGACGATGGCCCGGCACGCTGCCTTCCACCAGCGCCATCGCGATGATCATGGTCGGCGCAAAGGACAGGCCGGCCAGCAGCACGCCCAGCGCCAAGGTGAGCAGATCGTTTACCAGCAGCAGCGGAACCGTCGTCAACGCCGTGACCGCCGCCGCAACCACCAGAAGGCGGGCAAGCGGCATCTGAAACTTCAACACGCCGAACACCAGACCCGCGACGCAAGAGCCCAGAGCATAGGAGGACAGCACCAGGCTGGCGCCGGCCGGGAAGCCCTGCTGGCGGGCGAAAGCGACGCTCAATACATCGATGGTGCCCACGATGACGCCCATGGCGGCCATCATTGCAAGCAGCGATAGCATGGGAGGCATACGCAGCACCGACGCCTGGCGCCCCTCCTGCCTGAACCGCACCGCGGGCGCCGTGGCCCGCTGCAGGACGAAGGCCGTGACGCCCACCGCCAGCAGCAAGGCGGCGAACAAGGGGCCGGCCTGGGGAAAGAACAGCACGCTCAGCCCGACGGCCAGCGGCGGACCGACAATGAAACTCAGCTCGTCGGCCACGGACTCCAGCGCATAGGCGGTACGCAACTGCGGCTGGTCCCTGAATATCTCGGTCCAGCGCGCGCGTATCATCGCCGGCATGCTGGGCAAGGCGCCCGCCAGCGCGGCGAAGAGGAATAGAGTCCAGTCGGGCGCTCCCCATTGCACGCAAGCCGCCAGGCCGACCAATCCCGCGACGCTCAGGCCCGCCGCCACGGGCAGCACCCTGCCCTGACCGTGGCGATCCACCAGACGGGAAATCCGCGGAGCCAGCAAGGCGGTGGCCAAGGCGAAGGTGGCCGCGACGCCGCCCGCCAGCGCATAAGCGCCGCGCACTTCGGACAGCATGGTAATGATGCCTATGCCGATCATGGGCAACGGCAGGCGCGCCACGGCGCCAGCCAGGACAAAACCCAGGGCGCCGGGCGCCTGGAACAACTCGCGATACGGATTCGACACCGGAAACCCTTGAATGGCATGGACAGCGGCATCGTATTCACATACGATGCGTATGTCAATTTACATACGCACCGTATGTCTTTGGAGAGGAGCATGACGCGTTCCCGCGCCGAGATGATAGAAGCCACCCGCGCCAAACTGCTGGCCACGGCCCGGCAAGCCTTCCGCGAGGCCGGCTACGCGGCCACGTCGATGGACGATTTCACCGCGGCGGCGGGATTGACGCGGGGCGCGCTGTACCATCATTTCGGCGACAAGAAAGGCTTGCTCGCGGCGGTGGTCGAACAGATCGACGGCGAAATGGACCAGCGCCTGGCCGCCATCGCGGCGCGGGCGCCCGATGCCTGGAGCGCCTTGCGCGGACGCTGCCGCGCCTATCTGGAGATGGCGGCCGAACCCGAGATCCGGCGCATCGTGCTGCAGGACGCGCGGGCGGTGCTGGGCGCGGCGGCGGACAGCTCGCAGCAGCAGTGCATTGCTTCGCTGGGCGCGCTGCTGCAGACGATGATGGACCAGGGCGTGATCGAGCAGGCGGCGCCGCAGGCGATAGCGCGGCTGATCAATGGCAGCCTGGTCGAAAGCGCCTTCTGGATCGCGCAGGATTCCGCCGATGGCCCGCGCTTGGCGCAGGCGTTGCAGGCGCTGGACCTGCTGCTGCGCGGGCTGCGCAAGTCCTGACCACGGCCGCGAGCATGGCTGCGGCGCCGCGATACGGGCGTTTGCGGTTGCGCCCAGGCATGCGTATTATCCAATATAAATCTTGTTTAAATAATTTCTCTCGAAGGCGGAAGACCGCGTGAGTACCGGCACAACCCATGTTTCAAGCGCGTCCTGGGCAGATCTGCTGCATGGGACCAATGCCCTGCGTTCCATCGCGCTGGCGGGCGGCGTGGCGTTGCACGCCATCAACGTCTACATCGTCACCACCATCCTGCCCAGTGTCATCAAGGATATCGGCGGACTGGAGTACTACGCCTGGAACACCACGCTGTTCGTCGTGACGTCCATCGTCGGGTCGGCGTTGTCCGCCCGGTTGATCGAAACGCTGGGACCGCGCGCGGCCTATCTGCTGGCCGTCGCGGTGTTCACCGGGGGTTCGGTGGTGTGCGCGCTGGCGCCCAGCATGCCCATGCTGCTGACCGGACGCAGCATCCAGGGCCTGGGCGGCGGCATCCTCTTCGCGCTCAGCTATGCCTTGATCCGCCTGGTGTTCGAAGCGCCGCTCTGGTCGCGCGCCATGGCCCTGGTGTCGGGCATGTGGGGCGTCGCCACCCTTTGCGGTCCCGCCATCGGCGGCGTTTTCGCCCAGACCGGGCACTGGCGGCTGGCGTTCTGGGCCTTGCTGCCCGTTGCCGCGGGCCTGGCCGCGATCGTGGCCCTCAAGGTCGGCGGCAAGGAGTCAGTCCCGCCGGCCCGGCCCAGCCCCCTGCCCCTGACCACGCTGGGTCTGCTGGTGGCCAGCGTGCTGGCGATCACGCTGGCCAGCCTGTCGAAGGATCTGCGCTGGAACCTGGCAGGCATTGCCGCCGGGCTGGCCATCGCCGCGCTGATCGCGGCGGTGGACAAGCGCGCCGCGAAGCGGCTGCTGCCTACCGGCGCGTACTCCATCGCCACGCCCTTGGGCGCGCTGTATGCGGTCATGTGCCTGGTGGTGGCCGCCATCACCACTGAAATCTTCGTGCCGTATTTCCTGCAAGTGATCCATGGCATGACACCCCTGGCCGCCGGCTACATGACGGCGGCCATGGCGGCGGGCTGGACTCTGGCGGCCATGCCCAGCGCCACTCGCAGCGGCCCGGCCGCCAATTTCCTGGTGCGGCTGAGCCCGGTTGTGATCCTGGCCGCGCTGGCAGCCCTGGCCTGGATGACGCCGCGCGCAACGCAGCTGCAGTCCTACCCTGGCCTGGCGGTCTATGTGCTGGCGCTGGCTGCCGTGGGTTTCGGCATCGGCCTGAGCTGGCCGCATCTGCTGACGCGCATCTTCACCGCTGCGCCTGCCGGTGAAGAAACCTTGACCTCTTCGTCCATCACCACCGTGCAGCTTTATGCGACCGCGTTGACGGCGGCGCTGGCGGGCGTCATCACCAACAGCGCGGGCCTGGCGGATCCGGGCGGCGTGGCGGGCGCGCAGCATGCGGCGCAATGGCTGTTCGCGGCGTTCGCGCTGGCGCCGGCCGGGGCCCTGCTGTTGCTCGGCCGGATCACCCGCAACCACGCGCCAGGGGCCATCCAGAAATAGGATTCGACCGGGCCTGCCAGTTTCCGCCAAAGGAAGGATGGAAGGCCCGGGCAGCTTTTGCTACGCTGGGCTCCATCTGCAAGGGGTCCTCGCCATGATCAACAGAATCCGCGTGCTGACCGTACAGCCTTCGTCGCTCTCGGCGCGTTTTGCATTCCTGGGAATCGCCCTGCGCTGGACCCTGGGCGCGACGCCCCGTCCCACCCGCCTGCTGATCGGACCGCACGATCTCGAGCCGGTGGGTTCCGAGGCCGCGTTCTGGCAATTCGCCTTGCGCCATGCGCTTGTCGGCCGATCCTTCCTGGTGACGCGCGGCGACCGCTGGGACTTGGCAGCGTCAGTGGACGGCGACGAAGTCCGCGCTTTCGGCCGCAAGTTCGCCTTGCGGCAATGCCTGTTCTGACTCGGCCGGCGCGGACACTGGTACGCTTACGCGCCCGCCAGTACGGAAAGGACCCGCCATCTCGAATCCCGGCATTACCGTCATCCATATCAACGGCCCGATCAACAGCGGGAAATCCACCGTGGGCGCCGCCTTGGCCGCCCTGCTACCGGCTGCGCGCTTCGTCGACGGCGACGACCACGACGCCCCCAGCCATCTGCCATACCCCGAGCAGTGGGCGCTGGCATTGGCCCGACTCGCCAATCTGATCGCTACCGCGCAGGACCGCTATCTGGTCATCGCCTACCCCTTGGAGCAGGACAGCTACGAACAGATCCTGGCTGCGTGCCAACAACGTGGCGCCCTGCTGCGGGTGGTGACGCTGGCACCCACGCTGGCAGCCGCGCAGTCGGACCGGGGCGGACGCGTACTGACCGAATGGGAGCGCCAGCGCATCGCGCAGATGTACCTCGAAGGCTATGCCACGCGTCCGTTCAGCGACCTGGTACTGGACACCTCGGACACAGATGCGCAATCCAGCGCCCGCCAGATTGCGCAGTGGCTGGGTAGATAGCCAGGGCCAGCAATATTGACGGGCTCTAGCGCGCCGGCTGGCGCTGGTACTGGGCATCCGGTGCGCGGCCGCGCAGCAGCGACTCCGGATGCGCTTGCAGGTAGTCCGCCAGTTCGCGCAGGGACCGCGCGGTGCGCGACAGTTCCTGCAAGACCGCGTTGGCATTGAGCGGCAGGCCGGCGTCGGGACTCAGCACGCTTCCCACGGCAGCCAGCGATTTGCCAGCCTGCCGCAGCATGGCTTGCGCCTCGGGCGCGAGGCGGGTATCCAGCCGCTTCATCAAGCTGGAGGTGGCGCGCAACAACTGGCCCAGATCGGCCCCCAAGCCTTCGAACGGCACCCTGTCCAGCTTGGTCAGGATGCTGTTGATCTGCTGCTGCAGCTGATCCAGGTTGTTCGGCACGGTAGGAATGAAGGGATCCTCTTCCATCTTGAACGACACCGGCTCGGCCTCCGGGAACACCGCCAGTGCGACATACAACTGGCCGGTCAGCAGGTTGCCGATGCGCAGCTGGGCGCGCAGGCCCTGTTTGATCAAGGCGGCCAGCAGCTTGCCGTTGGGATGCTCCAACGTCGAGCCCGAATATTCCTTGATTTCCTCGACCGTCTGCGCGCCCAGGCGTTCGGGATAGACGGTGGCGCCAACCAGGGCGTAGAACTGCTTGATGGCCGGGTCGAACTCCAGGCGGATAGAGTCCACCTGGCCGATAGCCGCGCCATAGGCGTCGATGGGCGCACCTACCACCAGCCCCCGCACCGACTGGTCAAAGCGCATGCGGATATGCAGCGGCGCGCCATCGGGTTGCGCGCGAGCCGCGCCTTCCGACGGAAAAATGGTGAACTCCGTGTCGGCTTTGGCCGTCACGTGCGCGTGCCGCTCGATGGTGTCGAACGCGACGCCCCCCACGATTACCGACAGCAGAGATTGCGAACGCACCTGCAGGCCGCGCGCATCGACACTGAAGTCCACGCCGCTGGCGTTCCAGAAGCGCGTGGCGCTGTTGACGAAATCGTCATTGGGCGCGTCGATGAATACCTGCACATTGACGCCTTCGCCGCTGCTGTCCAGGTGGTAGGCCACCACCTGCCCCACCGCGATGCGCCGGAAGTAGACGGGTGAGCCTATGTCCAGCGAGCCCAGGTCGCGGGCCTTGAGGGTGTAGCGCTTGCCGGCGCGGTCCTGCGGCACTTCGGGCGGGGTCTCCAGGCCGACGAAGCTGTATTTGGTGGCCCGGCTCTCTCCCTCCTGGCGGAACCGGTCGGACGGGTCCACGCCGATATACGCCCCGGAGAACAAGGTGCTCAGGCCCGACACGCCGCTTAGCGTCAGCCTGGGCCGCACCACCCAGAACACGGTCCCTTCCTGCAGCAGGCTGCCGGCTTCCTTGTTGATGCGCACGGTTGCGACGACGCCCGAGCGGTCGGAATTCAAGGCCACGCGCTCGACCACTCCGACGTTGACTTCCTTGTAGCGGACCTGGGTCTTGCCGGCCTCCAGCCCTTCGGCGGTCTGGAAACTGATGGTTGCCGTGGGGCCCGCCTCCATCCAGACGCGCACCACCAGCGCCAGCCCGCCCAAGGCTGCGATGAGAGGCACCAGCCAAATCCATGACAGGCGACGCCTTTTACGGCTTGCTGCAGGCGTGCTGGCGGTGGCGGAGCCAGACTCAGGCATGGGAGATGTCCCCTGTTGTACGCATTGGACTCGAGGGCAGAACGCTTTCAAGAATCGCCCCCGAGCGCCCGACGCGCAAGTAAGGGTATTCCCGAAATCGGCGCGCCAGGCGGCCATGCACGCGGACGGATTCACGGGTAGGATAAGGCCCCCTAAAGTAGTAGTAGGAAGTACCCGTGACTATCGAAATTCGTCCGGCCGTCGCTTCGGATGCGGCCCAGATCCATGCCTTCATCACCGAGCTGGCCGTGTACGAGCGCGCCGCCCATGAAGTGATCGCCAACGCCGACGATGTCGAGCGCACCCTGTTCGCCGCTGACGCGCCCGCCAAGGCCCTGATGTGCCTGCTGGATGGCAAGCCCATCGGCTACGCCGTCTACTTCTACAGCTATTCGACCTGGCTGGGAAAAAACGGCATCTATCTGGAAGATCTGTACATCACGCCGGAGCAGCGCGGCATCGGCGCGGGCCGCGACCTGCTGCGCCATCTGGCGCAGGAAGCGGTGGCCAATGGCTGCGGCCGGTTGGAGTGGAGCGTGCTGGACTGGAACACGCCCGCCATCGATTTCTACAAGTCGATCGGCGCGCTGCCGCAAGACGAATGGGTGCGCTACCGGATGGCTGGAGACGCCCTGCTCAATTTCGCGCAGGGCCGGCGCTAGGCGCCGCCAGCCGACCTGGCGGGATCAGAATTCCGGCAGGTCGAAGAGCGTATACAGGGTCGAACTGGCAACCGGCACGGACGCGAGATGCTCGCGCCCGTCGTCATCCACCAACACGCGCACCGGCCGCAGCGCCACGCTCATGCCGTCCTGGCTGATGGCGGTTTCGACTTCCGCTCCGTCCTTGATGGCCTCGATGACTTCGGATGCCGCCGCCGTCACCGGTTCGGTGACCCAGCCCGGGACGCCGCGTTCGGCCTGGCCCCAGCGCACATAGGCCACATGCCCGCTGACGGGCTCTTTTCGAACGGCGACGATCACATACAAAGACATCCCGGCCTCCCCAATGTTTGGCCCGGATCGTATAACAACTTTGCGCAGCCGTTATGACCGCCAGTCTCAAGGTTCGATGTCGATGGGGGCAAAGGACTTCACCAGGTCGTCCAGCCTCTTCAGCTGGGTCAGGAAGGGCTCCAGCTTGTCCAGCGGCAAGGCGCTGGGACCGTCGCACTTCGCGTTCTTGGGATCGGGGTGGGCTTCCAGGAACAGGCCGGCCAACCCCACGGCCATGCCTGCGCGGGCCAGTTCGGCCACCTGTTCGCGGCGGCCGCCGGATGCCGCGTCCAGCGCCGAGCGCTGCTGCAAGGCATGCGTGACGTCGAAAATGAGCGGCCGGTTGCCGGACACTTTCTTCATCACGCCAAACCCTAGCATGTCTACAACCAGATTGTCATAGCCGAAGCTGGTGCCACGGTCGCACAGGATCAGCTTGTCGTTGCCGGCCTCGGTGAACTTCTCGACGATGTTCAGCATCTGGCCCGGGCTGAGAAACTGCGGCTTCTTGATGTTGATGACGCGCTGGGTCTTGGCCAGCGCCACTACCAGGTCCGTCTGCCGGGCCAGGAAGGCCGGCAGTTGCAGGATGTCGACGACCTCGGCCACGGGAGCGGCCTGCCAGGGTTCATGCACGTCGGTGATGACGGGCACGCCGAATTCCTTCTTGACCGCTTCGAAGATCTTCATGCCCTCTTCCAGGCCCGGACCGCGATAGGAATGGATGGAGGAACGGTTGGCCTTGTCGAACGAGGCCTTGAATACGTAGGGGATACCCAGCTTGCGGGTGACGCGCTGGTATTCCTCGCCGGCGCGCAGCGCCAGATCCATGGATTCCAGCACATTGATGCCGCCGAACAGCACGAAGGGGCGATCATTCGCGCAGCTGATCGAGGAGGAGATAAACACTTCTGGGGCGGTCATGATGGGTGCATCCTGTGGAAATTGGGCAGTGATAGTGCGTAATGTACAACCTGCCCGCCCCGGTTTTCACGCCGCGTCCCTGACGCGCGGCCTTAGCGGCCCGACAGCATGCGGCGCAGCGTCCCGTCGCGCAGGACGTAATGATGGAAGAGCCCGGCCAGCGCGTGCAGCAGCGCCAGCGCGATGATGCACCACGCCACGGTGTTGTGCAGCCCGCCGATGAAGCGGCGCTGCTCGTGATCGATGGCGATCAGCGTGGGCACGTCGAACAGGCCGAAGAACGCGAACGGCTCGCCCTGCGCCCAGCGGAACAGAAAGCCCAGCACGATCTGCGCCGCCATCAACAGGTACAGCAATCCATGTACGCCCGTACTAGCCGTGCGCAGCCAGCCGCTGGACGCCGGCGGCAAGCGCCTGCCCGCGGTGAGGCGCCAGACGGCGCGCAGCACGAACACGGCGGCAAACAGCAGGCCGAACGAAATGTGCAAGTGCTGCAGCAAGCGCCGCGCGGGTGTGCCGCGCGGCAGGAAACCCCAGGTTTCGGCCAGCGCGAACAGGCCCACCACCAGCAGCGCGGTCAGCCAGTGGAATGCGATGGTGATGCGGTCATAGTGCGCAGGGCCGGTGGGCGCGGCAAAGGAAATCGGTGTGGTCACGGAATACGCTCATCATCTGGAGGCAGGTGTGCAAGCGTATTGACATCGGACTTACGGCGTCCTGATTCCGGGCGGCATCAGGCGTTGCCGGTGTCCGAAGTCCATCTGGCCGAGTAGGTCTGCGGCAGCAGGCTGAGGCTGCCCACCAGCTGTTCCACCCGTTCGTCTTCCTGGCGCATGGAATAGACCACCGCGGTCACTTCGGAGCGGCCGCCGTCGCGCTGCTGGCTTTCAACGCCGCGCAGGCGCAGGCTGTGCTTGCCCAGGGCGTTCAGCAGTTCCGCACGCACCAGGGCTTCGTCCGTGGAAGCGCAGGTCAAGGCGATGTTGTAGTAGCGCTCTTCGGTTTCCGCTTCAGGCACGTAGCGGTCCACCAGCCTGGCGCCGCGCCGCAGCAGCACATTGGTAACCAGGATCAGCGCCGTCACCGCACTGGCTTCGGCCAGGAAGCCGTAGCCGGCCAGCACGCCCACGGCGCCGGTAGCCCAGATGGTGGCCGCCGCGCTCAGGCCGCGTATGGTCAGGCCGTCCCGCATGATCAGGCCCGCGCCCAGGAAGCCGATACCGGTCACGACCTGGCTGCCCAGGCGCATGTCGTTACTGGCGTCCAGCAGCGCGGGCAAGGCGGTGTAGGCGGCCGCGCCCAGCGAGACCAGTGCATGCGTCACCACGCCTGCGTAGTTCTGGCGCCATTGGCGCTCGACGCCGACGGCGGCGCCCAGCAGCATGGCCAGCGCAAGATTGATGGCAATCGTAAATTCGTTCATGGGACCAGGATCAAAGATTTGGCCCCATTATCGCCCGGTGCAAGGCCAGGCTTAGCTGCGTTCCTGCGCCGGATCGCTGACCAGCCGGTAGGCGATGGCGCCGACGATCGCCCCGGCGATGGGCGCGACCCAGAACAGCCACAGCTGCTCCAGCGCCCAGCCGCCCACGAACAGCGCGGGGCCGGTGGAACGGGCCGGATTGACCGAGGTGTTCGTCACCGGGATGCTGATCAGGTGGATGAGCGTCAGCGCCAGTCCGATCGGGATCGCCGCGAAACCGGCGGGCGCGCGCTTGCTGGTGGCGCCCAGGATCACGAAGATGAAGCCCGCGGTCAGCACGACTTCCGTCACCAGGGCGGACACCATCGAGTACTTGCCCGGTGAATAGGCGCCGTAGCCGTTGGCCGCGAAGTGGCTACCCTTGAGGTCGAAACCCAGCTTGCCGCTCGCGATGCAGGCCAGGACCGCTGCCGCCACGATCGCGCCCAGGACCTGGGCAATGACGTAGGGCAGGATTTCCTTGGCGGGAAAGCGTCCGCCCGCCACCAGGCCTACCGTGACGGCCGGGTTGAAATGCCCGCCGGAAATGTGGCCTACCGCGAACGCCATGGTCAGCACGGTCAGGCCGAAGGCCAGGGCCACGCCCGCGAACCCGATGCCCAGCTCGGGGAAACCAGCTGCCAGCACCGCCGCGCCGCAGCCCCCCAATACCAGCCAGAACGTGCCAAAGAACTCCGCTCCGCAACGCTTAGAAAGCGAATACATTTCGACTCCCCCGAAAAACGAAAATGCAACGGTATCGCGGGGCGGGAACGGCGACTTTAAAGCAATGTAAATCTTGACAATTCTTGAGCGCAGCCGGACGTGAACACCCCTGCCGCAACCACGGTAACTTCGCCGCGCGGGCTAGGGGATCGCCCGGACCGGCTAGACGGAAAGGTTCACAGGCTGGAATAGCTTGGCAGAATCGGCTGCGCCGGACGGCATCCGGCGCATGGCCTGCACTGCGGCAACGAATGCGCCTAGCCGTGCACAGGCGTGCAAAGCTCCACCAGCGTGCCGTCCGGACAACGCACATACGACACGACCTGCCCCCAGGGCTTGGGCGCGGGCGCGCTCATTTCCCGAGCGCCCGCCGCAAGCGCTCGGGCATGCGCGGCGGCAACGTCGTCGGTCACGAAAGCCACTTCCATGCCCAGAGGCTCGGCCGAAGCGGAAGCCGCCACATGGCCGCCATGGAAATTCGCCTCGCCTAGTTCATGCGCGGCGAACGACAGCGTGGTCTCGCCGGTTTCCAGTTCGCCGTAGGTCTGGGATTCATGCAGGAAGCGCCTGGCGAATCCGAACGCCTGTTCAAAAAAGGATAGCGATGCGGCGACGTCGGGCACGTAGATGATGGTGTATCCGAATTTCATGGTTCGTCCTGGTCGTGGGGATGGGCACCCTGCCCGTGCGTGCACGGGGACGGGAGGCAGCCGAGGGCATGTTCAGATTGAACCAGATAACTGTTTATTTATCCAGTATTTTATGGAGCACACATATACCGGGCGACCGGTCCCCATCCTAGGCCGCGCTCTCTTCCAGCCCGCTGCTGGACCAGCGGTCCACGTCGCGGATCAGATACAACAGGAATTTGGTGTATGCCACGTCCAGCGCCAGCATCCAGGCGGAATTGTCCTGGCGGGCGCAGGAAGCGCGGATGGCGCAATCCAGCGTCTCGGCCAGGTGGCTGATCGTGGCGCCGGACATCCGGAAGCAGATCGGCGCCAGACAGGAGTGTCTGTGGGCATGCCGTAACGCGCTATCGCGCGCCTGCGTCGTGGCTTGGGCGTTGGCCACGTCGCGCAGCAAGCGGTTCAGGATTTCGCACCAGTCGGCCAGCAGCTCATGCACGGCTCACCTCTCAGGGAACACGTCTGCGTCAGGAAGAAGGAGTACTAGGCGGCGGCGTGCAGCACCGTCACCAGCACGGTGGCATCGCGCACACCCAGCAATGCGTGCGGCTCGTGGGCAGCCAGCGCCATGAGCTGGTCTTCGCGCAATTGGCGGATGCCATCGCGCGATGTCACGCTCACTTCGCCGGTGATGCACTGGATGGTGATTTCGCCCGCCACGGCGTGCTGCGGGAGGCCCTTGCCCGCTGGCAGCACCAATTGCAGCAATTGCATGTGCGCGGTCTTCATCAGGCTGACGCTGACGGCCTCCCCGTGCTCGCGATGCGGGGTGCGCAGATCGATGACATCCAGAAATGCAGCGTGCTTGAGCGCCATGGGAGGCTCTCCTTATCGTGCTGTTTTGGGTGCTGTGTTTGATGCGGCCGAGGCGCCGTATGGAAGGCTGTCTGCCGCGCCTCCTGCTGAGAAGCTTTTACCGCGCCTATCGGCAAGCCTTTGCCGAAGAGCGCGAAGATATATCAAAAATGTGCTTTCAGCACGGGAGGTTATCCCTAAGCGCGAAACCCGTGCCGGCAAAAGAAAAGCCCCCGGCACGGATGCGGGGGGCTTTCAGGGCGCTGTTGGCGACATGCCAGATCAGTACCCAAATAGGGTTGGTGCGAAGGAGGGGACTCGAACCCCTACACCTGTTACGGCGTCAGGACCTAAACCTGGTGCGTCTACCAATTTCGCCACCTTCGCGTTAAGCCAAGCCCGCTATTGTAGCTTGCTTGTTAAAATCTTGCGTCATGAATCCGCGCCTCGATGCCCTACACCCCTATCCGTTCGAAAAACTGCGCGCTTTGCTGGCTTCGGCCAGCCAGCAGTCGGACGGTCTGACGCCCATCAATCTGTCGATCGGCGAGCCCAAACACGCCGCGCCCGAGCGCGTCGAACAGGCCATCCGCGACAGTCTCGCGGGCCTGTCCGTGTACCCGTCCACCAAGGGCGACCCTGCCCTGCGCAGGGCGATCTCGGAGTGGCTGGCGCGGCGCTACAGCATCCCTGCCCCCGATCCGGAAACGCAGGTGCTACCGGCGCTGGGCTCGCGCGAGGCGCTGTTCGCGTTCACGCAGACCGTCATCGATCCGTCCGCCGGTTCGGTGGTGATCTGCCCCAACCCGTTCTATCAGATCTATGAAGGCGCGGCCCTGCTGGCCGGCGCCACGCCCTACTTCGTCAACGCCGACCCGGTGCGCAATTTCGCCAGCGACTGGAACCAGGTGCCGGACGACGTCTGGAAGAAGACGCGCATGGTGTTCGTCTGCTCGCCGGGCAACCCGGCCGGCAACGTCATGTCGCTGGACGAATGGGAAACGCTGTTCGAACTGTCCGACCGCCACGGCTTCGTGATCGTATCGGACGAGTGCTATTCCGAAATCTACCTGGACGAAGGCAATCCGCCGCTGGGCGGGCTACAGGCGGCGCGCCGTCTGGGTCGCGATACCTACCGCAACCTGGTGGCGTTCTCCAGCCTGTCCAAGCGCTCCAACGTGCCGGGCCTGCGTTCGGGTTTCGTAGCGGGCGACGCCGCGCTGATCGGCCGCTTTCTGCTGTATCGCACGTATCATGGCAGTGCCATGAGTCCGATCGTGTCCGCGGCCAGCATCGCGGCCTGGACCGACGAGGCGCATGTGAAGGACAACCGCCGCCTGTACCGCGAAAAATTCGACGCCGTCGTGCCCATCCTCCAGAAGGTGCTGGACGTGTCCCGCCCGCAGGCCTCGTTCTATCTGTGGGCGGCCACGCCGGGCTCGGATACGGCCTTCGTGCGCGACCTTTTTGGCCGTACTGGTGTTACCGTGCTGCCGGGCAGCTTCCTGGCGCGCGAGGCGCACGGCGTGAACCCCGGCCAGGGCCGCATCCGCATTGCTTTGGTGGCGCCTTTGGCTGACTGCGTGCAAGCAGCCGAGCGCATCGCCCATTTTGTGCATACTTCCGTTTGATCAACCTTTTAAGAGCTGAGCCGCTATGACTCTCGACCTGCAGACCACCATCGAAAAAGCCTGGGACGACCGGGCCAACCTGTCGCCCACCGACGCCAGCGCCGAAGTGCGCGAAGCGGTCGAGCGCACCATCGACGGCCTGGATCTGGGCCGCTTGCGCGTGGCCGAGAAAATCAACGACGACTGGGTCGTGCACCAGTGGATCAAGAAGGCCGTGCTGCTGTCGTTCCGCCTGAACGACAACGCCATCATGGGCCAGGCTCCGCTGCAGTTCTACGACAAGGTGCCGCTCAAGTTCTCGGAATACGGCGACAACGCCTTCAAGCAAGGCGGCTACCGCGTGGTGCCGCCGGCCGTGGCCCGCCGCGGCGCCTACCTCGCCCGCAACGTGGTGCTGATGCCCTCCTACGTGAACATCGGCGCCTACGTCGACGAAGGCACCATGGTCGACACCTGGGCCACGGTGGGCTCCTGCGCCCAGATCGGCAAGAACGTGCACCTGTCGGGCGGCGTGGGCATCGGCGGCGTGCTGGAACCGCTGCAAGCCAACCCGACCATCATCGAAGACAACTGCTTCATCGGCGCCCGCTCGGAAGTCGTGGAAGGCGTGATCGTCGAAGAGAACTCGGTGCTGGCCATGGGCGTGTTCCTGTCGCAAAGCACCAAGATCTATGACCGCGCCACCGGCAAGATCACCTATGGCCGCGTGCCCTCGGGTTCGGTCGTGGTCCCGGGCTCGCTGCCGTCGGCCGACGGTTCGCACAGCCTGGCTTGCGCGGTCATCGTCAAGCGCGTCGACGCGCAGACCCGCGCCAAGACCAGCATCAATGATCTGCTGAGGGCCTAAATGAGTACTGCCGTACTGGATCTGGTCAAGGACCTGATTGCCCGCCCTTCGGTCACGCCGGCCGATGAAGACTGCCAGGCCACGCTCGCCGCGCGCCTGGAACGCATCGGCTTCACCTGCGAGACCATCGCCCAGGGCGGGGTCACCAATCTGTGGGCGCGGCGCGGTAGCGCGGCGCCGCTAGCCGTGTTCGCCGGTCACACGGACGTGGTGCCTCCGGGTCCGCGCGAAAAGTGGGACAGCGATCCTTTCGTTCCCACCGAGCGCGATGGCTACCTGTACGGCCGCGGGGCGGCCGACATGAAGAGCTCGATCGCCGCCTTCGTGGTGGCGGCCGAGGAATTCGTGGCGGCCCACCCGCAGCATGGCGGCTCGATCGCCCTGCTGATTACCTCCGACGAAGAAGGCCCGTCCATCGACGGCACCGCCATCGTCTGCGACGCGCTGAAGGCGCGCGGCGAACAGATGGACTATTGCATCGTGGGCGAGCCCACTTCGGGCGACGTGCTGGGCGACACCTGCAAGAACGGCCGCCGCGGCTCGCTGTCGGGCAAGCTCACGGTCAAGGGCATCCAGGGCCACGTGGCCTACCCGCATCTGGCGCGCAACCCCGTGCACCAGTTGGCGCCGGCCCTGGCCGACATCGTCAACATCGAATGGGACCAGGGCAACGAGTACTTCCCGCCCACCACGTTCCAGGTGTCGAACCTGAACTCAGGCACCGGCGCCACCAACGTGGTGCCGGGCGAGGCCGTAGCGCTGTTCAACTTCCGCTTCTCGACCGCCAGCACGCCGGAAGGCTTGCAGGCGCGGGTGCACGAAGTGCTGGACCGCCATGGCCTGGAGTACACGCTGGACTGGGAGCTGGGCGGCGAGCCCTTCCTCACGCCGCGCGGTTCGCTGACGGATGCGCTGGTCTCGGCCATCCGCGACGAAACCGGCGTGACGGCAGAACTCTCCACCACCGGCGGCACGTCCGATGGCCGCTTCATCGCCAAGATCTGCCCGCAGGTCATCGAATTCGGTCCCTGCAACGCCACGATCCACAAGGTCAACGAACGCGTCGAAGTGGCATCGCTGGATCCGTTGAAAAACATTTATCGGCGCACGCTGGAAAACCTCCTGCTCGCCTAGAAAGAAGTCCCCTATGTACCAATCCGCCCGCCAAGAACTGCTGACCCTGCGCGACCTGATCCGCTACGGCGTATCACGCCTGAACGCCGCCCAGGTGGCGCTGGGGCACGGCAGCGACAACGCCTGGGACGAGGCGGTCTACCTGACGCTGCACGCCTTGCATCTGCCGCTGGACACGCTGGAGCCCTTTCTGGACGCCCGCGTGCTCAGCGAGGAACGCAACCGCGTGCTCGAACTGATCGACCGTCGCGTGACCGAGCGCCTGCCCGCCGCCTACCTCACCAACGAGGCCTGGCTGCGCGGCCACCGCTTCTACGTGGACCAGCGCGTCATCGTGCCGCGCTCGCCCATCGCGGAATTGCTGGACCAGGGCCTGGCGCCCTGGGTGCAGGATGCGCTGGCGGTCGAGAACGTGCTGGACATGTGCACGGGGTCCGGCTGCCTGGCGATCCTGTCGGCGCTGGCCTTCCCCTACGCCCACGTGGACGCGGTGGACGTGTCGCCCGACGCGCTGGAAGTGGCGCGCCGCAACGTCGACGACTACGGCCTGGCGGACCGCCTGGACCTGCACGCAAGCAATCTGTTCGACAATCTGCCGCCACGCCAGTACGACGTGATTATCTGCAACCCGCCTTACGTCAACAGCGGCTCGATGGACGCGCTGCCCCAGGAATACCGCCACGAACCACAGCTGGCCCTGGCCGGCGGCGACGACGGCATGGACCTGGTGCGCCGCATTCTCGACGCGGCGCCGCGGTTCCTGACCCCGGAAGGCGTGCTGGTGCTGGAGATCGGCCACGAACGCGACTTCTTTGAAGCCGCGTTCCCGCAGCTGTCGCCCGTGTGGCTGGACACCGAAGAAGCCTCCGACCAGCTTCTGCTGCTTACCCGCGAGCAACTCAGCCTGTGATACGCGCTACTGGATTGACCCTGCGCCGCGGCACCAAGGTGCTGCTGGACGGCGCCGAATTCGTCGCGCACCCGGGTGAACGCGTGGGCATCGTGGGCAAGAACGGCGCGGGCAAGTCCTCGCTATTCGCGCTCTTGACCGGCGCGTTGGACCTGGACGCCGGCAACCTGGCGATGCCGGCCGGCTGGCGCATCGCCAGCGTCAAGCAGGAACTCGAAGCGGACGAACGCCCGGCGCGCGAATTCGTCATCGACGGCGACACCCACCTGCGCGAACTGCAGGCGCGCCGCGCCGAACTGACGGACGAGCAAGGCACGCAGATCGCTGAAGTGGAAGCGGCGCTGGTGGAAGCCGGCGCCTGGAGCGCGGCCTCGCGCGCCGAGCAGCTGCTGGCCGGCCTGGGCTTCAAGCCCGCCGAATGGATGCAGCCGGTGGCGAGCTTTTCCGGCGGCTGGCGCATGCGCCTGGCCCTGGCCCGCGCGCTGATGGCGCCGTCCGAATTGCTGCTGCTGGACGAGCCCACCAACCACCTGGATCTCGACGCCATGCTGTGGCTGGAGAAATGGCTGGCTGCCTATCCCGGCACCGTCATGCTGATCTCCCACGATACCGAGTTCCTGGATGCGGTCGCCAAGTCCATCCTGCATTTCGACCACGCCAAGCTGGTGCGCTACCGCGGCGGCTATGGCGACTTCCTGACGCAACGCGCCGAGCGCCTGCGCCAGACCAATATCGCCTACGAGCGCCAGACCCGCGAAGCGGCCCGGCTGCAAGGCTTCATCGACCGCTTCAAGGCCAAGGCCTCCAAGGCCAAGCAGGCGCAAAGCCGCGTCAAGGCGCTGGCGCGCATGCAGGTGCTGGCGCCCTTGCATGCCGAAGCGGGCATCGATATCCGCATCCCCTCGCCCGATCAGGTGCCGGATCCGCTCTTGACCCTGGAGCACCTGTCGGCCGGCTACACGGACGCCGAAGGCAACGCCGTGCCCATCCTGCGCGACGTGACGCTGATGGTGCGCGCGGGCAGCCGCGTCGGCGTGCTGGGCGCCAACGGCGCCGGCAAGAGCACGCTGATCAAGACCCTGGCCGAAGAGCTGCCAGTGCAGGCAGGCGAACGCCGCGCCTCGCGCGGGCTGGCCATCGGCTATTTCCATCAGCACCAGCTGGACATGCTGGACGTGGACAGCACGCCCATCGCCCATCTGGCGCGCCTGGCCCCCGAGACCCGCGAACAGGAGCTGCGCAACTACCTGGGCGGCTTCGGTTTTTCCGGCGACACGGTGACCAGCAAGGTCGGCCCCATGTCCGGCGGCGAAAAGGCGCGCCTGGCGCTGTCCCTGATCGTCTGGCAAAAGCCCAACCTGCTGCTGCTGGACGAACCCAGCAACCACCTGGACGTGGAAACGCGCGAGGCCCTGGCCGCCGCGCTGGCGGACTTCGGCGGCAGCATGCTGCTCGTGTCCCACGACCGCCATCTGCTGCGCACCACGGTGGACAGCTTCTGGATCGTGGCCGACGGGGCGGTACAGGAGTTCGATGGCGACCTGGAGGACTACCGGGACTGGCTCGCCGCGCGCAACGCCGGTGAACGCGCCGAAGCGGCGCGCGAGAACGCCGAAGGCGGCGAACCGGTGGTGGACCGCAAGGCCCAGCGCCGCGCCGAAGCCGAACAGCGCCAACGCCTGTCCGCCCTGCGCAAGCCGCTGGAATCCAAGCTTGCCAAGATCGAGACCGAAATGGAGAAGCTGCGCGCCAAGCTGCATGCGCTGGACGCCGTCATCGCCGACCCGGACCTGTACTCGGACGCACGCCGCGCCGAACGCCAGAAGGTCATGGCCGAGCACGGCGAACACGGCAAGCGCATGGACGAGCTGGAAGAACAGTGGCTGGAAATCCAGGGCTCGCTGGAAGAGATCGAACAGTCCGAGGCCTGACGGCTTGCGGCGGGCGCCCTGCCCGCCGCCGCCTCACTGTTTCCGGTTAATCTAGAAATAGAAATCGTTATCATTTATACTCTGCCGCGAATTTGACTCTATCTGGCGCCCGGCGCCGGCGACATGTCTTCGCTCACGGATGTATTTCTCCGCCATTACCGAGAGGTGCTGGGTTTCCTCTCTTTGCGCACCGGCTCGCGCGACGTCGCGCAGGACTGCGCGCAGGACACCTGGATCAAGCTGGCGGAATTCAAGGACAGGACGCGTCCCGACAACGACCGCGCCTACGTGTTCCGCGTGGCCGCCAATATCGCCACCGACTGGCACCGGCGCCGCAGCCGCGAACTGGCGGCCACCGCCGATTACGCGGCCTCGCGGCCTCCTCAGCATGAACCCGACACCCTGGATGTCGCCGCCGCACGGCAGATGCTGCGCCGGCTGGAAACCGCCCTGCTTGCCCAACCCCGCCGCAGCCTGGATGTGTTCGTACTGCACCGGCACGAGGGCCTGAGCTATCGCGCCATTGCCGAACGTTTCGCGATCTCGGTCAGCGCGGTGGAAAAGCACATGATGCGCATCCTGCTGGCCTGCGACCAGGCACTGGCGTCCTGACCATGGCTGCCCCCCGTATCCGCAGCGCCCAGGAAGAAGCGTCGCGCTGGGTCGTGCGCCACAGCGGCCAGGGCATGGATGCGCAGGCCCAGGCGGAGTTCGAAGCCTGGTACCGGGCGGACGCCAGCCATGCCGACGCCTACGAGCGGCTGGCGCGCCTGTGGCGGCGGATGGGTGAAATCGAGCGCGGCAAGCTGGCGCCGCGGCGCGCGCGCAAGCGTGGCGCTGCAGCGGCGCTGGCGTTGCTGGCAGCCTGGCCGGCCTGGCAATTGCTGCGCACGGCCCATCCCGGCGCCGATTACACGAGTGGCGCCGACGTGCGCCGCGTGGCCCTGCCCGACGGCTCCAGCGCCACGCTGGATGCGGATTCGGCCATCGCCATCGACTTCGCACCGGGCAAGCGCGAGGTCAGGCTCCTGGCCGGACGGGCGCTGTTCACGGTCGCACCTCGCGCCCCCGGCGGCCCGGATTTCACGGTAGTGACGCCAGACGCCTCCGCCACCGCGTTGGGCACCCGCTACTCCGTCGCGCGCGAAGTCGACGGCTCGCGCGTGGTGGTCTACGAACATCGCGTGGCGGTCCAGTGCCTGACCTGCCAGGATGGGCAGAGCCTGGCGCTGGACGCGGGCCAGGGAGCTGCCGTGTCGGCAACAGGCATCCTGCGCCTCGCCGCTGCGCAAGAACCGGCGCCGGACTGGAGCCAGGGCCTGCTGGCATTCAACGATGTCGCCTTGCCCGAGGCCGCGGCCCGACTCTCCCGCTATGGCGGCAAGCACATCCTGGTGCTGGGTGAGGCAGCACGGAGTTTGCGCGTGTCAGGCACCGCCAGCATCGGCGATCCCAAGCGCGCCCTGGCGCTGCTGCTGGCGCAGGCCAAGGTCGGCATCACCGAACTGCCGGGCCTGCTGATCGTGCGATGAAGCTTATCTTCAATCGGTAAATGAGAATCGATATAAATTATTCATGAGCAATCCGATGAGGTAACCCGCGCCTGGATACGTCCTACGGCTGATATCAACACCCGCCTGGACGCATTCATGCAGTTTCACCCCTTCAACCGGCGCGTTCGCCGGTCCAGCGCTTCCGCAGCGCTGCTCATCGCCGCCTTGATCACGGTCTCGCCAAGCGCCGCCCAGCCCGCCGCGCGCGCCGCCTACGACATGCCGGCGCAACCGCTGGGCGAAGCGCTGCTGGCGCTGGGCCGGCAAGCCGGCCTGGAGATTTCGTTTCCGCCTGCGGCGGTGGCGGGCAAGACCTCGCCCCCGCTGCAGGGTGAGTATTCGCCGCTGCTCGCGCTGAACCACCTGCTGGCGGGGTCCGGCTTGGCTTTGCGCGCGGAGGGGCCGGGCCGCTACATCGTCTACGTAGACAAGACCAACCTGTTTTCCGCCCTGCGCCTGGACGCCGTACGGGTCTATGGCGAACAGATCGGCGAGCGCATCTATACCCGCGAGGACATCGCCGAGACGCCCAGTTCCAACCGCGACCTCAGCACGCTGGTGGCGACGCATCCGGCGGTACGCACCAACCCAGGCGCCGCCGGCTCGCAGAACCGCGGCTCGCTCAATGTGGAGGACATATCCTTCCACGGCTCCAGCCCCTACCAGAACCTGTTCCAGCTCGACGGCATGGACGCGACCAACCGCGTGGACCCGGCCAGCAAGAACCTGAACCTGCAGGTCGGCAATGTGCCCAGCAATCCGCAGTCGTACTTCGTCGACACGAGCTTGCTGGAGGAAGTGCGCGTACACGACAGCTTCGTACCCGTGGAGTACGGCCGCTTCACGGGCGGCGTGGTGGACGCCAGATTGCGCCGCTTTTCCGGCGAAAACCGCTTGAATCTGGACTACCGCTGGAACACTTCCAAAATGACGCGGCAGGAGGTGGCCGAGGGCGAACAAAACAGTTGGGCGCAGGGCAAGCCGGGCTATTCACCGGAATGGAAAAAGCGCTTCTACTCCGCCGTGGGCGACCTCGCCTTCAACGAAAAATCAGGCACCGTGCTGGCCATGTCGCGCCGCGAATCGGACATCACCCGCTGGAACATGGGCGTGGATGACAAGGGGCAGCCGGCGCCGGGCCAGGCGGCCTACAGCGACCGGATTGACAACTTTCTGGGCAAGTTCAGCGTGCGCGCCAGCGCCGATACCACGGCCGACCTGACGCTGAAATACAGCGACCGCAGCGAAACCCTGGCCAGCGACCTGTTCCGGCACACGCGCTGGGACAACAATCATGAGGCGCGCGGCATAGGCGTCAACGTAGACCACTACTTCCAGGGCGGCCGGCTTGCGCTGCAGGCGGGCTGGGACCGGTCGCTGAGCAACCGCGAATCCGTGGGTGACGAGCTGGTGACATTCAGCCCCTACCAGCTGCCGCGGTACACCGCGGGCGGCTTCGGCAAGGAGCAGACGCGCCAGGACACCTGGACGCTGAAGGGCCGGGTCGACCTGGATCCGGTGCGCACGGGCGTGTTCACGCACAGTCCATATGCAGGCGCGGAACTGAACCAGGTGCAGGCCAACTTCGAGCGTTTCCAGGAAAGCCACTCCTACCAGCGCGCCTACAACCGCGACGGCAGCTATCGGGATTTCAGTAAGGTCCGCTACCTGCCCGGCACCGTGGACGTGAACTACAACATGGCCAGCCTTTTTCTGTCGGACCGCATCGAATGGCAACGGCTGGCGCTGGACGCCGGCCTGCGCTACGACCGCGAGACCTTCCTCGGCAACAGCAACCTGTCGCCGCGCACGCGGCTGGATTGGGACATGTTCGGTTCGGGCGATACCCTGCTCAGCGCCGGCTGGTCGCGGTACTACGGGGCCGGCGTGCTGGAGACGGCGCTCAGAGAGGAACGTAGCCGCCTGCGACGCCAGGTGCTGGACAAGAACGGCAAGCCTGTGGCGGACGGCAGCAAGGAGTACTACGTCCAGTACAAGGGCCTGCGCATGCCCTATGACGACGAATGGGCGGTCTCGCTGCGCCAGCGCATGGCGGGCATGGAAGGCGTGCTGAGCTATGTACGCCGCAACGGCCGCGACCAGTGGAGCATGACCGGCAACGACAAGGACGGCTACCGCTACAGCAACGAAGGCCTGTCCACCACCGACGGCGTCAGCCTGTCGCTGCGCACGCTGGAGCCCTGGCGCCTGGGCGAAACGCGCTGGAACATGCAGGCAAGCTGGAGCTGGCAGAAGCGCAAGACCAACGCGGACCTGGTCGAAGGCTACAGCGGCGACGCGCGCGACCCCGGCGACTACGTGATCTACAACGGCTCGCGCCTGCGCGCCATCGATCTGCCGCCAAGCTCCTTCTACCAGCCGCAGATCGCCACGCTCAGCCTGACGGGCGCGTGGCCGCGCGCGGGCCTGACCTGGAGCAACATGATGAACTGGCGCAGCAAGCGCGACGCCACCGTCTATGTGGGAGTGGGCCCGCGGCCCGAGTATCTGGAGCGCTTCGAATCCGGCGAGATCCCGTCCTACTGGACCTGGGACACCAAGCTTTCCTGGAATCCCACGTTCGCGCGCAGCCTGGAATTCACGGTCGAAGTCCTGAACGTGCTGGACCGCCGACCTGCCCTGACGGCCAGCAATCCGAACGTCAAGACCGATCGCAGTACCTACCAGACGGGACGGGAACTATGGCTGCAAGTCGGTTATCGCTTCTGATCCTGGGCGCGGCGCTGGCGCTGGCGACGCCTTTGGTTCGCGGGGACGGCGGCCAGGCCCGGACGCCGGCCGCCGGCCCGTCCGGCTGCCACGGGCCGGCGGGCTGGGATGCGGCTTGCCTGCGGCCGCACTACTCGGGGCCACCCGCGTCCTGGCCCGCGCCTTCCATCGATCCCGGCGTGGCCTGGCACGAATGGAGTGCAGTGCCCCCTGCCACCAGCCCACCCCTGAGTTGGACCGCCGCCAATGCCGGCCAGCAGGAGTTGGCCGCCGACGTCGCGCGTCCGGCGGTCGTGACTCTGGGGCAGATGCTGTTCTTCGATACCGCGCTGTCGCGCAAGGGGCAGGTGTCCTGTGCTTCCTGTCACCTGCCGCAGCGCGCCTTCACGGACGGGCTCGCGCTGGCCGTGGGCGAAGACAGACTGATGGGCAGGCGGCGCTCAACCCCGCTGTACGCGGCTCCGTTCGCACCGCGGCTATTCTGGGACGGGCGCGCCGCCAGCCTGAAGGAGCAGGTGCTGGGCCCCATTCACGATCCCCGCGAAATGAACCATGACGCCGGCGGCGCCGTGGCGCGCCTGCTTGAAACCGAGCCATATCCGGCGCAGTTCCTGCTGGCGTTCGGCGCGGCCTCTGCGCCGCAACCGCCGGTGGACGCGGACCGCTTGGCGCGCGCGTTGGCGGCCTACGTCGCAACATTGCGTCCGGAGCCGACGCGCTTTGACGAATTCCTGGAAGGCCGTTCCCAGGCGCTGGACGATACCGAGTTGATCGGCATGCATCTGTTCCGCACGCAGGCGCGCTGTATGAATTGCCACAGCGGCCCGATGCTGACCGACCATCAATTCCACAACATCGGCCTGTCGTTCTATGGCCGCCGCAATCAGGACCTGGGCCGCTACGAAGCGACCCGCGACCCCGCCGACCTGGGTCAGTTCCGCACGCCCAGCCTGCGCAATGTGTCGCGCGCCGGCCCTTGGATGCACAACGGGCTGTTCGCGGACCTCAAGGGTTTACTGCGGATGTACAACGCCGGCATGGGCCGCGATCCGGCGCCCGCCGATCCGCCCGATCCGTACGCGCCGCGCAAGTCCGAGCACATCCGACCGCTGGAACTGAGCGCGGACGAAATCGACGCCTTGCTGGCGTTCATGCGGGTCTTGTAGGAAGAAAGGGAAAGGCGGCGCGCGGGATCTCTGCAGACGAAGATCCCCGGCGCCGCCGTCCTGGCATTACGAGTACGGACGCTCGCGCAGGCGGGTGTGGTGGTCGACCACGGTGTCGATCACTTCACGCAGGATGGTTTCGGCAAGGGCGGGCGGCACGCCCGCCTCTTGCGCCAGGCGACGGATGCGCTCGACTTGCTGTTCCTCGCGCTGGGGATCGACCAGGTCCATGCCCAGGTCGCGCTTGAGCTCACCTATCATATCCGTGCAACGGAACCGCACGCCCAGCAGCAGCATGATCTGCTGGTCGATTTCATCGACCTCGGCGCGCAGCGACGCCAACTCGGCTTTGGGAGAATCGTTGTTGGCCATGTGTGTCAACCCTGAACAATATCGAGTTTGGCGATGCCCAGCGCCAAGGTCTTGGCGCCCACGTCGCGGAACTGGATTTCAGCCTGGGCGTCCTGCCCTGCTCCGCTCAGGCTCACGATCGTGCCATCGCCGAACCGCGCGTGATGCACGCCCTGCCCCACACGATACTGCTTGTCGCCCACCGTGACACCGGTAGCGACGCCACGCGGTTGACGCGGCGCAATGGTATTGGTGGGCTTGCGTCCGAAAGCGTCGCCACGATTGCCGCCACCCCAGCCCGCGCCCGTGCCGCCGACCTGGGCCAGACCGGCCTTGGGCGACAGCCACTTCAGGTGCTGTTCCGGAATTTCGTCCAGGAAGCGAGAACGCATCGCGTAGCGCGTCTGGCCATGCAGCATCCGGCTTTGTGCCAGGCTGATGTACAGGCGCTGGCGCGCGCGCGTAATGGCCACGTACATGAGGCGGCGCTCTTCTTCCAGTCCGGAAGCTTCCAGGACGCTGTTCTCGTGCGGGAACAGCCCCTCTTCCAGGCCGGTGATGAACACGGCGTCAAACTCCAGGCCCTTGGCCGCGTGCACGGTCATGAGTTGCACGGCGTCCTGGCCCTGTTGGGCCTGGTTGTCGCCGGCTTCCAGCGCCGCATGCGACAGGAACGCCGCCAGCGGCGTCAGGCCGTCGGACGCCACAATGGGCGCGTCCACCACGCCCGCATTGAGCGTGGAGGCCGTGTCCTGTTCGGGCACCACGCCAGCGGGCATGCCGTCGTAGTTTTCCTCGGACGCGAACACGGCCGCGGCCGTGATCAGTTCATTCAAGTTTTCCAGACGTTCCGCGCCTTCGCGTTCGGCCTTGTAGTGCGCGTTCAGGCCGCTGGCCTCGAGCATGTGCTCGACCATTTCCGGCAGCGGCAGGTCGCGGGTCTCTTCGATCAGGCGATGGATCAGCTGCGCGAACTGCGCCAAGTTGGAACCGCCCTTGCCCGGCACCAGAGCCACGGCCGCGTACAGGCTGGTGTCGTGCGCGCGCGCGGCGTCGCCCAATTGCTCCAGCGTGCGCGCGCCGATGCCGCGCGTGGGAAAGTTGACGACCCGCATCCAGGAGGTATCGTCGTGCGGGTTGGCCATCAGGCGCAGGTAGGCCAGCGCGTGCTTGATTTCCTGGCGCTCGAAAAAGCGCAGGCCGCCGTAGACCTTGTAGGGAATGCCGGCGGAAAAGATGGCGTGTTCCAGCACGCGCGACTGCGCGTTGCTGCGGTAGAGCACGGCGATCTCGCGGCGCAGGCTGCCTTCGCGGATCAGGGAGCGGATCTCGTCCACGATCCACTGCGCTTCCATGCCGTCGGACGGCTGCTCGATGACGCGCACCGGCTCGCCGTCGCCCTGCTCGGTCCAGAGATTCTTGCCCAGCCGGCCGGTGTTGTGACCGATCAGCGCGTTGGCCGAATCCAGGATGTGGCCAAAGGAACGGTAGTTCTGCTCCAGGCGGATCACGGTGCCGCGCGCGTAATCGCGCTCGAAGTCGGCCATGTTGCCGACGTTGGCGCCGCGGAACGCGTAGATGGACTGGTCGTCGTCGCCCACCGCGAAGATCGCGGCGCCACCGCCGGCCAACAGACGCAGCCACTTGTATTGCAGCGTGTTGGTGTCCTGGAACTCGTCGACCAGGATGTGGCGGAAACGGCGCTGGTAGTGCTCGCGCACGGGCGCGTTGCGCGACAGCAGTTCGTAGGCGCGCAGCAGCAGCTCGGCGAAGTCCACCACGCCCTCGCGCAGGCACTGGGCCTCGTAGAGTTGGTAGATCTCGATCAGGCGGCGGCGATGGGCGTCGTAGGCTTCGACGTCGGCGGGACGCAGGCCCTCTTCCTTGGCGCCGTTGATGAAGCGCTGCACATCGCGGGGAGGATACTTTTCGTCGTCGACGCCGTTGGCCTTCATCAGCCGCTTGATCGCCGCGAGCTGGTCGGTGACGTCCAGGATCTGGAAGCTCTGCGGCAGGCCGGCATCGCGGTGATGCGCGCGCAGCATGCGGTTGCACAGACCGTGGAAGGTACCGATCCACAGGCCGCGCGTATCGATCGGCAGGATGGCCGACATGCGCGCGAGCATCTCGCGCGCCGCCTTGTTGGTGAACGTGACCGCCAGCAGCCCAAAAGGCGAGGCCTGGCCGGTTTGAATCAGCCAGGCCATGCGGGTGGTGAGCACCCGGGTCTTGCCGCTGCCCGCCCCGGCCAAGACCAGGGCGTGCTGCGGTTCTAACGTTACTGCGGCGCGTTGTTCAGGATTGAGCTTCTCTAGCATCATGCCGCGTAGCGGCGCAGACGTTGAGCGAATTGCTCGAGCCCGGCGATGCCGCTTTGCTGGGCGCGCTGGCACCAGGCCTGCAGGTCATGAAGAAGCTGTTCGCTGCTGGCGCTGGAGCTTTCCCAGATGCGGCCGAGTTCGCGGCGCATCTGTACCAGCGTGGCCAGCGACTTGTTCTGGGCGATGGCCTGGTCCACGGCGGCAACCTGTTCGGGCTGGAGGATGTCCTCGTTGCGGTGGATGGCGCGGCGCACGCTGTGCAGCTTGGTCCAGTCGCACTCGGCGCTGCCCTTGTTGCGCGAATCCTTCAGCTTGGCCAGCTCTTCGCGGGCCGCGCTCTTGATCACGTCCGCATAGCGGGCCATGACTTCGTAGCGGTGCGTGATCACGCCTTGCAGGGTGCGCAGGTCGATGCCGGTCTTGCTGTCGTCCAGCTTGAGCTTGGGCGCAACCTTCTTGATCTTGGCCAGGCCGAAGAACTTCAGGATGTTGATGTAGCACCAGCCGATGTCGAACTCGTACCACTTGGCCGAGAACTTGGCCGACGTGCCGTGGGCGTGGTGGTTGTTGTGCAGTTCTTCGCCGCCGATCACGATGCCCCAGGGGAACACGTTGGTGCTGGTGTCCGGGCTGTTGTAGTTGCGGTAGCCCCAGTAGTGGCCGATGCCGTTGACGACGCCGGCGGCCCAGAAGGGAATCCAGGCCATCTGCACGGCCCACACCGTGACGCCGATGGCGCCGAACAGGGCGACGTCGATGGCGAGCATGCTCAGCACGCCCCACAGGCTGTGCTTGCTGTAGACGTTGCGCTCGAGCCAGTCGTCAGGCGTGCCGTGGCCGAACTTGGCCATGGTTTCCTTGTTGTTCGATTCTTCGCGGTACAGTTCCGCGCCGCGGAACAGCACCTTCCAGATGCCGAACAGGATAGGCGAATGGGGATCGCCTTCCTTTTCGCACTTGGCGTGGTGCTTGCGGTGAATGGCCACCCATTCCTTGGTGACCATGCCGGTCGTCATCCAGAGCCAGAAGCGGAAGAAGTGCATGACGGCCGGATGCAGATCCAGACCCCGGTGCGCTTGGCTGCGATGGAGGAAGACCGTGACCGCCACAATCGTGATGTGCGTCACAACCAGAGTGAACACGACGACCTGCCACCAAGTAGCTTGGGTCAGACCGCCGGCAATGAAGGAAAGGATGTAATCCATAAAGCTGTTAGGAGCCTCGCTAGAGAAGTGCCTGGAGTTTAGCTTACCTTGACCGACTTATGACAAGGTAGTTTCAAAATAGTTTTTGAGCGAAATCAAGGACTAAGCCTCGGTTTTTCAGGGCAAAAAACCACTCTCGCCGCCAGAAACGAAGGTTGCGAGGCCGAGCCTTGCGGCACGCGGCGCTAGGGCCGTCCTCCCCAGGGAACGTGGGGGGCATACGCGAAGGCGCAAGGTTTGGGCTGGATTTCGTCGTTAAAGTTCCTGTCAGCTGGGCATCCGGTCTTGAAGCAGACTCGCGGCTGGCGCACACTGCGGGTGCTTTGCTGACCAAACTGTCTCTTTTGCCCAACTGATGTTGCTGAAAAAAATACGTCCCCAATTATTTTGTACCGTGGCCGCGCTGGCAGCCGCCCTGCCTGCCTCCGTTCCCGCACAGACGGTGAAGTCGGGCGACGTCGCCGTGTTGGCCTCGTACTACGAGATCCGCGGCGCGGACTGCCTGGCGCTGCGCGCGCCGCGGGTATCGCTGACCATGATGCCGCGCCTGGGCAAGGCCAACATCATGCAGACGCGCGGCCAGTCCAGCGATTCCGGCCGCTGCGCCTACCAGGCCGTGCCGGTATCCCAGGTGGTCTACCAGGCGGACCAGCCCGGCAATGACAGCCTGGCCTGGGAAGTGAAGTACCAGAACAAGACGCTCGGCACGCGGCGCTACAGCGCCACGGTGGTGGTGACGCCGGGTCCCTGACCCGGCGTTCCCGTTCAGGCCGGCTGATCCTGCGGGCCGGCCGCGGTTTCCTTGGCCGGCGTTTCCGCCGATGCTTCGGTCGACGTTTCAGCGGGGACATCGTCGGCGTTCGCTACCTCGGCGTTCTCAGCCCCGGCTGCCGCGCCCTTCTTCCTGCGTTCGAACACCGCGGCAAAGAAGCCGTCGGTGCCGTGCACGTCAGGGCGCAGTTGGACGTAGGGTCCGTCCAGCTTCAGGGTTTCGCAGCGGGCGGCCAGAATTTCGGCGGCGTCCAGGCGCTCGAAATCGGGGTGGCTGGCCAGGAAGCGCTCGGCCTGCACCTCGTTTTCCTCGGCCAGCAGGCTGCAGGTGGCGTAAACCAGGCGGCCGCCCGGCGCGACGCAGCGCGCCGCACTGTTGAGAATGCGTTCCTGCAACTGGCCCAGTTCGGCCAGCGCCTCTGGGTGCTGGCGCCATTTCAGGTCCGGATTACGGCGCAGGGTGCCGATGCCGCTGCACGGGGCGTCGACCAGCACGCGCTGGGCCTTGCCGGCCAGGCGCTTGACGCGGGCATCGTTTTCGCTGTCGATGACCACGGGTACCACGTTGGACAAGCCGCTGCGGGCGAAGCGCGGCTTGGCGCGCGCCAGGCGGGCCGCCGACACGTCGAAGGCGTACAGGCGGCCGGTGGAGCGCATCAGCGCGCCCAGCAGCAGCGTCTTGCCGCCCGCGCCAGCGCAGAAGTCGATGATCATTTCGCCGCGGCGCGGCGCCACCAGCAGGGCCAGCAGTTGGCTGCCTTCGTCCTGGACCTCGATGCTGCCGTTCTCGAACTGCGGCCAGCGGTTGATGGCCGGGCGGCCTTCCATGCGGATGCCCCAGGGCGAATAAGGCATCGCGACCGGTTCGTAGCGGCCGGCGCCCTGCTGCAATTCCGTCAGCATGGCGTCGCGCTCGACCTTCAGCGGGTTGACGCGCAAGTCCAGGCTGGCCTGGCGGTTGAGCGCCTCGATCAGGGTTTCGGGGCTGTCCATGGCGCCCAGGCGCTCGTCCAGCCAGTCAGGAATGCTGCCGCGCACGGCGCGCGGCAGCGTCGCCAGATCGATCTGCGACACGCGTTGCAACCATTCGGCTTCAGCGGCGTCCATGCCTTCGGTCAGGGCCTCGGCGCCCAGCGTCGCGGCCAGGCCCAGGATGGCCAGGCGGCGCGAGGCCGGACCGACACCGCTTTCGCCGAATTGGCGGTAGCGGCGCAGATGGCGCAGCACGTCATAGACGGCTTCGGCGACTTCGGAACGGTCGCGCGCGCCCAGATTGGGGTGATGGCGCAGCCAGTGCGACAGGGCCGCGTCGGCCGGATAGGTCCACTGCAGGATTTCGCCCAGGACGCGCTGGACCTGGTCGATACGGATGGCCGCATGCGACTGGCGCGGGCGGTTGAACTGGGGCTTGGGCGGGCGGTCCTGGCCGCCGTCGCTGCCGCCGCCGCGCGGGCCGCCATACTGGCCCCGCTCGCCACCGCGATCATCGCCTCGCGGCGCGCCGTAGGACGGACGCGAGTCCGAGCGGCCTTCGCGACGGTCCGAACCATAGGAGGACGCGCGTTCGCCGCCACGGCCTTCACCGCGCGGGGCGTCATAGGACGGACGCGAGTCCGGACGACCTTCGCGGCGTTCCGAACCATAGGAAGCGCGTTCGCCGCCACGGCCTTCGCCGCGCGGAGCGTCATAGGATGGGCGCGGACCCGGACGGCCTTCGCGACGCTCCGAACCATAGGACGCGCGTTCGCCGCCGCGGCCTTCGCCACGCGGAGCGTCATAGGATGGGCGTGGACCCGGACGGCCTTCGCGGCGCTCCGAACCATAGGAAGCGCGTTCGCCGCCACGGCCTTCGCCGCGCGGAGCATCATAGGACGGACGCGGGCCCGGACGGCCTTCGCGACGTTCCGAACCATAGGAAGCGCGTTCGCCGCCACGGCCTTCGCCACGCGGGGCGTCATAGGACGGGCGCGGGCCCGGACGGCCTTCGCGGCGCTCCGAACCGTAAGGGGCGCGCTCGCCGCCACGGTTTTCACCGCGCGGGGCGTCATAAGAAGGACGCGGCGCCGGACGGCCTTCGCGACGCTCCGAACCGTAGGAGGCGCGTTCGCCGCCACGGTTTTCGCCACGCGGGGCGTCATAAGACGGACGCGGGCCCGGACGGCCTTCGCGGCGTTCCGAACCATAGGAGCCGCGCTCGCCGCCACGGTTTTCACCGCGCGGGGCGTCATAGGAAGGACGCGGCGCCGGACGACCACTGGCGCGCTCGTCGCGGCTGCCGCCCGAACGATCGTCACGGGCGCTGTCGCGCGCGACCTGCGTGCGCGCATCGCCCTTAGGGCGCGAGAAGAAGGACCGACCGTCGCGGCCTTCGGAGGCGGCCCTGGCGGCGCCTGCCGGACGGGAACGCGGAGATTGGGGTTTGCTCATGGTGTATTCCAATGGGGCGGAGGGCTTCCGCCCGAAAAATGCGATTCGGGGCCGCTCAGGCGGCCGGCGACCAGGCGAACAGGCGGTCGGGATCGCCTTGCACGTTCACCCGGTGGTCACTGGTCAGGGTAACCCGGCCTTCAGCCAGCCAGCGCACCGCCGCCGGAAAAGCGCGGTGCTCCACCGCCAGCACGCGCTCGGCCAGGGCTTCGGGCGTATCGCCCGCCAGGACCGGGACGCAGCCCTGGGCGATGATGGGGCCATGGTCCAGCACCGGCGTGACGAAATGCACAGTGCAGCCATGCACGCGCACGCCGGTAGCCAGCGCCTGGGCGTGCGTGTGCAGTCCCGGGAAAGCCGGCAGCAGCGAGGGATGGATGTTCACCAGCCGGCCGGCATAGTGATTGACGAAGCCCGGCGTCAGCACGCGCATGAAGCCCGCCAGGATGACGTAATCGGGTTCGTAGCGGTCGATTTCGGCGGCCAGCGCGGCGTCGAAGGCTTCGCGGCTGGCGTAGTCCTTGTGGTACAGCGCACCAGTGGGGATGCCCTGGTGGGCTGCCCATTCCAGGCCCGCGGCGTCGGGCTTGCTGGCGATGACGGCGGCGACTTCGGCAGGCCAGCCCTCATTGCGGCAGGCTTCGGCCAATGCCTGCATGTTGCTGCCGCGTCCCGAGATCAGGATGACGATGCGGCGCTTGATGGTAGATATTTCCGGCAAGATAAGGAATTCCAAGGGAAATCGGGCCCGTCCGCCCTCCAGAATCCCGCGTGCGGCAACAGCCTGGACGCGCGTCAGGAGGAAACAGGAACAAACCCGGAATCCAAAATTGTAAACTCTCGCTCGTGAAACCATCGCTGCGCATCTACCGATCCCTGCCCCCGCCCGACCGGCGCGCCCCTTGCGCGCTGACGATCGGCAACTTCGACGGCGTCCACCGCGGACACCAGGCCATGCTGGCGCGCGTCTGCCAGGTCGCGCGCGACCGCAACCTGACGCCCGCCGTGATGACCTTCGAGCCGCATCCGCGGGAGTATTTCGCCACCCTGAACCAACGCCCGGAACTGGCGCCCACCCGCATTTCGGGTTTGCGCGACAAACTGGCCGCGCTGGCGCGCTACGGCATCTCCCAGGTCGTGGTGGAGCGCTTCAACGCCCGCCTGGCTGAAATGTCGGCCAACGCCTTCATCGAACAACTGCTGGTCCAGGGCCTGCACGCCAAATGGCTGCTGGTGGGCGAGGATTTCCGCTTCGGCCACAAGCGCAGCGGCGACATCGACCTGCTGCGCGAGGCCGGCCTGCGCCATGGCTTCGAAGTGCAGACGCTGGCGGACGTGACCGACCAGCAAGGCCACCGGATCTCCAGTTCCGAAGTGCGCACCGCGCTGGCTGTGGGCGATCTGGAACGCGCCCGCCACCTGCTGGGCCACCCGTACCACATCAGCGGCCACGTGATCCACGGCCAGAAGCTGGGCCGCACACTGGGCTTCCCCACCATGAACCTGCGCGTGGCGGAGCGCTGCGCCGCGCGCTCCGGTATCTACGTGGTGCAAGTCTACGGCCTGGCCGACCGTCCGTTGCCGGCGGTCGCCAGCCTGGGCGTGCGCCCCACCGTCGAAGACCGCGGCCGCGTGCTGCTGGAGTCACACCTGCTCGACGAGACCATCGACGCTTACGGTAAACTCGTACGCGTCGAATTCCTGCAAAAGCTGCGGGACGAAGAAAAATTTCCTGACCTCCCTTCCCTGACTGCCGCCATCGCCGAAGACGCGCGAAACGCGCGCGCCTATTTTGCCGTTCATGGACTATAAAAAGACCCTCAACCTGCCCGATACCTCCTTCCCCATGCGGGGCGACCTCGCCAAGCGCGAGCCCGCCTGGATTTCGCAGTGGGAGGAAAACCACGTCTACCAGGCAATCCGCGCCGCCAGCCGCGGCCGGCCGCGCTTCGTGCTGCACGACGGCCCGCCCTACGCCAACGGCGACATCCACATCGGCCACGCGGTCAACAAGATCCTGAAGGACATCATCGTCAAGAGCCGCAACATGGCCGGCTATGACGCGCATTACGTGCCGGGCTGGGACTGTCACGGCATGCCGATCGAAATCCAGATCGAAAAGAAATACGGCAAGCACCTGCCCGTGGCCGAAGTGCAGTCCAAGGCCCGCGCCTACGCGCTCGAACAGATCGACCGCCAGCGCAAGGACTTCAAGCGCCTGGGCGTGCTGGGCGAGTGGGATCGTCCCTACATGACGATGAACTTCAGCAATGAAGCCGACGAAATCCGCGCGCTGGGCCGCATCCTGGACAAGGGCTACGTGTTCCGCGGCCTGAAGCCCGTGAACTGGTGCTTCGACTGCGGCTCGGCCCTGGCCGAAGCCGAGGTCGAATACGCCGACCGCGTCGACCCGGCGGTGGACGTGGCCTTCCCGTTCGCCGAACACGCCAAGCTGGCCAGCGCCTTCGGCCTGGACTCGGTCGACGATGGCGCCATCGTCATCTGGACCACCACGCCCTGGACCATCCCGTCCAACCAGGCGCTGAACCTGCATCCCGAGATCGAATACGCGCTGGTGCGCGTGTCGCCCGCGCCCAAGTTCGGCCCCCTGCTGCTGATCGCCAAAGAGCGCGTCGAAGCCTGCCTGAAGGCCTGGAACCTGGAAGGCGAAGTCATCGCCACCGCTCCGGGCGCGGCGCTGTCGGGCATCGAGTTCCGCCATCCGCTGGCGCAGTTCAATGCCGCCTACGACCGCAAGTCGCCCGCCTACCTGGGCGACTACGTGACGGCCGACTCCGGCACCGGCGTGGTGCACTCGGCGCCGGCCTACGGCATCGAGGACTTCGTGTCGTGCAAGGAGCACGGCATGAAGGACACCGACTTCATCAGCCCGGTCATGGGCGACGGCAAGTACGTGGACAGCCTGGCGCTGTTCGGCGGCCTGTCCATCTGGGACGCCAACCCCAAGATCGTCGAGGCGCTGCAGGAAGCCGGCGCGCTGATGCACGTGGAAAAGCACAAGCACAGCTACATGCACTGCTGGCGCCACAAGACTCCGATCATCTACCGCGCCACCAGCCAATGGTTCGCCGGCATGGACGTGAAGCCCAAGGACGGCAGCCCGACCCTGCGCGAATCGGCGCTGGCCGGCATCGACGCCACGGCCTTCTATCCGGCCTGGGGCCGCGCCCGCCTGCACGCCATGATCGCCAACCGTCCGGACTGGACCCTGTCGCGCCAGCGCCAGTGGGGCACGCCGATGGCCTTCTTCGTGCACAAGGAAACCGGCGCGCTGCATCCGCGCACGTCCGAACTGCTGGAACAGGTGGCGCAGCGCGTCGAGCAAGGCGGCATCGAAGCCTGGCAGACGCTGGATCCGCGCGAGCTGCTGGGCGACGAAGCCGACCAGTACGAAAAGAATCGCGACACGCTCGACGTGTGGTTCGACTCGGGCAGCACCCACGCCACCGTGCTGGGCGGCAAGGACGGCGACTTCGCCGGTTCGCACGGCGCTGAACTCGCCTGGCCCGCCGACCTGTACCTGGAAGGCTCGGACCAGCACCGCGGCTGGTTCCATTCGTCGCTCCTGACCGGCTGCATGCTTTACGGCCAGCCGCCCTACAAGGCGCTGCTCACGCACGGCTTCGTGGTGGACGGCCAGGGCCGCAAGATGAGCAAGTCGGTGGGCAACGTGATTGCCCCGCAGAAGGTATCCGACTCGCTGGGCGCGGAAATCCTGCGCCTGTGGGTGGCCTCCACCGACTACTCGGGCGAACTGTCCATCTCGGACGAGATTCTCAAGCGCGTGGTCGAAGGCTACCGCCGCATCCGCAACACGCTGCGCTTCCTGCTGGCCAACCTGGCCGACTTCGACGCCGTGACGCAGGCCGTGCCCTACGGCGAACTCTTCGAGATCGACCGCTACGCGCTGGCCATGACGGCGCAGATGCAGGCGGAAGTCCAGGCCAACTACGAACGCTACGACTTCCACCCGGCGGTCTCGCGCCTGCAGACGTTCTGCTCGGAAGACCTGGGCGCGTTCTACCTGGACATCCTGAAGGACCGCCTGTACACCTCGGCCGTGGACAGCCGCGCGCGCCGCTCGGCCCAGACGGCCCTGCTGGACATCACGCAGACGCTGCTCAAGCTGATGGCGCCGATCCTGTCCTTCACCGCCGAAGAAGCCTGGAAGGAACTGGTCAACTCGGCCCTGAAGAATCAGGCCGACGCCGCCCGCACCACCATCTTCACCGAGGTCTACCACGCCCTGCCGCCGTTCGCGGACGCGGACGCCTTGTCGGCCAAGTGGACCCGTCTACGCGCCATCCGCGCCGAAGTCCAGCGCAAGCTGGAAGAAGTGCGCACGGCTGGCGACATCGGTTCCTCGCTGCAGGCCGAAGTCGATCTGTACGCCAACGGCGCCGACCAGGAACTGCTGGCCAGCCTGGGCGACGACCTGCGCTTCGTGCTGATCGTCTCGCGCGCCACCGTGCATGCAGGCGAAGGCGAGACCCGCATCGAGGTCACGCCGTCGTCGCACAAGAAGTGCGAGCGCTGCTGGCACTGGCGCCTGGACGTGGGCCAGGACGCTGACCACCCCGAGATCTGCGGCCGCTGCGTGTCCAATCTGTTCGGCTCGGGCGAAGCCCGCGACAAGGCTTGAGCATGGCCCGCCCCTCCGAACCCGGAGTGACGGGCGCCACCGCCCCCGCCCGCGCCGCGCCGGCGCGCGTGGGCGGCTGGCTGGCGCTGGCATTGCTCATCATCGTGCTGGACCAGCTGACCAAGGTCTACTTCAACACCTCGTTCCAGTACGGCGAGCGCGTCAACGTGCTGCCGGTCTTCGACTTCACGCTGATGTACAACCGGGGCGCTGCGTTCAGCTTCCTGGCTTCCGAGGAAGGCTGGCAGCGCTGGCTGTTCACCGGCCTGGGCTGCGTGGCGGCGGTGGTCATCACCATCATCCTGCGCCGCACTCACGGCCAGCCGCGCTTCAGCCTGGCACTGACCCTGATCCTGGGCGGCGCCATCGGCAACGTCATCGACCGCGTGGTCTATGGCCACGTGGTGGACTTCCTGTTGTTCTACTGGAACGACTCCTACTTCCCCGCCTTCAACCTGGCGGACGTGGGCATCAGCTGCGGCGCCGTGCTGCTGGTGCTGGACGAGCTCCTGCGAGGCCGCAAGGCCAAGACCCAGGCCTGAAAACGGCCCGGCCGGGGCGCCGCCATGCCCCGGCCTCCCCCCTCTTTCTCACGGTTTTTGTCCTGCTTGATGCCCCCTGAACGCATCGCGAACGGCGCAATGCCGCAATGCAGAATAAAATCACTGTCCGTTCCTCGTTTACACGGCGCTGAACCCGCCGCCTCCCTCATGCTCGACCTCGCCCGCAAACGCATCGTCCTCGGCCTGACCGGCGGCATCGCCTGCTACAAAATCGCTGAACTGGTGCGGCGCATGACCGAACAAGGCGCCACCGTCGACGTGGTGATGACCGAGGCGGCCACGCACTTCATCACCCCGGTCACCATGCAGGCCCTGTCGGGCCGCCCGGTGTTCGTGGACGCGTGGGACGCCCGCGTGCCCAACAACATGGCGCACATCGACCTGACGCGCGGCGCGGACGCGGTGCTGATCGCGCCCGCCAGCGCCGACTTCATGGCCAAGCTGGCCCATGGCATGGCCGACGACCTGCTGTCCACGCTATGCCTGGCACGTGCCTGTCCCTTGCTGGTGGCGCCCGCCATGAACCGCGAGATGTGGGCCAACCCGGCCACGCAGCGCAACGTCGAACAACTGCGCGCCGACGGCATCAGCGTGCTGGGACCCTCCGCCGGCGAACAGGCTTGCGGCGAAACCGGCGACGGCCGCATGCTGGAAGCGCATGAGCTGCTGACCGACCTGATCGCCTTCTTCCAGCCCAAGCTGCTGGCCGGCCGCCACGTGCTGCTGACCGCGGGCCCCACGTCCGAACCGGTGGACCCGGTGCGTGTGCTGAGCAACCGCTCTTCCGGTAAGACCGGCTACGCGCTGGCGCGCGCCGCGCGCGAGGCCGGCGCCCGCGTCACGCTGATCACCGGCGCCACCTTCTTGCAAGTCCCGCGCGGCGTCACCGCGCTGTCGGTCACCACCGCGCGCCAGATGCACGACGCCGTGATGGCCAGCGCGGCCGACGCCGACATCTTCATTGCCGTGGCCGCCGTGGCGGACTGGCGCGTCAAGAACGTCAGCAACCAAAAGCTAAAGAAGACCAGCGAAGGCGGCGGCGCGCCCGTGATGGAATTCGAACCCAATCCGGACATCCTGGCTGAAGTCGCCAAGCTGCCCAATGGCCCCTGGTGCGTGGGCTTCGCCGCCGAAACCGAAAAGCTGGCGGAACATGCCGAAGCCAAGCGCACGCGCAAGGGCATTCCGCTGCTGGTGGGCAACCTGGCGCACAAGGTCATGGACGCGGACACCACTGAACTGGTGCTGTTCGACGAACAAGGCACCCACCCCCTGCCCGCCGGCGACAAGCTGGACGCGGCGCGGCGCCTGATCGCCGAGATTGCCGCGAGAGTGCCCGCCAAATAAAAAACCAGGCCTCGCGGCGCGGCCTGGCTGCTGATGAACCCCTGTTTTCCGGCAGGGGTTTTTCTTTGCCTGCGGGCTTGCCAGGAACCCAAGCGTCCTCAGTGGATGTGTTCCTCTGCCGAGCGGTCCTCGCGCTCCATTTGCAGCGTCGTATGGTGCAGGTCGAAATCCGCCTGCAAGCGGGCTTCGATGGCGCAGCGCACCTGTTCGCCATCCGCCCCGGGCGCCAGCACCACATGGCCCGTCAGCATCGGATTGCTCTGCGTCACCGCCCACAGATGGATGTCATGGATGGCGGCCACGCCGGCCGTGCCAGCGATGGCATCGCGCACGGCCTGCAGGCTCATGCCCGGCGGCACGCCTTCGAGCAGGATGTTCACGCACTCGCGCAGCAGCACCCACGTGCGCGGGAACACCATGAAGCCTATGCCTACCGCCAGCGCGGAATCCACCCAGCGCCAGCCCGTGAACCAGATGAGCACGGCGCCGACGATCACGCCGATCGAGCCCAGCATGTCGGCCCATACCTCCAGGTAGGCGCCCTTCACGTTCAGGCTTTCGTCCTTCGCACTGGCCAACAGGCGCATTGAGATCAGGTTGACGACCAGTCCAACCACGGCGACGGCCAGCATGCCCAGCGACTGGATTTCCTGCGGCGCCGACAAGCGCTGGTAGGCTTCGTACAGGATGTAGAACGCCACGCCCAGCAGCACCAGCGCATTGACCGCCGCCGCCAGGATCTCGAAGCGGGCGTAGCCGTAGGTGCGCATCAGGTCCGCCGCCTTGCGGCCCGCGCGTATCGCCACCAGCGCCAGCAGTAAAGCCATAGCGTCGGTCAGCATGTGCATGGCATCGGAAATCAATGCCAGGCTGCCTGTGATCATCCCGCCCGCGATCTCGACCAGCATGAACGTGCCGGTCAATGCAAAGGCGATCCAGAGGCGGGATTCGGGCAAGGCGCGCACGTCGCCGTGCTGATGGCTATCGCTCATGGCTGTCCTGGTCGTGGAGGGAAATCAAGGCTGAACCGTGCGCGCGACCGCGGTGCCGCACTGTCCGCAGAAACTCGCTCCTGGGGCAAGCGCGGTACGGCACTGGGGACATGCAGCCGCCGCGAGCGAGGCGCCGCATTGCGAACAATACCGGCTGCCCGCAGGCTGCGCCGCGCCGCAACTATTGCAGGCCACGCCTGCCGCATGCGAGGAAGCGCTTTGCGGCGGATTGCCGTGGGAGCCCCCCCGATGGCCATCGTAGCCATGACGGCCGCCGTAACCATGGCGGCTGCCCTGTCCGCCCAGCAGATGCTTCAGTATGCCCATTTCAGACTCCGAATCGCCGTTCCGGCGTATTGCCAGGCCCCATGAAAAAGCCTGAAGTAACTTCAGAGTCAAGCTCGGTAGCGTGGACCATAAAAAAACCCTCCGTGTTACTGGAGGGTCTTTGGGGCAACCTGGCTTACTGTTCCAGGCTGATGTTGGCCGCCTTGACGATGTCGGCCCATTGCTGGCGGTCCTTCTCCAGGAATTGGCTGAACTGCTCAGGCGTCATGCCGGTGACCGGCTCGGAACCCAGGCCGGCCATCTTCTCGACCAGCGCGGGCTGCTTCAGCACGTCCTGCATGGCCGCGTAATAGGCAGCCAGCACGTCGGCGGGCAGGCCGGCGGGCGCGAACACGCCCTGCCAGGTCGGCATATCGAAACCCTTCAGGCCTTGCTCATCCAACGTCGGCACGTTGGGCAATTGCGGCGCGCGCTTGATCGACGCCACGGCGATGGCCTTGACCTTGCCTTGCGAGGCCAGCGGCGCGGCGGTGGAGATGTTGTCCATCGTCATGGCGATGTGGCCGCCCAGCAGATCGGTGATGACGGGCGCGGCGCCGCGATAGGCGGCGTGCGGCACCTTCACGCCCAGCTTGTACAGCATGGTCTCGGCGATCAGGTGGTTGGAAATGCCCACGCCAGCAGTGCCGTAGGTGGCGGTCGGCGTCTTCTGGAAATACTCCTTCAGTTCGGCCAGGTTGTTGGCCGGCACGTCCTTGTTGACGATAACCACGTTGGGCTGCACCGCGGCCAGCGTGATGGGCGTGAAATCCGCCGGCTTGTAGTTGGTGCCCTTGGGATTCAGGACATGGGTAATGGCCATGGAACCGGCGGCGGCAATGCCGATGGTGTAGCCGTCGGCCGGGGACTGCGCCAGGCGGTAGGCCATGATGTTGCCGCCGGCGCCGGCCAGGTTTTCGACCACGACGGGCTGGCCCAGGCGCTGCGACAGCGGCTCGGCCAGGAGGCGCGCCAGGGTGTCGGCGGAACCGCCGGGCGCGAAGCCCACCAAGAGGCGCACCGGCTTGGCGGGTTTCCAGGCGTCGGCGGCATAGGCCGGCGCGGCCGTCAGGGTGGTGACGGCGAACAGTGCGCCAGCGGCGCGATGCAGATTACGGCTGAACATGAAAAACACTCCCAACAATTGATTGACGAAGCCCGCTTCGTCTCCTCTCGCCGCTCGTCCGCCCCGGCCGCGCCGCGCGTTCCGATGCGCGGCCAGGCTGCGGGACGGTACCCGCGGCGTTATTCCAATATTTGCGCGAGCGTCTGCGCCACCATGCGGTTGGATAACAGCACCGGCCGGCCCGAGGCTTGCGCCACCGCCTGGCGCATGCGCTCGGCGTAGCCCATGCAATGCATGACGATCAGGTCGCAGGACGCGAGTTCGCGGCCCGCCTGCTCGAAGTTGCGCGCGGCCTGCGCCGCGTCGGCTTCGTAGGGCGAGGCATGCACGACCAGGGTCTCGCAGGACAGCGGCACGACCATGTGGAAGGCGTCGACCTGCGCCTCCAGCGGCACTACGAGCCCCACCTTGCGGCAATGCTCGGCCAGGCCGGCGACCAGGTGGTCCACCACCTGCTGCGGCTCCACCACCAGCGTGCGCATCGGCGCGATCGCGGTGCCAGTGCACAGAGGCACCAGCACGTCGTAGCCCGCCGCGTCGGCCTGGCGCATGACCTCGGCCAGGCGCACCTCGGCGGCGGCCGCGTCCAGTTCGATCTGCGCGCCGTCGCGCATGCGGGTGGCGAAGCGGTACTCGCCCGGCTTGGGCGCCAGCGCGGCCAGGCCGGCAGCATCCAGGCCGTCCAGCGCGCCGAACTCGTCGATGCGCACCTGCTCGCCCAGGAGCGGCGCCATCTCGGGCACCACGTCGCTGCGCGGCGACTGGCCGATGGTGAAGAACGCCACGCGGCGCGGCTGCGCGCTCATGCCGCGCCCGCGTCGACGCGGCCCACCGTCTGCAGATGCGCCATCGAGCCGTAGCGGCTTTGCAGCGCGGCCCATTCGGCTTCATCCACGAAGCTCATCGCGCCCTGTCCGTAGAGCTTGGCGATCTCGATGCAGAAGCGCATGGCGACGTCGGCGTCCACGGCGTTGGTGACGCCCGTGGCGCAGCCCGGCACCGTGGTCTGCGCGGTCAGCGCCACGCCCACCACCGGCGCGCCGGTAACGATCGTGGGCTGCATCAGCGAGTTCACATGCCACAGGCCGTTTTCGTAGGGCGTGATGTCCTGCGTGGTCAGCGGCAGAGTCACCGGCAGTTCGCCGCTGACCCAGCCCATGACGTCCAGCATGGTTTCGGGAATGCGCAGCAGATAGCCCTGGCGCGCGACCGGCGTCAGCGCCACGCCACGGTGGTTGACCAGGCGGTTGCCGCGTGTGGTGTCGACCGACAGGATCGCGTCCATGCGCGGGTCGACTTCATGCGACATCATCTCGCGCATGGGGAACGGCGAGCGCATCATCGGCACCGGATGGTGCGGCCGCGTGCCGGCGCGGGGGCAAATGTGGGTGCGGATACGCACCGTGCCCGGCAGGGCGTCTCCCTGGCGGGCCATGGCCATCAGCTTGAAGGCCGCGGCGATGGCGACCACCGCGCCGTCGCTGTCGGACACCAGGCCGGTGACCGCGGGACGCGCGCCGATGCCGCCCAGGCGGCCAACTATGCCGAGTTGCGGCGCGGCGTCATCAAGGCCGGGAATCACGATGGACAGGAATTCGGTGGCGGCGCCGTCGCGCTCCAGCCGGGTCACCTCGACCTCGCAGTTGCCGGCCGCGCGCAGTTGCCCGGCCACGGCCTCGCCGGTGATGTGGGCGGAGGACAGCAGTTCGATGGTATCGATGACGTGCTTCATGCCGGAATCTCCACAGGGCCGGGGCGGAACACGCGGGGCTCTTCGCGGCCGATGAACAGCGGCGCATCGTGCGGGCCGATCAGGTCGATCTGGCTACCGCGCACGCGCAGGGCCGAGCCTTCCGGCAGGCCGAGGACGGGCATCTGCGGGTTCAGCATGCAGAATTCGGCCAGGCGCTGGGCGCGGGTTTCGCCGCGATGTCCGGGCGGATGCGCGTTGGTGTAGTGCGGGTTGATCTGGAACGACAGCAAGCCCAGGGCGTCGAAGCCTTGCGGGTCGGTGATGGGCATGTCGTTGGTGGTGCAGATGCTGGGGCAGCTCAGGTTGGAGCCGGCGCTCCAGCCCAGATAGGCCGCGCCCTCGCGCACGCGGCGCGCCACGACGTCAAGCAAGCCCAGGCGGCGCAGCTGGCCGAGCAGGTTGAAGGTGTTGCCGCCGCCCACGATGATGGCCGCGGCGCCTGCCAGCGCGGCCGCGGGATCCTCGGCGCGATGCAGCCCCTGGATGTCCAGGCCGGTATCCGCCAGCGCCGACGCCACCAGCGCGGTGTAGTCGTCCCAGTCGCGCGTGACGCCGGCGTACGGCACGAAGACGGCCGGCGCGCCTTGCGGCAGCGATGCGATCAGTTCGCGGATGTCGGGCAGCGCGTGGACCAGATAGCCGGCATCGCTGCTGGAGTTGCTGAGGAGCAGTAGGTTCATGTGGAGGATTTCCGTAAGGGATTTTCTGGGTGCCCGGCAGCGCGGACGCATCTGTATTTGTGAGCCTGCAAGCGTTCAGGCCAGCCAATAGGGATCGTTCAGTTCGCGCCCCAGCGCCCCGACCTGCCGCAGCACGGACTCGCGCAAGCGCGCGACGCGGTCGGCATCGGCCTGGAAGGAAACGAAGGACAGGCACAGGCCGCGCAGTTCGCCGGTGGCGGGGTCGCGCACGGCGGCGGCCACCGCGCCTATGCCCGGCATGGCCTGGTCGATGGCCACGCCGCAATGGTCCGCGCGGGTCTGCGCCACCAGGCGGACCAGGTCGCCGACCGTGGCGGGACAATCGCGGCCTTCGGTGGGCAGCGGCTGATCGGGATCGGTGCCGTACAGCGCCTGGAACTCCGTTTCGCTCAGGCGCGACAACAGCGCCCGGCCCATGGCGGTGCCCGAAGCGGCGCGACGCGAGCCGGGCGGCGACAGCACCTGCACCGGGTGCGAGCCGTTCAGGCGTTGCAGCACCACGGTTTCGCGCTGGTTCAGGGTAGAGAGATAGGCGGTCAGGCCGCTGTCGTCGGACAGCCGGGTCAACACGGCGCGGCAGGCATCGTCCAGCGGCGTGGCCGCCATGCCGGCGCGCACGGCCTGGGCCAGCATGGTCCCGGCGCGATAGCGGCGCGTGGCGGCGTCCTGGTCGAGCAGGCCGTAATGCTGCATCTGGTTGAGCAGGCGCGACGCGCTGCTCTTGGGCATGGACAGGCGAGCCGCCACTTCGGTGAAGCTCAGCTCCGACGCGCCTTCCGCGTACAGCCCCAGCACGCGCTGGACGCCATCGAGAATACTCATGCTTGTTCCAATAAACGGAACTTATGTTCCTTTAAGTTGAACAAGAATAATGCAGGGGCTGGATGGCGGTCAATACGGAAACGCCATGAAAAAGCCCCCGGGTCACCGGGGGCAGAAATCCGTCGGATCAGCCAGTCGAGAGGAATGGAACCCTTACTCGATCGTCTTCCCGTCCTGCGGCGCACCGCAGAATTGCAGAAACCGATGGAGCGGAGGATGCCGTTCGGCGGCGCGCTGCCAAGCGATGATCGTGGGCGGATTGTGTTCGTGCAGGTCGACCGGCAGGATGACAGCCTCGGCTGCTCGGGTCAGACGTTGCGCCGCCGCCAGCGGCAGCATGACCAGATAATCCGTGCTGCGGATGAACTCGTCGGTAAGCAGCAGATCGCTCACCTGGATACCACGCAGCGGCAGGCTCAAATCCGCCCCCAGAAACAGCGCGGTCAGCTTGTCATGCATCATCGTGCCCGGACGCGGCTTGCACCAGGGCTGCGCGTGCAGATCCTTCAGCGTGTGGCGCCGCCGCGCCGCCAGCGGCGATAACCGCGCATTGGCGACAACCACCAAGGGCTGCGGCGCCACCAGCCGCAAGCGGCCCAAGCCGGGTGCGATCAGCTCGGGTGCGTCGTAACACACCAGCGCATCCAGCTTGTCGTCCAGCAGCAGATCCGCCATGGCGCGATACCCGCCAGCCTGCACGTCGAGGGCAACGCCCGGCTGCGCCTGGTTGAAGGCATGGATCAACGGCGCCAGGCTCAGTTTGCCCATATCCGTGGCCACGCCGATCCGTAGCTCGCCTTGGTGGCCGCCGCGCACGTCCATGACTGTCTGGGCCAGCCCGCGCGCCTGCGCCACCACGGCTTCCATCATGGGCAGGACCTGGCGGCCCATTTCCGTCGGACGCTTGGCATTGCCCATGCGCTCGAACAACTTGAATCCCAACTGCGATTCCAGTTCAGCCAGGGTTTTCGAGACCGCCGATTCGCTCACGTTCGCGGCCACGGCGACCTCCTTGGCCGAGGGCGCATCGCGCAAGGCCAGCGCAATCTGCAAATGCCGCAGCTTGAGGCGGGAGGCTAGGGACTCCAGGGATGGCTTGAGCATTTCCTCAATACCTTGAGCAAATAATTCACTATACGGTAAAGCCAGGCGATCCGATCATAGTGGCATAGCGCGTGGCCATGGGCCGATCCGAGGGCATCAGATCCGCGGACGTGAAGCCGCGCCGACAGGAGACCGACTTGCTGGACCGCACCCGACTACTTGCCTTCATCCTTGCCGCCGCGACGACGGCCTGCCTGCCACCCAGCGCCATGGCCCAGGAGCCGGCCGGCGGCGACAAGGTCGTACGCCTGATAGTCGGCTACGCAGCGGGCGGCGCGGCCGACGCCGTGGCCCGCGCCTACGCCGAACAGCTGCAGACAGCGGGGTATGCCAATGTCATCGTCGAGAATCGTCCCGGCGCATCGGGACGGCTGGGTTTCGATGTGGTGAAGCGGGCCAAGGCAGACGGCCTGACCTTGTATCTCGGCTCGTCGCCAATGTTCGTGATCTTTCCCCTGACCTACAAGAAGCTGGGGTACGACCCGGATCACGACTTGCGCCCCGTCGCTCTGGTGGCGGACGTGCCTACCGGCGCTGTGACGGGCGCCGCCCAACCGTATGGCAGCATGGCTGAATACGTGCAATGGGCCAAGCAGGCAGGCGCCAAGGCGACCTTGGGCCTGGCGACGCAAGGCAGTCCCGGCCAGCTTGGAACCATAGAGATGGGCAGCCAGAACGGCCTCGAAGTCGTGCCGGTGCTCTACCGCGGCGCGGCGCCCATGCTGGTGGACGTGGCCGGCGGCGAGGTATCGATGGGCTGGGACGCCGTCGCCAGCATGCTGCCGCTGTACAACGCCGGCAAGGTGAAATTCCTGGGCGTGGCCGGCAGCCGCCGCCTGCCCACGCTGCCCAATGTGCCGACGCTGCTGGAACAGGGCTACCCGCAGTACCAGCATGCCGCCAGCTGGTATGGCGTGTACGCGCCCGCAGCCACGCCGGACGCCACCATCGCCCAGCTGGAACAGGCTTTCATCGCGGCCGGCAAGCGGCCGGCGCTGGTGGAAAAACTGCAGACTGCGGGCTTCCTGGTCGAACCCCAGGACGCACAGGCCGCCAAGCGCCGCATCGGCGTCGAGCGCGCGCACTGGGCCCCCATCGTCAAAGCCGCCGGCATTTCCTTCGACGAATAGGCGGAACGTGGCTTCGATGAGCGATTCTCTTTGCGAGCTGAGCGCGGTCGAGGCCGCGCGCCTGGTCCGAACCAAGGCCGTGTCCCCGGTAGAGCTGGTACGCGCCTCGCTGGACCGGGCCGAGCGACTGCAACCCGTCCTGAACTGTTTCATCACCTTGTGCGCCGACCAGGCTATCGCCGAGGCCAGGCTTGCCGAAGCCGCGCTGATGCGCGGCGATGCGGCGGGCCTCTTGCATGGCCTGCCCTACACGGTGAAGGACCTGGTCAATACCGCGGGCGTGCGGACCACCTTCGGCGCCGTGCCGTTCAGCGCGAACGTGCCGGCCGAAGACGCCGTGGCGGTGGCGCGGCTGCGCCAGCATGGCGCCATCCTGATCGGCAAGACCACGACGCCTGAGTTCGGCTCCAAGTCGATGACCGATTCCCCGCTGTTCGGCCATACCCGCAACGCCTGGAACCTGGAACGCACCTGCGGCGGTTCGAGCGGCGGCGCCGCCGCGGCGACGGCCGCCGGCATCACGGCGCTGGCGGTGGCCAGCGATGGCGGCGGCTCCACCCGCATTCCCGCCGCGTGCAACGGCGTGGTGGGATTCAAGCAAAGCCTGGGCGCGATACCGCACAGCCAGGCGCAGGACGCCATCGGCAACCAGACCTATGTGACGCCGACCACGCGCAGCGTGGCCGATACCCGTTTGATGATGGCGGCCATGGCCGGCCCGCATGATTGCGATCCGTGGTCCCTGGGCGTGCCCCGCGCCGACTACGCCGGCGCGGCGGCCTCCCACGAAACGCTGCGCGGCAAGCGCATACGCTACTGCGCCGCCCCGCCCGGCCGCCCCGTGGCTGCCGACGTGCGCCGCGCATTCGAGGCGGCACTGGCGCGCCTGGCCGATCTGGGCGCGGAAGTCGAGCCGTTCGACGGCGCGGGCTTCGATGTCGAGCCGATCTGGCGCGTCATCAACCACACCGTCTGGCGCACCCGCTTCCTGCCCCTGATCGAGCGCGAGCCCGACGCCTACAGCGCCACCTTCCGGCGGCAGATCGCCACCGCCGCGGCGTTCAGCGCCCAGCAATACCAGGAAGCCATGTTTGCCCGCACCGCGCTCTATCGCAAGGTGCAGGCGCTGTTCGATCAGGCCGACCTGCTGGCCATGCCGACCATGTCCCGCACCGCCTTGCCGCTGGGCACGGACATCTTCGACACCATCGACATCGACGGCCGCTCGTACGGCGACATCCGCGCCCATTGGTATCCGTGGACCATGCTGTTCAACCTGACCGGCCACCCCGCCGTCAGCGTGCCTTGCGGACTGGGCCAGGATGGCCTGCCGCTGGGCTTGCAACTGGTTGGCCCCTGCCACGGCGACCTGCAGCTGCTGCTGGCCGCCGAGGCCTACGAGCAGGCCTGCGCGCCGCCACCGCGGCCGCCGGTCATGGCATAGTCCGCGTCCCGGCCTATCGCGTCGACAGCTCCGACCACTGCGCCAGCGGCAAGGGCGGCTGCGCATGCAGGATGCGGCCCAGCACCAGCTTCAGCTCAGCCCAGCCGCCGCGCTCGCTGGGCCAGATGGAAGGCGTCACCGCCTGCCAGCTGCCGTCCGCCGCGCGTTCCGCCATCTTGAAGCGGAACGTGTAGTGGCCCGCCATGCCCATGCGCAGGTCCGTCACCACCAGCGCGTTGCCGATGACGTCGTAGCGCAGCCAGTCGTCCGTGAACCAGCGCAGGCGCTGGTGCAGCGGCGCGTCCGCCAGCGCCTGCGCCACGTCCAGATTGAGCGGCTGGCGCAGCCATTCCGGTGGATCCCGGTCGAACAGGCTGCTGACCGACTCGTAATAGTGGCCGTCGGGCGTCTTGGCGATGACGCGCCACACCAGCGTGTTGAAAGGCATGGGCACGGCACGCAGTTCGCTGACGGCAATGCCCTGCGCCTGCATCGCCTCGCGCACGCGGTCCTCGGCGGCAATGCGCGCGGCCAACCCGAATCCCAGGTAGGCCGTGCTGAAGACCAGCGCGGCGGCCAGCAGCCTGCGCGCGGTGCGCGTCATGCCGAAGCCGACGGCGAACAGCACCGCCAGCAACAACGGCACGGTATAGACCGGGTCGATGATGAACACGGCGGCCCAGCTTTCAGGAATGAGCGCCAGCGGCCAGAATAGCTGCGTCCCGTAGACCGTGAAGGCGTCCAGCACGGGATGGGTCACCAGCACCAGCCATAAGGTCAGGAACAGCCGGCGTCCGCTGTACGGCGCCTGCGGCCAGTATTTGCGGATCAGCCAGGTCAGGAAGACCGCCAGGCCGGTCAGCACGAAGACCGAATGCGAGAAACCGCGGTGGTAGGTCATGAGCGACACCGGGTCCGGGTAGCTCATCAGCACGTCCAGGTCCGGCACTGTCGCCAGCGCCGCGCCGTAGATCAGCGCCCGGCGCCCCTGCACCCGTCCCAACAGGGCGCCCTGTATGCCCGCGCCCAGCACCGCCTGCGTAACCGAATCCATAACTCTCCAACATTTAGCTTCATCCAGACGGACTATACGGCGCACCGGCAGTTCCGCAGGCGTTAACATACCCGATTGCGTTCAGCTAAATTTCAACTTTGTATCCATGGACCAATACGTCGACCAGATCGCGATGTTCATCGAGGCCAACCAGGCCTGGGCGGGCCCGATTACCTTCCTGCTCACCCTCGGCGAATCGATGGTGCTGCTGGGCCTGTTCATCCCGGCCACGGCCCTGATGCTGCTGACCGGCGGCCTGATCGGCGCGGGCACCCTGAACCCCTGGAGCATCATCGCCTGGGGCATCGCCGGCGCCATCGTGGGCGACGCCCTGTCCTACTGGCTGGGCCGCTGGGCCGGTCCCGGCGTCCTGCGCCGCTGGCCGCTGAAGCAACAGCGCAGCGGCGTGGCTCGCGCCCGCCTGTTCTTCTACCGCTACGGCTTCGCTTCCGTGCTGATCGGCCGCTTTCTGGGGCCTATCCGCTCCACCATCCCCACGGTCGCCGGCGTGATGGGCATGGGACACAGCCGCTTCCAGCTGGCCAACGTCACGTCCGCCATCCTGTGGATGCCGTTGATGCTGGCGCCGGGCTACATCACGGCGCGCAGCCTGGGCACGGCGGACAATGCGCAACAGATTGCCATGATGATCGGCGCGGGACTCTCGGTGCTGCTAGGATGCGGGCTGTTGATAGCCATGCTGCGCAAGCGCCGGGTCCCGGCGCGCCAACGCCGCGGCAACTGAACCGGAGAGAGGGGCCATGGCCATAGATGGGGAGCCCAGGAATGGCGACTTCGCGCGCTATATCGAGAACCTGACGCGTGCCGGCGGCGTAACGCCGGGGCAGGTTCCCGACAAGCGGGCGCAATCCCGCCCGGCAGCTCCCCCGCCCCCTCCCGCGCCCCCGGCCTCTCCCTCTGAAACGCTATCCGGCGCGCCCTGGGGCAAGCCGGCCCCGCCGCCCCTGCAATCGCGGCAAGCGCCCGCGGCTCCGGGCCAGACAGATGCCGCCGAGGTATCGATGGCCCGCCAAGCCACCCAGCGCAAGATCGGCGTCATCCTGACGGTGGGCGGCATCCTGGCCGGCTGGGCCGGAGCGCGCATCATCTTCGAAGCCCTGCGCGGCCCCGGGTTCGACCTGGACGAGGCCATGCCCGCCGTCTTCCTGTTCTTCTTCGCCATGATGCTGTTCAAGGCCGCCCGCAACGCGCGCAATCCGCGCGGCAAGGCGCCGCTGCCTCCGCTCAAGCGCTCTTCTTACCGCAAGGACGGCGACGCCTGATTCCGCCACCGGGGCGGCCCGGCTCGGGCGGGCAATGGTGCTAACATTTCCGCCGCTGTCGAAAGACCCATGAACCACGGAGTAAAAGTGAATAACGTAGTCGGATTGAACCAGGCCCAGGCGGCCACGATGCTGAAGCTGCAGGGCCACTTGAACAGCATGATCAATCCGGATTGGGTCAACGGCGGAGCCCGCTTCCTGCGCGCCGCCTTCGTCGAATCCGCCGAGGCGCTGGAACACTACGGCTGGAAGTGGTGGAAGAAGCAGACCATCGACCTGCCGCAGGTGCAAATGGAACTGGTGGACATCCTGCACTTCTACCTGTCGCACACCATCGTGCAAGCCCGCGGCGACATCGGCGCCGCCGCCGGCGCGCTGGTCGCCGACCTGTCCGGCCCGGCCTCGGTCGCGCTGGACGGCAAGACCCACACGCTGGACCAGTTGAACGTGCCCGAGCTGCTGGAACTGATCGGCGGCCTGGCCGTGTGCGGCCGCGCCAGCTTCAAGGTGCTGGAACAGACCATGACGTCCTGCGACATGAGCTGGAACGACGCCTACACGCAATACGTGTCCAAGAACGTGCTGAACATCTTCCGCCAGCAGCATGGCTACAAGGAAGGCACTTACATCAAGATCTGGAACGGCGAGGAAGACAACGTCGTGCTGGCCCGCCTGCTGTCGCAGCTGGACCCCGCGCGCGAGGATTTCGCCGACCAGCTGCATCGCGAACTGGAGCAGGCGTACTCGCGCCTGTAAGCGCCCGCCTGCCCCGCCCGCCTGAAAGACGCCGCGCTCGCGGCGTTTTTTCATGGCGGAGCCGGCAGCGCCAGGCTCCCAGGGAAGCGCGCTTCCCAGCCAAGCGCAAGGAACGGAGTTTTAAAAGAGGCGTGAGTTTTTATACTGAACGGGTCTTCAAGCGCAGAGAGGATCCGGCATGCACGCCGCGGCAAGCGAGAACCAGGCGATGAACGCCGCCCGCTATGACTGGGTGACTGTGGAGCATGCCCTGGATGCCCATGGCAACGCCGTACTTCCCCGACTGCTGACGGCGCGGCAATGCCGCGGCCTTTCCGCTCTTTACCCGGACGAAGCGCGCTTCCGTTCGCGCATCATCATGGCGCGCCATGGATTCGGACGCGGCGAATACCAATACTTCGCGTACCCCTTGCCGCCGTTGCTCGACTGCCTGCGCCATGCGCTTTATGCCCGGCTCGCGCCGATAGCCAACCGCTGGAATCAACAACTGCGCAAGGATACGCAGTACCCGCCTGAACTGGTCGCCTTCCTGCAACGCTGCCATCGGGCGGGCCAGGCCCGCCCCACGCCATTGATGCTGCAATACGGCGAGGGCGACTACAACTGCCTGCACCAGGATCTCTATGGCGAGCATGTGTTTCCGCTGCAGGTCGCCATCCTGCTGTCCGAACCCGGCAAGGATTTCACCGGCGGCGAATTCGTCATGACCGAGCTTGGCGCCAATGGCCAGCGCGCCGACGTCGTGGCGCTGAACCAGGGCGACGCCGTGGTGTTCACCGTCAATCAACGGCCTGCGGCGGGCGCGCGCGGGCCGCGCAAGGTCGCCATGCGGCACGGCGTGAGCCGCGTGCGCGGCGGCCTGCGCCACACCGTGGGCCTTATCTTCCATGACGCAGCATGACGCCACGCTCGCTTCCGAACATCGATGAGAACCCTATGCATGACAGCGGCATGACCGCCCTCGAGACCCGCCTGGAGCGCCTGGACTGGGCAGACATCGGATCGCAGCTCGATACCGAAGGCTATGCCTTGCTGCCCGGATTGCTGGACACCGAGCTGGCGCGCAGCCTGGCGCGGCAGGTCGACGCGCCGCAAGCCAGGCGGGTAAGCCTGGAATCCAGCGGGCTGGGGCGCGGCGAGCTGTACTACTTCGACGCCGCCATGCCGGCGCCGCTGGAGCCGGTGCGCGCGTCGCTGTACCGCCGGCTGGCCGGCCATGCCAATCGCTGGAACGAGCGCATGGGCGCCAGCCTGCGCTACCCCGCCGAGCTGCCGGAATTCCTGGCGCGCAACCGGCAGGCGGGCCAGACCAGGGCGCGCTCTCACCTGAACCGACTCGGCGTCGACGACTACGTGGCGCTGCATCAGCGCAATGATGGCGAGCAGGTATTCCCCATGCAGGTAGTCGCGCTGCTGTCCGAACCGGGCGATGGCTTTCAGGGCGGCGAATTCGTGATGACGGAGCAGCGTCCGCGCATGCAGTCGCGTCCGATGGTGGCGCCGCTCAAGTTCGGCGACGCCGCCATCATCGCCACGGCGGAACGCCCCTTCTCAGGTTCCAAGGGCGACTATCGCGTCAATCTCAAGCATGCCGTCAGCCGCGTGCGCAAGGGCGAGCGCGTCGGCCTGGAACTGTATTTTCACGATGCGCCCTGATGCCAACCTGCACCATGCCGACAACGATCCTGCAACACGAGCCGCCTGAAGCCCGGATTGCGGCGGCCGACTGGCAGGCCGCCGAAGACGCGCTCGGCCGCGATGGCTACGCCGTCCTGCCCGCGCTGCTGACGTCCGCCCAGTGCAGGGAACTCGCGCGCAGCTACACCGACGAAGCGCGCTTTCGCAGCCGCATCGTGATGGAGCGCTATGCGTTCGGCCGGGGCGAGTACAAGTACTTCGGCTACCCGCTGCCCGACGCCGTCCAAGGCTTGCGGCAGTCGCTCTATCCTCGCCTGGCGCCCATCGCCAACCGCTGGCATGCCGCCATGCGGATCGAGGAACGTTTTCCCGCGAGCCACGACGAGTTCCGCGACATCTGCCATGCGGCGGGCCAACGGCGGCCCACGCCGCTGCTGCTGCGGTATCAGGTGAACGATTACTGCTGCCTGCATCAGGACTTGTACGGCGATCACGTCTTTCCGTTCCAGGTCATCTTCCTGCTGGACGAGCCAGGGCGCGACTTCGAAGGCGGCGAACTGCTGTTGGCCGAAAGCAACCCCAAGCAGCCTGGCCGGGCCGACGTGGTGCCGCTGCGGCAAGGCGATGCCGTGGTGCTTGCCGTCAACCACAAGCCGGTGCGTTCGGGGCGCGGCTATTACCGGGCCCATCTGCGGCACGGTGTCAGCCGGCTGCGCAAGGGCGAGCGGCACACGCTGGGGATCATTTTCCACGACGCCAAATAAGGCGCGGCGCCAGCGGGGCCGCCCAGCCGCGGATGACGACCGCGCAACCTGTTTCCAGGCGCGTCAGGCCGCGCGCGCCGTCTCGATGGCCGCGTCCCACACCAAAGGGGAGCCGATCTGCCGCCGCAACTGCTCGGTGAAAGCGCGGATACGCGCATTGGCGCGCGGCATGGCGCGCAGCAGATAAATGCCGCTTTCCGGCGGCGGACTGGCGTCCTCCAGCGTCAACTGCACCAGGCGCCCGGCGCCGATGTCCGCGCCCGCGGACCAGTTGGGCATGAGCGCGATGCCCAGCCCTTCCAGCGCCGCGAACCGGCGCGCGTCGCAATCGTCGCATTCCAGCACGAATCGGGCGTCCTGCGCCCACTGGCCATCGCCCAGCTCGCGCCAGCCGCGCACGCTGGTGCTGTGGCGCCGGTCGATCAGGCGATGGCGCGACAGGTCCGCCAGCGTGCGCGGCACGCCATGACGCTCCAGGTATGAGGGCGCGGCGCAGATCAGGTAGCGATGGCTGCCGATGCGCTGCCCGATCAGGCTGCTGTCGGGCTGCTGCCCCACCCGCACCACCACGTCCATGCGCTCCACCACCGGGTCCACCACGCGCTCGGTCAACTCCAGCTCCACCTGCAACTGCGGATGGCGTTCGCCCAGCTGCTGCAACATGGGCACCACGTAGCGCCGCGCGAACGCGGGCAGGCAACTGACGCGCAACAGGCCTTGCACGGTCTGCTCCAGAGATATGACTTCGGAGCGCGCCTCGGTCATGTCGTGCAGGATCTTCACGGCGCGCTCGTACAGCACCTCGCCGGCCTCGGTTGGCATCAGGGCGCGGGTGGAGCGCACGAACAGCGGCACCTTGAGTTCGGACTCCAGCGCGCCGATCTGCCGCGCCACGGACGAGGCCACCATGCCGCGGCGGCGGGCCACCTCGGAAAAGCTCTGGGCGCGGGCGACGTCGACGAAGATGGACAGGCTCTCGGCGAATTTGACGGTTTTCATTTGTGCGTATGGCGCAAAAGGCTTTGGCGTGCGACGCCAGCTTTCCTGGGGAATTTGCCAATTACGATACCGTGCATGGCCGCACTTTGGCAATTTTGACAAAGATAGACGGCCAGATACAACGACGATAAGCCCAGGAGACCCGCATGCCCCCTATTACCGCCCCCCGCCGCTCGCCCCGCGCCCTGCTGGCGACCGCCGCCCTCGCCGCAGGCGCCTGGGCCACCGCCCTGCCCGCGCTGGCGGATTCCTATCCCAGCAAGCCGGTGACGATCGTGGTGCCTTTTGCCGCGGGCGGCACCGTGGACCGGGTAGCGCGCCAGGTGCAGCAGGCGCTGCAGGACAAGCTGGGCCAGACGGTGGTCATCGACAACCGCGGCGGCGCCGGCGGCACCATAGGCACGGCGCTGGTCGCCAAGTCCGCGCCCGACGGCTACACCGTGGAAATGGTGTTCGATTCCTACGCCACCGAGCAGCACATCTACCCCAAGCTGCCCTATGACACGGCGCGCGACCTGACCGGCGTGTCGTACATGGTGCGTTCGCCCATGGTGCTGGCGGTGACGGCCAGTGGTCCCTACCAGACGCTGGCCGATTACGTGGCGGCCGGCAAGAAAGGCAGCGTGTCCTACGCCTCGGTCGGCGCGGGCAGTTCCAACCACCTGGCGGCCGAAATGTTCCACCAGGCCGCGGGCACCAGCGGCATCCATACGCCCTACCGGGGCGGCGGTCCGGCCGTGTCGGATCTGATGGGCGGACACGTGGAATCCATCATCGCCAGCCTGCCGCTGGTGCTGCCCCACATCCAGAGCGGCAAGCTGCGCGCGCTGGCGGTGACCGCGCCCAAGCGCGTCGCCGCCCTGCCGGACGTGCCCGCCATCGCCGAAAGCTATCCGGGATTCGAGATCTATTCCTGGGTGGGCATGGTGGCGCCGGCGCAAACGCCGGCGGCGACGCTGGACAAGCTGGCCGACGCCACCATCGCGGCGCTGCGCGACCCGGCCGTCGCCGGACGCATCACCGAATCCGGCTTCGAAGTGGTGGCCGGCGGCCGCGACGACATGAACCGGCTGGTGCAGGCCGAATCCCAACGCTGGGGCCAGCTCATCAAGAGCCGCGGAATCGTTGCACAATGACCGACATGCCGACCGGGAACGCCATGCAATCCTTCATCTACGCCAGCCGCGCCCAGCGCGTGGTCTTCGGGCCGGGCAGCCTGGGCGGCCTGGCGGCCGAACTCGATACGCTGGGGCTGCGGCGCGCGCTGGTGCTTTGCACGCCGCCGCAGCGCGCGCAGGCCGAACGGGTCGCAACCTTGCTGGGCGAGGCGCGCGTGGCCGGGATCTTCGACCAGGCCGTGATGCACGTGCCGATCGAGATCGCGCGCCAGGCGCGGGAGGCGGCGCGCGAGCTGGGCGCCGATTGCGCGGTGGCCGTGGGCGGCGGCTCCACCATCGGCCTGGGCAAGGCCATCGCCCTGGACTCCGGGCTGCCGGTCATCGCGGTGCCCACCACCTATGCGGGCTCGGAAATGACGCCGATCTACGGCATCACCGAGGCCGGCATGAAGAAGACCGGCAAGGATGACCGCGTCCTGCCGCGCAGCGTGGTGTACGACCCGGAACTGAGCCTGTCGCTGCCGGTATCGATGAGCGTGACCAGCGGCATCAATGCCATCGCCCACGCGGCCGAAGGCCTGTATGCGCGCGACGGCAATCCGATCATGGACCTGATGGCGCAGGAAGGCATACGCGCGCTGGCGCAGTCGCTGCCCGCCATCCACGCCGGCGCCGGCGGCGCGGATCTGCTGCAGGCGCGCAGCAACGCGCTCTACGGTGCGTGGCTGTGCGGAACGGTGCTGGGCAGCGTGGGCATGGCACTGCATCACAAGCTCTGCCACACGCTGGGAGGCAGCTTCAACCTGCCTCACGCCGAAGTCCACACCGTGGTGCTGCCCCACGCCCTGGCCTACAACGCCGCGGCCGCGCCGCAAGCCATGGAGCGCATCGCGGCGGCGCTGGGCGCGCCGGCTGCGGCGGCTGGCGTGTTCGACCTGGCCCGTTCGCTGGGCGCGCCCACCGCGCTGCGCGATATCGGCATGCGCGAGCAAGACCTGGACCGCGCCTGCGACATCGCCTTGCAAACGCCCTACCCCAATCCCCGCCCGCTGGAGCGCGAGGCCTTGCGGACCTTGCTGCAAAACGCCTACGACGGCACGCGGCCATAGGACGGGATTCAGGCAGGCCGCGGACCTGCCTGCCGCTTTCGCCTAGCGCTGGCCGAAGCGGGTTTCGCCGAACAGCGCCTTCTGATCCCGCGGCTGCGAGCGCCAGTATTGGCGCGGCGCGCTGACCTGGCCGCCCAATTGCGCCGCGGCATGCCAGGGCCAGCGCGGGTCGTACAGCATGCCGCGCGCCAGCGCGACCATGTCGGCCTGACCGTGCTCCAGGATGTCTTCCGCCTGTTGCGCCTCGGTGATCAGGCCCACCGCGATGGTGGGCATGCCCACCTTGCGCTTGATCTCGTCGGCGAACGGCACCTGATAATTCGGCCCGGCGGGGATCTTCTGCTGCGGCGAAACGCCGCCGCTGGAGACGTCGATGAACTCGCAGCCCCGTTCCTTCAAGGCCTGCGCCAACACCAGCGTCTGTTCCAGATCCCAGCCGCCCTCGACCCAATCGGTGGCGGATACGCGCACGCCCAGCGCCACGGACGGCGGCGTGAGCTCGCGCAGCGCCTGGAAGACTTCCAGCGGAAAACGCATGCGGTTCTCAAGCGAGCCGCCGTAGGCGTCGTCGCGCCGGTTCGACAAGGGCGACAGGAACTGGTGCAGCAGATAGCCGTGCGCAGCGTGCAGCTCGATCGCGTCGAAGCCCAGCCGGATAGCCCGTTTGGCGCTGGCCACAAAGGCATCGCGGATACGCGCCAGGCCTGCCGCGTCGAGCGCATGGGGCGCGGGTTCGGACGCGTTGTGCGGCAGCGCCGAGGGCGCCCAGCCCTGCCAGCCGCCAGCCTCGGGCGGGACCAGTTGGCCGCCGTTCCAGGGCGCGTCGCTGGAAGCCTTGCGGCCCGCGTGGGCGAGCTGTATGCCCAGCTTGATGGGCGCATAGCGGCGGATGGCGGCGACGACGCGGCCGATCGCCGCCTCGGTTTCGTCGGACCACAGGCCCAGATCTCCCGGGGTGATGCGGCCGTCGGGCTCCACGGCGGTGGCTTCCACGAACAGCAGCGCGGCGCCGGACAAGGCCAGGTGTCCCAGATGGATCATGTGCCAATCGGTCGCCAGGCCATTTTCAGCCGAGTACTCGCACATGGGCGCGATGACGATGCGGTTGGCCAGCTCCAGCTGGCCGATGGAGATGGGACTGAAAAGCAGGGACATGCTGGAGCCTCCGGGGCATGGGATGCGAAAGCATAGCGCCCCAACCCGGCTGGCGGCCTGAATACCGCAGGCCCGGGCGGGGTCAACCGCAGCCGCGAGCGATGCGCTACTGCCCTTCGATCACCGAATCCAGGAACTGGCGCGTGCGCGCCTCTTGGGGCTGGCTGAACAGCACCGACGATTCGGCGTCCTCGACGATATTGCCCTCGTCGAAGAACAGGGTCCGGTCCGAACTGCGTTCGGCGAACTTCATCTGGTGGGTCACGATGATCATCGTCATGCTGCGCCGGGCCGACAGGTCGCGCAGGATTTGCAGGATGCCGCCCACCAGTTCCGGGTCCAGCGCCGAGGTCACCTCGTCAAACAGCATGATGTCGGGGCACATGGCCAGCGCGCGCGCGATGCCCACGCGCTGCTTCTGCCCCCCCGACAACTGCGCCGGATAGACCTCCAGCTTGTCGCCCAGGCCGACCATTTCCAGGTATTCCACGGCGCGTTCGCGCGCCTGGATGCGCGACATGCCCAGCACGTGCAGCGGCGCCTCCATGGCGTTGGCCAGCGCCGTCATGTGCGGGAACAGGTTGAAGTGCTGGAACACCATGCCGATCTTGCCGCGGACCTTGCGCAGATGGTCCGAATTGGGCCCGGCGGGGCGGCCCTGGGCGTCGGTCCACATGGGCACGCCATCGATCTCGATGTCGCCGCTGGTGGGCCGGTCCAACGTCATCAGCACGCGCAGCAGGGTGGACTTGCCCGAGCCCGAAGGGCCGATCACGGCCACGGTCTGGCCCGACGGGATCTCCAGGTTGATGCCGCGCAGCACCTCCAGATCGCCGTACTGCTTGCGCAGGTTCTTGATGCTTACGCTGGCGCTCATCGCTTTCCTCCATATCGTTGCAGGCGGGCCTCCAGGCCGCGCACGCCCCAGGCCGCCACTAGGCTCAGCGCCAGGAACAGCAGGCCCACCAGGGTCAGGGGCTCGGTGTAGCGGAACGTCGCCGAGCCGATCATCTTGCTTTGCTGCAGCAGTTCCACCACGGTGATCGCCGACAGCAGCGGCGTGTCCTTGAACATGGCGACCAGGTAATTGCCCAGCGCCGGCACCACCGGCGGAATCGCCTGCGGCAGCACCACGCCCACCGCCGTGCGCCAGCGCGACATGTTCAGCGCGGTGGCAGCCTCCCATTGGCCGCGCGGCACCGCCTCGATGCCGGCACGGTAGACCTCGGCGCAATAGGTCGCGTAGTGCAGGCCCAGCGCGGCGATGCCGGTGGCCAGCGGCGACAGCCGCACGCCGGTCAGGGGCAGGACGTAGAACAGGAAGTACATCTGCACCAGCAAGGGCGTGCTGCGCACGAACTCGATCACGAAAGCCGTGGGCAGCGACACGATGCGCAGGCGCGAACGCCGCAACAGCGCCAGCGCCAGGCCGAGCGTGACGGCCACCAGCATGCCCAGCACGGTGGCCTGGATCGTGATGAGCAGCGCGGAGCCCAGCGTGGGCAGGATTTCCAGGGCGAAGGACCAATCGAATACCGGCTTCATCGCACGCGCACCTTGCGTTCCAGCAGCCGCACGCCGGCCGTGATCAGCAGGGCCACGGCAAAGTACATCAGCAGCATCAGGGTGAAGATCTCGGTGGTGCGCAAGGTCTCGCTGCGCAGTAACTGGCCGCGGAAAGTCAGGTCGGTGATGGTGATGAGGGACACCAGCGCGGTATTCTTCAGCAGTTCGATCAGCAGGTTGCCGGCCGGCGGCAGCATGGCCGGCACGGCCTGCGGCACCACGATGCGGCGCATGATCTGGCCGCGCGTCAGGTTCAGCGCGACGCCGGCTTCGCGCTGGCCCGGCGGCACCGCGCGGATCGCGCCGCGCACCACTTCCGCGCCATAGGCGCCGGCATTCAGCGCCAGCACCACGATGCCCACCAGCATGGCGGGCAGTTGCACGCCGAACAGCGGCAGCACGAAATAGAACCAGAACAGCTGCACCAGGGCCGAGGTGCCGCGGAACACCTCGACGTAGACCGCCGCGATCCAGCGCAAGGGACGCAGCGACGACAGGCGCCCGATGCCCGCGGCCAGCGCCAGCGGGACGGCCAGCACCACCGCGCCGGCCATGATCTCAAGCGTGACCGCCAGCCCTTGCAGCAGTGGCGGCACGAGCTCGGCGAAATGCTCGGATATCAACCGCATGCGCCCCCCCTTACTGGCCGGCGCACAGCTTGGCGGCCGTGACTCCCTTGGGCAGCTCCTGCGGGGTGAAGCCGAAGGGCGCCACCAGCTTCTGGTGTTCTTCGGTACCGATGAACTTGGCCAATTCAGCGTTGAAAGCGTCGGCAAAAGCCTTGTCGTCGGAACGGAAGGCATAGGCGCCATAGCCGCGCACGTCCTTGCCGTCGATGACGGGGTCCTTGAACGGATCGGCCTTCTCCAGGCCGCTGGCCGCGCTGGTCTTGCCCATCAAGTCGTTGACCGTGAGCGCCGTGGCCGCGTAGGCGTCGGCGCGCCCGGCCTGCACGCCGGACAGCGCGCTGACCGCGTCGGGAAACACCACCACTTGCGCCGGCGGCACCTTGATCTTGGAGGCGTACTCCGCTTCGATCGCGCCCACCACCACGCCCAGCTTGGCGTCGGGATTCTTCATCACGTCTTCGTAGCTGTGCAGATTCTTGGGATTGCCCTGCTTGACCAGGAAGGACTGGCCGACGCCGTAGGTGGGGTCGGAGAACGCCACCTGTTGGCAGCGTTCGGGGGTGACGTACATGCCCGCCGCGATGATGTCGAAACGCTTGGCCTGCAGACCCGGAATAAGGGAGCCGAACTCGGTCAGGACGCCCTCCACCTCGTTGATACCCATGCGCTTGAGTACCACGCGCGCGATCTCCACGGACTCGCCCGTGACCTTGGCTTCCTTGCTGTCCATGTAGGCGAAAGGCGCTTCGTTGGCGTAGCCGATGCGTATCTTGCCAGCGGCCTTGGCGGCCTCCAGGGTGGACGCCGCGGCGGGTGCGCTCGCGGCCGGCGCAGCCTTGTCGGACCCCGAGTCGGAACATGCCGCCAGCACCCCCAGGCTCAAGGCGGCAAGCAAACGTCTGGATCGGATCAGGCTCATGGCAGTTTCTCCTGTATTTATTTCGAGGTATATGAATTCACTAAAAATAATACGCTATTAAATGATTTCTATACGAATGATGTGTCCGAAAAAAAGCAGGCCGCAGCCTGCTTTTCGATCCGTCGCCCTATGAGAGGTCAGGACAAGTTACGAATGGTAGACGTCTATGTCCCCACTTACTCCGCGTAGGAAAAACGGCCGTTCTTGACGATGCCCATGACTCGGGCGCGCTCGTCGAAGCCTTGGTGGTTGTCCTTGGTGATATTCAGGACGCCATTGGGCACAACCAGATCACGCGTGTTTTCCAGGGCGTCGCGCAGCGCCGCGCGGAACTCCGGGGTGCCGGGCTTGGCGCCAGTTTTCAGCGCCCGCGCCACCGCCGAATCCAGCAGCATCCAGGCGCCATAGGCGTCGCCCGCGAACTGGGTCAGCGTGTTGGCGCCGTAGCGGGCTTCGTACTTGTCGGCGAAGGCCACCGCCACCTTCTTGACCGGGTTGTCGTCCGGCAGCTCGCGCGCCACCACGCCGGGGCCGGTGGGGAACAAGGTGCCTTCCACGTCCGCGCCCCCGACCTGCAGGAACTCCAGCGTGCCGATGCCATGCGTCTGGTAGATGGCGCCGGTGTAGCCGCGTTCCAGCAGCGTCTTCTGCGGCAAGGCGGAAGGCGTGCCGGCGCCGGCGATCAGCACGGCGTCGGGCTTGGCGGCGATGACCTTCAGCACCTGTCCCACCACCGACGCGTCGGTGCGCTGGAAGCGTTCCTGCGCCACGATCTTCAGGTCGGTCCCGGCGGCGGCGGTGAACTCCTTCCACCAACTGTCGCCGTAGGAATCCGCGAAGCCGATGAAGGCTACGTTCTTCAGGCCCTTCTTCTTCATGTCCGCGACCAGCGCGGTGGCCATCAACGAATCGTTCTGCGGCATCTTGAAGGCCCAGGCGCGTTTCGGATCCGACAGCGGCTCGACGATGACGCTGGACGCGGCCAGCGCGATCATGGGCGTGCCGGTCTCGGCCAGCACGTCCAGGCCCGCCAGTGCCGCAGCCGTGGTATTGGGGCCGACGATGGCGTCGACCTTGTCTTCCGAGGTCAGCTTGCGCATGTTCTTCACCGCCCTGCTGACGTCGGTGCCGTCGTCCAGCACCACGTAGCGGGCCGGCTCGCCGCCCAGCGTGGCGGGCCACAGGCGGATCGCGTTATTGGTCTGGATGCCGATGGCGGCGGCCGGGCCGGTCGTGGACACGTCCACGCCGATGACGATTTCGGCGTGGGCGGACAAGGCGGGGACGGCCAGCGCGACAGCGCAGGCGTAGCGGACGAGCTTGTAAGACATGACAGCAGTTCTCGGCGAAGTTTGAGCAGATGCCCGTATTTTGCCTGATGGGCGCGCGCCGCCTTGCGACGCGCATCAAGCAGTCGCGCTGCAAGACCAGCGGTTACATCGGCTTGCCGTTGCGTGCAGACGCTTTCCGCGCCTGGCGCCCGTGCCCGCCGTATCATCGGTCATGCCAACCCAGGCAATGCGCTCCGCCCCCAGCCGGCGGCCCGCGCCCTCCCACACCGGCCGCGCTCGCGACGGGCGCGGCCCTACTACAGGAGTCACGCATGAAGAAAACCGCAACCGCCCACTGGTCCGGCGACCTGAAGACCGGCAAGGGCACCATCTCCACGCAGAGCGGCGCGCTCAAGGAACAGGCCTACGGCTTCAATACCCGCTTCGGCGACACCCCGGGCACCAACCCCGAGGAGCTGCTGGGCGCGGCCCACGCCGGCTGCTTCACCATGGCCCTGTCGAACATCCTGGCGGAAGCAGGCATGGTCGCGCAAAGCCTGGACACCAAGGCCGAGGTCACGCTGGACAAGGTGGACGATGGCTTCTCGATCACTGCCGTCCACCTGACCGTGGAAGCCGTCATCCCCGGCGCCAGCGCCCAGGCCTTCGAGGACGCGGCCCGCAAGGCCGAAAAAGGATGCCCGGTGTCCAAGGTGCTGAACGCCAAGATCTCCATGGACGCGAAGCTCAAGTCCTGATCCCGCTGCGGCCCAGGGCCCGTCCGGCGAGGGCGGCGCCATTGGGCCAGCCTATCCCCTGCTTGCCCAAAATCAATTTGACGCTCCGCCCCTGCGAGAGGATGATGAGAATCATTCTCAGGAGCGAGCATGAGCCAATTCATCTACGCGATATCCGGCGGCAGGACCGCGCTGGCGCAGGACGTGCAGGTGTCGGCGGGACTGCGCCGCATCGCTGGCCCGGGCATCCTGGTGGCCGTGGGCTATATCGATCCGGGCAACTGGGCCACCGACATCGCCGGCGGCAGCGGCTTCGGCTATGGGCTGCTGCTGGTTGTGGTCATCTCGGCCCTGCTGGCGCTGGGCTTCCAGATCCTGGTGTCGCGCCTGGCGCTGGCTACCGGCCAGGACCTGGCCACGCTGACGGCCCGGCACCTGTCGCCGCGCCTGGCCAGGACGGCCTGGCTGGCCGGCGAGGCGGCAATCCTGGCAACTGCCCTTGCCGAGCTCATCGGCGGCGCGATCGCGCTGCGCCTGCTCTTCGGACTGCCGCTGATCGCGGGCGTCGCGGTCACCGGCGTTGGCACCTTCGCCGTGCTGGCGTTGACCCGCGGCAACGCCGATAAACATGAACGCTTCATCGCCCTGCTGCTGTCGGTGGTCGCCATGTCCTTCGTGTTCCTGCTGTTCAAGGCCAAGCCGGCCTGGACGGAAGTCGCGCATGGCGTCACCCAGACTGGCCGGGCGCTGCGCGACCCGCAGGGCTTCCTGATCGCGCTGGGCATACTCGGCGCCACCCTGATGCCGCACAACCTGTACCTGCATTCGGGCTCGCTGGCCCAGCGCGCGCAGCAACTGCCGCCCGCCGCGCGCGACCTGGCCATGCGCGTGGCGCGCAACGACACCATCGTGTCGCTGGGCCTGGCGATGCTGATCAACGCCGCCATCATGATCGTCGCCGCCGCATCGCTGTCGGGTTCGGGACTGATCGTCTCCAGCCTGGACGACGCGCATGCCGTGATCGGCCAGACGCTGGGCGTGGGCGCGGCCATTGTGTTCGCCGTGGCGCTGTATGCCGCGGGCCAAAGCTCCACCATCACCGGCGTGCTGGCCGGACGCATTCTGTCCAACGGTTTCCAGATCCGCCAGGGCTGGTCCGACCGGCGCCGCGCGCTTGCAACCCGGTTGCTGGCGGGCGCGGCGGCGGTCGGCCTGTTGGCGTTCACCGGCGGCCAGGACCCCGACAGCCTGCTGGTGCTGAGCCAGGTCATCCTGAGCCTGGCCCTGCCCTTTGCGCTCGGCCCGCTGGTGCTGCTGGCCTGCCGCAAGAGCCTGATGGGCAAGTACGTGTTGCGCGGCGCCTGGGCCTGGGCGGCGATTGCGGCCACGGTCGGTATCCTGCTGCTGGACGGCTATCTGGTGGCTGACATGCTGGTCTGAACCCAGGACTGGCCGGTGGCCTCGCCGCGCGGCGCCGCGCCGCGGCGGAGCTCGATGGCCTCCCGCAACATGCCGATGATGGCCCGGGTCTTCCGTGGCAACGGCCTTTGCGGCGGCGTCAGCGCGGTGACCGGCAGCGAACGCATCCGATGGTCGGACAGCAGGCGCACCAGCCTGCCGGACGCCAGCTCCGCAGCGCAAGCGGGCTGCTGCACGACTCCGATACCGCCCGCTCCCAGAATGATGTCGAACATCGCGCGCCAATGCGTGGTGGTGACGGCCGTGCGGATTGCCGCTGGCCGGCTTTCGCCCGCGGCATCCATCATGGGCAAGGCCTTGTTCTGGAAAGCGTCCTTGACGCGGATGAAGGGATGCCTGGCGAGATCCTGCCTGTTGAGGACCGGGCCGTACCGGTCTAGATATTCGGGCGTGGCCACCAGCACGTGGTCCACCTCTCCCAGCGGATAGGCAAGATAGCGCCCGTCGCCGGCGCTCCCCAGGCGAATCGAAAGATCGACCCCTTCGACGGCCGGATCCACGGCCGCGTCGTTGAGGATCAGATCCATCAGCAGGCCCGGGTGTTCGTTCCGCGCCGCGATCAACGTAGGAACCACAACCTTTTCGCCGTAGCAATGGGCGGCGGCGATCCGCAGCGTGCCGCCGATCTCCTGGCCCGTCGCCCAGACGGCCTCGGCCGCCTCGGCTGCCGAAGCCAGCAAGCCCTGGCTGCGTTCGTAGAAGATTCTGCCCGCTTCGGTGCACTTGAGCGCGCGTCCCGTGCGCAACAGCAAGGTGGCGCCCAGGAAGCGCTCGAGTTTCTCGATGCGTTCGCTCACCGCTGGCTGCCCCATGCCCAGGTCGCGGGCGGCGCCCGACATCGTCTCGCGTTCGACGACGCGGACGTAGATGCGCATCGCTGCCAAAAGATCCATACCCATCCCGAAATTCCACCCGCCGCCCCCCAACGTGCATGCATGCGCAAGCCGGGGACTTTGGAGTGCGCCCGCTTTCGCAATCCTGCGCAACCGCCGCAGCACTCCCAGGGCGCATTCTAGGGATGCCTACGTAAACCGAAAAGCCAAAATTCTCTTATCATCGTTTCCGTTTGGTTTACACATAAACGGCGGTGGTCCATGAAACCCAACCAGTTGCAGGCATTCGTCGCGGTCGCCACGCAACACAGCATCCGCGCTGCCGCCCGCAGCTTGGACGTTTCGGCGCCCGCCGTGACCAAGATCGTGCGCGAACTGGAGCGCGAACTCGGCGCCGCCCTGGTCGAACGCAGCGTCAAGGGCATCACGCTCACGGAATGCGGGGCGGCCCTGCTGCCCCGCGCGCAGCTGCTGCTGGATGACATGCGACGGGCGCGCGACGAGGTCGCTCAGTTGCGTGACGGCAATGCCGGCCAGGTGCGCGTGGCGGTCAGCGCCGCGTTCGCGCAGACCTTGTTCATCCCGACGTTCCGGCGGTTGCGGCAACGGCGCCCCGGCGTTTCGCTGCACGTCAGCGAAGCCGGCCTGGCAGGCATTCTGACGCGGCTGCGCGAGCCGCAGGTCGATTTCGCGGTCATGCATGCGGACCCGGAGCTGTTGCGGGACGAGTTCGAATGCCAGCCGCTATTCCCGGTACGGCTGGTGGTCGGCATGCGCAGGCAACATCCCCTGCGCAACCGGCGCTCAATGCACGAACTGCTCAACGCTGAATGGGCCTTGCCCGGCGATGGCGGCGATCCGCTATCGGCCACGACCCGACTGTTCGCGTCGTTGGGCATGCCGGTACCGCCGCGCGTGGTGCAAGGCGATTCGCTCACCGCGGCCCTGGCCCTGGTGTCGCAGACGGATCATCTGGGACTGTTCGTGGAGCCGCTGGCGGACGCGGTCTTCAAAAACCTGGGCATCCGGCGCCTGGAGCTTGACGATGCGCTGCCGGTCCTGCAGGTCTGCGTCATACAGCGCAAGGGCAGCGACCTGACGCCAGCCGCCCGGCAATTCATCGCCTGCCTGCGTGAAGTCCTGGACGAGACTCAACTGGCACCATGAAAAACGCCGGCAGATTGCCGGCGTTTTCGCTCGCGACGCTGCGCGCGTCGCTCCAGGGCACTTCAGTGATAGGCGGAAACCACGGGGTGTTGGCGGCGGCCAGCGTCCATGTCGTGGAGCACTTCACCCACGGCGCCGCCAAAGGCCGCCAGGCGCACTTTCAGGCGCAGCCAGCGCGAACCGGAGGCATGGCCGGACAGGCTTTCCGCGATGATGGCGTCATGAATCAGGGTACGTTCCAGCTCATCCGACATGCGGGCATTCTTCAGCGCGGTATCGCTCATGGTTCTCTCCTTGAGAAAGCGATGTGGAACAACACGAGTCCATCTTAGACCTGTGCTTGCTGCGTCGCAATAAATTTCTTAAGCATTTTTTTGTGCGTTGCGCAATGGGTACAAACACCAAAAATGGTGCACATGTGCACTGCTGCCTGCACCTTTCTTGTGCCATTGGTCCGTCGACCGCCCCCAATCGCCGCAAGCGCGCCGAATCAGGACTTTGCGAGATGTGCCTGAATCAGCATGTCCGCCATCCGTGCGACCCGCCCGGCAGGTCCGCCTTCGCCGAAAAGCTGACTGGAGACGAAGGCGCCCTCGAACAACAACAACAGGCCATCGCCCAGCGCGTCGGGATCGGCCGCCCCCATGTCCGCCGCCATGGCGGCCAAGCGCCTGCGCAGCTCCGCCTTGTGTTCCACCGCCACGGCGCGGGCAGGATGGCCGGCTTCGGGGTATTCCACCGCCGCGTTGGTCAGGCCGCAGCCCCGGTATCCGCTTTGCACCGCTCGCGCGCTCAAGCCGGTGAGGTAGGCCAGGACCTGGGCGCGCGGGTCGCCCGGATGCGCCGCGCAGGCGGCATCGAAACGCGCCCAGAATTCGGCGTCGTAGTCGCGCAGATAGGCCGCCGCCAACTCATCCTTGGACGAAAAGTTGCGGTACAGGCTGGGTTTGGTCACGCCCGCCTCGCTGACGATGGCGTCCACGCCCACCGCCCGGATGCCGTCCCGATAGAACATTTCGCGCGCGGTCTTGCGGATGCGATCGGCCGCCAGCGGCGGCTTGGATGCAGGCCGGTCGGCGGCGGTGGTCTTGCTGGCCATGGATGGGCTCCTTTTCCGGATGACGGACGCGACGAGAAATCGCTTGACTATGTTACTGACCGGTACGTACTATTCGCAACCCCATTACGTACCGGTCAGTAACATGAGTATAGCCCAGCCTCCCATTCCTTTCCGGCGCGCCGGCCAGAAGTACGCTTTCGTCGTCGTCGCAGTCATTTTCCTGGCCCTGCTGGTTTCCGCCGGCCTGCGTTCCTCGCCCAGCGTGCTACTGGTGCCGCTGGAAGAAACTTTTGGCTGGAGCCGCAGCACCATCTCCCTGGCCGCCGCGGTCGGCATCTTCCTGTATGGCATGGTCGGCCCCTTCGCCGCCGCGGCGATGGAGCGCTTCGGCTTGCGGCGGGTGCTGATCGGCGCCCTGGTCGTGATGGCAGCGTCCAGCGCGGCCAGCGCCTTCATGACCGAGTCCTGGCATCTGCTGCTGACCTGGGGCGTGTTCTCGGGCCTGGGTTCGGGCGCGGTGGCGGTGGTGCTGGGCGCGACCGTGGTCAACCGCTGGTTCACCAAGCACCGCGGCGTGATGATGGGATTATTGACCGCCAGTTCCGCTACCGGCACGCTGGTGTTCCTGCCGGTGCTGGCGGCGCTGGCCTCCTCCGGCGACTGGACCCGCGTGGTCTGGACCGTGGCGGCCGCGGCGGCGGCGCTGGTGCCGCTGGCCTGGTGGCTGGTGCCGGACCGCCCCGCCAGCGTCGGGCTGGTGCCGTTCGGCAGCGATCCGCATGCGCCGCCGGCGCCTGCCGCGCCGCGCACCGGCATGCTGGCCGCCACCTTCGGCGCGCTGGCGCGGGCCTCGCGCACCCGCACCTTCTGGTTCCTGTTCGCCACTTTCTTCGTTTGCGGCTTTACCACCAACGGTCTGGTGGGCACGCACCTGATCGCGCTTTGCGGCGACCATGGCATGCCCGAGGTGCAGGCCGCGGGCCTGCTGGCGCTGATGGGCATTTTCGACCTGATCGGCACCACGGCGTCCGGCTGGCTGACCGACCGCTACGATCCGCGCAAGCTGCTGTTCGTCTACTACGGCCTGCGCGGGCTGTCGCTGATCTACCTGCCCTATTCCGACTTCTCGTTCTACAGCCTGTCGATCTTCGCCATCTTCTTCGGCCTGGACTGGATAGCCACGGTGCCGCCCACGCTGCGCCTGACGACCGAAGCCTTCGGCGAGCGCGATGCCCCCATCGTGTTCGGCTGGATCGTCGCCGGCCACCAGTTGGGCGCCGCCAGCGCCGCCTGGATGGCGGGCGCCGTGCGCGAAGCGCAGGGCAGCTACCTGATGGCCTTCGTCATCTCCGGCATGACCGGCCTGATCGCCGCCGTCATCGCGCTGATGATAGGCAGGCAGCGCGCGGTGCCGCAGCCGGCCTGACTGCGACTGCGGGCGGACCGCCGGCCCCCGGCCGCGCGCCGCCCGCGCAAAATTACAGGCCTACACAGGCCTAGTCAGGCCTTGGCCGCGCCACCCGCGCGCCCGCGCAAGTTGTAGGTCTTCTTGCTGCCCACATGCTTGCGGATGAGCGACTCCGCAAGCTCGCCATCGCGCCGCATCAGCGCCTGGACGAAGGCCTCATGGTCGGCCACCGCCGCCGTCCATTCGTCGATATCGAAATTCGACTTGTAGCGCAGCGCCTGAACCTGCAGGTTGAACCTGTCATAGGAATGCGTCAGCGCCGGGTTGTGGGCGGCGCGGTTGATGGCGATGTGCGTGCCCATGCTGGCCGCGAAATACGCGCGGATGTCGCGCTGCTCATACCCCTGCAGCATCTGCGCGTGCAGTTGCGCGATGTGCGCCAGCTCCGCGTCCGTCGCGCGCTCGGCGGCGCTGCGCACCGCCAGGCCTTCCAGCACCGACAGCACATCGAAGATGTTTTCGACGTCATCGGCCGACAACTCGATCACCATCGCCCCGCGCTTGGGCTGCAAGGTCACCAGGCCATCAGAGGCCAGCATGCGGTAGGCCTCGCGCAGCGGCGTGCGCGAGATCTTCAACTGCTCGCACAGGTCCCGTTCGTTGAGCCAGGTGCCCGGCTTGAAGGTGCCGTCGATGATGAGCTGCCGCAGTTTTTCGGCCACCACGGCCGGCAGCGTGGGGTGATGGATGGCCAAATCGGGGACGGACTGGTCCATAACTTCAGGGTTAGCCATGAGTTGTTGCCACTCGCTAATTCGACTATTTTTGTATCTGGTATACCAAACACCAGCGGCATACCAACCTGACCCCATCATAGATCAAGCAACACGCGGGCAGGCTTACAACCACCAAGGAGACCCACATGCACAAGCACGCTCGCGCCTGGGCCGGCGCCCTGGCGTTGACCGCCAGCCTGGCCGCCGCCAGCCCCGCCCTGGCGCAGGACGCATCCAAATGGCCGGAACGGCCAGTACGCCTGATCGTCGGTTTCGTGCCCGGCGGCGGCACCGACGTGTCGGCCCGCATCCTGTCCGCGCGCCTGTCCACCCTCCTGGGCCAGCAGGTCGTGGTCGAGAACAAGCCCGGCGCATCCGGCCTGATCGCGGCCGACTTCGTGGCCAAGGCCGATCCGGACGGCTACACCCTGCTGCTCGCCAATATGCAGTCCACCGTCGCCGCGCCCTACGTGGTGCAGTCCAGCGTCGACCCGATCAAGGATTTCACGCCGGTGCGCTACATCGGCTCGGTGCCCAATGTGCTGGTGGTCAACCCGGCCAAGCACAGCTACGCCAGCGTGCAGAACCTGGTGGACGACGCCCGCGCCAAGCCCAAGCAGCTAACCTACGCGTCTTCCGGCATGGGCAGCCCGCAGCACCTGAGCGCCGCGCGCTTTTCGCAGATCGCGGGCGTGAGCATGGAACACGTGCCCTACAAGGGCAGCGGCCAGGCCATGACCGACCTGCTGGGCGGCAGCGTGGACATGAACTTCGACACCTTGCCCGGCGCCATCAACCAGATCCAGGCCGGCAAGCTGCGTCCGCTGGCCGTGACCAGCACGGAACGCAGCAAGCGCCTGCCCGACGTGCCCACGCTGGCGGAGTCCGGCATCAAGGGCCTGGACGTGGTGCAGTGGTACGCGGTGCTGGCCCCGGCCAAGCTGCCCAAGCCGGTCCTGGACAAGCTCGACCAGGCCCTGAGCCAGGCCCTGGCCGATCCCGAGATCAAGGCCAAGCTGGCCGACCAGGGCATGGAACTGGGCGGCGGCCCCAGCAATCCCGCGGCCTTCGCCAGCTACGTCCAGGATGAATGGAGCAAGTACGGCAAGCTCACCGCCAGCCTGGGCCTGACCAAGCAGTAAGCCCGCAGCAACCCGGCGGGGGTGCGCCCCCCGCCCAAGCAAAGGAACACCATGAGCGCTACCCCCAATTCCGATTCCTCCCCCATCCTGCGCCAGCGCGACGGTGACATCGTGACCGTAGTGCTGAACCGCCCGGAAAAGCTCAACGCCTTCACCATAGACAGCTGGCGGCTGCTGGGCGACACCTTCCTGGAGCTGGACGCCGACGACAGCGTGCGCTGCGTGCTGCTGCGCGGCGCGGGCGAGAAAGCCTTCTCTCCCGGCAACGACATCAGCGAATTCGAGACCGCCCGCAGCAACAAGCGTCAAGCCATCGAGTACGGCGCGGTCATGCGCCGGACCATAGAGGCCATCGGCAACTGCCGCCATCCCGTGGTGGCGCAGATACACGGCATCTGCGTGGGCGGGGGCATGGAGATCGCCAGCCTGGCCGACATCCGCATCTGCGGCGCGAGCTCGCGCTTCGGCGTGCCCATCAAGAACCTCGGGCTGGTGATGTCGTATTCGGAACTGGCGCCGCTGGTGCGCCTGGTCGGCCCGTCCGCTGCGCTGCAGGTGCTGCTGGAAGGCACCATCTTCGACGCCCAGGAAGCGTTGCGCCTGGGCGTGGTCACGCGCGTGGCGCCCGACGACCAGGTCGCCGCGGAAGCGCAGGCCGCCGCCCGCCGCATCGCCGACGGCGCGCCGCTGGTGGCGCGCTGGCACAAGAAATTCATCCGCAACCTGGTGGACGGCAAGACCTTGACCGACGCCGACCGCGACGAAGCCTTCGACTGCTTCGACACCGAGGATTTCCGCACGGGCTACCAGGCCTTCCTGGCCAAGGCCAAGCCGCAATTCAACGCCCGCTGAACCCCATGCAAGGAGGACTCATGCATAACGATACCCAGGGCGACACCCAGCGCCCCGCCGGCGCGCTCGCCGGCATGCGCGTGATCGAGCTGTCGCAGATCATGGCCGGCCCGACCTGCGGCATGATGCTGGCCGACATGGGCGCCGACGTCATCAAGGTCGAGAAGATCGACGGCGGCGACGACTCGCGCCAGTACCGCGACCCGCAGATCAACGGCATCTCGGCGCCCTACCTCATGCTCAACCGCAACAAGCGCGCCATCGCGCTGGACCTGAAGCACCCCGAGGGCAAGAAGGTGCTGCTGCGCATGATCCGCGATGCCGACGTGGTGACCGAGAACTTCCGCAAAGGCACGATGGAGAAACTGGGCCTGGGCTACGAACGGCTGCGCCAGGAGAACCCCGGCCTGATCTATTGCGCGGTATCGGGCTACGGCACCACCGGCCCCTATGCTGACAAGGGCGGTTTCGACCTGGTGGCGCAGGGCTTTTCCGGCCTGATGGCGATCACCGGCGAACCGGGCGGGCCGCCGCTGCGCACCGGCAATTCGGTCGCGGACATCAACGCCGGCCTGCTGGCGGCCTTCGGCGTGCTGGCGGCCTATCAGCACAAGCAGCGCACCGGCGAAGGCCAGATCGTGGAAACGTCGTTGCTCGAAGCCAGCTTGCAGCAACTGTACTGGCATGCCGCCATCTATTTCGGCAGCGGCGTGTCGCCCGGCCCCACCGGGTCGGCGCACGTGCTCAGTGCGCCGTACCAGGCGTTTCCCACTGCCACCGACTGGATCATCATCGGCGGCGCCAACGAGAAGAACTGGCAGCGCATCACTCAGGCGCTGGGCAAGCCGGAATGGGCCGAAGATCCGCGCTACGCGCGCAACCGCGACCGCATGCAGAACCGCGATCAGCTGGTGGAAGAAATGTCCGCCATCCTGAAGAGCCGCAGCGCGCAGGAATGGCTGGACGTTTTCGACGAGGCCGGCGTGCCTGCCGGACCGGTGCATTCGATCGCGCAGGCGTTGTCGCATCCGCAAACGCTGGCGCGCGGCATGGTGGTGGAACAGGATCACCCGGTGGCCGGCAAGGTGCGCACCGTGGGCATGCCCGTGAAGCTGTCGGCCACGCCCGCGCAATACCACCGCGCGGCGCCCAGGCTGGGCGAAGACACCATCGCGATCCTGGGAGAGTTCGGCTATGGCCAGCAGGAAATCGACGCACTGATCGAGGCTGGCGTGGTCACGGCTGTGGACCGTGAACGCGCATCGGTTTAGGGCATTTTTGGCGGAATTGCTGACGATCGGTTTTGTGAGGCGGGGTTCTTGAGTCGCCGGCGTCCGGACTGCGGGATTCCGATGCTCGCCCCGGTGGGGCTGCGCTTCGGATTCCTCCGCCCGGCCACCGGCTCACGGCATCTGCCCATGAACGGGGTCCGAAACCAACGCATTGGGCAATTTCCAGCCGAGGACCCCGGAGCCATCCGAAGCGCAGCCCCACCGGGGCGAGCATCGGAATGGCGCAGGGCAGCCTCGGC
>NZ_JBYSYI010000007.1:0-323764 GCF_058783105.1 Achromobacter sp. FW305-C-30-7 | reverse complement strand
CCGTAGCTCAGCTGGATAGAGTACCTGGCTACGAACCAGGGGGTCGTAGGTTCGAATCCTGCCGGGCGCACCAAGTTTGATTCTGGATTGGTTTTAATCGGCCAGTGCAGCATTGAATAAAGCGTGTAAATGGCAAGAGCAGTAGCAAAAGCAGTAAAAACGGCAAGATTTTTCTGATATAATTTTGCCTCTTTGCCGGAGCGCCCGTAGCTCAGCTGGATAGAGTACCTGGCTACGAACCAGGGGGTCGTAGGTTCGAATCCTGCCGGGCGCACCAAGTTCACTTGGTCAATACAGCAAAGAAAATGGAAAGGCCTTTGATCTCGTATCGAAGGCCTTTTTGTTTTGCGCCGTCATCTAGAAGCGGATCGTCACGCCCGCCATCGGCCCTTGCAGCACGGCGTCGAACTTGAAGCCCCCACTGCTGTAGTCCACGCCCAGCGCGCGATAGCCTATCGCTGCCGAGACGTTCTTGCTGATGTTGTAGCCGATGCCCAGGCCCACATCCCAATCCGCTTCTGCCCCGCCCGCGCCGATCAGGCCCCAGCCGGTGATGTAGTACTTCGAACTCAGGACATAGTTTCCGCGCACGCCCACCAGGCCGTCGACCCAGGTGGCGCCGTCGCTGCGCGTTCTGCCATTCAGGTGCGCGCCCTTGAGCGTGATGTCGGTGTCGACCGACCAGACGCGCAAGCCGGCCACCACGTCCAATTGATGCGGCGAGTTTTCCAGCACGGAATAGCCGACCCCGAGCAGTCCCGCGAAGGTGGAAGTCTTTACGTCCGCGCTGCTGGCCAGCAAGCCGTGCGGCGTATCTCCTTGCGTGCCGATCTTGGTGTAGATCAGGTCGCCGAATATGCTGTAGCGGCCTTTGCGCGCATCGCCTATCAGCATGGCGCCGAAGTCGAGGTTGTCCAACAGTTTGTCGAAGTCTGCGTGGACATCGATGACGGGCGAACGCGATGCCGACGTCTTGCCGGACAGGCCGGCGGCCCAGAAGTAGGGCGTGACCGAAAACTGCCATTCATTTGACGGCAGGGATCCCGCCGCGGAAGCCGGATCCGCTTCGGCGCCCAGCGCGGCCCCGGCTTGCAGCAGCCCGCAAGCCAGGCAGCCCATGACTATCTTTTTCATCGCAAACCCTCCCCAAGCCGCGGGCGTGATGAATCGAATCCATCACGCCCGCCGTGGACGCAAAGCCGGTCTGGCGCCGGCGGAGTGCAGCGCCGGTATCAGGTGACCCTTCTTACGGGAGGCAAGGTCCAGGAGCCGTCGATGATCGACGGGTTGCTTTCGTTGGGCCAGTAGAGGCGCATCATCAGGATGAACTTTCCCTTGGGGGCGGGCAGCCAGTTCGACTCCATGTCGGGGCCGGGCGATTCATGCTGGATGAGCAGATCGATCGAACCGTCTGGCTTCGCCTTGAGGGCTTGGCGCGCGCTGATCGAGTAGCGGTTCAGCGGGTTATCGACGAAAAAGTAGCTCGCGTCATACATCGTCAACGACCAGAAGCCGGAGACGGGTGGAGTGAGGCCCTTCTTGAAGGTCAGCACATATTTTTCGGAACCGTTGTAGACGCGCTTGATGGCGCCGGTATCGGACTTCAGGGAGGTGGGGTAGATGGCGTCCTGCGGGCGGTTGGCGCCCAGGCCTATCGCGGTGACCAAGGCCCGCTGGATGTAGTTGGTGCCGTAGATGCCCGTCTTGGTCGTGAACCCCCAGCCGTCGATGTCCTGGATGTCGCCGTTGCTGGACTTGAAGTGCGTCATGATGCGCCCGAACCCGACCTGCGGGACGCGCTTCGCAATGGCGGGATCGAGTTGGCTCTTGTCGAAGTCCTGGCCGGGCACGATGCCTATCGCAGCCATTTTCGCCACGATGGGCGCGTCGGCGGCGCTCGGCGGATTGCGCTTGAGCAACTGGGCAAACAAGCTGAAGTACTCGACCGCGTCCATGTTGTTGACCTGGTCGCGCACCGAGGTTTTCATGTCGATGGCGGGGTCGACCTTGCCCGGTGGCGGATTCCAGTCCTTGCCCCATGCGCTCAATGGACAGAGCTTCACTTCGTCCTGCAGCTTGTGCACTAGCGCATAGTCTTCCGGCGTACCCGTACAGTAGATGCGGCCCAGCAGCCAGACGATGCTGGTGGGGGATTTGTAGTGGGTCATGCCTTGCGGAATCGCGCCCTCCCATCCGGGGCCGCTGACTACGTAGGTTTGGGCCCCGGTGCCAGTCGTGCGCTTGCCGGGCACGTCGAATACCGTGGTCCAGCCGTCCAGCATCGGAAACAGGGCATAGCGTCCGTTCATGTCGGGCAGGCTGACGACCCAGGGCTCGTCGCCGACGTCGAAGAAGGAAGTGGTGTAGAGCGTGTCGGCGTTCGGTGCGGTCACGTCCCGGAACTTGGCATCGGGATACTGGCGCAGCTTGATGAGATGTCCCATCGGCGCACGCGTCCCCTTGGGCTCCGCGACGTTGGTGATGACTCTTCTGGTCATCTCCATCGTCACCAGGGGATAGGCATAGACGTAGACATCCGTTGCCAGTCCGAACTGCTCGTCGCCTTCGGGAAAATCCGCGACCAATCCATCGGCGGCTCGGGCTGGCGCACCCAGGACGCTGGTTGCGAGTAGGGCAAGGCCACCTGCATTCAATGTGCGGCGTGTCAGCTTCATAGGATCGCTCCAACGAAATCATGGTTTGAAAATCACGAATAGCCGTGGCGCAGGTAAGGCTGCGCCCGGCCGATGCCTTGCGTTACCGCTGCCGGACGTACTTGCCGATTTCTCGCGCCGCGCCCGTGGTCCATTCATCGATCAACGGTTGCAGCTTGGACAGGCGCACGCCGCCCGCGCCCTGAGTGGCGTTGGCGACCTTCTCGCCGGTGCCGCCGCGCACGGAGGCATACAGCAATTCGTCCGTCATGCTGTCCGTGACCCGCGATTCGATGGCGACAGTCGCGTTGCGCGCCATGCCTCCTTCCATGGCGGCCCGGGCCTCGGTCATGACCAAGGCGATGGGAATGTATTGATAGGCGCGCAGCGCTTGCTCCGAGGTCCCCACCGCGGTGATGGCGATGCGTATATGGGCGACGCCAGGTTCGGCGCGATCAACCAGCCGCACCTGCTCGCCGACCTTGCGTCGCAGCGTTTCGTTGACCGCATTGCGGATTTCGGTGAGGGTTTCCAGGGAAACGTCCGCGGAAGGCTGCGGCTCCGGGTAATACACGACGGGCTCCAGCCAGACCGCGGTATAGCGCGATGGGTTGAAGTCGGGATTCAGGTAGACCAGGCGGGTGCCGCCGTCGGGCGCGGGCGCCTGGTGCAGCTGCGAGTAATCCGGCAGGAAGCCGGACTCCGTCGTTTTCGGCGCGGTGGAACAGCCGGCCGCCAGGATCGCGGCGGCGATGCCGACGAGAAGCGCGCCCGAGGAATTCTTGATCTTCATGCAAGTTCCTTCTGACGATATGGGGCATGGGAGCCCCGGCTGCAGGCGTCGGCGAGAGGTCCCGTGCAAAAGCTGCTTTCCGCTCGTGGGCGCATGTTTTGACCTATATGCACAGGAAGCCAATTATTTTTCGAACGCGGAAGTTTCGCAATGCGGCTGCATGAACTGGGTTTTCTGAACTATTTCCTTTGCGTGCGTTTTGTGGAAGGCATTGCGCGGAAAAGGTCCGTCAGCGTCTGGATGCGCCGGCGGCTGGATACGGGTGGGCGCCGGTTTGGTCGGGCCGATTTGCGCGTGCTTTATTTTTCATGGTATAAACACGCCTCTTTCGGAGCGCCCGTAGCTCAGCTGGATAGAGTACCTGGCTACGAACCAGGGGGTCGTAGGTTCGAATCCTGCCGGGCGCACCAAGCTTCTTGCTTGGCTTACACAGAAAGAAAATAGAAAGGCCTTTGATCTTGGATCGAAGGCCTTTTTTGTTTTGCGGCGGGAATGTCGCGTCAGCGCGGAGCAGGTGGGACTGGCGCCTGGGCTTGGGCTTTGTCGTCCGCGTCGAATCCCCAGTCGCCGACCGTGTACCAATCGTCTCCCAGCGTCTCGGCGGGATGCATGGTGCGGCCGGAGCCGTTGCCGCAAGCCATCGAATCGGTAGGGCAATAGCGGTCGCAGCCCCAGCATATGCGTTCGGGGTGCTTCGGGTGCAAGGGAAACTTCTTGGCCATGCCGGGTGCCTGTTGCCTGAGGGCGCCGCGGCGGCGGCGCCGATCTTTCCATGTATGCATCCAGCGTACTGCCGGGCGTGCACGGAATTCCTTGATCTGGCTCAAGCGCGAGCGCCTGCGGCGCACGTGCGCAATGTCGCGCGCCGGGCGGCTGTCTTGCAGGATTTGGGGAAGGGACCGCCGCCGCGGCAGCGGTCTCCTGCGCCTAGCGGCGTCGTCGGTCCACCGCCGTCAGCGAGGTGCCGCTCTTTACGAGCCGGTAGGTCTGTCCGCCTAGCCACGAGACCTTTTCGCCCGTGCTGGTGCGGCATATGCAATGCGTCTTCGGATCGAAACGCGAGGTGCCCAAGGCGGAGTACGCGTCAGGGTCTGAGACAAATCGTTCAATGCGGTAGAGCGTGCCGTCCGGCGCGGTGGCGAGGACGTCGGTCAATCGTCTTGCGGTGCCGAGCATATGCGATACCTCCATGCGCGGGCCATTGGATATACGGCGCCAAAGTCGTTCGGGCATTTCAGTGCGCTGGGGCGGGAAGCTGGATGTTCCCGCGCCGGGCGCTAATGAAAGTGCCCTCCAAACAATGAATCGTCGAGCTGGTCGGGAGAGACGCCCAGGGCTTCGGATACGCGGTCCAGGATAACCTGCCTGGGCCGTGGGCGCGGCCTTTCCAGTTCGATATAGATGGAGTGGTCCACGCCCAGGCGTGCAGCCATATCAGCGGTGCTGATATTGAGATGCTCGCGCCAGGCGCGTATCAGGCTCCAGTCGTTGCCGGTTTTTAGATTGACGACAGCTAATGGTAAATGACTCTGCCCCTGCGCGGGGGCTTTGCGCGGCGCGGCTTTTCTGCGCGCGTCGCGCAGGCTGCTCTTGGCGGCAGCGCTCTTGCGGGAATCGCCGCGAGGCGTGGTGGTTGCAGCTTCGGCGGTGAAAATGGCGCCGCCATTCAATTGGCGATATTGGTTGTCGCCGATCCAGTGCAGGGTCTCGCCGTTATCGAGCATGCATTCGCAATCCAGGTGGTAATTGCTGGGCATGCTTTCAAGTTGGGCGATGGTTTCCGTGGTCGTGGCGTGGCGCACCACACGGTGCAAGACACCGTCCGGCGAACGCACAAACACGTCGGGAAGTCTCCAGGAAAACGGAATGATAATCTCCACGGCGAAGCCTATCCGCCACTGTATCCCGGGGTGCTGGTGGTGGGATTTGGGGTTTCCCCTCGCCTGACTTGAGTACATGATTGTGCGCTACATCAGCCCTCAACATCTTCACAAATCTTCACTGCGCTCGGGGCTATCATCGCCGCGTTGCCCGCTGTCCGGGGCGTACTGTTCGAGTGGTGGCGATGCATCTGGCTGCGGCTGGAATCGTGGATGCGCGGCCGCGCGCGAGAAGGGTGGCATGGTGGGCGCTGCTGGCGGCGTGCGTGCTGCATGCGGTGGTTGCGGGGTTGTGGTGGCGAGAGCGGATCGAGCCCGTCGGCATGCGCGGCGCGCGCGCGCCGGAACCGCCGTTCTTCGTGGATCTGCTGCCAGCCAAGGTGCCGTCCGCGCCACCGGCACAAAAGATGCAGGACAGGTCCGGCTCCGTGCCTGCTCAACCCGCCCGCATCGACATGCCGCCGGCTCCCGCGGTGGCGCCGCGGCAACGATCCGGCGCGCGCAGGGCGCCCGCGCCATCCGCGCCACAATCGGACGGGACGCCCGCGGCATCGTCAGGCGCGCCGGATCCTCGGCGCGATTTCGCCTGGCGCCCGGAAGACGCGCAAGCGGCGGGCATGCCGCGGGCGCGCGGAGAACCCGCCGTGCGCCTCGGACCCAAGGCGCCAGTCGAACAATCCGAGATCGCGCGGGGCATCGCGAAGAGCGCGCGGCCGCCGTGCAAGAACGCGCATGCGGACATGGGCTTGCTGGCCTTGCCGTTCTTGCTGGCCGATACCGTTACGGATCGGGGCTGCAAGTGGTGAGGCCGAAGCCTGCGCTCGCGCCAGTCAAGAAAGGCTAGTCGCGATTACCAGGGCGGCGACAGGGGCAAGGCTGCGCATCTGTCCTGAATCATGGATACTGTTTTTTCAATCTGGGATTTCCAGAATTCATGGAGAGACGCAATGCCCGAATCTCAAGGCGGCCTGGACAGGCTGCGCCGCTTCATCGCCACCGCTACCCGCCTGGCCACGCCGTCCGCGCTGGCGCAGACGCCGGAACTGCAGGCTGCGTTCGCCGACCTGGTGCGCCATGACGACTGGCTGCCCGAGGCCTGTACCGCGCCGCATCCACAGTACTACCAGCAATACCTGCTGCACTGCGATCCGCTGGAGCGGTTTTCGCTGGTGAGCTTTGTGTGGGGGCCGGGCCAGTTCACGCCGGTGCACGATCACGAGGTCTGGGGCTACGTGGGCATGCTGCGCGGGGCCGAGGTCAACCAGCGTTATGTGCGCGGGCTGGACGGCAGCGTCGCGCCCGCGGGCGCCTCGACCACGCTGCAACCGGGCGACGTGGAGCGCCTGTCGCCCGCCGAAGGCGATATCCATCGTGTGTCCAACGCTCATGCGGACCGCGTGTCCATCAGCGTGCATCTCTACGGCGGCAACATCGGCGCCGTGTCGCGGCATGTCTATGATCCCGCGACGGGCCAGGCCAAGCCTTTCGTGTCCGGCTATTCGTCGGCCACCCTGCCGAACCTGTGGGACCGCTCGGAAACCGTGCGGGCCGCCCTCGCCGGGGGCGCAAGCTAGCACCTGTTCGCGCGCGGCGTCTCATGCTATTTTCTTGTCCTAAATATTAGGAAAATAAATAATGGACAAGACGCTGCTCAAAGGTCTGATGGTGCTGGAGGCGGTGACCGACGTGGACAATCCGCCGCGCACCATCGATGCGTTGGCCGCCCGTGTCGGGCTGACCCGCAGCAACACGCACCGCACCTTGCAGACGCTGATACACGCGGGCTACGTGATCAAGGACGACGACGGTGGGGGTTATCGCGGCGCGGTGCGGCTATTTGAGCTGGCGGCGCGCCAGCTGGCCCAGCTGGACGTGCGCAAACTGGCCGCGCCCTTCATGCGCACGCTGGCCGACCAGACCGGCGAAACCGTGCACCTGTCCGTGCTCGACGGCTTCGACGTGGTCTATGTGGACAAGATCGACAGCCCCCAACCCATACGCGCCTATTCGATGGTGGGCGGACGCGCGCCGGCCTACGCCGTCGCCACAGGCAAGGCGCTGCTGGCCTATCAGGCGGAAGGTTATGTCGAGCGTTACGCCGACAAGCTTGTGCGCCATACGCCATCGACCATCGTGTCCATGCCGTTCTTGAAGGACGAGCTGCGCAAGATCGCCCGCACCGGCTACGCGGTCAACCGCGGCGAATGGCGCGAAGGCGTGGGCGGGCTGGCCGTGACCTTGTTCAACAGCCTGGATCAGCCCGTGGCCGCGATAGGCATCTCCGGTCCGCTGGACCGCCTGAGCGCCGCCAGGATGAAGCAGCTGGCGCCGGACGTGGCTGCCTGTGCCCAGTCCATCTCGCAGGGGATGGGCTATCGCCGGGGCTATCTGGACCAGTAGCGGGCCGCGCCCTCATTTGGCCGCCGACAAACGCACCACGTCGGCCCAGCGGGCGACTTCCTGCTTGAGCACGCGGCTGGTGTCGGCGGGTGTGGTCGCCACGGCGTCGGCCCCCAGCTTCTGCGCGGCCTGCTGCACGGAAGCCATGGCGGCGGCCTTTTGCATGCCAGCCGAAAGCTTGTCCACCACCGCGGGCGGCGTGCCCGCTGGCGCCAACAAGGCGTAGGTGGTGGCGACCGAATAATCCTTCACGCCCTGCTCGGCCAGCGTGGGCAGATCCGGCAGCGCGGTGGCGCGCGTGGCGGTGGTGACGCCCAGCAGGCGGATCTTGCCGGTCGCGACCTGTGGCAGCAGCGCCGGCAGCGTTTCGATCACCATGTCGATCTGGCCGCCTAGCAGGTCGGTGATGGCGGGGCCGCTGCCGCGGTACGGCACGTGCATGAGCCGGGTGCCGGTCACGACCTGGAAGAGTTCGCCGGCCATGTGCTGGGAAGTGCCGGGGCCGGCCGAACCGAACGTGATGGTGCCGGGCTTGCTCTTGGCCAAAGCGATCAGCTCCTGAATATTCTTCGCGGGAATCTTGCTGCTGTTGACTGCCACGGCCATGGGCATGCTGGTGGCCATCGACACGCCGACGAAGGCGGTGCCGAAGTCATAGCCGGGCTTGTCCGGCATGGCCGCATGGATCGCGTGGCTGCCCACGGCGCCCATCAGCAGGGTGTAGCCGTCGGCCGCTGACTTGGCCACGTATTCCGCGCCGATCTCGCCGCCCGCGCCCGCCTTGTTTTCCACCACCACGCTCTGGCCCAGGTAGTCGCCCAGGTGTTGCGCGTAGATGCGCGCGGCGGCATCCGTCGCGCCGCCGGGCGGGAAGGGGACCACCATGCGCACGGGTTTCGTCGGCCAGTTGTCGGCCGAGGCCGCGCCGCCTGCCAAAACCAGCACCATGCCTGTCAGGGCAATGCGCCACGTTTTCTTCATGGAAGTCTCCTTGGTGTCGGTGGGGCCGGCATGCGCAGGGGCCGCGGTCCTTTTATTAAATCCTAATATATAGGACTCATGTATCAATAAATGGTTTACTTAGAATTCCACAGGGTGATATGCTGGTCAACAATTAAGCGCTGCACCTAGGGATTGCACTAGGAATTTAGCGAAGATATGCCGGCCTGCAGCGGCGCTTCGCTGGATCATGCCAGCCTGGAAGGCGTGCTCTTATAATGTTTTCTTTGTCCCAAATATTGAATTTTCATAGCGAGAGGTCAGACATGACACCCAGTTCGGCGCTGGCCGGCATCACGGTGCTGGAAATTTGCAATGTCGCGGCGGGGCCTTTTTGCGGCATGTTGTTGGCGGACATGGGCGCCGACGTGATCAAGATCGAAAACCCCGAAGGCGGCGATACGTTGCGTAGCTGGCCGCCCATTTCCGAGGGCTACAGCGAGAACTTCGCGTCCCTCAACCGCAACAAGCGTTCGGTGACGCTGAACCTGAAGGACCCTGGCGACGTGGCGCTGGCGCGCGAACTGGCGCTTTCCGCCGACGTGCTGATCGAGAACAATCGCCCGGGCGTGATGGACCGCCTGGGGCTGGGCTATGCGCAACTGCGCGAAGCCAATCCCAAGCTGGTCTATTGCTCGATTTCGGCCTACGGCCAGTCGGGCCCGCGCTCGCAGGAAGGCGGTTTTGACCTGACCATCCAGGCCATGAGCGGCCTCATGAGCGTGACCGGCGAAGCCGGCGGCGAACCCGTGAAGTGCGGCGTTCCCGTGGCGGACTTTTCGGCTGGACTGTATGGCGCCTTCGCCATCGCGTCGGCCTTGCGCGCGGCGCAGGCGAGCGGGCAGGGCACGCATATCGACGTGCCCATGCTGGGCGCCACCTTGGGCATCGCGGCCTTGCAGACTTCGGAGTTCTTCGGCAGCGGTAAGGACCCCGTCAAGCTGGGATCGGCCCATCCGCGCAACGCGCCGTACCAGGCCTTCCGCTGCAAGGGCGGCTATTTCGGCATGGCGGCGGGCAATCAGGCCTTGTGGAAGGGCGTGTGCGTAACGGTGGGCCGCGAGGACCTGCTGGCCGATCCGCGCTTTACCGATACCAGCGCCCGCGCGCGCAATCAGGCGGCGCTGCGCGACATCCTGGAAGCGATCTTCGAAGCCGAGGACGCGCAGACCTGGCTGGCGCGTTTCCGCGCGGCTGGCGTGCCCTGCGCGCCCATCAACACTTATTCGGAAGTCTTGGCCGACCCGCAGGTGGAGCACATGGGCTGGGTGCAGCCCGTGGATCTGCCCAATGGCGTGCGCACGCGCACCTTCGGCCTGCCGGTGCGCTTCGACGGCCAGACCACGGCCCTGCGCCGCCGTCCTCCGGCCCTGGGCGAGCACAACGATGAAGTGCTGGGCGCGCTGCGCGCCGGCAAGAAGGAGACGGCAGCATGAGTGGCGTTCTCCGCATCGACAAGCAGGGCGCGGCCTACGTGCTGACGCTGGCGCGGCCCGACAAGATGAATGCCTTGTCGGCGGAACTGGTGGAAGCGCTGATCGCGGCGCTGGATGAGGCCGAGTCCGGCGGCGCACAGCTCATCGTGCTCAAGGGCGAAGGCAGGAACTTCAGCGCGGGCTTCGACTTCGGCGGCTGGCAGGAACAGAGCGAAGGCGATCTGCTGCTGCGCTTCGTGCGCATCGAGATGCTGTTGCAGCGGCTGGCGGCCTCGCCCTGCCTGACGCTGGGGCTGGCGCATGGCCGCAATTTCGGCGCGGGCGTGGACTTGTTCGGCGCCTGCAAGTGGCGCGTGAGCGCGCCGGACGCCACCTTCCGCATGCCCGGACTGAAGTTCGGGCTGGTGCTGGGCACGCGCCGTTACGCGGCCCTGGTGGGCGCGGAGCGGGCGCGCGCGGTGCTGGAGCAGGCGGCCACGTTCAGCGCGGAAGAAGCCTTGCGCGACGGCTTCGCCAGCCGCCTCGCCGACGCGCCGGATTGGCGGGACGTCGAGCGCGACGCGCTGGACGCCGCGTCCGCGCTGAGCAGTGCGAGCCGCGTGCAGTTGTACGCGGCGCTGTCGGCGGAAACGCCCGACACCGATCTTGCCCGCCTGGTGCGCTCCGCCGCCCAGCCGGGATTGAAGGGCCGGGTGGCCGCGTATCTGCAGGCGCGCTGACCACGAAAAAGAACAGGCAGGGAAGGAGACATCATGGCATCGGGTTTCAATCAGAAGAACAAGCAGCGCACGCTGGCGGAATTGGCGGCGCTGGTGCCCAACGGCGCATCGATCGCATTGGGCGGCAGCTTCCTGCACCGCGGACCGTTCGCCTTCGTGCGCGAACTGATCCGGCAGGGGCGGCGCGACCTGGAACTGATCAAGCAATCGCCGGGCTACGACGTGGACATCTTGTGCCGCGCCGGCGCGCTGCGCCGCGTGCGCGCGGGCATCGTAGCCATGGAAGGGAACTTCGGCCTGGCGCCCTGGTACCGCAAGGCCGTGGAGCGCCGCGAGATCGAGCTGGAAGAACATGCCTGCGCCAGCCTCACGGCCGGTCTGCGCGCGGCGGCCTTCGGCGTGCCGTTCCAGCCTTGCGGCGGCCTGCATGGCAGCGGCCTGCCCGAGCTCAATGGCTGGAAATGCCTGGACGACCCCTATGGCAGCGGGCAGCAGACCTGGGTGGTGCCGGCGATCCGCCCGGACTACGCCGTGATCCATGCTTCCGAAGTGGACGCGCTGGGTAATGTGCGGGTACATGGCACCGCGCATTGGGACCGCGTCATGTCGCGCGCCGCGGGCAGCGTGCTGGTGGTGGCCGAGAAGGTGGTCGACAGCACGGTGTTCGAAGCCAATCCGGAATCCACGCTGGTGCCGTTCTTCATGGTGCAGGCCTATGCCGTGGCGCCGCAGGGCGCATGGCCGGGATCCTGCTGGCCGGACTACGCCATCGACTATCCGGCGGTGGAGGCATACATGGACAAGCAAGGCGATCTGCAGGCGCACATGGCTGCGGCGCCCGAAGCGCGGGAGGTGCAGCATGGCTGAGCAATGGTCGGGCTTTTCGTACATCGTCACCAATCTGGCGCGCTTCATCCGGCCGGACGAGATCACTTTCAGCGGCGTGAATTCGACCCTGCCCATGCTGGCCTGCCTGCTGGCCAAGCGCGCCTATGACTGGGATTTCGTCTACATCAACGTGGCCGGCGGCGTGAATCCGCGGCCTTCGCAGGTCCCCATCTCAAGTTCCGATCCGGTGCTGGCCGAGCACACGGCGTCGATCTTCTCCAACGAGGATTTCTACGACCTGTGCACGCGCGGCCGCATGGACCTGACCTTCCTGGGCGCGGCGCAAATCGACGGCGCAGGCTGCGCCAACAATTCTTGCATCGGCGACTGGCATGAGCCCAAGGTGCGCCTGCCGGGCGGCGGCGGCGGCGCGGTGATGCTGCCCACCGCCAGGCGCGCCTGCACTTGGCGCACCGAGCATTCGCGCCGCGCCTTCGTGCCGAAGCTGGACTTCATGACGTCCTGGGGCGGATTCCACGGCGTGGTCACGCCGATCGCCGTGTTCGTCAAGCGCGACGGGCGGCTGGCCTTGCAGTCCTGGCATCCGGAGTCCAGCTTGTCCGAAGTGCGCGAGCGCACCGGTTTCGAATTCGACGCCAGCGGCGCCGAGCCGTCCGCGCCGCCCACCACGGCCGAGACGCGCGCCCTGCACGAGCTGGATCCCGACGGGCAGTTCGAACGCGACGCCGCCGTCGCGCTGCGCTAGGAGGTCGCCATGACGCTTGCCGACGCCACGCTGGTGGCCGCTTTCGCGCGCCTGTGGAACCAGCCGCAATGGGCCGAACGGCCCGCTATCGTGACCGCGGACGGCACGCTGACGTATGCCGATCTGCGCCAGGAGGTCGGGCGCATCGCGGGCGGCCTGCGCGCCGCCGGCGTGGCGCGCGGCAGTTATGTGGCCATCGCAATGGAGCGGTCGCTGGGGCAGGTGCTGGCGATTCTGGGTGCGATGGCTGCGGGCGCCTGCCCGTGCCCGTTGGAGCCGCGCTTGTCGGATGCGGAGACTGCTCGCTGCGTGGCGGCGGTGGGGCTGGGTTGGGTGCTGCACGACGCGGCCAACGCGGGGACGGCGCGGGCCAGCGGCCTGGCGCCAGACCGCTTGCTGGATGCGGCCGGCGTGGCGCGAGGCCCGTTGGATTGGACAGGCGGCGCCGAGACCGCGCCCGGCGACGCGGGCCTGCTGCTGTTCACCTCCGGCAGCACCGGCAATCCCAAGGGCGTGCTGCTGAGCCACCGCGGCTTGGCGAACAATGCGCGCGGCGTGTTGGCGCATACCGGCTTGACGCAGGATGACCGGCTCTTGCATGTGATGCCGCTGCATCACACCAATGCGCTCAACAACCAGATCTTCGCGCCGTTGCTGGCGGGCGCCTGCGTGGCGCTGGCGGGGCGCTTCCGCGCGGACGACATGCCGGGATTGCTGCGCGCGTTCCGGCCCAGCATCATCACCGGCGTGCCGACCATGTACGCGCGCATGCTGGAACTGGAATTCGACCCCGCAAGCCTGGCGGCGTTGCGCTTTGCGCGCTGCGGCTCGGCGCCGATCACCGAAGCCCTGCACCGGCGCATCGAAGCCTTCCTGGGCTGCCCGCTGGTGGTGTCCTATGGTCTGTCGGAGGCCACCTGCACCTCCACCATGAACCCGCCCGCCGCGCGCCGCGTGGGCTCGGTGGGTACGGTGCTGGCCGGCCAGAGCGTGACCTTGCGCCTGCCGGACGGCGCCTTCGCCGCGCCGGGCAACGAAGGCGAGATCTGCATCGAGGGCGACAGCCTGATGCTGGGCTATGTGGGCGTGGACAGCGCCGACGCCGGCACGCCGCAGTTGCTGCATACGGGCGATCTGGGACGTTTCGACGAGCAGGGCTATCTGAGCATCACCGGCCGCATCAAGGACGTGATCATCCGCGGCGGCGAGAACATCTCGCCGGCGCTGATCGAGGGCGTGGTGACGGGCCTGCCGGGCGTGGCCGCCTGCTGCGTGGTGGGCGCGCCCGACGAGGATCTTGGCGAGGTGCCCGTGATCTTCGTGCAGCGCGCGGGCGACGCCGCGCCGGATGCGTCCGGCATACAGGCCGAGGTGCTGGCGCGCCTGGGCCGGATCTATGTGCCGCGCGAGGTGTTGTGGATCGAGCGCCTGCCCGAGAACGCGGTGGGCAAGGTCGACCGCAAGGCGCTGGCGCGCCAGTTGGCGCCGGCGGCCTTGCGGTTGTGAGCGGGCAGGGCGCGCGCGCTTCGCGGCGCGCGGCTATTCGACCTTGCCGATCCGGTTGACCGCCACTTCCAGCGAAGCCGAGTCCTTTTTCCAGTATTCGTCGAAGGCCGGCGCGTCCAGGTACTGCACCGGACTGCCGGTGCCGGCGATGCGGGCCTGGACCTCGGGGTTGTTGGCGATGTCTTTAACGGTCTGGCGCAGCTTGTCTATGACCGCCGGCGGCGTGCCGGCCAGGGCGAACACGCCCGACCACTGCACGAAACTGATGTCATAGCCCTGCGACTTGAAGGACGGCACCTCCGGCAGGCTGTCGAGCTTGCCGTCGCCCCAATGCGCTAGCGCCTTGACGCGACCGGCCTGGATCAGCTGCATGACGCTGGACGGCCCGGTGGCCAGGGCATCGACCTGGCCGCCCACCAGGGCTTGCACGGCGGGGCCGGCGCCGGTGAAGGGCACGTGCATCATCTTGATCCCGGCTGCGTTCTGCAGCATCTCCATCGGCACGTGCATGGTGCCGTAGATGCCGGAAGAGCCGTAGCTGAACTTGCCTGACTGCTTCTTGGCCGCGTCGACGAATTCCTGCAGCGTTTTGTATGGCGCGTCCGCGCGCACCACCAGCACGGTGGGATCGGCGGTAATGCGCGCAATCGGCACGAACTGATCCAGCTGATAGGCCGGCTTACGTTCCAGCAGACGGTCGGCGGCGGGCAGAATGGAAATGGACGACAGGCTCATCAGCAACGTGTAGCCGTCGGGCTTGGCGCGGCCGGCCTGGCCGATGCCGATGGCGCCGCCCGCGCCGCCCTTGTTCTCGATGACGACGGCCTGGCCCAGCTTGTCGCCCATGGCCTGGGCCAGCGGCCGGGCGATGGTGTCGGCGACGCCGCCGGGCGGGAACGGCACCACCATGGTGACGGGGCGCTCAGGGTAGCCGGCAGCCATCGCGTTGGCGGCGCCGAAGCATAGCAAGGCAGCCGCGGCCGCCCGGTAGCAACGCAGATTCATGTCTCACTCCTTGTGCTTTTATTGCCGAGCCGCCCCGTGTTCATTCCGGGGCTCTTGGGCTCAGACGAAGCGGTTTTCTATCTGGCCGATGCCGTCGATCTCCACCCGCACCACATCGCCGTGCTTGAGAAACTGCGGCGGATTCAGGCCCTGGCCCACGCCAGCCGGCGTGCCGGTGGCGATGACGTCGCCCGGATACAGCGTGATGCCGCGCGAGCAGGTTTCGATCAGCGTGGGGATGTCGAAGATCAGGTCTTCGGTGTTGCCGTCCTGGCGCAGCTCGCCATTGACCCAGCAGCGCACGCGGGTCTTCTGGCCGTCCATTTCGTCGGCCGTCACCAGCCAGGGACCCATGGGGCAGAAGGTGTCGAAGGACTTGCCCAGGTCCCATTGCTGGTGGCGCATCTGCACGTCGCGCGCGGTGACGTCGTTGACCACGGTGTAGGCGATGACGTGGCTCATGGCCTCGGCGCGGGAAATATTGCGGCCGCCCTTGCCGATCACCACCGCCAGTTCGGCTTCGTAGTCGATCTTGTCGGAGACGCCCACGGGCAGTTGCACGTCAGCCCACGGACCGACCACCGTCTGCGGCACCTTGGTGAACACGATGGGCCAGGATTCGGGGTTGGCGTCGTTGTCCTTGAAGACGGAGTCGCGCAATTCCTTGGCGTGGGCGTGATAGTTGCGCCCCACGCAGAACAGGTTGCGCCGCTGCGCCGGCAAGGGCGCTTCATGCTCCACCTGGTCCCAGCGGTAGGACGAGCCGATCTTGCCCGGCAAGGCGCGGCCTTCGGCCAGCCACTCCACGGCCGTCAGCGCGCCGGCCGCCGCGAGTTCGCGCGGGAAGTCCAGGGCAGTCACGCTGGCGCCGTCGTCGGCAACCACGCCGATGCGGCGCTCGCCATTGATCCGGAATACTGCAATTTTCATGCTTGCTCCCTGGGCGGTTCGGGCCGCCCTGTTTAATACCAAAAAGTACCAATTTGTTGATTTTTCAGGCCCAATTTCGCAAAAGAATATACCAACTGAACCAATTCTCCTATAAGAATTAATAGTTTTCGGGCGCTTATTGGTCTGAATTGGTATTATCTGGCCGCTAGCTATTCTGGAAAGGTCCATGGACAAAGCTTCCGCCTTGCGTGCGGTCATCCTCGAGAATCTGCAATCCGGCGCGTGGGCCCCCGGCCATCGCCTGCCCACGGAACGCGCCCTGAGCGAACAGTTCGGCATCAGCCGTTCAACGGTGCGCCGCACCCTGGCGGACTTGAAGAACGAAGGCCTGATCTCGCAGCGCGTGGGCAGCGGCACCTATGCCAATCTGTCCTCGACCCTGGCGCAGGCTGAAGGACTGCTGCGCGCCGAAGTGCTGTCCACCAGCCCGGCCGAACTGATGGCGGCGCGGCTGGTGCTGGAGCCGGCCATTGCGGCACTGGTGGTGCAGCACGGCAGCCCTGCCGATTTCGCGGCCATGCAGGACGCCTGTGCGCGGGCCGAGGCCGCCGACAGTTTCGAAGCGTTCGAGATTTGGGACGCCAGACTGCACGAATTGATGGCCATGGCTACCCACAATCTCTTCATCGAAAAAGTATTTGCGCTGATGACGGCGGCGCGGTCACAGGCGACCTGGGGCGCCTTGAAGCGCAAGAGCCTGACGCCAGAGCGGCGCGCGTCCTATCAGGTGGAGCACCGCGAGATCGTCGACGCGCTGCATGACCGCGACGCAGAGCGCGCCATGGAGGCCGTGCGGCGGCATCTGCTGCACGTCAGGGATAATTTGCTGGGATAGGGGCTGCAGCGTCCGCAAGCCCTGGGACGGGCTCTGCGGCTGCTACGGGATCGATGGCCGACGGCAAGGCCGGCCGGCGTCGGACAACCGGTTCAGGACTGCCCGCGCAGCCTGGCCAGTTCGGCGGATAGTTCGGCCACCAGGGCCTGGGCGCGCGCCAGCGGGTCGTGTTCCCCAGCCGGGATGTCGGCGGGCGCGGCGGGGGACCGCAGCCGGGGCTGCACGCTTTCATGTCCCATGCTGACGTCCACGTCGAACACCAGTTGTTCGGCGCGGTGCCAGGTCGTGAACCATTCCAGCGGCCGGTCATGCTGGTCCATGCCCTGGCCTTGCAGCATCAGCAGGGGCGTGCCGGTTTGCGTACCCAGTAATTCCGCCAGCGTCCGGTCGGCGGCGACTGCCCGGATCTGATTGCGCCCGGCGCCGGGACGCAGGCCGAAGCGCCGCGTCAGCACGCCGTGCAGGGACGCGTCGGTCAGATCGTCGGCGCGCAGGCCGGGCACGGCGTCGACGGGCAGCCAGGTGCGCACGTAGGCCAGCGGCGCGTCGGCCACATGGCGCAGGCGTTCCAGCATCAGCAACTGCGTGGTGCCGAAGAAGGCCGCCACGTCGGCGGGCGGCTCGGCGCGCGCGAACGCCAGCACGCGGGTCTGCAAGGCCACGCCGGACTGCGCGAATTGCTCGTACAGGCCGGTGGAGCGCTGCACCAGCCGGCGGTGTTCCTGCGGTGCAGCCACGCTGGCGGGGCGCCCGGTTTCGCGCTGGATCAGGCCTTCGGTGGCCAGGGCTGCCAGCGCCTGGCGCACCACGCTGCGCGCCACGCCAAAGCGGTCGCACAAGGCTGCCTCGCTGGGCAGCACGGCGCCGGCCGCGAGCTTGTTCGTGCGGATGTATCCGCGCAGCAGGGTCGCCACCTGGGCGTGCAGCGGGATATCGCCGGAGCGGTCAAGTACGGGCAATGCGTCGTGCGTGGCGGGCGCCATGGGAATCAACCTCCGGTTTGTGCCCGCGCAGTTTCCCACACATGCGTCCACCCCGGGGCCAGATGCGCGGCGCGCTCGGCGGCCAGGATCAGGCTGTCTTCGCGGGCGATGCCCTTGCCGGCGATGTCGAAGGCGGTGCCGTGGTCCACGGACACGCGCACGACCGGCAGGCCCACCGTGATGTTCACGCCGTCGTCGCCATACACCGCCTTGAAGGGCGCGTGGCCCTGGTCGTGGTAACAGGCGATCACGAACTTCCACTTGCCGCGCACGGCTTGCGGGAACAGCGCGTCGGCCGGGATGGGGCCGGCGGCCAGGATGCCGGCGGCATTGGCTTCGGCCACGGCGGGCGCCAGGATGTCGGCGTCCTCGCTGCCGAAGATGCCGTTTTCGCCGGCATGCGGATTCAGGCCCGATACGGCCACCGGCTGGTCGCCGCGGCCCAGCGCCTGGGCGAACGAACCGGCCAGTCGCAGCACCGCGCGCATGCGCGCCGGGGTCAGGTCTTCGATGGCCTGGCGCAGCGACACGTGGGTGGTGGCGTGGAAAATGTAGAGGTCGCCGGCCGACAGCACCAGCGAGAAGGTCTTGACGCCGAACTCGTGCGCCAGCAGCTCGGTGTGGCCGGGCCACTTGTGGCCGGCGGCATGCATGGCGGCTTTGTTGAGCGGGGCGGTGACGATGCCGTCGACCTCGCCGGCGCGCGCCAGAGCGCAGGCCGTGGTGACGAAGCGTACCGAGCCGTCGCCCGCGTCCGCGTTGATCTCGCCCAGCTTCACATGGGCCAGCGAGGGGCCGGCCTGCAGTACTTCGATGGTGCCGGGAGTGTTGGCGCAGTCGGCCGCGCGCTCCAGCTTGCGCACGATAGCGGGGTCGCCGCCCAGGCTGCGCACGGCATTGGCCATCACGTCCACGTCGCCGACCACCAGCAGGCGGGCCTTCTGGCGCAGTTCATCATGGCCCATCAGCATCTTGGCGGTGATTTCCGGCCCGATGCCCGCCACGTCGCCCAGGGTTACGGCCAGCAGGGGCAGCTTGCCCGATTGGGGTTGTGTCATCGCTTGAATCTCCTGTCGCGGATCGCGCGCACCGCGCGAACCAGTACATCTTCGGTGCCAAAGCCGCCGGCCTTGGTCACCACGGGCAGGCCGGCGGCCGTGCCTCCGGTCAGCGTGCCCAGGGGCACGCCGCCCATGACTTCATCCACCAGCGCAATGCCGCGGGCGCCCAGCGCCACCAGCACGCTGCGCGCGCCGTCGCCGCCGGTGGCGACCACGCCGGCCGCGTTGGCGCTGGCGATCAATTGCGCGGCCAGGCTGCCCAGGCGCGCGGCGACGGTCTCGGAATCCAGGCCGTCCTGTTGGCCTTCCGGCGCCAGCAGCAGCACCGTACCGGCCTGCGCGGGGGCTTGCGCGTGTGCCTGCAGCAGCGGCTGGCTCCAGGCCTGCCATGCGGCGTCGTCGGCCAATTGGGCCAGCGAGGGCGTCCAGGTGTCCGCGCCCGAGGCTTGCAGCGCGGCGGCTTGCGCCCGCGCTGCGCTGTGCTGCGAGGTCACCACCACCACGACCGGCGCGGTCTGGTCGGCGCCGGCCCAGACCCGGGCCAGCGGCACGGCCAGGCCGCCCGCGCCCACGGGCAGGGCGTGCACGCCAAGCAGGCCGATGGCACGTGCCAGGCGCTCCAGGTCGGCTTCAGTGGCGGCATCGACCACCACGGTCTTGCCTGCCTGGCGGATGCGCGCCGCCAGCGCTTGCGGCGTGTCGCCTTCCTGCGCCGCGACGTGCGCGCAACCGAGCAGGGTGGGGATATGGCTTTCGTTCACGGGGGTCACCGGATCGGTGGCCGCCGAGGTCTCGGTGACCGGCTTGCCGTTGACGTAGAGCACGCCTTGTTCGACGGTGCGGCCGGTGGCCGGAAAGGCCGGGCAGATCACCGCGATGGTGTCCGGGCCCCAAGCCTCGCGCGCCGCGTCGATCTCGGCCTTGAAGGCGCCGCGCAAGGTGGAGTCCACTTTCTTGTACAGGCGCGTGACGCCGGCCGCGCGCAGGCGCCGCACGTTCTGCCAGACGACTTCGGCCGCGTCGACGGCCGACAGGGGGCGGCTGTTGGTCGTGACCGCCAACACTTCCACGCCGGCGGCGCCCGGACCCGACAGCGCCTCGTCGGCGCCGCCGATGGACAGGTGCGTGCTCCAGCCGGCGCGCACGAACTGCACCGCCGTGTCGCCGGAACCGGTCAGGTCATCGGCGACGATGGCGATGGCGGGATTCAAAGCGCTTCTCCGCGCGCTTCGCGCAGGGCGGGCGCGACCGTGGGGTCGGCGTCCTCGGACTTGAGCTCGCCGGCGCGCTTGAGGAAGTACGAGGCCAGCATCGGGGCCAGGATCGAGCTGATCAGCACGCAGGCAGCGACCTGCGCGGTGGCGGTCGACACGTATTGCTGGAAGTTGGGATCGGCTGCCGCCACGACCGCGGGAGTGGCGATGGCGTTGCCGGCGGTGGTGCCAGCCGCGAAGCCCAGGCCGCTCTTGCCGCCGCGCTTCAGGATGTAGCGATAGCCCAGGTAGACCAGGCCGCCAGTGATGGGGCTGATGATCAGGCCCAGGATCAGGCCGCTGATGCCGCCCGAAACCACGGCGCCCAGGTTGATGCCGGTACCCAGCGCGAAGGCGAAGAACGGGATGACGATGTTGGGCACAGGCTTGAGCACGTCGCGCCACTTGGGATCCAGGTTGCCGACCACCACGCCCAGCAGGAACGGCACCAGCGCCGCCACCAGGGCGATCATGGGGATGTCGGCCAGGCCCGAGGCGCCCAGGAACAGCAGGCTGAAGAAGGGGCCATCGTTGACCGCGCTGGCCACATAGGCGCCGCGGTCGCGGGCGTCGCCGTACTGGCCGGTATAGGCCAGCCACAGGCCGCCGTTGCTGTTGTCGAAGGCCGCCAGCAGCGCCAGGATGGAGACGCCGAGCACGCCGTCCAGGCCGACGTAGCTGCCCAGGATGATGATGAGGGTGGCGGGCACCAGCGTCTTCATCAACAGGATGGTGCCGGCGGTGGCCAGGATGGGGCCGCCCGTGCGCGCATTGACCTGGGTGCCGGTGGCGAAGATCAGCAGCGCGATCAGGGGCAGGGCGCTGTTCTTGAACAACGCCGTGGTGAAGCCGCCGATCGCCAGGGCGTCGGGCGCGAAGGTGCCGATCAGGGAACCCAGGATCAGCGGCACCAGCATCAATCCACCGGGGATTTTCTGCATCGTGCCAAAAAAGGGCGAGCGGGTAGTTTCGGTCGACACTATCGGAGTCTCCAGGACGGTTTTTCTGGGTTGCAGACGTTCGAGCGCGCGTCTGTCAGATGGTTGATCAGGGATGAAAAACCGTAGTGTACACCTGTACGTACAGCATGTACGTACAGGTTTTCCCGCCCAGGAGGGAGTTCCGATTCTAGAAGCGGTAGGCGCCGCTCAGCATGACGGTGCGGCGCGCGCCGTAGAAGCAGTCGCCGCGGTCCAGGCAGACCACTTCATAAGTGCGGTCCGCAATGTTGTTCACGTTCAACGCATAGCGCCAAGGGCCATTGTCGTAGCTGAGCATGGCGTCGAATAGCGTGACTGCCGGCGTTTCCGGGGCGCCGCCGTCGCGGAACGCCGACAGGTAGCGCACGCCCGCGCCCACCGCGAAGCCAGGCTGGCCGGCCAGCGCGAAGCGGTACTTGCCCCACATGGAGGCCATGTGCTTGGGCTGCGCCTCCAGCTGCGGATCGAGGTCGGTGTAGATGTAGTTGGCGATCACGTCCACGTCCTTGGTGACGCGGCCGCGCAGCTCCAGCTCCACGCCGCGGGTGCGGGTCTTGCCAGCCTGCAGTTGGTTGTTCGGGTTGTTCGGATCGTTGGTCTGGCGGTTCTTTTCGCGCAGGTCATAGGCGGCCGCCGTGAACTCGATGTCGGCGTCCTTCGGCATGTACTTGATGCCGGCTTCGACCTGCTTGCCGCGCATGGGCTTCCAGCGCTGGTTGTAGAAGTCGGCGCCGGCGATGGGCGTGAACGATTCGCTGTAGCTGAGGTAGGGCGACCAGCCGTTGTCGGCCGCGTACATCAGGCCGAAGCGCTTGGTGGTGGCCATGTCGGTTTCGCGGTCCTGGCCTTCGGTGGTGCTGTCGGCGCGGTCGCGGCGGATGCCGGCCAGGAAGATCCAGTTTTTGTCGAACTTGATCTGGTCCTGCGCGTAGAAGCCGATCTGCTGCTGGTTGATCTTGGGGTTGTCCGACTGTTCGTATTCGGGCGCGTTGCCGTACACGGGGTGGTACAGGTCCAGCGGCGAGCCCGCGCCGCCCGCCGTTTTGCTGGTCTCGCGGTAGCGCGAATAATCCATGCCGAAGATCACCGTGTGCTCGGTGCGGCCCCAGTTCAGCTTGCCTTCCAGGTTCTGGTCGGCCAAGAGCGTGCGCATGCGAGGCTTGTTGACATAGAAAATGCGGTCGACGGTGGTCTGTTCCGGATCGATGTAGGAATCGCCGCGGCGCGCGCCGTAGACGTTGGGATAGAGCGTCTTGTAGTCGACGCTGCTGACCGTATTGCGGAAGTTCTGCCGTACTTTCCAAGTGTCGTTGAACTGGTGCTCGAACAGCCAGCCCACGCTGAATTGCTCGGTGTCGTAGGCGTCAAAACCGGGCTCGCTGGCAAAGCGCCGGGTCGGGATGCGGCCGTTGGGATTTTCCTGCACCGAGCCGCTCCACGGCAGGAAGGACTGCGTGGTGCCCGCGCGGTCCTTCTGCCAGGTGGCCTGCAGCGTCAGCGAGGTGGCCGCGCTGGGGCGCCAGGTCAAGGATGGGGCCAGCATCAGGCGGTCGTCCGGCGCGTACTGCACCTGGGTGTCACTGTCGCGCCCCACCGCAATGACGCGGTACAGCCACTGGCCGTCCTCGCTGGCTGGACCCGTCAGGTCGGCCTGGATCTCGCGGCGGTTGTGGTTGCCCAGCACCACGCCGATCTCGCGCTGGGTTTCTTCCAGTGGGCGTTTGCTGACCAGGTTGACGATGCCGCCGGTGCTGCCCTGCCCGTACAGCATGGAGGAGGGGCCGCGCAGCACTTCCACGCGCTCCATCGCATAAACCTCGGTGCGCGGATTGTTGAAGCTGAAATACTGGCGCAGTCCGTCCAGGTACTGCACCGGCTCCACGCCGCGGACGCGCACGTAGTCGGCGCGGTTGTCCACGCCATAGGCGTTGGGGCGCACGCCGGCCGCGTAGTTCATGGTGTCCTGGATGTTCTGCGCGCCCTGGTCCACGATTTGCTCGCGGGGAATCACGGTGATCGCCTGCGGCGTTTCCGACAAGGGCGTGTCGGTCTTGGTCGCGGTGGCGCTGCGCGTGGCGACGTAGCCTTCGACCGGGCTGGTCGCGGTTTCGCCGGTGCCGGTGACCTGCACGGCGGGCAGGATGGTGGCGGGTTCGCTGGATGCGGCGGACTGGGCCTGAGCTGTGGCGCCCAGGCAGGCCGCAAGCGCGGCGGCGGTGGGCAACAGGATCAGCGGCCGCGCGCGCCGGGCGGCGGAATGAGAGTGGCGTTTCAATGGATTTCCCCTGCGGCCTGATATCAGCCGATTGCGCATGCAAATGACAACGATAACTATTATTAATTTAGTGGATCGCGGCTGTCAGGAAATGCATGGGCCGCAGATGTAAAAAAGCCCTGCAAAGCTTGCCGGGCGGTAAGGTGGAAGGGAAAAAACGCCGTGCTATCAGTGGCTTGCGGTCGCATCCGGAAGCGGCGTTGCCGCCACGCGCTTGTTGGCGGGGCGCGACAGGTCGTTTACGCGTAGCGCCGCCGGCGGGTGCCGCCTTCACGCCGGCTGGCCTTTTCCGAGACGATGTTGTCCTCGGCCATGCGGCGGCCGCGTTGCTCGATGCGGCCCAGGAAATCGCGCAGCAAGGCGACCTCGTCGTCGCTCAGGTCCTGCACCAGCAGGTCATTCAGGTGCGAGACCTCGGGCAGCAGGGCATCGTAGCGGGCGATGCCTTCGGCCGTCGCTTCCACGCGCACCACGCGGCGGTCCGCGCTGTCGTGCAGGCGGCGCAGCCAGCCTTTCTCGCATAGCGCGCCCAGCGTGCGCGAAGTGCGCGTCAGGTCGAGCTTGGCGGCGGCCGCCAGTTCGGCCGAATTCATGGTGCCGCCCTCGACGGCACAGGCCAGCACGCGCCATTCGCGGCGCGTGATGCCAAAGCGTCCTTCGCACAGGCGCAGGAATACCGGATTGGATTGCGACCACGCCTGGTACAGCCGGTACATCAGCATGTCGGCAAGCTGGCGTTGGCCGGGTTCGGGGATGTTCGGCATGGCGTTTCCTCCAGGTGGCGTTGCAGTTCGCGCTGCATATCGTTATGGGCAGTCCTGGATTAGATCAACAAATGCGCGCGTTGCTAAATTCAATTTCCCTATTTGGGTATCGGCCATGCAGTGACAACCATAATCGACAGCGGGCCGCTGTCTCCAGGAGTGGACCATGCGTAGATGGATATCAGGCGCTGCCGCGGCAGTGATACTTGCGGGGGGCGCGCCGCTGGCCGGCGCGCAGCAGGCCCCGCTGGACGGGACGCTGACGGTGGTGGTGGGCTATCCGCCGGGCGGCAGTTCGGACCGCATCGCGCGGCTGGTCGCGGACCGGCTCAAGGACCGGGTCGGCGTGCCTGTGGTGGTCGAGAACAAGACCGGGGCGGGCGGCCGCATCGCGGCGCAAGCCCTGCACGCGGCGCCGGCCAGCCAGAACGTGCTGATGCTGGCGAACCCGGCCGTGATGGTGGTGGCGCCGCTGGTCTACGCCCAACCTGGTTATGACGCGCAGCGCGACTTCAAGCCCGTGTCGCTGGTCAGCAGCTACAAGTTTGCGCTGGCGGTGGCGGCGAATTCGCCGATCCAGGACCTGGCCGGCCTGCGGCAGTGGCTGAAGGCGAACCCCAAGCAGTTCGCCGTGGGCGTGCCGGCCACCGGCAGCCTGCCGCACTTCTTCGCGCTGATGCTGGGCCGCGAACTGGGCCAGGAACCGGAAGTGGTCGGCTACCGCGGATCGGCGCCGCTGATTTCCGAACTGATAGGGGGCATCCTGCCGCAAGGCATAGATACGCTGGACACCTTGCTGCCGCAGCATCGCGCCGGCAAGATCCGCATCCTTGCCGTGTCCGGCGACGCGCGCGATGCCGAACTGAAGGACGTGCCCACCTTCAAAGAGGGCGGGGTGAACCTGGCGGCTGACGGCTGGAACGCGTTCTTCGCGCCAGCCACGATGCCGCAGGCCAAGGCGGACAGGCTGGGCGCGGACATCGCGGCGGTGTTGCGCGAGCCCGCCATGCAGGAAGCCGTGCGCGCCGCGTACCTGGAGCCGGTGTCGCTGGATGCGCGCGGTACGGCCGACGCCTTGGCCGCCTACCGCAAGCAATGGGAGCCCGTGGTGCGCGCATCCGGCTTCACGGCCACGCAATAGGAGGACGGCGATGAGCGATGTGCAGAACGTGTTGTTCATCATGGCCGACCAGCTGCGGGCGGATCACCTGAGCTGTTATGGCCATCCCTACCTGCAGACGCCCAGCCTGGACGCGTTGGCGGCGCGCGGCGCGCGCTTCGACCGCGCCTTCGTGAACTCGGGCGTGTGCGGACCGTCGCGCATGAGCTACTACACCGGCCGCTACCCCTCGCGCCACGGCGCCACCTGGAACCGCGTGCCGCTGTCGGTCAACGAGATCACGCTGGGCGAGTACCTGGCGGGACAGGGCCGCGAGCTGGCGCTGGCCGGCAAGACCCATATCATTCCCGACAAGGCCGGCATGGAGCGGTTGGCGATCGACGGCAGCTCCGAGCTGGGCGTACTGCTCAGCCGCGGCGGCTTCACCGAACTGGACCGCTACGACGGCCATCACGCGCCGGGCGACGAAAGCGGCTATCCCGCCTTTCTGCGGCGCCACGGCTACAACAGCGCGGACCCCTGGACCGATTATGTGATCGCCGCGGTGGACCCGGGCGGCCAGGTGGTCAGCGGCTGGAACATGCGCAACGCGCATCTGCCCGCGCGCGTGGCCGAGCCGCATTCCGAGACCGCCTACATGACGGACCAGGCGCTGGACTTCATGAAGCGGCGCGGCAGCCAGCCTTGGGTGCTGCATCTGAGCTACGTGAAGCCGCACTGGCCCTACATGGCGCCGGATCCCTATCACAAGCTCTACACCCCGGACCAATGCCTGCCGGTCCGGCGCAATCGGGAAGAACTGGAGACCGCGCACCCGGTGGTGGCTGCCTACCGGCAGCATGAAGAGAGCGTCAGCTTTTCCACCGACGACTGCGTGCGCGTGGTGCGTCCGGCCTACCAGGGCTTGATCCGGCAGTTGGACGATCATCTGGGCCGGCTGTTCGACTACATGGAGGGCGCGGGCCTGATGAAGAACACGCTCATCGTGTTCACTTCGGACCACGGCGACTTCCTTGGCGATCATTGGCTGGGCGAAAAAGAGCTGTTCTACGACACCGCGCAGCGCGTGCCCTTCATCGTCATGGACCCTTCGGCCGCGGCCGACGCCACCCGCGGCCGTGCACTGGACGACATGGTGGAAAGCGTGGATCTGGTGCCCACGGTACTGCGCGCGCTGGGTACGCCCGGGCCAGGCCACCGGCTGGAGGGCCGTGAACTGCAGACCTTGCTGCACGGGCCCGACGCCGCCACGCCATGGCGCGACTGTGTGTATTCCGAGCTGGACTACAGCTTCCGCCAGGCTCGCGTTCTTTGCGGCAAGACCCCGCAGAACGCCCGCGCCTGGTCGGTGCGTACTGACCGCTGGCGCTACGTGTACTGGCTGGATGAGCGCGAACAGCTCTTCGACCTGCAGGCGGATCCCGACGAGTACCAGGACCTGGGCGCGAGCAGCGCGCACGCCGAAACGCGCCAGGCGTTGCGCCAGCGCCTGCTGGAGTGGATGCTGCGCGCCAAGCGCCGTACCACCATCAGCGACGAAGCCGTGGAAAAGGGTACCAACGCCCACAAGCGGGCAGGGGTGTACTTCGGCCAGTGGTAGTCCGGCCAGGGGCGCAAGGCGCTGGCTCGCGTTCCCGGCGAGCCAACGGATTCAGGCCTGGCCCGGCTGCCGGACGGGCGCCGGCGCGGCCTGCTGCGCTGCCGGCTTGAGCTCGCGGCGCAGGATCTTGCCGACATTGGTGCGTGGCAGATCATCGCGGAACTCGATGTAGCGCGGTACTTTGTAGCCGGTCAGCTGCTTGCGGCAATGCGCGATCAGGGTTTCGGCATCCAGCGCGGGATCCTTGCGGATCACGTACAGCTTGACGGCTTCGCCCGAGCGCTCGTCTGGCACGCCCACCGCCGCCACTTCGCGCACGCCCGGATGCAGGGCGGCCACGTCCTCGACCTCGTTGGGATAGACGTTGAAGCCAGACACCAGAATCATGTCCTTCTTGCGGTCCACCAGGAACACGTAACCCTTCTCGTCCACATAGCCGACGTCGCCGGTGCGCAGAAACCCATCCGGATACAGCACCAGCGCGGTTTCGTCGGGCCGTTGCCAATAGCCCTGCGTGACCTGGGGTCCGCGCACGCAGATTTCGCCGGTCTCGCCTATGCCCAGTTCACGGCCTTCGTCGTCGCGGATGGAAATTTCGGTGGACGGCACCGGCAGGCCGATCGATCCGGTGAATTCCTGCACGTCCAGCGGATTGATAGTGACCGCGGGTGAGGTCTCGGTCAGGCCGTAGGCCTGCGCCAGCGAACGGCCAGTGACGGCGCGCCAGCGGTCCGCCACGGAGCGTTGCACCGCCATGCCGCCGCCCATCGTCAGGCGCAGCCGCGAAAAATCCAGGCGTGCGAAATCCGGGTTGTTGAGCAGCGCGTTGAACAGCGTGTTTACGCCCGTGAAGGCCGAGAACGGCACCTTGCGCATTTCCTTGACCAGCCCGGGGATGTCGCGCGGGTTGATGATGAGCAGGTTGCTGGCGCCCATCTTCATGAAGGTCAGGCAGTTCGCCGTCAGCGCGAAGATGTGATACAGCGGCAAGGCCGTCACGATGCATTCCTCGCCTTCGGTCACCAGCGGCCTGACCCAGGCATAGGCCTGGTTCAGGTTGGCCACCAGGTTGCCGTGCGTCAGCATGGCCGCCTTGGCCACGCCGGTGGTGCCGCCGGTGTATTGCAGGCAGGCCAGGTCGCGCTGGTCCAGCGCGACTTCCGTGAAGGGCGCGGCGGCTGCGGCGCGCAGCGCATCGCCCAACCGGACGGCGCCGGGCAGGGACCAGGCGGGCACCATGCGCTTGACGCGGCGGACCACGAAATCCACCAGGCGCCCCTTGAGCGGCCCCAGCAGCTCGCCGATGGACGTCACCACCACGCGCTCGATCGCGGTCCCTCCCAGGGCTTTTTGCACGGTGGCGGCGAAGTTGTCCGCCACGACGATCACGCGGGCGCCCGAGTCGGCCAGCTGGTGCTGGAGTTCATGCGGGGTGTAGAGCGGATTGCAGTTGACCACCACGCAGCCGGCGCGCAGGGCGCCGAACAGGCACACGGGGTACTGCAGCAGGTTGGGCATCATCAGCGCGACGCGGTCGCCGCGGCCCAGGCCGTTGGCGTGCAGCCAGGCGGCGAAGTCGCGCGTCAGCCGGTCCAGCTCGGCATAGCTGAGCGACTTGCCCATGCTGATGTACGAGGTCTTGCCGGCATAGCGCCGGCAGCTCTCGCGCACGACCGAAGCCAGCGTCGTCACGCCGTCCATCTCGATCTCCGCGGGTACGCCCGCGGGATAGCTTTTCTGCCAGATTCGTTCCATTTACCGGATTTCCGTCTAGGGCCTGTACTGCAGGACGCGCCTGGAGCGCTAGCCGCCCAGCAGGGCTTTTTTCAGGGAGGCTTGGGCGGGCTTTTCGCCCAGCCAGACCCGCAGCAGGGCGCGCGCGAATGCGGGGCTGTCGATGCGGCCGCGCAGTTTGCCGTTATCCATGACCGCGACGCCGCGGGCGTCGAAATCCAGGTCTACCACGTCGCCTTCGCGCACCGAGCCGATTTCCGCCATCAGGGCGGACAGGCGGCCGGCCGGCGCTTTCAGCTCGGCCAGTTCCTGCGCGGAGCTATTGTCGCGCAAACCGTCCTGCAGGGCTTCGTCCAGGCTTTTGCTGTCCACGTCGCGCAGCAGGCGCAGGCGCATGCGGCGCGGTTCATCGCTGTTGATCAGCGCGGCTGCATCGCTGGTTTTCGCGGTGGCGTACAGCGCGGCCACGTAGACTTTGACGACGAACTTGGTGCGCACGCCGGCGCCGTTCAGCACCAGCGCGCGGCCGCCCTCCGACAGGCTGTCCGGCACGCGCACGCCGGCGACTTCCAGGTCGGCGGCTTGGGCGGGGGCGCCAGCCAGGCAGGCGGCAAGCATCAGGCTCAGGGCGAGGGTTCGCCCTCCGGGGATACGGCGCATGAGTCTCCTCCAGTGTTCTTTTGTTTGTAGAACTTCTTGTCTGCGATATAGATCGTGCGTTCCACGACGGCGTAGACCACGCCGTCGCGATCCTTGAGTTCCACCGTGTAGGTCCGGGTGGTTTCATGGTCGCGCGCCAGGATCGCGCGGATTTCCGCGATTTCGCCGGGCGCGAGCCGGAAGTCCACGTACAGCGTGGCATACGCCGGCTTGCGGTAGCGGATCGAGGCGGCCTTGTCCCACACGATATGGTCTGCGCCCAGCGCGGACATCAGCATCGTGGGGTGGGCGCCGTCGGTCACGGCGAACAGCGAACCGCCGTACATCGAGCCGACGATATTGCGGGTGCGCCGCAGCAGCGGCAGCTTGATGCGGATATGGTGGAAGTCCGCGGAGACATGTACCACTTTGCCGCCGGTGGCGCGGAACGCCGGATGCAGGTTGAAGCCCACCCGCATCAGGCGCGCCCGCCAGGTCGGCGACAGGTTCTTGAACCAATAGGGCTTCATGTTCCGCGCCGCTCCGTCTACATCGCCTCGAACAGACCGGCCGCGCCCATGCCGGTGCCGATGCACATGGTCACCAGCCCGTACTTGCCGCCCGTGCGGCGCAGGCCGTGGGTGATGGTAGCGGTGCGGATCGCGCCCGTGGCGCCCAGCGGGTGGCCCAGTGCGATCGCGCCGCCCAGTGGGTTCACCTTGGCCGGATCCAGCTTCAGTTCGCGGATGACGGCCAGCGACTGGGCGGCGAAGGCTTCGTTCAGTTCGATCCAGTCCAGCGCGTCCTGGCCGATGCCGGCGCGTTGCAGCACCTTGGGAATCGCTGCCACGGGGCCGATGCCCATGACCTCGGGCGGCACGCCGGCCACGGCGAAGCCGGCAAAGCGCGCCAGCGGGCTGAGGTTGAATTCGCGCAGGATGCGGTCGGACACCAGGATCACGGCGGCGGCGCCGTCGGACATCTGCGAGCTGTTGCCGGCGGTGACGCTGCCGCGCGCGGCGAACACGGGCTTCAGCCGGGCCAGCGCCGCGGCGCTGCTGTCCGGGCGCGGACCCTCGTCCACCTCGACCAGGCGGCGCGTGACGCGCACCGTGCCGCTGGCGTCGCCGGGCTGGCGCGACACCGTTTCATAGGGGGTGATCTCGGCGCGGAAATGGCCGGCGGCGATGGCGGCGCAGGCCTTCTGGTGCGAGGCCAGGGCGAAGGCGTCCTGGTCCTCGCGCGAGACCTTCCAGCGTTCGGCGACCTTCTCGCCGGTCAGGCCCATGCCGAAGGCCATGCCGATGTTTTCCTGGTGTTCGAAGATGGCCGGGTTCATCGACACCTTGTTGCCCATGATCTGCGGCATGGCGCTCATGGATTCGGTGCCGGCGCCTATCATGATGTCGGCTTCGCCGGTGCGGATGCGGGCCGCGGCGTCAGCCACCGCCTGCAGGCCGGAGGCGCAGAAGCGGTTCACGGTGACGCCGGCCACGCTTTGCGGCAGGCCGGCGAGCAACAGGCCGATGCGGGCCACGTTCATGCCCTGTTCGGCTTCCGGCATGGCGCAGCCGGCGATGACGTCGTCGATGCGCGCGGCGTCCAGGCCCGGGACCTGCGCCAGCGCGCCATTGAGCGCGGCCGCCAGCATGTCGTCGGGGCGGGTGGTGATGTAGGCGCCGTTGCGCTTGCCCACCGGCAGGCGCGTGGCGGCGACGATGTAGGCGTCTTGAATCTGCTTGCTCATGTCAGTTCCTCAGGGGCTTGCCGGTGTCCAGGGTGTGGCGGATGCGGGCCTGCGTTTCAGGCGTGCGCAGCAGCGCCACGAATTCCTTGCGTTCCACCGCCAGCAACCATTCCTCGTCGACCTTGGCGCCGGTTTCGACCTCGCCGCCGCACAGGGCAACGGCGGCGCTGCGCGCCACGCGGTAGTCGTGGGCGCTGATCATGCCGCCTTCGCGCATGTTGACCAGCACCATTTCGAAGTTGGCGATGCCGTTGCGGCCGGCGACGGGAATGTCGCGCAGGCGGGGCGGCGGCGTGTAGCCGGCCTCGGCTGCGGCGCGGGCCTGGCCGATGGCGACGTACAGCAGTTCGTCCGGATGGAACACGACGATGTCGTGCTCGCGGGCAAAGCCCGTGGCGATCGCTTCGAGCGCGCTCTTGGCGACCTGCGCCATGGCAATGGTCTGGAACACCGGCTGCAGGTAGGGGAAGACCTCGCCCGGCGTGGCGGTCGTGGCCGCCAGGGCGGCGGCGCGACCGGCGAATTCCTTGCTGCCGCCGCCGGCCGGAATCAGCCCGACGCCGGCTTCCACCAGCCCGACATAGCTTTCCAGCGCCAGCACCCGGTGCGAGGCATGCATCAGGAATTCGCAGCCGCCGCCCAACGCCATGCCCTGCACCGCCGCCACGGTGGGAATCTGCGCGTACTTGAACGACTGCGAGGTGCGCTGGAATTTCTCGACCGTGGCTTCCAGCATGTCCCACTGGCCGGCGGCGCAGGCCTCGGCGACCTGCTGCAGGTTGGCGCCCACTGCGAAGGGCGCGTCATGCCAGATGACCAGGCCGTCGTATTCGCGTTCGGCGCGCGCCACCGCCTGCAGGATGCCTTCCAGCACTTCGGCGCCCAGGGTGTGGTTCTTCGAGGTGACCGAGAGGATGGCCACGCCGGCGTCGGCCTGCGGCAGGTTCCACAGGCGCACGCCTTCGTTTTCCCAGATCGTGACGCCGCGCTCGCTGGCGCCTTCGCCGTAGACGCGCTCGGGGAACAGCTGGCGGCGGTACACCGGCAGCGTCGAGCGCGGGCGCAGCTGGCCGGTGCGCGCCGAGTAGGAGCCTTGCGGCGCATGCACGCCCTGGCGGTCCGGTTCCAGCGCCCAGGCGGGCAGCGGCGCATCGCTCATGGCCTGGCCGGCGGCGATGTCCTCGGCAACGGCGGCGGCGATGGCTTGCCAGCCGGCGGCCTGCCAGGTCTCGAACGGACCTTGGGCCCAGCCGAAGCCCCAGCGCATGGCCAGATCCAGGTCACGGGCGTTGTCGGCCACGTGTTCAAGCTGCACGGCGCTGTAGTGGAAGATGTCGCGGAACAGGCTCCACAGGAACTGGGCCTGGGGGTGGCCGCTGGCGCGCAGCGCGGCAAAGCGCTTACCCGGGTCGCGTTCCTTCAGCAGGGCGGCGACTTCGTCGGCCAGCTTGCCGGCGCCGGGCGCGTAGTCCTGCGCCTTCAGGTCCAGCACCTGGATTTCGCGGCCCTGCTTGCGGTAGACGCCGGCGCCTGTCTTCTGGCCCAGCGCGCCCTTGGCGATCAGGGCCGAGAGCCACTCGGGCAGCTTGAAGTAGCGGTGCCAGGGATCGTCCGGCAGATTCTTTTCCATGGTGCCGACCACGTGGGCCAGCGTGTCCAGGCCGACCACGTCGGCGGTGCGGTAGGTGGCGCTCTTGGGGCGGCCGATCTTCGGCCCGGTCAGCGCGTCGACCTCGTCGAACGCCAGGCCGAGGCGGGCCGTGTGGTGCATCGCTGCCAGGATCGAAAACACGCCGATGCGGTTGGCCACGAAGTTGGGCGTGTCCAGCGCGCGGATCACGCCCTTGCCCAGGGTCGAGGTCAGCCAGGTTTCAAGCTGGTCGAGCACGGCGGGCTGGGTGTGCGAGGTGGCGATGATCTCCACCAGCCGCATGTAGCGGGGCGGATTGAAAAAGTGGATGCCGCAAAAGCGGTCGCGCAGGCCCGCGGGCAGGGCGTTGGCCAGCGCGTCGATCGACAGGCCCGAGGTGTTGGAGGCGATGATGGCGCCAGGGGCCACATGCGGCGCGATGCGCTCGTACAGCGCGGTCTTCCAGTCCATGCGTTCGGCGATGGCCTCGATGACCAGGTCGCAGCTGCGCAGGCGTTCCAGGTCGTCGTCGTAGTTGGCGGGCGTGATGTACGCCAGGCGCGCAGCGCCGGCCAGCGGCGCGGGCTCCAGCTTCTTCAAGCCGGCGATCGCCTTCTTGACCGTGCCGTTGCGGTCGCCTTCGGGGGCGGCCAGGTCGAACAGCGTGACGGGCACGCCGGCATTGGCCAGATGGGCGGCGATCTGCGCGCCCATGACGCCGGCCCCCAGGACGGCGACGTGTTTGACGACGAACTTGCTCAAGGCAGTCTCCTGAAAAAATGCGGATGGCGAGGCGGTCCGGTCGAGGCCGGGCCCCGCCATCCGGGGCGGGTTAGAAGCGGGACGACAGCTGTATGCCCAGGATGTGGGCATTGCTGTCATAGGTGCCCGCGACGCGGCCCTTGGTCAGCTGGCTGCCGGACGTCGTATCGATGTCCGTCTTGCGCAGATAGAGATAGGTATAGCCCACGTCGAGCGTGGTGTCCTTGGTGGCCTGCCACTGCACGCCGGTCGAGAGCCAGTAGCGGTCGTTGTCCGGCAGCGAGGTCGGGCGGTCGGCTTCCTTGTACACGGGCGACTGGTCGAAGGCGACGCCGAACTTCCACTTCCAGTTGGGCGCGAACTTGTAGTTGGCGCCCAGGGCGACGCGCCAACTGTCGCGGAAGTTCAGCGGCAGCTCGTCATCGCGCGCGCCAGGGCCCGAGTTGCGGATCTTCAGGTTGGGGATGCTGCTCCAGCCGGTCCATGAGACGTCGCCCAGCAGCTCCCAGCGTTCGTTCAACTGGTGCGCCGCGCTCAGGATCAGGGTGTCGGGCAGGGACACGGTTGCCTTGGCGTCGAACGACACCGAGTTGCCACGCGGATAGATGCTGGTAATGTCAGTATCGCCCTTGGCCGTGTGCTTGATCTTGGAGCGGTAGGACAGGCCGATGCGGGTGTCTTCCGTCGGTTGCAGCATGAAGCCCACGTTCCAGCCCCAGGCGTCGCCCTTGAGATTCAAGTCGGCGTCGCCAGTGGTGCCCAGCGGCAGGCCTGGAACCGGCAGCACGGTCTTCTTCTTGTAATTGGCGTCGATGTGCTGCCAATTCAAGCCAAAGCCCATGGAGAACTTCTCGTTGACCTTGTAGGCGATCGACGGGTTGACGTTGATCGTCTTGATCTCGAACTTGTTGGAGTGGTACTGGCCCACCCAGCCGTCGTCGTACTCGGTCATCAGGCCGAAGGGCGCGCCCACGCCCAGGCCGATGTACCACTGCTCGTTCAATTGCCAGGAGGCGTACATATTGGGCACCACGCCCAGGTTGCCGGCGTCGCCGCCGTTGCCGCCGGTCGGGCGCGATCCGCCCAGGCCGGTGCCCGGCAGGCCGGGAATGCTGGGGTTGCGGCTGTCGCCGTTGTCGGAAAACTTGAACGACGGCTTGATCAGGTTGACGCCGCCGGACACGTTGAAGCCGGGCAGGTAGGTCATGCCGGCCGGGTTGTAATAGATGATGCTGGCGTTCTCCGGATTCGCCGCAGAGCCCGCATAGGCGTTGCCCAGGCCGCTGGCGTTCTGCTCCAGGAGCTGAAAGCCGGCCGAGTGCGTTGCCGTGGTCGCGCCCAGGCCGACCACGAGGGCCGACAAGGTGCTCAGGGACAATGAACGTCTGCTCATGGTACTGCCTCCTCGTGATGGATAGATGTCTCTATGGCACTGCCGGTCTTGTCGTTCCGGTTTAGGGGGTACAGGTCCTAATCGGCCTCAGCCGGTCTTATATCGCGCAATGCTTTACTGCTCTGGTAATGCAAGGGGCCGCCCGTGAATGGCGCGAACCCCGTTCCGAAAATCACGCCCGCGTCCGCCAGGTCGGCGTCGGCGACGATGCCCGCGTCCACGCGCTGGCGCGTGGCGTCTATCAGCGGCTGGATCAGGCGCTGCGCCAGTCCGGCGGGCGCGCCGGCGGGGCTGGCGCCCTTGGCCGGCTTGCCGTCGCGCCAGATGTAGAAGCCGCGGCCGCTCTTCTTGCCCAGGTCGCCGCGCGCCAGGCGCTCGGCCAGGCAGCGCGGCGGCTCGGCGCCGCCAGCAAGTTCCTCGCCTGCCGCGCGCGCGATGTCCAAGCCCACGGTATCTGCCAGCTCCAGCGGTCCCATCGGCATGCCGAAGGCGACCATGGCCGCGTCCACGGCCTCGGGCGCCAAGCCTTCATCCACGCTGCGCATGGCCTCCAGCATATAGGGCGCCAGCACGGCGTTGACCAGGAAGCCCGGCGCGCTCTTGACCGGCAGCGCCAGCTTGTCGATCTGCCCGACGAAGGCGCAGGCGCGGGCTTGCGCGTCGCCTGCGTCGCCTTCGGCGTGCACCACCTCCACCAGGGGCATCTTGGCCGCGGGATTGAAGAAGTGGATGCCCACCAGACGTTCTGGGTGCGCAAGGCCTGCGCGCAAGGTCTCCAGTGCCAGGCTGGAGGTGTTGGTGGCGAGCAGGGCATCGGCCTTCATGCGCGGTTCCAGCGAACGGTAGAGCGCGCGTTTGGCCTCGGGCTGTTCGCTGATGGCTTCGATGACGATGTCGGCCAGCGGCACGCCGCCGCCCGCCGGGTCGGGCATCAGGCGGTCGAACGCCGCGCGCGCCAGCCGCGGATCCTTCAGGCGGCGCGAGTACAGCTGGGCGGCGCGCTTGATGGCCGGCGCGATGCGCGCCATGTCCTGGTCCTGCAAGGTGACCGTCATGCCCTTGAGCGCGCACCAGGCGGCGATATCGCCGCCCATCACCCCGGCGCCCACCACGTGCACATGGCGCGCGGGCGCGATGCCGGCCTGTTTGCCGTTGGCCTTCAGCCGGTCCTGCAGGCGGAACACCCGCAGCAGGTTGCGGGCGGTGTCGGAGGAAATGATGCGGTCGATCAGCGCGGGCGCCTGCAGGGCGTTGCCGCCGTGTTTTTCCCAGATATCGACGATGGCGGGCGCGGCGGGATAGTGGCCCAGCGGATCCTTGGCGGCGATCTGCTTGCGGGCGCGGCTGGCGACGATGGCCTTGAGCGGCCAGCGGTTGGCCCAGCCGCCGAAGCCGCGCGCGCGGCGCGGCGCCTTGCGCGACAGCACCGTCTGGCGCGCGGCGGCCAGCAGCAGGCGCGGCGGCACGCGCGCGTCGGCAAGACCCAATGCGGCGGCGCGGCGCGCGTCGGCGCCGCGGCCGGTCAGCATCATGTCGAGCGCGGCGGGCGCGCCTATCAGTTGCGGCAGGCGCAGCATGCCGCCCCAGCCGGGGAAAATGCCCAGCATCACTTCGGGCAGCGCGAGCGAGGTGCCGGGCTGGTCCGCCACCAGCCGGTAGCGGCAGGCCAGCGCCAGCTCCAGGCCGCCGCCCAGGCAGTGGCCCTGGATCAGCGCCAGCGTCGGATAGCGCACCGCGGCCAGGCGGTTGAAGAGATTCCAGCCGCGCGCGACCAGCGCGCGCGCCTGCTCCGGCGTGTCCAGGCTGGCGAATTCGTTGACATCGGCGCCCACGATGAAGCCCGTGGCCTTGCCGGACTGGATGATCAGCCCCGCGGGCGGGGCCGTGTCCAGCGCATCCAGCACCACCGCCAGCTCGCTCATGGTGTCGGCGGACAAGGCATTGACCGCGCTGCCGGCGCGGTCGAAGGTCAGCCACGCCAGGCCGTCGGTATCGCGGTCCAGGCGCCAGTGGGATAGCGTATCCAGTGTCGTCATGGGCGGTCCTCGTCCAGGGTTTCGACCAGCATCGCGCCGCCTTGGCCGCCGCCGATGCAGATGGCCGCCATGCCGCGCCTGGCGCCGCGGCGCTTCAGGGCCGCGAGCAGGTGCAGCACGATGCGGGCGCCGGAAGCGCCCACGGGATGCCCGATGGCGATTGCGCCGCCATCGACGTTGAGCCGGGCCGGATCGAGGTCGCCCCAGGCCGGCGTGCCGAAATGCTCCTGGCAATAGGCATCGTCGCGCCAGGCCGCCAGGCAGCCTAACACCTGGGCGGCGAAGGCCTCGTTGATCTCCCACAAGTCCAGGTCATTGAGGCCCAGGCCGTGGCGTTGCAGGATGGGTGTGGCCGCATGTACCGGACCCAGGCCCATCTGCGCGGGATCGAGGCCGGCCCACTGGCTGTCGACGATGCGGCCCAGCGGCCGCAAGTTCCATTTGCGCACCGCTTCCTCGGAAGCGAGCGTCAGCATGGCGGCGCCGTCCGTCACTTGCGAGCTGTTGCCCGCGGTGATGTTGCCCCAGGGCTTGTCGAATACGGGTTTGAGCTTGGCGAGTTTTTCGGGCGTGGAGTCGTCGCGCACGCCGTCGTCGTCGGGATAGAGCTTGCCTTGCGTGTCGATCAGCGGCGAGATCTCGCCCAGCGCGCCGGCCGCGCGGGCCGCCAGCGCGCGCGCATGGCTCTGGGCCGCATAGGCGTCCATCGCCGCGCGGTCGATGCCGAAGCGGGTCGCGACGTTCTCGGCGGTCTGTCCCATGGACAGGCCGACCACCGGGTCCGTCAGGCCCTTGAGCAGGCCGATGACGGGCACGAGGTTGCGCAGTCGGAAGCGGCCCAATGCCGCGAGCTTGGCGCCCATGCCGCGGGCGGCATACCAACTGGCCAGCCAGCGCACCATCTCGTCCGAGTACAGCACCGGCGCGCGCGACAGGGCATCCGTGCCGCCGGCCAGCACCAGTTCGGAACGGCCGGACTGGATGTTGGCGATGGCGGAATCCAGCGCCTGCATGCCGGATGCGCAATTGCGCATGACGGTCCAGCCCGGCACCTTGTTGCCGCAGCCCAGGCGCAGCGCGATCACGCGGCCGATGTTCACTTCGTCGGGGGACGGCGCGGCGCAGCCCACGATGACCTCGTCCAGGTCCGTGGGCGCATGGGGCTGGCGCAGCAGCAGGGCGCGCCCGGCCTGCACGGCGAGATCGCCGGCGGCGAAGGGGCCTGGGCCGGTGCGCGCCTTCAGGAAAGGCGTGCGGGCGCCGTCGACGACGTAAACCGGTTTGAATGCCATCCGCTGCCTCCTTCAGGCGACCCTGCGTTCGGCCGCGGGGCTGCCCTGGTCCGCGGCGCGCAAGTCAAAGGGAAAATCATCCACTTTCACCACCGTGTCGCGCAAGCGGTTGCGGCGTTTCACGACTGCAAATTCTTCCGGGGTGATGCCGCCGATGGCGAAGGCGGCGTCGGCGATGTCGCGCACATTGGCCTGCGGATTGCCGTCAAGCGCGCCGCGCTTTTCAAGCTCGCGGATCTTGGCTTCGATGGGTTCGGCGTCCAGCGTGGCGGCCAGGGCCAGTTCGATCGCGCCCACGGGTTCGGCTTCGGTCGCCGGCAGATGGCAGCCCGCGGTCAGGCGGTCGCGCGTCGCGCTCGGGTTGATCAGCAGCCGCGCCACGTCCTGCCCCAGTTGGTCGGACGGCAGGGACTGCGTGCGGCCCCAGGGGAAGACCAGGCGGCGCAGGCTCCAGGCCACGAAGCGGTTGGGGTAGTTGTCGAGCACGCCTTCGATGGCTTCCTGCAGCTTGTACAGCGCGTCCTGGATCGACCAGTGGGCCAGCGGCGCATCGGCCGACTGGCGGCCTTCGTCCTCGACGCGCTTGAGCGTGGCGCTGATCAGGTACATCTGCGACAGCACGTCGCCCAGGCGCGCCGACAGGCGCTCGCGGCGTTTCAGGCTGCCGCCCAGCACCAGCATCGAGGTATCGGCCAGCAGCGCGAAGGCGGCGCTGTAGCGGCTGAGCAGCTGGTAGTAGCGTTTCATGTCGGGTGCGACGTCGGCGTTGACGCCGACGAAGCGCGCACCGGTGAGCGCGGTGCCCAAGGCGCGCAGCTTGTTCTTCGCGACGAAGCCCACGTGGCCCCAGAAGGCGCGGTCGAAATCGTCCAGGCCGCGCTTGCGGTCGGGCGACTGCGCGGCCTGCATTTCAGCCAGCACGTAGGGATGGCAGCGGATCGCGCCCTGGCCGAAGATGATCAGGCTGCGCGTCAGGATGTTGGCGCCTTCGACGGTGATGCCGATGGGTATCTGCTGATAGGCGCGGCCGAGGAAGTTGGACGGTCCCAGGCAGATGCCCTTGCCGCCGATGACGTCCATGCCGTCGTTGACGACTTGGCGCGCGCGCTCGGTCACGTGGTACTTGACGATGGCGGACACGACCGAGGGCTTTTCGCCCAGGTCCACCGCGCCCGCCGTCATGCTGCGCGCGGCGTCCATCATGTAGGTGTTGCCGCCGATGCGCGCCAGCGCTTCTTCCACGCCTTCGAACTTGCCGACGGGTGTGCGGAATTGGCTGCGCACGCGCGCATAGCCGCCTACCGCCCGCGTCGTCAGCTTGGACATGCCGGTGTTGGACGAGGGCAGCGAAATCGAGCGGCCCGCGGCCAGGCATTCCATCAGCATGCGCCAGCCCTGGCCGGCCATGGCCGGGCCGCCGATGATGAAGTCCAGCGGCATGAACACGTCCGTGCCGCGCGTGGGGCCGTTCATGAACATGGCGTTCAGCGGAAAGTGGCGGCGGCCGGTGTCCACGCCGGGATGGTCGTGCGGCACCAGCGCGCAGGTGATGCCCAGGTCTTTCGCGCCGCCCAACAGGCCGTCGGGATCGTACAGGCGGAACGCCAGGCCCAGCAGGGTGCACACGGGCGCCAGCGTGATGTAGCGCTTGTCCCAGGTGACCTTCATGCCTATTACTTCGCGGCCCTGCCATTCGCCCTTGCAGACGATGCCGCTGTCGGGGATGGCGGCGGCGTCGGAACCGGCCCAGGGACTGGTCAGCGCGAAGGCAGGCACTTCCTCGCCGCGCGCCAGGCGCGGCAGATAGTGGTTCTTCTGTTCGTCGGTGCCGTAATGCAGCAGCAGTTCGGCGGGGCCAAGCGAATTGGGCACCATGACCGATACCGCCAGGGCCGACGAGCGCGTGGACAGCTTGGTCACGATTTCGGAGTGGGCATAGGCCGAGAACCCCAGGCCGCCGTATGCCTTGGGAATGATCATGCCCAGGAAACCCTGGGTCTTCAGGTAGCTCCAGACTTCGGCCGGCAGGTCGTAGCTTTCCTGCGTCACGTGCCAGTCGTTGACCATGCGGCAAGCCTCTTCGGCCTGGACGTCGAGAAAGCGTTGTTCGTCATCGTTCAGGCGCGGGCGAGGATAGGCCAGCAGGCGGCTCCAGTCGGGGCGGCCGCGGAACAATTCGCCTTCCCACCAGACCGTGCCCGCTTCGAGCGCATCGCGCTCGGTGTCCGACATCTGCGGCAGCACCTTGCGGTACAGATTGAAGATCGGAGCGGACAGCAGGGCGCGCCGGATGGGACGCACGCCCAGCACGACCGCGGCCAGCAGCGCGACGATGACCAGGGCGAGGATGACTGCGTTCATTTTCTTGTCTCCGTGGAGGTTCTGTTCCGTCTGCGGGCGCGTCGCGCTCAGGGCACCTGCGGCAGCGGCGCGCGCAGGCCGCCGAGCAGGAAGCTCATGAGGCGCGGCAGCAGCAGGTTCGGGTTATCGGGCTGTTCGGCGTCGTCAATGGTCCAGCCGGTGACCGAGCGCAGCAGGTCGGTGCCGATGATGGCGTACGACGTGGCGCCGAGCATGAACTGGAAGCGCCATACGATCTCGGCGCGAGGCACGTCGGGCAGGGCTGCGAACAACGCGTTGCGGTAGCGCTCCAGTACGTCCGCGTATTCCTCCGCGAACAGCGCGCGGATGAAATCCGAGGGGTCGGTCATGGTGCGTTCAAGCAGGGGCAGGAAGGTGCTGCCGGCCTGGGCGGGATCGGCCGCCAGGCGCAGCAACGTGCCGAAAAAAGCGTCCACGATCTGCGACGGCTTCAGGGGCTTGCCTTCGGCTTGCGCCTCCAGTTCATCCAAAAGGCGCAAACGCTCGCGATTCAGCACTTCCAGGCGCCGTTTGAGCACCGCCTGCACGAGTGACTCCTTGGAGCCGAAGTGGTAATTCACCGACGCCAGATTGACGCCGGCGGCCGTGGTGATCTGGCGCATCGAGGTGCCATCGTGTCCCTGCTGGGCAAACAAGGCCTCGGCGGTGTCCAGGATGGATTCACGGGTGAGGGATGGTCTGATTTCTTGCATAAGGTTGAATTCAAACGTTCGTTTAAAAACAATTATGCGTGAGAGATGGCTGAGACGCGAGCCTCGGCTATCCCCAATAGGGTTTACCACTAGCGGCACGCGCGTCGCACATTCTGGACCGGCCGGATTTTCGCCCGGCTCCACCAGAGGGATGACGAATCTCATGCGTAGGTAGTAGCGATTTCCTAGTGTATGCGCATGATTCTGAGCCATTCGTCCTCGGACTGCCGACCTAGGATGAATGTGGTCTGGAAGGGACGCGCAAAACCCCGCAGTATCAGCGCGAAGACAAGAATCTGTCGCGCCCCTGAATACGCACTGGCTAGCCCGTTCGCCGTACCGGACGGAAGGCCGATAAGCCCTGGCACAGGAGCAGGAGAAATGAAAACCTACAGAGTGGGACTGCTGGTTGACGGGTACGAGCAACCCGGCTGGATGCATGAGATGGTGGATTGGCTCACGCATAGCCAGGATTTTGAAGTCGCTGCTTTGCTGGTGATGAACCTGGAAGGCGGGGATAAGTCTCCTCGCCTGAGTACGCGCGCCCTGTTTGGCGTCTTGTCGCGCTTGGAAGCGCGGCTGTTGCCGGCCAAGCAGCGGCAGGCGCTGGCCTGCCGCGACATGCGCGCAAGCATGCCGCCGGATACGGCCGCCGTCCTGTCGCTGGCGCCTGGCATGCCAGCGGCCGAGGCGCAAAGCCAGGTCGCGGCGCAGGCCCTGGATCTGGTCATCACATTGGGCGCATCGCCGGCTACTCGCGAGCAAATGGCGGGTTGGGCGCGCCTGGGCGTGTGGCAACTGAGTTATTCCGATATTGCGGTGGCGACCAGCCGCTATGCCGGCTTCTGGGAGGTCTTCCAGCGCGAGGACCACACCACGGTGAAACTCTGGCGCGTGGGCGCGCGGGAGGATCAGGACGAACTGCTGGACCAGCGCAGTTTCAACACCGAAGTGTTCTGGTTGAAGAATCAGGCGCGCGCGTTCAGCCTGGGAAATTTCATGGTGTACGACGCGTTGCAGGCGCTGGCCCGCGTCAAGCAAGGCGTGGCGCCGCCCGCCATGCAGATCATGAGCGGCCTGCGGCGCGAGGATCCGGTGGAGTGGGATAGCGCCGCATATATTGCGCGCCAGGCATGGTTAATGTCGGATTTGGTTGTGCGGCGCATCATGAAGCGCAATGTGCGCTGGCGGATTGGTATGTTTCCGTCTGCCCGGCAGCAGGCGGTCGTGTCCGAGGCCATGGTGTTGCAGCCGCCCAAGGGCAGATTCTTCGCAGATCCGTTTGTATATACCCAGGATAAAAAGCCATATATATTTTTCGAGGATTACGATTTTACCTCCCGCAAGGGGACGATCTCGGTCGCGACCTACTCGGACGGGGCTTTCCGCCTGCTGGGGACGGCCTTGAACCTACCCTATCATTTGTCGTTTCCGTATATATTCGAGCACGAAGGCGTTACCTACATGGTGCCGGAAACCTGCGGAAATCGCAGTATAGAGCTATGGAAATGCACCGATTTCCCGCTTAAGTGGGAGCTTGATGTAAATCTCATGACTAATATATCCGCCGTCGATACCATTATTTTCAAGCACGGAGAATATTGGTGGTTATTAACAAATATCGACCGGACCGACGGCCAAAGCCATTGCGATGAGCTCTTCGCGTTTTTCTCGGATTCGCCGCGCTCGACCGAGTGGACGCCGCATGCCTGCAACCCCATCGTCCGCAACCCCATGCGGGCCCGCAACGCCGGAATCGTTGTGTCGCCTGGCGGAGAGGTGATCCGTTGCGCCCAATACCAAGGCTTCTGCCACTACGGCAAGGGCGTGTCGCTGAACCGGATCGAGGAGTTGTCGCCCTCCACCTACGTGGAAACGGACGGCGAAATCCACTACGCGAGCTTCCTGAGAAAACGCCATGCTTCAATGCACCATTGGCATCATCAGGGCGGCCATACGGTATTTGACTTCGCCTATATGGAGTAAATCGTGCCGGAAACGCAAAAATAAAAATGTTACCTATATTTCGATTACGAGAAAGACGCACGGGCTTGATGTGTCCGCGGAAACATATAGACAGTTGTTGCCTTGATTCCGGAACTTCCAGGCCGCGCCCGGCGGATGCCGCGGCGCGGCTTTTTTACGGCTGTAACAATGGCCTGCCTTAGCCGGAAGCCCGTGCCCGCACTGCATGTTCCATAGGGAAAGCGCAAGCTCCGTATGGGGAATTGCTGGTGAAAACCCTAGCGCCGGAACGGCTGAGGAGCGCGTCTCCTCCGTATTTACGATGATGATTAAGGCTAACGAATGATTTCTGTTTTTGTCGGATTATATCGAGCCGAAACGTCTTGATTTTGACAATTTCGAACCATAAGATGGGTCCATGCCATCCGTTATGTTGGCTACCAAAGTCTCCCAGCCCAAATGCCCCGGGCCAGCTTCATTAGATACTCCGGGATATTGCAGACTCGCACTGCGGGGCTGGAAAAAAAATAGTCTTCAGCACAGCGAAGATCCCTTCTAGGCCCGTCGAAAAACCGGGAGGACACCATGGCCAAGATGGTCCTGATTGAAGCCCATCCGCTCCTGCGGTTGGGGTTGTGGCAGATTCTGAGCAAGTTGGATGATGTGTGGGAAATCGAGGGGATGGGTTTGGCTGACATCTCCAAGGCGGACGGCGTGCACGCGGGCGCCGATCTGCTGATCTACGGATTGCCGGTGGATACCGACGAAGCATGGAGCGCGCTGCATGAAATCCAGCGCGTGCTCACGCCCAAGCGGATTCTGCTGCTGACGGACGTGATGCCCCTGCCCATGCCGGTACAGGGCCTGCCCGGGGCCAGCGTCTACGGTTGCCTGATGAAGACGGCTTCGGTGGAGATTCTTGAAGCTGCCATTCGCCTGGTCATGGCGGGCGGGCAGTGCTTCCCCAGCGAACAGGCGTTGCAGGCTCCGGCGCAAGCGGTCTGCGCCTTGCCGGCAAGGGAAGCCGACGATGCCGCCGCCAGCAAGGGCTCCATGCCCGTCAGCGCCGGCGCGCAGCTGTTGCAGATCACGCCGCGCCAATACGAAGTGCTGGTGCTGCTGGCGCGCGGTTATCCGATCAAGACCGTCAGCAGGATGTTGAACATTTCGGTGGCCACGGCCAAGACGCATGCGTGCACGCTCTACCAGCGCTTGCATGTCAAGAACAAGGGCGAAGCCGTATACGCGGCGCTGCAGCGTGGCGCGACCTTGGAATGGCATGAACCCAATGGCAGGGATGTGGACGCCGGGCAGCTCTATGGGCGCAAGCTCGGGTAACCGAGGCAGGTTGCGCTGCCTGCCCGGCAGCCTGGGACGTTCGCGTTCCATTGCTGCCGGGAATGCGCATAGCCATCCTGGCTAATTCATACACAGCAGTATCCGCGGTCGCAGTGCTGCTGCATTCCTCCACCAATCATCCTCCTGAACGAGATTCAGCGAACGTAGCCGCTGATAGCATGGGTTGTGTCCGCAAGTCTGGATCGAGAAGGCGAACCACTCCGCCTCGCCATCGCGATCCAGCGCCGCGGACGAGATTCCCGTGAGGTCGGTGACGCCAGCAGCCTGCCGTTGCAGCAATGATGCGCCAGCGTCATGGGAACCGTGTATGGGCCATGCGTCACAAGGTTCCCCCCGGGATGACAACCGTACTGATCGAAGACTACGCTCTGCTCCGTGTCGCGATCCAGCATGTGCTGGAGCGTGCGCGGAACACCGATGACATTCTGGCCATCTCGCCAGCCCAATTGCTCACCATGTCCAGTTCGATCAACCGCCCAGTCGAGTTGCTGGTGATGGGTTGCAGCGGCCTGGCCGAGCAGGACGTTGGCCTCCTGTCCCAGTCGATGGCGTTCTTCATGCCGCGGCTGGTGCTGGTGCTTTACTCGGTGCTGGACCCGGGCGTCATGGCGGCGTGTGCGCGGGCAGGGGTCGCGGGCTACATGCCCAAGGCTTCCAGCCCCGATGCGCTGGCGGCTGCGGTCAGCCTGGTGATGGCGGGCGGCGAATGCTATCCGCAGCCCGCGGCCCGACCTCAGGGCGCATCGCATCCGCCAACCCAGGAACTGAGGGAATTGACGCAACGGCAGGAAGAGATCCTGCAATTGCTGGTACAGGGCAAGACCATGCGGGAGATCGGCCAGCAGGTCGGCATTTCCGTGGCCACGGTAAAAAGCCATGCGCGCACCCTGTACTGGAAGCTCAATGCGCGCAACCAGGCGGAGGCGGCCTACATCGCGGTGCAGATGGGGTTGGTCAGAAGCGGCAATGGCTCGACGCCAGCCAAGCACGATCCCGACGCGTAGGATGGCGCAAGCGCGGAAGTTCCGATGCAGGAACTCCGCCTGCGGACGCTCGCAAGCCATCGACAAGCGCAGCCAGGAAATTGAGCCCCGCAGGGCGTCGATGGGTCAGGCGCGCGATCAGGCGCCTGTGTTTGCGTCGGATTGCGCCGCGCGGGCGGCACGTTTGCCCTTGGCGCCGATGAGGTTCTCGAATTCCTGTTCGGCCGCAGCGAGCACGCTGTCCACATGCAGGTGCGCCTGCGCATACTGGCGCGCCGCAGCGCCCAGCGTTTCGCGGATCTGCGCGTTGTAGCTGAGCTTGCGCACGGCCTCGGCCATGGCGGCGCCGTCTTCGGGCGGGGTCAGCAGGCCGCAGCGCGCCACCACGCCGGCCAGCTCGGTGCCGGGCGACGCGCCGCACACCACGGGCCGGCCGCTGGCCAGCATGCCGGTCAGTTTGGACGGCATCACCAGGTCGGCGGCGCCAGCGCGTTGCGGCAACAGATGGATGTCGGGGGTGTTCAACAGTTCACCGAGGCGTTCGGCTGGCTGCAGGTCCAGGAAGACGACGCGGGCCAGGCCCTCGCATTGCTGTTGCAACGGCGCGCGCTCGGGCCCCTGGCCGCAGAACACGAACCACAGGCGCGTCTCGCGGCCGAGCCTGCGGGCCACGTCGGCCAGGGTCTGCAAGCCTTGCTTGCCGCCCATGTTGCCCGAGTACAGCGCGACGATGGCGTCGTCCGGTATGCCCAGTTCGGCCCGATACCGGCCGCCGGCTTGCGGCGTGATCGCATCCACGTCGATCCAGTTCGGCAGCAGCACGGCGCGCCCTGGGTCCACGCCCTTGGCCCGTGCCAGGTCCAGCATGCGATTGGAGATGGTGGAGACGCGGTCGAAGCGGCGCATCAGCCAGCGTTCGGCCCTGAGCACCATGGCGCGCAAACGGGCGCCCTTGAGCAGCCCCAGTTCGAAGGCGGCGTCGACTTCGTAGTCCTGGATGTGCAGCCAGGCGCGGGCTCCGCAAAGCCGCGCGGCCAGCCAGGCGGCGGGCGCGCAGAAGAGCGCGGGTTCCACCACCAGGATGATGTCCGGCCGCCCGGCGGCGGCGCGCAACAGCGACGGCAGGCTGGACAGGGCGAAGCTGGCCAGGTGGATCAGGCGCTTGAGGCCGCCCGGCCGTCCCGGCACCCAGAGCGGGGCGCGGCGCACGGTGACGCCGCGCAGGATTTCCTTGCGGTAGCGGCCGGCGCGGTAGCCCTCATGCACCTGCCATTGCGGGTAGTAGGGCGGGGCCGTGACCACGCTGACCTCGTGGCCGCGCGCGGCCAGCCATTCGGCCAGCTCGGCGCTGTACTTGCCTATGCCGGTGAGTTCGGGCGCGTAGTTGATGCCGTAGATAAGGATTTTCATGCCGGGCCAGCCTGGCGCGGGCGGATGGGACGGCACGGGTTGCCGTGGCAAATCATGGCGGGCGGCATGTTGCGGAACACCGAACTGCGCGCGCCGATCACGGCTTCGCGTGCCACGGTCACGCCGGGGCCGATGAACACGTCGGTCGCCACCCAGGCGCCGTCCTCGATGCGCACCGCGCGCTCGCGCAAGGGGAATTCAGGCTGCCCCGCATCGTGGTCGGCGGCGCACAGGTAACTGCGCTGCGACACCACGGCGTGGGCGCCGATATGGATCGGGCCCAGGCTGTAGATGACCGCGTCGTCGCCGATCCAGGCGTAGTCGCCGATTTCGACTTTCCACGGATAGGTCACGGTGGCGGTAGGCCGGATCAGCACCTTGCGGCCGACCTGCGCGCCAAAGCAGCGCAACAGCCAGCGGCGAAAGCCATAGGCCACCTGCGGCGACCAGCGGAACAGCGTCGCCTGCACCGTCCACCAGAGCTGCACGGTCAGGGCGGAGCGGCCGCGCTGGCCAGGCGCCAGCGCGAAACGGTCCAGACGTTGTAGGGCGCTCATTTGGCGGCCCCCGCCACGGCGTCGTCGCGCGCGGCGGCAGCGCTGGCCTGCCGCGCCTTCTGGATTTCCTCGGTCTTGATGCGGATCTGCCAGTAGTACATGGCCCGCGCCACCGCGTAGTCATAGCCGGCCTTGCCGTCCAGGAAGCCCAGGCGGAAGACATAGGAATGCAGGAACGAGGTGAGCGCCTTGAACGGCATGGCCTGGAAGATGCGCTTGAGCAGGGCGCGCGCGCCCACATTGGCCTCGCGCGGATCGTTCATCAGGCCCTTGGTGCGCAGGTTCGCTTCCCAGTCGGAATAGCGGTTGTGCTTGTCGAAGTAGTGAAACAGCGAATCATGGTCGTTGTGCACCATGCGCTGGCGCAGGGCGAAGGTCTCGCCTTCCACCTGCGGCTGATAGTGGCCTTCCACTTCCCACATGTGAGCCACGTCCAGGTCATCGTAGTCCAGGAAGCGCGAGCGGTCGCGGGCCAGCAGCGCAAGCTTGTAGACGCGGTGTCCGTGCTCCAGCTTCTTGCCGCAGAACACGTAGTCGAACGGCACGAAGGCGCCGCCCGTGCCCGCCGCGAAGCGCGGCAGGACTTCGCGGATCTCGGCGGCCAGGCCCGGCGTCATCTCTTCGTCCGCGTCCACGTAGAGCACCACGGGATGCGAGAACGGCAGCTGCTCCAGGCACCACTGCTTCTTCTTGGGATACTTGCCGTTCCACTGGAAATTCGAGACCTTGGCGCCCAGCGCCGTCGCCATCGCGCAGGTGGCGTCGGTACTGTTGGAGTCCACCACGAAAACCTCGTCGAATTCGACCAGCGCCTTCAGGCATTTGTTGATGTTGCGTTCCTCGTTCTTCGTCATGACGACGACCGATACCGGTATCTTCTGCATGATGCTGTCCTGTTCAGGGCGTGCCGCGCTGCATCAGCGGGCGGAAGAGGGCGATGACGTTGCGGCAATGCCGTTCCAGGGAAAAGGCGTCGGCGCGTTCGGGCCCCTGGACCGCAAGCCTCTCGCGCATCTCCGCGTCGTAGGCCAGGCGGCGAACCGCCTCGGCCAGGGCGGCTGCGTCGCCCACCGGAACCAGCAAGCCATAGCGGCCGGAATCCAGGATTTCGGCGGGGCCATGCGGACAGTCGGTGGAAATGACCGGCACGCCCAGGCATAGCGCTTCCACCAGCACATTGCCGAAACTCTCGCGCAGGGAAGTCAGGGCGAAGGCGCCGGCGCCCGCGATCACCGGAAACGGGTTGTCGATATGGCCGGCCAGGGTGACCGGGGTGCGGGAGCCGCTTTCATCGATGCGTTTCTGCAGGGCGGCGTGCTCGGACCCTTCGCCCAGGATGGTGAAGCGGATCCCGGGGTCGTCCAGCAGCGTGGCCGCGTCTATCAGCGTCGCATAGTCCTTCACCGCTTCGAGCCGGCCCACGGCCACCACATGGTAGGGCGCGGGTTGCAAGGCTTCGTCCGCGCCGCGGCCGCCCTGCGCGCGGACATTGTCCAGCGGCACGCCGTTGTAGATGGTGTGGACCTTGCCGCGCAGCGGCGGAAACATGCTGACCAGGTCTTCCTTGACGCCGCGCGATACGCCGACCACCGCATCGTGGCGGCGGTAGGTCTGGCTGACCAGCCAGCATTTCAGGCGCCGCATGCGCGAGGCGCCGTAATGGATGGCGGGGCTGCTGTGCTCGAAGGCGACCGTGCTGAACTTGCCGCGCAGCAGCTTCTTGGCCACGATGACCAGCATGTTGCACAAGAGGCCGTGCGAGCAGACGATGGCCGGCTTGTCGCGCCGGATCTGCCGGAGCAGCTTGAAGAAGGCCACGGGCAGCATCAGCCGCAGGGCGGCGGGAGATTCGTTGACAGGGAGGGCTCGGGTGACCTTGGGGTTGGAGACGGGGTATTCGCGGATGCGCGAGCGCAGCAGGAACAAGGCGGAATCCACCCCTTGTTCCGGCAAGGCATCCACGATGAAAGCGACACATCTTCCTACGCCGCCGTGCAGGTCTGGCGCAACAAACAAGACATCAGGCATGTGGGATCACTCGAGTTGGCGTCCGGCGCGCAACGTCCGGACGGTGGCTGGGGGCGGATGTCGTTCCTTGTTCTGGCACGGGCATGAGCTGGGCATTGCGCATGAGCGACAGGCAATAGCACAGCAGGAAGCCGGTGAAGGCGGTCTTGGGCGCGTAGGCCAGGCCGCCGGAAAGCGAGTCGATGAAGATGTAGATGGGAGCGGTGGCCAGCAGGTAGCGCCGGTGCAGCTCCAGGCCCGGATGCGCATATCGTCGCAGCAGGGTCAGCAGCAGGATGAGCACGGGCGGCAGCATGATCATGATGGTCCCGACCACGCCGAACTTCATCAGATAAAAGGCCCAGGAGTTGTGGGCGAAGGTGCTTAGCTCGAAGCCGTTCTCGCCCATGACCCAGCTGCGAAAGCCCGCGCCCTTGCCGAACACCGGGCTTTCGGCGAAGAAGTCCATCTGCCCCTGCATTTCCTGGACGCGCGCGCCATAGCTGGAGTCTTCGTCCAGGCGCTCGACGCTGAAGATGCGGTTGGTCAAAACGTCCAGGTAGCCGATGCTGGCGAACACCAGCACGCCGGCGACCGCGGCGGGCGCGAAGACCAGGACGGCGCGCCGCCGGATTTCGGGGCCCGCGCCTAGCAGCACGGCGATGATTACCGAGATCGCCAGCTGCAGGTACTGGCTGCGGTTCAGCGAAAACACCAGGGCCAGCAGCATGTAGACGGTCAGCGCGTAGGCCTTGGGTCCGGAAACATTGAGGGTGCGCCGGAAGTACAGCAGCGACACCACGCCGAACGGAATGGCCCAGACGCCCAGCCGCACGTTGCGCAGCGGATTCGCCACGCTGAAGCCCTGCAGCTGCTCGGCCAGCATCAGGGTGGCGACGGCCAGGCAAGACGCCACGATGTATTTCTGCAGCACCGCATAGGCCGCCGGGCTGTCGATGTCCTTGTAGCAAAGAAAGGGCGTGCACAGGAAATAGAACACGATGCGCAGGTCGCGCGCCACGTCGCCGGTCTCGATGCCCGGGTGGTGTAGCGATACCAGCAGCAGGTAGATCACCGACAGGGCCTGGATACCCAGCAGCATGCCCAGCGGGCCGCGGGGAAGCGCGTAGGCCGCGGGGTCCGCGAGCCGCAGCGCCTTGACCACCAGCATGGCGACGAACAGGAAATCGAAGGGCGACAGCTTGAAGCTGCCGACCCCCAGGACGAAGCGGTCGTCGTTCAGGGCCAGCGCCGTGAAGGCGAACAGGCCCAACAGATGCAGGGTGGAAAGGCGGCGGTGCGTGCTCATTGCGGCTCTTCTCTGTTTGGACGGGCGCTAGTGCGAAGCCCAGTCGTCGCGTCCGAATATCTTGGTGGTCAGCTTTTCGAACAGATAGGACAGGTCTCCTTGGCGCGCATGCGCGGCCACCTTGGACGCGCGGCAGGACAGCTCGAACAGCTTGCCCAGGCCCGGTTCCGTGCGGCGGATGCGCGTGACGATCTGCTCGCGCTCCTCCAGCAGCACGTCCTGCATCAGCGCCGTCTTGGTTTCGTCATGGGCGGTGTACACGCCCATGGCGTCCGGCACGATCAGGTTCTTGCCTTCACGCAGTAACCGGCTCCAGAGTTCCAGGTCCATGCAGTAGCGCATGCTCTCCTGCAGCAGTCCGTACTTCTGCAGCAGGTCGCGGCGGAAGATCGCCGACTGGTTCGGGATGGACGCCTTCACTACTGTCAGCGTGCCGCGATTGACCGGGGTGTAATGGATCTTGCGGAAGATCTTGTTGTCGGCATCCGCGACGAACAGATTGCCGCTGACGATGGGCGCGCGTCCCTTTGACGCAGCCGCGCCCAGCTTGCGCAAGGCGCCGGGGAAGTACAGGTCGTCGGAGTTCTGCCAGCCCACGTAATCGCCGGTGGCGCGTTCGAAGCCCTTGTTGATGGCATGCGACTGGCCGCGGTCCGGCGTGCTTTCCCAGTAGGTCAGATAGCGCTCGTACTTGCGGATGATGTCCACGCTGCCGTCGGTGGAGCCGCCATCGATGATGATGTACTCCAGCCGCGGATAGCCCTGGTTCAGCACGGACAGGATGGTGCGTTCCAGGAAGCGGGCCTGGTTGAACGAGGGTGTCACGATGGTCACTTTCGGCAACAGGCTGCCGGCAATCGGCGCCGGCGGCCGCAACTCGCGGACGAAGTCGATGAGCTGACGTGAATACTCGTTATGACGCTTGCGCATGTAGGACCTCAGCATGTGAGTTAACGGGTGGCCGCAGGCAAGGCGCCCGGAAAGTCGGGCCGGGATTGACGGATGGCGAGGGCCACGCCGGCCAGCGTGATCGCCGCGTAGGCCATGCGGCCCCAGGCCGCGGCGTGCTCGCCCGCCGCGTGTACCAAGCCCGCCATGACGCACAGCATCGCCAGGCCGCCCAGGCCGTTCAGGATGGCGACCGCGCGGGAATTGCCGAGCCCGAGCAGCGAGAAGTGCGCGGCGGCGTTCAGGGACAGCAGCCCCGAGGCCACGATGAGCAATCGGAAGGTGCCCAGATGGCCGCTGGCGACGTTGTCCCCCAGCAGCAGGTTCAAGAGCGGATGGCTGACCGCCAGCACTGCCAGCGTGGCGCTGGCCGACAGCACCAGGTTCCACAGCATCATGCGGCGGATCTCGTGTTCGACCGCGCCAGGGTAGGGCGGCGAAACCGACAGGCGGGTGACGCGCGGCATGGCCTTCTGGAAGATGGCGACCGACGCGGTATGGATGATCTGGCCGACCTGCACGCCGACCGTGTAGATCGCGAGCGCCGCCGGCCCCATGAGGCTGCCGACCAGCACCCGGTCCACCGAGCCGAAGGCCAGGGCGCTCAGGCTGTTCAGCCAGGACCAGCGGGAGAACTTGAAGGCGTCCATCATGGCGCCGCGGTCGCGCACCGGGCGCACCAGGATGCGGCCATAGGCGCGCGCGAACACGCGCATCTTCACGCTGCCTGCCACCAGCAGCCCCAGCGCCTGCGCCAGTCCGGTCCAGGTCGGCGAGGCCGTCAGCCAGGCCGTGGCGCAGGCCAGCGCCATGGTGCCGGTGCGGCTGAAGACTTCGCATAGCGCCGTGGCGCGGAAGTCCTCGCGGCCCTTCAGGCAGCCTGAGAACAGCTGGTCATATTGCTGCGTCAGGTAGATGGCCAGCGCGGGCATGGCCAGCATGGTCACTGCCACGCCGCCGAAGGTCGCCTCTGGCCAGCCCAGGCCCACGACGCCCCACAGCAGCACCGCGGCCAGGGTCACGACCGCCAGCGCGCAGCCGATCAGCGACATGCTCACGCCGGCTGCGCGATAGGCGCCGCCCGGCTCGTGCATGCGCTCCGATACCAGCTTGGTCGCGGTCACGGCCGCGCCCAGGTTGGCGGCGTTGCCGAAGCCGGCCAGGGCGATGATCATGGAGTACTGGCCGAAGCCCACGGTCCCCAGCTGCCGGAACAGGATGGGCAGGGCCACCAGCGCCGCGACCGGGCCGATGCCATACTCCACCAGCCCCCAGAAGGAGGCATTGCCGGCGACATGTTTCCTGAGGAATCCGAGCATGGCTGGGGCCTGTAGGCATAAGGGTTCTGGCGAGGCCGTCAGGCCACGGGCAGCGCATGCTGGGTGCGTTCACGCAGGAAATGCCCGTAGGCCAGCGTGATGCCATGCGTCAGCGAGATCTCCGGTTTCCAGCCCAGCGCCTGCACGCGGGCCGAGTCCATCAGCTTGCGCGGCGTGCCGTCGGGCTTGCTGCTGTCGTAGACGATATTGCCTTCGTAGCCGACGACGCGGGCCACCAGCCTGGCCAGGTCGGCGATCGAGATGTCCTGCCCGGCGCCGATGTTGTACATGCCTTCGGCTTGCGGATGCTCCATCAGCATGACGCAGGCCTGGGCCAGGTCGTCCACGTACAGGAACTCGCGCAGCGGCGCGCCGGTGCCCCAGATCGACACGCTTTCCTGGCCGGCTTCCCGGCCTTCGTGGAACTTGCGGATCAGCGCGGGCAGCACATGGCTGCTTTGCAGGTCGTAGTTGTCATGCTGGCCATACAGATTGGTCGGCATGGCGCAGATGAAGCGCGCGCCGAATTCGCGCTGGTAAGCCTCGCACAGCTTCAAGCCCGCGATCTTGGCGATGGCGTAAGGTTCGTTGGTGGCTTCCAGCGGCCCCGTCAGCAAGGCGTCCTCGCGGATCGGTTGCGGAGCTTCGCGCGGGTAGATGCATGACGAACCCAGAAACAGCAGCTTGCGCACTCCGGCCGCATAGGCGGCGCGGATCACGTTGCACTGGATCATCAGGTTCTTGTACAGGAACTCCACCGGATGCGTCTGGTTGGCCAGGATGCCCCCGACCTTGGCCGCGGCCAGGTACACCACGTCGACCGGGGTGGTCGAGAAGAAGCGGTTGACCTGGTTCTGGTTCTCCAGATCCAGCTCGTCCCGGCCGCGGGTCAGCACGTTGCGGTAGCCGCGGCGCTGCAGTTCGCGGGTGATCGCGGCGCCCACCATGCCGCGATGGCCCGCGACGAAGACGCGTTGCTCCAGGTTCGTCATGTCGTGCTACTCCTTGTAGGCGTAGATTTCGTAGCCGTTCTGCTCGACCAGGGCATCGCGCCGCGCGTCGCGCAGATCGCTTTCGACCATTTCCTTGACCAGTTGCGCGAACGAGGTGCGGGGCGACCATCCCAGCTTTTCGCGCGCCTTGGTCGGGTCGCCCAGCAGGGTTTCCACTTCCGTCGGACGGAAGTAGCGCGGATCGACTCGGACGATGACCTGGCCCGGCTTGATGTCGTGGACTGGAGAGAACAGCACGGTGGCGGTCTCTTCCAGGCCTTCGCCTTCCCAGGCCAGCAGGATGCCCAGCTCGCGCGCCGCCGTATTGATGAATTCGCGCACGCTGTACTGCATGCCGGTGGCGATGACGTAGTCCTCGGGCGTGTCCTGTTGCAGCATCAGCCACTGCATTTCGACGTAGTCGCGGGCATGGCCCCAGTCGCGTAGCGCGGACAGGTTGCCCAGGTACAGGCATTCCTGCAGGCCGAGCACGATGCGGGCCAGGCCGCGGGTGATCTTGCGCGTGACGAAGGTCTCGCCGCGCTTGGGCGATTCGTGGTTGAACAGGATGCCGTTGCAGGCATACATGCCATAGGCTTCGCGGTAGTTCACGCTGATCCAGTAGGCGTACAGCTTGGCCGCCGCATACGGGCTGCGCGGGTAGAACGGCGTGGTTTCCTTCTGCGGCGTTTCCTGCACCAGGCCATACAGCTCGGAGGTGGAGGCCTGATAGAAACGGGCCTTGTTTTCCAGCTTCAGGATACGGATGGCTTCCAGCAGGCGCAGGGTGCCCAGGCCGTCGGCGTTGGCCGTGTATTCGGGTTCCTCGAACGAGACGCCGACATGGCTTTGGGCGGCCAGGTTGTAGATCTCGTCGGGCTGCACCGACTGCACGATGCGGATCAGGCTGCAAGAGTCGGTCATATCGCCGTGATGCAGCACGAAATTGCGGGGCTGGTCATGCGGATCCTGGTACAGATGGTCGATCCGCGCGGTATTGAACAGCGAAGCGCGCCGCTTGATGCCGTGGACCTCATAGCCCTTGGCCAGCAGAAACTCCGCCAGATAGGCCCCGTCTTGGCCAGTAACGCCGGTAATCAGTGCCCGTTTTGGCATGGTTGTATCCTTAAGACTTAGTGACTGCACGAAAGGAGCCGAAGGCTGCGGTACCAATGTGCAATGAGATTACTGTTGCACCAGCCGCGGAGATATCGGCCAAAAGGTCTAATAAATCAGCCTGTCGATACGGAAAAAAGGACTGGATTGCTTCATCCAAAGCGCCCAGGGCCGCCACCCCCAGCAGGGCCGTCAGTCCGGGACGCCGGTTGACCGAGAAATAGATCAAGGTGGTCAGGAAGGCGTAAGCCGCAAGATGCAGGCGCTTGTCCCCAAAGGCGTCCGACATCTCGGCGGCCAGGCCCGGCAGGTTGCCCACCGTGACCAGCACGGCGAAGAACAGGCCAGCAAAGGGCAGGCAGATCCGCGCCATGCCTGGCCTGAAGAAAGACTCCTTCTCGGAGGCAGGCAAGCGCGCGCGGCGTGGAGGCTCCTCACACTCGGCCATACATGTCCTGGAATCTGACGATGTCGTCCTCGCCCAGGTAGGCCCCCGATTGAACCTCGATGATTTCCAGCGGGATCTTTCCAGGGTTCTCCAGGCTGTGGATCTCGCCCAGGGGGATGTAAGTCGACTGGTTTTCGGTCAGCAGGTACTGCTTGTCGCCGTTGTAGATGCGCGCCGTGCCCGACACCACGATCCAGTGTTCCGCGCGGTGGTGGTGCATCTGCGAGGACAGGCGCGCCCCGGGCTTCACCGTGATGCGCTTGACCTGGTAGCGCGGACCCTGGCCCACCGAGTCATAGGATCCCCAGGGCCGCTGCACCTCGCGGTGATGGTTGAGCTCCGAGCGGTGCTGCGTCTTGAAGATCTCGACCAGCCGCTTGACGTCCTGCGAGCGCGATTTGTGCGCCACCAGTACGGCGTCGGCGGTTTCGATCACGACGATGTCGTCCAGGCCCACCGAGGCGACCAGCCGGCTGGTGGAGTGGATCAGGCAGTTGCGCGAATCCTCCACCATGACGTCGCCGGTGGTGGAGTTGCCTTCCTCCGTCTTCTGGGCGATACCCCAGACCGCGTCCCAGGCGCCGACGTCGCTCCACGAGGCGGCCAGGGGGATAACCACGGCGCTGTCGGTACGCTCCATGATGGCGTAGTCCATGGAATCGCTGGGGCAGGCTTCGAACGACGGTCCGTCCAGGTGGAACAGCGCATTCTCGCCATGGCCGATGGCCACCGCCGCCTGCACCTGTTCCAGCATCTTGGGCGCCAGGCGCGCCATTTCCGAAAGGAACACCGAGGCCTGGAAGGCGAACATGCCGCTGTTCCAGTAATAGCCGCCATCCTCGATGAAACGTTGAGCGACCTCGGGCGAGGGTTTTTCGACGAAGCGGCGTACCCGGCGCGCGGGCGCCATGACGCCGGGGTCGTCCGCCTGGATATAGCCATAGCCGCTAAGCGGCGCGGTGGGCTTGATCCCGAACGTCACCAGCGCGCCCTGCAGGGCGGCCCGGTAGGCTTCGGCGAAGGCGGCGCGCAGCACCTCGCCGTCTTCCAGCACGTGATCCGAGGGCATGATGAGCATGACCGGATCCTCGCCGTCGCGCATGGCGCGCAGGGTGGCAGCGGCGATGGCTGGCGCCGTGTTGCGGGCGAACGGCTCCAGGATCACTTCCACGTCCTTGATGTCCAGCTCCAGCGCCTGCTCCGCCGCGATGTAGCGGTGCGCGTCGTTGCATACCAGGGTAGGCCGGGCCTCGGCGCCGGCCGAGCCCAGCCGCAGCAGGGTGTTCTGCAGCAGGCTGCGGTCATCGGTCAAACGGATGAACTGCTTCGGCAGCAGTTCGCGCGACAGCGGCCACAGGCGCGAGCCTGAACCGCCGCAGAGTATGACTGCCCGGTACGGGGGAGGGGGGTTGGTCATGGCGCTCACTCCTTGAAGTAGGCCTGGGTGTAGGGGTGCACGCCGGGATCGGCGGCGATGGCCCGGGCAGGCTGCCAGCGGTAGCTGCGGTGCTGGGCCTGGGGCAGGCTGGAAATGTCCAAAGAAAGCTCGGCCTCGTAGGCGAGGACGACGTAATGGGTGGAGCGTCCGGCTTCACCCGCAAAATTGGTGCCGTAGAAGTGCTCGTACACGCCGCGCGGAGTCCAGGCCAGTTCGTTGACCGGGATGCCCAACTCTTCGCGGGCGATGCGGCGCAGCGCGTCGTGCAGGGTCTCGTTCTTGCGGATGCGCCCGCCCGGCACGAACCAGGCGCCCTGGGCCGGAGGATTGGCGCGCAGGCCGGTCAGGTAGCGGCCCGCGGCGTCGCGCAGCAGCAGGTCGATGGAAACCAGCGGCAACATTTCGACCGCCTGGCGGAATTCCGCCTGCGCCAGTACGCCGCCGGCGGCCGCGGCCCGTTGCCGCCCGGATCGTTCGGGCCATCCCAAGGGTCTAGTAGACATTGCGGCCCGTCCATCCCGATACCGCCGTGCGGGCGATGATCTGCAGGTCCATCCTGAACGTCCAGTGCTGGATGTAATAAATGTCGTACTCGATGCGGTCGCTCATCTTGCGCAGCGTGTCCGTCTGTCCGCGCAGGCCGTTGACCTGCGCCCAGCCGGTGATGCCGGGTTTGACGCGGTGGCGCATCATGTAGCGCTGGACCAGGTCCTTGTACATTTCGTTGTGCTCCAGCGCGTGCGGGCGCGGGCCCACCACCGACATGTCGCCCATCAGCACGTTCAGGAATTGGGGCAGCTCGTCCAGGCTGGTGCGCCTGAGGAAGCCGCCGATGCGCGTGATGCGCGCGTCGTTGCGGGTCGCCTGGGTGACCACGCCGTGCTCCTGGTGCACCGTCATGGTGCGGAACTTGTAGACGTGGAAGACCTTGCCGTCCACGCCCAGCCGCGGCTGGGTGAAGAACACCGGGCCGCGCGAGGTCGCCTTGACCAGGAAAGCCACCGTCAGCATGACCGGCGACAGCCCGATCAGCGCGCAGAAGGCAAAGCTGCGGTCGAAGATCTCCTTGGCCCAGCCTCGCACGCCAGCGGCGGGCAGGCTGTTGAGCTGTATCGCGGGCAGGCCCAGGAACTCCCCGATGCGATGCCCCAGTAGCTGGATCGACATGACGTCGGGAATCCAGCGGATATCCACCAGGTCGTTGCGCAGGTGATAGAGGACTTCGCGCAGTTCCTGGCCCGCCTCCATCGGCAGCACGATCCAGATCTCGCGGACGGTGTGCTCATGCACGAAGGCATGCAGTTCGTCCAGGTCATGCAGGCGGCGGACTTGCGGCGGCAGGTTTTCATGGGGTTCGGCGTAGATGCCCGCCACTTCGTAGCCCGCGCCGCGGTATTGCTCGACGCGGCGCCACAGGTCGTGGCCCAGCGCGCCGAAGCCCACCAGCAGCACGCGCTTGCGGTCCAGGCCGCGGTCGCGCGCGGCGCCCAGCACCGCGTAGACCGCAATGCGTAAGCCGGCCAAGGTCAGCGCCGACATGCCGAACCACGTAGCCGCCCATACGCGGGATATCGCCGCGGTCTGGTGCATGAGAAAACTGATGCAGATGCCCAGCGCGAACACCAGCGCCCACGCCGCCAGGCTGCGCACCACCAGGTCGGTGAGCAGGCGGCCGCGCCAGGAGACATACAGGCGGAAGGCCGGAAAGATGGCAACGACGCCGAGGCCGCACAGATATACAAGGAACAGATGGATTTGCGGAGGATCCGCCAAGGCATCGTCCGAGAATTTCAAGCCGGTGGCAGTCAGGCCGCAGGTGATGACGATCGCGGCATCGAGCAAGCGGTAGAGATAGCTTGCCCCGCTGAATCTAGACGACGTGTCCGTTTGGGACGGGTCCATCGCGCACTCCTGTTCGTGGGGAGCCGCTCTGCGTCGAGCAAAAACCGTGCACTGCCGCAAAGCTTGTGGCTACCGACAAAATCTTATTGAGTGCGCAACGCACCCGAAACCTCCAAACGATGTAGGAGAAGGCTTAGGACATCCGTCGAATGTGCGGGCCTAGGAAAAGAGAGTGGAATGTCGCAACCCGTTACGCATCGGGCTCACTCCAAGCAACGAAGTCATTCACAAGTGGATTTGCCATGACGACATTTTTCGGAACGTTGAGCCGAGGCATAGCAGCTATCGCGCTCGTGTCCTCGCTGGGCGCTTGCGCCTTGTCTCCCGGTATGACCTTTGACGCCAATCAGCTTGCGGATCCGCTGGATCCGAACTCCAAGGCAGTAATCAAGGAAATCACGCCGTCGCTGGTGCTGGAAGACCAGCGCGCGCGCCAGGCATTGCTCGACAACGAAGGCGTCGACAAGCTCTACGGCAAGTCCGGGCCGTACCTGATCGGGCCGGGCGACATCCTCTCGATCGTAGTGTGGGATCACCCTGAACTCGTCCTTCCGACGCAAACCTACGCCATCGGGACAGGGGTCACGGAATTAGCCATTGGGGATACTGCCTCGGGCATTCCGGGCTATACGGTTTCATCCACTGGATATATCCAATTTCCGTATGCGGGATTGCTGAAAGTGGCCGGGTTGACGGAACTTCAGGCGCGCAATCTCATAGTGAATAGTTCAGGCAAATACATCCAGGATCCGCAGATCACCGTACGCGTTCTGGGATATCGCAGCAAGCGTGTTTACGTGGATGGCGAGGTCAAGACGCCGGGCGCAATTGCGATCAACGATATTCCGATGACCCTGTTGGAAGCCATCAACAGGGCCGGCGGCATTCTGCCGACCGGAGACCGCAGCGCAGTCTATGTGATCCGGGATGGCCGCCGCACTCGCGTGAACGTGCCCGCGCTGATCGAGCGTGGCCAGGACTTGAATCAAGTGCTGCTGAAGTCGGGCGACATCGTGAGGGTCACGCCGCGCGACGACAGCAAGGTTTTCGTGATGGGCGAGGTGACCTTGCCCACCGCGGCAGTGATGCGTGACGGACGCATGTCATTGACCGAGGCGTTGGGCTTGGCCGGAGGACCGAACCAGCTGACCTCGAACCCGTCGCAAATATTCGTTGTGCGCAGCACTGAGCAAGCGACGCCGCTGGTGTTCCACCTGAACGCCGGCTCGCCGCAGACTCTTGCGGTGGCGGAGAAGTTCGAGTTGCAACCCAAAGATGTTGTGTTCGTGGACACGGCCGGCTTGGTGCGGTGGAACCGCTTCATCAGCAACCTGTTCCCGAGCGCCCAGACCGTACAGACCGTGAAAGCCATAGATTAGTCCGCCTTAAACCACGCCTGGGGACGCCGCGACCGCGGCGGCGTCTTCTCTTGGAGAGCTGCATGTCGTTGCCCATCGAATCGTTCGAGCCGTCCGTGCCGGCTCGCCAGCAGGAAACTCCGTTGTCGTCCCATGTGGACGCCATCTTCTCCAACCGGTGGATGATCATTGCGATCACTCTGCTCGCATTACTGGGGGCGCTCACTTACGTGATGATCACGCCCAAGGTGTATTCGGCCGACATCATCGTGCAGGTGGAAGAGGAAATGCCCCAGGGGCAGAGCCGCAGCCTGCTGGGGGATGTTTCCTCCATGTTCGATACCAAGGCGGAGACCTCGGGCGAAATGGAAGTGCTGCGCTCGCGCATGGTGGTCGGGCCCGCGGTCGACAAGTTCCTGCTGTACATCCAGGCCAAGCCGCGCTATTTCCCCGTGATCGGCGAATGGCTGGCGCAGCGCTATGAAAGCCTGCCGTACCCGTCGAGCTTTCCGCGCGGCGGCTACGCCTGGGGCGGCGAAGCCATCGCGATTTCGCAGCTGGACGTGCCCAACGAATGGCTGGGCAAGCCGTTTCGCGTGACCACGCTGGGCGAAGGACGCTACACGCTGAGCGACAAGTTCACCGGCGCCACGTTCAACGGCACGGTGGGCAAGCCCGAGCATTTCAGGCTGCCTGGCGGCGGCGCCATGGACGTGCATATCGATGCGCTGACGGGACGCCCCGGCACCGAGTTCACCGTGTCGCGCAGCTCGCGCCTGGCCGCCATCGAGGACGTGCAGGGGCGCCTGGGCATCTTCGAGCGCGGCCGCACCTCGGGTGTGATCGGCGTCACGCTGGAAGGCAATGATCCCGCGCTGACCACCGCCGTGCTCAACCAGATCGGCCAGGAGTACGTGCAGCAAAACGTCAACCGCAAGTCGGCGCAGGCCGAGAAGTCGCTGGTGTTCCTCGAACAGCAGCTGCCGGTGCTCAAGGGCGAGCTGGACGCGGCCGAGACCAAGTACAACTCCTTGCGCAACAAGCGCGGCACCATCGACCTGAGCGAAGAGGCCAAGCTGATCCTCGCGCAGTCGGTGGACGCGCAGACCAAGGTGATGGAGCTGCGCTCCAAGCGCCAGGAAATGATCACGCGCTTTGCGCCGACCCACCCCAGCATCGTGGCATTGGACCGCCAGATCGCCGGCCTGACCGGGGACGTGAACCGCATCGGCAACAACATCCGCCAACTGCCCGACCTGGAACAGGACGTGGTGCGCCTGGTGCGCGACGTGCGCGTCAACACCGAGCTCTACACGGCGCTGCTCAACAACGCCCAGCAGCTGCGCCTGATCCGCGCCGGCAAGGTGGGCAACGTGCGCATCTTGGACTCGGCGGTGCAGCCCGACAAGCCGGTGCGTCCCAAGGCCGCCATCATCATCGGCGTCGCAACCGCCTTCGGCCTGATCTTCGGCATGCTGTGCGCCTTTGTGCGCAACGCCTTGTTCGGCGGCCTGTCCGAACCCGACGACGTCGAGCGCCATACCGGCCTGCCGGTGCTGGCCGCCATTCCGTACAGCGACATACAGGACAAGCTGTGGCGGCGCAGCCGGCGCAAGAATGCCAGCGTGCCCGCGCTGCTGGCCCAGAGCCAGGGCAATGCGCCGCCCATCGAAAGCCTGAGGTCGTTCCGCAACGTGCTGCAGGCGTCGCTGCGCCAGTCGGCCAACAACATGGTCATGTTCACCGGGCCGGTGGCGGGCGTGGGAAAGTCCTTCCTGTCGGCCAACTTCGCCTTCATCCAGGGCGGCGTGGGCAAGCGCGTGCTGCTGATCGACGCTGACTTCCGCAAGGGCCAGCTCAACCGCTACTTCGGCGTGCCCAAGGAAGACGGCCTGTTCGAGGTCCTGTCGGGAACGATCCCGCTGACCCAGGTGCGCAAGCACAGCGTGTCCGAAGGCGTGGACTTCATCGCCACCGGTGCGGTCACCTTCGATCCTTCCGAACTGCTGGCCTCGCCGGTGTTCGGCGAAACCCTGCGCGAACTGGCATCGCAGTACGACATGGTGATCCTGGACACGGCGCCCGTGCTGTCGTCGCCGGACGCGGCCGTGGTCGGCACGCATGCGGCCGCGGTGATGGTGGTGGTGCGCTCGGGCATGAACACGGTAGGTGAAATCCGCGAGACGGCCAAGCGCCTGATCCAGGCCGGCGCGCCCGTGGATGGCGTGCTTTTCAACGGTCTCAAGCTCATGCCGGAACGCTTCGGCTTCCGGTCCAAGTACGGTAGTTATCGCTACTCCCGTGCGGCGTATTACGGCGATTTCAAACAGAACGGCCCTAAATAACGCCACCCGGAGAAACTGGCATGCACGGAACTTTTGGCTGGGATACCCCGCAAATTCTGGATGCGGTTTTCAAGGCTTATGACATACGCGGCACGGTGCCGGAAGAGATCGACGCGCGGTTCGCGCACAGCCTGGGCATGGCGGCGGGGACCCAGGCCCGCGAACTGGGGGCGCGGTCCATCGTGGTGGGCAGGGATGGCAGGCTGAGCAGCGTCGAGCTGGCGGCCGCCTTGCAGGCCGGCTTGCGTTCGGCGGGCATGCACGTCATCGATATCGGCATGGCGACCACGCCGATGGTGTATTTCGCGACCCGCCTGATGGACACCGGCGCGGGCATCGCGGTCACGGGCAGCCACAATCCGCCCGCGCACAACGGCTTCAAGATCGTGCTGGACGGCGCCTCGCTGTACGGCGAGGGCATCACCGCGCTGCGCGACGCGATGCGGCTGCCGATCGAGTCGGCCAGCGCCTCGGGCGGACGCACGCAGATGCAGATCATGCCCTGCTACACGGCGCGCCTGATGGGCGACATCCGCATGGCGCGGCCGATGAAGATCGCCATCGATTGCGGTAACGGCGTGGCCGGCGCGGCGGCGCCGGCGCTGTTCCGCGCCCTGGGCTGCGAAGTGGTCGAACTGTTCTGCGAAGTCGACGGTTCGTTCCCGGGCCATCATCCGGACCCGGCCGATCCGCAGAACCTGCAGGACCTGATCTATTGCCTGCGCTATTCCGACTGCGAGGTCGGCCTGGCGTTCGACGGCGACGGCGACCGCCTCGGCGTGGTGACCAAGACGGGGCAGATCATCTGGCCGGATCGCCTGCTGATCCTGCTGGCGCGCGATGTGTTGGCGCGCAACCCGGGCGCCGAGATCCTGTACGACGTCAAATGCAGCCGCCATGTGGCGCGCGCGATCACGGAAGCCGGCGGCAAGGCCACCATGTGCAGGACCGGGCATTCGCTGATCAAGGCCAAGATGCGCGAGACCGGCGCGCAGCTGGCGGGCGAGATGAGCGGCCACATCTTTTTCAAGGAGCGCTGGTACGGCTTCGACGATGGCATCTACGCGGCCGCCCGGCTGCTGGAGATCCTGTCCGGGGCGCCGGATCCGTCGGCCCTGCTGGAGAGCCTGCCGCAGTCTTGCGCCACGCCTGAAATCAAGCTGGAAACCGCCGAAGGCGAACAGTTCGACCTGGTGGAAGCGCTGCGCGCGCAGGGGCAGTTTCCCGGCGCGCAGTCCATCAACGATCTGGACGGCATCCGGGTGGATTACGCCGACGGCTTCGGCCTGGCGCGTCCGTCCAACACCACGCCGACGGTGGTATTGCGTTTTGAAGGGGACACCGTGGCCGCTCTGGCCCGTATCGAGGAGGATTTCCGCAACGCGTTCCGGCGCATTGCCCCTCATGTTCGTTTACCGTTTTAAGGAGCATCACGCGATGGGAAAGGCCAAGTATGCGGTTGAGGCGCTAAGGGCGAATTCCGGCCTGGCGGACAGCCCTGAGTGGCAGGCGTTCGCGCAAGCCGCGCACGGCGCGGAACTGGACGGCGCGGCGCTGAAGGTCATTGAGGCGGCGGGTCTGTGCGTGGACCTGAGCATGCAACGGCAGTCGCCGGCGCTGGAAGCCGCCGCCATGGCGCTGCTGCAGGCGCGCGGGGTGGCGGACGCGCGCCAGGCGCTGTTCGCGGGCGAGCCGGTCAACTGGACCGAGGGCAAGCCGGCATGGCATACGGCGCTGCGCGCCGGACGCACGCGGGAACAACCCGATGGGCAGGATGCGGACTCCGTTTGCGAGCACTCGCGCATGACTGACTTCGTGCGCCGCGTCGACCAGACGGCCGACTTCAACACGGTGCTGCACATCGGCATCGGCGGCAGCGATTGGGGGCCGCGCCTGGCGGTGCAGGCGTTCGGCGGCGCGTCGCAGCGCCGGCAGATCCGCTTCGTTTCCAACATCGACGGCCACGCGTTCCATGACGCGGTGGCAGGACTGGATCCGCGCCGCTGCCTGGTGGTGGTGTCGTCCAAGTCCTTCACCACCGCCGAGACGCTGCACAATGCACGCGCCGCCATCGCCTGGCTCAAGCAGGGCGGCGTGGCGGATGTGTCCGAGCATCTGGCCGCGGTCACCGCCAATGTGTCGGCGGCGCGGGCGCTGGGCGTGCCGTCCAGCCAGATCTTCAAGATGTGCGACTGGGTCGGCGGGCGTTATTCGGTCTGGTCGGTAGCCGGCTTGTCGATTGCGCTGACGGTAGGCGCGGACGTGCTGATCGGCATGCGGGCGGGCGCCGAGGCCATGGACCAGCATTTCCAGCAGGCGCCGTTCGCCTCGAATGCGCCGATCCAGCTGGCGCTGGCGGGGCTGGTCAACTGCAGCGTGCTGGGACAAAACTCCCTGAACATCGCGGCCTACAGCGCGCGGCTGTTGCACCTGGTGACCTACCTGCAGCAGCTGGAAATGGAATCGCTGGGCAAGCGGGTCGCGGGCGACGGCGCGGCGGTCGGCGTGCCGACCGCGCCCATCATCTGGGGCATGCCGGGCACCGACGGCCAGCACACTTTTTTCCAGTGGCTGCATCAGAGCGAGGACGGCGCGCCGGTGGACTTCATCGCCAGCCTGCAAGGCCATGCCGACAGTCCGGATGCGCACCGCATGCTGCTGGCCAACTGCCTGGCGCAGCGCCAGGCGCTGCTGCGCGGCAAGTGCCTGGAGCAGGCGCTGATGGACGTGGCGCACATCGACGACCAGGAACGGGCGCTGAGCCTGGCGCAGCACATGGTCCATCCGGGCGGACGGCCTTCCACCTTGATCGTGCTGCGCCAGCTGGATCCGCGCGGGCTGGGCGCGTTGCTGGCCCTGTACGAGCACAAGGTGTTCGTGCAGAGCGTGGTCTGGGGCATCAACCCCTTTGACCAATGGGGCGTGGAACTGGGCAAGCGCCTGGCCACCGGCATCGAGCGCGAGCTGGCGGTGCCGGTGTCGGCCGGCGTGGTGGACTGGGGCCACGACGCGTCCACCTCGTACTGGATCGACCGCTACCGCAGCCATGCGCAGGCGCCGCGGCCGCGCCATGCCTGGGTGCCCGGCGTGGCGGCGCATCTGTGAAGGAGGCCGGGCCATGCCGGACCTGCATGTATTGGTGACCGGCGGCGCCGGCTACATCGGCACGCACACGCTGGTGGCGATGCTGGCGGCGGGCCAGCGGCCGCTGGTGCTGGACGACTTCAGCAACGGCAGCCGCGAGGCCGTGCGCCGCGTCGAGCGCCTGTGCGGCGTGGAGATCCCGCTGGTGGAAGGGGATATCCGCAGCCCCGGCCTGGTCGAGTCGGTGCTGGCCGGATCGGCTGCGCGCGGCGCACCGGTGCGGGCGGTGCTGCACCTGGCCGGCAGCAAGGCGGTGGGCGAGTCGGTCGCCGATCCGCTCAAGTACTACGACAACAATGTCGGCGGTTCAGTGGCGCTGCTGCGCGCCATGCGCGAGGCGGGCGTGACGCGCATGGTCTTCAGTTCATCGGCCACGGTCTATGGCGAGCCGCAGTACCTGCCGTTCACCGAAGCGCACCCGCTGGCGCCGACCAATCCCTATGGCCGCACCAAGCTGATGGTGGAAGAGGTGCTGCGCGACGTTTGCAGGGCCGACCCGGCCTTCAGCGCGGTCACGCTGCGCTACTTCAATCCCATCGGCGCGCACCATAGCGGGCAGATCGGCGAAAGCCCGCGCGACATTCCGAACAACCTGTTCCCCTTCATCACCCAGGTGGCGGTGGGGCGTCAGCCCTACCTGCGGGTGTTCGGCGACGACTACGACACGGCCGACGGCACCGGCGTGCGCGACTATCTGCACGTCATGGACCTGGCGCAAGGGCATGTGCAGGCGCTCGCATACTCGGAGAGCCATCCTGGGTTCGTGGCGGTCAACCTGGGCACGGGGCAGGGCACCAGCGTGCTGGAGCTGGTGCATGCGTTCGAGCGGGTCAACGGCTGCCGGATTCCCGTGCGCGCGCAAGCCCGTCGTCCCGGCGATATCGAGCGCATGTGGGCCGATCCCGCATTGGCGGCCAGCTTGCTCGGCTGGCGCAGCACGCATGGCGTGGATGCGATGTGCGCGGACGGCTGGCGCTGGCAGCAGGGCAATCCTCAAGGCTACGATCAGGACGTGGGGACATAACCCCTGCGCCGTGTCGGATGGATTCCGCGAAACCGGCGCGAGCGGTTACAGTTGACGGAAATATTGCGAAGCAGCATTGCCCGGCGGCCAAGCCGCCGCGGCCATGCACCGTCAACGAGGCGCACCCATGTTTGAATTCAATCCGTCTACTGGCTCCCAGCAGGAGCCGCGGTCATGAGCGGGCCGACCTACAACGCGCCGGCCCATTGGAACCTGGACAGCATCGTGTCCGGCCTGCACGAGGCGCGCGTGGCCTGGCGCGGTCCGCGCGGCCGTCTGCGCGAAGACGCGGGCCTGCGCGAGTTCCCCTCGCAGGAAAGCCTGCGCCAGATCGTCAAGAACCTCTGTGGCGCCCTGTTCCCGATGCGCCTGGGGCCGATCGACCTGCGCGAGGAGGTCGAGGACTTCTATGTCGGGCATACCATCGGCGCGGCGCTGGACGCACTGCTGCACCAGGTCTGTCTTGAGCTGCAATACGTGGGCCGGCCCGAACAGGCGGAACCCGCGGATACGCGCCAGCGCGCCATCGAGATCGTGCGGCAGTTCGGCGCGGAGTTGCCGCGCGTGCGCGCCGCGCTGGACTTGGACGTGACCGCCGCCTACCAGGGCGATCCGGCCGCGCACAACGTGGACGAAGTGCTGCTGTGCTATCCGGGCGTGGCGGCGATGATCCATCACCGCCTGGCCAACGTGCTGTATCGCCTGGGCGCGCCGATGCTGGCGCGCATCGTGGCGGAGATCGCGCATGCGGACACGGGCATCGACATCCACCCGGGCGCCACCATCGGCCGCAGCTTCTTCATCGACCACGGCACCGGCGTCGTGATCGGCGAGACCGCCATCATCGGCGACCGCGTGCGCCTCTATCAAATGGTCACCCTGGGCGCCAAGCGCTTCCCGCCTGGCGAAAACGGCGAACTCAAGAAGGGCCTGGCGCGCCACCCCTTGATCGAGGACGACGTGGTGATCTACGCTGGCGCGACGATTCTCGGCCGCGTCACCATCGGCAAGGGCTCGACCATCGGCGGCAACGTCTGGCTGACCCGCAGCGTGCCGCCCGGCAGCAACGTGACCCAGGCCAGCCTGGTCAGCGACATGCCCGACTGCGGCCTGGGCGGCTGAGCGGTGTTCGCGGCGGCCGCCGTTTTGCGGTGGCCGCCATTTTGCGGTGGCCGCCATTTTGCGGTGGCCGCCATGTTGCGGTGGCCGACATTTGTAGTGGCCGGCACTGAGGAGCCTGGATGGACACACGAGTCTCTGATCTGGCCGCGCTGCGCGGCTTTGTCGACCGCCATCCGCGGCTGTTCGTGCTGACGGGAGCGGGCGTCAGCACCGACTCCGGCATCCCCGACTACCGCGACACCGAAGGCGAATGGAAGCGCAAGCCGCCCATGACGCTGCAGACCTTCATGGGCGGCGAACTGGCGCGGGCGCGCTACTGGGCGCGCAGCATGGTGGGCTGGCGCCGCTTTGGCCACGTGCAGCCCAATACCTCGCACCGGGCGCTGGCGCGGCTGGAATCGCGCGGCCGCGTCTCGGTGTTGGTGACGCAGAACGTCGATGGCCTGCACGAGGCCGCCGGCAGCCGCGAGGTCGTGGACCTACACGGCCGGTTGGACGAGGTGCGCTGCATGGCCTGCGATTGGCGCGGCGGCCGCCAGGCCTGGCAGGAGGCGCTGCAGGACGGCAATCCGGACTGGATGCTGCTGGATGCTTCCGATGCGCCTGATGGCGACGCCGATCTGGAAGGCGAAGACTTCGCGCGCTTCAAGGTGCCGCCCTGTCCCCGCTGCAGCGGCGTGGTCAAGCCCGACGTGGTGTTCTTTGGCGAAACCGTGCCGCGCGAGCGGGTGGATCGCGCCAATGCCGGCCTCATGAACGCTGACGCGGTGTTGGTGGTGGGCTCTTCATTGATGGTGTATTCGGGCTACCGTTTCGTCTCCGCGGCCTCGCGCAATGGCATGCCGATAGCGGCCATCAATCTGGGACGCACCCGCGCCGACAGCATGCTTACCCTCAAGGTGGAACTGCCTTGCGCCGAGGCGCTGGACGCGTTGTAAAGCGGCCTGCGGCCGGCCGGTTTTTGACCGGTCTAAGCAAGTGCTTGGCCTGAAAAGGTTTTTTTCCGCTGTTACAGACCTTTCCATAGGGTTGTCCACAGGAACTGTGGATAATTCCTAGGGATAACCCCGAGTTTTTGAACGTTCCCGGGGGCGATCTGTCAAGTCTCGCTGACTTCCGCCATGTCCCCCATTAGCGCTTTTCGAGCCGCGTGCCAGCTGCCGGCGTCCGGCGCGTACAGCAGGCCGCCCGTGCGGTGCGTGGGCTTGTAGGGGGAGCCGTCGAAGTGCGCGGCGTAGCCGCCGGCTTCGCGGTGCAACAGCCAGCCGGCCGCGTGATCCCAGGCGGTCAACTGGTTGTACAGCGCGACATGGCAGTGGCCCGCGGCCAGCATGCGGTATTCATGCGCGGCGCAGCGCAGCGAGCCGGTGCTGCCCAGCCGCGACAGATTGCTGTTGACGGTCGTGCGCAGTGGCTCGGGCAAGGCGCCGGTCGAGATCAGGCCGTCCATGTCGTCGGGGGGCGCGGGGCTGGCCACCGCGAGCGGGACCTGCTTGCCGTTTTCATATTCCATCCAGGCGCCTTCGCCGCGCACGGCCAACGCGCTGTCGCGGCTGACCGGGTCGTAGATGACGCCCGCGATCACGTCGCCGCGGTGGCAGGCGGCGATCATCATGCCGAACAAGGGCAGTCCCGCCACGTAGTTGCGGGTGCCGTCGATGGGGTCGATCAGGAACGCCAGGTCGGCGTCGACCAGCATGTTCAGCAGGGCGGGATTGCGCGCCGAGGCTTCCTCGCCGATCAGCACGGCGCCCGGATGCAGCTTGGCCAGGCGCGCCGCGATCAGGCGCTCGGCGGCTTCGTCCGCGTCGGTCACCAGGTCCCGGGCGGAGCTTTTGCCGCGCACCGCCCCTTCCGGCAGATTGCGAAAGCGCGGCATGACTTCCGTCTGCGCCGTTTCGGCCAGGATGGCGGCAAGCCGGCGGGTGTCCTCGCGGGTAAAGGTTCTGCTCATACGGGCTCGTTCGTTCGGGGAACGCGCAAATCTACCACGCCGGACGCGGGGCGGGATGCAACATATCGGACTCCCGGAAACCCGCGCGAGGGGCCGTTCAGGCGCCCAGGTCCACGCAGAGGTACTTGATCTCCAGGTACTCTTCGATGCCGTACTTGGAGCCTTCGCGGCCCAGGCCGGATTGCTTGACGCCGCCGAAGGGGCCGACTTCGTTGGAGATGATGCCGGTGTTGATGCCGACGATGCCGTACTCCAGCGCTTCGGACACGCGCCAGATGCGGGCGTAGTCGCGGGTGAAGAAGTAGGCGGCCAGGCCGAAGATGGTGTCGTTGGCCATGCCGATGACTTCCTGTTCCGTTTCGAAGCGGAACAGCGGGGCCACCGGACCGAAGGTTTCCTCGGTCGCGAAACGCATGGACTGGGTCACGTCGCGCACCACGGTCGGTTCGAAGAAGGTGCCGCCCAACGCATGCGGCTTGCCGCCGGCGATCACCTTGGCGCCATGCGACGTCGCGTCGGCGATGTGCTCCTGCACCTTTTCCACGGCGCTGCTGTCGATCAGCGGGCCCTGGGTCACGCCGTCGGCGAAGCCGTCGCCGACCTTCATGGCTTCGACCTTGGCGACCAGGCGCTTGGCGATCTCTTCGTAGACGCCGGCCTGCACGTAGATGCGGTTGGCGCAGACGCAGGTCTGGCCGGCGTTGCGGTACTTGGAGGCCAGGATGCCGTCGACGGCGCGGTCCAGGTCGGCGTCGTCGAACACGATGAAGGGCGCGTTGCCGCCCAGTTCCAGCGACAGCTTCTTGATGGTGGGCGCGCATTGTTCCATCAGCGTGCGGCCGACTTCGGTGGAGCCGGTGAAGCTCAGCTTGCGCACCACGTCGCTTTCGCACAGGGCCGCGCCGATTTCGCGCGAGCTGCCGGTGATGACGTGGAACACGCCCGCGGGCACGCCGGCTTCTTCAGCCAGCACGGCCAGCGCCAGCGCGGTCAGCGGCGTCTGTTGGGCGGGCTTGACCACCATGGTGCAGCCGGCGGCCAGGGCCGGGCCGACCTTGCGCGTGATCATCGCGGCCGGGAAGTTCCACGGCGTGATGGCGGCGGTGACGCCGATGGGCTGCTTGAGCGCCATCAGGCGCTGGCCGGCCTTGGGGCTTTGCAGGATGTCGCCGTCGATGCGCTTGGCCTCTTCGCCGAACCATTCCAGGAACGAGGCGGCATAGGCGATTTCGCCGGCGGCTTCGGTCACGGGCTTGCCCTGCTCGGAGGTCATGATGGCGGCCAGGTCCTGCTGGTGCTGCATCATGAGCTGGGCCCACTTCAGCAGGATCGCGGCGCGTTCCTTGCCGGTCTTGGCGCTCCAGGCGGGCAGGGCGGCTTCGGCGCTGGCGATGGCCTGTTCGGCTTCCTTGCGGCCCAGCTTGGGCACGGACACGATGGTCTTGCCGGTGGAGGGATTGTCCACGGGGATGGACGGGCCGTTGCCGGCGGCTACCCATTTGCCGTCGATGTAGCAGGCGTCGCGCAGCAGGTCGGGGCGCGCCAGGGGATGAGTCAGTGCGGTCATTGTTGCAGTCTCCTTGAAGGGAAGCGGTGGGCCAGGAAACGTTTACGGGCGTGGCGGATAACCCGCTACGCCCGCAAAACTTGTGCCTGCCCGCCGAAATACCGGTAGTTCAGGCCCTGTGCGTCAGGCGGCAAGCGCCTCGGACAGGATGGCCAGCGCGCGATCGAACTGGGCGTCGGGGATGGTCAAGGGGTACAGGAAGCGCAGGACGTTGCCGTACACACCGCAGCTTAGCAAAATCAGACCCTTTTCGATGGCACGGGCTTGCACGCGCTTGACCGCTTCCGCGTCCGGCTTGCCGGTGGCGGGATCGTTCAGTTCCAGGGCGACCATGGAACCCAGGCCGCGCACGTCGGCGATGCCCGGAACCTTGGCGCGCAGGCCTTCCAGATGCGCGCGCAGCTTGTCGCCCAGGGCGTCGGCGCGTTCGCACAGCTTTTCCTCGGCGATCACGTCCAGCACGGCATGCGCCGCGGCGACCGCCAGCGGGTTGCCGGCGTAGGTGCCGCCCAGGCCGCCGGCGGCGGGTGCGTCCATGACGTCGGCGCGGCCGACCACGCCCGATATCGGGAAGCCGCCGCCCAGGCTCTTGGCCATGGTGATCAGGTCGGCCTGGACCGAGTGGTGCTCCATGGCGAACAGCTTGCCGGTGCGGCCGAAGCCGGTCTGGACTTCGTCGGCGATCAGCAGGATGCCGTGCTCGTCGCAGACCTTGCGCAGCGCCGTCATCAGCTCGGGCGGGGTGATGTTGAAGCCGCCTTCACCCTGCACCGGTTCGATGATGATGGCCGCAACGCGCTTGGGATCGATGTCGCACTTGAACAGCAGGTCCAGCGCCTTGAGCGAGTCCGCCACGCTGATGGACTGGGTGGCGTTGGGGAAGGGCACGTGATAGATGTCGCCGGGCATCGGGCCGAACGACAGCTTGTACGGGGCGACCTTGCCGGTCAGCGCCATGCCCAGCATGGTGCGGCCGTGGAACGAGCCCGAGAAGGCGATGACGCCCGAGCGGCCGGTGGCCGAACGCGCGATCTTGACGGCGTTTTCGACGGCTTCCACGCCGGTGGTGAAGAAGGCGCTCTTCTTCAGGCCGTCGATGGGGGCGAGGCGGTTGATGCGCTCGGCCAGCGAGACATAGCCTTCGTACGGCACGATCTGGTAGGCCGTGTGCGTGAAGTTGTCCAGCTGCGCGGCAACGGCGGCCTTGATCTTCGGGTGCAGGTGGCCCGTGTTCAGGACGGCGATGCCGCCTGCGAAATCGATGTATTCCTTGCCATTGGCGTCCCACAGGGTGGCGTTTTCGGCGCGCACCGCGTAGAAGTCGCACATGACGCCGACGCCGCGCGGCGTGGCCAGGGAACGGCGGGTATTCAGGTCCTGATTCTTCATCTCAGCCTCTGCGAGCATGATGGGCGGGAAAACCTTATTTAATGCTACGATGGCCCCACTTGTGGGAACCACTTTTATAAATCAGGTAGAACCAATTGCGGTCCATCGTCGGTGACTTGCTGCAGCTGCGGCTGGCGGACGGCTCCAGCGAGCCCATGAACAAGCGGCTGTACCGCGGCATCCGGGAAGCCATCCTGGACGGAGCCATTGCCGCGGACTCGCGCCTGCCCGCCTCGCGCGACCTGGCGGCCGAGCTCGGCATCGCCCGCAACACGGTGGTCCATGTCTACAGCCAGCTGCTGGCCGAAGGCTATACCCGCAGCCGCCAGGGCAACGGCACCTTCGTCAACGCCTCGGTCCCGGATTCCTACCTGGCCAGCGGCCGGCGCAAAAGCCAGCCGCCGCCGGCGCAAGCGCGCCCGGCATTGTCGCCGCGCGGCGCCGCCATCGTCGACGGCGTTTCGGCCTCGCCCTACCAATGGGGCGCCTTCATGCCCGGCGTGCCGGACCTGACCGAGTTCCCGCACAAGAAGTTCGGCCGCATTTTCAGCGCCTTGTGGCGCAATCCCTCGCCCGACCTGCTGACCTACGCTTACGGCGGCGGGCTGCCCGCCTTGCGCGAGGCGCTGGCGCAGCATCTGGCGCTGACCCGCTCGATCGATTGCGATCCCGAGCAGATCATCATCACCGAGGGCTCGCACCAGGCCATCGACCTGACCACCCGCATCCTGGGCGAGGCCGGCGAGACCGCCTGGGTCGAGGATCCGGGCTACTGGGGCGCGCGCACCGTGCTGCAGGCCAATGGCCTGCATACCGTGCACCTGCCGGTGGACGAGGAGGGCATGCGCCTGCCGGAGACCGTCGGCACGCCGCCGCGCTTCATCTTCGTCACGCCCTCGCACCAGTATCCGCTGGGCCCGGTCATGTCGCTGACGCGCCGGCGCCAATTGCTGGCGGTGGCGCGGCAAAGCGGCAGCTGGATCATCGAAGACGATTACGACAGCGAATTCCGCTTCTCCGGTCGGCCCATCGCCTCGCTGCTGGGGCTGGAGCCGGACGCGCCCGTGATCTATATGGGCACCTTCAGCAAGACCCTGTACCCGGGCTTGCGCGTGGGCTATCTGGTGCTGCCCAAGACCCTGACCGCGGCGTTCCAGGCGGCGCACGCCGAGCTGTACCGCGAAGGGCATCTGATGACGCACGCGGCCCTGGCCACGTTCATCTCGGAAGGCCACTACGCCGCCCACATCCGCCGCATGCGCATGCTGTACGGGCGCCGTCGCGCCATGCTGGTCAACCTGATCGAACGGCGGCTGGGACCCGACTGGCTACATCGCGACGCCAGCATGGCGGGGCTGCACCTGGTGTTGACGCTGCCCGAGGACATGGACGACCTGCGGGTGGTGGACGTCGCGCGCGGCAAGGGGGTGCTGACGCGCGCGCTGTCGCGCTATTACGTCAACGACGAGGGCCGCCGGCCCGGTCTGCTGTTGGGCTACGCCTGCGTGCCCGAGCACGACATCGCGCGCAAATTCGAAGTGCTGCTGGAAAGCCTGAACGAAGTGGCGCGCGCGCCCGCGGCGCTGGCGGTGTCAGGCGGGCGCTAGCGCCGCCGCGAAGGCCGCAGCGTTGCGCATGCCCTGATCTTCAAAGTTGGTGTTGAAGACCGCGTGCGCCTGTGCGCTTTGCGCCGCCAGCCGGGAGAAGCGCTCGGCCAGTTCGGCCAGTTCCTGTTCCGAGTATTCATATTGGAAGCGCCCCGAGGAGGCGGCGCCGGACACGTTCCAGGTGGCCGTGTTGCGCCCATGCAGGCGCAGCAGTGTCAGTTCCGGGTGAGTGCATTCCCAGACTGCGGGCACGGTGTTCTCAAAGCCTTGCGGGCTGTCCACCACGGTATGCGCCACCCCCAGCTCGCGCTCAAAGGCCAGCGTGTCCGCGGTCGCCGAGGGCGACTCGAACCAGCTGCGGTGGCGGAACTCTACCGAGACCAGATGGTCCTCCATACGCCGGGCGCAGTCGGCGACCCGTGTCCGGCCGCGCGCGTCGCGGCGGATCCAGGGCGGAAACTGGAAATGCACCGCACCCAGCTTGTCCGCCATGCGCAAGGGTTCCAGCGCAAGCTGGTAGCGGCGCCAGAGTTCGTCGCGCAGGTCCGCAGGCATCCGGTCGTGGTAGATGACGGGCTCGGGCCAGTCCGGCAGCTCGCGCCGGATGTCCGCCGGCAGAGAGGAAAGCGGCGTCTGATGGCCGGTGAACAGCCGGAAGGCCTTGATATTGAAGACGAAATCTTCAGGCGTGCGCTGTGTCCAGAGATAGGCGTTTTCGGCCGTGGGCATGGCGTAGTAGCTGGAATCGACCTCGGCCATGGGGAAGCGCGAGGCATAGAAGCGCAGCCGCGCTTCGGCGCTGCGGACCTCCGGCGGGTAGAAGCGGCCGCAGGCCAGCAGGGTGGGGTCGGTCCAGGAGGCGGTGCCGGTCAAGAGGCGCATGGCCACAGGTGAATCAGACTTTATTGAAAAAATTCTGTATAAATATACAGTGTTCATCCGAAGCCCGGCAATGTCCGGGCTCGCCGTTTTCAGCGGCTGCCATGCTGCGGCCCCGCCCCATGTCCGACCAAACCGATACGTCCTCCCCGTCCGCCGAACGCCCCGATCCCCTGGCCGATCTCAATCCCGCCCAACGCGAGGCCGCCGAGTTCGGCGTGGCTGGCGCGCCGGGGGACGACGGCCCTTTGCTGGTGATCGCCGGGGCCGGCTCGGGCAAGACCAATACGCTGGCCCACCGGGTGGCGCACCTGATTCTCAACGGCGCCGATCCGCAGCGCATGCTGCTCCTGACCTTTTCGCGCCGCGCGGCGTTGGAAATGGAGCGGCGCGTGGGCTCGGTGCTGCAGCGGGTGATGCGGCTGCGCGCCACGCAGCAGGCGCCGTCGCTGCCCTGGGCCGGCACCTTCCATGCCATCGGCGCGCGCCTGCTGCGCGATTGCGCGCAACGCATCGGGCTGTCCGAAGCCTTCACCATCCATGACCGCGGCGACGCCGAGGACCTGATGGGCATGGTGCGCCACGAGCTGGGGCTGTCGTCCACCAAGTCGCGCTTTCCGCTCAAAGGCACCTGCCTGGCCATCTATTCGCGCGTGGTCAACAGCCAGACGCCGGTGGCCGACGTGCTGAAGACGGCCTTCCCCTGGTGCGCGCAATGGGAGGACGAACTCAAGAACCTGTTCCGCGCCTACGTCGCGGCCAAGCAGGACCAGCAGGTGCTGGACTACGACGATCTGCTGCTTTACTGGGCCGAAATGATGGGCGATCCCGGCATCGCGGCCGACGTGGGGGCGCGCTTCGACCACGTGCTGGTCGATGAGTACCAGGACACCAACCGCCTGCAGTCCGCCATCCTGATGGCAATGAAGCCCGATGGCCGGGGCCTGACGGTGGTGGGCGACGACGCCCAGTCGATTTATTCGTTCCGCGCGGCCACGGTGCGCAACATCCTGGATTTTCCAGGGCAGTTCCCCACGCCGGCGCGCGTCATCACGCTGGACCGCAACTACCGCTCGACGCAGCCCATCCTGAACGCGTCCAACGCCGTGATCGGCCTGGCCTCGGAGCGCTACGCCAAGGATCTGTGGACCGACCGCAAGTCGTCCCAGTTGCCCGAACTGGTGACGGTCAGCGACGAAGCCGGCCAGGCGCGCTGGGTGGCCGACCAGGTGCTGGCGCAGCGCGAAGGCGGGGCCACGCTCAAGTCGCAGGCGGCGCTGTTCCGCACCGCCAGCCACAGCGCCGCGCTGGAACTGGAGCTGACCCGCCGCAACATCCCCTTCGTGAAGTTTGGTGGCCTGCGCTTCCTGGAGGCCGCGCACGTCAAGGACCTGCTGTCGCTGCTGCGCTGGGCGGAGAATCCGCGCGGCCGCATGGCGGGCTTTCGCGTGGCGCAATTGCTGCCCGGCATCGGCCCGGCCACTGCCGGCAAGCTGATGGACGCCATGTCGGCCTCCGCCGAACCCCTGCGCGCCTTGCGCGAGTTCAAGCCGGGCGCGGCGGCGCAGGGCGAGTGGGGCGCTTTCGCCGACACCTACGCGGCGCTGTGCGATCCCGCGCTTAAATGGCCTGCCGACGTGGACCTGGCTCTGCGCTGGTACGGCGCGCAGCTGGAGCGCCTGTACGACGATGCGCGCGTGCGCCGCGCGGACCTGGACCAGTTGGCGCGCATCGCCGCGGGTTACGGCACGCGCGAACGCTTCCTCACCGAACTGACGCTGGACCCGCCGGACGCCACCAGCGACGAGTCCGGCGCGCCGCATCGCGACGAGGACTACATGATCCTGTCCACCATCCATTCCGCCAAGGGCCAGGAATGGAAGGCGGTCTACGTTTTGAACGTGGTCGACGGCTGCATCCCGTCCGACATGAGCACCGGCACCGCCGAGGAAATCGAGGAAGAACGCCGCCTGCTGTACGTGGCCATGACGCGCGCCAAGGAACGCCTGCAGCTGATCGTGCCGCAGCGCTTCTACGTGCACCAGCAGACCGGCATGGGCGACCGGCACGTCTACGGATCGCGCACGCGCTACATCACCAATGCGATGCTGCCGCTGTTCGATCACTTGCCGAAGCCGCCGGATTTGCCCGAAGGGCGCGGCGTGCCCAAGGAACCGCAGGCGCCCAGCGTGGACGTGGCCAAGCGGGTGCGCAACCTGTTCTCCTAGGCTGGGCTATCATCGCCCGATATATAAGCTGTCCGGCAGGGATCGCATTGCTAAAGGGTGTTTATGGCTACTGAAGAACATGCCGCCGACGACTCGAAGAGGGAAGTCGTCGCATCGATCGCCTACGTGAACGGACGGCGGGACCGCGAGGTCCCGATCGACGAAGTCGCCCAGTACGTCAGCCAGGACCACGGCATGCTGTGGATCGGCTTGCGCAATCCGCGCCCGGAAATGCTGGCCAAGGTGGCCAGCGAACTCGGCGCCTGCGATAAGAACCAGGAAGAAATGCTGGAGTCCCACCGGCGGCCGAAGATCATCGACTACGGCAACATGATCCTCATCGTCGCCATCACGGTGGAGGTCGAGGCCGAGCGCCCCATCTTCGGCGAGACCCAGTTCCTCATCGGCGACGGCTTCCTGGTCACGGTGCGACGCGGCGCCACCGCCGGCCACAGCCCCTTGCGCGAACGGCTGGAAGCCTCGCCCGACCTGCTCAAGCGCGGCAGCGACTATGTGGCTTCGGAACTGCTGGACTGGCTGGTGGACCGCTATGTCGCGGCGGCCGGCAAGATCGAATCCGTGGTCGAGGGCGCCGAGCAGAAGCTGCTGATCCGCGGCGCCAAGGACTCGGACATCCGCAGGCTGTACCGCCAGCGCCGCGACCTGCTGCGCATCCACACCGTGGTGTCGCCGCTGGCCGAGATCTGCCGCCGCCTGGCGCGGGTCGAGATGTCGGCGGTGGACGAGCATGCCCGTCCGTATTTTGGCGAAGTGGCCGACCGCGTGCTGCGCGTGGACGAACTGTTCAACTCGCTGCGCGAATCCCTGGCCTTCGCCTTTGAAGCCAGCCTGATGATAGGCCAGGCGGCGCAGAACGACACCACCCGCAAGCTGGCCTCCTGGGCCGCCATCCTGGCGGTGCCCACCGCCATCGCCGGCATCTACGGCATGAACTTCGAATTCATGCCCGAACTGAAATCGCCCTGGGGCTATCCCGTCACGCTGGGCGTCATTATCTCGATCTGTTCGGTCCTGTATTGGCGCTTCCGCAAGTCGGGCTGGTTGTAGCACGGCTTTGCGCGCTGCCTTTATGGCAAACTGCCTGCGTTTTCCTACCTGGAGCGCTGGCGGTGCGTGGCAAACCTAACTTTCGCGGCGGCAGCAAGCTGACCGCCCTGATCGTCGCCCTGATACTTGCGGCGGCGGGCGCCATCGTCAATTGGCTGCAGCCTTCGGGGAAGCAGGGCCAGGACCGGACCGAACGTCCGACTTCCTCAACCCAGGGCCGGCCGGGCGCGACGCTGGCTGGCGACATCCCGCAGGGCAGCTACACGCTCACGGGCACGATCGTGAACGTGGCCGATGGCGATACCGTGACCCTGCGCGCGCCCGACGGCCAGCACCGTATCCGCATGGACAGCATCGACGCGCCCGAGGAAGGCCATGGATCCGACCAGCCCGGGCAGCCCTATGCCGAGGCCGCGCGCAAGAACCTGGCCAGCCTGGTCGCCGGCAAGACGCTCACCGCGCAGTGCTACGAGAAGGACCAGTACGGCCGGGAAGTCTGCGCCCTGATCCTGGACGACGGCCTCTCGGCCAACCGCCTGCAAGTGGAAGCCGGCTACGCCTGGGCCTACACCGCGCGCCAGGGCGACTACCTGCGCGACAAGGCCATGCCGGACCTGCAGCGCCAGGCCAAGGCGGCCGGGCGCGGCCTGTGGGCGCAGCCCGGCGCCATGCAACCCTGGAAGTGGCGCTACGACTGCTGGCGGCAGCGCCAGTGCGGCTGAGGCCGCGGGGGCTGGGCCGCGCAGCCGCTCGTGCGCGCAAGCGGCCCTGGGGGATGCCTGGGTATGGACCCCGGCCCGTGTTTGCTATCCTCTGTCGCAACGATTCGAAGGGAAGGTTTCCATGCGTGCATTGAAGCGGCTCTGGGCGGCGGCCATGCTGCTGTCGCTGGCGTTGGCGGGCTGCTCGCGAGAAAGCCCCATCAACAGCCCGTATCCGTCCGGCGCCGAAAGCCAGAACACGCTGTTTTCCGCCTTCGTCAAGCGTTCGCCGAAGTATCTGGACCCGGCCAGCTCTTATTCCGGCGACGAAACCCCTTATACGTACAACATCTATGAGACGCTGTACGGCTACCACTATCTGAAGCGGCCCTACGAACTGGTGCCGCGGGCGGCGGCGTCCATCGACCCACCCGTCTACCTCGACGCGCAGGGCAACACGCTGCCCGCCGACACCCCGGGCGAGCAGATCGCGCAAAGCGTCTACGACATCAAGATCCGGCCCGGCGCGCGCTACGCGCCGCATCCGGCCTTCGCCCGCAAGACCGACGGCAGCTACGACTACTTCCCACTGGCCGCGGGCGAACTGGACGACAAGTTCTACATTCCCGACTTCCCCCGCACAGGCACGCGCGAGTTGACGGCCGACGATTACGTCTACGCTTTCCGGCGCCTGGTCAGCCCGCGCGTGGTGTCGCCGATTTCCAGCCTGATGACCGAGCATGTGGCTGGCCTGAAGGAATACGCCGACCGGCTGCGCCAGCGCGACCAGGCGCTGCGGCGCGACATGCCGGGCGGGGCCGGCGCGCCGCCCTGGCTGGACCTGCGCGAGGCCGACGGCTTCACGGGCGTGCAGGCGCTGGATCCGCACACGCTGCGCATCCGCGTCAACGGCAAGTATCCGCAGTTCAAGTACTGGCTGGCCATGACCTTCACCGCGCCGATTCCTTGGGAAGCCGACCGCTTCTACAGCCAGCCGGGCATGGGGGCGCACGACCTGTCGTTCAACACCTGGCCGGTGGGCACTGGTCCGTACATGCTGGTGGAGTCGCTGCAGAACCGCCGCCACGTGCTGGGCCGCAATCCCAATTTCCATGGCGAGCCCTATCCCTGCGAAGGCGAGCCCGGCGACGCGGCCGCCGGCCTGCTGGCCGACTGCGGCAAGCCCACGCCTTTCATCGACCGCGCGGAATTCAGCGTTGAAAAGGAAGCCATTCCGCTGACCGGCAAGTTCTTGCAGGGCTATTACGACGTGCCGCAGATCGAGCGCGGCGAGTATGGCGTGGCCATGCTGGTTGCGGCCGGCGACAGCCAGGACAAAGCACGCCTGTACAGCGAGCATGGCATCAAGCTGCCGACGACCGTCGAAACCGCCAACTGGTACATGGGCTTCAACTGGCTGGACCCGGTGGTGGGCAAGGGCGACACGCCGGAACAGGAAGCAAAGAACCGCAAGCTGCGCCAGGCCATCAGCATCGCGTTCGACTGGGAAGAGTACGTCGCCGTGTTCGAGAACAGCCAGGCCTCGGTGGCTTACGGTCCGGTGCCGCCGGGCGTTCTCGGCTACCGTGAACCGCCCGAAGGCGTGAACCCCGTGGTCTACGACCTGGTGGACGGCAAGCCCGTGCGCAAGTCCGTGGACGTGGCCCGCCGCCTGCTGGCCGAGGCCGGCTACCCCGATGGCCGCAACGCCAAGACGGGCGCGCCGCTGGTGCTCTATTACGATTCGATGCAGGGTGGCGGCTCCAATCCGCAGTTCGACTGGATGCGGCGCCAACTGGCCAAGATCGGCGTGCAGCTGGACGTGCGCGCCACCGACTACAACCGCTTCCAGGACAAGATGATGCGAGGGTCGGCGCAGATCTTCCTGTGGGGCTGGAACGCCGACTATCCCGACGCCGAGAACTTCCTGTTCCTGCTCTACGGCCCCAATGCCAAGGCCAAGGGCGGCGGCGAGAACGCGGCCAACTACGCCAGCCCCGAGTTCGACCGCCTCTTCGAGCAGATGAAGTTCCTGGACGACGGTCCCGAAAAGGCACAGCTCATCGCCAGAATGATCGCCATTGTGCAGCGCGACGCGCCCTGGATGTTCGGCTACTTCCCGATGTCGGGCGGCGCCTACCAGCAGTGGGTCGGCAACGCCAAGCCGACCCAGATGGTCCGCAACACGCTGCAGTACATGAAGATCGATGCCGCCCTGCGGCAGCAGAAGATCGATGAGTGGAACTATCCGCGGTGGTGGCCGATCGGCCTGTTCGCGCTGTTGCTGGCGCTGGCGATCTGGCCTTCGTATGTGGCGCTGAAGCGGCGCGAACGCCAGACGGCATTCACGCCGGCCCTGGGCAAGGAGCATCAATCATGATCGGCTACGTGATCCGCCGGTTGCTGTACGGCGTGCTGATCCTGATCGGCGTGAACCTCTTCACCTTCGTCCTGTTTTTCGCGGTCAACACGCCCGACGACATGGCGCGGCTGGCCATCGGCGGGCAGCGCGTCAATCAGGACGCGGTGGAAAAATGGAAGGCCGAGCGCGGCTACGACAAGCCGCTGTTCTTCAATGCCAAGGCGGAAGGCGCGGCCCAGCTGACCGACACGGTGTTCTACCAGCGCTCGGTGCCCTTGCTGGTCATGGACTTCGGCGCGTCCGACGGCGGCCGCGACATCGGCCGCGAGATCAAGACGCGCATGGGTCCCAGCCTGGCCCTGGCAGTGCCTACCTTTTTCCTGGGACTCTTCGTCAGCATCGTCTTTTCGCTGACGCTGGTGTATTTCCGCGCCACCCGACTCGACTTCTGGGGCGTGGTGGTCTGCGTGCTGCTGCTGTCCATATCCAGCCTGTTCTACATCATCGCCGGCCAATGGGTCTTCGCCAAGCTGCTGCGGCTGGTGCCGTTCTCGGGTTTTTCGGGCGGGCTGGACGTGGTCAAGTTCCTGGCGCTGCCGGTGCTGGTCGCAATCGTGTCGCGGCTGGGGCCGGAGGCGCGCTTCTACCGCACCCTGTTCCTGGAAGAGATCAGCAAGGACTATGTGCGCACCGCGCGCTCCAAGGGGCTGGCCGAACGCATCGTGCTGTTCCGCCACGTGCTGCGCAACGCCATGCTGCCCATCCTGACCAGCACGGTGGCGGCCTTGCCGCTGCTGTTCATGGGCAGCCTGATCGCGGAGTCCTTCTTCGGCATTCCGGGCCTGGGCAGCTACACCATCGACGCCATCAACGCGCAGGACTTCTCCATCGTGCGGGCCATGGTGTTCCTGGGCGCCGCGCTCTATATCGTGGGGCTGATCCTGGCCGACATTTCCTACACGCTGGCCGACCCCCGCGTCCGATTCGAGTAGCCGCCATGCCCATGTTCGTCTTCCTCTGGACCGATATCGCGCTTTGGCTCATGGTGCTGGGCGCGCTGGCCTATGTCTGGCACGTGCGCCGCAGCCCGAACCTGCGCGCAACCTGGGCGCGCGTGGCGCGCGACACGCCGGCCATGTGTTCGGCCGTGATTCTGGCCGCCTTCGTGGTGGTGGGCCTGCTGGACTCGGTGCATTACCGGCCGCTGCTGCCGCCGGCGCCCGGCGCCGCCGCCGACGCGCCGCCGGCCTATGCGCCCGCGGTGCGCTCGGCGCTGGACGGCCTGCTCACGGGGTCCGTGCTGACCACGCCGGAAAAAACCTATTCCGAGCCCTTGGCGATACGGCAGTTCACCAAGGAAACCATGCTAGTCAATGACAAGCCGGTGCGCGACTTTCCCCGCCTGCGGGGCGCGGGCGTCCACCTGCAGGATCCCGACCGCGATCACCTGGGCGATGTAGGCAAGCGGGTCGGGCTGGGCCTGGCCGCGGGGCTGGCGGTGTCCGCCGCCGTGATCGGGCTGATGTACGCCGGCCTGGCCAGGCGGCGCGCGGCCCGGCTTGCCGCCGGGGATCCGCAGGGCGGGTATTCGGAAGTGCCCTGGCGCGCCATGGCCGTCACCTTCACGCTGCTGTGCCTGACCGCGGGCGCCTTGGCCGGCCTGTCCAGCGGGTATCACGCGCTGGGTACCGACCGCATCGGCAACGACGTCCTGTGGCAGGCGCTCAAGAGCATCCGCACCGCGCTGGTCATCGGCAGCCTCACCACCATTGCGATGCTGCCGCCGGCCATCGTCTTCGGCATCGCCGCCGGCTACTTCAAGGGCAAGGTCGACGACGGCATCCAGTATCTCTACACCACCATCACCTCGATTCCGGGCGTGCTGCTGGTGGCCGCCTGCGCGCTGATGATGCAGGTGTACATCGACAATCACGCGGACCTGTTCGACACCTCGGCCGCGCGCGCCGACCTGCGGCTGTTCCTGCTCTGCATGATTCTGGGCTTCACCGGCTGGGCTGGACTGTGCCGCCTGCTGCGCGCCGAAACCCTCAAGCTGCGCGAACTGGAATACGTGCAGGCGGCGCGGGCCTTCGGCGTGTCGCACTGGCGCATCATGACCCGCCATCTGCTGCCCAACGTGGCGCACCTGGTCCTGATCACCGTGGTGCTGGAGTTCTCGGGCCTGGTCCTGTACGAGGCAGTGTTGTCCTATCTGGGCATAGGGGTGGATCCCAGCATGAATTCCTTCGGTTCCATGATCGACGGCGCCCGGCTGGAAATGTCCCGCGACCCCATGATCTGGTGGAACCTGATGACCGCATTCGTCTTCATGCTGGCGCTGGTGCTGGCGGCCAACCTGTTCGCCGACGCGGTGCGCGACGCCTTCGACCCGCGCACGCGCCGCTACAAGCCCGGCCGCATGGCGCGCTTCGGCCTGTTCGGCCGCGCGCCGCGCACGGCGCTGGCCACCGATACGCGCCAGTCCCGTCCGGGAGATGCGCCATGAGCCAGGCTCCCTTGCTTGAAGTGCACGGCCTGGATGTCGATATCGCCAGCGAAAGCGGCATGACGCATGCGGTCAAGCGCCTGCAGTTGGCGATCTCCAGGCGGCAGACCTTCGCGTTGGTTGGCGAATCGGGTTGCGGCAAGAGCATGACGGCGCTGGCGCTGTTGCGCCTGCTGCCCGACGCCGGACGCATCGTCGGCGGCCAGATCGACCTGGACGGAGAAGACCTGAACCGCCTGCCGGAAAGCGCCATGCGCGGCGTGCGCGGCGGGCGCATCGGCATCATCTTCCAGGAACCGTCCACCAGCCTGAATCCGGTCATGCGGGTGGGCGACCAGATCATCGAGACCCTGATCGCCCACACGCCCCTGCGCGGCGCCGCGGCGCGCGCCCGCGCCGTGGACTGGCTGCGGCGGGTCGGCATCCCGGAACCCGAGCGGCGCATCGACGACTATCCCTTCCAGTTCTCGGGCGGGCAGAAGCAGCGCGTCATGATCGCCATCGCGCTGGCGGCCGAACCCGTCCTGCTCATCGCGGACGAGCCCACCACGGCGCTGGACGTCACGGTGCAGGCGCAGGTGCTGGACCTGCTGGCCGACATCCAGCGGGAAATGGGCATGGCGGTGCTGCTGATCACGCACGACCTCGCGGTGGTGAAGAACGTCGCCCATCACGTGGCGCTGATGCGCGGCGGCGAGATCGTTGAAAGCGCCGACGCCGAGGAGTTCTTCCGCGCGCCCAAGCACCCCTATGCGCGGCAGCTGTTCGAAGCGATTCCCACGTTTGAAAAGCGCGGCACGCCGTTGACCGAAAGCGGCCGCGAGGCCATGGCGCGCGACGACGACCGCATGGCCGGGAGCCCCAAGACGCGCGACGCCGGCGTGGTGCTGGACGTGCAAGACCTGAAGGTCCATTACCCCGTGCGCAAGGGGCCGCTGCGCCGTATCGCGTCCTGGGTCAAGGCCGTGGACGGCGTGGCCTTTACGCTGAAGGCAGGTGAAACGCTGGCCCTGCTGGGCGAGTCCGGCTGCGGCAAGACCACCACGGGCAAGGCGCTGCTGCGCCTGATCGATGGCGCGCACGTATCGGGCCGCGCGATGCTGCAGGGGCACGATTTGTTGTCCGCGGACCGGCGCACGCTGCAGCGCCTGAGACAGGACATTCAGATCATCTTCCAGGACCCATATGCCTCGCTCGACCCGCGCATGCGCGTGGGCGACATCCTGGACGAAGGATTGGCCTCCCTGCGCGCCGGCATGGACAAAGAGTCGCGCCGCGCCCACGCCGCGCGGCTGATCGAACGCGTGGGCCTGCCGTCCAATACCCTGGCGCGCTATCCGCACGAATTCTCCGGCGGCCAGCGCCAGCGGATCGCGATCGCGCGGGCGCTGGCGGTCGAACCCAAAGTGCTGATCTGCGATGAGCCCACGTCGGCGCTGGACGTTTCCGTGCAGGCCCAGATCCTGGACCTGCTGCGCGAGCTGCAGCACGAGCTCGGCATCGCCTACCTGTTCATCACGCACAACTTCGGCGTGGTCGAGTATCTGGCGGACCGCATCGCGGTCATGGACGCAGGCCGCATCATCGAATTGGGACCGGCCGACGCGGTGCTGCACCAGCCGCGTCAGGACATGACGCGCAGGCTGCTGGCCGCCGTGCCGCGCCTGCACTTCGGGCCGCCCGAGGCGGCCTGATCCGGTTGGAAGCGGCGGCGGGGGTGATGCTCCCGCCGCCGTTTTTCTACCCGGGCTGATGCGCGCTGCCTGCCTCCAGCCAGGCCTGAGTGTCGCGCTTCACGCCGCGGCCGCAACGCATCAGGAAGGCATGCACCGTTTCCAGCTCCGCGGTGTCATAGCCGCGCGCGGTCGTGGCGATGGCCTCGGCGATCCACCGCCGTTCCTGGGCCAGCGCCTGGCACTGCTCCTCGACCGGCCGGATCACGATCATCCGGCGATCCAGCGGGTGGCGGCCGCGCTGGACATAACCGGCGGCTTCCAGCCGGTTGATCAAGGCGGTCGCGCCGCCGGAGCTGACGCCCAGCAACTGGGCCAGATGCCCGGTGGGCAGGGCATCGAACTCCATGACCAGCTCCAGCGCCTTCAGGTCCGCCGGGGGCATGCCCAGCTTTTCCGCCAGGGCCGACTGGCATGCCGCGTTGTAGGCGGCGAACTGCCGACCCAGCAGCAGGACGATCTCGTCCAGCATGCCGGACCGCCGGTTGCTTCCCGTTGATTCAGCCATGCCGGTCACATGCTCGTGGTGAAAGTAGGTCTGTTGTTGCAGCATGATGTGGATTCCTGGCGGTTGCGATGGATCACTTCTTCCCGGCCAGGCCGCCGAGCAGTCCGCCCAGCAGGCCGCCGTTGGCAGTCCCGCCGGACGATCCGCCCGCCGCCGCGCCGCCCGTCAGGCTGCCCGTCACGCCACCCAGCAGTCCGCCGAGCAGGCCGCCATTGGCGGAGGCGCCGCCGGCCGTGCCGCCTGATCCTCCCGAACTGGCGGGAGCGCCGGCAGAGCCGCCAGCACCCGCGCCTGTTCCCGCGCCCGCCGCAACGTTCACGCCTCCCACCAGCCCGCCCAGCAGTCCGCCGCCGTTCGTCCCGGCCGAGGCGCCGGCGCCTGCCGCAGCGCCGCCAGCCCCCGTCAACCCACCGACCAGTCCGCCCAGCAATCCGCCGCCGGCAGCGCCGCCGGCCGTGCCGCCCACGCCATTGGCGCCGCCGGCCGCACCGCCCACCGCTCCCGTCACGCCGCCCAGCAGGCCGGTCACCGGGGCCAGCAGGCCGCCCGTGCCGTTGGCGCCGCCCGTCAATCCGCCCGTCACGCCGCCCAGGCCCAGGCCGCCGGTGAGAGAGGCCACTGCGCTCGTCGCGTTCGCCAGCGTCGAACCCAGGGGATTGGCGTTGCCCGGCGTGGCATGCAGCAGGCCGCCCGCGCTGGCGACCGCGCCGCCCAGCCCTTGCAGTACGCCGTTCAAGCCCGGCGTCCCACCCGGCAACGCGCCGCCCAGATTGGTGACCGTGCCGCCCAGGCTGCTCAACAGGCCGGCTACCGGCGCGCCCAGCTTGGTGGTATCGCCGACTTGCTGCGTCAGGCCGACGACCTTGCCGGCCAGTGGGCTGGCGGTCGGATCCAGCGCGCCGCCCACGCCGGCCAGCACGGGCTGCAAGCCCAGCGGCAGCACGTTGTCGACCGTCTTGCCGACGTTGCCGAGCGCAGGCTCAAGCAGCGGCGTGTTGGGGCCGCTGAGTACGCCGCCAGTCACGCCGCCGACTACCTGGGTGATCGGCTGCAGCAGCCCGCCCTGGCCCGACAGTGCCCCCGTCAAGGCGCCCACCGCGCCGGTGGCGTTGCCCAGCACGGTCGTCAAGGGATTCGGATTGTTGGCGTTCGCATTCAGCAGGCCGCCAGTGCTGGCCACGGTCTTGCCCAGGCCGTCCACCAGGCCGCCCACGCCCGCGCCCAGGCCCCCGGGCAGTCCCGATCCTTTGACGCTGGTGCCCAGGTCGCTGACCAGGCCGCCTACCTGCCTGACGACGCCGTCGGTGGGTTGTCCCAAACCGGTAGTCGCGCCGATCTGTTGAGTCAGTCCGACCACGGTGTCGGCTACCGGCTTGATCGTCGGATCCAGCGCCTTGCCCACGCCGGCCAAGGTCGAGTCCAGGTTCAGGGGCAGGGTGTTGTCGAGCGCCGCGCCGGTATTGCCCAGCGTGGTTTCCAGCAGGCCGCTCACGCGCGGCGGATTGGTGCCGCCGCCAGGGTCGGTGCCGCCACCGGGGTTGGTGCCGCCACCAGGGTTGGTTCCACCGCCGGGGTTGGTACCGCCACCGGGATTGGTACCGCCACCGGGATTGGTACCGCCGCCAGGGTTGAGGCCGCCGCCAGGATCAAGGCCGCCACCACCGGGGTTGGTCGGGATGTCGGTCCCGGGCAGTCCCGCGGTTTTCTTCCCGCCGCCACCGCCGCCGCAGGCGGCCAGGGCGCTTACCAATGCGGTGGCCAGGATGGTGGCGGTCAGGACGCGTTGCAGGCGGCGCGTGTCGGAATGGGTATGCATGGCGAACTCCTTTGGTTGGAAGAGTCAGGCGTCGAAACAACCCGATACGCTTCCTCATGCACAAACCGTGCCAAGATTTTTCGCCATGCCCGCAAAGCGGCATTTTCGGCAATTTTCGGTGAATTAAATCGCCTTGTTATCAATGGGATAGGAATGAAAACAAGGGTTTTCCTTAAATCTGGAAAATCCTCATCTTTGCGATCGCCCGGAGCCTGCGAATGTTACGGAAAGCCGCCCATCCGACGTAACGTTACGGCGGACGTTACGTAACGCTGGCAGCACTGCCCAAGAAAAAACGCCCGTCGCAACGGGCGTTCATCGATCTGCCGGCCGCCTCGTCCCGAGCGGCTAGAACGCGTCGTAGAACAGGGAATAGTTGGCGTTGAAACGCACGTTCCGGTCGTCGTTGACCGTGGCCGATCCCACCGGTTTGGCCACGTTGAAATCGAACAGGTAATACTTGTCGTCGGTAAAGCGCAAGCCCAGGGCCACGGAGGACAGGTGCCGCTGATTCAGGGTCTGCAGGTCCTTGTTGTTGTACCAAGTGCGTGCGTAGTCGACCAGGGCGTAAGGCTGCACGCTGGAAAGGTATTCCCAGCCCACGCCGAAGCGGCGATTGATTTCCGCCGACACGCCCACGCCCTTGTCGCCGCTTTGCTCGCCCTGCGGATAGCCCATGGCGTAGCGCCAGCTGCCGTACGAGACCTGTTCGGAAGAAGGCAGGATGTTGCTGGAGTACTGCGCCGCGCCAGAGAAAACCAGGCCGATCTGGGCGGGCAGCACAAAGGTCTGCCTGGCGTTCAGGTTGTAGCGGGTGAAATCCAGGTCCAGCAGCGGGGTGGCAGAGTAGCCATAGTTGGTCGCGATGTCCTTTTTTGCGCCCGCGGCGTCAAACCCCTTGGCCACGCTCAGCGTGACATCGGTGGCCTTGGTCTCGGACACCTGGATGTAGCGCATCTCGGCGGTCGCCGCGCGCACCTGGGCATCCTGCTGCAGCCAGCGGTCGGTGTTGCGGGCCTCGTAGCGGTCCTTGGAATTGGCTGCATAGACGCCCACGGTGCCGGTCAGCGAGCGGGTGTTGTTCAACAGGAACGGATAGCTCACACCGATGCCAATGCGGTCGTTCTTCACGCGGCGCTCGAAACCCAACATTTCGATGGCGTCATCCTGGGGCCGCGCATCGTAGTGATAGCCATCGATCTTGACGGCCAGGCCGTCCGCCCCGATCGGCACGCGGATCTCGCCCGACACGTACTTCACGTCATCGGTATTGAAGGGCACCGAGGCGGTCAGCTTCACTTGCTCGCCCAGAGGCGTGAGGCTGTTGGTCGCGAGATTCACGATGGGCTGCATGCCGGTACCCAGGTCCGCGATGCCGCCGGTCAGGCTGACGGGCTGGCGGCTGGCCGCCAGTACCAGTTCGGTGGCGCCATCGGCGCGACGGGGCAGGTCCAGGCTGGGCGTGAATTTGACGCCCGGCACGGTACGCATCAGGTTCAGTTGGCGTTCCAGCGTGGCCTGCTTGAGCGGCCTTTCCTCCTGCATGGGCGCGGCCAGCGCTTCCAGTCTGTCCTGCGCGTTGCCGATATCGCCTTCGATCCGCACGTTGGCGATGTAGCCCTCGACCACCGTCACCACCACCAGGCCATTGGCGAAGGTCTGATTCTGCAGCAGCGCGAACGACAGGGGAAAGCCTTTGTCGCGGTAGAGCTGGGTGATCTTGTCGACTTCCTGGACAAGTTCGCCCAGGCTGATTTCCTTGCCCGCAAGCGGGGTGAGCAGCCCGGACACTTCCTCGAACGGGATGGCGCGCACGCCGCTGACGTCGAAATTGCGCGGCACGATGCGCTGCGCCAGGCGAGCCTGCAAGGCCAGCTGTTCCGGCGTGGCGGTCTGGACGTAGGGCGGAGGCTGCGTCGCCGAGGGCGGACGCTCAATGCGCGGCATGGCGTCCACCGGATTGCCGCGTAGCGGACCTTCGGCCCGGGCCTGAGTGCCGGCTGCCACCATGCACAAGAGGGCGAGACAAAGCGGACTCGCCGGGGATCTGCTGCTCTTGCCTTTTTCGTCTCTCATTTCCGCTGGCGCTTCTGAACGGATACCCGGACCCGATCGAGTATTGGATTGAAAAGGGTAGCAACAGTGTTAAGACAAAGTTGCAGTTAGCGGTGGACGTATGGTGCCAGTATTTCTGGTTGAATGACAATTCATTTCAAATTCCGCCTCCGTAAAGTGGCTGCATTTACATTATTTCGGAATATTCTTTTGTTGCGTAATATATTTTCAGGCAAAGATAAGCGAGCTTTGGCGGTTTTTATTAATGTTTTCGAAAACTTAGGTCCATCCGTTACACATCTTCTGTCGCAATATCGCGAAATTCAGTGAAAACCCTGATGTGTATGATTTGGCAATATATAAACTAAAGATACGTATCAAAAATACGCAAAATGTGTGGACCCGCCCGGAGGCGAAGATGGCTGGGGATTACCGCAAGAAGCACTGCAACAGCTTGCCGGCCGCGCGCTGCCGCAGCCGCTTGCCACACCGGGAGCGCACATGAGCCCGGGTGATGTCGTTCCGCTCTCCTTCAATGGCAGTCTGGTGGCGCTTTCATTCCTGATTGCGGCGTTGGGTTCGTATGTGGCCCTGTTGGCCGCCGCGGGTATCCGCGCGGAAACCCAGGATGGTGAAATCCGCATCGGCTATATCGTCATCGGCGCGGTGGCGATGGGCGGCGTGGGTATCTGGAGCATGCATTTCATCGGCATGCTGGCGCAGAACCTGCCTTTTGAAGTTGGTTACCAGGTCGGCCTGACGATACTCAGTTTCATGGTTGCGGCCGGGTTTTCCGGTTGGGCATTCTGGTATGTCGGCCGCGACCGATTCACTTTCCTGCGCTGCCTGGTCGGGGGCTGCGCCGCGGGGTTCGGCGTCGCTTCCATGCATTATGTGGGCATGAGCGCCGCGCGCATGCCGGCGGTATTGCTCTGGAATCTGCCGCTGGTGGTTTTGTCGGTGTTGATCGCCGTCGTCGCGGCCACTGCCGCGCTCTGGCTCGCCTTCAATACCCAGAATGAACGCCAGCGCATCGGCGCGGCCATTTTGATGGCCGTCGCGGTCTGCGGCATGCATTACACCGGCGCGGCGGCAGGCGCGGTCATCTGCACGACCACGAATGACGCGGTCGGCCTGCATATCGGCGGGGCCATGCTGCCGTACATCGCCTTCGCGCTGTCGGCTGTCACCTTGCTCCTCATGCGCTGGCATTTGCAGCGCGCCTCCGAACGCTTTCGCGCGCGCACGGCGCAGCGCATCGACTCGATCATTGAATCGGCCCCAGCCGCGGCTACGGACAGATTGCCCGGAGCCACGCCGGGGCCGGGTTAGCTGGACCCTGGACGCGCGCCGCGGCAATGAGCGCGGCGCGTGGGCGGTTCCAGGCTTTAGGGGGCTGGCTCTGCTGCTTGAAGAACAGCCCCGGTCATCAATCGAGACCCATGGAGCTCGACATGAAAGCAACACTTGCGCAGTTCTGGAATGACGAAGACGGCATCACGGCCCTGGAGTACGGGCTGATCGCGGGAATGGTGGCGGTAGCCCTCATCGTCGCGGTGGGGGCATTTACCGGGTCCTTGAAAGGCATGTTCGAGGAACTGGGCACCAAGCTGGACAACGCCAAGACCGGTACCGGCACCACGCCTCCCGCAGGCGGCGGCTAAGCCGCGAACCTGTTCGCGTCGTGGCGGCAGTGTGTCGCTAGCCGCCGCGGCGCGTACCCGCAACATGGCATCACTTGATTGAAGGAGTCCGCGTCAGTCCCGACGCGTCCATCGTTGAAGTCGTTTTCTTGAAGGTCTTGCCTTGTATCCAGGGGAAGTGCTGTGGTGGCTGTTGTTTGCATGCTGGATTGTGGCGCTGATCCACGCCGATCTGCGCTATCGCCGCGTCCCCAACCGGCTGGTCGTCGCGGGACTCGCGGGCCAATTGCTATGGCTGCTGGCGGCCTGGCTGGCGCCGGGCTGGGCCTATCCGCCGCGCTGGTCGGGATGGTTGATGGCGCTGGCCGGATTTCTGGTCGCGCTACCCTTTGTGCCGCTCTGGGGCAGGCGCCTGATGGGCGCGGGCGATATCAAGGCCATCGCGGTGCTCGGCCTGTTGCTGGGCTTCGCGCCGCTGATGATGACGCTGGCGCTGGCCAGCGTGCTGGCCGGCCTGCATGGGCTGCTGTACCTGGCGGTGTCGCGGGTCTGGGCGCTGAGCAACCGCGCGCGCCAGATTCCGTATGCCGCCTATCTGGGCCTGGCCGCATTCAGCGCGGTTCTTATTCCGTGGAGTTCGCCCTGGTATTCGTGGTGTTCTTCCTGGTGTTTTACGGGATCCTGACGTACTCCCTGGTGGTCGCCGCGCAGCATTCCGTGACGCTGGCCGCGCAGGACGGCGCGCGCAAGGTCTTGCAGTGGCAGGCCGGTACCGCGTCGCTGACGGCGCGGGCCAATGCCGGACGCGATTCGGCGCTGTACCAGGCGGAGTGGATCAGCACCCTGTCCGCGGCGCCGGTGCAGGTGGCGGTCTGCGGCAGCGCGGGCGCGCTGAGCAGCGCGGCCGGCGGCGCCTGCAGCGGTTTGCCGTTGGCGCAGGACCAGATCGAAGTCAACGTGTCCTATGCGTATGGCGCCCATCCGCTCATTCCGTCGGTGCCGCTGTTGCAGGCGGCGCTGATGCCGGCCTCCAGTGTGCTGAGCGCGCGCGCGACCGTGCATCTGGGCAATGCCCTGGGCGGGGGAGGCTGAGATGCGAGCCTATGCGCAACGCCTCGGGAGCGCCCCACGCAAACGCCAGCGCGGCATTGCGGCGCTGGAGTTTTCGCTGACGCTCACTCTGCTGTTGCTCTTCATTTGCGGCGTGGTCGGGTTCGGCGCGCTGTTCTGGATGCAGCAGCAACTGGCTGCGGCCGCCGCGGATGGCGCGCGCGCCGCGGTCTACGCCCGATTCAATGGCCAGGCCGATGTGCCGGCAGCGGCTTGTTTCGCGGCGATGGGCTCGTTCTCCGCCGGTTCGGCAGTGCTGTGCAGCGCCACGCGCGCGCCCTGCGCCTGGACCGGGGCAGGCGGCAGGCAGGCCGATTGCGCCACCGTCGCCATGACCTACAACACCCAGTCCTGGCCGCTGCTGGAGACCGTGCGCGGGCTGATCACCGCCTTGCCGGGCGCGAACCGGAACTGGATCCCGGGCAGGTTGCAATCGCAGGCCGTTGTGCAGATATCGCAGGGGGCGCCATGAGCAGTCTGAGCAAGATCGTCGCGGGTATGTTGCTGGTGGCGGGCCTGGTGCTGGCCTTCGTGGCCTGGCGCCTGGCCTCGGCGCCGGCCAGTCCTCCGCCCGGCGTGGCGCCCGCGCCTGTCGCGGCGGCGCCGGCGGAACCGCTCAAGCTCCATCCGGTGGTGGTGGCCCGGCAACCGATTCCCGCGGGTTCGCGCATCGACAGCGCAAGCATGCTGACGGTGGCCCAGTGGCAGGTCGCGCTGTCCGGCGGCTTTGCCGACATCGCGCCGCTGGAAGGCGCGGTGGCGAAAGTCGACATCGCCGCAGGCGATCCGATCGTGCCCAGTCTGTTGACGCAAGGCTTGGCACGCCAGCTCAAGCCAGGCGAGCGCGCCGTCGCCATCGCGGTGGACGAAGTGATAGGCGGCGGCAATCGCATCGTCCCCGGCGACATGGTGGACGTGTTCTTCATGATCGAAAAAAGCGCCGAAGTGGCGGTAGGCCAGGCCCGCCTGTTGCAGTCCCAGGTGCGGGTGCTGGCCTACGGCAGAGCCTCGGTGGAAGGGCCGGACGAAAAGTCGGCCCTGCAGCAGGGCGGCCCGGGCCAGCCGGCGCGCACCGCGGTGCTGGCCGTGCCGGTCGACCGGGTCAACGAACTGATGCTGGCCGGCCGCGCGGGCCGCCTGCAGCTGGCGCTGCGCCCCGTGGGCGACGACAGCATGCCGGACGCGCAGTTGTTCGCCCGACGCGGCACGGTGTTGCCGGTCCGCGCCGATTTGACGGTCGCGCAGCGCGAGTCGCTGCAGTCGGGCCCCAACCGCGCCTATGCCGGCGAGAGCCTGGTGCAACTGGACGGCACCACGTCCGCGGCGCTGGCGCCGGCCGCCCGCGCCGCGAGCCGGCCCCAGGGTTCTGGCGGCGGCCGGACGGTGGAAATCATCCGAGGAGATAAATCCGAGCGCGTGCGCTATTGAACGGGGCTGCGGGCGGACCAGGCGCTGGCCGCAGCCGGACTCTTTCCATCATCAGGTCCTGCACATGAAGAAACATCAGCGCACCACCATGATCTGCCTCCTGTCGGCCGCGGCAGCGATGACACTGGGGGGCCTCAGCCTGGCACAGACCGCGGCGCCGGCGGCTGGCGCGAATGCGCCGGTCCGCGACATCTCGATGGCGGTGAAGGGGCAGCAGAGCCTCGTGCTGGATGGCGGCGCGCCCGCGCGCATCGCCATCGGCGACCCCGACGTGGCGGACGTGAAGGTCTTGCCCGCTACCGGCAAGCGCGCGGGCTCCGTGCTGCTATATGGCAAGAAGCCCGGCACCACGCAATTGCAGATCTGGACCGGCAACAACGCCGCGCCGCAGATATGGAACGTCCGCGTCGGCGGCAGCGTGCAGGGCGCGCTGGCGAGCCGGGGCCTGGGCGGGGGCGCCAACGTCGACATCGCCGACGGCCACGCCGTCGTGTCGGGCCATGCCGAGTCGCAGTTGGGGCAGATCGCGTCGGCCACCATGGCGGCGTCCGCCGTGGGCGGGGAAAAGAACGTGGTGGACATGTCGACCGCGGGCACCGGCGGCGTGGTGCAGGTTGAGGTGAAGGTCGTGGAAGTGTCGCGTTCGGTGATGAAGGCGGCCGGCATCAGCTTCACGGCCAGCAACGGCCCCTGGAGCGGCGGCAGCTCCACTATGCCTGCCAGCCTGGGCGGCGCGCTGGCGTCCGGTTTTTCGCTGTTCTATGACTCCAACAACTTCTCGGCGCGGCTGCGCCTGCTGCAGACCAACGGCATGGCGCGCGTCCTGGCCGAGCCGACCCTGGTGGCCTTGACGGGGCAGAGCGCAAGCTTCCTGGCCGGCGGCGAATTGCCGATTCCGCAGGCGGGCGGCCTGGGTACGGTCAACGTGACCTTCAAGCCATTCGGCATCGGCCTGACCGTGACTCCCACCGTGCTGTCGCGCGACCGCATTTCGCTGAAGGTGGCGCCAGAGGCCAGCGAGCTGGATTACACCAACGGCATCGCCATCAACACCAGCGCGGACACCAGCACCATCATCCCGGCCTTGCGCACGCGCCGCGCCGACACCACGGTGGAACTGGGCGATGGCGAAAGCTTCGTGATCAGCGGCCTGGTGTCGCGCCAGACCAAGGCCATGGTCAACAAGGTGCCCATGCTGGGCGACCTGCCCATCATCGGCTCCTTCTTCCGCAGCGTCGATTACTCCCAGGAGGATACCGAGCTGGTCATCGTCGTGACGCCGCGCCTGGTGCGCCCCATCGCGCGCGGCGTGGCCCTGCCGCTGCCGGGAGCGAAGCAGGAGCAGACGGATACGGCATTCAACGCTTGGGGCTATTACCTGACCGGCCCGATGGGCGGCCAGCAGATGCCGGGCTTTTCACGGTGAGCAATATGAAGACACATGCCAGCGAATGGGTGGGCCTGCAAAACGGCACGCGGTTCCTGTTCTGCTCCCAAGGCAACGCGGTCGCCGCGCAGCTGGGGCAGGCTCTGGGCGACCTGGGGATGCTGACCCAGGAATCGCCGCGCATCGAAGAGTTGGCGCGGCGCCTGACGGAGATCGCGCCGCAGGTGGTATTCCTGGATTTCACCCTGAGCGACGAGGAACCCGGCAAGCTGTTCAAGTCCGCCGAACTGGCGCGCTTGCTGGCGCGCATTGCGCCGACGGTGCCGCGCGTGGCGGTCGGCTTCCTGAGCCAGCCGGAGGGGGCGATCGCCGCCTTGCGGGCGGGCGTCAGCGATTTCGTCGATCCCTCGGTGGCGCCGCAGGAGATCAAGGAAGTAGTGCTGCGCCTGCTCGACCGGCCGTCGGGCGGCCGCATGGACGGCACGCGCCGCAGCGTCGTGCTGCTGGGTGCGCGTCCCGGCGTGGGCACCAGCACCCTGGCGGTGCATCTGGCGGGCATGCTGCAGGACCGCCTGGCGCTTGCGCACGGCCAGCGCGCCGCTTCCGGCGCCAAGGCGCCCAAGCCTGCCGGCGAACCGCTACCCCTGTCCAGCCGGGTTGCGCTGATGGACCTGGGCTGGCCCGTCGGCGACTGCCAGCTCTACCTGAACATAGGCGGCGACTTCGACTTCGCCGAGGCTGCGCGCAATTTGCGCCGTCTCGATTCCACGTTGCTGGGATCCGCCATGGCGCACACGGCCAATGGCCTGAGCGTGCTGTCGCTGCCGCGCGACCTGGGCCAGATGCGCGACGTGTCGCAGTCGGATTCGCTGCTGGTATTCGAACGCATGCGCCAGCATTTTTCGGTCGTGGTGGCCGATTCGGGCGGCTTCACCAACCCCGAGTTCGTGTCGGGCCTGGCGCGCGCTTCGCAGCTCAACTGGATCGTGACCGATCAGAGCGTGGGCGCGCTGGTGTCGCTGGCCGGCCTGCTGCAGGAGCTGGAGCAGCTGCACGTGGAGCGGCGCAGCCTGGGCCTCATCGTCAACCGCTATGACGAGCGCTACGGCATGACCGCGCAGCAGATCGCCGAACGCTTCCAGCTGGAACTGGTGGGCACGCTGCCGGACCGCACGCTGCCTCTGATGGTGTGCACGAACCGCGGGCATTTGTTGCACGAAGAGGCCGAACGCGATGTCTATGTGCGCGCGGTGCAGGCGCTGGCGGAACGCCTCTGCACGGAGGAGAACACGCCCGGCGGGCGGGCAGGCTGGCTGGCCACCTGGCTGCCCGGCGTGCACCGCCGCATGGTGGTCGGTTGACGGACAGACAGACGGACGGTAACGGGACCCGACATGATCATGACAGCGACGATAGAGTTCGGCGGCGACGGCGATAAAGGCTTTGTGGCGTCGGACCGCTACCAGGAAGTGAAGACGGCGGCCTACGAGCACCTGCTGTCCCGCATCGAAGAGCTGGGCGCGGAGTTCGGCCGCTGGGCCAGGTCGGCGATCCAGGAGTTCGTGGACATCGAGGTCGCGAGCTTCGTGCGCCTGCGCCGAGTGCCCATCAATGAAGGCGAAATGCGCGCCATCGCCGAGGCGCTGACGAAGGAACTGGCCGGCCTGGGACCCCTGGAGGACCTGCTGGCGGACCCGGCCGTGGAAGACATCCTGATCAACGGCTACGACAACGTTTTCGTCTCGCGCCGCGGCGTGCTGGCCCGCGAGACGCTGCGCTTCACCGACAACCAGCACGTGCTGCGCATCGTGCGCCGCATCCTGGCCCCGATCGGCCGCCGGCTGGACGAATCCAGCCCCATGGTGGATGCGCGCCTGCCCGACGGCGGCCGCCTGAACGTGGTGATCGAGCCGCTGGCGGTGGACGGCCCCATGGTGTCGATCCGCAAATTCCGCCAGGACCCGCTCAAGCCGGCGGACCTGCTGACGCTGGGCAGCTTCGACGAAGAGATCTACCGGCTGCTGAACGAGGCGGTGAAGAACCGCTGCAATATCCTGGTGTCCGGCGGCACCAGCTCGGGCAAGACTTCGCTGCTGAACGCGCTGGCGTTCTTCATCCCCGAAACGGAACGCGTGGTGACGGTGGAGGACACCGCCGAACTGTCGCTCAACCATCCGCATGTGGTGCGGCTGGAATCGCGTCAGGGGGGCTTTGACGGCAGCGGCGCCGTCACCATCCGCGAGCTGATCCGCAACAGCCTGCGGATGCGGCCGGACCGGGTGGTGGTGGGGGAAGTGCGCGGCGCCGAGGTCATGGACATGCTGCAAGCCATGAACACCGGGCACGAAGGTTCGATGGCGACGATCCACGCGAACTCTCCGCGCGAATGCCTGTACCGCATCGAGATGCTGGCCGGCTTCGCCGGTTTCCAGGGCAGCGAGGACAGCCTGCGCCGGCAGATCGCCAGCGCGCTGGATTTCATCGTGCAGATCGGGCGCCTGTCCAACGGCAAGCGCCGGGTGTTGTCGGTGACCGAGATCACGGGCATGGGCGACAACGTGATCTCCACGCAAGAGCTCTATCGCCACGAATCCTATGCGGCGCCGGACGGCGAGGAGAAGGACCGCTGGACCTGGCTGGGCATCCACCCCCATACGCCCAAGCTGGCAAAAATGCGCAACGAAGCGCGCGCCAACGACAACCCGCCGGACGACCGCGATGGCGGGGGCGGCGGATTCTGGAGCAGGAGGCGCTGATGCTGGAAGCCCTGGTGCTTGCGATCCTGGCGGCGGTGCTGGCGATCGGCGCGGTGCTGCTGTGGCGCCATGCCGGCCGCAGCGCGCGCCGGGCGGCCAGCTCCGCCTTTTTGGAAAGCCAACTGCAGCGGGGCCGGGACGAGGCCAGCGCCGATGCGCCCTTTGCCGAGAGCTCGCGCGAATTCCGCAGCGGCTTTTCCGGCTGGGACCGCTTGCTGCGCCTGGCCGGACTGCGGCAAAGCGTCGGCCTGTATTTGCGCATCGCGCTTCCTGTCGTTGCTGGCGCAGCGCTGGCCTGGGTTTTGCTGGGTCCGCTGTCGGGAGCGGTGACCTTGCTGCTGCTGGCCGTGTTTGCCTACTTCCTGCTGTGGCTGCGGGCCGACAAACGCCAGCGGCGCATGATCTCGCAGTTGCCCGCGTTCCTGGACAACATCGTGCGCCTGCTCACCATCGGCAACAGCATGGGCGCGGCGTTCCAGACTGCCGCGGCCGCCACCGACGAACCCTTGCGCGAGGTGGTGGAAACGGCGTCCAGCCTGAGCCGCTCCAAGGAGCTGGACGCGGCGCTGGCGCAAGTATCGCGTCTGTACGGGCTGAAGGAGCTGTACATGGTCGCGGCGGTGGTGTCGCTGGCCATGCGCTTCGGCGGCCGCAGCGACCAGGTGCTGGAACGCATGGCGGCCTTCATGCGCGACGTGGCCCAGGCGCGCAACGAATTGACCGCGAGTTCGGCCGAGGTCCGGCTGTCAGCCTGGATCCTGGCCTTGCTGCCCGTGGGCATCGCGGGCTTCATCATCGTTGCGAACAACAACCTGTTCATGGGCCTGTGGCAAGACCCGCAGGGTTTCAGGATGCTGCTGACCGCCGTGTGCCTGCAGGTCGGCGGTTGCTATTGGCTGTATCGCATGGCCAAGGCCATTTGAAGGGAGCGCCGCATGGACACCCTGCAATCCTGGAACGCAACCACCGTGCTGGCGATGGCGCTGATGCTGGTGGCTGCCGGCCTGGTGGTGTTGGGCCTGGGAATGGCGCGGCGCCTGCGCAGCCAGAGCCGCAGCCGCCAGGTGGTGGATCAGGCGCTGGCCGCGCGCGAGGGTGGCGCGGCCTCGGCGCCCCTGCGCGGCGAAGGCGGGCAGGGGCGGCTGGCGGCGGCAACGCGGGCGGCCGACACCTTCGGCAAACGCCTGAGCGAAGGCCGGCTGGCCGACGCGCTGTTGGCTTCCGAGGACCGCAAGCTGGTGGACATGGCGGGCTATGCCAATCCTGGCACCGCGCGTTCGCGTTTCGTGCTGATCCGGGTCGGCCTGGCGATCCTGCTGCCGGTGGCGGCGGTCACGCTGGACTTGAGCAAGCACCTTCCCGACATGCCGATGGGCGCATTGGTCGCGGGTTTTCTCGGCTTCGCGATCGGCTACATGCTGCCCAAATGGATCGTGCAGCGGCGCCTGGCGCGCCGCCGCAGGCAGGCGGCCGACGAGCTGCCCCTGCTGATAGACCTGCTGCGCCTGTTGCAGGGCGTGGGCCTGTCGATCGACCAGAGCCTGCAGGTGCTGGTCAAGGAGTTCGGCCAGGTGCTGCCGGTGCTGGCGTTTGAATTGCGCCTGGCCTCCGAACTGTATGTGCGCGGCCGCACGCGCGAGCAATCGCTGGCCAGGCTGGCCGCGGGCTTCGACAACGACGACCTGTCCGCCATCTGCCGCCTGATCGCGCAGGTCGACCAGCACGGCGGCGCGGTGCAGGAGCCCTTGAACCGCTTCGGCGAACGCCTGCGGGACAAGCGGCGCCTGGAATTGAAGGAGAAGGTGGGCAAGACCACGGTCAAGATGACCGGGGTCATGATCGTGACGCTGCTGCCCGCGCTGTTGATCGTGACGGGCGGGGCGGGGTTTATCGCGGTATTGCGCGGCTTGTCGCGCATGGGGGGCATGTAATGAACGGCGGAACGGAAAGCAGGTCGCGCGCATGGCGTTGCGCGCTGGCGGCCACGGTGCTGGCTGCGGGCGCGGGCTTGAGTGGATGCAAGACCAACAACGCGGAATCCGCCTGGCAGCTGATCCAGCAACAGCAGCAGGAACAGGCCTTGATGCGTCAGAAGGAAGACGAGGCCCAGAGCAAGAGCCGGCCCAAGGAACCAGAGATGATGCTGTCCATGATCGTCGAGGCGCAGCGCCAGGAGCGCTATTACGCGTCGCTCGCGTACATCGATGGCTATCAGCAGAAGTACGGCAACGACGCGCGGGTGGCGGTGCTGCGCGCCGAGGCGCTGCGCCAGACCGGACAGGCGGCGCAGAGTGAGCAGGCCTACCGCGCGCTGACCGCCACCGACCAGGCCGCCGAGGGCTGGCATGGCCTGGGCTTGATCGCCGGTTCGCGCGGGCAGTTCGACCAGGCGGCCGACTACTTTTCGCGCGCGGCCAGGTTGGCGCCCATGGACGCTCGGATCCTGGGCGACCTGGGCTACGCGCGCCTGCGGGCGGGCGATCCGGCGGGCGCGCGCGTGCCCCTGGGGCAGGCGGCTGAATTGACGCCGGAAAGCGGCAAGGTGCTGGCGAACCTGGCGGTGCTGCTGCTGGTCGAGGGCGATCCGCTCAAGGCGCAGCGTCTGATGGAGCGGGCGCAACTGAGCGAGGAAGCGCGCGGCCAGGTGCTGCGACTGGCCGCCGAGATCCGCGGCCAACTGGCCCCGGTGCCGGGCGCGTCCTACGCGCCGGCGACCAGGGTGTCCAGCGGCGGGCAGACGGTCATGCCGATGATGAGCCCTTTGATGGAAGGGCTGGGCAACGGCCCCATCGTGCGCTAACCCTGTCTTGAGGAAGACTGCCATGTCTCATTCGACCCAGCACGCATTGTTCATCCTGGTCTGCGCCCTGGGGGCGCTGGCGCCTTCCGCCGGCCATGCGCAATCCAATGCGCCGCTGACGGGCAGCATGTCGGGCGCTCCGAGCGGCGCGCCCGCGCCGGCGTCTGCGTCTGCGCCTGCGCCCGCATCGACCCCCGCAGCCGCCATGCCCGACCGGCCGGTGGTGCAGCAGATGCAGACTCCGCTGCCGCAAGCGCCGGCCGCCGCGCCCGCGGCGCAGGAGGGTTTCGGCGATGTGACGCGCGGCCTGTTGGCGGCGCAGGCCGACGGCCGGCGCGCCGGTAATGCCTTGCCCGTGCTGGGGCCGGTCTCCACGGCGGCCTGGAACCGCTATCTGGAAAGCTTCAAGCGTCCGATTCCAGAGTGGTTCGACCGGAATGTGGAGATCCCCAACGTCCAGTGAATCCAGGGAACCTGTTTCTCCGCCGCCTGCGGAAACGGAGTCGCAATAGCATGTCTGCCGGCCGTCCACATCCTTCCTCGCCGCCGCGGCAACGCGGCAGCATGACCGTCGCCGTGGTCTTCGCGGTGCTGGTGGGAGTGGTGTTGCTGGGCGTGCTGCAGCTCGCCTACGGCTACTACATGAAGCGCGAGATGCAGAAGGCGGCGGATCTGGCGGCGCTGTCGGCCGTGCAGGTCCTGAACCTGGGCTCCAGCGCGGATTGCGCCCGGGCCGCCGCCGCGGGCAAGGCCTCGGCCCTGGCCAATGTGCCGAACATCCTCGACTTGTTCACGGCCGCGGATTTCACGGTGGAATGCAAGGTGTGGGATCCGACACGGTCCGACGCGTCCGGCATGCATGTCTTCGACGCGGCGGGCGGGCAGGCCTATAACGCGGTGCGGGTTGCGGTGCGCAAGCAGCTGGCCAATCTGATCCCCGGCGTGGGCGGGGTCACGGCGTCGGTCGCGGCGGTGGCCACCAACACGCAGCCGGTGGCCACCTTCACGGTGGGATCGCGGCTGCTGCGGCTGGAGCGGGGCGGCCTGCTGTCGCAATTGCTGGCCACGGCGGGGGCGTCGCCCACGCAACTGGATGTGCTGGACGCCGCCGGCCTGGCCAATGTCGGCATCACCCCGGCCGGCCTGCTGGAAGCGCTGGGCCTGCCGCTGTCGGTGGCGGCCGGCGTGGGCACGCCCGAGCAATTGACGGCGCTAAGCAACCTCACCCTGGGTCAGCTCCTGCGCGCCACGCTGAGCGTCATCGACAAGCAGAGAACCGCAAACGCCGATGTCGGGCTGCTGAGCGGGGCCATTAACACGGTGTTGGACCTGATGCCGCTGAACCTGCCCGTGAAACTGTTCGGCGACGGCGGCGTGCTGAATCTGGACGTGGTGGGCGGCGATCCCAGCGCCGCCTTGCAGGCCAAGGTCAATGCGCTCAACATTCTGGAAACCGGCCTGGCCATTGCCAACGGCAGCAACCTGATCAATCTGGGATTGAGCGTGCCGCTGCTGGGACTGGACGCGCGGGTGCGCATTGTCGAGCCGCCTGCGGTGGCGGTAGGTGGCGTAGGCGTGCAGGCCGTCAGCGCCGGCATTCGCGTGTATCTGCGCGTCAACACCAGCACCATCCCGCTGGTGGGGCCTTTGCTGGCCAACACCCTGAACACCAAAGTGGACCTGCCCATCATCATCGACGTGGCGCAATCCACGGGCACGCTGCGCAAGCTGTGCGAAGCGCCGCTGGCCGAAAACCAGGCGATGATCGACGTGACCTCGGCCGCGGCCAGCGTCTGCCTGGGACGTTTCCCGGGCATGGAGTCCAACACCGACACCAAATCCGCCAATTTCCAGTCGCTCACCAACCGCTGCGAACCCAGCGCATTCGGCTCCGTTGGCCGCTACCAGGTCTTGAACGTGCTGGGCATACTGCCGCTCACTGCCAGGGTTGCGCTGCCGGTGTTCAATTCCTCGGCGCCCGTGCCGGTGACCTTGACCGCGCCGCCGTCGCCCAATTCCACCGCGACCGTCAACGCCACCAACCTGGACCTGTCCAAGCTGGTCGCGAATCTGGCGGACGCGCTGATCGGCGGCATCCTGGGCGACCTCTACAGTACCGGCACGCCGTTGAGCGCAAAGGAACGCAGCGACCTCGCAGCCAAACTGGTGGGCGAAGACCCGAACAACGCGGGCAAGACGGTCTCGAAAGTCGTCAACGACATGCAGTGGTCCAAGACCGCGATGGACCAGTTGGGTACACGCCTGACCACGGGCGGCCTGACAGGGGTGCTGGGCGGCACGCTGCAATTGGTCGGAAATATTCTCAAATCGCTCTTGGCGGCGCCGCTCAGCGACGTAGCCTGCGCCCTGTTCTTTGCGCCGGACAAGATACGCCTGTGCCGCATCGATGCGGTCGGCACGCTGGCCTTGAGCGGCGATGACCAGGTGGGCGGTGTGCTGTCCGTCGTCATGGCTTTGCTGGCCCCTCTGCTGGATTCGCTGTCGGCGGTGCTGCAGCAGTTGCTGAACGCGCTGGGCCTGAGCCTGGGCCAGACCGACGTATCCCTGATCTCCGTGGATTGCGGCAAGCCCCGCCTGGTGTACTGATGACGAAGCTCCTGACCCCTATCCCTTTCCTTCACGCATGGTCCAAGCGATGAGCCAGAATTTCGCGCGCGAAGAATTCGATGTGTACGTCTGGGAGGGCACCTCCGACATCGCCAGCCGCGCCGAACGCTGCCTGGCGGGCATGGACGTGTCGCTGCTGCGGGCGGACGCCGGCACCGCATTTCCGCCGCCGCGCGACCTGACCCGGCCGGCCGTGGCCCTGGTGTCGGTCTCCGTGATGGGCGACAAGCGCTTCAGCGGCTATGACTGGCTGGCGGCGCAGGGCCTGCCTGTCATCTGGGTGGCCGCGGAAGCGCGCGGGCGCGACCCGCGCTATTACCCGCCGGAATACTCCTATACGCTGCCGCTGACGTTCACGACGGCCGACCTGCGCAAGCTGCTGTATGAGCTGCTGGGCACGCTGAATCAGCTCACGCGTTCTGCGCCGCGCCGCGAGCAGCCGCTGATCGCCGTGTCCGCGAGCATGCAGGACCTGCTGGCCGAGGCGGAAATGTATGCCGACTGTCGCAGCAACGTGCTGATCCATGGCGAGACCGGCGTAGGCAAGGAGCGCATTGCCCGCCTGCTGCACGACCATGCCGCCTGGTTCGGCGGCCCCTTTGTGGCGGTCAACTGCGGCGCCATCCCCGAAGGCCTGTTCGAGGCGCATTTCTTCGGCCACGCCAAGGGCGCTTTCACCGGCGCGATAGGCGCGCACAAGGGCTACTTCGAGCAGGCCAGCGGCGGCACGCTGTTCCTCGACGAGATCGGCGATCTGCCGCTGTACCAGCAGGTCAAGCTCTTGCGCGTCCTGGAACAAAGCACGGTGACGCGGCTGGGCTCGACCGTGGAGGTGCCGGTGGACTTCCGCCTGGTCGCCGCCACCAACAAGGATTTGCGGGTGCTGGTGGGGCAGGACGAATTCCGCGCAGACCTGTACTACCGGCTGGCCGTCATCGAACTGCGCATCCCCAACCTGGAGCAGCGCGGGCCGGAAGAAAAGGCGGCGATCTTCCGCGCCTTGCTGCAGGGCCAGGGCGTGGACAGCGAACCGCCCCAATGGCTGCTGGACCGCGTCTCACGCACGCGCTACGAGGGCAATGTGCGCGAGCTGTCCAACGTCGCCGAGCGCGTCGCCATCGTGCGGCGGCAATTCCAGGCCTGGGACCCGCCGCGCATCGAACGCATTTTCGACCAGTTGGCCGAACCGCTGCGCGTGGCAGGCGCGGCGGCCGGCGCGCGGGCCGAGCCCGCCGTCTTCACCGATGCCGAACGCGCGGAGCGCGAGCGTGTGCTGGCGGCGCTGGACGCCAACGGCTGGCGCCGCCAGGACACCGCCCACACGTTGGGCATCAGCCGCAAGGTGTTGTGGGAAAAAATGCGCAAGCTGCAACTGGGCGCAGGCCAGGGCGAACCCGCCGATGGCGTTGCCGAGACCGTATGAACACGCAATAGGGAATGGCCCGTAGGGGGCGACAGTTCCGGGTCCGCCGCATGTAAGCGCGTCTGTCCCGGCCGCAATAAATTGCTATAGTTCCGCAACGATTTTTTTGGGGAAGGCATGAACGTCCAATTTATCCGTGGCGCCGTCCGCATGGCGCTGTTGGGCACGGCCCTGTCCGGCCTGGCCGCTTGCGCCAGCGCGCAATCCGAAGCGCCCCGGCCCACGGTTAAACAGGTCGAGGATACCCAGGCGGCATCCACGCCCGTGACTCCCCCCGCGCCGCCGCCGGCCGCGCGCCCGGCCTCCACGCTGTCGGAGCTGCAAAGCCTGATCCAGAGCCGCCAGGTGTCGGAGTTGCGCACCGCCTACAACGGCACCTACGGCGCCAGCCTGCTGTTCAAGCCGGACGACCTGACCTATTACGTCGCCCTGTTCCAGCAAAAGGATTTCTGGCGCGTGGTGAAGACCAAGTCGGACAAGCAGGCCGAAGCGACTTACCGCGCCTTCGTCGCCCAATCGGCCGACCTGGCCGAGGTGGACATCAAGCGCATCAAGATGCAGGCCGAGTACGCGCATGCCGAGAAGCTGCTGGCCAGCCGCAGCGCCGAACTGAGCACCTTGCAGGCCGACCGCACGCTACGCATGCAGCAGGAAGAGCAGGTGGCGGCGCGCCAGGAGCAATCGCGCCAGGAAGCCACGGCGCTGGCCGATCAGCAGAAGGACGTGCGCCAGCAACTGCGTGATCTGCAACGCCAGATCGACGCCTTGCAGGCGCAGCAGGCGCAGGTGGGGAATCCCTCCGCGCAGAACCGCGCCAAATAAGCCTTCGGGCAGCCGGAAAAGCGGGCCTGCGGGCCCGCTTTGTCCTGGGCAGCCGGGAAAGGCATTGCGCACGCCAGGGACTAGCAGCCCGAGGCGCGCGCTTTCTTGTATTCTGGGAGTTGCACCCCATATAGACGCCATGGCACTTAAAGTTTTCGACCTCCAGTGCGAGCACAGCCACATTTTCGAGGGCTGGTTCAGTTCGCACGAAGACTACGACGCGCAACAGGCGCGCGGCCTCGTCACGTGCCCGGTTTGCGGTTCCGCCAGCATCACCAAGCGGCTGTCCGCGCCGCGCTTGAACGTCGCCCACCTGCACGCGCCGGCAGCCCAGCCGGCCGCGTTGCCGGCCAATGCGTCCGACGCGGAAAAAATGGCCGCATTGCAGGCGGTCGTCATGCGCCAGGTGCGCGCCTTGCTGCGCAACACCGAAAACGTCGGACCGCGCTTCGCCGAGGAGGCGCGCCGCATCCACGAAGGCGATGCCGACGACCGTCCCATCCGCGGCACGGCCACGCCCGAAGAGCGCGAATCGCTGGCTGAGGACGGCATCGACGTCATGGCGGTGCCGGATTTCCTGGACGACGAGCGTCTGCAGTGACCCGCTGCGCCGCCCCTAGCCGATTCGGACAGGGGAACGGGCGTACGGGACGTCAGGTGCTATGCCTGCGTTCGCCGATCTTGGCGGAGAAGCGCAGCAGATAACCATCAGGGTCCTGGACCAGGAACTCGCGCACGCCGATTTCAAAGTCATTGCCCCGATACCACTGCTCTACCGGATTCCGGAACAGAGGCCATTTGGCGTTGGCAAGCGCGGCAAGAAAGGGCTCCACGGAGGACACATCAATTTCGAAATTGATTCCCCTGCCGAGCGGCACGCTCAACGGACCTCCGCTTCCTCAGGATGTCGTCAATGAATGAGCGCGTTTCAGTTGTTAGGCGTGAGCCGGCGGTCGAATAAGGCTTTCTGCGGGGATGCCGAGCTCGGTGTGCAAACGCCAGATCATTGGCAATGTCAAACCGCGCTTGCGGTTCAGCACCTCGTATACACGGTTGCGCTTGCCTATCATAGGCTCCAGATCCTTAGGGGTCAGGCCGCCTTGCTCCATCCGGAATTTAATGGCCTCGACGGGGTCTGGCAGATCGACCGGATAGTGCTTCATTTCATACGCTTGCACCAGGGTGGCCAGCACGTCCAGGCGGTCACCGTCAGGTGTGCCCAGTTCCGGATCAGACACCATCAACCGGGAGATTTCCTTGAGCGCCGACTTGTAATCGGCCTCGGTATGTACGGGGCGGATTTCCATGTTCATTCCATTTCCACGGTTTCGGCGTCAATCTTGTCGTACTCCGCGTGAGTGCCGATGAACTTCACGTAGACGATGCTCAAGTTGAATGCGATTGCCACAATCAGGCGGAAATCATTGCCTTTGATGTTGAACACCACACGCCGATTCTTCAGGATGCTGGCGTGGCGATACTGAGCCTTGATATCCGCAGGCTGCTTCCATTGCGCCTTGCTGGCCTCATCCACCCACGCCTTGAGGGGTTGTTCTGCCGCTGGGTTCCTTTCCCAGAACTGGCGGAGGGTGCTTAAGGCTATGAGTCGCATAGCGCAATGTTAGTCCCAATTTGGGACTGGGGCAAGTCTCATGTGGTCCGGCTATATGCCTTCAAGCAAGGGCCGCAAGATTGGTCAGGCAGACGGCAAAAAAAGGCCAGACCCGAAGGTCTGGCTTTTTCTTGCCTGCTTGCCGGATCAGTTGTTGACGCGGCTGCGGTATTCGTTCGTGCGGGTGTCGATTTCGATCCTGTCGCCGATGGCGCAGAACAGCGGCACGTTCAGTTCGTAGCCGGTGTTGATCTTGGCGGGCTTGGTCACCTTGCCCGAGGTATCGCCACGCACGGCGGGTTCGGTGTAGGTGATTTCGCGCACGATGGTCGTGGGCAGTTCAACCGAAATGGCGCGGCCGTCGTAGAAGACCACTTCCACGGGCATCGCTTCTTCCAGGTAGTTCAGGGCGTCGCCCATGCTTTCGGCTTCGATTTCGTACTGGTTGTACTCTTCGTCCATGAAGACGTACATCGGGTCGCCGAAGTAGGAGTAGGTGCACTCCTTGCGGTCGAGCTGGACGACTTCGAACTTTTCGTCGGCCTTGTAGACCGATTCGCTGGCCGAGGCGGTCAGCAGGTTCTTGAACTTCAGCTTCACAACAGCGGCGTTGCGGCCAGACTTGTTGTATTCGGCCTTCTGGACCACGAGGGGATCCTTGCCGACCATGACCACGTTGCCGACTCGCAATTCCTGAGCGGTTTTCATCGATAAAACTCCGGGGGTGATGGGTGCACTCGCCGTGCTTGCAAAAAGCCGCCGCAGCTATAGCTTCTAGCGGCTTCGTGCACACCCCGGGAGGCGTCATAGTAGAGGCCCGACAAATACAGGGCGCTCGGAAAACTCTCTATTCTAACGTTTCTTGGCCAAGTCTGCGCAAAAATCAGCCAGATTTTCGGCAAGATCCGGCAGCGCCGCCTGGCTCGCGTCCCAGGCCCGCGCGGCGGCGGCCCAGTCCGCCCAGGCGGCTGGCGCCAGGGCGGCCGACAGCGCCGCGGAGGTTGCGCCGGTTTCCGCTTGGTTCCAGGCGCGGATCAGCGCCTGAGCGGTTTCCGGGGCCGGATAGCGGGCCAGCCAGGCCTCCAGCTTTTCCAGGTGCACGTTCTCATCCTGGGGATAGATCTGCCAGACCAGCGGGCGCGCGGCCCAGGCGGCGCGGACGAAGGAATCCTCGCCGCGCACGAAGTTCAGGTCGCAGCACCACAGCAGCCGGTCGAAATCCGGCTGCGCGACGAAGGGCAGCCGGGCGATCAGCGGAGCGCCCGGCGCCGCGCAGGCAGCTTCCAGGCCGGGGGCCACGCCCTCGGGCGCCAGCAGCACGCTGGGGCGCGGGTCGGCGGACAGCGCAGCGGCCAGCGCCGCCACCGGCGCGGCGGGATAGCAAAATAGGGACACGGTGCGTGCGCCGTCGCGGCGGCGCAACAGCAGAGCTTGCTCCACCCCCAGCGATCGCAGGAAGGCCTCCTGATCTAGCGGCGATGCCTGCAGGGCGTCCCGTTCGGCTGACAGGCCGGGCTCGCGCAGCAGCCCGCCGGTGGCGGCGGTGAAACCGGGAAAGTAGAAGTGCTTGACCAGCCCGTCCGGCCGCTGCGAGGGCAGGCCGTGGCAGCTTTCCACCCAGGCCTCGGCGCTCAGGTATTCCAGGTTGATCCAGGCCGGATGCACCCGGCGCATGCTGTCCAGGAACGCCTCGGGAGGATCGCAGGCGAAGGCCTCGATCACCACGTCGCGAGCGCTGAGCGCCGGATCCCGCGTATCTGACCAGTGCACGATGTCGATGCCGGCCAGTTGCTGGCGCGGCAGCCCGGCAACGATGCCGGGCTGGATGCGCGCAAAGCTGGCAAGGTCGTCGACCCACAGGCGAACATCCCAGCCGCGGCCGTGCGCCAGCCGGCGGGCCAGCCGCCAGCAGACGCCGATGTCGCCGTAGTTGTCGACGACCCGGCAGAAGATGTCCGCTTGCATTGCCGCCTAGTGGAACTTGGCCGGGGAGGCTTCCGCGTCCTCGGGCAGTTCGGCGTGCACCAGTTCGCCCAGGGGATTCGGGAAGTAGGGCGCGCCGCAGTCTTCACAGTACTCGGGCGGCAGCGCGCCGGGGATGCGGCGCACTTCGGTCACGCCGTATTCCTTCAGCAGCGCGGCGATCTCGTCGACCACGTCGGGCTGGCCTTCATCGGCCGGCAGGTCTTCTTCGCGGCCATACAGGGGCCAGACGCAGCCGTAGTAGACGTCGTTGCTGCTGCGGGCGGTAAAGCCGATGCGATACTCGTCGATGCGGCTTTCGCCGCAGCCGGCCACCACTGCCCGCAATTGGGAGGCTTCGAGGCTGACCGCGCCTTCGAGCCAGCTGACCGCCGCGCGCAGCGACAGCGGGCGTACCCGCCGGTCGGCTTCGCGGTTGCTGACGTAGTAGGCGTCGGGCAGCAGGGCTTCGAAACCGCAGCCGGGCAGCAGATTGGCCAGGGTGGGCTGGGCCTGCGCCGCCCATTGTTCCTGGCAGGCGTCGCGGCTGGCCTCGGCCTCGCCCAGCTGTTCCTGCCAGCGGAAGATCGGCTCGCCTTCGGGCACCGCGACGGCCGCCACGATGTAGCGCGTGTCGGCCAGCATGTTGGCCGTTTCGGTCTCGGTATTCAGGGCGGGCTTGGTGGTTTCGGCGCCCAGCGCCTGCGTGCCCAGGCGCTGCAGCCATTGCCAGGTTTCGGAGAAGGTGCGCGGCATCTGGTCCACGCTGACCAGCATGGGCATCAGCGTGCTGCGAGCCTTGCTGGACAGGACATGGCCGTGCAGCTGCGCGACCAGCGCCTGTTGCGCGCTGGCCGAAATCGGACCGGTAGGGATGGCGTAGCGGGTCCAGGCGACGATGGGCGCCACGACCAGCAAAATGTCATGGCGGACGCCATTTTTCTCGATCTTCATCGATTCGGACAGGGTTTCGGCCTGTTCGATCAGGATCTCGTAGGCGCCCACATCGCTCTGGGCGAGGTGGTCCAGGGCCGCTTCCAGGGGGGCGTCCTGCCCTGCCTTCAGCAACTTCGGAATCGCTTCGCCAAGCAGGTTCTCCCAGAACACGTCTTCGAGGCGGCTGCCCGAGCGGTTGAGCGCCTGGGCAAGCGTGACCAGTTTGGCGGCGTCACGGGTGAGGCGGGGAGCGGATTGGCTGCGGGATCGGGCCATAACTTCGGGGAGCGTCCAGTAAGTGTGCAACTGCGTAGTTTAACGCCCGGCGCGCACTGCGGCGCGACGGCCCTGCCAGAGCTCGCAGCGATGGGCCTACGAGCTTATTGATGCTTAAGTAGCAATAGTTAATGTCAATTAAGGTTATTTATTGCTGAGATGAAACGGCGGAAAATGCTCACATCGACTCAATATCAGGAGGCATTGCCATGCGCTGGCCTACGCTTTTCGTTTCCCATGGATCCCCCATGCTCGCCGTCGAGCCCGGCCAGACCGGCCCGGCGCTAGCCGCCTGGAGCGCGGCGCAAGGCCGCAAGCCCAAAGGCATCCTGGTGGTGTCGCCGCACTGGATGGGCGAGGGCCTGGCATTGTCCACCCGCGACCGCCAGGTGGCCTGGCACGATTTCGGCGGTTTTCCGCAGGAACTCTATACGCTGCAGTACCCGGCTCCCGGCTCGCCTGAGCTGGCGGCGCGGGTGCAGGGCTTGCTGGCCGAGTCGGGCATCGTCGCCGACCTGGATCCGCGCCGTCCGCTGGACCATGGCGCCTGGGTGCCGCTGCGCTACCTCTATCCGGAAGCGGACGTGCCGGTGGTGCAATTGTCCCTGGACATGGGCCGCGACGCGGCCGGGCAATTGGAACTCGGCCGCGCGCTGGCCCGACTGCGGGACGAGGACATCCTGGTCATCGGCTCGGGCTCGCTAACGCACAACCTGCGCCACGTGCGCATGCCGCAGGACGCGCCCGCGCTGCCCTATGTGCCGGCCTTCCAGCAGTGGTACGCCGACAAGCTTGCCGGGCGCGACCTGCCGGCGCTGCTGGACTGGGAAGCGCAGGCGCCGGACGCGGCGCAGGCCCATCCGCACGACGATCACCTGATGCCGCTGTACGTGGCGTTGGGTGCGGGCGGGGCGGGCTTTCAACGCCTGACCGACGAGGTCTCCTACGGCGCGCTGGCGATGGACGCCTACGAGTTCGCGGACTGATCGGGGCGCGGCCGCCGCACCGCGCAGGCAATGAAAATGCCCCGGCAACCTCGCGGTTGCCGGGGCATTGCTTTGCTGATCAGGCAGGGATCAGGCCGCCAGCAGTTGGCGCAGCACGAAGGGCAGGATGCCGCCGTGTTGGTAGTAGTCCACCTCGATCGGGGTGTCGATGCGCAGCAGCACCGTGACGTCCTGCTTCGAACCATCCTTGCGGGTGATCGTCAGCGTCACGTCCTGCATCGGCTTGATGCCGTTTTCCAGGCCCGAGATGTCATAGGTTTCCTCGCCGGTGATGCCCAGCGACTGCACGCTGTCCGCGCCCTTGAACTGCAGGGGCAGCACGCCCATGCCGACCAGGTTGCTGCGGTGGATGCGTTCGAAGCTGCGGGTGATCACGGCCTTCACGCCCAGCAGCTGGGTACCCTTGGCGGCCCAGTCGCGCGACGAGCCGGTGCCGTACTCTTCGCCGCCGAACACCACGGTGGGCGTGCCGGCGCCGACGTACTTCATGGCCGCGTCATAGATGGACATCTGCTCGCCGCTGGGCTGGAACAGGGTGTCGCCGCCTTCGAAGCGGCTGCCGTCCGGCAGCGCCGGGATCATGAGGTTCTTGATGCGCACGTTGGCGAAGGTGCCGCGCATCATGATCTCGTGGTTGCCGCGGCGCGAACCGTAGCTGTTGAAGTCGGCCTTCATGACGCCGTTTTCCTTCAGCCACTTGCCCGCGGGCGAGGTTTCCTTGATGGAGCCGGCCGGCGAGATGTGGTCGGTGGTGACCGAGTCGCCGAACACGCCCAGCGCGCGCGCGCCCTTGACCGCCGGCATCGCGCCCGGCGTCATGCCGAAGCCGTCGAAGAAGGGCGGCTCGGCGATGTAGGTGGAATCAGGCCAGTTGTAGGTATCGCCGGTGACGCCCTTGATGTTCTCCCAGAGCTTGCCGGGATTGCTCTTGACCTGGCCGTAGTTGGCTTCGAAGGCCTTGGGATCCAGGGCGTACTTCAGCAGCGACTCGACTTCCTCGGTGGTCGGCCAGATGTCGCCCAGCCAGACGTCGCCGTTCTTGCCGCGGCCCACGGGTTCGGTCATCAGGTCGCGCGTGACCGTGCCGGCCAGGGCGTAGGCCACCACCAGCGGCGGCGAGGCCAGGAAGTTGGCCTTGATGTTCGGATGGATGCGGGCTTCGAAGTTTCGGTTGCCCGAGAGCACGGCCGAGCAGATCAGGTCGTTGCCGGTGATGGCTTCGTTCAGGTCCGGGGTCAGGTCGCCGGCGTTGCCGATGCAGGTGGTGCAGCCGTAGGCGGCGACGTCGAAGCCGAGCTTTTCCAGGTAGGGCAGAAGGCCCGTCTTGGTCAGGTATTCAGTGACCACACGGGAGCCAGGGGCCAGCGAGGTCTTGATGTGCTTGGGCACCGTCATGCCGGCTTCCACGGCCTTCTTGGCCAGCAAGCCGGCCGCCAGCAGCACGCTGGGGTTGGACGTGTTGGTGCAGGACGTGATGGCGGCAATCAGGACGTCGCCGTTCTTGACCTTGGTGCCGGCGCTGGTGGTGAACGTCTGTTCCAGTTTCTCGGCCGGCTGGTTGAAGCCGTTCTCGGCGACCGGCTTGGAGTACAGGTCGATGAAGGTGTTCTTGACGTTGCCGATCTCGATGCGGTCCTGCGGACGCTTCGGGCCCGCCAGCGACGGCGCGACGGTGGACAGGTCCAGCGTCAGCAGCTTGGTGAAATTGATGTCCTTTGCCTTGGGCACGCCGAACATCTTCTGGGCCTTGAAGTAGGCTTCGAAGGCGGCGATTTCGTCTTCCGTGCGGCCGGTACCGCGGAAGTAGTCGATGGTGCGTTCGTCGACCGGGAAGAAGCCCATGGTGGCGCCGTATTCCGGCGCCATGTTGCCGATGGTGGCGCGTTCGGCCACCGACAGGCTGGCGGTGCCTTCGCCGCAGAATTCGACGAACTTGCCCACCACCTTCTCGCGGCGCAGCATTTCAGTGATGGTCAGCACCAGGTCGGTGGCGGTGACGCCGCCGCGCAGCTTGCCCTTGAGTTCCACGCCGACCACGTCGGGGGTCAGGAAGTACACGGGCTGGCCCAGCATGCCGGCTTCGGCCTCGATGCCGCCCACGCCCCAGCCCACCACGCCGATGCCGTTGATCATGGTGGTGTGGCTGTCGGTGCCCACCAGCGAGTCGGGGTAGTAGACGTTGTTCTGCTTGTCCAGGTGCACGCCGCGCGCCAGGTATTCCAGGTTGACCTGATGGACGATGCCGAAGCCCGGAGGCACGACGCCGAAGGTGTCGAACGCCTGCATGCCCCACTTCATGAACTGGTAGCGCTCCTGGTTGCGCTTGAATTCCAGCTTCATGTTCAGGTCCAGCGCATTCTTGGTGCCGAAGTAGTCGATCATGACCGAGTGGTCCACCACCAGGTCCACCGGCACCAGCGGTTCAATGCTCTTGGGGCTCTTGCCCATCTTGTCGGCCACCGAACGCATGGCGGCGATGTCGGCCAGCAGCGGCACGCCGGTGAAGTCCTGCAGCACCACGCGGGCCACCACGAACGGAATTTCGTCTTCACGGCGGGCATTGGCCTGCCAGTTGGCCAGCTGCTTGACGTGCTCTTCGGTTACCTTCTTGCCGTCGCAATTGCGCAGCACGGACTCCAGCACGATGCGGATCGAAACCGGGAGCCGCTGCACGTCGATGCCGAGGGACTTGCCCAGCGCCGGCAGCGAATAGTACTGACAGGATTTATTGCCGATCTTGAAATTCTTGAGGGTGTCTAGGGTGTTGTGCGGCATGATGGACTCCGTGGTTTTGCCCGGTTGAAGCCGGCATTTTCTGGCGTTTTTGGGCATTTGTCATTCTATGTGAGACTGACGCCTGCGCGGCTGCATGTCTTATATCTTATATAAGACTTGGCCGGACCGTCAAAGTTCCCCTACTGCAATCAGGGGCGGCGCGGCTTTTGGCCTCACCCGATACTCTGGCCGAGGCGCGCGCGAGCCGCAAGCCTCTTTTATCAAGAAAGTCCTACGCGGATGTTGCGGCGCGCCGCGGCGAGCCGGGAACGATGGCGGCCGCCCGGCCGCTATGCCAGGAAATGGCGCAGCAGCGCGGTCAGCTCCGTGCGCAGGAAATCGACCACCGCGCGCTGCGCGGTCGAGGGGTAGGGATTGGGCGTGGTCAGGATGAACAGCTTGTCGCCCGGCCCCATGGCTTGGTAGGCGGGGAGCACGGGCGTCAGGCGGCCCGCCGCGATGTCCGCGTACACCACATAGGCGGGCAGCAGCGCCACGCCCGCGCCGGCGCGCGCGGCCTGGGCCAGGAACGGGAAATACTCCGACTGCAGCCGCGGCGCGAGCTTGGCCTCGTGCAGTTGGTCCTTGCGGCGCAGGCGCAGCGTGACCAGGGGCCTGGGATCGGGCGGACCGAGGAAGTGCAGGCGCGCAAGGTCGCGCGGATGGGCCGGCGCGCCGAATTGTTCCAGATAAGAGGGCGCCGCGCACAGCACCCATTTGACGTCGCCGAGCGCGCGCGCCACGTAATCCTGGGGCGGGGTGGTCATCACCCGCAACGCCACATCGATTTCCGAGGAAATCAGGTCGCTCACCCGGTTGGAAAACAGCACGCGCAGGGTCAGCGAGGGATGGCGCAGGGCGAAGCTGACCAGCAGTGGGCGCAATTGGTCCAGCTCGCCCAGCCCGGTGGGAATGCTGAGCCGGACATGGCCCGCCGGTTCCGAGCCCAGCTTCTGCAAGGCGTGGCGGGCGGATTCGACCTCGCGCGCCATGCGCGCGCCGTGTTCATACAGCACCGAGCCTTGCTGCGTCAGTTCCAACCTGCGGGTGCTGCGCCGGATGAGCTGGGCGCCGAAAGCCCGTTCCAGCTTCTGCAGGTTGCGGCTGACGTGCGAACGGGTCACGCCGTGGCGCACCGCCGCTTCGCTCAGCGTGCCCGCGTCGACGATGGTGACGAACAGCTGTATCAGATTGAGATCCAACGCGGGCAGGGCGGGCATGCGCGGTCTTATTGTTGACTGTGAGGAAACATAGTTTACGCAAACTGCGGGATTGTCGCGGCGTGGCGCTGGTTGATATTCTGGCCTCCACCAAACAGGAGACCAGGCCATGCCTCAAAACCAGCCCGGCGGGACCGCCCCGCAAACCATGTTCCGCGCCGACCTGTTCCGTGGCCAGCGCATCCTCGTCACCGGTGGCGGCACCGGCCTGGGCTACGCCATGGCCGAGCGGCTGGCGGCGCTGGGCGCGTCGCTGCACCTGTGGGGGCGCCGCGCCGCCGTGCTGGAAGAAGCCGCCGCCGGCCTGCGCCAACGTTACGGCGCGGAGGTCCACGTCCAGGCGGTGGATATCCGCGATGCCGAGGCGGTGGACGCCGCCGTCGAAGCCATCTGGACCGGGCATGGCGCGTTGACCGGTCTGGTCAACAACGCCGCGGGGAACTTCATCAGCCCCACCGAGAAGCTCTCGCCCCGCGGCTTCAACGCCATCGCCGACACGGTGTTCCGCGGCACCTTCTACACCACCCAGGCCGTGGGCAAGCGCTGGATTGCGCAAGGCACGGGCGGGGCGGTGCTGTCCATCGTGGTGACCTGGGTCTGGACCGGTTCGCCCTTCGTGGTTCCCTCGGCCATGTCCAAGGCCGGCATAGACGCCATGACCAAGTCGCTGGCCATCGAATGGGGCCGCCACGGCATTCGCCTCAACGCCATCGCGCCGGGCGTGATTCCGACCGAAGGCGCCAGCGCGCGCCTGCGGCCCAAGGACCAGGGCGCCGACACCCAGACGCAGCAGAACCCGATGCGGCGTCTCGGCACCGGACACGACATAGGCGAACTCGCCGCTTTCCTGCTGAGTCCGGGCTACGACTGGATCAACGGCCAGACCATCGCGCTGGATGGCGGCGACTATCTGGCCAACGGCGCCTATTTCAAGCAGTACGCCGAATGGAGCGACGCGGACTGGGCTGCCGCGCGCCAGGCGATCGAAGCGCGCACCGCGCAGGACAAGGCGCAGCGCAGCACGGAGGCCTCATGACGGACAGCACCATCCATGCGGGCGGCGAGCGTCTGTCAGGCGCCGCGCTGGCGGCGCGCGGCGAGCAGGTCGCCGCCGGCCTGGCTGCGATGGGCGTGCGGGAAGGCGACGTGATCGCCGTGCTGTTGCGCAACGGTCTGCCTTACCTGGAGATCATCCACGCCTGCAAGCGGCTGGGTTGCTACTACTGCCCGATCAACTGGCATTTCACTGCCGCCGAAGTGGCGTTCCTGATTGAAGATAGCGGCGCCCGGCTGCTGATCGCCCATGCCGACCTGTGGCAGCCGCTGCGCGATGCGCTGCCGGCCGGTCTGCCTGTGCTGCTGGCCGGCCTTGGCGCGGCGCAGCCCGGGCAGGCGGACTACGACGCGTGGCGCGACAGCCAGCCGCCCTACGATGGTCCGCGCGTGGCGCCGCGCGGCCACATGGCCTATACCTCCGGCACTACCGGCCGGCCCAAGGGCGTGGTGCGCGCGCCATTTCCGCTGGAGCACCTGGCGCGCCACCAGCAACAGGTCGAAGCGGTGGTGGAAGCGGCCTACGGCCTGCGCCCGGGCTCCCGCGCCTTGCTGCCCGCGCCGATCTATCACAGCGCGCCCAGCGTGTACGCGCAGGTCGCCTTGCGGGTCTGCGAGACCTTCGTGCTGACCGACAGGTTCGACCCCATCGAGGTGCTGCGCCTGATCGAGGCGCATCGCATCGATACGGTCTACCTGGTCCCCATCATGTACGTGCGCCTGTTGAAGCTGGATGCCGCCGCGCGCGCCGCGCACGACCTGTCGTCGCTGCGCTTCGTGGCCTCGACCGGCGCGCCCTGCGCGCCGGAAATCAAGCGCGCCATGATCGAATGGCTGGGCCCCGTCATCCATGAAACCTATGCCTCCAGCGAGGCCGGGATGGTCACGGTCATCGATTCGCACGAAGCGCTCGCCCGCCCCGGCAGCGCCGGCCGGCCCGTCGGCGGCGCGCAGATCAGGATCTATGCCGAGGACGGGTCGCCTTGCGCGGCGGGCGAAATCGGGCGGATCCACGTGCGCCAGCCGGCCTATGCGGACTTTACCTATCGCAACAATCCCCAGGCCCGCGCGGAAGTCGAGAAGGACGGGCTCATCGGCCTGGGCGACCTGGGCTATCTGGATGCGGACGGCTATCTGTACGTATGCGACCGCGAATCGGATCTGGTGATCTCGGGCGGCGTGAACATCTATCCCGCCGAGATCGAGCATCAGTTGATGCAGTATCCGGGCGTGGCGGATTGCGCCGTGTTCGGCGTGCCCGATGACGAATACGGAGAGCGGCTGATGGCGCTGGTGCAGCCCGCGGCGGGCGTCTCGCCCGAGGCCGAGGCGCTGACGCAATGGCTGGCGCAACGGCTCGCGCGCTACAAGGTGCCGCGCGAACTGCAACTGCGCGCGGAACTGCCGCGCGACGACAACGGCAAGATCGCCAAGCGCAGGCTGCGCGCCGAATTCTGGGCGGGCAGGCAGCGCAAGGTATAGCGCAGAGCGGCGCACGGCCGCGACAACAAGAGCACGATAGCTCGGGAGACAAGCATGGCATATGGACTGAACCACAGGCTGCGTCGCATCGCGGCCGCAACGATCTTCGCGCTCGCCGGCCCCGGTGCCGCGTTGGCGGCGTTTCCGGACAAGCCGGTCAAACTGGTCGTGCCGTACACGCCAGGAGGATCCGCCGACCAATTGTCGCGGGTGCTGGCCGAGGGCATGTCGCGCGATCTCGGGCAACCCGTGGTCGTGGAGAACAAGCCCGGCGCCAACACCATGATCGCCGCCACCCAGGTAGCGCGATCCGCACCCGACGGCTATACGGTTTTTCTCGCCAGCAACGCCAGCATGGTGCTCAATCCCATGCTCTACCAGCGCATCGCCTATGACGCCGCGCGCGACTTCCGCGTGCTCGGCATCGCCGCCGAATTGCCGTTGGTGGTGGTGGCCAACAACGAGGTGCCGGCCGGCTCGCTGGCTGAATTCGTCACCTATGCCAAGGCGCAGCCTGGCAAGCTGAACTACGCCTCCGTGGGCATCGGCAATCCGCTGCAGTTGGCGACCGAACTGCTGAAATCACGCACCGGCATGGACGTGGCGCATATCCCCTACAACGGCAGCGCGCCCGCGCTGACCTCACTGATGGGCAACGACACGCAACTCATGGTGGACGTGGTCAGCACGTCGCTGCCGCTGGTGCGGGAACGCAAGATCAAGGCGCTGGCCGTCACCACCGCGGAAAGGCTGGCCGTGCTGCCGGAGGTGCCGACCGTGGCGGAAAGCGGCTTTCCGGGATTCCGCGCCGCCACCTGGTTTGGCCTGGCCGTGCCGCGCGCCGTGCCGCAAGCCGAGGCGCAGCGCCTGCAGGCGGCGCTGGACAAGGTGCTGAAGGATCCGGCGTTCCGCGGCCGCTTCGAACCGCTGGGCCTGGTGATCCAGGCGCCGCGCAGCCAGGCCGACGTCGACGCCTATGTGCAGGAAGACCGCCAGCGCTGGGGCGCGGTGATCGAGTCCAATCACATCAAGCTGGACTGAGTCGGCGACGGCCGGGGGAGTGAGCCCGGCTGGTTCGCACCGCTTGAGGGTTGGCGCAAGCGGCCGCCGCCCTCAGGCCTTCTTGCTGCCGCCGCGCCGAGCCTTGCGCGTGACGTTGCGCCGCGACATCTCGGAGTCCAGGATCAACCGGCCCTCGAGCTTGCCGTGCATGCGCTTGACCGAGCGCATCGCGTCCTGCATGTGCCCGCTCATCAGGTCGCGCACCTGTTCGACGTCGCGCTCGCGCGCCGCCGCCAGGATCTTGCGGTGGAAACCCGCGTTGGCGCTGCCGAAGCGCTGCTGTTCGGACAACGGCATCTCGTTGTCGAACACGGTCAGTTGCCGGATCATTTCGTTGGTCATCTCGCAGCTGAACCGCAGGAACGGATTGGGGCAGGCCGCGGCGAAGATGTCGTGGAAATTGATCTCTTCCTGGCGCTGTGCCAGCGGATCGTCCACATGTTCTGCGGACGGATCGCAGCAGGCGATGTTTTCCTCCAGCGCGGCGAAATGCGCCTCTGTCAGGAAGGGCACGGCGCTGGCTGCCAGTTCGGGCTCCAGCAGCTTGCGCACCTGGTAGATGTCCTCGATCCGCACTTCCTTGAAGAAAAGGTAGTTCTGCATCAGCTGGAAAGTGCGGTCCAGCGGCACCTCGACCACGGTGCCGCCGCCGCCCGGTCCGGTGCTGACCTTCACCAGTCCCTGCACCTCCAGCGATTTGAGCGCTTCGCGCATGGTGCTCTTGCTGACCGAGAACATGCTTTGCAACTCGCTCTCGCGCGGCAGCTTGTCGCCTGGCAACAGGTTCTTGGCCGTGATCAGCCGCTTGATCTCCTCGGCGACCAGGTCGCTGCGCTTGGGCGGACTCGACGCGCCCGCGGCTTGTAGGTCATGACTGTTGAACGCCATTGCGTTCCTCCGTTGCTGCGTGGTGTGCGCGGGGTGGCCCCGTGGCGGTACTGCGCGGACCCCGGGTTATACCTGATGCGCCCGCTATTGACAGAGCCGGCTCGCCAAACTGATCATGATAATAATCCTATTTATCATGATAAATAGGATGGTAGTCGCAGTATAGGCACGAAGCGCCAGGACTTGCGAGTACGCCCGCGTGGCGGCGGCCCTGGCACGGGAGCTCGGAGCAGACAGAGTCGGAATGGGGACGCGCATGGTGCGCGCCCGACATCGTCAATATGCCGCGGCAGCGCCAGCGGCAGCCAGGGAGAACCATCTTGAATCGCCGCAACCTGCTGAAAATGGCCGCGCTTGGCGCGGTGCCCGGATCATTGTGGGCCGCCCGGTCCGCGTTGGCGCAAGCCGATGCCATCCAGTTCGGGTGTCCGGTGCCCATGTCGGGTGCTTTTGCCGCCAACGGCAAGTACGCCGACCTGGGTATGAAACTGGCGCTGGAACAGTACGGCCGCGCGCTGGACCGGCCGCTGGCCTACACCGTGCTGGACACCGAGGGCAAGCCGGCAACGGCGGTGCGCAAGGTGCAGGAAATCTCGCAACAGAAGGGCGTCAAGTTCTTCGCCGGAGGCATCCTGTCATCAGAGGCGCTGGCCATGGGCAAGGAAGTCGAGCGCGCCGGCGGCGTCTTCATCACCACCGCGGGCGCGGACGAAATCACCGGCAAGGATTGCAACCGCGCGACCTTCCGCTGGTCCGTACCCACCTTCGGCGCCATCGAACAGACCGTGCGCCCCTTGCTCGAAAAGCTGCCCAACGCCAAGCGCTGGTACACCATCACGCCGCAATACGTGTTCGGCGACGGCCTGCTCGGCGCGGCCAAGGCGATCTTCAAGGAAAAAGGCATCGAGCATGTGGGCAACAGCTACCACTCGCTGACCGAGAAGGAGTTCAGCGGCTACCTCACCAACGCCATGGCGGCCAAGCCGGACGTGCTGCTGATCCTGAATTTCGGCTCGCAGTCCTCGGACACGTTGCGCCAGGCCGTCAGCTTCGGCATGAAGCAGAACTGCACCATCCTGGTGGCCTGGGCGTCGGGCCTGGAACAGTTCGAAGGCCTGGGCGCCGACCTGTGCGAAGGCGTGTATTTCGGCGCGCAGTACTGGCACGGCATCGACTCGCCGCTGAACAAGGAACTGGTGCAGCTGTCCCGGGACAAGACGCGCGCCAATCCCAACTACAGCCTGGCGGGCTCCTACATCTGCACCCGCATCATGCTGGACGCCATCGCCCGGGCCGGCAGCGCCGACCCGGCCAAGGTCATCGCCGTGATGGAGGGCATGGCCTACGAAGGCCTGACGGGCAAGGAGGAAATCCGCAAGGAAGACCACCAGGTCCTGAAGAACTACTACCTGCTCAAGGGCCGCGCCAAGAAGGACATGAAGGACAAGGACGACTATGCCGAGATCGTGCATAGCGGCCGCTCTTTCCTGCCGCCCGCGGAGACCGGCTGCAAGCTGTAGCGCGCCCCTGAGGCGGGCGACCGCGGACGCGCCGCGTCCGTGGTCGCCGCAAGCCCCGCGGCCTTTCGTTTCCTCCATCGGGCATTTCAATGAACGTCTATCTCCTCCAGATCATCAATGGGATCGGGGTAGGCATGCTGTACTTCCTTTTGGCAGTCGGCCTGTCCATCGTCTTCGGTCTGTTGCGCTTCGTGAACTTCGCCCACGGGGCGTTCTATCTGCTGGGCGCCTACTTCTGCTTCCAGGCCATCCAGTGGGGCCTGAACTTCTGGCTGGCGCTGGCCATCGTGCCGCTGCTGGTGGGGGCATTCGCCTGGGTGACTGAAAAAGTGCTGCTGCGCCACGTCTACGCACAGGCGCACGAGTTCCACATCCTGATCACCGTGGGCCTGGCGCTGGTATTGCAGGAACTGGTCATCGTCATCTGGGGCCCGATAGGCGACAACGTCGCCGCGCCGTCCGCGTTGCAGGGCGTGGTCATGTGGGGCAGCTTCATCTATCCCAAGTACCGCCTGTTCGTGATCGGTTTCACCGCGGTCTTCTCGCTGCTGCTCTGGTACGTGCTGGAAGGCACGCGGCTGGGCAGCGCGGTGCGCGCCGGCAGCGAATCCACCGAAATGGTGTCCATGCTGGGCATCAACGTGTTCCGCATGTTCAGCCTGGTGTTCGCGCTGGGCGCGGCGACCGCGGCCCTGGCAGGCGTGCTGGCCGCGCCGATCCGCGGCGTGGAGCCCTTCATGGGCATCGAGGCGCTGGGCATCGCCTTCGTCATCGTGGTGGTGGGCGGCATGGGCAGCTTCTTCGGCGCGCTGGTCGGCGGCCTGCTTATCGGCGTGGTGCAGAGCGTAATGAGCACATTGTGGCCGGAAGGCGCGCGGCTGATGATTTATGTGGCGATGGCGGCAGTGCTGCTGCTGCGTCCGCACGGCCTGATGGGGAGAGGATGATGACGCGCTTGAAATCTCACGCCCAGTTGCTGCTGGCGCTGGCCGTGGTCCTGCTGCTGCCGCTGTGCATGCAGTCGGGTTCGCTGGCCACGGAAGTGCTGATCTATTCCCTGGCGGTGCTCGGCTGCAACCTGCTGCTTGGATTCACCGGCCTGCTGTCGTTCGGCCAGGGCATCTTCTTCGGCCTGGGCAGCTATGCCGTCGGTATCCTGCTGACGCGCACCGGCCTGCCCATGCCGCTGGCGCTGCTGGCCGCGATGGTAGTGGGCGCATTGGGGGCCACGCTGGTGGGCTGGTTCGCAATCCGCCAGCGCGGCACCTACTTCGTGATGCTGACGCTGGCCTTCGCGCAGATGTTCTACTTCCTGGCATATAGCCTGCCCGACCTGACCGGGGGCGACAACGGCCTGCTGGACGTGCCGCGTCCGGCATTTTCCGTCGCCGGCATGGAACTCATGCCGCTGGCTACGCCCTGGCAGTTCTATGCCTTCGTGGCGGTGTGCTTCCTGGTGGTGTTCTGGCTGTTGCTGCGGGTGACCAATTCGGTGTTCGGCCGCACCCTGCTGGCGATCCGCGACAACGAGGCGCGCGCCATGGCGGTTGGCTATAACGTGCGCCTCTTCAAGTTGTCGGCCTTCGCCATTTCCGGCGCGGTCACGGCGCTGGCCGGCGCCTTCCTGGCGATGATGACCGGCATCGCGCCGCTGTCCAGCATCGAATACCACAGCAGCGAGATGATCCTGGTCATGACGGTGATCGGCGGCACCGGCAACCTGTTCGCCTCGGTGCTGGGCGCCGCGTTCTACGTGTTGTTCGCGGACTGGCTCTCCACCTTGTGGCCGCGCTGGCTGATGCTGCTGGGCTTCCTGCTGATAGCTGTCAGCCTGTTCATGCAGAAGGGCTTGTGGGGGCTGGGAGTACGCATCTGGCTGGCGCTGCGGCGCAAGCCTGCCGGCGGGGAGCCGGCCGCCAAGGAGGGCAGCGCATGAACCAGGAAAATTCCGCGCCGCTGCTGAAAGCCAGCGGCATCGTCAAGCGCTTCGGCAAGTTCGTGGCGCTGCATGGGGTGGACTTGCAGGTGCGGCCGCGCACGGTGCATTCCGTGATCGGGCCCAACGGCGCCGGCAAGACCACGTTGTTCCACATCCTGACGGGGACGTTGCGCACCAGCGAAGGCAGCATTGTGTTCGACGGCCAGGACGTCACGCAGGAGGCCGACTTCCAGCGCGTGCAGCGCGGCATCGCGCGCTCGTTCCAGGTCACCAGCCTGTTCGCCAACCTGTCGGTGCGGGAGAACCTGCGCCTGGCGGCGCAGGGCGCGCATCGCGCCGGCGCCTTCGATTGCTGGCATCCGCCCACGGGCCCCCGGGCGCAACGCGAGGTCGTCGACGCGGCGCTGGAACGGCTGGGCCTGTCGCGGCTGGCCGGGATTGCGGCGGGCGCGTTGTCGCATGGCCAGCAGCGGCGCCTGGAGGTGGGCATGGCGTTGGCGGCCAGGCCGCGCGCCATCTTCCTGGACGAACCGACTTCCGGCATGGGGGTGGACGACCTGGAGGAAATGAAGCGGCTGATCCGCAGCCTGCGCGACGACCACACGGTGGTACTGATCGAGCACAACATGAACATCGTGATGGACATCTCCGACACGATCACGGTGATGCAGCAGGGCCGCGTGCTGGTCGAAGGCGCGCCCGACGCGATCCGCAGCGACGAGCGGGTGCGCGCCGCGTACCTGGGCAACATGATCACGGGAGGCCGGGCATGATGCTGCATGTCGACGCCATACACAGCTATTACGGCAAGAGCCACATCCTGCAAGGCGTGTCGCTCGAGCTGCCGCAGGGCGAGGTGATCACCCTGCTCGGGCGCAACGGCGCGGGCAAATCGACCACGCTCAAGACCATCGCCGGCGTGATTGCGCCCAAGGGCGGCGCGGTGCGTTATGGCGGGCGCGACATCGCCGGGCTGCCGGCGCACAAGATCGCGTCCATGGGGATCTGCCTGGTGCCCGAGCACCGCGGCATCTTCAAGCTGCTGACGGTGGAGGAGAACCTGAAGCTGGGCATGCGCCGCGATTCGCCCTGGCAGCTGGAAGACATCTACCGCATCTTTCCGCGCCTGAAGGAGCGGCGCAGGAACGGCGGCGGCCAGCTGTCCGGCGGCGAACAGCAGATGCTCGCCATCGGCCGCGCGCTGATGAACCATCCGCGCGTGCTGATGCTGGACGAGCCGGTCGAGGGTCTGGCACCGGTGATCGTCGAGGAAATCGTGGCGCAGATCAAATCCATCAAGCAGGCCGGCGTCACCATCCTGCTGGTGGAGCAGAACCTGGAGGTCTGCACCCAACTGGCCGACCGCCATTTCATCATCGAGCAGGGATCCATCGTCTACCAGGGCAGCAACGAGGCCTTCATGGCGGACGAGAACGTGAAGGACCGATATCTGGGCGTGGGCGTATAGGGACCGTCCGCGAGGCGAAACAGGAAGCAAGGATTCAAGGAAACACCATGGAAATGAACACACTGGAGGCCGTCAGCGGCATCCGCATCGACGGCAGCCGGCTCTGGAACTCGCTGATGGAGCTGGCCCGCATCGGCGCCACCGACAAGGGCGGCGTGTGCCGGCTGGCGTTGAGCGACCTGGACCGGCAGGGCCGCGACCTGGTCTGCGCCTGGGCCCGCGAGCTGGGCTGCAGCGTGCGCGTGGATGCCATCGGCAATATCTTCATGCGCCGCGCGGGCTTGCGTGACGACCTGCCCGCCGTCATGACGGGTAGCCATATCGACACCCAACCCACTGGCGGCAAATTCGACGGCAACTACGGCGTGCTCGCCGGCATCGAGGTCCTGCGCACCCTGCACGAACGCGGCATCGCCACCGAGGCGCCGCTGGAAGTGGTGGTGTGGACCAACGAGGAGGGCTCGCGCTTCGTGCCTGTGATGATGGGCTCGGGCGTGTATGCCGGCGCCTTCACGCTGGAGCACGCCCTGGCGGCGCAGGACCGCGACGGCGTCAGCGTGGATCAAGCGCTGCGCGCCATCGGCTACGCCGGCCCGGAAGCGGCGCGGCCGGGGGCGGTCGGCGCCTACTTCGAGGCACACATAGAGCAAGGCCCCATCCTGGAGGATCGGGGCATCACCATCGGTGCGGTGCAAGGCGCCCTGGGCCAGCGTTGGTACGACGTCACCATTACCGGCCAGGAGGCGCACGCCGGACCCACCCCGATGGAACTGCGCCGCGACGCCTTGCTGACGGCGTCCAGGTTGGTGCTGGAGGTCAACCGCATTGCGCTGGAGCACGCGCCGCACGGGCGCGGCACGGTAGGCTGCATCGACGGTTACCCGAATTCGCGCAATGTGATCCCGGGCCGCGTGGCGCTCACCGTGGACCTGCGCGCGGCCGACGACGCCACGCTGGACAGCATGGCCGCGGCGTTCGCGCGCGCCTGCCAAGAACTGGCCGAGCCCGGCCGCTTCCAGGTCGAAAGCAAGGAGGTCGTGTACTTCCCGCCGCAGCCCTTCGAGCCCCGGCTGGTGCAGGCGATCCGCGACGGCGCCGGCACGCTGGGCCTGGATTCGCTGGACGTGATCAGCGGCGCGGGCCATGACGCCGTCTACATGGCGCGGGTGGCGCCGACCGCCATGATCTTCGTGCCCTGCAAGGACGGCATCAGCCACAACGAAATCGAGGACGCACAGCCCGAGCACCTGGAGGCGGGCTGCAATGTGCTGCTGCACGCCATGCTGCGCTGCTGCGGCCGTATCCAGTTCGCGCAAGGGGGCGTGCAATGAAGGTGCTGATCGCGCGTCTGAATCACGAGACCAATACCTTCTCGCCCGTGCCCACGCCCTTGTCCGCCTTCGGCAACGGCGGCCCGGCCTATGATGCGACGGCCTATGAAGAGAACAAGGGCAAGCGCACGGCGATGTCGGCGTTCATAGACTTGGCCGAAGCGCGCGGCGCCGAGCTGGTCACGCCGGTTTCGGCCACCGCCTATCCCAGCGGCCGCGTCGACGGCCAGGCCTACGCCACATTGTGCGACCGCATCGTGGCCGCTGCGCCGGGCTGCGACGTCATCCTGCTGGACCTGCATGGCGCCATGGCGGTGGAGACCACCGACGACGGCGAGGGCGATCTGCTCGAACGGCTGCGCGCCGCCGCGCCCGGCGTGCCGGTCGCGGTGGCGCTGGACCTGCATGGCAACGTCACGCAGAAGATGATGGACAACGCCGACGTCATCGTCAGCTTCAAGACCTATCCCCACATCGACATGTACGAAACCGGCGAGCACGCCGGCAGGTTGCTGTTCGCGGGCATGGACGGCAAGTGCAAGCCGGTCATGGCGTGGCGCCGGCTGCCCTTGGTGTCGCATTCCCTGCGCAGCAACACGGCCGAAGGGGCCATGCGCGCCGCCGTCGAAGCGGCGCGGCAGGCCGAGGCCGCGGGCGCGCTGGGCGTATCGGTGCTGGCGGGCTTCGGCCTGGCCGACATCCCGTATCCCTGCGTCAGCGTGGTGGCCGTCGCCGACGGCGACCGCGCCGAGGCGGAGCGCGTGGCGGGAGAGGTCGCCGCGCTGATCTGGGAACAGCGCGACGGCTTCTACTACGACAGCGAGCCACTGGCCGCGTCGCTGGCGCGGGCCAAGGCGCTGGCCGAGGGCGCCAGCAAACCCGTGCTGCTGCTGGACCATGGCGACAACTGTATGAGCGGCGGCACCTGCGACACCCTGGACGTGTTGATGGCCGCGCTGGAGGCCGGACTGGAAGGCATCCAGGCCGGGCTGTACTGCGACCCGGAGGCCGTCGCGGAACTGACCCGCGCGGGCGTCGGCGCCACGGTGGAGCTGCCGGTGGGCAACAAGCGCGCCATCGACGAGATCGGCCGCGGCGCCCAGCCCGTCACGCTGCGCGGCACCGTGCGCGCGCTGAGCAACGGCGAATATGTGATCACCGGCCCGACCTACACCGGGCAACTGGCCTGCATGGGCCGCAGCGCGGTGCTGGACATAGGCGCCGCGCAGCTGGTGCTGACCGAGCAGACCCACGAGCCCTGGGATCTGGGCGTGTTCCAAAGCCTGGGGTTGGACCCATCCCGCGCCCGTTTCGTGCTGGTGAAGTCGCGCATGTATTGCCGGCCGGTGTTCGTGCCGATCTCCCAGGCGCTGGTCGAATGCGACAGCCCTGGCGTCACCAGTTCCGACTGGTCGCTGTTCGAGTTCCGCCGGCGCGCGCGCCCGCTGTACCCGTTGGAAACCATGGCGGCGTCCGGCTATGACCCCCGCGCAGGCGTAGCGGACGGTCGATAGCCTGGCGGGAAGCGGGGCGCCGCGCTCGACAGCTGTGGCGCCCCGGCAACGGACATTCTCAAACAAAAAGTAACATAAATGAGAATGATTCCGTTTGCCGTAGAATGAGCGCTCAGCAATCCCAGTCCCCTTTGGCGCAGCCGGCCCGGCAAGGCCCCGGCCTTCCGGCACATTCCAGACGCATCCGTAGTTCTCCAGTGCGCGCGTGACCCCATCGGGATTTTGATATCTGCCTGCGAACTCCCCGACATGAAAATCCGAACTCTTGCCTGCATGGCCGCCGCGCTGCCGTGCTATCTCCCCGTTGCCCACGCCCAATCCGCGTCTGACCAGACCGGCTCCGTGGTTTCCATGGACGCCATCAAGGTCGAGGCCAGCGCCGACGCCTCGGCCGGCGGCCTGGCCGAACCCTTTGCCGGCGGGCAGGTCGCCCGCGGCGGCCGCATCGGCCTGTTCGGCACCCAAGACGTGATGGACACGCCGTTCAGCATCACCAGCTACACCAATGAACTGATCCAGGACCGCCAGGCCCGCAGCGTGGGCGACGTGCTGCAGAACGATTCGGGCGTGCGCGTGGCGCGCGGCTTCGGCAACTTCCAGGAGTCGTACTTCATCCGCGGCTTCATCCTGGGGTCGGACGACGTGGCCTACAACGGCCTCTACAGCCTGCTGCCGCGCCAGTACATCGCCACCGAGCTGTTCGAGCGCGTGGAAGTCCTGCGCGGCGCTTCGACCTTCCTGACGGGCGCCTCGCCCGGCGGCGGCGGCATCGGCGGGGTGATCAACCTGGTGCCCAAGCGCGCGCCGAACGAACCTCTGACCCGCGTTACCACCGGCGTGTCCAGCGGCGGGCAGTTCCAGTTGTCCACCGACATCGCCCGCCGCTTCGGTCCCGGCGACAGCACCGGCATCCGCTTGAACGCCGCGCAGCGCAGCGGCGACACCGGCATCGACGATGAACACTCGCGCACCAGCCTGGTCTCGCTAGGCCTGGACTGGCGTTCGGCCGACACCCGCCTGTCTGCGGACATCGGCTGGCAGGAAAACAAGCTCAAGCGCGCGCGTCCCAACGTGACGCTGGGCGCCGGCGTCACCAAAGTGCCGGACGCGCCCGACGCCAGCTCCAATTATGCTCAGCCGTGGTCGTATTCGAACGAGCGCGATGTCTTCGGCACCGTGCGCGGCGAACATGATTTCAGCGACAAGCTGACCGCCTATGCGGCCTTTGGCATGCGCCGCAGCGACGAAGCGAATTCGCTGGGCAACGTCACGCTGACCAACGGCAGCACGGGCGCGGGCACCTTCTACCGCTTCGACAACACCCGCGAGGACAGCGTGAATACGGGCGAACTGGGCCTGCGAGGCAAAGTGCGCACCGGCCCGGTGGGCCACGAGTTCGTCGTGTCGGCATCCTTCTTCGACCTGAAGAAGAAGAACGCCTATGTGATGGACTGGCAGAACACCTATCCCACCAACATCTACAACCCGATTTCGTATGACAAGCCGCCGTTCAGCGCCACCGCGCTGCGCGGCAACGACCTGGACGATCCGGCGCTGCAGGGCCGCACCCGCCTGAGCAGCTACGCCATCGGCGACACGCTGTCGTTCCTGGACGACAAGGTGCTGCTCACGGCCGGCATCCGCCATCAGCGCTTGTCGCAACGCGACTACGCATACAACACCGGCAAGGAAAACGGCGCCTACGACGCCAGCCACAATTCGCCCGCCGCGGGCCTCGTGGTCAAGGTCGCGCCCAGCGTTTCGCTGTACGCGAACTACATCGAGGCGCTGGTCGCGGGGCCGACCGCCCCGGCCAATGCCGGCGGCAAGCCGGTGCCCAATGCCGGCCAGAGCCTGCCGCCGTTTGTCTCCAAGCAGAAGGAAATCGGTGCGAAGTACGAGGGAGATGGCCTGGGGGCGGGACTGGCCTTGTTCTCCACCGACAAGCCGCGCGCCATGTACAACGCCAGCAACGAGCTGACGACCTCGGGCAAGGACCGTCATCAGGGCGTGGAACTCACGATGTACGGCGAACCCATCAAGAGCGTGCGCCTCTTGGGCGGCCTGACCTGGCTGGACGCCAAGCAGATCTCCACCGGCAACCCGTCCATCGACGGCAACCGCGTGATTGGCGTGCCGCGCTTCCAGGCCAATATGGGCGTGGAGTGGGATATTCCCGGCGTGCCGGGCCTGGCCGTGGATGGTCGGGTGGTCTACACCGGCTCGTCCTATGCGGATGACGCCAACACGCTCAAGGTGCCGGGCTGGACCCGCTTCGATGCGGGCCTGCGCTACATGATGGATGTGGACGGCCACGTCGTGACCCTGCGCGCCCGCGTGGACAATATCGCCAACCGCAACTACTGGTCCTCGGTGGGCGGCTATCCGGGCAACGGCTACCTGGTGCTGGGCGGACCGCGCACCTTCTTGCTCAGCGCGAGCATGGACTTCTAAGGCCGGGCGGCGTTCACCAGAACCAGCCGCCGCGCGTCAGGTCCGCTTCGCAGCCCTTGTACTGCGAGGCGAACTTGTCGGCGCGGGCCTGGACTTTCTTGGACACGGTCTTGAGCCAGGCCTTGCGATCGAAGCTGCGGTTGCGGTAGCCGGTCCAGCCCTCGTGGTAGTTCAGGTACTGGCCGTAGGCGTCCGACTTGGACACGCCATTGATGCGCTGGGTCTTGTTCATGTACCAGCCCATGAAATCCAGCGCGTCGGCGAAGTCGTCGCGGCTGGAGCCCCAGCCTCCTGCATCCTTCTTGTAATCGTCCCAGGTCTCGTCCTTGGCCTGGGCGTAGCCGTAGGCGGAACTGACGCGGCCCCAGGGGATGAAGCCCAGGAAGTAATAGCGCGGCGGCACCGCGTCCTGCTTGAAGGACGACTCCTGGTACATCATGGCCATGGGCACCGGCACCGGCGCGCCCCACTTTTTTTGCACCTTCAGGGCGGCATCGTGCCAGTCCGGCTTTTCACGAAAGATGGCGCAGATGTTCTCGGGATTCGAGGGCGGCGCGGTGGCGCAGCCGGCGAGCGCCAGCAATAGCAGGGGCGGCAGCAAAAGCCGGGTCATTGGCGGTCTTCCTCCGGAGATCGGGGCAGGGTTGGGGGAGCGGATGTCACAAGTTACCGCGATTGTATGAAAACGTATCGCGCAAAAAGTTCCGTCCCTGAAATTCTCCGACCTATGCCGCATGCACCAGGAAAAGAAAAACGGCCCCGGATTTCTCCGGGGCCGTCTTGCAGGCGATGCAGCCAGGCTGCGCTGCCCGACGCTTAGACTTCGATGACGTCAGCCACGTCCTTGTAGTCCGCGATCTTGTCGAAGTTCAGGTACTGGTAGATCTGGTCGCCGCTCTTGTTGATGACGCCCATGTCGGCCATGTACTCGTCCTTGGTCGGGATGCGGCCCAGCTTCGAGCAGATCGCGGCCAGTTCGGCCGAACCCAGGTACACGTTGGTGTTCTTGCCCAGGCGGTTCGGGAAGTTGCGGGTGCTGGTCGACATGACGGTCGCGCCTTCGCGCACCTGCGCCTGGTTGCCCATGCACAGCGAGCAGCCCGGCATTTCCGTGCGTGCGCCGGCGGTGCCGAACACGCCGTAGTGGCCTTCCTCGGTCAGTTGCGTGGCGTCCATCTTGGTCGGCGGGGCGACCCACAGCTTGACCGGGATGTCGCGCTTGCCTTCCAGCAGCTTGGAGGCTGCGCGGAAGTGGCCGATGTTGGTCATGCAGCTGCCGATGAACACTTCGTCGATCTTGGCGCCGGCGACTTCCGACAGCGTCTTCACGTCGTCCGGGTCGTTCGGGCAGGCCACGATGGGCTCGTGCACGTCGGCCAGGTCGATTTCGATCACGGCGGCGTATTCGGCGTCGGCGTCCGGCTCCAGCAGCTTGGGATCAGCCAGCCAGGCTTCCATGGCCTTGATGCGGCGGCCCAGCGTGCGCTCGTCTTCGTAGCCGTTGGCGATCATCCACTTCAGCATCACGATGTTGCTGTTGATGTATTCGATGATCGGTTCCTTGTTCAGGAACACCGAGCAGCCGGCGGCCGAACGCTCAGCGGATGCGTCCGACAGTTCAAAGGCTTGTTCGACCTTCAGGTCGGGCAGGCCTTCGATTTCCAGGATGCGGCCGGAGAAGATGTTCTTCTTGCCTTGCTTGGCAACCGTCAGCAGGCCTTGCTTGATGGCGTACAGCGGGATCGCGTTGACCAGGTCGCGCAGGGTCACGCCGGGTTGCAGCTTGCCCTTGAAGCGGACCAGCACCGATTCCGGCATGTCCAGCGGCATCACGCCGGTGGCGGCGGCAAAGGCGACCAGGCCCGAGCCGGCCGGGAACGAGATGCCGATGGGGAAGCGGGTGTGCGAGTCGCCGCCGGTGCCGACAGTGTCGGGCAGCAGCATGCGGTTGAGCCACGAGTGGATCACGCCGTCGCCCGGACGCAGCGAGACGCCGCCGCGGGTGCTGATGAATTCCGGCAGGGTGTGGTGCGTCTTGACGTCCACGGGCTTGGGGTAGGCGGCGGTGTGGCAGAACGACTGCATCACCAGGTCGGCCGAGAAGCCCAGGCAGGCCAAGTCCTTCAGCTCGTCGCGGGTCATGGGGCCGGTGGTGTCCTGGCTACCGACCGAGGTCATCTTCGGTTCGCAGTAGGTGCCCGGGCGGATGCCCTTGCCTTCCGGCATGCCGCAGGCGCGGCCGACCATCTTCTGGGCCAGGGTGTAACCCTTGCCGGTATCGGCCGGGTCCTTCGGCAGGCGGAACAGCGTCGAGGCCGGCAGGCCCAGCGCTTCGCGCGCCTTGGCGGTCAGGCCGCGGCCGATGATCAGCGGAATGCGGCCGCCGGCGCGCACTTCGTCGAACAGCACGTCGGACTTCACTTCGAATTCGGCGATGACTTCGCCGTTCTTCAAGGCCTTGCCTTCATAGGGGCGCAGTTCGACCACGTCGCCCATTTCCATCTTGGAAACGTCGAGTTCGATCGGCAGGGCGCCGGCGTCTTCCATGGTGTTGTAGAAGATCGGGGCAATCTTGTTGCCCAGGCACACGCCGCCGAAGCGCTTGTTCGGCACGAAGGGGATGTCTTCGCCGGTGAACCACAGCACCGAGTTGGTGGCCGACTTGCGCGACGAGCCCGTGCCGACCACGTCGCCGACGTAGGCGACCAGGTGGCCCTTTTCCTTCAGGGCTTCGATGAACTTGACCGGGCCGCGCTTGCCGTCTTCTTCCGGTTCGAACGCGGCGCCGTCGCGCTTGTTCTTCAGCATCGCCAGGGCGTGCATCGGGATGTCGGGGCGCGTGGTGGCGTCGGGAGCCGGCGACAGGTCGTCGGTGTTGGTTTCGCCAGGCACCTTGAAGACGGTGATGGTCAGGCTTTGCGGCAGTTCCGGACGGCTGGTGAACCATTCGGCGTCGGCCCAGCTCTGCATCACGGATTTGGCATTGGCGTTGCCCTTGTCCGCCTTTTCCTTCACGTCATGGAAGGCGTCGAACATCAACAGGGTCTTTTTCAGCGCGTCGGCGGCGATGGTGCCGATTTCAGCGTCGTCCAGCAGGTCGACCAGCGGGCCAATGTTGTAGCCGCCCAGCATCGTGCCGAGCAGTTCAGTCGCCTTGGCACGGCTGATCAGCGCACAAGCTTCCTTGCCCAGCGCCACGGCGGCCAGGTACGAAGCCTTGACCTTGGCGGCGTCGTCCACGCCGGCCGGCACGCGGTGCGTCAGCAGCTCGACCAGGTTCTGCTCTTCGCCTGCGGGCGGGTTCTTGAGCAGTTCGATCAGTTCAGCGGTTTGTTTGGCCGTAAGGGGCAGCGGGGGAATCCCCAGAGCCGCGCGTTCGGCAACGTGTTGGCGGTAATTATCCAGCATGTGAGGCCTGCTCAAAGTCGGGTTGGAAGAAGGGTTGTTCGCCGAATTGTAGAGGGAACAGGGGGACGCAAGCAAATGTCTTATATCTTATATAAGACTTGAGCCCATAGCTGTTGCTTAAGGGCGACGCGGGGCGGCGCGCCCTGGGGGGCGAGGCAGGAAGGGAAAGCCCGGCAGGGGCGCCGGGCGGGTATGTCCGGGGCAGCGGCTTAGCGCGGCCCGGCTTCGTACACCACGCCCACCCGCGCGAAATTGCCGCCGTATTGCTTTACGTCCACCTGGAACGGCGCGCTTTCCTCCGGCTTGAGCTTGGGCAGCCGCAGTTCCTGGTAGACCGCGCCGGTGAGCTTGTCCTGGGCGTCGTACAGGCTGACCCAGACTCTGACGTTTTCCACTTCGGCCTGGCTGTCGTTACGCACGCGCCCATGCACGGTCACGTACTTGTAGCGGAAGCGGTGGGTGAAGTTCAGGGTGCCAGTGCCGACCTGGGCCTCGGTGTTCTCGACCGTGACGGCCAGCTTGGGGCGGGGGCCGGGCAGGGCGGCGCGCTTGGCGGGCAGCCAGTCGGTCTTGACCTCGGTGTAGCGGTCGATGCGGCCGGTCAGCGCCACGGGCACCCGTTCTCCAGGGTACAGGCGCGCCGGCAGGCTCCAGCTCTGGCGCACCTCCAGCCGGCGGGAACCGTCGAACAGCGAGATGTCCGCCTTGGGCGACAGGACCACGTACTGGTCGCTGGTGTTGACCAGCTCGGCATACATGACCGGGCGCTCGATCTCGTCAAGCAGGCGGCGCGGAGCCGACAGCTTGAGCGCGCTGGCGTCGAACAGGGCGAAGCCCGGATCCAGCAGTTCCTCGGTGCTCAGGCGCACGTGTTCGATGACCCGCGGGTCGGCCGGGCTGACGCGCACGATGCGGCTGGGCGGCGTTTCTTCCTTGGGAGCGGCCGGAGAGACGGCCGGGTTTTCGCTCTGCACCATGTAGTCATAGGATGCGACCGGGCCTTCGGCCAGCATCTCGCAGCGCACGTCGAAGGAGGTCAGCGCGTTCGGCGCCAACGGGCTGGCGGCGCCGTAGCCGTTGCCGGTGCCGATCAGCTTGCCGTCCTCGCCGTACAGCATCACCGTGATCTGGCTGCTGTTGGCCTCGTTGGCGCCGTTGTTCTTCAGGAGGCCGACCAGGCGGTAGGCGCCATCGTTGCGCACCAGCTGCACCTTGCTGGCGGCCACCTCGTTGTTCCGGTCCCGCGCCAGCCTCGGCTGCGAGACCTGCAGCGTGTAGCGGCTGTAGGCCTGGCTGGGCGTGGAGATCGTGACAGGCGTGTATTCGCCCGGCTGCAGCGAGCGCGCCGGCGCCGAACCGGAGTTCGACGGTAGCGACAGTTCGCCCTGGAAGAACGAAGCCGTGACGCGCGGCACGTCGATCTTCTTGCCGGTCTCGTTGCGCATGATCATGACTAGCTGGGTGCGGTCGCGGACGCGGATTTCCTGCACGTCGGTCAGCTTGACCAGCGCGGCGTCGATGGGAGGGGGCGCCGGCGGCTGCCGCGTGACGGTCGGCTTGGACCCGAGCATGGAGGCGACCAGCGGGATCACGAACACGGCGGCCACGGCGACCGCGATCGCCGCGATGGCGCGCGGACCGAGCTGCGGCTTGGCAGCCGGCTGCTGCATCCCGCGCAGGATCTTCTCCAGCCGTTGGGCGACGTTGTCTTCGACCAGCGTGACCGCGTGGCAATGGCTGCAGCGGTATTCGTTGGTGTCCAGCTTGGTGAATTGGGCGCTGCCGCAGGTCGAGCAGGTCAGCGTTACCGTGTTGATCGTGGTCTGTTTGGGCGTCATTCTTGCGGGCACGCGCGCCGCACTCAGGCGGCGCGGCGGGGGCCGCGGCGGGAGCAAAGGCGCAAGGGATACACAGGGCGGCAAGGATAGCGGCACGTCACCTGGGGCATGGTGCACGAGCGCATCCATTTGTGACAAAGTATGTGGGCGGGCCTCCCGGTGCTATGATCGCCGGCGAAAAAACAGATCCCAAGCAGACCCCTTACGCTGTACCCCGTCGATCCGCTCCCGCGCCGCGCAACGCGCCGCTCCGGGCAGAGCCGAGGCAGGTCAGGCTCTACCCATTAGCATGAGCATTTCCCAATATTTGCTGTTCCTCGCTTGCGTGGCGCTCGCCACCTATGCGCAGACCATGACGGGCTTCGCCTTCGGGCTGGTGCTGCTGGGCCTGTCGGGCGTGTTCCAGCTGGCGTCCGTATCCGAAGTGGCCAACGTGGTCAGCGTGCTGTCGCTGGTGAACGCGGCGGTGACACTGGCGCGGGCCAAGCCCCAGGTGAACTGGTCGCTGATGCGGCCCGCCATGGCCAGCAGTCTGGTCGGCGTCGGGGCGGGCGTTGCCGCGCTGGCCTGGATCAGCGGATCCATGAGCGTATTGCTGCAGTTGCTGCTGGGCTGCACGATCCTCGGCTGCGCGGTGCTGCTGGTGGCGCGCGCGCAGCCGCTGGCGAGCGTGTCCTCGCGCGGATCGTTCGTCTTCTTCGGGGCCGTGTCGGGCGTGCTGGGGGGATTGTTTTCCAGCGCCGGGCCGCCCATGGTTTATCACCTGTACCGCCAGCCTTTGCCGCTGGCGGCCATCCGCAACAGCCTGCTGATCCTGTTTTCGCTGAACGCCGTCGTGCGCCTGGCGCTGGTGACCGGGCAGGGGGCCTTCATGGCCTCGTCGTTCTGGTTGAGCCTGCTGGCGTTGCCGGTCGTGATCGGCGTGACCTGGGTGGCGCGCCGCTACAGCACGGCCGGCTCGATGCAGACCGTCAAGCGCATGGTGTTCGTGCTGCTGCTGGCGGCCGGCATGGGACTGATCGTGCCGGCGTTCAAGGCGCTCGCGGCTGGCTAGCCGCGAGTCCTGTGGCGCGCGGGACGCGGCGTCAGCCGCGTTCGCCGGTGATGTAGCGTTCGAGTTCGTGGATGATGAACTTTTGCTCGCTCATGACGTCCTTGACCAGGTCGCCGATGGAAAGCAGGCCGATCAGCTTGCCGTCCTCGATGACAGGGAGATGACGGAAGTGGCGTTCCGTCATCATTGCCATACAGTGCTCGCGGGTGTCCGCGCGGCCGACGTAGTACACCGAATCGGTCATGATGTCGCGCACCTTCGTGGTGCGCGAGGAGCGATCCTGCAGCACGATCTTGCGGGCGTAGTCGCGCTCGGTCAGCATGCCCAGCACGGCATCGCCCTGGACCACCACCACGGCCCCGATGCTGCGTTCCGCCATGATTTTGACGGCTTCGAACACCGACGCGTCGGGCGAAACCGTCACGACGGAATGATTGGCTTTTTCCCTGAGTATCTCAGCAACTGTCTTCACGATGCGCTCCCGGATCGCTGGTGAGGATAAAACCCATGCTCCATCCTAAGCCTGGCGGCCGTGTTGCCGCAAGCGGCCCGCCTATTTCGCGGTCTTGTCCCGGAACGTCTGGCTGGCCATTTCGCGCAGGTTGCGCGTGGCGCTACGCTCGGTGGCGGGGTTCCATGCCAGGGAAATGCCGATCGACGCATCGGCTGGAAAATCGGCCAGCGTCTTGTAGACCACGTTGGTGCCGGGCAGGCGCCGGCCGCCGGCCGGCACCAGCGCCACGCCCAGGCCGCTTTCCACCAGGCTGAGCAGCGTCTGCACCTGCACCGCTTCCTGCGTGATGCGGGGCGTGAAGCCGCGCAGCTGGCAGGCGTTGATGGCAGCCATGCGCAGGCCGGCAGCTTCGCTGGCGGTGTACATGATGAAGGGTTCGTCTGCCAGGTCTGCCAGGCGGATGCGGCCGCGCCGCGCCAGCGGATGCGTCTTGGGCACGGCCAGCGCGAAGTTCTCGGTCGTGAGCGGAGCCAGGCGCACGTTCGATCCCATCGCCACCGGCACGCGCACGATGCCGACCTCCAGCGTGTCTTCCTCGAGTTCCTGCATGATGCGTATCGAGGTGGCTTCGCGCAGCACCACGGTGACGCCAGGATAGCGTTGCCGGAACGGCGGCAGGATGCGCGGCAGCACGCCGTGCGTGGCGGAGCCGACGAAGCCGATGCGCACGGTGCCGCCTTCGCCCGCGGCGCCCGCGCGCGCCGCCTGCCGGAATTGCTCGGCGTGGAACAGGGCGCGGCGGGCTTCGTCCAGCGCCGCCAGGCCGGCTTCGGTGAGCTTCACGCCCTGGCGGCCGCGCTGGAACAGCGGCACGCCCACCATTTCCTCGAGCTTGCGTATCGACACCGAAAGCGGCGGCTGCGACATGTGCAGCTTTTCGGCTGCGCGGTGGAAGTTCAGCGTTTCGGCCAGGACCAGGAACTGCTGCAGATGACGGAAATCCATGAGGGCGCTCCGAAAGGCGGTTGGTGTGGATGATATGACTTCCGTATCGATCCGGGCATTGGTGCTATCCCTTCGCTATCGGGTGATGGCGCCTTGCGCGTCGCGCGCAAGCCTTGGGGATGAGGCGGCGGCCGGGCGGCGGCGGTATGATGGAACGCATTACAAGGAGGAAACACCATGAATGAAGTCATCGTCGCTTCTGCCGTCCGCACCGCCATTGGCGATTTCGGGGGCGCGCTGAAAGACGTGCCGCCGTGCGACCTGGGCGCAACCGTCATCAAGGCCGCGTTGGAACGCGCCGCCGTCAAGGGCGATGAGGTCGGCCACGTCGCGGTGGGCCACGTCATCAACACCGAGCCCCGCGACATGTACTTGTCGCGCGTGGCGGCCATGAACGCCGGCATCGCCAAGGAAACCCCCGCCTTCAACGTCAACCGCCTGTGCGGTTCGGGCCTGCAGGCCATCGTGTCCGCCGCGCAGACCATCATGCTGGGCGATGCTGAAATCGCCATCGGCGCGGGCGCCGAAAGCATGAGCCGCGCGCCGTACATCGCGCCGGCGCAGCGCTGGGGCGCGCGCATGGGCGACAGCGTCATGCTGGACATGATGACCGGCGCCTTGTCGGATCCGTTCGGCCGCATGCACATGGGCGTGACCGCCGAGAACGTGGCGGCCAAGTTCGGCATCAGCCGCCAGGACCAGGACGCCGTGGCCGCGGAATCGCATCGCCGCGCAGCGGCCGCCATCGACGCGGGTTACTTCCGCGACCAGATCGTGCCGGTGGTGATGAAGTCGCGCAAGGGCGAAGTGGTGTTCGACACCGACGAGCATGTGCGCCGCGATGTCACGGCGGAAAACCTGTCGACGCTGAAACCGGTGTTCCAGAAGGAAAATGGTACGGTCACCGCGGGCAACGCTTCGGGCCTGAACGACGGCGCGGGCGCCGTGGTGCTGATGAACGCCTCGGTCGCGGCCAAGCGCGGCATCAAGCCGCTGGCTCGCCTGGTGGCCTACGCCCACGCCGGCGTGGACCCCAACATCATGGGCATCGGTCCGGTGCCGGCCACGCAGGCCGCGCTCAAGCGCGCCGGCCTGACGGTGGACCAGATGGACGTGATCGAAGCCAACGAAGCGTTCGCGGCGCAGGCCTGCGCGGTGTCGCGCGAATTGAAGCTGGATCCGGCCAAGGTGAACCCCAACGGCAGCGGCATCGGCCTGGGCCACCCCATCGGCGCCACCGGCGCGATCATCACCGTCAAGGCGCTGCATGAACTGCAGCGCGTGGGCGGACGCTACGCGCTGGTGACCATGTGCATCGGCGGCGGCCAGGGCATTGCCGCCATTTTCGAGCGGATCTGACGCACCAGGGGGGCGGCGGCTCGCTAGCGCGGCGGCCGCTCCACCGCTGGGCTGCCCCCTTTTGGGGCAGCAAGCTCGCGCAGCGTGGAACCTCTATTTTTCCAGGTAATCCTGGGCCCACGCCTCGCATTCGGCGCGCAGCAGCGCGCCCATCTGCGCCCGCCTGGGCGCGTCCAGCCGGCTGCTGATCGCGCCGAAGCTGAAAGCCACCCAGGTCAGTTCCGACACCCGGAACGCCACGCCCACGCCCGAAACGCCGGGCGTGATGGTGTCCACGATTTCCGAATAGCCCGCGGTGCGCGCCTGCCTGACCGATTTCATCAAGGCGGCGCTGGACGCGCCGATTTGCGCATAGGCGGCGGAATGCCGCGCATACAGCGCGGCGATTTCCTCGTCGGGCAAGGTGGCCAGCAACGCCAGTCCGCCCGCGCCCACGCCCAGCAGGCGCCGCTCGCCCTGGTCGATGGTGAATACCTTCACGGGGAATGAGCCGGCCTCGCGCAGCAGGCAGAGGGCGTAGTCGCCCTGGCGTATCACCAGGAATACCGTGTCGCCCGACAGGCGCGCCAGCTTCTGTGCGAACGGACGCAGCGCGTCCAGCAAGGGCGTGCGCCGCAGCGCCGCGAATCCCAATTGCATGGAATCGACCCCCAGGCGGTAGCGGCGGGTCTGGGCGTCGCGTTCGGCGAACTGTTCCTCCAGCAGGCAGCTGAGCAGCCGGTGCGCGGTGGAGCGCTCCAGCCCGGCCTCGGCCATCACGCCTTGCAGGTCTATGCCTTCTTCCTGATGCTGTGCCAGCACGCGCAGCAGGCCCAGGGCGCGTCGCATGCTCTGGGTACCGCCTGTGGAACCACTGTTGTTCATAATGTGGGAAATATTTATTGAATATTTTGTATTTTAGGATTCCGAGTGCGTTAATTCAATCCAGTCGACCGCGCCGCCTTTCAAGGCGCGGCAGAACAAGGACGAGGAGACCATGGAATACGCCACCCTGGCCGTCGAGCGGCACGACTCGGTATGCCGCATCAGCCTGGCGCGCGAATCCGCGCGCAACGCCCAAAGCCAGCAGATGCTGGATGAACTGGACGACGCGCTGACGCGCGCCGAACAGGACGACTCGGTGCGGGTCGTGGTGCTGGCCGGCCGCGGCGCGCACTTTTCGGCCGGCCACGACCTGAAGGAAGCGCAGGCCAAGCGCGCCGATTTCACGGTGGAAGAGCGCTGGGAGTACGAGTCGCGCCGCTACTACGGCTACTGCATGCGCATCTGGGACTTTCCCAAGCCGACGGTGGCCCAGGTGCAGGGCGCCTGCGTGGCGGGCGGCTTCATGATTGCCAATATGTGCGACCTGGTGGTGTGTTCCGACACCGCATACTTTTCCGATCCGGTGGGCCACACGCTGGCGGCGGCCGCGACCGAGGTGTTGATCCATCCCTGGGTCATGGGTCTGCGCAAGGCCAAGGAAATGCTCTACACCGGCGAAAAGGTCGACGCCCAGGAAGCGCTGCGCATCGGCATGGTGAACCGCGTGGTGCCCGAAGCCGAGCTGGACGCCGCGACCCTGGCGCTGGCGCAGCGCATCGCACAGGCACCGCCCTTTGGCCTGCGCCTGATCAAGCGTTCGCTGAACCGCACGGCCGACGCGCAGGGCTTCCGCACCGCCTTGTCGGCGCATTTCGACACGCACCAGCTGTCGCATCTGAGCGAGGAATTCCAGGCCGTGCGCGAACGCGGCTTGGCGCAGGCCATCCAGCGCAATAAGAAGGGCGAGGCAGCATGACCCCGTCTCTGGACCCTTTGCTCAATCCGCGCTCCATCGCGATGATCGGCGCCAGCGCCAACGCCGGGCGCATCGGCGGCATGCCGCTGGAGCTGTTGACGCGCTTCGGCTACGCGGGCGGCATCTATCCCGTCAATCCCAAGTACCAGGAAGTGTTCGGCCGCCGCTGCTGGCCCGACATCGAGGCCGTGCCCGAGCCGGTGGACCTGGCGGTGCTGGCCATCGCGGCCGCGGACGTCACGCCCATGCTGCGCCGTTGCCACGCCAAGGGCGTGCGCGCCGCCATCGTCTACGCCGCGGGCTTTGCCGAAGCGGGCGGCGACGGCGCGCGCCTGCAGGATGAGCTGGAGGCCTTCGTGGCCGAAAGTGGCATGGCCGTGGCGGGTCCGAATTGCATGGGCTTCGCCAACCTGAACACGCAGGCCCACACGGCGTTCGCCTCGGTCTTCAAGACCGCGCCGGCGCAGACAGGACCGGGCAAGGTCAGCCTGCTGACGCAGAGCGGCAACGTATGCGCGGCGGTCTACGCGATCGCGCGCCGGCTGGACCTGCCGTTCTCGCACTTCATCAATACCGGCAATGAAGCCTGCCTGGATTTCTCGCAATACCTGGAGTACCTGGCGGCGGATCCGCAGACGGAAATCGTGCTGGGCTACATCGAGCAGCTGCGCGACGGCGAACGCTTCATACGCGCCTGCCGCGAACTGGAGCGCCAGGGCAAGCTGCTGATCGCACTGAAGGCCGGCACCACGGACAAGGGCGCGCAGGCGGTGCAGTCGCACACCTCGGCGCTGGCCGGCGACCGGCGCGTGTACGGCGCGGCGTTTCGCCAGTTGAATGTGATCGAGGCCAATGATTTCGCGCAGATGGCGCACCTGGCCAGCCTGGCCACGCTGCGGCACCGCACGGCGGGCAAGCGCGTCGCGGTGCTGACCATGTCGGGCGCGCTGGGCGCGATCCTGGCGGACAAGTTCATCGGCGCGGGGCTGGACCTGCCTGACCTGCCGCCTGACCTGCAGGCGGTGCTGCGCGGCGGTATTCCCGATTACGGCATGGTCGGCAATCCGGTGGACGTTACCGGCAACGTGGTCAACGATCCGGCTTTCGTGCACACCGTGCTGGAGGCGCTGGCCACGACCGACGCGATCGACGCGGTGGTCGTGTACGCGCCCGGCTATATGCTGGACCGCATGGCCGACGCGCTGACGGATGTGTCGCGCCGGCATCAACGGCTGTTCGTCGCCATCGATACCGGCCTGGCCCAGAGCCGCGCCGCTCTGCGCGATGCGGAGGTGGCCGTGTTCGAGGACCTGGGCCTGGCGGTCGCGGCGCTGGCACCCTACCTGCTGTGGTGCGAGGCGCGCGGCGCCAAACGCATCGCGGCGGCGCCGGACCTGGCCGCGGCCGCCGTTCCGGCCTTGCCCTGCAACGAAGCCGACGCGCGCGAATACGTGGCCGCTTTTGGCTTGCCGCAAGCGCGGGTGGGCGCGGCCGTCAATGCGGACGAAGCCGTCGCGCAAGCGCGTGCAGCCGGTTATCCGGTGGCACTGAAGATCCTGAGCGCCGACATCGCGCACAAGACCGAGGCGGGCGGCGTGGCGCTGAACCTGGCCGACGACGAGGCCGTGCGCCGCGCCTTTGCCGAAGTAACGCGTGCCGCGGCCGCGGCGCAGCCCGACGCACGCATCGACGGCGCGATGGTGCAGAAGATGGAACGCGGCGTGGCCGAGATCATCGTCGGCGCCACGCGCGATCCCGTCTTCGGCCCGGTGCTGACCGTGGGCTTGGGCGGCGTGCTGACCGAGCTGTACCAGGACACTAGTCATCGCCTGCTGCCGGTGGACGAGGACATCGCGCTGCAAATGCTGCAGGAACTCAAGGCCTACGCGCTGCTGGACGGCTACCGCGGCAAGCCCCAAGCCGACGTGGCGGCTGCGTGCAGAAGCATCGTGGCGGTGGGCAATGCCCTGCTTGCCGCGCCCGCGCATGTGGCGGAAATCGAAGTCAATCCATTGCTGATCAAAGAGGCGGGACAAGGCGTCGCGGTACTGGACGCGCTGATCCTGCCCGCAACCCCGTAGCGCCAAGCGCGCAATGCACCCCAGGAGGAGACAAGCATGATGAAGAAGCTATTGGCCGGCGTCGCGCTGGCTTGCATCGGCGTCACGGGCCAGACCATGGCCCAGGACAGCTATCCCAACCGCCCGATACGCATCGTGGTGCCGTTCTCGCCAGGCGGCGCGACCGACATCATGAGCCGCCTGCTGGCGGAAAAGCTCAGCGGCAAGCTGGGTCAGCCGGTGATCGTCGAGAACAAGCCGGGCGGCGGCACCATGATCGCGTCCGACTACGTGTCGCGCGCCGAACCCGACGGCTATACCTTGCTGATGGCGGCCTCGTCGCTGGGCATCGCGCCCAGCATCTACGCCAAGGTGAACTACGACCCGATCAAGGACTTCGCGCCCATCAGCCAGGTGGCCTCGGTGGTGCACGTGCTGGAGGTGCATCCCTCGGTGCCGGCCAAGAACGTGGGCGAGCTGATCGCCTACCTGAAGGCGAATCCGGGCAAGGTCAGCTACGGCTCGGTCGGCACGGGCAGTTCGACCCATCTGGAGGCCGAACTCTTCAACAGCATGGCCGGCGTGCAGATGACGCACATCCCGTACAAGGGCAGCGCGCCGGCGCTCAACGATCTGGTGGCGGGCCGCCTGCAAGTCATGTTCGACGCCTGGGCCTCGTCCGGCCCCTTCGTCAAGGACGGCAAGCTGCGCGTGCTGGCGGTGACCACCGCCCAGCCTTCGGCCTCGGTGCCGGACCTGCCGACGGTGGCGGCCTCGGGCCTGCCGGGCTATTCGGCCATGCCCTGGCTGGGCCTGGTGGCGCCGGCGCGCACGCCGCAGCCGGTGGTGGACAAGATCTACAGCAACCTGGCGCAGATCCTGCAGCAGCCCGACGTCAAGGCGCAGTTCACCGGCCTGGGGTTGGACATCATCGGCAGCGACCCCAAGACTTTCGCCGCCTTCATTCGCCAGGACGTGACCACCTGGGCCAAGGTCGCGCGCGACTCGAACATCCGCCTGGAGTGATGGCATGACGCAGTTGGAAAGCGCCGCGCGGGAAGACCAGGCATTCCGCCTGGACCTGCGCGGCTGGCTGGCATCGGCCTACGCCCGTTTCGTCAAGGATTGGCCGGGCGGGGCCGAGCCGCGCAGCCTGGATTTCAGGCGCGCGTGGGAAGACACCCTGTGCGCCAACGGCTGGTCCGGGCTGGGCTGGCCCAAGGAGCACGGGGGCCGCGCCCTGCCGCTATCGCGGCAGGCGGTGTTCCACGAAGAGCACGCGCGCTGCGGCGCGCCGCTAGGCGTGAACCTGATCGGACACGGCATCCTGGCGCCGACCCTGCTGCATTTCGGCAGCGAGGCGCAGAAGCGCCGTTTCCTGCCCGGCATTCTGTCGAACCGCGAAGTCTGGTGCCAGGGCTATTCGGAGCCGGGCGCCGGCTCCGACCTGGCGTCGGTGCGCACACGGGCGGAGGCCGCGCCCGGCGGCTATCGGCTGAACGGCCACAAGATCTGGACCTCGTTCGCCGACCGCGCGCAGTGGTGCTTCGTGCTGGCGCGTACCGATCCGCAGGCGGCCAAGCACAGGGGCCTGAGCTTCCTGCTGGTCGACATGCGCAGCCCTGGCGTACGGGTCGAGCCCATCCGGCAGATCACTGGCGAGGCCGAATTCTGCGAGGTGTTCTTCGAAGACGTGTTCGTGCCCGGGGACTGCCTGCTGGGCGAGCCGAACCAGGGCTGGAAGATAGCCATGGCCGCCGCCAGTTTCGAGCGCGGCACTTACTTCATCCCGCGGTTGGTGCGCTTCGCGCAGGAACTGAGCGAGGTGCGCGAACTGGCCTTGCGCGCCGATGCCCATGGCCATGTGCCGGCGTCTTCGGCGGCGGTGCGCCAGCAGTGGGCGTGGCTGGCGGCCGACAGTCATGTGCTGGCGCTGAAATCGCAGCGCGCGCTGGCCGGCGCGATGCGCGGGGATCCGCCGGGGCCGGAGGGCTCGTCCACCAAGATCCATTGGAGCGAAGCACATCAGCGCTTGCTGGAACTGTCGCTGCAATTGCTGGGCGAGGACGCATGCCTGGCGGACGGCGCGCCCGACGCGCATGCCGCCGAACTGACGCACGCCTACCTGTGGTCGCGCGCCGAAACCATACTGGCGGGCACCTCCGAAATCCAGCGCAATATCATCGCCGAGCAGATGCTCGGCCTGCCCAAGGCTTGAACCTCATGGATCTGCATCCGACCGAAGACCAGCGCATGCTGGACGACGCGGCCCGGCGATTTCTGGCCGACCGCCATCCGCCATCCGTGGCCCGCGCCGCGGCCTGCAAGCCCTATGAAGCGCGCCTGGCGCAGTGGCGCGAGATCGCCGCCCAGGGCTGGCCGGCCTTGCTGGCGCCGGCCGAACAGGACGGGCTGGGACTGGGCATGCGTGAAGCCTGGATCGTGGCCGAAGCCGCCGGGCGGCACCTGCTGAGCCTGCCGCTGGCGGCCAATATGGTGGTGCTGCCAACCTTGTGCGCGGCGGGAGCGGCAGGGTTGGCCGCGCAATGGGCGGGTGCCGTGATGGCGGGCGATACGTATTTCGCCGACGCCGCCATGCGTCCCGACGGCTCCGCCTTTATCGAAGGCGCGGGCGAGGGCGTGCGCGTCCTGGCGGCGCGGCGCCTGGACGCCACCCACCTGCGCTTGGAGGTGTTGGCGCCAGTGTCCGGTTCCGCCGGACTCGATCCGACCATGCCCGTGGCGCGCGTGGTCCGTCCGCGGGTGCTGGAGAGCGTCGAACTGGAGGTCGAGGCTGGAACCTGGGAGCGGTTGCGCACGCGGCTGCGCCTGCTGCGTTCGGCCGAGCTGCTGGGGGCGGCCTCGGCCGCGCTGGAAATGGCCGCAGCCCATGCGCGCGAGCGCCGCCAGTTCGACCGCGCCATTGGCGCCAACCAGGCGATCAAGCATCGCTTGGCCGAGGATTGGATGGCCTTGGACGACGCCAGACTGGCGGGCATCGCGGCCGTCGCGGCGCATGATGCGGGCGCCGCCACGACGGAACGCGACAGCCTCTTCGCGCCGCTGCTGGCGGTCGAAGCCGGCCGGCGCGCCGCGCAGAACGCCATCCAGGTCCATGGCGCCCTGGGCGTCACCTGGGAGTGCGATGCGCATCTGTATCTGAAGCGGGTGCTGCGCCTGGCAGCCAGCCTGCAGGCGGAAGCGTCGCGCGCGAAACTGCTGGAACGCATCTGGGAGGGCGGGGGCGTCAGGCAGGCGGCCTAGCGCCATGGTCGGGCGCCTGACGCAAGGGCGGCGTCCGACCTACAATCGCCGCCATGCACAAATCGAACTTTCCTTCCGAGCTGGACCAGCCGACCCTGTCCGAGGTGGACGGCGTCCGTTATCTGCACTTCAACACCGTCTGGGTCCAGGGCGCCATGCGCATCAAGAATCCGTCGGAGCTGGTGCTCGAATACACCGCCCAGATGATGGCCTGGCTGCTGTTCCTGGAGCCGCCCAAGGAAGAAGCCATCGGCATGTTGGGCCTGGGCGCCGGCTCGCTGGCGCGCTACTGCGTCAAGCACACGCGCAGCCCGCTGCTGGCGGTGGAGTGGAATCCGCGCGTGACGGCGGCCTGCCATATGTTCTTCCGTCTGCCTGGCGCGAACCGCCTCGAAGTCGAGCACGCCGATGCTGGCGCCTGGGTGGCCGATCCCATGAACGCGGGGCGCTGCCCGGTGCTGATGGTGGACCTGTACGACGCTTCCGCCGAGGGACCGGTGCGCGACAGCGTGAAGTTCTACCGCGACTGCCGCCGCGTGCTGGGCGAGGTCGGCGTGCTGGCCGTGAACCTGTTCGGCCGCCACGAGAGCTTCGGCAAGAACATCGACAACCTCTCCAAGGCCTTCGACGACCGCATCGTGCTGCTGCCCGAAGTCGAAGCGGGCAACCAGATCGTGCTGGCATTCTCCGGTCCGCGACTGGAAGTCACGCCCGCCGAATTGCTGGCCCGGGCCGAGGTGGTGGAGGCCAAGTACGGCCTGCCGGCGCGCCGTTGGGCCCGCTCGCTGACCCGCCACGCGGTGGACGGGGTATTGCACTTCTGACGTCCAGTCCAATTTTCCAAGGACGGGCCACCGGGCCTCCGCAAGGCGGGGGGCCCTTTTTTTCTTAGGGTAGCTACCGAGACGTAAGGGGTTTTCTTTTTCCCGCATCCGGCTCTATCATGGTCTTATTCATAATTATGAATTACGGCATAGTCCAGGCCGCTGACCCATGACCCTACCCATCGTCCGGCAAGCCCTCTACCTGGAAGTCGCGGACCGCCTGCGCGGCATGATCCATGCGCGCTCCCTGCGTAACGGCGAATGGATCGACGAATTGCGCCTGGCGGGCGAGCTGGGCATTTCGCGCACTCCCTTGCGCGAGGCGCTCAAGGTGCTGGCCACCGAAGGGCTGGTGCGGCTGGAGCCGCGCCGGGGCTGCTTCGTCAACGAGCTGTCGGCGCAAGACCTGGAAGACATCTTCCCACTGATGGCCATGCTGGAAGGGCGCTGCGCCTTCGAGGCCGCGCGCAAGGCCAGCGATGCGCAACTGGCCGAACTTGAGCCGCTGCACGCGGCGCTGGCGGGCCACGCCCAGGCCGGCCGCATCGATGCCTACTACAAGACCAATTACCTGATCCACGAGGCGGTGCAGGCGCTGGCCGGCAACCAATGGCTGTCGGACATGGTGGGCAATCTGCGCAAGGTGCTGAGCCTGTCGCGCCACCGCAGTCTGTCGCAGCCGGGCCGCATCCAGCAGTCCTGCGCCGAACACCTGGCCATATTCGAGGCGCTCAAGGCGCACGACTGCGAGGCCGCGCAAGCGCTCGCGCACAACCATCTGATGCGGCAGCTGGAAGCGCTGCGCGCATTGAGCCATGCGGATGCTGCCGACGCGGCGCCGTCCGATCCCATCGTCATCGAGGAGCCCGCCCATGTCCGCACCCGCCAATCTCGCACCCGCGCGCGGCGCACGCACGCCTGAGCCCGAGGCCGATGCCGTCGAGGCGGCGGCCGGTGCCGCGCCGGCCGTTGCCGCTGCTGCCGCCGCTGAAAGCGCCGGCCTGATGTCCCGCCTGGGCAAACTGTGGGAACGCGGCCGGCTGCCCAGCGAATCCGAAGTCCGGCGCCTGTTCGAAGCGCGCCTGACCGATGTGGCCGCCAACAAGCTGGCGCGCCGCTGGTGCGAGCAGTACAGCGCCGCGGACGGCAAGGACCGCCGGCTGATGCTGACGGCGCTGGCGCAGGCGCGCGGCGGCTATGCGGGCGACGGCGGCGAGGGCGTGCGCCTGTTCAAGCGCTTCAACGCCCAGCCCCAGGGCCTGCGCTTCCTGGTCGAACTGCGCGCGGACATGCTGCGCTGGCGCAAGCAGGTGGCGGGCATCCAGACGCTGGACAAGGATCTCGAAGGCCTGCTGTCCGCCTGGTTCGACGTGGGCCTGCTGGAATTGCGGCCGCTGACCTGGGATTCGCCGGCGTCGCTGCTGGAAAAGCTGATCCTCTACGAGGCCGTGCACGAGATCACCTCCTGGGACGACCTGCGCCGCCGCGTTTCGCCGGACCGCCGCTGCTACGCCTACTTCCATCCGCAAATGCCGGGCGTGCCGCTCATCTTCGTGGAAGTGGCCTTCGCCAGCCAGATGGCCGACAACGTGCAGGTGCTGCTGGACAGCACCTTGCCGCCGCAGGACCTGGACAAGGCGCGCTGGGCCATCTTCTATTCCATCTCCAACACGCAGCCCGGCCTGAAGGGCATCAGCTTCGGCAATTTCCTGCTCAAGCGGGTGGTCGAGCAGCTGCTGCACGAACTGCCCAAGCTGAAGTCCTTCGCCACGCTGTCGCCCATCCCGGGCTTCGCCGATTGGCTGGCCAAGCTGGACGCCGAGGCGGTGGAGGCCATCGTGCGCGAGGACAAGGTGCGCGCCAAGTCGCGCAAGCGCGAGGGCGTGCCCGATGGGCAGCGCTGGGTCGCGCGCCTGGCCAAGGCGGCCCAAGGCAAGGCCGTGGACGTGGTCAAGCGTGCCGCTTTCCGCCTGACGGCCAATTATCTGCAGTCCATGAAGAACGGCATGCCGGTGGACGCGGTGGCGCGTTTTCACCTGGGCAACGGTGCGCGTATCGAACGGCTCAACTGGGCCGCGGATACCTCGCCCAAGGGACTCAAGCAGTCCTGCGGCATGATGGTGAACTACCTCTACGACCTCGATGAACTGGACGACAACCTGGCCCTGCTCGGAGAGGGCAAGCCGCAGGTCAGCCGCGGCGTGGGACGCGTGGCGTAAGCGCCGCGCTCGCTACCCAACAACATAAGAAAGAGGGCAGGAGACATGACGGACAACGTGGCCGGCCGCGTGCTGCTGGAGCGCGAGGGCGATCTGGCCCGGGTGACGCTATCGCACCCGGGGCGCCTGAACGCGATCACGGTGGGCATGTGGCATGAACTGCGGGACGTGTTCACCCGCATCGCACAGGATGACGCCCTGCGCTGCGTGATCGTGCGCGGCGAGGGCGGCAATTTCGCCGCCGGCGCCGACATCCGCGAATTCCCCGCGCAGCGCGGCGACATGGCCGGCGTACAGCGCTACCACCGCGAGGTGCTGGCGCCTGCCCTGCAGGCGGTCGCCCTGTGTCCGCATCCGGTGGTGGCGCAGATCGAGGGCGTGTGCGTGGGCGGCGGCCTGGAGATCGCCAGCCAGTGCGATCTGCGGATCGCCGGCGAGTCGGCTCGCTTCGGCGTGCCGATCAACCGCCTGGGCTTTCCCATGGCGCCCGACGAAATGAGCGGCCTCCTGGCCTTGGTCGGGCGCGCCGCCACCCTGGCCATCCTGCTCGAAGGCCGCGTCTTCGGCGCCGAAGAGGCCCGCGAACTGGGCCTGCTGACCCGCATCGTCGCCGACGACCAGGTGGCCGACGCGGCCACGCGCAGCGCCCGGCGCATCGCCGCCGGCGCGCCGCTGGCGGCCCGCATCAACAAGCGTTTGTCGCGCAGGCTCGCCGCGGGTGGCGCTTTGACCGAAGCCGAATACCAGGATTATTTCTCGTACGCCGACAGCCGGGACCACAAGGAGGGCGTGCGCGCTTTCCTGGCCGGCGAGGACCCTTCCTTTTCCGGAGACTAGACAAGGTGAGCAACGCAAATCTATACGCTGTCCTGCAAGGCGGCTTTCCCAAAGACCGCAGCAAAGTCGCGCTGGAAACGCCCGACCTGCAATACACCTGGGACGATATCGATCGCGCCACCGCGTGCCTGGCCAATCTGCTGACCTCGCTGGATCTGCCGGCGGGTTCGCGCGTGGCGGTGCAGGTCGAGAAATCACCCGAAGCGCTGCTGCTGTACCTGGCCACGCTGCGCGCCGGCCTGGTGTACCTGCCGCTGAACACCGCCTACCGCGAATCGGAAATCGAATACTTCCTGGGCAACGCCGAGCCGGCCGTGGTGGTCTGCGCCAGCAAGAACCTGGACTGGGTGCAACGCGCCGCCGATCGCGCTGGCACCGCGCACGTGTACACGCTGGACGAGGACCGCAGCGGCTCGCTGCTGGATGCCGCCGGCGGTCTGCCGCAGACCTTCAAGACCGTGGCGCGCCAGCCCGATGACCTGGCCGCCATTCTGTACACCTCCGGCACCACCGGCCGCAGCAAGGGCGCGATGCTGTCGCATGGCAACTTGGCGGCCAATGCCCGAGTGCTGCACGAGTACTGGGGCTGGCGCTCGGACGACGTGCTGCTGCACATGCTGCCCATCTTCCATGTGCACGGGCTGTTCGTGGCCTCGCATGGCGCCTTGCTGGCCGGCGCCAGGATGATCTGGCTGCCCAAGCTGGACGTCGACCAGGCCCTGCGCTACCTGCCGCAGAGCACGGTAATGATGGGCGTGCCGACCTACTACGTGCGCCTGTTGGCCGACCCGCGCTTCGACCGCGACGTTTGCGCCAACATGCGCCTCTTCATTTCGGGTTCGGCGCCCTTGCTGGCCGAGACCTTCTCGGACTTCCAGCAGCGCAGCGGCCACGCCATCCTGGAACGCTACGGCATGAGCGAGACGGTCATGCTCACCTCCAATCCCTATGACCCCAAGCTGGGCGAGCGCCTGGCGGGCACCGTGGGCCGCGCCTTGCCTGGCGTGCAGGTGCGGGTGGTCGACGATGCCGGCATTGCGCTCGCGCCGGGCGAGATCGGCAATGTGCAGGTGCGCGGGCCGAACGTGTTCTCGGGCTACTGGCGCATGCCGGAAAAGACCCGCGAGGAATTCACCGCGGACGGCTGGTTCAAGACCGGGGACGTGGGCCGCTGGGGCGGCGAGTCCGCCGGACGCGATGTGCCGGCGGACTACCTGTCCATCGTGGGCCGCAGCAAGGACCTGATCATTTCCGGCGGATTCAACGTCTACCCCAAGGAAATCGAGACGCTGATCGACGACATGCCCGGCGTGGCTGAATCGGCGGTCATCGGCGTGCCGCATGCCGATTTCGGCGAGGCCGTGGTGGCAGTGGTGGTGCCCAAGGATGGCGTGGCGCTGGATGCGGACGCCATGCAGGCCGAGCTGAAATCGCGCATCGCCAATTTCAAGGTGCCCAAGCGCCTGCACATCGTCGGTGAACTGCCGCGCAACACGATGGGCAAGGTGCAGAAGAACGTGCTGCGCGAAACCTATAAGACGCTCTGACGTTCGCCCGGACCGCTGCCCGGCTCCGGGTAGCGGATTTTCCCGGCCGGGCGCGGCGTTCGCGCTGTGCAGGCCATCTTTCAGGAGTCCACGTCCACACCCAACCGCAGGTCCAGGCAGCCCATTCCCTACAAGAACTTCAAGAGACGAGACGCACAAAACCGCGCCGTCCCCATGCTGCAGCAAGAGGAGACAATATGAAATATCGGACCACCGCCGCGGCCGTGTTCGCCGTGGCCGCCCTGGGTTTTGGCGGTGTCGCCGCCGCGCAATGGCCCGAACGCCCGATCACGCTGATCGTCCCGTTCCCCGCCGGCGGCGGCACGGACACCTTCGCTCGTCCGCTGGCCCAGCAACTGACCACGCAGCTAGGCCAGCCCGTGGTCATCGACAACAAGGGCGGGGCAGGCGGGACCGTGGGCGCGGGCGTCGCGGCCAAGGCCAGGCCCGACGGCTATACCTTCTTCATGGGCGGCGCGCATCACGCGTTGGCCCCCTCGCTGTACAAGAACCTGAACTACGACATCCAGAAGGACTTCGTGCCGGTCGCGCTGGTGGCGCAGCCGCCGCAGGTCATCGTCATCAACCCGGCCAAGCTGCCGGTGAAGACGGTCCAGGAACTGATCGATTACGCCAAGAAGCGTCCCGGGGAAATCAACTTCGGCACCGCGGGCAAGGGCAGCACACACCACCTGGCCGGCGAGCTGTTCGCGATGCAGACCGGCATCAAGCTGGTGGATGTGCCCTACCAGGGCGCGGGTCCCATGCTGTCGGCCCTGATCGGCGGACAGGTGGACCTGGCGTTCGACGGCCTGGGTTCGTCCGCGGGCCATATCCGTTCCGGCACGATCAAGCCGCTGGCCGTGGCCGCCACCGAGCGTTCGCAATCGCTGCCCGACGTGCCGACCGCCGCCGAGGCCGGCGTGCCGAACTACGTGGTGTCGACCTGGTACGCGATCTGGGCGCCCGCAGGCACGCCCAAGGAAGCCGTGGACAGGATGAGCGCCGAGATCACCAAGGCCTTGAACGCGCCGAAGATCAAGGAAACCTGGGCCGGCAACGGTTCGGCCGTGCCCACGCTGACAGGCGCCGAGTTCGGCAAGTTCGTCGACAGCGAAGTCCAGCGCTGGGCCAAGGTGGTGAAGGACTCGGGGGTGAAGCTGGATTGATCGAGGGTGGGTCGGAGAGGGGTTTGCGATCGGCTCGGTTCGCCGCTCGCAAACCGCCTTCCTTTTCGTCTGGGCGGCTTGGCTGCTTCGTCATTCCGGCAGAATCAGGAAGCGCCGCCTGCATCCCAGATGGACTTTCGCTGCGAGAGCCCTGTTTTCTCGTCCAGATTGATCCACTAGTCTGGCCAGCTTGCGTAAGGAGCTGATTCTGCGGGTCTGGAGCCGATGCTGAAAGCGGCGTATCTCGCCTGCGGTGCAGGCCCTGCGCGCGTCGCGTAGCAGGCCGTTTATCTGCAGCAACCGCAGATTCTCCGGGTGGATCAAGGCCAGCAAACTTTCCGCCTTGTCGATCTTTTCCTGCAGGTGTTGCAACGCGTCGGCCTCGGTCTGAACGCCGTAGCGTTTCCACGCGGGTTCGTGATGGAAAAGCCGGTTGCGGAATTCCCTCAGCGTTGCGACCAGCTCTCTGCCATGTGCCAGCACGACGCTCGCCTGGCGGGCCGGCCAGGCCCCGCGAAACACGGTTGAAAGATGCTTGGGCCAAATCAGGCCCCGGCCCATGAAATCGGCATCGAGCAGGAACTCCCAGGACGAGAAATCCGTCTTGGAAATAACGCCAGCATGATTGGGAGTGATGTGACCGCGTAGGCGGTGGCGGCTGCGTACCTCGCCGATGTACTTGCGTGTCGCCTTGACGAAATTGTCATGCACCGCCTGCACGGCATAGGGCGGTGCTGCGCCGGGCGCATAGGATTGATACCGCAGTCGGGCGCCCGACCACCAGAACGACCCCAGATCAGCGGTCAGCGCCTGGTCGATGGCATTGCGCAAGCTGATTTCCACGGCATTGATCAGTGGATACAACGCGCCGCTGGCGCAGGTGTTCCACAGATAAACGCCCATCAGCTCTACATCGTTCGAGGGGCGGAAGACAGTCTGGTAGCTGTTCATGCGCTCGTTGCTGATGAGCGTGTCAATCAGAACAGGCCGATATTGCAGTGTTGTTGGCATTTCACTCACCCTGGGAAAATCCACGGCCGTCCAAGATTGACCGGAGGCAGCCGTGCGGAATAGAATTTCTCCAAGGTTGGTGGTGGCTTCCAATGGGCGCAAGCCTACGACCCATCATATAAGACCTGATGTCACCCCGGCCTTGAGCCGGGGATTTCTTTTTCTGGCCTGGAAAACCTGCTTCATGGAACACGGACGCGCCGCTTCGGTCCGCCCGACTTCTCCACTACCCCCCCCTCATCACCGCCATTCACTCGCCTGGCTCAGCTTGGCCAGCTGATCATGCGTCAGCGTCAGGCTGGCCGCTTTGACCAGTTCGTCCAGTTGCGTAAGCGAGGTCGCGCTGACGATGGGCGAGGTGATGCCGGGTTGCGCGATCTGCCAGGCCAGTGCGGCTTGTGCGGGCGTGCAGCCGGCATCCTCGGACACTTCGTCCAGCGCTTTCAGGATGTGGTAGCCGCGCTCGTTGAGATAGGTTTCGATGATCTTGCGGCCGCGTGGGCTCTTGCCGGCGTCGGCCGGGCTGCGGTACTTGCCGCTGAGGAACCCGCTGGCCAGCGCGTAGTAATTGATCGTGCCCATCTGCTGCGTCTTCACCAGGCTTTGCAGGCCTGACTCGAAGGGCTCGCGGCGGTACAGGTTGTATTCCGGCTGGATGCTCTCGTAGCGCGGCAGGCTGTGCCGCTCGCTCGCGATCAGCGCTTCCGACAGCCGCACCGCGGTGTAGTTGGATGCGCCGATGGCGCGCACCTTGCCGGACTCGATGTGCTTGGCGTATTCGGCCAGGGTATCGGTCAGCGGCGTGTCGGGATCGTCCTGGTGCGATTGGTACAGGTCGATGTGGTCCGTCTGCAGCCGGGCCAGGGAAGCTTCCAGCGAGCGGCGGATGTAGGCGGGCGCCAGGCCCTTGGCGTCGGGTCCCATCTCCATGCCGACCTTGGTGGCGATCAGCACACGGTCGCGTTTGCCCGAGCGCTTGAGCCATTTGCCGATGAGGGCTTCGGATTCTCCGCCCTGGTTGCCCGGGACCCAGCGGGAATACACGTCCGCCGTGTCGATGAAGTTCAGGCCGGCGTCCACCAGCGCGTCCAGCAGCGAGTAGGTGCCGGCTTCGTCGACGGTCCAGCCGAAGACGTTGCCGCCGAAGGTGAGCGGGGGAACCTGCAGGCCGGAGCGGCCCAATGCGCGTTTGATCATGATGTGGCCTCTGGATGCTGCGGGTGGCGGCTGGGAAAGAGTCCGGTTTCTGTCTGTCCGGCCAAAGCGATTCCGGGCTTTTTCAGTATATTGACGCCGCTGCGCTCCGTCGCGGGGCATGCCGTTGAGGCATGCACCATTTCAGGGATTCCCCCCAAACGTTTTGGGGTGGCGGCAAGTTAGACTATACGGCTTTATGGCTAGTCCGGCCGGCGGGGAGCCGCCAGCGGCGCCGTAATAATGAGCAAATACAAGGGTTCAAGGAGCTTAACTATGCTGATCGGAAAAAAACATTTTCTGACGGTTGGCGCCATGGCGCTGGCGATGGCTATCGCCGCGCCGGTGGCGGCGCAGCAGAAGTCGGTGGCGGTGACCGCCATCGTCGAGCATCCGGCGCTGGACGCCGTGCGTGACGGGGTGCAGGACGCCCTCAAGCAAGCCGGCTACGAGCCGGGCAAGAACCTGAAGTGGCAATACCAGAGCGCCCAGGGCAACAACGGCACCGCCGCCCAGATCGCGCGCAAGTTCGTCGGCGACAAGCCCGACGCCATCGTCGCGATCGCCACTCCCTCGGCCCAGGCCGTGGTCGCAGCCACCAAGGACGTGCCGGTGGTGTATTCCGCCGTGACCGATCCGGTCGCCGCCCAGCTGGTTGCCAGCATGGACGCCTCGGGCACCAACGTGACTGGCGTGTCGGATCTGCTGGCCCTGGACAAGCAGGTCGAACTGATCAAGAAAATCGTCCCCAACGCCAAGCGCGTGGGCATTGTCTACAACCCGGGCGAAGCCAACTCGGTCGTGGTCGTGAAGAAGCTGCAGGAAATCCTGCCGAAGTCGGGCATGAGCCTGGTCGAAGCGGCCGCGCCGCGTTCGGTGGACGTGGCTTCCGCGGCCCGCAGCCTGATCGGCAAGGTCGACGTTATCTACACCAACACCGACAACAACGTCGTGTCGGCCTATGAGTCGCTGGTCAAGGTCGGCAACGACGCCAAGATCCCGCTGATTGCGTCCGACACCGACAGCGTCAAGCGCGGCGGCATCGCCGCCCTGGGCATCAACTACCGCGACCTGGGCGTGCAGACGGGCAAGGTGGTGGTGCGCATCCTGAAGGGCGAGAAGCCCGGCGCCATCCCTTCGGAAACGATCTCCAAGCTCGAGCTCTACGTGAACCCGGGCGCCGCCGCCAAGCAGGGCGTGACCCTGTCCGATGCGATCATCAAGTCGGCCGCGGTGGTTGTGAAGTAATAATCAGCCGTACCTGCCCCGCCATGCCTACCCGGCGTGAGCGGGGTTTGTTTTATTTTTTGGTGTCTTGCCTTACCCCATGGTCTTCAGGGCGGCAGCATTCACAAGATGCTCGCGGCCCGGCGCAATGTGCTGGTCTTGAATGGCCGGCGGCCCGCCTTATGGCGTCGAGCCCGCCCGGCGTTTTTGCTCCCTGAATGGTCCTGCAGACTCCTGCTGGCGGCCTGGCCGCCCGGCACGGGAACGCTTTGGCAGGAAACGAGAGAAAATCCACCGCCGAGAAACGTTTCTTGCGAAAGCTGGGGTAAAACTGACCCCGAAACGCAAGATATCCGACGTTGCAACTCTTTAATATGCTCGTTTCTTGCCTTCGTGCAACTTCTTAATATGCTCGCTTCTTACTGATTGGATTTGACCCATGTCATTGTTCTCGTTGTTAGGCGCGTTGGAGATCGGCCTGATCTTCAGCCTGGTGGCTCTGGGCGTGTATATCTCGTTCCGTCTGTTGCGCTTCCCGGACCTGACCGTTGACGGCAGTTTCCCGCTGGGCGGCGCGGTCTGTGCCACGCTGATCGCTTCGGGCACCGACCCCTTCCTCGCCACCGTCATTGCCACGGTCGCGGGCGCCGCGGCCGGACTGGTCACCGGCTGGTTGAACGTCAAGCTCAAGATCATGGACCTGCTGGCCAGCATCCTGATGATGATCGCGCTGTACTCGGTCAATCTGCGCATCATGGGCAAGCCCAACGTTCCCCTGATCACCGAATCCACCGTATTCACCGTCCTGCAGCCCGAATGGCTGTCGGATTATGTCGCCCGGCCGCTGATCCTGATCGTGATTGTGATCCTGGCCAAGCTGGCGCTGGACTGGTTCTTCGCCACGCAGACCGGCCTGGCCGTGCGCGCCACCGGCTCCAATGGCCGCATGGCCCGCGCCCAGGGCGTCAATACCGGGCGCATGATCCTGGGCGGCATGGCGCTGTCCAACGCGCTGGTCGCGCTGGCGGGCGCGCTGTTCGCCCAGACTCAAGGCGGCTCGGACATCTCCATGGGTATCGGCACCATCGTGATCGGCCTGGCCGCCGTGATCGTGGGCGAAAGCATCCTGCCGTCGCGCAAGCTGGTGCTGGCGACGCTGGCCGTCATCATCGGCGCCATCGTCTACCGCTTCTTCATCGCGCTGGCGCTGAACAGCGATTTCATCGGCCTGAAGGCGCAAGACCTGAACCTCGTCACCGCGGTGCTGGTCACGTTCGCCCTGGTCATTCCCATGCTCAAGCGCCGCCTGGTCGGCAAAAAGGTGCGCTGATATGTTGTCCGCAAAAGACCTGAAAATTACGTTCAACGCTGGCACGCCCATCGAGACCCGCGCCTTACGCGGCCTGTCGCTGGAGATCCCCTCGGGCCAGTTCGTGACCGTCATCGGCTCCAATGGCGCCGGCAAGTCCACCTTCCTGAACGCGGTGTCGGGCGACCTGCCGGTCGACTCCGGCCGCATCGACATCAACGGCGTCGACGTCACGCGCCAGCCGGTGTGGGCGCGCGCGGGCCGCGTGGCCCGCGTGTTCCAGGACCCCATGGCGGGCACCTGCGAAGACCTGACCATCGAAGAGAACATGGCGCTGGCGCAGATGCGCGGCGCGCGCCGCGGCTACAGTCGCGCGGTCAAGGCCTCCATGAAGGAGGGCTTCCGCGAGCGCCTGGCCACGCTGGGCCTGGGCCTGGAAAACCGCCTGACCGACCGCATCGGCCTCCTGTCGGGCGGCCAGCGCCAGGCGGTCAGCCTGCTGATGGCGGCCTTGCAGCCCTCGCGCATCCTGCTGCTGGACGAGCACACGGCGGCGCTGGATCCGCGCACGGCGGACTTCGTGCTGCAGCTGACGGCGCGCATCGTCGCCGAAAGCCAGCTCACCACGATGATGGTGACCCACAGCATGCGCCAGGCGCTGGACGTGGGCGACCGCACCGTCATGCTGCATCAGGGGCAGGTGGTGCTGGACGTATCGGGCGACGAGCGCCGCGGCATGGATGTGCCGGACCTGCTGGCCATGTTCGAGCGCGTGCGCGGCGAGAAGATTTCCGACGACGCCTTGCTGCTGGGCTGAGCGCCAGTTGCCGGCTGCGTGAGTCGCAGCCGGTTCCCGCAGGCTGCGCGGGGCGGCCTGCCGGCCTAGATGAACCGGCCCGGCCGGAACGCCTCGTGGCCGGCAGCCGCAACGCCGTCGCACATGAGTTCGCCCAATATCCTGGCGGTGCCGGGCGCGGTGCTGAAACCGATGTGCTGATGCCCCAGCGCCAGCCACAGGCCGGGGTGGCGCGGCGCCTCGCCTATCATCGGCCGGCTGTCGGGCAGGGTCGGACGCCGCCCCAGCCATGGCTCGGCATCCAGCCGCCGGTCCAGCGGAAACGCCTCGCGGGCCCGCGCCTCCGCCAGTTCCAGCTGCAGCGGCCGAGCGGGCGCCTCGCAGGCGTCCAGTTCCACGCCCGTGGTCAGGCGCAGCCCGCGCGCCATGGGCGACAGCACGTAGCCGCCGCCGGTGTCGTAGACCGGGCGCGTCAGGCTGGCGCCGTCTGCGCCGCTGTAATGCATGTGGTAGCCGCGCTCGAACGCCATGGGCAGGTCTATGCCCGCCGTCTTCAGCAGGCGCTTCGACCAAGGGCCGAGCGCCACCACCAATCGATCCGCCTCCACTGATTCGGACCCTTGGGCGCCTTGCACGATCCAGCCCTGGCCCTCGCGGCGGATGGCGCTGGCGGTCAGGCGTCTGAACGTGCCGCCGGATCGGCGGAACAGGGCGGCGTAGGCCGCCACCACCTCGTGCGGATCATCGACGGAATACGAGCCCTGGATCCAGAGCGCGCGCTGGAAGATCGGCGCGAGCGCGGGTTCGATTTCCGCCAGCTCGCCGGGTGCAAGGATCTGGGTCGGCACCTGGTACTGGGCAAAGGTCTTGCGCGAGAGTTCGCCGCTGTTCCAGCCCTGTTCAGACCGGTACAGGAATATCCACCCGGTATCACGCAGCCGGTGCGCGGCGCCCGATTCGTTTAGCAACCGCAGATGCTCCGGCGCCGAGAGCCGGATCAGCCCGTCCAGCGCCGCCACGGTCTGCTTGAACACCGCCGGCCGGGCATTGAGCAGGAAGCGCGCCGCCCAGCCCAGGTTCTGCGCCAGGTAGCTCAGCTTGTAGCGGAACTGCACGGTGTCGTTCTTCAGCAGCCGTGGCAACTGCGCCCACAAGCCGGGATGGTTGAACGGCATCAGCGAACTGCGCGCGATCACGCCGGCGTTGCCCAGCGAGGTGTCCAGCCCCGGCTCCTGCCGGTCCACCAGCGTGACGGACAGGCCGCGGCGCTGCAGTTCCAGCGCGCAGCAGACGCCCACGATACCCGCGCCTAGGACAACGACGTGCTTTCCCATGTCTTTTTATCTGAGTCCGGTCAGGAGGTGCCGTGATGCCCGGCAAGCTCGCGGAATTGTATTGCAGGCGGCCGGCGAAAACGCGGCGCGCGAACTTCAGGCCTGCGGCGGCTTTTGACCCATGATCCGCCCAGCGGCAGCCACGCCCCACCACGCGGCTTCCTCGAACACGGAATAGCCCGACAGGTCCGCGTGCGCGAACAGCACCGGGCCGTCCACGTCGCGCAAGGCCGCCAGTCCCGGATTGGACAGGTAGCCGCAGAGCGGCGAGGCCATGGCATGGCCGCGTACCGTGATTTCCAGTTGGCGCGCGTGGCGCCAGAATTCCTGGCCGTAGGCCGCGACCAGATCCGACGCGGCCTCGGCCCGCAGTTCCTCCGGACTGGCGCGCGTCAGCCACTGGCGCGCGGCCTCGGGCTTCATTTCGCTGAGCGCGTGGTAGGCGGTGAAGACGCAGCGCGGCGTACGGGCCACGCGCAGCAGCTGGTGCGTGGAGACGACGTAGCCCAGCGCCTTGCCTTGATAGACGACGTTATCCCAGGACAACGGTTCGCCAGGGGCTTCGGCGGGATAACCTTCCATGACGAAGTTCGACACCATCCAGGGCGCATGCGGCGGCGCGTGCACCGCCGGATCGTAGCCGTAGGCGCGGATGTCGGGCAGGATGCGCTGGGCCACGAACAACGGCATCGCGCACACGGCGCGGCGGGCCTGCACCGTGTAGGCGACCGAAGCCGAAGCCAGGCAGGTAACCCGCGGCCCGGCGGCCGTTTCCTGCATCCGGACCGCAGTGCCGGCAACCAGCCAGCCGGCATGGCCGAGCTTGCTCGTGATGGCGTCGCGCATGCGCTGCATCAGCATGGACAGGCCGCCGGGCCAGGTCAGCACCGCGCCTTCGCCCGCGTTGGCGGAATGGCCGTCCCGGCTGGCGAAATAGTGCAGGCCGGCCCAGGCCGAAACCACGTCGTACTGCGCGCCGTAGTCGTCGCGGCAGCAGTAGTTCAGGTACCAGTGCAGCGCGGGCGAGGTATAGCCTTCGCGTTCCAGCCATTGCTTGAACGTAATCGCGTCCAGCGCGCGCCAGGCCGGGTCCCGCGACGAAAGCGTGAGCGGGATGCTGAAGACCTTGCGGCCGTCGTTGCCGGTCTGCGTGTGCAGACGCTCGATCAGGGCAAGGAATTTGCGGTGCTGCGCCAGGTCTGCTTCCGGCAACCCGCTCATGGGCAGCAGGCTTTCTTCCCAGCGGCCGTCGCGCAGCAGGCGTTCCTGGGGCGAGTGCACCAAAGCGGTTTCGTCGTAGTAGGGGCGGGCCTCGCTTGCGCCGCGCTCGATGATGCCGAAGTCGGCCAGCATCTCGCGCACATGGGTGGAGGCCAGCGAGGGCAGCGGCAGGTAGTGGGCGCCCAAGGGGTAGTCCAGGCCGTCGCGCAGGCCGGCCGCGGCATTGCCTTCGAATTCGGGACCCTGCACCACCAGGAAATCGGTATGCCCTTCGCGCGCCAGCTTCCAGGCGCAGGACAGACCCGCCACGCCCGAGCCCAGGATCACGACGTCGCGCTGGTGGTTGGCCGAGGGCTGTGGCCAGGCTGCGCCGTCGCGCAGGGCGTGGCCCGCCTGCATGCCTGGGTAATGGATTTCCGGCGTGGTCTCGACGATGCGCGAGCGGTAATACCCGGCGGTGCCGGCAATCGCTGCCGTGGCCGCGCCCAGCAGGAAGCTGCGCCGCCGCATCAGCGGATGACCTTGCGCCAGTCTTCGTCGAAGTAGCGCACGAGCGACTGCTCGTTCAAGCGGTTCGGCGGCATCGCCAGCGCGGGCATGTCGGCGGGAAAGTGGAATAGTTCGCGCGTCGTGACCGGATCCAGATAGCGCGTCGGCACGGTAATGCTGGCGGGCGGCTCGTAGTCGCGGCGCTTGCTGGCAAGGATGAAACCCCAGTCGCCGAAGGACGGCACATAGGTGTGGTACGGCCAGGTGTTCAGCCCGGCTTCCTTCAGGGTGGCATCGACGCTCCAGAACGAGCGCGGCGCGAAGTAGGGCGAGGTGGACTGCACCACCATATAGCCGTTCTCGGCCAGGTGGCGCGCCATCAGGTGATAGACCGGCACCGAGTACAGGCGGCCCAGGCCGAAATTGGACGGATCGGGAAAATCCACCACGATGTAGTCATAGACCTCGGCATGGGTTTCCAGCCAGCGGCCGGCATCGTCGTTGATGACCGTGACCCGCGGATCCTTCAGCGACCCCTGGTTCAGCTTGACCAGCGGCTCGGAACGCGAGAACAGGCCGGTCATGGCCGGATCCAGATCCACCAGCGTCACGCGTTCGATATTCTTGTATTTGAGGATTTCGCGCACGGCCAGGCCGTCGCCGCCGCCCAGCACCAGCACGTTGCGCGCCCAGGGCAGGGCTTGCAGGCCGGGGTGCACCAGCGCTTCGTGATAGCGGTGTTCGTCGCGCGACGAGAACTGCAGGTTGCCGTTGATATAGAGGCGCAGGTCGTCATGCCAGCGCGTGACCACCAGACGCTGGTATTGGGTGGTTTCCGCATGCACCACATCGTCCCCGTACAGGCCCTTCTCGGCCCAGGCCGTCATGTTGCCGGAGTAGATGAAGCCCAGCCCCAGGAAGCCGATCACTACGCTGGCGCGGATGGCTTTCTCGCCGGGCCGGTGGAGCTCCGCGCGGAACAGCCAGGTGGTCCACAGCGCCACGCTGGCGTTCATGATGCCGAAGAGGAAGCTGGTGCGCAGCAGGCCGAGCTTGGGGGCGAGCAGCAGCGGGAACACCAGCGACACGGCCAGTGCGCCCAGGTAGTCGAAGGTCAGCACGCGGCTAACGATTTCGCGGAACTCGGTCTTGCGCTGGTTGAACACCCGCATCACCAGCGGGATCTCCATGCCGACCATCAGGCCGATGAGGAACACGCCTACATACAGGGCCGCGCGGAAGGGCGCGGCCATCCAGGCGAAGACCAGGAACAGCACCGCGGCGGAGACGCCGCCCAACAGGGCGACCAGCAGCTCCACATCGATGAAGCGATTCAAAACGTCTTCGTCTCTTACATATTTTGACAACCACGAGCCTATGCCCATGGCGAACAGATAGCAGCCGATGACGGAAGAGAACTGCAGTATCGAATCCCCCAGCAAATAGCTGGCCAGCGCGCTGCTGATGAGCTCATAGCCCAAACCGCAGGAGGCGACGATCAATACCGAAAGAATGAGAACGCGGTCGCGCATGAGGTGTCCGACACGAAAAATGCGTTCGCAGTATATCGAACGCGCCGTATATACTGCGCGCAATTAGGAGGGTGGCAATGGGAGAAGCAATGCATCCGGTGGTGACCTATCTGATCTATATGGCGTCCGCGCTTGCCATGCTGGGTGTCTTCACCCTGGTCTACACGGCCGTCACGCGCTACAAGGAATTCGAGCTGATCCGCGAAGGCAATATCGCCGCGGTGCTGTCGTATGGCGGCGCGCTGGTGGGCTTCAGCTTTACCTTGTGCTCCAGCATCGCGATCCACGCCAGCTATGCCATGTTCCTGCTCTGGGGGCTTGTGGCCATGTTGGTGCAGATCGTCGTGTACGTGGGCGTGTCCCAGGCCGTGCGCGGCATGAACGAGGCCATCGAAGAAAACAACATCGCCATGGGCGGGCTGATCGGGTCGATTTCGATCGCCGCCGGCATCGTCAACGCCGCCAGCCTGACCTGATACGGACAGGCGCCGAACCCGATCTGACAGGAGGACTACTCATGAGTCTCGGTTCATTCATCCGCAAGCAGTTCATCGACATCCTGCAATGGAACGAGGACCGCGACGGCGTGCTCGCGTGGCGCCATCCGATGCAGGACTTCGAAATCCAGTATGGCGCCAGCCTGACCGTGCGCGAGTCGCAGATGGCGGTGTTCGTCAATGAGGGTAAGGTGGCCGACGTGTTCGGCCCCGGCATGTACAAGCTGACCACGCAGACGCTGCCGATCCTGACGTACCTGAAGAACTGGGACAAGCTGTTCGAGTCGCCCTTCAAGTCGGACGTGATCTTCTTCAGCACCCGCCTGCAACTGGGCCGGCGCTGGGGCACGGCCCAGCCGGTGACCCTGCGCGACAGCGAGTTCGGCATGGTGCGCCTGCGCGCCTTCGGCGTGTATTCCTACCAGATCTCCGATCCCGCCAAGTTCTACCGCGAGATCAGCGGCACGCGCGACGAATACACCGTGGACGACCTGGAGGCGCAGTTGCGCAACATGGTGGTCGCGGCGATGACGACGGCGCTGGGCGGCTCCAAAGTGCCGTTCCTGGACATGGCCGGCAACCAGGGGCTGATGTCGCAAAGCATCGCCGAGCAACTGGGGCCGGTGTTTGACCGCTACGGCGTCAAGCTGGACAACTTCACGGTCGAGAACGTTTCGCTGCCGGAAGAGCTGCAAAAAGCGCTGGACACCCGGATTTCCATGGGCATGGCCGGCGACCTGGGCAAGTTCACCCAGTATCAGACCGCCACGGCCATTCCGATGGCGGCGCAGAACGAGGGCGGCATCGCCGGCATCGGCGCGGGCCTGGCGGCCGGCGCGGCGCTGGGCCAGACCATGGCCGCGGGCCTCGCCGGCGCCCAGGGGCAGCCGCAGCAGGCGGCGCAGCAGCCAGCCCAGCAGGCGCCTGCCGCAGCGGGCGGCGATCCGGCGCAGCGGCTGCAGCAGCTCAAGGACCTGCTGGACAAAGGCCTGATCACGGCCGCGGACTACGATTCGGCCAAGGCCGAAGTGCTGAAGAAACTCACCAGCTAAGGCTCCATGCAGCAGGTTCTGTGTCCGCAGTGCGGCGCCCCAGTCAAATTCACGTCCGCGGCATCCGTCATGGCGGTCTGCGGCGCCTGCCGCAGCACTTTGCTGAAGGACGCCGAGTCGGTCAAACGCATCGGCGAGGCCGCCGAAGTCCTGGAGGACTACTCGCCCTTGTGCCTGGGCGCGGCCGGCACCCATGAAGGCAAGCGCTTCGATCTGATCGGCCGCATCCAGCTGCGCTACGAAGACGGCTTCTGGAACGAGTGGTACCTCTGGTTCGAAGACGGCTCCGATGGCTGGCTGTCGGACGCCTCGGGCCAGTACGCCGTGACCCGGCGGCGCAAGGTCAAGTCCACGCAAGGCATGCCGGCGTTCGACGACATCGCGCCCGGCGACGAATTGAAGCTGGACGGGCAGCGCTACACCGCCGCCGACGTGCGCGCCTGCCAGGCGGGCGGCACGCAAGGCGAGCTGCCGTTCGTGCCGGGCGAGGGCTGGCTGGCCAAGGTGGCGGATTACCGCTGCCTGGACGCGTTCCTCACACTGGACTTTTCCGACGGACCCGAGCCCGAGCTGTACATCGGCAAGGCGTTCGACCTGTCCGCCATGCAGGCGGCGTCGTTGCGGACCAACGAGCAGGTCGAGGAGACGGCCGGCCGTTTCCGTGGTCAGATCAAGGCGCTGGACTGCCCGAACTGCGGCGGGCCGATAAGTTTCGTGGCCGCCATGGCCACCCAGGTGGTCTGCCCCTCGTGCGCGGCCGCGGTCGACTGCTCGGGCCCCACGGCCGAAGTCATCGAGAAGGCCCGCAAGGTCAAGGCCATCAAGACCACGCTGGCGCTGGGCGCGGTGGCCAAGATCGACGGCGCTTCCTACACGCTCATCGGCCTGATGAAGTGCGCCGATCCGGATCCCGAGGAACCGTCCGACTGGATCGAGTACCTGCTGTTCAATCCGGTGAAGGGGTTCATCTGGCTGGTGGAAACCGACGAAGGTTGGGAGCGCGTGCGGGTGTGCGACACCTGGCCCAGCCACAACAACGCCAGCAGCGTGCGCTGGAACTCCAAGCTTTATCAGAAACTGTACGACTACACCTCGCGGGTGGAGCTGGCGCTGGGCGCGTTCAACTGGCGCGTCAAGGTCGGCGACAGCACCAAGATCACGGATTACAAGGCTGGCAACCTCAAGCTGACCCGCGAACTGAGCGAGTCCGAACTGGGTTGGTCGGCTTCAGGGCCGGTGGCGCCGGCGCAACTGGCCGAATGGTTCGGGGACCCTGAACTGGCCAAGCAGAAGGCCATGCCGCTTAGCGGCAAACCCGGGGGATATCGCAAGTTTGCCTGGACGGCCATGATCGCGCTGGCCTTCCTGAACTTCGAGAATATCTTCAGCGGGGGCATCGTTCCTCTCCTGATCGGCGCGGCGTTCCTGTGGATTCCGGCGGCGCTGGCGGACAAACTATCCGGCAAGGACGAATGACAAGATGGGCAAGCTGCTATATACCGTCTACGCCATCGTGGTGGTGATCTTCGCCACCGGGGTCAGCTCGCCGGGCGCGCGCATGTCTGGCGGCGGCTCCAGCAGCAGCTGGGGCAGCAGTTCGTCCGGCGGGTCGGGCTGGTCGTCGGGCGGATCCCACAAGTGACCCCGTATGCCACACCCGGCCGCCACGTGCTGGCGGATTTCCGCGGCGTGCCGGCGGACCGGCTGACCGACGCGCAGGCGCTGGAACGCGATCTGGTCGCCGCGGCGCAGGCGGCGGGCGCGCGCGTGCTCAGCGCGCACTTCCATCATTTCGGCGACGGCGCTGGCGTGACCGGCGTAGTCCTGCTGAGCGAATCCCACATCAGCATCCACACCTGGCCCGAACACCAGTTCGCCGCGCTGGACGTCTTCATGTGCGGCGCGGCGCGGCCCGAGCTGGCGCTGGAGCACCTGCGGACGCTGCTGGCGCCCGAGTCGGTGCACGCGACCACGGTGGCGCGCGGCTGAAGCCTGCGGCCACCACTCCTTGATATTGCTCAACGGCCCCCGGGAAGCCAAATTGACGGGCGTTATATACCTATATATATTTCGTTACCGACTTAGCGATTTCCTCTGGGAGAAGAACATGTTCTGCAAACGTCCGATCGTGGCGCTGTCCTTGGCGCTGGCCGCCGCATGGGGCGCCAATGCCAACGCCGGCGACCTGGTGGTGTCGGCCGCCGCCAGCCTGACCAACGCCTTCAAGGAAGTCGCGCAAGGCTACGAAAAAGAGCACGCCGGCACCAAGGTCATCCTGAACTTCGGCGCTTCCGACGTGCTGCTGCAGCAGATCGTCAAGGGCGCGCCGGCCGACGTGTTCGCCTCGGCGGACCAGAAGGCCATGGACAAGGCGGTCGAGGAAAAAGCCGTCAAGCCGGCCTCCCGCGTGGACTTCGCCGCCAACCAGGTGGTGCTGATCGTCCCCGCCGACAGCAAGGCCAACATCACCGCGCTCAAGGACCTGACCCGCGACGACGTCAAGCGCATCGCCTATGGCAACCCGGCATCGGTGCCGGTGGGCCGCTACACCCAGGGCGCGCTGGAAGCGGCCGGCCTGTGGAAGGAAGTGCAGGCCAAGAGCGTGCTGGCCCAGAACGTGCGCCAGAGCCTGGACTACGTGGCGCGCGGCGAGGTCGACGCGGGCTTCGTGTTTGCGACCGACGCGGCCATCATGGCGGACAAGGTCAAGGTCGCGGTGCGCGTGCCGTCGCAGACGCCGGTGACCTATCCCATCGCCGTGACCACCCGCGAAGCCGCCGCCCGGGAAGCCGAAAGTTTCGTCGCCTATGTGCTGTCTCCCGCGGGTCAGGCGATACTGTCGCGCTACGGCTTCCAGAAGCCCTGATACCTGTTGAATCGTAGGCATTGATGAGTGATCCGGTTTGGGTGCCCCTGCTGCTTTCCCTGAAAGTGGCAGGCTGGGCAACGTTGTTGGCGACCGTGGCCGGCACGGCCGCGGCCTATGGCCTGTCGCGCTGGCGCTGGCCGGGCCGCGATCTTCTGGACGCGCTGCTGACCTTGCCGCTGGTGCTGCCGCCGACGGTGCTCGGCTACTACCTGCTGGTGCTGCTGGGACGCCGTGGCATCATCGGCGAGACGCTGGCGGACTGGGGCATCGAACTGGTCTTCACCTGGCAGGGCGCGGTGATCGCGGCTTCCGTGGTGGCGTTTCCGCTGGTGTTCAAATCGGCCCGCGCGGCCTTCGAAAACGTCGATAGCCAACTCGAAAGCGCGGCGCGCGTGCTGGGCGTGTGCGAGGCGGGGGTGTTCTTCCGCGTCACCCTGCCTTTGGCCGCGCGCGGCATCGCCGCCGGCGTGCTGCTGGCGTTCGCGCGGGCGCTGGGCGAATTCGGCGCCACCCTGATGATCGCCGGCAACCTGCCGGGGCGCACGCAAACCCTGTCGGTCGCCATCTATGAGGCGGTGCAGGCAGGCGACGACGCCACCGCCAACATGCTGGTGCTGGTCACTTCGGTGACCTGCGTGGTGGTCTTGCTGCTGGCCGGCAAGCTGGTGCCCGTCAGCAGCGGCCGGCGCAACGGGAGCGCGCTATGAGCGTCAACATCCGGGTGCGCAAGCAGATGGTGTCCGGCGACCGGCGCTTTGCGCTGGACGTGGCGTTTGATTCCTCGGCCAAGCGCATCGCGCTGTTCGGTCCGTCGGGGGCGGGCAAGAGCCTGACGCTGCGCGCGGTGGCGGGCCTGCTGCGGCCCGATTCGGGCCGCATCGAGATCAACGGCCGCGTGCTGTTCGATGCCGACGCCGGCGTCAGCCTGCCCGCGCAGTCGCGCCGCGTCGCCTATCTGTTCCAGGACTACGCCCTGTTTCCTCATCTGACCGTGGCGCAGAACATTGCTTTCGGATTGCGGCGCGGTTGGCGCAATCCGCCCAGGCGCGAGGTCGGACCCGAGGCGCAGCGCTGGGTGGACGCGTTCGAGCTGGACTCCATCGTGGGCAGCTATCCCAGCGAAATCTCGGGCGGACAGAAACAACGGGTCGCCTTGGCGCGAGCCCTCATGCTGCGGCCGGACATCCTGCTGCTTGACGAGCCCTTTTCAGCGCTGGACTCGCAGTTGCGCGGCAAGATGCGGTCAGAACTCAACGCCTTGCAGCGCCAGCTGGACGTGCCCATGCTCCTGATCACGCACGACCCGGCCGACGTGGACGCGCTGGCCGACGAAGTATTCGAAGTGCGCGAGGGCAGGGTGCGGCGCCACGGTGAGGACGTGGGCGTCTGACAGGTCAGTCCAGCACGCCGAGTATCACGCTGGAAGCCTTGAAAATCGCCACCGCGTCGGCGCCTACGTCCAGGGCCAGATCCTGCGCGCTTTCATTGGTGACGATGGCCGCCAGCGTCACGCCGCCGTCCAGTCCGATCAGGATCTCACTGTTGACGGCGCCCGGGCGTAGGGCGGTGATCTTGCCTGGCAATTGATTGCGCGCCGACAGGCGCAGGCCGGGGCCGGGCGCGCCCACGATGACCGACGACGCCTTGACCAGCGCGATCGCCTCCTTGCCCATCGCCAATCCCAGTTCCTGCGTGCTTTCGCGGGTGATGGTGGCCGTGATGGTCAGGCCGCCCGCGATGCGCAGCATGATTTCGTCGTTGACGGCGCCGGCGCGGATCTGGATGACGGTGCCTAGCAGTTTGTTGCGTGCGCTGGTCTTTAGCATGAAACGCCTCATGAGGTCGATGTCGCCGCTGGCGGTCATGCCAGCGCGGGTCAGGTTTTCCATGAACTTGCGGTGTTCGGCTTCCAGGGCGCGGAAGGTGCCGATCAGGCCGCGCGCGCGGTCCGTCAGGCGTGTGCCGCCGCCGCCCTTGCCGCCGGCGGCCCTGATCACCAAAGGCTCGCCCGCCAGGTTGTTCATGGCGTCAATGGCGTCCCAGGCCCCCTTGTAGCTCATGCCCACGGCGCGCGCGGCGGCGGTGATCGAACCGGTGGCGTCGATCTGCGCCAGCAGGTCTATGCGGTTTTTTCCGCCCCAGGTCTGGGCGCCGGAGCGAAACCAAATCGAGCCGTCGAGTTCCAACATTTGCGTCGTGCCGTGGTCAGGGTATGGGACAGTTGAAAGTGTAATGGACGGCGGCTGCTTCAGTGTTTTGCGGCGGAAGCGATGCGAATGAGATTCTGTTGAAATTTTGTAGGCTTCGCGGCACTATGTCCAAGCATCGGGCTCTCGGAGAAAACGACATGAAAGCGTTCAAATTGCTGGCTGCGGGTTCCATGACGGCTCTGTTGGCGGCTTGCGCCTCGGGTCCCACCGTCAAGAGCGACTACGATCATCAGGCGAATTTCGCCCAGTATCGGACATTTGGGTACATGACGCCGCTGGGCACGGACAAAGCGGGCTACAGCAGCTTGCTGACCGAGCGCCTCAAGAACGCCACGCGCGGCCAGATGGAAATGCGCGGCTATACCTATAGCGCCTCCAATCCCGACCTGCTGGTCAATTTCAGCGCCAAGCTGCAGCAGAAGGTGCAGGTCACGCCGGCCGCTCCGCCCATGGGCCCGTACTACGGCTATCGCGCCGGCTTCTACGGCGGCTGGCCCGGCTACGGCTGGGGCGACGACGTCTACCAATATACTGAGGGCACCTTGAATATCGACCTGGTCGACATGCGCCGCAGGCAGCTGGTCTGGGAAGGCCTGGCGGTGGGCGAGGTCCAGCCCGACGCGGCCGCTACGCCCGAGAACACGGACAAGGTGGTCGCGCAGATTTTCTCAAAGTATCCGTTCCGCGCGGGCGTGGGCACGCCGCAAGTGCCGGACAAAAGCAAGTAGGGCGGTCCGCCAGCCCTGCCTAGAGGAAGCCGTATGAGTACTCGCCGCAAGGCCCCGACCCAAGACACCGGCGATACGCCGCCCTATGAAGTCGTCGCCCTGGTGCTGCAGGGCGGGGGAGCGCTGGGGGCCTACCAGGCCGGGGTGTACCAAGGGCTGCACGAAGCGGGCATCCGGCCCAACTGGATTTCCGGCATTTCCATCGGGTCGATCAATGCGGCCATCATCGCGGGTTCCCGCGAGGACGAGCGGGTGGAGCGCTTGCGTGGTTTCTGGGAAGCCATCTGCCGGCCGGCGGGTTTCGCCTCGGTGCCCTGGGGCGAGACGCTCGGGCCCATGTTCGAAGGTTTGCCGTTCGGCTTCGGCTCACCCGTCATGAACGGGCATGTGTCGGCCTTCCAGGCCCTGTTCTCGGGCCAACCGGGCTTTTTCAAACCGCGTTTTCCGCCGCCCTACCTGGTGCACGGCAGGGGCGCGGCGTCCACCAGCTTCTACGACACCACGCCGCTGGCCGCGACCTTGCGGGAATTCGTGGATTTCGACCTGCTCAATAGCGGGGCCGTGCGCGCCAGTTTCGGCGTGGTCAACGTGCGGACCGGCAACTTCGCCTATTTCGACAGCCTGAAGGACACCCTGAGGCCCGAGCACATCATGGCCTCGGGCGCCTTGCCGCCAGGCTTCCCCTCCGTCGAGATCGACGGCGAACACTATTGGGACGGCGGCATCGTGTCCAACACGCCGCTGGCCCAGGTGCTGACCACGGACAACATGCGCGACACGCTGGCGTTCCAGGTCGATCTGTGGCCGGCGCGCGGCGGCCTGCCGACCAACCTGGAGGAAGTGGCCGAGCGCCAGAAGGACATCCAGTATTCCAGCCGGACCCGCCTGGTCACGGACCAGATGCGGCGCGTGCTCAAGCTGCGCCACGGCTTGCAGCGTCTGCTGGCGAAGCTGCCGGAAGCCGAGCGCAAGGCGGCTGAGTTCGACGACATCCGCAAGCTGTCCCATACGCCGGCCACCAACATCATCAACCTCATCTACGAGTCCAAGCACCGGGAGCGTTACTCCAAGGACTACGAGTTCGGCACCGAGGCCATGCGCGAGCACTGGGAGTCCGGCCTGTCCGACATCCGCGCCACGCTGGCCAAGCCCGGCATCCTGGCCCGCCCGACCCAGGACAGTTGCTTCGTCACCCACGATATCCACCGCAACGGCAAGCGCACCTGAACTCGCGGGGCAAAGGCGCGGCCGGTGTTTCTGGATAGGGCGGAGCAGGTTGCCGATCGGATTGGTCCTATAGGTGCCCTGTAAATCCAACATAGGCGGGTTCCGGCGGTAGTCTTTCGGGGCAAGTTGCAACCTTGTTCCGGGAGCCGGCCGCCATCCCGCGCGGCGCGGGCCGTCCTGGTGGAGATCCGTCGTGAATGCCCCCGCTCGCCTTGCCCAAGTCGCGCCCGCCCGCGCGGCCGACACTCCCTACGCCTTGGACGGCTGGTGGACCCTGGTCTACCAGGGCTGGACCCTGCTTACGCCCCAGGGCATCCGCATCGGCCTGACTGCCCTGGAGCGCACTTGCCTGCTTTGCCTGGCGGGCAATCCCGCCAGGGAACTGCGGCGCGATGAATTCATGGCCGCCCGCAAGCGCACCACGATGCGCACGCTGAATGTGGCCATATGCCGCCTGCGCGGCAAGGTCCTGCTGGCTGGCGCCCGGCTGCCGTTGCATACGGTCCATGGCATGGGCTATGTGTTCCTGGGCAAGCTGCGGGAGCTTTCCGAGACCTGATTTGTTGTACGAAATCCCCTCGCGCGTGGTATTTGAAGCACTAAAAATCAGTGATTTCCCCAATAACTGAGTTACATTACTGGGCTGATTACGTGCCTTGATGACGCATGCTTCTTATTTGATCGCGGCCAGAGCCGCGGTTAAATACTGCGATTACATGACGCGATTACGGTTAATTACGCTACGCGGGGGTTTCAATGCGGTTTTCGCCTAAACGTGTTTCAGGGCTGGTTTTTTCTGGTGGGGTCCTCGCACTGATATTGGCTGGTTGCGGTGAAAAGCCGCACATGAATCCAGGCATGCCCCAAGTCAGCGTCATTACGATCCAGCCGCAGCGCGCGCCCATCGTGTCCGACCTGCCTGGCCGCGTCGATGCCGTCCGGGACGCGCAGATCCGTTCGCGCGTCACCGGCATCGTCCAGAAGATCGCCTTCGAGCAGGGCGGGGACGTCAAGGAAAACCAACTGCTGTTCAAGATCGATCCGGCGCCCTACAAGGCCGCCTACGATCAGGCCACGGCGCAGCTCAAGCAGGCTCAGGCCAATCTGTTCAGCGCCAAGCTGCTGGCCGACCGCTATGCGCCGCTGGTCAAGGCCAACGCCGTCAGCAAGCAGGAATACGACAACGCCGTGGCCTCGTACCGCCAGGCGGACGCCGCCGTCGCCGCCGCCAAGGCCGCGCAGGACAACGCTGCGATCAACCTCGGTTACACCGACGTCACCTCGCCCATCACCGGCCGCATCGGCAAGCCGCTGGTCACCGAAGGCGCGCTGGTCGAGGGCACCTCCGCCACGCAGATGGCCACGGTGCAGCAGCTGGATCCGATCTACGTGGACTTCACCCAGTCCACCGCGGAACTCGCATCCCTGCGCCGCGCTTTCGCCAGCGGCCAGCTGCAGCAGGTCGGCAAGGACACGGCGCGCGCCACCATCGTGCTGGAAGACGGCTCCGAGTACGGCCAGCCGGGCAAGCTGCTGTTCACCGGCATCACCGTGGATCCGACTACGGGGCAGGTCAACCTGCGCGCCGAAGTCCCCAACCCCGACGGCATCCTGCTGCCCGGCATGTACGTGCGCGTGCGCCTGGAGCAGGGCGTGGACGACAAGGCCCTGATGGTGCCGCAGCAGGCGCTGCAGCGTACCGCGGATGGCCTGCAAAGCCTGTTGCTGGTCAAGGACAACAAGATCGAGCAGATACCGGTCACCACTGGCGGCGCTCTCAAGAGCAACTGGATCGTCACCAGCGGCCTGAAGGCTGGCGACGTGGTCGTGGTGGAAGGGTTCCAGAAGGTCCGCCCGGGTGCGCCGGTGCAGGCCAGCGAATGGAAGAACGGCACGCCCGCAGCGGGCGGCCAGGCTCCCGCGCAACCGGGCGCCAAGCCCGCGGAATCCGCCCCGCAGCCCGGCGCCAAGCCGGCCGAGCCTGCGCAGCAGGACAAGGCCGCAGGCCAGAAATCTTAAGCGGCACGCGGCGTAAGCGCCGCGTTCCTCTTTGGTGAGCATCGCTTTCAGAGTCAGCCCACATGCCGCAATTTTTTATTGATAGACCGATTTTCGCTTGGGTAGTCGCCCTGTTCATCCTGCTGGCCGGGGTGTTGGCGATCCCGAACATGCCGATCTCGCAGTACCCGGACGTGGCGCCGCCCGCGATCACGATCACGGCTACCTACCCCGGCGCGTCGGCCAACGAAGTGGCCGAGCAGGTCACCAGTATCATCGAAGACCAGCTCAACGGCGCCAAGGGCCTGATCTACTACGAGTCGGTCAGCGATTCCTACGGTACCTCGACCATCACCGCGACCTTCGCGCCCGGGACCAACCCAGACTTGGCGCAGGTGGACGTGCAGAACCGCGTGTCCAACGTGGTCGCGCAGTTGCCGACGGCCGTGCAGCAGCAGGGCTTGCAATACGAGCAGACCAGTACTGGCTTCCTGATGGTGGCGGCGGTGTCGTCCACCGACGGTTCGCTCGACCAGACCGCGCTGGCCGACTACATCACCCGCAACATCAAGAACCCGGTGTCCCGCGTGCCCGGCGTGGGCCAGTTCCAGCTGTTCGCGGCGCCGCGCGCCATGCGCGTGTGGGTCGATCCCGCCAAGCTGGTCGGTTTCAACCTGAGCATGTCGCAGGTCAACCAGGCCATCGCCCAGCAGAACGTGGTGATTTCCGGCGGCAGCATCGGTGCGCCGCCCAACCCGGACTCGCAGCGCATCACCGCCACGGTCACGGCCAACGGCCAGCTGAGCACGGTAGAGGGCTTCGGCAAGATCGTCCTGCGCGCCAATACCGACGGCTCCCAGGTGCTGCTGCGCGACGTCGCCCGCATCGAAGTGGGTGCGGACAACTACCAGTTCGGCGCCCGCCTGAACGGCAAGCCGACGGCCGCATTCGCCATCGTGCTGTCGCCCAACGCCAACGCGCTGGCTACCGCGCAGGGCGTGCGCCAGCAGATGGAAGAACTGTCCAAGTACTTCCCGGGCAACATCACCTACTCCATTCCGTACGACACGGCGCCTTACGTGAAGGTGTCGATCGAGCAGGTGGTCCACACCCTGGCTGAAGCCATGGTGCTGGTGTTCCTGGTGATGTACCTGTTCCTGCAGAACGTCCGCTATACCCTGATCCCGGCCCTGGTGGTGCCGGTGGCCATGCTGGGGGCGTTCGCGGTGATGCTGGCGCTCGGGTTCTCCATCAACGTGCTCACCATGTTCGCCATGGTGCTTGCCATCGGGATTCTGGTGGACGACGCCATCGTGGTGGTGGAGAACGTCGAGCGGATCATGTCCACGGAGGGCTTACCACCCAAGGAAGCCACCAAGAAGGCCATGCCGCAGATCAGCGGCGCCATCATCGGCATCACGCTGGTGCTGGTGACGGTGTTCCTGCCGCTGGCCTTCATGAGCGGTTCGGTGGGCGTGATCTATCGCCAGTTCTCGATCGCGATGGCCGTGTCCATCTTCTTCTCGGCGCTGCTGGCGTTGACCTTTACCCCGGCGCTGTGCGCCACCATCCTCAAGCCGGTGCCCAAGGGCCACCACGAGGACAAGAAGGGCTTCTTCGGCTGGTTCAACCGCAAATTCGACGCCACCACCCACAACTACCAGAACTGGGTGTCGCGGATCCTGCACAAGGGCGGCCGCATGATGCTGGCCTTCCTGTTGCTGGTCGTGCTGCTGGGCTGGCTGTACCTGCGCCTGCCGTCGTCGTTCCTGCCCGAGGAAGACCAGGGCTATGTGGTCAGCAATATCGAGCTGCCTACCGGCGCCACGGCCAACCGCACGGTCGAGGTCATCGAGCAGGTCGAGAAGTACTTCTCGGACGTGCCCGCGGTCGAGAACATCATCGCTGTGCAGGGCTACAGCTTCAACGGCAACGGCCTGAACGCCGCTATCGCCTTCGTCACGCTGAAGGACTTCAGCGAACGCAAGGAGCGCAAGGATTCCGCGGGCGCAATCGCCTTCCGGGCCTTCGAGAAGCAGTTGATGGGCATCCATGACGCGCAGGTGTTCACGCTGGTGCCGCCCGCCATCTCGTCCCTGGGCAACGCCACCGGTTTCGACTTCCGCCTGCAGGATCGCGGCGCGGCGGGTTCCGCTGCCCTGGCCGCGGCCACCGGCGAACTCATGGGCCTGGTCATGAAGAGCCCCGTGCTGTCGCAGGTGCGCATCACCGGCCTCGGACCGGGCGCGCAGCTCAGCCTGACCATCGATCGCGACAAGGCGGCCGCGCTGGGCGTGGATTTCAACGAGGCTGCCTCGCTGATTTCCACCGCGGTCGGTTCCGCCTACCTGAGCAAGTTCCCCAACCTGGGCCGGATGCAGAACATCTGGGTGCAGGCCGACGCGCCGTACCGCATGCAGCTCAATGATGTGCTGCAGCTGAATGCGCGCAACGGTCAGGGCGGCATGGTGCCGCTGTCCACCTTCGTCAAGGCCGAATGGAAGCAGGGCCCGGTGCAGGTGGTGCGCTACAACAGCTACGAGTCCATGCGCATCAGCGGCGACGCCGCGCCGGGCTACACCACGGGCGAGGCGATGGCCGAGATGGAACGCCTGGTGGGCGAGTTGCCGCAGGGCTTCGGCTACGAGTGGAACGGCCTTTCTTATCAGGAGCGCCAGGCCGGCAATCAGGCCCCGATCCTGATGGGCCTGTCGCTGCTGGTGGTGTTCCTGGTGCTGGCCGCCCTGTATGAAAGCTGGGCCATCCCGATTTCGGTGATGCTGGTGGTGCCGCTGGGCATGCTGGGCGCGGTGGCGCTGATCAGCGCGCTGGGCATGTCCAACGACGTGTACTTCCAGGTGGGCATGGTGACCGTGATCGGCTTGGCGGCCAAGAACGCCATTCTTATCGTGGAGTTCGCCAAGGACCAGTACGCGCGCGGCATGGGCTTGTACGAGTCGGCGGTGGAAGCCGCCAGGTTGCGGTTCCGCCCCATCCTGATGACTTCGCTGGCGTTCATCCTGGGCGTGGTGCCCCTGGCCATGGCGACCGGCGCCGGCGCCGCCAGCCAGCGCGCCGTGGGTCTGGGCGTGCTGGGCGGCATGTTGGCCGCCACGCCGTTCGCGGTGATTTTCGTGCCGACCTTCTTCGTGGTGGTGCTGGGCCTGTTCAAGACCCGGCCGCGCCTGCTGGGCGCCGAACTGCGCGCCTTCGAAGAAGAGCAGGCGGCCAAGAAGGCTGCAGCCGGACAGGCTGCCCCGGACGCCGCCGCGCAACATCCCGCACAACCCAACGGTGGCCAGGAGGGCAAGGAATGAAAGCCCTGAAGTTCAAACAGACCGCCTTGTCCGCTTTCGTGGCGGTGGCGTTGGCCGGCTGCTCGCTGGCGCCTGATTACAAGCGCCCCGACGCGCCGGTGACGGACGCCTGGCCCGACCAGCCCAAGGTGCAGTACGGCGGCTATGCCAAGCCCACTTCGCTGGGCACCCAACCGTCCACCGCGGTCATGCCGCAGGACGGCACGCCCGCCGCCAATCTGGGCTGGCGCGAATTCTTCCGCGATCCGCGCCTGCAAAGCCTGATCGAGCTGTCGCTGGTCAACAACCGCGACCTGCGCGTGGCGGTTGAACGCGTGGAAGAAGCCCGCGCCCAGTACGGCATCCAGCGCGGCGCGCAATGGCCCAGCATCGGCGCCGGCATTCAAGGCCAGCGCCAGCATCTGCCGCAGAACATGCGGCAGCCCGGCTCGGGTTCCATCAGCAGCTCGTACCAGGCCGGCATCGGCCTGACCACCTTCGAGATCGACCTGTTCGGCCGCTTGCGCAACCTTTCCGAGGCGGCGTACCAGCAATACCTGTCGACGGAACAGGCGCAGAAGAGCGCCCAGATCACGCTGGTCGGGGCGGTCGCGCAGTCGTACTTCAATCTGCGCGCCGCCGAGGTCCAGCTGGAACTGACGCAGCGCACCCTGGCATCGCGCCAGGAGTCCTACGACCTGGTCAAGCGCCGTTTCGACGGCGGTGTGGCCTCCGAACTGGACCTGAACCAGGCCAAGACGCTGCTGGATACGGCCTCGTCCGATCTGGCGCAACTGGCCCGCGCCCAGGCCCAGGCCATGAACGCGCTGGTGCTGCTGGTTGGCACGCCGTTGCCGCCGGACCTGCCGGCGCCCGCCGTGTTCGGCCGCGACCAGTTGCTGGCCACGGTGCCTGCCGGCCTGCCGTCCGACCTGCTGGAACGCCGCCCGGACATCATGGCCGCGGAAAACCAGTTGCTGTCCGCCAACGCCAATATCGGCGCGGCGCGCGCGGCGTTCTTCCCGACCATCTCGCTGACCGGCCTGCTGGGCGTGGCCAGCCCGTCGTTGGGCGACCTGTTCAAGGGCGGCCAGGGTTATTGGAGCTTCTCGCCTTCGATCACCACGCCGCTGTTTGCCGGCGGCAGCATCCGCGAAGGGCTGAACCTGGCCAAGGCGCGCGACAATATCGCCGTGGCGCAGTACGAACAGTCCATTCAGCAGGCGTTCCGCGAAGTCTCGGACGCGCTGGCGGGCGAAGCTACCTACGGGGCGCAGCTGGATGCCCAGCGCGCCTTGCAGGACGCGTCCGGACGCACGCTGGAACTGTCGAATCTGCGCTATACCAACGGTATCGACAGCTACTTGCAGGTGCAGACCGCGCAGGTGGACTTTTTCAATGCCCAGCTCTCTCTGGTCCAGACTGGCCTGGCCGCGCTGATCAACCGCGTGGAACTGTACAAGGCCCTGGGCGGCGGCTGGGAAGAAACAACGAAAGTGCAATGATAGAACTTGGTGTAAACATCGATCACGTTGCCACGCTGCGGCAACAACGCCACACGACCTATCCGGACCCGGTGCTCGCCGCGTTGCGCGCGGAGGATGCCGGCGCCGATCTGATCACGCTGCATCTGCGCGAAGACCGGCGCCATATCCAGGACAAGGACGTGTACGCCATGCGCCCGCAACTGCGCACGCGCATGAACCTGGAATGCGCGGTGACGGCGGAAATGCTGGAGATCGCCTGCGCGGTCAAGCCTAGCGACGTCTGCCTGGTGCCCGAAAAGCGTACCGAGCTTACAACCGAAGGCGGCCTGGAAGTCGCTGGCGCCATGGGGCCCGTGTCGGACGCCGTGGGCCTGCTGGCCGAGGCCGGCATCCGCGTGTCGCTTTTCATCGATCCGGATCCGGTGCAGATCGCGGCCGCGGCCCAGGCCGGCGCGCCGGTGATCGAATTGCACACGGGCGCCTATGCCGAAGCCGAAGGGGAGGCCGCCGAGGCCGAACTGCAACGGCTGCGCCTGGCCGTGGCCGAAGGGTTGCGCCATGGCTTGCGCGTGAATGCCGGCCATGGCCTGCATTACGGCAACGTCAAGCCGGTGGCTGCGCTGGACGGCATTGCCGAGCTCAACATCGGCCACGCCATCGTGGCGCAGGCGGTGTTCGACGGCTGGGAAAAGGCGGTGCGCGACATGAAGGCGCTGATGGTGCAGGCCCGCCTGCAAGCGCTGCGCGGGCTGTGACCGCGAACCCGATGCTGCTTGCTTGCCGCCGGACGCGCGGGCATGCCCATGGCTGACGCCTCCCGCCCCGCCGCGCCCGCGGGCGCCATTGCCGGCATCGGCATGGACCTGCTGCGCATCGACCGCATCGAGCGCGCGCTGGCGCGCCACGGCGATCGTTTCGCGGAAAAGATCCTGGGCGCGGAAGAACTGCAGAAATTCCATGCGCGCCGCGCCCGCGACCCGGTGCGCGGCCTGCGCTTCCTGGCCACGCGCTTCGCGGCCAAGGAAGCGTTTTCCAAAGCCATCGGCCTGGGCATGCGCATGCCCATGACGTGGCGGCGCGTGCAGACGCTGAATGCGCCCGGCGGGCGTCCCGTACTGGTGATCGCGCCCGAATTGCTGCAATGGTATGAGCAGCGTTTTGGCGCGGCGCATGTGTCCATTACCGACGAATCCGACATGGCCGCCGCTTACGTGGTGGTTGAACGCAAGCCCTGATCGGCGGACCCCGTGTCTGCCGCCGGCTTGCCAGACTCAGACAGAAGGAAGCCTGACATGGCCAAGAAGAAATCCAAGGCGGTGCTGCCGCCCGGCCCCGTGATGGTCGATGTGGCGGGATACACGCTGACGAAGGCGGAAAAGAAGCGCCTGCGCCATCCGCTGGTGGGCGGCGTGATTCTTTTCGCCCGCAATTTCGAAAGCCGCAAGCAGCTGACCGAACTGACGCGCCAGATCCACAAGGCTCGCAAGGAGCCCCTGCTGATCCTGGTGGACCACGAAGGCGGCCGCGTGCAGCGTTTCCGCGAGGACGGCTTCACGCCGCTGCCCGCCATGCGCGATCTCGGCGTGCTGTGGAACCGCGATCCGCTGCAAGCCATGCGTCTGGCCACCGAAGCCGGCTACGTGCTGGCAGCCGAGCTGCGCGCCTGCGGCGTGGACATGAGCTTTACGCCTGTCCTGGACCTGGACTACGGCGTCAGCAAGGTGATCGGCACCCGCGCCTTCCACCAGGATCCGCGCGTGGTCGCGATGCTGTCGCGCGCGCTGATCCAGGGCCTGCAGCTGGCGGGCATGTCGGCCTGCGGCAAGCACTTCCCTGGCCACGGTTTCGTGGAAGCGGACTCGCACCACGAGATCCCGGTGGACCCGCGTCCCTTGGACAAGATCCTGAAGGACGACGCTGCGCCGTATGCCTGGCTGGGCGACGCGGTGCTGCCGTCGGTGATGCCCGCGCACGTGATCTATCCCAAGGTCGACAAGCACCCGGCAGGCTTTTCCAAGCGTTGGGTCCAGGACATCCTACGCACCCGCCTGGGCTACGATGGAGTGGTGTTCTCGGACGACCTGACCATGGAAGGCGCTTCGGTGGCAGGCGACATCCTCGACCGCGCCAACGCCGCTTTGGGCGCCGGCTGCGACATGGTGCTGGTATGCAACCGGCCGGACCTGGCTGACGAGCTGCTCGAGCGCCTGAAGTTCGAGCACCCGGCCGAATCCGTGGCCCGCATCCGCCGCCTGATGCCGCGCTTTGATGCGCCGGACTGGGATACCTTGCAGGCTGAAAGCCGTTACCAGAATGCCCGACGACTTCAATCTCAAATCGTTCCTGGCTGACCTGCCGCATCTGCCGGGCGTGTACCGGCATCTGGATGCGGCCGGCGAGGTCATGTATGTCGGCAAGGCGCGCGACCTGAAGAAGCGCGTCTCGTCGTATTTCCAGAAGAACCTGGCCAGCCCCCGCATCGCCCAGATGGTGGCGAAGGTGGCGCGGCTGGAGGTGACGGTGACACGCTCCGAAGCGGAAGCGCTGATCCTCGAAAACAACCTCATCAAGACCCTGAAGCCGCGCTACAACATCCTGTTCCGCGACGACAAGTCTTATCCCTACCTGCTGATCACCGGCCACGATTGGCCGCGCATCGCCTATTACCGCGGCGCCACCAACAAGCGCGGCCAGTACTTCGGGCCGTTCCCCAACGCCTGGGCCGTGCGCGAAACGATCCAGATACTGCAGAAGGTATTCCGCCTGCGCACCTGTGAAGACTCGGTCTTCGCCAACCGTTCGCGGCCCTGTCTGTTGCATCAGATCGGGCGCTGCTCGGCGCCCTGCGTCGGCGCGATCGAGGCGGCCGATTACGAACGCGACGTGCAGCGCGCCGTGCGCTTCCTGAACGGGGAAGCCAAGGACGTGATGGGCGAGATCGAAAACCGGATGCAGCAGGCCGCCAGCGAATTGCGCTTCGAGGAAGCCGCGGCGCTGCGCGACCAGATGGGCTCGCTGGCGCGCGTGCTGCACCAGCAGACCATGGAGAACGTCAGCGGCGAGGACACCGACATCATTGCGGTGGCGATTGCCGGCGGCAAAGTCTGCGTCAACCTGGCGATGGTGCGGGGCGGCCGCCATCTGGGCGACAAGCCGTTCTTTCCCTCGCACGCCGAAGGCGAGGCCGCGCCGCAGGTGCTGGAGGCCTTCGTCGCCCAGCACTACACCGACAATGCCATGCCGCCGGTGCTGGTCTGTTCGCACGCCTTGCCCGATCCCGACCTGATCGGCTTGCTGGTGGAACAGGCGGGCGGACGGCCGTCGCGCGTGTTGACGCGCCCGCAGGGCGCGCGCCGCGCCTGGCTGGAGCAGGCGACCAAGAATGCCGAAATGGCCCTGGCGCGCGCGCTGACCGAGTCCGGCGCCCGCGCGGCCCGCACCCTGGCGTTGGCCGAAGCGCTGGACCTGGACACGGACGAAGCCGCACTGGATGCGCTGCGCATCGAATGCTTCGACATCAGCCACACGGCCGGTGAAGCCACCCAGGCGTCCTGCGTGGTGTTCGAACACCACGACATGCAGCCCTCGCTATACCGCCGCTACAACATCGGCGGCATCACGCCGGGCGACGACTACGCCGCCATGCGCCAGGTGCTGAGCCGCCGCTTCGCCAAGGTCGCCGATGGCGAGGCGCCCATGCCCGGCCTGGTGCTGATCGACGGCGGCAAGGGCCAGGTGGAAGTCGCCCGCCAGGTGTTCGTGGAGCTGGGCCTGGACGTCCAGACGCTGGTGGGCGTGGCCAAGGGGGAGGGGCGCAAGGTCGGCCTGGAAACCCTGGTGTTCGCCGACTCCCGGCCGCCGGTGGCGCTGGGCGGCGAGTCCGCCGCGCTGATGCTGATCGCCCAGGTGCGCGACGAGGCGCACCGCTTCGCCATCACCGGCATGCGCGCCCGCCGCGCCAAGGCCCGCAACGTGTCCCGCCTGGAAGAGATCGAAGGCATCGGCGCCCGCCGCCGCCAGCGCCTGCTGGCCCGCTTCGGCGGCTTCTCCGGTGTGGCCTCCGCCAGCATCGAAGACCTGGCCTCGGTCGACGGCATCTCCCAGGACCTGGCCATTCGCATCTATGAAGCCTTGCGGTAACGTCCGTGCGTAGATGCCGGCTGCAAAAGCAATCTACACCTCATGTAACGCGAATGCCGCACGACTTCGGACGCAGATGCAGCAAGGGGCGTAGCGCAAAGCCAGGCCGCGCGGATCCGGCTCCGCCGGTCCGCAGCGGAGCCCCCCTTGGGGGGAAGCGCCTCCGGCGCTTCGGGGGGGGCTACCCCACTCTTGATGTAGCATACGGACACTATGCCAATTAATGTACCCATTATCCTGACATGGCTGCGCATCGCCATGATTCCGCTGGTGGTCGGGCTGTTCTACCTGCCCGAAAGCTGGATGTCGGTCCCTGTTCGCGACACCTTCGCCGCCTGGGCTTTCATTATTGCGGCGCTGACGGATTGGTTCGACGGCTGGCTGGCCCGCCGCTGGAACCAGACCTCGGCGTTCGGCGCCTTCCTGGATCCGGTCGCCGACAAGCTGATGGTCTGCGCCGCCCTGATCGTCCTGCTGGACCTCAGCCGCGTCGATGCCTTTATTTCCCTGATCATCATCGGCCGTGAAATCACGATTTCCGCCCTGCGCGAATGGATGGCCAAGATCGGCGCCAGCGCCAGCGTGGCGGTGCACCGGCTGGGCAAGTTCAAGACGGCCGCGCAGATGGTGGCGATTCCGTGCTTGCTGTACAACCAGCCGATCTACGGCGTCAGCGCGCGCCTGCTGGGCGATGTGCTGATCATCGTGGCGGCGGTGCTGACGGTATGGTCGATGCTGTATTACCTGCAGCGCGCCTGGCCCGCCATCCGCGAAAAGGCCCTGTAGTATTGGTTTGCACAACGGCGGCCCGGCTCGCGCAAGGCGGCCGCCGTTACATATAAAGAGCGATCGGCCGGCATGTCCGGCATGGCGCCTCATAGTCCAACGCCCGGAGCACCGGGCGTTGCCGGAGACAACCTGCGCATCGCCCCTGGCGCCGCGCCACCCGCCGCTGACCGCGGCTGCCTGCAATGAACACCGCTGCGAATACCCTGGCCCTGGACGCCGCCGCCCGCCGGCGCGACTGGAAGCTCATCATGCTGATCGGCGTGGCCCATGCTTCCTCCCACTTCTTCCAACTGGTGCTGCCCTCGCTCTATGTCTCGCTGGGCAACGAGTTCGGCCTGGACTTCGCCCGCCTTGGGCTGCTGGTGTCCACGTTCTACGTGGTGTCCGGCATCGGCCAGGCGTCTTCGGGCTTCGTGGTCGACCGGATCGGTGCGCGGCCGGTGCTGTGGTTCGGGCTGGCGTGTTTCGTGCTGTCGGGAGTGCTGATCGGATCGGCCAACGGCTACGCCATGCTGATTGCGGCGGCGGTCGTGGGCGGCATCGGCAATTCCGTGTTCCATCCTGCCGACTATTCGATCATCAACCATCGGGTTTCCGCGGCACGGCTGGGGCACGCGTTCTCCGCGCACGGGCTGACGGGCAACCTGGGTTGGGCGCTGACCCCCGTTTTCATGACCAGCATCACCTTGCTGGCGGACTGGCGCGTGGCGGCCTATAGCGCCGCCGGGCTGGTGGCGCTGGTGCTGCTGTTGACGATACTAGGCCGCGACCTGCTTGGCGGCCCGTCGCCGCTGGAAGGCCATGCGGACGCGGAAACCGGCAAGGCTGCCGCCAAGCCCGCCGCGAAACCCCAGGAAAGCGTGCTGACCACGCTGGCCACGCTGTTGTCCAAGCCGGCGCTGTGGGGCGCATTCCTGTTCTTCGCCTGCACCTCCATCGCGCTGTCCTCGGTGCAGAACTACACCATTCCCTTGCTGGGCCAGCTGTATGACCTGTCCAAGGTTGCCGCCAGTTCGGCGCTGTCCGGCTATATGGTGGCTTCGGCCGTCGGCATGGCCGCGGGCGGTTTCCTGGTCTCGGCCAATCCGCGCACCGAGCGCACCGTAATGGTGGCGCTGATCCTGGCGGGTTTGACCCTGGTGGTGCTGGCGCTGGGCCTGGTACCCGCCGTCCTGGCCGCGCCCGTGGTGGCCCTGGCTGGCTTTTGCTCCGGCGTGGCGGCGCCGTCGCGCGACATGCTGATCCGCCGCGTCACGCCCAAGGGATCCACCGGATCCGTCTACGGGCTGGTGTATTCCGGCATGGACGTGGGCTCGGCGCTGGGCCCGCTGGCATTCGGCCTGCTGCTGGACGCCGGCCTGCGCCAGGGTCCTTGGGTGGGCGCCGGCGTGGCGTTCGCCGCCGCGGCCTTCCTGGCGCAGTGGATCGCGGTGCAGGCGCGCCGCGCGGAACCCGCAGCCCCGGCCTCGGCTGCCGCACGATCCTGAACCCGCCGGGGCGGGCGCCCCGGCGGTTTGACCCTACGCAAGGTTGATGCGGCGTCTCTCTGATGTAATGACCTTGTCAGTGAAGTGGTCATTACTCAGGAGAAGCAAATGAGAAGGGCAAGCGCGTTGCTGGCGGCAGGGGTCGCCTTGGGCAGTTGGATGGGTCTGGCCAGTGCAGCCTCGCAGGAACCGATACAGCCGGTCGAGCCGGCGGTCATCAAGGAGCCGGCCAAGGTCGAGTTGGGCAAGAAGCTCTTCTTCGATCCGCGCCTGTCGCGCTCGGGCGCGATTTCCTGTAATTCCTGCCACAACCTGGGCATGGGCGGCTCGGACAATCTCAAGGCCTCGATCGGCCACAAGTGGCAGCAGGGCTCGATCAACTCGCCGACGGTGCTCAATTCCAGCCTGAACATCGCCCAATTCTGGGACGGCCGCGCCAAGGATCTGCGCGAGCAGGCGGGCGGCCCCATCGCCAACCCCATGGAAATGGCCTCCACCCACGAACTGGCCGTGCAGGTGCTGAACTCCATCCCCGGCTATCGGGCGGAATTCAAGCAGGTCTTCGGCAAGGACGACATCACGATCGAAGAGGTCACCGGCGCCCTGGCCGCGTTTGAGGAAACGCTGGTGACGCCCAACTCGCGCTTCGACCAGTGGCTGCGCGGCGACCAGAAGGCACTGACCGTGCGTGAGCTGGCGGGCTATGAACTGTTCAAGAACAGTGGTTGCGTGGCCTGCCACAACGGCGTGGCGGTGGGCGGCAATTCGTTCCAGAAGATGGGCCTGGTCACGCCCTACGTCACCGAGAACAAGGCCGAGGGCCGCGCGGCGGTGACGGGCAAGGACGCCGACCGCTTCAACTTCAAGGTGCCGACGCTGCGCAACGTGGCGCTGACCTATCCGTACTTCCATGACGGCGAGGCAGCCACGCTGACGCAGGCGGTGGATGTGATGGGCCGCTTGCAGCTGGGCCGGACCTTCACGCCGGATGAGAACGCGCAGATCGTGGCGTTCCTGAAGACCCTGACGGGCGATCAGCCGGCCTTCCAGTATCCGGTGCTGCCGCCGTCGGCGGACGACACGCCGCGGCCCGAACCCTTTGTGAAGTAGGGCGGTTGCGGGAATCTACTGGCGGACGGTGCGCACGTCCGCCGGCGGGCCGGCTTCGAAGTTGCTGCGCCACGGATTGATGTCCAGCCCGCCGCGGCGCGTGTAGCGCGCATAGACCGTCAACTGCTCTGGCCGGCAGGCCTGCATGATGTCGCTGAAGATGCGCTCGACGCAATGCTCGTGGAACTCCGCGTGTTGGCGGAACGACACCACATAGCGCAGCAGCGACTCGCGGTCTATCGGCGCGCCGCGGTAGCGGATCTGGACGCTGGCCCAGTCGGGCTGGCCCGTCACGGGGCAGTTCGATTTCAACAGGCGCGAAGCCAGCGTTTCCTCGACCACTTCGCCCGGGCGGGTGCGCAGCACTTCGGGCGCGGGCTCGTAGGTGTCGATCTCGATGTCCAGCTTGTCTATATAGATGCCGTCCAGCTCGCCCATCTGCAACTCGGAGAAACGCTGCGGCAGGAAGAAATCCAGTCCCACCGGCGCGCCGGCGGCGGCGCTCAGGTCGCGTTCCAGACGGCCGCGCAAGGCGGCCGAATTGACCAGGCGGGTCTGGTTGAACGAGTTCAGGTAAAGCTTGAAGGACTTGGACTCGATGATGTTGGGGCTGTCGGCCGGCACCGTGAAGGTGGCCATGGCCACCCGCGGCTTGCCCTTGGCGTCCAGCCACGACAGCTCGTAGGCGTTCCACAGGTCCACGCCGGTGAAGGGCAGCTTGCCTGCTTCCAGGTTCAGCGCCTTGCGGTTGTGCGCACGCGCGATGGGGAAGAGCAGCGAGGGGTCGTATTGCGAGGCGTAGGCCACGCTCTGGCCCAGCGGGCCGTGGGACAGCGTCATAGCGGAGTCATCGGAAACTTGAAGAATGAGCGCATTGTAGGCGCTGACAAAAAAGCCTGATTTTCCATATCGTGAAATGTAACCTTCGTCATGTGAAAGCCACTGCTGCGCAGCAGCGGGAACCCATTTCACAGATGATAATTGCGTTTCGCAATACGAAATTGAATTTATAAATTATTGATTTATAAGAATAATATTTTTCGTCTTGTATAAGACATAAGCCCACATTGCTCCGCAGCAGAGGCATAGACTTTGTCCAACGATTCACGCAACGCAGGACGCGAATCTTTTGAAGTCTTCCCATCACTGACCAGGAGCATCACCATGAGCCACCGCGAAACCGAAATCCGCAATCTGCAGAAGGACTGGGCCGAAAACGCCCGCTGGCAAGGCATCAAGCGCGACTACAGCGCCGAGGACGTCATCCGCCTGCGTGGCTCCATCGGCGTGGAACACACGCTGGCGCGCCGCGGCGCCACCCGCCTGTGGGAACTGCTGCATAGCGAGCCTTTCGTGAATTCGCTGGGCGCCCTGACCGGCAACCAGGCCATGCAGCAGGTCAAGGCCGGCCTGAAGGCCATCTACCTGTCGGGATGGCAGGTTGCCGGCGATGCCAACCTGGCCGGCGAAATGTATCCCGACCAGTCGCTGTACCCCGCCAACTCGGTGCCGCAGGTGGTCCGCCGCATCAACAACTCGCTGACCCGCTGCGACCAGATCCAGTGGATGGAAGGCAAGAACCCGGGCGACGAAGGCTACATCGATTTCTTCGCGCCCATCGTGGCGGACGCCGAGGCCGGCTTCGGCGGCGTGCTGAACGCCTTCGAACTGATGAAGGCCATGATCGAAGCGGGCGCCTCGGGCGTGCACTTCGAAGACCAGCTGGCTTCGGTGAAGAAGTGCGGCCACATGGGCGGCAAGGTGCTGGTTCCGACCCGCGAAGCCGTGGCCAAGCTGGTGTCGGCGCGCCTGGCGGCCGACACGATGGGCACGCCCACCGTGCTGCTGGCCCGCACCGACGCCGACGCGGCTGACCTGGTGACCAGCGACGTCGACGAAAACGACCGTCCCTTCATCACCGGCGAGCGCACCGTCGAAGGCTTCTTCCGCACCAAGGCCGGCATCGACCAGGCCATCTCGCGCGGCCTGGCCTATGCCCCGTACGCCGACCTGATCTGGTGCGAAACGTCCACGCCCAACCTGGAATACGCCCGCAAGTTCGCCGAGGCCATCCATCGCCAGTTCCCGGGCAAGCTGCTGGCGTACAACTGCTCGCCCTCGTTCAACTGGAAGAAGAACCTGGATGACGGCACCATCGCCAAGTTCCAGCGCGAGCTGGGCGCCATGGGCTACAAGTTCCAGTTCATCACGCTGGCCGGCTTCCACGCGCTGAACTACGGCATGTTCGAACTGGCCCACGGCTACGCCCGCCGCCAGATGAGCGCCTTTGTCGAACTGCAGCAGAAGGAATTCGCCGCTGCTGAAATGGGCTTCACCGCCGTGAAGCACCAGCGCGAAGTCGGCACCGGCTACTTCGACGCCGTCACGCAGACCATCGAAGGCGGCCAGTCCTCGACCACCGCGTTGACGGGCTCGACGGAAGAGGCCCAGTTCGAACACGGCAAGGAGCAGAAGGTCGCGTAAGCGCCGCAGGAGAGTTATGCAGTTGTAGTTGCTGTTGTAGGGTGGATTTGGGTGCCTTCGGGCACCCCTTTTTTTTAGAGCCCGAAGAACGCCGAGTACACCAGCCTTTCCTCCACCACGCGGCGCTGCTGCGTGGCGCCGGCGCGCCGTTCGGGCACAGCGCTGTCGGTGTAGTAGCGCTCGTACTCGCGCACCGCGATGCGCGCCGGCTTGCCGCCGCTGTCGGGGAGCGCGGCGCTGGCGGTCCAGATGACCGGGTCCAGCAGTTCGCCCAACAGAGGGCCTTCCAGCACGGGCGGAAAACGTACCACCGGGCCGACCACCACGTTGCCCAAGCGCGAAAGATCGGCGAGCGTCGTGGGCGTGGCGGTTTCCAGGATGGGCAGCTCGCGCATGCGGTCTATGAGGATGGGGCCCGGGCCGGACGGCTGGGGGGGCGGTCCCGCCGGGTCCAGCAGGCCCGATGCCAGCACCTTGGCATCGCTCCAGGCCAGGTCGCTGTCCAACGCCGGATCGCGCGTCTGCAGCACCAGTTCCACGCGGTTGCGGCCGCTTTCGGCGGTCTGGCCTATGCCGGGGATGAAGGAGATGTTCAGGTACTCGGAGTCCAGCGGGAACTTCATGGGCCCATGCTTGGGGACCACGCCGCGCAGGCTGAACGTCAGCCGGCCGCGCTTGATTTCGAACACCGCGCGCCGGCGCGGCAGCACCTGGGAGAACTCGGCCTGCACCACCCGCGACAGCTTGGCGGAACTGATGGCGTTGGGCTGATAGCGCGCCAGCGCCAGGCGCACGAAGGGCATGTAGGTCCGGCCGGGATCGAGTTCGATGTCGCAATACCAGCGCGCGCGTTCCTCGCTCCAGCGCACGCGGTGTCCGACCACGTGGACCAGCTGGGACGGGATTTCCTGCAGGTAGACCTGCTCATCGGTGACGCGCGCAGAGAAGTCCGACACGCGCGCCTTGTGCTTGGGCGGGGGCGTCTCCCACAGCGGATCCATGCCCCACTGCGTCACCAGCGGCGTCAGCGGATTGCCGATGTCGGTGAAGTTCTGGCCGTCGCCCGCGATCACCACGCCCAGCAGCTCGCCGTCGCCGGAAGAGAACCAGGGACGCTCCAACCAGACCCGCAGGCCGTTGCCCAGCCGCGTCACGTCCAGCTTGCCGGCACCCGCTGTTTCCTGCCAGCGGAAGGTTGGCACCACGTAGGTGAGGACGGGGGCGTCCGGCGGCGCGCTGGCGCGCACGACAGTGTTCTGCGCCCGGCCGTCGCGCCTGAGCACCGGGGCGCCGGGGTCATCGTCCGCGCCCACTTCTACCAGCGGGCCATCGGCGACGGGCCCCAGCCGCGTGACCTTGTCCGTCTGCGCGTAAAGCGAGGGCGGCAGGTATTCGCGAAAGCGCGTGGCGGCGCGCAGGCGGTAGCGGATGAGCCGGAAGCGGGTGTCGCCGAACTCATGGCGGTCGCCGCGCGCGCGCAGCTTCCCGTCGGCGTTCAGTTGTTCCTTCACCGCGTTGCTCAGGCTGAAGAGGTTCGCGTAGTTTTCCGACAAGGGGACCTCGGCCAGCACGCCATGGCCGGCATGGCGTTCCGGACGCAGCTTCTGCAGGTCGTCCACCCATTCGCGCCAGTCGGCCTCGATCTCGACCTTGCCGGTGGTGGGGCCGTGCAGCCGCACGCGGGCGTACAGGTCCGCGTGGGCATCGCCAGGCCCGCGCTGCGGTTCCTCGGCCATCAGCAGCAGGGGCTCGCATATCGGCTGCTGCGTTGCGTGCACCAGCACCAGCGGACGATAGGGCGTGACCATCCAGCAGCCGCCCAGCACCGACGACAGGCGCAGCGTGGCGCGCTCGCCCTCGTTGTTCGCCCAGGCGGGTATGCCGAAGGTGTTGGCCAGGCCGGGATTCACAAAGCTGGAATAGCGCAGCCGGGCGATGCGGCCCTTGGGCAGGTAGAAGGTCAGGACCCGTTTGGCCTCGTCCCAGGTGGGCAGGCCATCGTCGGGAAAGTCCTCCGAGCAGGGCGGATCGGTCAGGGTGGCGCGGCGCTCTTGCAGCACGATGCGCAAGCCCTGCGTGTCGGGCCACTTGGATGCGTGCGCCACCAGCAGCACCAGCTCCTGGGCAGGCGTCTGCGCGATGACGGCGCTGGGGCCCAACACCTTGGGGCCGGTGACGCCGGGCAAGGCGTAGCCTGGCTGGGCGCGCAGCGCGATGCCGCCGGCCGCCGGGTCCGGCAGATAGGGCGTGAGCACCTGGGCTTCGCGGTGGATGACATACTGCCCGGCGGCCAGGCGCTCGCCGGTAGGCTGCTCGGCCGAGGGCAGTCGCGGCGGCACCTGCTCGGTGGTCGCCACCTGCTCCAGCGCCTGCGGCGTCACCAGTTCTATATCCGTGTCCGGCCCCTTGTCGTAAAGCGTGGCCGCATCGCGGGCCGCGATTTCATAGGCCTGCTTGATGCCGGCGGGATCGCCCATCATGGCGTCGAACAGGCCGTGCGTTTCGCATTGCAGCTGGGATGCCTTGGGCGGCACCACGTGGCGTTCGTTGACTGCCGTGTACGCGAAGTCCTTGGAGGCGTCCTGCAGGCGGGCTTGCTTGAAGTCGGGGCTGTCGAGGTAGGCGGCCGGATCCAACCCAGTATTGCTGCGGATCACCATGCGTTCCAGCGATTCGCCTTCGCTGACGCGGGCGCGCTGCACCAGCGCCGGCGGATCGACGGGTTCGAAGCGCCAGTAGACGACCGGCTGCGTGGCGTTGTCGTCCTGCTTGAGCGAGGGGTCATCGAGCGCCAGGCTGTTGCCGGCCAGGTCCACCAGGCGCGCGCGGAAGCGGTAGGGCATGCCGAAGCGCAGGCGCGGCAGGCTGCCCTTGGCAGCCGTGAAGCTGACCGCCAGGCCGTTGCCTTTTTCCGTGGCGGTGTCCTGCACGTCCTCCGGCGTCTCGCCCTGCACCCCGCTATCTGGGTCCACGCGGTCGCGCAGGGTGCGCCCGGGGCGCGGCGCCACCAGGCTCCAGCCGGTCCAGCGGAACAGGGATTCATGCAGGTATTGGTCTTCCGGGTCCTCGCCGCCGCTGGTGGAGGCGCCTTTGACATAGCCCTCGTCGTCGGGCAATTGCAGCGGGGCGCCGCCGTCGGTGCAGCGGTAGGTGCCGGCGCGCTGGCACAGCGAGCGCCAGGGCGGCGGATCGCCGGGCGCTTGCGGCTGCGCGTCCACGCGATAGCCGCGCAGCAGGTCCTCGGCATACAGCACGATGCTGCCCGGCGCGCCGGACAAGGCGGCGTTCTTCAGGGCCGCGGCAGCCGCGTTCTGCGCCACTTCCCAGGCGCGGCCACGGCGCGCCACGCCCAGGCCGCCCGAGCGCAGCGCGGCCACGCCTTGCTTGTCGCCGGTGGTGTAGGTCACCGCGCCGTCGGCGCCCAGCGCCAGGCTTTTGGCGATCAGGTTCTGGGCGCTCAGCACGAAGTCCACGGTTTTGAGCGCCGCGCCGTCGGGGTCTGCCTGATAGACGTCGAAGGGGCTGCGCGGCTCGTACAGGTTCCAGCTGTCGTCGGCGCGGCGCAGTTTCAGCATGCCGCGCTCATGGTCGGCGGGGTTGCGGGGGCGCGTGGTGAAGCGTTCCGCGTCGCCCGTCCAGGCGGTGGCGGGGCAAGCGTCGTCGCCCGCGTCGTGGCCGTCTTCCCAGCGCAGGGTCAGGAAGAAATAGCCTTGCGCTGCGGGTGCGGCCGCCAGTTGCTGCGCGATCGGCGAGTCCGCCGGCAGCAGGCAGTCGATGACCAGACCGAGCTGGCGCAGCAGCGCCGGATAGTCGCCGTAGGACGCGACGATGGCGTGGAAATCCATTTCGGGCTGGGCGGGCGGCGCGGGCACGTTCTCGCCATCCGGCCGCCGGATGCTGCGTTGTTGCGCCGTGGGTGGATCGCGGCGATAGAAGCGGTTAGCCTGGAACAGGGTGTACTCGGCCTGCGAGTTCCACAGCTTCATCAGGTTCTGGTCGGGGCCGGCGAGCCCGCCATCGTTCCATCGGGTGGGCAGGGCGCGTAGCGGAAAGCTCACCCCGGGTTGGGGATTGCCCTCGGCGTTCACGCCCGGCGCTGCGGCGCGGCCCTCATAGATGCTGTGCGGACCGTAGACCTGCGAGCGCAGCACGCGCTCGGCGCCGTCGCCACTGTCGTCGAAGAAGCGGTCGAAGCCGGGCAGCGGCATCTCGACGCGCCGGTCGCCCAGCGAGATGTAGGTCGTGCGCGTGCCGCAGTCGCCCAGCATGTCCTTCAGGCCCGGATGCGCGTCGCGCCAGGGCAGCAGCGTGGGTGGCGTACCGGTGGCCTGCACCGCCAGCCTGCCGTAGTGCTTGCGGGCCAGGCCCAGCACGCCCGCCACCGAATACGAAAACAGGTTGACCTTGCTCATGTCGCGGAACACGAAGCCGGCGACCGGCGTGGTCTTGGGCAGCAGCCGTTCCCACAACGCCGCGTCGGCCTGCGCCTGCGGCTCCAGCTCGATCTCCGCCATGCCGGTGTTCAGCACGAAGCGCAGCCGTTCCAGCGTGCGCGGCCAGTTGACCCAGTCGGCGTAGGCGTGCAGTTGCTGCTCGTCCGCGGCCTGCGGCGTCAGGCGCGGCGAGGCCACGATGGAGATGCGCAGCCGGCCTGCATCGGGGCCGGCCGGCACGCGGCCGTTGGGGATCGCGGTCCAGACTATCGTTTGCTTGGCCATGGACGTTCCTCAGGCAAAGGCTTCGGCGTATTCGCGCCAGGCGTACTCGGTGCTGTTGTCGATCAGCGCCAGCTCCTGTGCCAGCGGCAGCTCGGGACGCGGCCCCATCAGGTCGCGGAAGCCCGGGTCGCCGTTGGACCCGGCAAACTTGCGCTCGCAGGACAGCGATACGCTCATCGAGAACATGAAGACTTCGATCTCGACCGTGATGGTGGCGCGCCCCGCGCACTTGCCGCTTTCGAACTCGTAGCGCAATTCCAGGTAGATCTCGATGGAAATGCTGACGATGCCCAGCACGCTGACGCAGCCGCCCATGCGGAAGTACCCGGCCAGCGAGCAGGCGTTCTTCTCCATGCGGAAGTAGATGCCCGCCATGACGTGCACGCCGCCCGAAGCCACGCCCAGGTTCACCGACACGCTGGCGCCGAACTCGAAGGCGGCCTCCATGAGCTGGACGCCGCTGGGATCCAGCGTGATGCCGAAAAAGCCGCCGCCGCCGAACATGCAGACCGACAGATTGAAGGGCTGTTCGCGCGTGCAGAAATTGAAGCGCACGGACAGGGGCTGGCCGATGAAGGGCACGGTGAAGCCAGCGCCCAGGCTCAGGTTGGAAAGATTGAAGACGCCGATGGCGACGGCCGGCAGCGCCACGTCGAAGCCCGCGTCCACCCCCTTGGCCGAGATGTCCAGGTAAGGCGGATCGGAGAATCCGTCCAGTGGGATCAGGTCGCGCAGCGTTTCGACGAAGGACAGGGGGCCGACGAACTTGATGTCGGTCAGCAGCACGTCCACGTCCATCCTCGCGGCCGTGTCGATGCGGAATTCGATCTTCTCGAAATTCAGTTCCATGAAGCTGGCCGGCGCGATCAGCACCAGGTCGAAGTCCTTCAGCGAGCAGACCACCGACATCTTGGGCGCGCTCTGCCCGTTCTTGCGTACGCGCGCTTCCACTGCCACCCGGAAGCCGCGCGCATCGTTGACGCGGAACAGCGGCGGGTCGCCGGGCTTGATCGACCAGCTCTTGATCACCGGATTCCAATCGAAGCGGAGGGTGAGTTCATCGCCGGTCAGCAGTTCCAGCAGCTCGGCGCTGGCCAGCACCGCATCGACCGCCAGCTTGACCGCGTTCAACGCCGTCTGCGCGATCTGGCGCGGCGCGCCTTCGAGCAGGCGCGCGCTGCCGATGGTGCCGGACAGCGGCCCGACGGCGTCGGTGATGGCCTGCAGGCGCGGGGTGAGCGTCGCGGCGTCGCTGAAAAGCTCGTCCAGCTGGCCGGGCTGGCCCACCACCGCATCGAGCGCGTCATACAGCGCCTTGCCCTGCACCAGCAGCGCGGGCACGACGCCCACGCTGTCCAGCAGTATCCCGGCGGTATTGGCGGCCTGGCGCAGCGACAGGCGCAAACCGTCGGGCAAGCCCACGCCATTGACCTTCGCGTCGGCGGCCGTGCGTAGCGCCGTGGCGGCGTCGCGCGCGGCGGTGAGCACCGCGGGCAGCCCCGGCAGCGCGGGCGCGGCGTCGAAGGACTGCCCGGCCAGCAGCGCGACCTGTGCGCGCACCGCCTCCAGCGCGGCCATCAGCGCGTTGACGCGGGCCTTCGCGTCCTGCACCAGGTTCTGGGCATAGGCCTGCGCCTGGCCGAGCAGATCCTGCAAGGTGTCCTTCAGCACCTGCAAGGCGGCTTCGGCGATGCGGCCCGGCTGCTGCGCCAGGTCCGCCACCAGGCCGTAGAGCCGGCCCATTTCGTTGACCAGGCTTTCAAGCTGCGAACAGGCTTCCGATACGAAGCGCGGCACCTGTTCCGGCGTGCCGGCCGCGTTGGAAACTGCCTCGATCACGTCGCCCAGCGGAATGCAGCCGAACAGCAGCGGAAAGGGCAGGTCCGAGGACAGGACCTTGGGGAAGATGTCGGGCCCGCTCATCTTGCCGGCCACGAAGTCCGCCACCTTGCCGCTGACCGGGCCGGCCATGCGCGACAGGGCCGTGGGGCGCAGATTCGGCTGCACGAAGCCGCCTGCGCGGTCGCCCTGGGCGGAGAAGTTCAACACGGCATCGCCGCGGTAGCCGGGCTCGGCGTCTATGTTGCCGAAGACCTGGCCGACGTTGGCGGAGTCGAATCCGAATCGCAGGTAGTGATCGTTCCAGCTCAGCCCGCTGTTGCTGTCGCTGCCGGTCAGTTCGGCCAGCGCGGCGATGCGGATCGCGGCGCGCTTGATGCCTGGATAGAACAGGGGGCCGTTCAGCGAGTCGCTGTAGGCGCGCAGCTGGGTATTGCCCGGATCGACCAGGCCGTCGAACTCGATCGTTTCCGCTTGCGCGGCGGTATCGCCGGGCTTGAGCGGCGAGGCGAACGTGACGCGCTGCTGCTTGAACTGCGCGGTGCGGCGGCTGGATTCGGCGTTGCGCCAGGCCTCCCGCGTCTGCTGCGCGAAAATTTCCGCGTTCGCATAGTCTGGTGTCAGCCATTGGCCGCTGAGCTTGCGCGGGCAGGCCCGGCCGCCGTCCATGAAGATCATGGGCAGATCGAACTGCACGTTGCGGCCGTCGATGTCGGTGGCCGAACAGGCGAAGCGGAAGGGGATTCCGCCTATGCACGGCCAGAACAGCAATTGCCCCAGGCCGTCGATGTTGCTGGCCTGGGAGGAGGGAGGGTCCAGGCTGGGCGTGACGGTGGTCAGGATGCGCACGCTGGAGAACGGCATCCGGCGATGCAGGAAGATCATGTTCCCCGTGTCGTCCCGCGTCTGCAGCTGCGGGTCGGCGTAGACGCGCTCGCGCTCGCGCACGATGATGAACAGGCGCTGGCGCAGGTAGGCCGTGTTGCCCGGCCTGCCCGTATGGAACTTGCGCTCGCTAACCTTCACCAGCGAGGCGCGGTGGCCGAAGGGATACAGCAGGCCCTTGTAGACGACGCGGACGTAGTGGTCGCGGCCCATGGCGCCGCGATGCGTCCATTCTTCCAGCGACAGCCCCGGCGCGTCCCAGTTGCCGCGCGAATCCAGCCACGCGCCCAGCGCGGACAGCATCAGCAGCTTGGCGTCGACGGGCTGGGGCGTGTAGTTGGCGACGGAGAAGTTCGACGACAGGTGCGCGATCTGGAAGCGGTCGAAATCGTCCATCGGCATGCGGAAGGGCGAAGTGTTCGGCTGCGGCAGATAGGTCACCGTCGGCACTGGGAACGCGGCCTGCATGGGCTTGGTCGTGCCTTCGCCGCCCAGCGCCCAGACCGCGCGCACGGTGGGCCGGGGATCGTCCGCGAGCGGCGCCCGGGCGCTGTCCTCCGGCTGCGCGGCCAGCAGCTGGGTATGCCAGAGCTCGGTGTGCTGCGTGGCGCCGGAGGTCGCCGGCGCCTTGGCGTGGCGCCAGCGCTCGTCTGCATGCGGGCTGAGGATCAGCCGCCAGGGCAGTTCGATCGCCGTCTGTTGCGCGGCGGGCAGCGCGGGCTTGGGGCCGCGCCTGAGGATTTCGATCAGGGCGCTGGTGCGCTGCAATTCACGGACGGGTGCGCCGCCGTCCAGGCGCAATGCGCGCAGGCCGGGCGCGCCGCCCGCCTGGCGCAGCAGCAGTGCCGCGGGCGCATGCTGTTGCGTGACGATGCGCGCAGTGCGCAGCGCGAAGCTCGACAGCGCCGCGCGCTGCACCGGCGAGAGCTTGTCGATGCGCTTGTCGAACAGGTCGCGCAGGTTCAGGCGCGGCGCGCTGGGCCCCGGCGGGCGCGCGTTGGCGGCCACGGCCTGGGGCAGGGACTCCATCGCCGCCAGCACGCCTTCCAGCGTGTAGGGCACGTCGAAGCCGTCGGGAATGGCAAAGGCCAGCCGCGATTCGCCGGCGATGCGCGCACGGACTGGCGGGCCGGTGGGGTCTTCTTCCTCGCCGGGAGGGGGGGCCGGCTTGTCCGGCGTGGGGCGGGGCGCGGGCTGGTCGGCGGTGTCGGGAGGCGGCTTTTCGAAGAAGGTTTCTTCGGTGATCGACTGCGGCGGGAAGTGGACGATGAGCGTGGCGGCCCCGTCGCCCGCCTTCTTCAGGCGGGGCGGCTGGCCCGGCGTGACCGTCAGATTGCGCAGCTCCAGTCGCAAGGCCAGCAGATCGGCCGGACGCAGCACGGCTTGGCCTGGGCGGGTGCCGTCGAAGAAATTGCGGTTGGGATTTGGGGCCAAGACAGGAATGTTCAGCCTTCTGGTGACCATGCCAGTTCTCCTGCAAATAAGGAAACCCAGGAACGAAATCCTGCACGTCCAGCTACCTGCGAATCGAACTGCCAATGTGGCGAAAATTATCGTTGTGTTGCGTTAGTAGTCAACAACGCGCAGCCGCGCGGCGGCGGCTGCCGCGGCAGCGCCGGTTTGAGAATCCGGATGTGGCTGAAGGATGTAGAAGGCCTGCGCCTTCACTCGGGAAGTTCATGCTTTGCATGAGGCTGCGGGCGCCATCCGCGGAGCCGGAAAGCGATGCAGCGGCATGCATCCGCTAAAAGCGGGGGCGGCCGCAGGCGGAATTTATTTTGTACGAATGCGTAACGGCTCCGGCCCCGGAAAGCGCGCTGTGCCGGGGCCGCGTGCGGGGCCTAGCTGGCTACGGCCGGCGCATCGCCCAGCGCCTGCAGGCATTCCGCCAGCGGCGGAATGGCGCTGGCCAGCGCCGCGACGGTTTGCGCGTCGACCTTGGACAGGGGGGGAATCTCGGCCAGCACGCGCACCTCGCCGAAGCGCTCGATGGCTTCCTTGTTGCCCGCCGAAAGCGGCCCGCTCATGATCACGCCCAGCACCGGAATGCCGCGGCGCTTGAGGGCTTCCAGGCTGAGCAGGGTGTGGTTGATGGTGCCCAGGCCGCTGCGCGCGGCCAGCACCACCGGCAGGTCCAGCCGCGCGATCAGGTCGATCATCATGTGGCTGTCGTCGATCGGCACGTAGAGGCCGCCCGCGCCTTCCACGATCAGCGGCGCCTGCGTGGCCGGCGGCACGATGCTGGTGGCGTCGACGATGGTGTCTTCCAGCGTGGCGGCGGCCCAGGGCGACAGCGGCGCCTGCAGCACATAGGCGGGCAGATGCAGGCGTTCAGGCGGCAGCCCTGCCAGCTGCGCCACGGTTTCGGTGTCGCCCGGCTCTTCCGCCACGCCCGTCTGCACCGGTTTCCAGTAGTCGGCGTTCCAGGCGCGCGCGAGGATCGCGGACACCAGGGTCTTGCCGATGCCGGTATCCGTGCCGGTCACGAAAACGCCGGTGGGGTGTTGCTTGGTTTTTTTCCACATACCGTAGGCCAGGTGATAGGTCACCCCGGCTCCTTGTTCGTCAAACGCCGCCAATACCCGCCGCAACTGCGCCGCGCCCAGAGGCGCGCGCCCGGGGGCGGGCGCGGTGGCGCCTATGCCCTTGAGACCGCGCAGGAAACGCAGTCCGTCAGGATGATTTTGTATCAGCCGTTCGCTGCGCACGCCACCGGCCAGATTGCCCCTGTCCGGATGGATGGCGGCAACGGCGGGATAGCGGGGCGTGGCGGCGCTCAGTCCGGCCGCGGCATGGGCATCCTGCCATTCCTGGAACGTGCCGTCCGCCAGCGTTGCCACGGCCAGGCAGCCGCCCGGCGCCAGCAGCGCGGCCAGCCGGCCCAGCCCCGCGTTCAGATCTGAAAACCACTGTACCGCCAGGCTGGAGCAGATCAGGTCATAGCCGCCCGCAAGCCCGGCCGGATGCTCGCCGTCCAGCAACTGGTAGCGGGCCGTGCCCGGCAGGGCCGAGCCGCGTTGCGAGGCAGCCAGCATGCCGGGAGCGATGTCGGTGATGGTCCAGTCGGCCGGTCCGATGCGGCGCGCCAGCGCCTGGGTCAGCAGGCCGGTGCCGCAGCCGATCTCCAGGATGCGCGGGCGGGCGGGCAAGGGTAGCAGGGCGATATCGCTGGCCAGCCGTTCGGCCGCCAAGCGCTGGATGGACGCGTGGTCCTCGTAGGCCTGGGCGGCGGCGCCGAAGCGCGCGCCGATTCCGGCGTTGCGCGGGGCTTGGGTCATGCGGCGGCCGCCAGGCGGGAAATGAAGGCGCGGATATGCGCCGCGCACCAGGCGGGATCGGACACGGGCAACAGGTGGCCGCCGCCCGCGCGTTCGTGGATCTCTGTGTCGGCCCGACCGGCAAAGCCTGCCTGCGTCATGGGCGCGGGAACGATGGGATCGTCCGCGCCGGCCAGGACCAGCAGCGGCACGGGCAGCGCCGCCAGGGCCGCGCGCCGGTCTTCGTCGCGCAAGGCTTGCAGGTCGCGCGCCAGCGGCGCCAGCCGCGGCTCGCCGACATCGGAGTCGTCGCCGCAGCGCTGGCGGAAGTCGCGCAGCACCGCCACGGGGTCCGAGGACAGCCGCCTCGACATGCGCTCCAGCACGCGCGGCGCGACGCCGGCTTCGAAGTCCGCGCCGGCGGTGAAGCGCGCGAAGCCGTTGATGGACACCAGTCCCAGGCAGCCTGGCGGCAGTTGGCGCAGCAGGCGCAGCACGCCCAGCGAATGGCCGATGGCGATCGCCGGGCCCCCGATGGCCGGCTCTTGCTCAGGTCCGAAGTAGCCGGCATCAAAAACGGCTTGCGGCCATGCCTGGAGTTCGGCGCGCAGCGGCGCCCAGACCGAGGCGTCGAAAGCCCAGCCGTGCACGAACAGCAGGGTGGGGCGGGGCATACCGGCTTGCATGGAGGCAGCGCCCATCACGCCAGCGCGGCGGCGAAGCCATCGATCAGCCGCGCCACGTCCACGTCGCGGTGCGCTGCGCTCAGCGTGACGCGCAGGCGGCTGGTGCCGGCGGGGACGGTGGGCGGGCGGATCGCCACGGCCAGCAGGCCGCGCTGTTCCAGCCCCGAGGCCAGCGCCAGGGCGCGGGCTTCGTCGCCCACGATGGCGGGCACGATCTGGGTGGAGGATGCCCCCGTGTCCAATCCCATGCAGCGCAGGGCGGCGCGCAGGTTGTCGCCTGCGGTCGCCAGCCGGGCGCGTTCGGCGTCCAGCGTGGGCACCAGGTCCAGCGCCGCATCCATGGCGCCCAGCACAGCGGGCGGCAGCGCCGTCGTGTAGATGAAGCCTGAGCAGGCGTTGATCAGGTAGTCGCACAGCGCGCGTGAACCGGCCACATAGGCGCCGAACCCGCCCAGCGCCTTGCTGAAGGTGCCCATGGCCAGGTCGATGCGGCCGGGCGCCAGTCCCGCCAGGCCCATGCCGTTGGGACCCAGCACGCCGGTGGCGTGCGCCTCGTCCAGGTAGACGAAGGCGCGGTAGCGGTCGGCCAGGGCGGCCAACCGTTCCACGTCGGTCCGGTCGCCGTCCATGCTGAACACGCTCTCGGTGACGATGAATCGCGACACAGTCTGGCCGGGGGCCTCGGCTTGCGCCCTGGCCGCCAGCAGGCTTTCCAGATGGTCCAGGTCGTTGTGCCGGAAACGGATCTGCTTCACGCCCGCCGCCTGGCAACCGTGGTGCAGGCTGGCATGGTTGAGCTTGTCGGCGTACAGCTCGACCTCGCCCTGGCTGGCGGCGGCGCGCAGCAGCGCCGGCAGCACGGCGGCATTGGCCTGCCAGCCCGAGGCCAGCAGCAGCGCGGCTTCAGTGCCCTTCAGCCGGGCCAGCTTGGCCTCCACCTGTTCGTGCAGGTCCAGGTTGCCCGTCACCAGGCGCGAGGCCTGGGCGCCCGCGCCGTGGCGGGCCGCCCATTCGCGCGACCGTTCGACCAGCAGCGGATGCCGCGACAGGCCGAGGTAATCGTTGCTGGAGAAGTTCAGGACCGGCTCGCCCTCGAGGACCAGGCGTCCCGGAGCGGCGGTGGTGGCGGTGCGCAGGCGGCGGCGCACGCGGCGCGTTTCGGCGCGCGCCAATTCGGAGGAGAAAAGCGGATCCAGCTTGGACATCAATATTTCCGGCAGCGGCCCGGCAGCGGGCGTGCCCGCGCCTGGCCGTAGAATGCGAGCCATTGTAGTGGAGGCGGGCGCCGCCCCTGTCCTGGCCGGATCCGCCGGACGGACCCCAGGCGCGCCGCCGGTATCGAGAGGTGAATCATGCACACGCCCGACTGGGTGGCCCAGGGCCAGCCCCATATCTGGCTCCCCTATGCCCAAATGAAGACGGCGACGCCGCCGCTGCCGGTGGTGCGCAGCCACGGCAGCAGGCTCGAACTGGCCGATGGCCGCAGCCTGATCGACGGCGTCGCGTCCTGGTGGACGGCATGCCATGGGTATAACCATCCGCACATCGCCCAGGCGGTGCGCGCGCAGCTGGACGCCATGCCGCACGTCATGTTCGGCGGGCTGACCCATGAGCCGGCGCTGACCCTGGCGCGCCGCCTGGCCGCCATGCTGGGACCGGGGCTGGACCGCGTCTTCTATACGGATTCCGGCTCGGTGGCGGTGGAAGTCGCCATGAAGATGGCCTTGCAGTACTGGCTGAACCAGGGCGAACGCGGCCGCAGCCGCTTCCTGGCGTTCCGCGGCGGCTATCACGGCGACACCTTCGGCACCATGGCGGTCTGCGATCCGGACGAGGGCATGCACAGCCTGTACCGCGGCATGCTGGCCGGGCACGACATCGTCGACCTGCCGCGCAGCGAGGCCGAGCTGGCCGCGCTGGAGGCCCACCTGGAGGTTCATGGATCCCGGCTGGCCGGCATCCTGGTCGAACCGCTGGTGCAGGGCGCAGGCGGCATGCTGCTGCATGACCCGGAAGTATTGCGCCGCCTGCGTCGCCTGGCCGACCGCCATGGCCTGTTGCTGATCTTCGACGAGATCTTCACCGGCTTCGGCCGCACGGGCAGCATGTTCGCCTTCGAACAGGCCGGCATCCGTCCGGACATCGTGACCTTGTCCAAGGCGCTGACCGGCGGCACCTTGCCGCTGGCCGCCACGGTGGCCAGCAAGCGCGTGTTCGAGGCCTTCTGGTCCGACGATCCCTCGCATGCGCTGATGCACGGCCCCACCTTCATGGGCAACGCGCTGGCCTGCGCCGCGGCCAACGCCTCGCTGGATCTGTTCGAGACCGAGCCGCGGCTGGCGCAGGCGCAGGCGATCTCGGTGGCGCTGGCGGCGGGCCTGGAGCCCTGCCGCGAACTGCCCTGGGTGCGCGACGTGCGCGTGCTGGGCGCGATCGGCGTGGTCGAACTGGACGGCATCGCCGACCGCGAGGGCCTGAAGCGGCGCCTGGTCGAAGCCGGCGTCTGGGTGCGGCCTTTCGGCAATGTGGTTTACCTGACTCCGGCGCTGACCATGGCCGAGGACGAACTGGCCAGCTTGATGCAAGCCGTGGTGGACGTGCTGCGCCGCCAGCGGCCCTGAGTCAGGCGCTCCCGAGCCCGGCCCCCAGAGCCGGGCTCCTCCAATCCGGGCGGGGCCGAGCCCGTCCGCGTTGCCGGGGCAAACCGGCCGGACCCGCCTTGATCCAGATCAAGGCAGTCTTGTAACGCGCTGAGTAACATCGGCGCATGCGAGCAAAATCGATCTTCGCCGTCCCGGCCAGCCTGTCCGACGCCGACCGCCAGCAGCGCCGCCATGCGCTGGTGCGCCTGTCGCTCGCGTGGCTGGCGATGATGCAGGTGATGATGTTCGCCTGGCCCGGCTACCTGCGGCACGAAAGCATGCCCGCCGATGCGCTGGAAACGCTGGACTGGGCCATCGTGCTGATGAACTGGGCCAGCTTCGCGCTGACCGTGCCGGTGGTGGTGTATTCGGCCTGGCCGATCTGGCGCCACGCGGGCGACAACCTGCGCCACGGCCGCGCCGGCATGGACGTGCCGGTGGCCCTGGGCATCGTCGCCGCCTTCATACCCAGCGTCCACGCCACCTATACGGGGCGGGGCGAGGTGTACTTCGACTCGGTCACGATGTTCGTGGCCTTTCTGCTGACCGCGCGCTACCTGGAACTGTGCGCCCGCCAGTCCTTCGGCGGCGCGGCGGGCGGATCGCGCCACGAGCGCGTGGAGGCGCAGCGTCTGGAACTTGGCGCGCGCGCCGACCGGCTGGCCTCGCGCTTCGTCATGGCCCAGGTCGCGCTGGCGCTGGCCGCCGCGGCCGCCTGGGCCTATATCGATCCGGCGCACAGCATCCCGGTGATGGTGGCGCTCTTGGTGATGAGCTGTCCCTGCGCCATGTCGATGGCGGTGCCCACCGCCATGGCCTCCGCCCATTCGGCGCTGGCCGCCCATCCCCACATGCCCGACGCGGCGCTGGATGAGCTGTTGGGCGAGGCGCGCCGCCGCGCGCGCCAGAACCTGTACGGTTCGCTGATCTGGCATCTGCTGATGACGCCGCTGGCGCTGATCGGCTGGGTCACGCCGTGGCTGGCCGCGATCACCATGCTGGTGTCCTCGCTGGCGGTGGCCTACAACTCGTGGCGCCTTTGCCGCCGCGACTGGTCTGGTGCGCCAGCGCCCGCCGCCGCGCTGGAAGCGGCGCAATGACCATCCTCTATCTGCTGCTGCCCTTGTCCCTGCTGTTCGTGCTGGCCATCGGGGTGTCGCTGTGGTGGGCCGTTTTCAACGGCCAGTACGACGACACCGACGACGCGGGTCGCGCCATCCTGCTCGATGACGACAGCGGACCCGCCAGCCGCGCGGCTGAACGCCGCGTTTGATTTCGCGCCTGGACCCGTTGCGCCGGCGCCGCGTTCCCCTGCGCGCAGCCAGATGCTTGATCCAGATCAACGCTGCCCCTTGTGACTAGTCCCATCATTGCAGTCTGGAGCTATTTGTTACTTTAGGGGAAGGGCGATGAACGATTGCGCCGCAATCGCAAGCAAGGCCGACACCTTCAACTACAAGATCGTGAGGCAGTTCGCGCTCATGACGGTAGTGTGGGGCATCGTTGGCATGGCTGTGGGCGTTTTTCTCGCTGCGCAGCTTATCTGGCCGCAGCTGAACTTTGACACCGCATGGCTGAGCTATGGCCGCCTGCGCCCGCTGCACACCAACGCGGTGATTTTCGCCTTTGGCGGCAGCGCGCTGTTCACGACCTCGTACTACGTGGTCCAGCGCACCTGTCAGGCGCGCCTGTTCTGCGGCCCGCTGGCCGCGTTCACGTTCTGGGGCTGGCAGATCGTCATCGTCGCCGCCGCCATCACCTTGCCCATGGGCTTCACCAGCAGCAAGGAATACGCTGAACTGGAATGGCCCATCGACATCCTGATCACCCTGGTCTGGGTGGCCTATGCCATCGTGTTCTTCGGCACCATCATCAAGCGCCGTTCCAAGCACATCTACGTGGCCAACTGGTTCTTCGGCTCGTACATCCTGACCATCGCCATCCTGCACATCTTCAATAACATCGAGATGCCGGTGTCGCTGTGGAAGTCCTATTCCGCCTACTCCGGCGTGCAGGACGCCATGGTGCAGTGGTGGTACGGCCACAACGCGGTGGGCTTCTTCCTGACTACCAGCTTCCTCGGCATGATGTATTACTTCGTGCCCAAGCAGGCCGGCCGTCCCATCTATTCCTACCGCCTGTCCATCGTCCACTTCTGGGCGCTGGCTTTCACCTACATGTGGGCGGGCCCGCACCATCTGCTGTACACCTCGCTGCCGGACTGGACCCAGTCGCTGGGCATGACCTTCTCGCTGATCCTGCTGGCGCCGTCCTGGGGCGGCATGATCAACGGCATCATGACCTTGCAGGGCGCCTGGTACAAGCTGCGCACCGATCCGATCCTGAAGTTCATGGTGACGGCGCTGTCGTTCTACGGCATGTCGACCTTCGAAGGCTCGATGATGTCGATCCGCACGGTCAACGCGCTGTCGCATTACACGGACTGGACCATCGGCCACGTGCACTCGGGCGCGCTGGGCTGGGTCGCCATGATCTCCTTCGGCTCGCTCTACTACCTGATCCCGCGCCTGTATGGCCGCGAAAAGATGTACAGCGTCAAGGCCATCGAACTGCACTTCTGGATCGCGACCATCGGCGTGGTGCTGTACATCGCCGCCATGTGGATCGCCGGCGTGCAGCAGGGCCTGATGTGGCGCGATACCGCCAGCGACGGCACCCTGGTCTACAGCTTCGTGGAAGAACTTAAGACGCGCGTCCCGTACTACCTGATCCGTTTGCTGGGTGGCACTTTGTTCCTGTCGGGTGTTTTCGTCATGGCCTGGAACGTGTGGATGACGGTGCGCGGCGCGCAGCCGGTCAACCCCGCCATTCCGCAAGACGATCCCCATGCCGCACGCCAGCCGGTCCCCGTGACCGCCGCGCCGGCCACTGTTTGACGAGGACATCATGGCCAACAAGAAATCTGGTTTCTTTTCCCACCAGACGCTCGAGAAGAACATCGGCTGGATGATCATCGCCAGCATTCTGGTGGTGTCCTTCGCGGGCCTGGTCCAGATCGTGCCGCTGTTCTTCCAGCACAGCACGACCCAGCCCGTCGCGGGCGTCGAACCCTACAGCCCGCTGCGTCTGATGGGCCGCGACGTCTACATCCGCGAAGGCTGCGTCGGCTGCCACTCGCAGCAGGTGCGGGTGCTGGCTGCCGAAGTGCAGCGCTACGGTTCGTATTCGATCGCCGCCGAATCGGTGTTCGACCATCCGTTCCTGTGGGGCTCCAAGCGCACCGGTCCCGACCTGGCGCGCGTGGGCGAGCGCTACTCCGACGACTGGCACCGCATCCACCTGCGCGATCCGCGCAAGGTGGTGCCGGAGTCCAACATGCCGGCCTATCCCTGGCTGGAAAAGACCGTCATCACCGGCGAGAACGTGAGCGACCGCATGCGCGCCCTGCGCAAGCTGGGCGTGCCCTACACGGACGAGGAAATCGCCGCGGCGCCCCAGGCCATCGAAGGCAAGACCGAGGAAGACGCGCTGGTTGCCTACCTGCAAGGGTTGGGCGTGGGCGTGCGCAAGGCCAAGCAGGCCGAACAGGCCAAGCAGGCGGAAGCGGCCAAGAAGGCGGCCCAGTCCGCCGCGCAGCCCGCCACTCAAGCCGCCGCGCCCGCGGCCGCGGGAGGCTGATCATGCTGGGCTACCTGAGCGCAATCGTCACCGCCATCTCGATGGCAACTTTCTTCGGCATCGTCTGGTGGGCCTGCTCGCGCGGCCGCCAGAGCGCCAACCGCGAATCGGCCATGCTGCCGTTCGCACTGCCCGATGAGTTCGGGCAGGGACAACAAGATGGAGCGAATCGGTCATGAGCGATTTCGTCAATGGCTTCTGGGGGTATTTCATCTCGATCGTCGCCGTGGGCGGCGTGGTCTGGTGCGTCTGGCTGCTGTACACGCAGCGTCGCTGGCTCAGCACCAAGCCGGCCAACGGCAAGGTCGAGGACACGGGCCACGTCTGGGACGGCGACCTGACCGAGCTGAACAACCCGGTGCCGGGCTGGTGGACCTGGATGTACCTGCTGGCTTGCGCCTTCGCCCTGGGCTACCTGTTCTTCATGCCGGGCCTGGGCGAATACAAGGGCCAGCTGGGCTACAGCAGCACGGAAGAAGTGGCCAGGCAGCAGGCCAAGATGGCCGAGGCCGTACGCCCGATCTACGCGCGTTTCGAAACGATGGACATTCCGCAGATCGCCCAGGATCCGGGCGCCCGCGAAATCGGCCAGCGCCTGTTCCTGAACACCTGCGCGCAATGCCATGGCTCGGACGCCAAGGGCGGACCCAGCTTTCCCAACCTGGCCGACGGCGACTGGCTGCATGGCGGTTCGCCTGAAGCCATCACGCAGACCATCACGCAGGGCCGCGTCGGCGTCATGCCGCCGTGGAAGGCCGCGATCGACGCCAAGACCGCGGGCGACATCGCGCAATACGTGCGTTCGCTGTCGGACCTGACGGCCGATCCGGTCCGCGTGTTCCGCGGCAAGCGCGAGTTCGCCAATTACTGCGTGGCCTGTCACGGTGTCGACGGCAAGGGCAATCAGGCGCTGGGCGCGCCCAACTTGACGGACGACGTCTGGCTCTACGGCAGTTCCGAGGCAACCATCGTCAAGACCATCCTGGATGGCCGCGATAACCGCATGCCGGCGCACGGCGACATCCTGACGCCCGAGCAGATCAAGATCCTGACGGCATGGGTGTGGGGCCTGTCGAACAAACCGGAAGCGACGGCGAGCGCCGCGCCGGTCAGCACCGCGCCGGCCAGCGCAACGAAGTAAAGGCAGTACCGAGCTTGGATGGGGGCCGCGCGTGCCGCGGCCCCCATATCACTGGACTTACAGCAGGGAGCAGCAAATGGAAGATGGGTCAGCCGCAAGGGTCGGCAATTCGCCTGACGGTGACCCGCCGCCCTGGCGGCCGCACGTGAGGCCGCCGCGTCCCGGGACGGAAACCCTGGAACAGACGCTGGCGGGCGTGCGCAGCAAGATCTACCCGCGTTCTGTCAGCGGCATCTTCGCCCGCTGGCGCATCGCGTTTGTCTTTCTTACGCAGCTGATTTTCTACGGTCTGCCCTGGCTGCAGTGGAACGGCCGTCAGGCGGTGCTGTTCGACCTGGGCGCGCGCAAGTTCTATCTATTCGGCCTGGTGCTGTGGCCGCAGGACGTGGTCTACCTCGCTGTGCTGCTGGTGATCTCGGCGCTGGCGCTGTTCCTGTTCACCGCGGTGGCGGGACGGCTGTTCTGCGGCTACGCCTGTCCGCAGACCGTCTATACCGAAATCTTCATGTGGATCGAGCGCAAGGTCGAAGGCGACCGCGTCGCGCGCATCCGCCTGGACGAATCGCCCTGGACCTGGCGCAAGGCGCGTCTCAAGATCACCAAGCACTTCCTGTGGATCGCGCTGGCCTGGTGGACGGGCTCCACCTTCATCGGCTATTTCGCTCCCATCCGCGAACTGGGCCATGAGCTGTTCGCGCTGCAACTGGGCCCCTGGCAGTGGTTCTGGATGCTGTTCTACGGCTTCGCCACCTGGGGCAACGCGGGCTTCATGCGGGAATCCGTGTGCAAGTACATGTGCCCCTACGCACGCTTCCAGAGCGTGATGGTGGATCCCGACACCTTCGTGGTCACCTACGACAAGCGCCGCGGCGATCCGCGAGGCGGCCGTTCGCGCAAGGTGGACCACAAGGCCGCCGGCCTGGGCGACTGCGTCGATTGCAGCCTGTGCGTGCAGGTCTGTCCGACCGGGATCGACATCCGCGACGGCCTGCAATACATGTGCATAGGCTGCGGCGCCTGTATCGACGCTTGCGAACAGGTCATGGACAAGATGCAGTACGAGCCGGGCCTGATCCGCTACACCTCGGAACGCGCCATGCTGGACGGGCTATCCACCAAGAGCGCCCGATCCCATCTGCTGCGTCCGCGGGTGCTGATCTACGGCACGCTGATCCTGGCGCTGGCCATTGCCTTCGTGGTCTCGCTGGCCCTGCGCAACCCCTTGCGGGTGGATGTGATCCGCGACCGCGGCGCGCTGGGACGCGAAGTCGCCGGCGGCATGATCGAGAACGTGTACCGCCTGCAGATCATCAATACTTCCGACCAGCCGATGCGCTTGCAGCTCGCGGCCGAAGGCATGCCCGGCCTGAAGGTGATGATGGGGCAGCAGGGTTCGGATACGGTCGACGTCGAGGCGGCGGCCAACAAGCTGGTACCCATGGTGATCCGCGCGCCGGCCGGCGCCGAGCCCGGCGCCCATGCCATCACGCTGCGCGCGCGCGGCCAGGACGGCGAGAGCCGTCCGGTCGAGACCGACGAGCCCGCCAGCTTCTATGTACCCGACTGAGCATTGAAAAGGACATGCCCATGAACCCCGCCCAATCCGCCAAAGCCGCCAAGCCCTGGTACCGCGAACCCTGGCCCTGGATCCTGATGGCAGGCCCGTTCGCGGCCATGATAGGCTGCTTCATCACGATCTACTTCGCCTTCTCGAACTTCAGCAACCAGCCGATCCAGGAGGGCGTGGTCAAGCGCGGCCTGGTCATCGAGCAGGTTGCGCCCAGCGCCAATCCGTAACCCGGGAGAACAACAGATGGGCTTGCGATCATTGATGTGGATCCTGTGGCCGTCGTTCATGGCGGCCGCGGCGGGGAGCGCGCTGATCTTCGCCCTGATCGATCCGCTGGACGTGGCGATTTTCGGCCACGTCCCTACGGGACGCACGGGGTTCTATACCGTGTCTTTCTTCGTGCTATGGGTGATGGCGGGACTGTCCAGCACGCTGACGGCGTACCTGATGCCCAAGCCGGAAGAAACCGAGGATCTGTAGGATGGGCAGGGCGCGCAAGACTTCCGGCAAGAACCCGGAAGCTCCACCGCGCGCAACCCACCACGCGCCGCGCTGCTAGACCTTCTTCACGAACTCCGACTTCAAGCTCATCGGTCCGAAGCCGTCGATCTTGCAGTCGATGTCGTGGTCGCTATCGACCAGGCGGATGCCCTTGACCTTGGTGCCCATCTTGATCACGCCGCCCGACCCCTTGAGCTTCAGGTCCTTGATGACGGTGACGGTATCGCCGTCCTGCAGCACGTTGCCGGCCGAATCGAGATAGACCTTGGCCGCTTCGTCGGAGGACTCGGCGGCTTGCGACGACCATTCGTGCGCGCATTCCGGGCAGACGTAGAGGGCGCCGTCTTCATAGGTGTATTCGGACTTGCACTTGGGACAGGCGGGCAATGCGCTCACGTGTGGACCTCGATCAAAAAAACGCGCGATGCGCAACACGCGATTGTACTGCGCCAGACCTGTTTTTCCCTGCGCCGGGGGCCGTTTTCTCCTTTACATTGCGCGGCCTCAAACCGCCTCGTCGCCGTGCAGCAGGCCTACGAAATGACGCGCGGCCGCGCTCAGCGGCCGGTCCCGCGGCACGATGCTGCCGAAGGCCGTGAGGCTCTGCCGGATCTGGTAGGGCAGTATCGCCAGGAGGCCATGCGCCGCGTAGCGGCTGGCCACTGATTCCGGTATCACCCCCAGCATGGTTGATTTCATCGCCAGGTTGGTGGTGGTCAGGATGGAGGCCGATTCGATCAGTCCCTTGGGTGTGGCGGCGTTGTGCGAACGGAACTCCTGTTCGATCACGTCGCGCATCGGACTGCCATGCGGCTGCAGCACCCAGGGATACGCCAGCATGGCCTCGAAGCCCACGCGCTTGCGGCCGGCCAATGGATGGTCCACCGCCGCGATCACCGACAAGGCCTCGTCGCCGATGGGGCGAAAGACGTACTGGCTGTCGGAGAGTGTCAGCATGCGGCCGATCACCACGTCCAGCTTGCCCTCGTTCATGCGGCCGATCAGCAGGTCGCTGGTGCCGGTGGAAATCTCCACCGCCAGCAGCGGATAGGTTTGCTTCAGCCGCAGCAGGGCGTCGGTCAGGTGGCCGGGCGAGGCCGCCATGATGCTGCCGATGAACAGCTTGCCGGCGCTGCCCAGGCGCAGCTCCTCCAGTTCGCGGGCCAGCGACGAGACCGTCCCGCGCATGCCCCGGAAGTATCCCATCACGCACTCGCCGGCCGCGGTCAGGGCCAGGCCGCGGCCGACCCGGCCATACAGCGGCTGGCCGATGGCCAGCTCCAGTTCGTGCAGCATCTTGCTGGCGGCGGACTGGGTCATGTTGAGCTGGCTGGCGGCCGCGCGCAGGGTGCCGCGCTCTTCGATCGCCAGCAGCAGGACGATCTGCCGCAAGCGCAGGCGGGCCAGCAGGGCGGGGACGTGGATGGCGCGTTCCATGATTGATCGCCTCAGGTGAACGATTGGTGCAAAAGTTTCATTTTACGGAAACGAAGCTTCTTTCTAAGATGGACCCATAAAAGATTGCCCGTCCCAGGGCAAAAAAACATCAACCAAGGAGACAACCATGAAGACTCGGCTATTGGCCGCGATGGCGGCCGGCGCCCTGTGCCTGTCGGCCCTGGCGCCTGCCCAGGCGCAAAACGCCGACTGGCCCAACAAGCCCCTGCGCCTGCTGGTGGGATCGGCCCCGGGCGGCGGCACCGACGCCATGGCGCGCGCGGTGGCCGACAAGCTGGGTCCTCTGCTCAAGCAGACCGTGGTGGTGGAGAACAAGCCCGGCGCATCCAATACGCTGGCGGCCGACCTGGCGGCCAAGTCCACCGACGGCCACACCATGGTGATGGGCGTCTCGACCGCCCACGCCATCGCGCCGCACCTGCTGAAGCTGGGCTACGACAACGACCGCGACCTGACGCCGGTGGTGTTCGTGGGCGCCGTGCCCAACATCCTGGTGGTCAACAACGACGTGCCGGCCAAGTCGGTGCAGGAACTGGTCGCGCTGCTCAAGAGCAAGCCGGGTACCTACAACTTCGCCAGCAGCGGTTCCGGCAGCACCCAGCACATCGCCGCCGAACTGTTCAAGGACGCCACCGGTGTGCAGATGATCCACATCCCATACCGCGGCAGCGGCCCGGCGCTGGTGGACTTGATGGGCGGCCAGGTGCAGATCGCGTTCGAGACCGCGTCTTCCGTGATTCCCCATATCAAGAGCGGCAAGGTGCGCGCGCTGGCCGTCCTTAGCGCCAAGCGCAACGCCCAGCTGCCCGACGTGCCGACCATGGCCGAAGCCGGCGTGCCCGGCGTGGAAATGAGCGCCTGGTATGGCATCTACATGCCCAGCGCCACGCCCGCCGCCAACCAGAAACGTATCCATGACGCTGTCAACGGCATCCTGGCGCTGCCGGACACGCAGGCCCGCCTGCAGGCGATCGGCGCCGACATCAACCCGATGACCCAGGAGCAGTTCGCGCAGTTCCACAAGAGCGAGAACCAGCGCTACGCCGGCGTCATCAAGAAGAACAACATTTCCGTGGAATGACCCAGACATGAGCACGCAGCAGAAACCCGTCATCGCCCTGACCCTGGGCGATCCCGCCGGCATCGGCGCCGAACTGATCGCGCGCCTGCTGGCCAGGCCAGAAGCCACGCAGCGGGCAAACATCGTGCTGGTGGGCGACGAGTGGCTGTGGCGCGAAGGCCAGCGGGTGGCGGGCGTGCAGGTCGCCACCCAAGCCGTGGACAGCATCGAGGCGGTGCGCGGCCGGCCGGACAGCGGCGTGCCCGCCTGGCTGGCCATGGACACCATCCAACCCGGCCAGGTGCACCTCGGCCAGGCCGAGGCGGCGGGTGGCGCATCCGTACTGCGGGTGCTCAACGCCTGCATGGACGCGGCGCGCGACGGCCATGTCGACGCCATCTGCTTCGCGCCCCTGAACAAATACGCCATGAAGCTGGGTGGCCTGGGGCACGATGACGAACTGCACCACTTCGCGCAGTACCTGGGCGTGACCGGCTACTTCTGCGAATTCAACACCTTGGGAGATCTGTGGACCTCGCGCGTGTCCTCGCACATTCCGTTGAAGGACGCGGCGGCCGCGCTCAGCATCGACGGCATCAAGGCCGCGACTCGTCTGATCTACCGTTCGCTGCAGGCCAACGGCATGGCCGAGCCGCGCGTGGCGGTGGCCGCCTTCAATCCGCATGGCGGCGACGGCGGCACCTGCGGCCGCGAAGAGGTGGACATCATTGCGCCGGCCGTGCGGCAGTTGAACGAGGAGGGCCTGCCGGTGCAGGGGCCGTTCCCGGCCGACACCATCTTCCTGAAGGCGCAGGCCGGCGAGTTCCAGGCCATCGTCACCATGTACCACGACCAGGGCCAGATCGCGATCAAGCTGCTGGGCTTCTCGCGCGGCGTGACGGTGCAGGGCGGCCTGCCCATTCCCATCACCACGCCGGCGCACGGCACGGCGTATGACATCGCCGGCCAAGGCCGCGCCAACCTGGACGCCACCTGGCAGGCCTTTCTGATCGCCTGCCGCATGGGCCTGTCGCACCGCGCCTCGCGGACGCAGGCGGGCTGATCCACCGCATTCATTCCGTACCCCCAATTTCAAGCAGGAACGCTACATGAAGATCAAATCCGTCCGCGCCCGCGTCTACGAATGGACCGGCAAGACCGTGCCGCCGCAGGGCAACTTCTGCTCCAACGCCATGGACCTGCTGTATTCCAAGCAGGAAACCATGAGCACCTTCCGTTTCCACGGCTGGACCGTGGTCGAGGTGGAGACGGACGATGGCATTGTCGGCCTGGGCAATGTGGCGCTGGCGCCGCGCGTGGCCAAGGCCATCATCGACCAGTACCTGGCGCCGCTGGTGATCGGGCAGGATCCCTGGGATTACGAATACCTGTGGCAGCGCATGTACCGGTCCACCCACGCCTGGGGCCGCAAGGGCGTGACCATGGCCGCGATTTCGGCCATCGACCTGGCCATCTGGGACATCCTGGGCAAGTCGGTGAACAAGCCCGTCTTCAAGCTGCTGGGCGGCCGCACCAAGGAGAAGATCCCGGTCTATTACTCCAAGCTCTACCGCACCGACCTGAAAGCCATGCAGGAGGAAGCCCAGACCTATCTGGACCAGGGCTTCACGGCCTTCAAGATGCGTTTCGGCTATGGTCCGGCGCATCTGCAGAAGGGCGTGTCGGAGAACCTGAAGTCGGTGGAGGCGGTGCGCGAGGTGATCGGCTACGACACCGACCTGATGCTGGAGTGCTACATGGGCTGGAACCTGGAATACGCCAAGCGCATCCTGCCCAAGCTGGAGAAATTCGAGCCGCGCTGGCTGGAAGAACCGGTCATCGCCGACGACATCGACGGCTATGCGGAACTGAACCAGCTGACCTCGATTCCGATCTCCGGCGGCGAGCACGAGTTCTCGCTCTACGGCTTCAAGCAGCTGCTGGACCGCAAGGCGGTGTCGGTGGTGCAGTACGACACCAACCGCGTCGGCGGCATCACGGCGGCGCACAAGATCAACGCGCTGTGCGAGGCCTACAGCGTGCCGGTCGTGCCGCATGCCGGCCAGATGCACAACTACCACCTGACGATGAGCACGCTGGCTTCGCCGATGAGCGAGTACTTCCCCATGTTCGACGTGGAAGTCGGCAACGAGCTGTTCTATTACATCTTCGACGGCGAGCCGGTGGCCAAGGAAGGCTTCATCGACCTGGACGACGACAAGCCCGGGCTGGGCCTGACGCTGAAGACCGAATACCTCAAGCACTTCAACATCATCGAATAACCATGGCTACCTACCAGAACCCGCGCTATCGCGGCATATTCCCGGTGGTCCCCACCACCTTTACCGAGTCCGGCGAGCTGGACCTGCCCAGCCAGAAGCGGGCAGTGGATTTCATGATCGACTCGGGCGTCGATGGCCTCTGCATCCTGGCTAATTTCTCGGAGCAGTTCGTGCTGTCGGACGACGAGCGCGAGATACTGACGCGGACCATCCTGGAGCACGTCGCCGGCCGCGTGCCGGTCATCGTGACCACCACGCACTTCAGCACCCAGGTCTGCGCCGCGCGCAGCCGCCGTGCGCAGGAGCAGGGCGCCGCCATGCTGATGATCATGCCGCCCTACCATGGCGCCACGATCCGCGTGTCCGAGGAACAGGTGACGGGGTTCTTCCAGCGCGTGTCCGATGCGGTGGACATCCCCATCATGATCCAGGATGCGCCGGTCGCGGGCACGCCGCTGTCGGCCCAGGCGTTGGCGCGGATGGCGCGCGAGATCGAACACGTGGCCTACTTCAAGATCGAGACGGCGGGCGCGGCCTCCAAGCTGCGCGACCTGATCGCGTTGGGCGGCGCTGCCGTGGAAGGCCCCTGGGATGGCGAGGAAGCCATCACCCTGCTGCCAGACCTGGACGCCGGCGCCACGGGCTCCATGACCGGCGGCGGTTTCGCCGACGGCCTGCGCCCCATCATCGAGGCCCACCGCGCCGGCAGGCGGGACGAGGCCTACCGCCTGTACGAACGCTGGCTGCCCCTGATCAATTACGAGAATCGTCAGGGCGGCATCCTCAGTGCCAAGGCCTTGATGAAGGCCGGCGGGGTGATCGCCTGCGAGGCGCCGCGCCACCCGCTGCCGGCCATGCGCGAGGAGGTCCGCCAGGGCCTGCTGGAGACCGCCCGCCGCCTGGACCCGCTGGTGCTGCGCTGGGGGCGCTGAGCAGGGATTGCGCAGTCCGCCAAACACACTGTTCCGTCACACCGAACAAGCCTGTCACGCATGACGGTTAAAATCCCTGGCTATCCATCCAGTCGGGGGCGCGTGTGCAGCCGGTCATTTCAGTTCAGGATCTATCCAAACGGTACGCATCCGGATTCCAGGCGCTCAAGAGCGTGAACCTGGACATCCGGCGCGGCGAGATCTTCGCCCTGCTCGGGCCCAACGGCGCGGGCAAGACCACGCTGATCAGCATCATCTGCGGCATCGTCAATCCCACCGCCGGCCGCGTGCTGGCCGACGGCCACGACATCGTCTCGGAATTCCGGGCGGCCCGCGCCAAGATCGGCCTGGTGCCGCAAGAGATCTCGACCGACGCGTTCGAAAGCGTCTGGAACACGGTCAACTTCAGCCGCGGCCTGTTCGGCAAGCCGGCGGACCACGCCTACGTCGAGAAAGTGCTGCGCGACCTGTCCCTGTGGGACAAGAAGGACAGCCGCATCATGGCGCTGTCCGGCGGCATGAAACGCCGCGTCATGATCGCCAAGGCGCTGTCGCACGAACCCGCCATCCTGTTCCTGGATGAACCCACCGCGGGGGTGGACGTCGAACTGCGGCGCGGCATGTGGGAAATGGTGCGGCAGCTGCGCGAAAGCGGCGTCACCATCATCCTGACCACGCACTACATCGAGGAAGCCCAGGAAATGGCCGACCGCATCGGCGTGATCCGCAAGGGCGAGATCATCCTGGTCGAGGAAAAGCACGCGCTGATGGCCAAGCTGGGCAAGCGCCAGCTGGCGCTGACCCTGAAGGCGCCGCTGCCCGGCATCCCCACGGCGCTGGACGCCTTCCAGCTGGACCTGTCCGATAACGGCCACAAGCTGGTCTACACCTACGATAACCAGGGCGGCGGGGAAATCTCCCGGCTGCTGCACGAACTCGCCCGGCTGGAGATCGAATTCACCGACCTGAATTCGTCGGAAAGCTCGCTCGAGGATATCTTTGTCAGCCTGGTGCACGGTCAATCATGAACTTCTACGCCATCCGCGCTATCTACCTGTTTGAAATGGCCCGCGCCTGGCGCACGCTGATGCAAAGCGTGCTGTCGCCCGTGATCTCCACCTCGCTGTACTTCGTGGTGTTCGGCTCCGCCATCGGCTCGCACATGGTCGAGATCGACGGCGTGAGCTACGGGGCCTTCATCGTGCCCGGCATGATCATGCTGTCGCTGCTGACGCAAAGCATCGCCAACGCGTCCTTCGGCATCTACATGCCCAGGTTCTCGGGCACCATCTACGAAATCCACTCGGCGCCCATCTCCTACGTGGAGATCGTCATGGGCTATGTCGGGGCGGCCGCCAGCAAGTCCATCATCCTGGGGCTGATCATGCTGGCCACGGCGCGCCTGTTCGTGTCGTTCGAGGTCGCGCATCCGTTCTGGATGCTGGGCTTCCTGGTGCTGACGGCCGTCACCTTCAGCCTGTTCGGCTTCATCATCGGCATCTGGGCCGACGGCTTCGAGAAGCTGCAGATCATCCCGCTGATGATCATCACGCCGCTGACCTTCCTGGGCGGCACCTTCTATTCGATCAAGATGCTGCCGCCGTTCTGGCAGACCGCCACTCTGTTCAACCCGGTGGTCTACCTGGTCAGCGGCTTCCGCTGGGCCTTTTATGGCGTGTCGGACGTCAGCGTCGGCGTCAGCGTGGGCATGACGCTGGTGTTCCTGCTGGCCTGCCTGGTCGGCGTGCGCTGGATCTTCAAGACCGGCTACCGGCTGAAGACCTGACGCCCGCCAACGCGGGGCAGGCGCCTCAGGATTGCGCCGTCGGCGCGCGGCGCGCCAGGCCGCCGTAGGCGTCGAGCAGCCGCTCGCGCCAGGCATGGACTGGGTCGTCCCCGGCCAGCAGTTCCAGCACGCTGGTGCAGCGCGCCCACATGAACATGCCGAACACGGCATAGTCGGCATAGGCCGGCTGCTCGCCCGCCAGATAGGGCTGCTTGCCCAGCATCTGCCGCAAGGGCAGCAGCGCGGCACGCAAGGCGGCAACCTGATCCTCGTAGCCCGCGGGCAGGTCTTCCAGCTTGCCGAAGCGCTTTTCCCGCGTGGCGCGGAAATAGTCCCGGTCTTTTTCATGGATCAGGCCGTGGATGCTGGGCAGCAGCAGCCGCGCCAGCGTCGGCACCAGCGTGGTGTCGGCCCATGAATTCGCGAACAGGCTCAGCGCGCGGCCGCTGGCGCCGCCGAACAGCGAGGGCCGCTCGGGGAAGGTGTCTTCCAGATAGCAGGCGATCTGCCAGGAATCGCTGACCACATGCGTGCCGTTGACCAGCACCGGCACCAGCTTCTGGCCGGAAAAGTCGATCGCTTCCTTTTCCGTGAAGCGCCAGGGCACCGTGGTCGCGCTCAGGCCCTTGTGGGCCAGGGCCATGTGGGTTTTCCAGCAATGCGGGCTGAAGCGCAGCGAGGCATCGGCGCCGGCCAGGTCATAGAGGGTGAGTTCCGGGGTCAAGATACTGCGCTCCTTCTACGTGTCGGTGAGGGAATCCGGAACAGGATAACCGGTTGCGCAGGCAGCAAGGCTGACTGGCGCCCGACAACGCGCGCGCTGGCCGTTCGGCAGGGTCAGCCTGGAGCGAGTTCGGCGACGCCCGCTTCAGCGCTGTGCGCCGCGACACGCCGGAACAGGCTGACGGCTTCATCGAGGCCAAGATCGAGGTCGAAGCGTTGCCGCAGGCATGCTGCCCACGCCGACGCGTCGGCATATTGATGCTTCTGCAGGCTGCCGTCGTTGTCGCGGCGGGTGTAGGTATCGTTCACCATCAGTTCGCGGGCGCCGGGCTGGGTGCGGCTGATGAGCAGGCTGTTCAGGAACACCGACTGGGGATGGGTCGAGGTGTACCAGTTGCCGATTTCAAAATCCACGTCGGCCGCGGGTTCCAGCGTGTAGCGATATACCGTCTGCCAGCCGGCGGACGTCTGGAACTCCAGGCTCAGCTCATCTCCCGCCAGGGCGATGCGGAACACGCCGTGGGGAGTGGTTTGAGCGATACCGGGCAGGAATTCCAGAGGGGCGGTCTGCGTAGTGGATCCGAAGGCTACGTCGGCGAACCAGCTGCGGCCCTCCAGTTCCACGCGCAACAGCATATGGGTCAGCCCCGTGTGGATTTCCGCGGGCACCTGCCAACGCACCCGCGCGATCAGCGGGGTGACGTGAAAGCCCATCTGTCGCAGTACGGCAAGCAGCAGCGTGTTGTGCTCGAAGCAGTATCCGCCGCGCCGCCGCGCGATCATCTTTTCAACAAGGGCGTCCAGGTCCAGTGGAACGCGTTGGCCGGTATACGGCGCCAGGTTTTCAAACGGGATGGCTTGCGGATGCAGCAGATGGAGTTGCCGCAGCGCGTCCAGCGTGGGCTCGACGGAGCCGTGATAGCCGATGCGATCGAAGTAGTGCGCGAGGAAAGCGTCTGGAATTGCAGTCATTCAGGGTCTACCCAAGTTTGCGGCCCAACAATTGGCCGGGCCAACCGTTTACGTCGAAGGTCGAGATCCGGGCGTAGCCGCAGGATTCATAAAAGCGCACCAGGGCTTCGCTGCCGCCGCCGTAGCAGTCCACGCGCAGGCGGTCCACCCCGGCGGTCCGCGCCTGATCATCGGCAAAGGCCAGCAGGCGTCTGCCGATGCCGCGCGCCCGCGCATCCCGGGAGGCGACGAGCAGTCTCACGTAGACTTCCGGGCCGGTTGCCGCGGGCACGTAGGGCATGGCGTCGCCCAGTACCAGCGCGCCATGGATGCCGCCTCCCGGCCCCTCGGCCACCCAGGCCCCGGGCAGCGCGCAGGACTCCGTCACTCGCGCGATACGCTGCGGCAACGCCGACCAGGGCTCGCTTCCCCATTGGCCCTCGTTGCCCATGCCGACGAACCAGGCAATCACCTCGTCGAAGATCTGCAATACGGCGGGAGCATCCTCCACGCTCGCGCGGCGGATCGTCAGTTCGTCAGCGGGTTTTGCGGTCAAGGTCAAAATTCCTCCGGGTCTGGGTCGTTCAGGGGATTCCTGCTCGGCTCCATCTTAGATGGCTCGGCCTGGAGCATGCCGGGAAGGCGTCAGTCCCACACCAGCTTGAGCAAGGCGGCGGACAGATAAAGGCCGTACCCGAACACCGCATGCGTCACCAGGCTGCGCAGGCGGTTCTTCCAGGGCGTAGGCGTGCGGGATGCGGCGATGCCTGCGCCCATGGCGGGCTGCATCAGGAAGAAGGGCATGACGACGGTCGCCAGGCCCACGGCCACGGCAGGCAGCCAGGTGGGATCGCGCAGCCACGCCGCGCCCTGGACGCCGATAAGCAGCGCGGCGAAAGCGAGGCCCACGGCGTAGTGGATCGTCCACCCCAGGGGTGATTCGCCGGGTATGGTCTCGGCCCGGCCGATATTGGCGTGCGCGTATGTTCCCCGGCACAAGTGGCCCACCCAGCGGCCAACCATCGCGTAGCCCAGCGTGGGCATGCCCAGGGCCTTCTGGAGCATGGCCCACAGGTCCATCACGACGGTCGCGCCGATTCCGATCAAAACTACTTTTGCCGCTATTTCCATCGATATCATGTCCGGTCCTTGCATTGATGAAATCATCGTATGCGGGCATGATAAAAGTTGAAGTCAACTTCAAGTCAAGGAGAGCGCCATGGATATTTCGGAAGTGGTCCGGCGCACGGGCCTGCCGGCCTCCACGCTGCGGTTCTATGAAAATAAGGGCTTGATCGCGGCGGTCAGCGCCGCCGGCGAGCGTCGGCGCTTTGCGCCCGGCGTGCTGGATCAACTGGCGCTGATTGCGCTGGGGCAGGCCGGCGGCCTGTCGCTGGACGAGATCCAGGCCATGCTCACCCCCGAGGGAGCGCCGCAGGTGGACCGGCAGTTGTTGCTGGACAAGGCCGACAGCATCGACGCGACCATCAAGCGCTTGCGGGCCATGAGCCAGGGCTTGCGCCATGCCGCGGTATGTCCGGCCCCCAACCATGCGCAATGCCCGACTTTCCAGCGCCTGCTCAAGGCCGCGGCGGGCAGGGTGAAGCAGGGCAGGACGGCAACCGGAAAACAAAAAAACGCCACCCGTCCAGAGTAGGACGGATGGCGCCAGGGCTAGCTCTCGGAGAGCCTTACTTCGCGGCGGGGGCGCCCTTGCCCATGCTCATCAAGCGTTGCTTGAGCTGGGGGTCCTGCTGTATGGCCTGGCCGATGCCGTTGAATTCCTCGACGCTCAGGCCGTCGGCCTGCACCAGCTTCACCATCTTGGCGTCGGCTTCCTCAACGACCTTCTGCTTGGCCTGATCCGTCTTGGCGGCGTCGACCTTGGGGCGGTATTCGTCGACGACGCCGGAAATCTTCTGCGATGCCGAAGCGAAACGCTGCAGTTGCTGGTCGGTCGGCTGGATCGCGGGCGGGGGCGCCATGCGCGGCTGGGCCTGGGTCTGGCCTTGGGCCTGGCTGGCTTGCTGCGCAAGGGCGGGAGCACCGGACAGCGCCGTCGCCAGCACGGCGGCGGACAGGAATGCATAAGTGGAACGCTGCATGAAACCTCCTTGTTCCGGTTGAATGTCGGGCCATGATGACAACCCGGCCCGCCTCGGGGCAAGTTTCGCGATGTGTTTTCCTGTGTCGGCAGGCCACGGGATGCGCAAGCGCCCTGGGAGGGAGCCCCCCAAGGGCGCGGCGGAAACGTTTTGCGCGGTTTCGTAGTCGCTGCTGGCCGCGATGTTTCCTTAGGTTTTTGCGGGACGGGTCCTAGATGAGCAGCATGCTCAGCATCACCAGCGCCAGCAGCAGCACATAGACCCGGGCGTGCAGATGGTCCGGGATGCGCGGGATCAGCGGCGCGGCCAGGCGGATGCCGGCCAACGAGCCCAGCGCCAATGCGGCGAAGGCCAGCAGATCCACATAGCCCACGACCCACGGCGCCAGGGGCGCGGCCAGGCCGCCGGCTGCCGCCATGTAGGCCAGCGTTCCCACCACCGCCACGGGCAGCGTCAGCGGATTGGCCATCGCCGCCGCCTTGGCCATGGGCAGGCCGCGGCGCCGCAGCAGCGGCACGGTCATGACGCTGCCGCCCACCCCCAGGAAGGCAGCGACCACGCCGATGGCCAGGCCGCCGCCCACCAGCACGCCGTGGCCCAGCGGACGGGGCTGCTCGTCCCCCTGCGCCATGAAGCCCTGGCGCAAGAGGCAGTCCAGGATGGTCACGCCCAGGTAGGCGATGAAGGCATAGCGCACCAGATCGCCGCTGGCGCGGGTGGCGGCCAGCGCGCCCAACGCCGCGCCCACGGCGATGAAGCCGGCCAGGGGCCACACATAGGCGCGCAGGATGTTGCCGGCGCGCTGGTGCTTGCGCGTAGCCGCGATCGAATTCACGATCATGACGCAGGTGGACGTGGCCACCGCGATGTGCATGGCCGCCAGGCCGATGGCGTCGTGCGCCCCGTGCGCGGACGTCAGCACCGCGTACAGCACGGGCACCACGACGAAACCGCCGCCGAAACCGAACAGCACGGTGGTCACGCCGCTCAAGCAGCCGAACAGGGCCAGAATCAGATAAAGCATGCTGCGTCCTTCCAGGGAAAGCAGTCACGATACGGCTGCGGGCCGTGGCCCGCTTTCGAGGATGAGACAATAATGTTCGAGTTTCGGCCAATCGACGCGTCGCCGCGCAGGCGGCTTCCCAGGCTATGCGCAATACCCACATCGACCGCTACGATCATCTGGACCGCGTCGTCGTCGCCATCGGCAACGACTATCCGCCTGGCCGGCTGCTGCCAGCCCATGCGCATCGCCGCGCCCAACTGCTTTACGGCGCCACCGGCGTCATGCATGTTGTCACGCGCGATGGCACCTGGGTAGTGCCGCCGCAGCGCGCGGTGTGGATCCCGGCGGGCGTGACGCACCAGGTCCGCATGCTGGATGTCAGCACCCGCAGCGCCTACATCGAGCCCGGGGCGGCGCGCGCGGACCGCGGCGCGTGCGAGGTGATCGAGGTGTCGCCGTTGTTGCGGCAGCTGCTGCTGGACGCGGTGGACATGCCGGCCGAGTACGACCTGGCGGGGCGCGACGGCGCGCTGGCGGCCCTGCTGCTGCATGAGGTCGAGCGCGCGCCGGTGCTGCCGCTGCATATCCCGCTGCCGCGCGACAAGCGCCTGGCGCCCTTGTGCAGGGCCTTCATCGCCGCGCCAGACGCGCGCGCCGCGCCGCAAACCTGGGCCGAACGATTGCATATGAGCCCGCGCACATTCAGCCGCCATTTCCGCCAGCAGACGGGCATGGCGTTTTCGGAATGGCGTCAGCGCGCCTGCGTGGTGCTGGCCTTGACGCGGCTGGCCGCGGGCGATCCGGTCACCGCCATCGCGCTGGATTTCGGCTACCAGAGTCCGGCGGCGTTCTCGACGATGTTCCGGCGGGTGTTGGGCCGGCCGCCCACGGAGTACCTGCGCGAAGCGTGAGGGCAGTTGGTACTATGCCGGCTCCCGCGGCAGCCCCTTCGGGCAGCCGGGCTAGGCCACTCCATGACTACTACGCAATCGCCGCTATCCATCGGCATCGCCGGCGCGGGCAGCGCCGGACTGGCCGCCGCGCTGGCGCTGGCGCAAGCCGGCCATCAGGTGCGCGTCTTCGAAAAGCACCAAGGGTTCACCACGCTGGGCGCCGGGCTGCTGCTGCAGCCGCCTGGCGTGCGCGCGCTCAAATCGCTGGGCGTGGACGTGGCGGCGCTGAACGTGGGCGCGCCGATCGACCGCCTGCTGGGCCTGTCGCATCGCGGCTGGCGGGTCGTGGACATCGATTACGTGGGCGACGGCGCGCGGGCGGTGACGCGGGCGGCGTTGGGCGGGGTGCTGTTCGAGGCGGCGCGGCGCGCGGGCGCCGAGTTCTCGTTCGGCTGTCCGGTCGAGACGCTTGCGACCCGCGAGGGCAGGGCGCACGTGACGCACGGCACGGGCGAAGCCCGGGCCGAGTCCAGCTTCGATGTGTTCGTGGTGGCCGACGGCGCCGCCTCCGCGCTGCGCGAGCAGGTCGGGCTGGCGGCGAGTTCGCGCGTCTACGCGTGGGGCGCGTTGTGGGGCCAGTTCTGGACGCCCGATTGGGCTGGCGCCACACAGCTATTGCAGCGCTTTCGCGGCACCCGCGAAATGATGGGCCTGCTGCCCACCGAGATCGGTCCGCGGGGTGTGCGGCTGTCGCTGTTCTGGAGCATCCGCCACGATGCCTTGCCGGCCTGGCGCGCCGCGCCCATCGGCGCCTGGAAGGAGCGCATGCTGTCCCTGTGGCCCGAGGCCGCGCCGGTGGTGGACCAGATCACGCGGCACGACGATCTGGCGGTGGCTACCTACCGCCATACCTGGCCGCGCGGATTGGCCGCGGGTCCGTATTGCGCCGTGGGAGACGCGGGCCACGCGATGAGCCCGCAACTGGGCCTGGGAACGACCCTGGCAGTGCTGGATGCGTTGGCGCTGGCGCGGAACCTGGCGCAGCATGGCGCGGTCGCCGGGCCGGCGCGCTACGCCCGCAGCCGGCTGCTGCCTTCGCGCATGTACCAGACGCTCAGCCGCGCCTTGACGCCTTGCTTCCAGGCGTCGGGGCCGGGGCTATGGCGCGATCTGCTGTTCGGCGGCGGGCTGTTGGTGCCCGGCATGAAGGCGCTGATGAAGCGCGGACTGCTGGCCATGCCGCAGCCGGGCGGACCGGGCCGCGGCTGAGCGTTGCGGGGCGGCGCTCAGGCCGCGTACCAGAGCACGGCGAAGAAGTGGCAGGCCGTGCCTGCGAGCACGAACAGATGCCAGATGAAATGGCTGTAGCGCCAGCGGTTGTCGAGCACGAAGAACACCACGCCGCCGGTGTAGGCCAGCCCGCCCGCCACCAGCCACCACAGGCCGCCGCTGGGCACGCGCTCGATCAGGGGATTGACCGCGATGATGACCAGCCAGCCCATCGCCAGATACAGGCCCGTGGAGATGGCGGGACGGTTGAGCCGCTTGCTGGCTTTCAGCCCTACGCCCAGCAGCGCCATGCCCCAGACCAGGCCGAACAGGGTCCAGCCCCAGGGCCCGCGCAGGGCGCCCAAGGCGAAGGGCGTGTAGGTGCCCGCGATCAGCAGATAGATGGCGGAATGGTCCAGCACGTTGAACAGCTGCTTGGCGCGGCTCTTGGGCAGCGCGTGATAGATGGTGGACGCCAGGTACAGCAGGCACATCGTCGCGGCGAAGACCGCAGCGCCCGCGATGAAGGCGGCGTCGCCCTGGCGCACGGCGGCCAGGATCAGGATGGGAGCGGAGGCCAGGGCGCCCGCGGCGCCGACGCCGTGGCTGATGGCGTTGGCGATTTCCTCGCCCAGAGTCTGGGGTCTGTCGTTGGGGAACATGAATGCGTCTTGGTTGGTTCAGGTGTACACCTTAGGCGCTTTGGCGCGGCGGCTCAAGCCGACAAGCGGGCTTGCCGCGCGCAGCGTGCAGCCCATTTGATCTACTGCAAATCGGGTGGGGCGCCGGCACGCGAAAAGGGCAGTCTGGAAGTTACTCTGTGATACATTCAGCGCGCAAGCAAACGCAGGTTTACTGGCCGAGGCCTCGCAATGGCGCGCAGTTTTACCAATCTGTTTTTCAAGGCCGCGAAGAAGATCGGCAAATTGCAGCGCGCCGCCATGCGCATGGCCGTTCCCAAGACCGCCAAGAAGCGCGGCGCGCCCAAGCGCAAGGCGGCCAAGCCGGCGGCGGCCTCTGCCTCGCGCAGCGCCGCCGCGCCTTCGTTGGGGGCGGGCCGCTGGGAAGCCTCCCGGCAATTCTCGGACGGGCAAGGCCGCCGTCTCACCTTCGCGCGCTACACGCCCGCTGCCGCGCCGCGCGCCGGCATGCCGCTGGTGGTGATGCTGCACGGCTGCAGGCAGACCTCGCTCTCGTTCGCCCGCGGCTCGCGCATGAATCAATGGGCCGACGCGGGCGGCTTCATGGTGCTGTATCCGCAGCAGTCCATGGCTCGTCAGGTGCAGCGCTGCTGGCGCTGGTTCCAGCCGGACGACGCGCACGGCGGGGCGGAAGCCGATCTGATCGCCGCGCTGATCCGCGCGGAGTGCGCCAAGTATGCCTTGGACCCCGAACGCATCTACATCGCAGGCCTGTCGGCGGGCGCAGGCATGGCCGCGCTGGTAGCCTTGCGGCATCCGCGCCTGATCGCTGCGGTGGCCATGCATTCCGGGCCGGTGGCCGGCGACGCCCACAGCGCCACCGGCGGCATCGGCACCATGCGGCGCGGCGCGCTCAAGCCGCTGTTGCCCTTGCTGGAAAAGGTCGCGGATCCGGCCGTGTTCCGGCTCGGCATGCCCGCCATGATTCTGCAAGGACAACTGGACCCGACGGTGGCGCCGCGCAACGCCAGGCAGTTGTTCGAACAGTTCCGTGCCGTGAACGACCTGCCGCCGGAAAGCGTGCCGGTCGAGCGCGTGCTGGGCCTGGGTACCGACAAATCCTACCGTCGCGTGGACATGCTGCGCGGCAGCCGGACAGTGCTTCGGCTATGCGAAATTACGCTGGTGGAGCATGCCTGGAGCGGCGGCGACGCCTCGGTGAGGTATCACGCGCGCAGCGGGCCGGATGCCTCGGCGTTGATCTGGCGCTTCTTTCAGGGACAGCGCCGCGTGGCCCCCGGCCAGACGGAATAGGCCAGGGTCCGGGCGCCGCGGTTTCGAACGCGTAAGGGGCCGGAGCCCGGCCTCGGGCGCGGCGGTAAGATCAGCGTATTCCCCGGCGCGCCGACGCGTCCCGCGCGGGCCGCCCAGTTCTTGTCCGGAGTCCCCATCATGTCTCTTTCCATGTACCAGGCCAGCGTGCCTGCCTTCATCCGCGGCCTCAACGTCCTGGCCGCGCTGCTGCAAAAGGCCGCCGATCATGCCGCGGCCGCCGGCATGGATCCGGCCGAGCTCATCAATGCGCGCCTGGCGCCGGACATGTATCCGCTGAGCGGCCAGATTCAGCGCGCCAGCGATGCGTCCAAGTTCGCCGTGCAGCGCCTGTCGCGGGTGGAAGCGCCCAAATTCCCCGACGAGGAAACCACTTTCGAGCAATTGCAGCAGCGCATCGCCGCCACCATTGCGTACTTGCAGGAGGTGGCGGCGGATAGGCTGGATGGCGCAGAAGGCCGCAAGGTTTCGCTGGCGTTCGGCGACTTCAAGCAGGAATTCCGCGGCGACGACTATCTGCTGACGTTCGCGCTGCCGAACTTCTACTTCCACGTGACGACGGCGTACGCCATCCTGCGCCACGCGGGAGTGAAGATCGGCAAGCTGGATTTCCTGGGACCGTATCCGCAGCCGGCCGCTTAACCCTGTTTCTTTGACGGATCGCCGCAGCCGTCCATCGGACCCATCTTCGCCATGTTCTCCTGCACCTCTTGCGGCGTCAGGTCGAACTTGTGCGTGGCGATGGACCAGCGGTGGCCGCAAGGATCCACCACCTGGCCATAGCGGTCGCCCCAGAACATGTCCGCCACGGGCATGGTCACCTGGGCCCCGGCCGCCACCGCCTGTTTCATGGCGGCGTCCACGTCATTGACGTAGAGATGCAGCGTAACGGGCGTGCCCTTGAGCGCCTTCGGACCCAGGCTGCCCCATTCGGGGAAGTCGTCCATCAGCATCATGACGGAATCGCCGATGCGTATGGCGGCATGCATGATCTTGCCGTTGGGGCCGGGCAGCCGCGCCAGCTCCTCGGCGTTGAAAGCCTTTTTGTAGAAGTCGATGGCATCCGCCGCGCCTTCGCACACGATGTGCGGGGTGAGCGTGTGCATGCCTTCGGGGATGGGTTTGCTTGCAGGATTTGCCATGGGGGGTCTCCAGAATGTTCAGTTTGAAAGGGCGGGGAAGGATTCCCGATCGCCTCAGTTTCCTACCAGCGTGGTGAAGCCGCCCCAGCACATGCGTTTGAAGTCGAATACGCCTTCGCAGCAGTTTTCCCCAAGGCGGGGGTCAGCCATGACCTTGGCATTGATCTCGTCGCGATCCGCCTTGCTGGCGTAGGTGATCCACGCGAACACCACCGTCTCCCCCTCGCGCGCGCCGGCGGCGGCGCTGAACGAGCCAGCGCCTTCCTTGTCGATATCTTCCGCGACGCATTCGCGGTAATCCAGCGCGCCATACTCCAGCCAGACTGTCTGCGCCTGTTGGGCCATCTTCCGGTAGGTTTCGAGGTTGGCCTTGGGCACCGGCAGCAGGAAACCGTCTACATACTTTTCCATTAGTAACTCCTTGGATCCACGTTGTTCTGTTCCGCGCCAGGGCGCCCGCAAGCCGCCTCTGGCGCAGCCCGGATCTCATTCCGGTAAGTGTCACTGTATCGAGATCGGCAGCGATTTCCGATAGGCAATTGCGACAATCTTGAGGGTGGATTGCGACAGCCGGCGGGGGTATGCTTTGCAGGATGAAAAACGTCGCTTTCCTGCTGCCCCTGGGGGCGAACATCGCCTCGCTGGAAACCGCCAGGCACGGCTTTCTGGTCGCCAACGAATACCTGGCCGCGCATGGGCGCGAACCCCGGTTCACGGTGCGCACCCTGGCCCTGACCCGCGAAGTCCGGCTGGACCAAGGCCGCATCACGGTGCAGGCCGACATGGTCCTGGCGGATGCCCATGACATCGACATCTGCATCGCGCCGCCGTTGCTGGGATCGGTGTCCGACGCGGTGCTGTCCAACCGCGAACTGATCGAATGGCTGTCGCGCCATCATCGCGAGGGCGGCGAAGTCGCCAGCCTGTGCATGGGCGCCGCGCTGTTGGCAGCGGGCGGCGTGCTGGACGGCCAGCAGGCGGTGGTGCACTGGGTGGCGCAGAACCTCTACGCCAGCCTGTTTCCCAGCGTGCAATGGGTCAGCGACCGCATCGTCATGGCCGACAACGGCATCTACACCAGCGGCGGCGCGTTCTCCGCCGCGCATCTGGTGCTGCACCTGATCGAAAAGTACACCGATCGCGATACCGCGATCTGGTGCGCCAAATACTTCCAGCTGGACTGGAGCCGCCAAAGCCAGCTGCCGTTTACGGTGTTCATGGGGCAGAAGTCCCACGCCGACGAGGTGGTGCGCGCGGTGCAGGACTACATCGAAGGCCGCTACACGGAAAAGATCACCGTCGAGGAACTGGCCGACCGCCACGCCATGGGCCGCCGCACGCTGGAGCGGCGCTTTCGCCAGGCCACGGGCAACAGCATCGTGGAATATGTGCAGCGGGTGCGCGTGGAAGCCGCCAAGAAGCGGCTGGAAACCTCGCGCAAGAGCGTGGCCGAAGTCATGTACGAAGTTGGCTACAACGACACCAAGGCCTTCCGCGATATTTTCAACAAGTACTGCGGCATGTCGCCGGTGGGCTACCGCGAACGCTACCACTTCCAGTAGCTGCTTCAGCGCCGATACCGGTACGCCCGCGTATCGCGCGGCCTGCCGATTCGAGGCGGCCTACCTCAGCGTTGTCGCCGACACCCGGTCCGGATACCAGGCGGTGAATTTCATCGCGCCGGCCAGCGCCGCCACCGTTACGGCGATCGCGATGGCCTGCGGCAGTTGCGGCCTGTACAGCAGCAGCGCGTCGGCCGCCACCATGGTCGCGAAGGCCAGCGCCCAAGCCATTGCGACGGCATAGTTCATGCGGACGTAGCGGCGGTTCTTCCAGACATACTCCGGTTCTTTTTCCCGCGCGTACTCCAGGGTGAATGGCCGGCGCAGCGCCAGGGTCAGCAGCACCAGGACCAGCATCCCGGCGTCGACCCGCAGGCGCGCCTGCGCGATCGTCCAGGAATCGCCGTCCACCATCGGGGCATACAGGGTCAGCCCCATGAACAGCAGCAGCGTGCCGGTTTCCAGGATCTTGATGCGCCGTTCGGGGCTGAGCCAGTCGCGCAGCATCAGCCCGGCGGATACGAAGGTGCCGGCCGCCAGTCCTTCCAGTACGCCGACGGTTCTTTCTATGATGACAAACACGATGAATGGCGTGAACGCCAACAGGATATTCATCTTGGTTCCCCGACCTTGAGCGCGCGCCTCTGCGCGTTTGCAGCGTCGCCTTGAGAATCAAGACGCGAACTTGTCTACTTACGCCTGTCCGCCAGGGTGCGGTATATGACGCCGTTCGCCTATCGCCTGGATGGCGGGGCGCGGATGGACCATTTTCCCGGCGGCCTGGCGCTCCATCCGCCATCTGGCCGGCGCCGGCCAGACGGGAGGAACTAGTGCGAGGATGGCGTGCAGCCCGTGGGGCTTACGACCTACGGCTTCCTCCCCGGTACGAAGCCGCCGGCGTTGATCCGCCGGCCGGCCTCGGCTAATGTCATGCGTTGAGCGAAACCCTGTCCCCGAGGAAGCCATGACATCAGCCCTCCCGTCCACGACCCTGAGCGTGGATCCCGCCTGGATCGACGAGTACGGCCACATGAACGCGGCCCATTACGTGGGCATCTTCGACCGCGTCGGCTTCCAGCTGCTGCGCGAGGTCGGGGTAGGGCTGGACTACACCGAGGCCACGCGCTGCGGCATCTACACGATGAACGTGCACGTGGCCTATCTGCGCGAAGTGCTGGCGGGCGATCCGCTGGCACTGCGCATCCGCCTGCTGGAAGCGGATGACAAGCGCCTGCTGTGCCTGATGGAGTTGATGCAGACGCGCGACGGATACGTCGCGGCCACGATGGAGCAGTTGTCGCTGCACGTGGACCTGGAAACGCGGCGCGCCAAGCCGTTCCCGCCGGAGTTGGCGCAGCGGCTGGCGCGCACGGTCGCAGAGCACGCCGCCCAGCCGCTGCCGGCAGGCTATCGGCGGCTCTTGCCGCTGAAGCCGCCGCGCTGAGCCATTCCGGATAGCCTAGCGCGCGACCGCGATCGGCCGGTCGCCCGAGATCGTGGTGCGGTGCATCTCGCGGTCGAAGCCGTCGTAGTCGTTCATCGCCAGGTGCTGGGTGCAGCGGTTGTCCCACAGCGCCAGCGAACCCGGCGTCCAGCGGAAGCGGCAGGTGAATTCCGGCCGCGCCGCGTGGCGGTACAGGAATTGCAGCAGGGGTTCGCTTTCTTCCTGGGTCATGCCGTCAAAGCGCAGCGTGTACGTGCCGTTCACATACAGCGCCTTCTTGCCCGTGGCCGGGTGCACGCGCACCACGGGGTGGACCACCTCGCTGGCGGCGCGGTCGTCGGTGCGCACGTCCATCTTGTGGGCTGGGTCGCCGTTGTTCACCACCGCGCCGCCCGCGCCATAGGAGCGCACCGCGCTGTGCACCGCGCCCAGCCCGTCCAGGATCTGCTTCAGCTTGTCCGACAGGGCGTCGTAGGCGCGGTACATATTGGCCCACATGGTGTCGCCGCCATAGGGCGGTATGACGCGGCCGTATAGCGCCGAGCCCAGCGGCGGCTCCTCGGCGTAGCTCATGTCCGTGTGCCACAGGCCGCCGAACAGGCGCCGGGTGGTTTCCGACTTGCCTTTCATCACGGGCAGGATGGTCGGGTGTCCGTCCAGCGCCCGCACGAACGGCACTTCCAGCAGCTCGCCGAAGCGCGAACTGAAATCGATGTGCTGCTGCGGCGTCAGCTGCTGGTCGCGGAAGAACACCACCAGATGCTCGTGCAGCGCGGCGCGCACGTCGTCGAATTGATCGTCCGACAAGGGCCGCGACAGATCGATGCCGCGGATCTCGGCGCCCAGTGCGCCAGCTATCGGTTGGGTTTCCAGATGGCGATACGTGCTCATGCTTGTCTCCTTGCTTATTGAAGCTTGATCTGCGCCTTGCTGACCAACGCGCCCCACTTATCGGTTTCCGCCGCGATGTAGCGGCCGAAGTCTGCTGGTCCCTCGGCTGAAATGATGCCGCCCATGGCGTCTATCTGTTCGCGCACGTCGGGCATGGCCAGCACCGCCAGCAGTTCCTTGTTCAAGCGCTCGATGATGGGCTTGGGCGTGGCGGCCGGCGCCAGCACGCCGAACCAGCCGGCGATCTCATAGCCCGGCAGGCCGGCCTCGGCCATGGTCGGCACGTCGGGCAGCTGCGGCGAGCGCGCCGTGCTGGTGATCGCCAGCGCCCGCAGCTTGCCTGCCTTCACCAGTTGCAGCGCCGAGGGCATGTTGTCGAACATCATGGGCACGTGGCCCGCCACCGTATCGTTCAGGCCCGGCGCGCTGCCGCGGTAGGGCACGTGGGTCAGGCGCACGCCCGCGGACGAGGCGAACAGTTCGCCCGCCAGGTGCAGCGAGGTGCCCGCGCCGGGCGTGGCGTAGTCCAGCGGCGCTTTCGACTTTTTGGCGTAGGCGATCAGTTCCTGCACCGAGCGCACCGGTACCGAGGGATTGACCACCAGCAGGTTGGGCACGCTCATCAGCATCGTGACGGGCGCCAGGTCCCGCTGCGGCTTGTACGGCAGGTCCGGATAAAGCGCGGGGTTGATCGAGATGGGGCCGATATTGCCCATCACGATGGTGTAGCCGTCGGCCGGCTGTTTGACGGCGAAATCGGTGCCTATGTTGCCGCCAGCCCCGGCCTTGTTCTCGACGATGACGGGCTGGCCCAGCCGCTCACCGAGCTTGTGGCTGACCAGCCGGGCCAGCATGTCCGTCGATCCGCCCGGCGGATAGGGCACGATCCATTTGACCGGCTGCGCAGGCCACGTTGCTTGCGCCGCGGCGGATCCCGTACAGAACACGAGACCCGCCGCCAAGGCGAGTGCGATGCGTTTCATTGATATGTCTCCTTCCCTGGCTCGCCGGTCTTGCCGGGAGCGTCGTTTATGTGTATTGTTCACCTAGTGATCAATACGTTTATCAGGTGAACGATTGAAGAATAATAGATCGATCCAGCGGTGTCTATCCATCATGCGGGCCTTCCGCGGCAACGGCCGGCCCACGCTGGCCGAGCTGGCGCGCGCCGTCGAACTGCCGCACGCGACCGTGCTGCGCTTCCTGCAGACGCTGGAAGAAGAGGGCTACGCCGCGCGCGAAGACAGCCGCTGGCGCCTCACGCCGCAGGTCTTCGAACTGGGGTTCGCGGCCATGGAAAGCCTGGGCGTCACGGATGCCGTGCAGGAGATCCTGCAGAATCTGGCCGATGCCTATTCAGGAACTTCCAATCTGGGCGAGGCCAATCCCGAGGGGGTGATCATCATCGGCCGCGCCATGGCGCCGGCCGAGCGCCGCCGTCTGGTGGTGATGAATCTGCGCGTGGGCAGCGTGCTGCCGCCGGCCAGCGCGCTGGCCGGCGGTTTGCGCCTGGCGCCGGGGCAGTGGACCCGGTTCGACTATCCGGACAGCAACCAGGTGTCGGTGGCCGTGCCCGTGCCGCAAGCGGGCTCGCGCCTGCTGTCGGTGGGGATATCGGTGGCCGCGCCGGAAGTGGAAGGCGACCGGTTGGAGGCCGACATGGTGCCCGCCTTGCAGCAGGCGGCCCAGACCATCGCCGGGGTGATCCGGGTCGGCGTGGTGTAGGCGTGGCGGGACCGCGGACTCAGTCCTCGAGGACTGGCGCCCGGCTGGCACATAGGGTCGGCCGGAAAGCCTGCCCCATGTGCTTCATGCCTGCTGGCTGCGTACCCCGCGCAACAGCTTGCCCGGCAGCGCGCCCGTGGCCGCGCCGCCCTCGAAGATGGGCACGCCGTTGACCAGCGTGGCCACATAGCCGTCGGCGCGCTGGATCAGGCGGCGGCCGCCGCCCGGCAGGTCGAACACCATTTCCGGACAATGCACGCGCACGGCAGCCGGATCGATGATGTTGACGTCGGCCTTGTAGCCGGGCTGCAGCAGACCGCGGTCCAGCAGCCCGTACACGCTGGCGGTATCGCGCGTCTGCCGCTTGACCACGTGTTCCAGCTCCAGCAGCGGGCCGCGGCGGCGGTCGCGGGTCCAGTGGCTGAGCATGAAGGTGGGCATGCTCACGTCGCAGATGTAGCCGCAATGCGCACCGCCGTCGGACAGGCTGTTGACGGTGTTGGGGTGCTGCATGAGCTGGTGCAGATGATCCAGGTTCTCGTACGAATAGTTGAAGGACGGGTAGTACAGAATGGCTTGGCCGTCGTTCTCCAGCATCAGGTCGTACACGATTTCCAGCGGTGCGCGGCCGTCGCGCTGCGCCATGGCAGCCACGCTTTCCTCGGGCAGCGGCTCGTAGTCGGGATTGCTGCCCAGGCGGTAGATCTTGTGGAAGCTGCTGAACAGCGTTTCGGCGCGGCGGTCCAAGAGGCCGCGCTGTTCATTCATGATGCGGCTGCGCGTGGCCGGGTCGCGCAAATGGGCCAATTTCTCCGCCAGCGGCAGGGCATGCAGCGGCTGGTAGCTGGGATGCGCGATGAACGGGTGCAGCGTGCTCTGCCAGGAAAACAGTATGCCCAGCGGACGTCCGCTGATGCCCGCCAGCAGCGGCACGCCTTCGCGGTGCGCGCGCTCCAGGCTGGCGGCGATCTGCTTCCAGACGTCGGGCGCACCGTCGGTCTGCTGCAGGTTGAACAGCACGGGCAGGCGGTTGTGGCGCGCCAGTTGCTCCAGCCAGGGCATTTCGCCTTCCATGGCGGGATGGTTGGCGGTCATCTGGAATACGCCATGGCCGACTTCTCCCATGACCGAGCCCAGGGCGGTGATCTCTTCGCCGGTGGCGAAGGTGCCGGGCGGATACTTGCGCTCGTCGTACTTGTGCAGGAAGGTGCGCGAGGTGGAGAACCCGACCGCGCCCGCGGCCAGCGCTTCGCGCACGACTTCCCGCATGGCGATCAGGTCGGCGGGCGAGGCTTCGTCGTGGTGGATGGCGCGCTCGCCCATGACATAGGCGCGCACCGCGCTGTGCGGGATCTGCGCGCCCACGTCCAGCGCCTTGGGGCGGCGGTCCAGCGCATCCAGGTATTCGGGAAAGGTCTCCCAATCCCACTGGATGCCTTCGGACAGCACCGAGCCGGGGATGTCCTCCACGCCCTCCATAACCTTGATGAGCCACTCGCGCCGTTCCGGCTTGACGGGGGCGAAGCCCACGCCGCAATTGCCCATGATGGCGGTGGTGACGCCATGCCAGGTGGAAGGGCTGAGGTACGGGTCCCAGGTGGCCTGGCCGTCGTAGTGGGTGTGGATGTCGACCCAGCCCGGCGCTACCAGGCAGCCGTCGGCGCGGATCTCGCGGCGCGCGGCGCCGGCCCTGCCTTCGGCCTGGACCACGCGTCCGTCTTCTATGGCCAGGTCCGCCTGGTAGCGGGGCTGGCCCGAGCCATCGACGATCGTGCCGCCGCGTATGACCAGATCATGCATTGCGCTCTCCTTTCGATACGCGCGGAGTTACTGGAGGACCAGGCCGATGCGCTTGATCACGGCGCCCCAGCGCACGCTGTCCTGCTGGACGATCTGCGCGAATTCCTTGGGGCCCGCGCCGCTGACTTCATTGCCCTGCGACACGATGCTCTGAGTCACCTCGGGCGTGTCCAGCGCTTCGCGGAACACCTGGGCCACGCGCTCGGCCAATGCCGGCGGCATGTCGCCAGGGCCGAAGATGCCCTGCCAGCCGACAATGTCCAGCCCGGGTATGCCTTGCTCCTTCAGGGTGGGCAGGTCCGGCAGCACGCTCAGGCGGCGGTCGGTGGCCGGCCCCAGCAGCTTGACCTTGCCGGCGCGTGCGTTCTCCACGGCGGTGGCCGTGCCGTCGAAATAGACCTGGACCTCGCCCGCCAGCAGCGCGCGGCTGGCGTCGGCGGTGCCCTTGTAGGGCACGTGCACGATGTCGATGCCGGTCTGCTGCTTCAGGATCTCGCCGTTCAGATGCGAGGTGGACCCCGGGCTGTAGGAAGCGAAGTTCAACTTGCCCGGATTGGCCCGGGCGTAGTCGATCATCTGCGCCGTGGTCGAGAACGGCGCGTCCTTGTTGGCGACCAGCACGGTGGCCGAGCGCACCACCTGGATGACCGGAGTGAAGTCCTTCACCGGATCGTAGGGCAGCTTCTTGTAGAGGTGCGGATTCTGCGTGTGGGTGACGACGATGGTGTAGAGCAGGGTGTAGCCGTCGGGGTTGGCGCGGGCCACTTCCTGCGCGCCTATCATGGTGCCGGCGCCGGGCTTGTTGTCGACGATGACCGGCGCGCCGGTGCGCTGCGTGACCTTCATCGCCAGCATGCGCGCCAGCGCGTCCGATCCGGACCCGGCCGGAAACGGCACCACCAGGCGGATGGGTTTGCCGCCGCCGGGCCAGGGCGGCGCCTGGGTGACGGGGGCGGCAGCCGCCGAAAGACAGGCCAGGGCGCCCAGCATCGCAGCCCCGCCGCTACCCAACAACTTCAAAAACGACTTGCGGTTCATGTTGTCTCCTCCTGGGGGTAGGCAATGTCTTGCATTGCTCTGGAATGAGGTTCACCACAGGGCGGCCGGTGCTGCATTTTCTCCGTCGCGGCAAGTCGTTTGTAGTCTTGCGTTTGCGCGTAATCAAATGCATATTTAGCCCAATATTGATGAGAAAAATACATGAGCCTCACAATACGGTCGCTCCAGCACTACGCCGTGCTCGCCGAGGAAAAGCACTACTCCCGGGCGGCGCAGCGGCTGCATTTGACGCAGTCCGCGCTGACGCGCAGCATCCAGTCGCTGGAAGACTCGCTGGGGCTGGTGCTGGTGGACCGGGCGTCCACGGGCGTGACGCCGACGCAGGCTGGCCGCATGGTGCTGGAGCGCGCGCAGCGCATCCTGGGAGAAACCCGCGACCTGCGGCGCGAAGCCGAACTGATACGCGGCCACGACACGGGCCGCGTGAACCTGGGCGTGGGGGCGTTTCCGGCGGCCGGCTTCCTGTCGCCGCTGCTGGTGCGCATCGCACGCGAGCATCCCGGCCTGAGCGTGCACGTCGAGATCGAAAGCTGGCAGCGCTTGCTGGACAAGCTGCAGCAGGACAAGCTGGATCTGGCCGTGGCGGTGACGCACAGTCTGCCGCCGCCCGGCGATTTCACCGTGCGGCCCTTGCCGCCGCAGCACGGCGGCCTGTTCACCCGCGCCGGCCATCCGCTGCAGGGCCTGGGCAAGCCGCGCCTGCGCGCCGCGCTGGCGCAGTACCGACTGGCGGCCACCGACCTGCCGCTGCGGGCGCGCGAGTACCTGGCCCGGCTGTACCAGGTGGCGCGGCCGGAAGACCTGCCCATCGCCTTCGAATGCGACAGCGTCGCCACGCTGCGCGACGTGGCGCTGGGCAGCGACGTGGTGCTGTTCTGCACGCGCGAGGCCATCGCGGCCGAACTGGCGCAGGGCGTGCTGGAGCCGCTGCCGCTGGCCTATCCCGCCGCCGGCCCGCTGACCTACAGCGTCATCCATCGCGCGCGCCGCACGCTTTCCCCAACCGCGGAGCGGGTCATAGAACTGGTGCAGGACCTGCTGTCGGACGCGGCAACGCCCCGCGCCGCGGCGGGGAAGAAGCGCCAGGTCCGGCGTTAGCGTTCTGCTCCGCGGCAATGGCCGTGGCGGACAGGGCCCTGGCCGCCGCTTTCACATCTGCTCGCCGGGGAGCGCGCTGGCCTGCTTCACCCAGGCCATGAACTGCGCTTCGTCCAGCTCGTCGTCCTCGCGGATGTCGAGATAGCGCGTGTCCTGGCTTTTGGACGGCCCAGGCGGCACGGGCCGCAGCTTTGCGCCGCGGAAGAACGCCACCTTCACGTACTTGGTAAAGCAGTGAACGCTCAGGAACCAGCCTTGGCCTTCCATGCCATACAGCGGCGAGTTCCACTTGACGGCTTTCTGCACGCCGGGCGCGGCGCGCTCGATCAGTGTGTCCAGGCGGCGCCCGAGGCCGCTCTTCCAGCCCGGCATGGCCGCGATGTAGGCCTGCACCGGCGCGTCGCCGTAGCCCTTGGCGATCTGCGGATTGCCGCCAGACAGCAGGACGGGTTGCGAGCTGGCTTTCTTGACGGCTTTCGTTGCTTTGGCGAGGGGCTGTTCTGCCATGTATGGTCTCCTTCGATGGTGGGGTTGCGGTAGACCCGCAATTGGGCGAAATCCGGCCGCGTGATCTGCTTGACCTCAAGTCGACTTGAAGTGCAAGACTGGCTGCTTTCTGGCGCGGACTGGACGGGAACCCTTCCTGGCGGCGGGCCATGACGAGCATTCAGGGAGTGCAAGCCTATGTGGGACGAACGCTACGCGGTTGACGAGTACGTGTATGGGACCGAGCCGAACGCCTTCCTGGCAGAGCACGCGGGCCTGCTTTCCGGGCCGGTGCTCAGCGTGGCCGAAGGGGAGGGACGCAACGCCGTGTTCCTGGCCTCGCTGGGCCTGGACGTGCTTGGCGTGGACGGTTCCGCCGTCGGGCTGGCCAAGGCGCGCAGGCTGGCGGTCGCGAAGGGCGTGCTGATCCGCACCGAAACCGCGGACTTCGCCGAGTATGAACCGCCGCCAGAATCCTTCGGCGCCGTCGTGTCGATCTTCGCCCACATGCCTAGCGGCTTGCGCAAGAGAGTGCACCGCCTGGCCGAACTTTCGCTCAAGCCGGGCGGCATCCTCCTGCTGGAGGCATACCGGAAGGCGCAGCTGGGCCGCGGCACGGGCGGCCCTCCGGACGCGGACATGCTCATGGCGCTCGCGGACCTGGAGCAGGACTTCCCGAATTGCCAGGTGCTGCTTGCGCGCGAGATCGAGCGCGACGTGGTCGAGGGCATGTTCCACACGGGGCCGGCATGCGTGGTGCAGTTCATCGCAAGAAAGAAGTGAAGCCGGGCCAGCCGGTTCGCGGCACGCTGACGCTCACTCGGGAATCTCGGGTTCGACCAGCCGCATCAGTTGCGCCAGAGACTCCTGCCAGCCCAGGTAGCACATCTCCGGCGGGATCGCGGCCGGTATGCCCTCCTGCACGATGTTTACCTCCGTGCCGCAGGCGACCTGGCGCAGGGTGACGGTGGTCTGCATGCGGCCGGGCAGGTTTGGATCGTCGAACTGGTCGGAGTAGCGGATCTTCTGGCTTGGCACCAGCTCCAGGTACTCGCCGCCGAAGTTGTGGCTGTGGCCGGTGCCGAAGTTGCGGAACGACATCTTGTGCATGCCGCCGACCTTGGCGTCCAGTTGGTGGACCAGGCAGGTGTAGCCGTAAGGAGGAAGCCAGCGCGCGATCGCGTCGGGTTCCAGGAAGGCCCGATAGATGCGTTCGGCCGGCGCGCGCATGACGCGATGCAGGGTTACGGTTCCGGTAGTCATGGTAAGTCCGCCTTTGAAAAAAGTTGTGCGTACTGACACGACGTACGAGTTGACCGGAAATCGACACCCGCAATCCTGGGGGAAACCCTTAAAAAGCACATCTGGTCACGATCTGGATCGGCGCGATGCGGCCCTTTATTCAATGGGCTCTCGCATGACCAGCACCGCGATCGTGTGGTTCTTCCAGAACACCTGGTGTATGCGGGGCGCCAGCACGCGCAGGTCTTCGGGGCCGGTGCCGTCGAACGTCACCAGGACGGCCGGCCGCTCCCCCTCGCTCGGTACGCGCTGGATGCGGTCGAAGGACGGAAAACCGTACTTCATGAGAAAGCTCCGGATGTCTTCGTCGGAGGTGCTTTCTTCCACGTGGTTGATCAGCAGGGCAGCCAAGATCGTTCTCCTTGGGTGTTGACGGGCGGGAGAGGGCAGCGCGCCGCTCAGAATTTGGCGGGAACCATCCGCAAGGGATGCCCCGGATCGCGGTAGCCGCCGGCTTTCTGCCGCTTGGGCAGCTTCACCTTGGGCCGCGGCATGCGCTTGTACGGGATGTGGGCGAGCAGGTGGCTGATGATATTCAGGCGTACCTTTTTCTTGTCGTCCGATTGCGCGACGTACCAGGGCGACACGCTGGTGTCGGTGGCCGCGAACATGTCGTCGCGGGCGCGCGAATAATCGTACCAGCGGCTGTACGAATCGAGGTCCATCCTGGTCAGCTTCCAGATCTTGCGCTCATCCGTGATGCGGGCCTGCAGCCGGCGGGTCTGTTCTTCTTCGCTGACTTCCAGCCAGTACTTGAGCAGGATGATGCCCGAGCCGACGATGGCCCGTTCGACCAGCGGCACGCCTTTCAGGAAGATCTTGACGTCATCCTTGGTGCAGAAGCCCATGACCCGTTCGACGCCGGCCCGGTTGTACCAGCTGCGGTCGAAGATCACGACCTCGCCCGCCGCCGGCAGGTAGGGCAGGTAGCGCTGCATGTACATCTGGGTTTTTTCGCGATCCGAGGGGGCAGGCAGGGCGATCACCCGGAAGACGCGCGGACTGACGCGCTCGGTGATCGCCTTGATCGTTCCGCCTTTGCCGGCGCCGTCGCGTCCTTCGAAAATGATGCAGACCTTGGCGCCGGTCTGGCTGACCCATTCCTGGACCTTGACCAGTTCCACGTGCAGCCGGGCCAGTTCCTCGGCGTACTGCTTTCCCGAAAGCTTGGCTTGCGCCGGCGGCTTGTCCTCTGCTGCTGCCTTCTTCTGAGCGTTCATGATGGCACTCCAGAATATGCTGCGGGGAAACGGGCGGAACGTTCTTTTTTGACTGTAGCGCCAACTGGCCGCGCTTGTATACGAGCCACCGGAGGCAGTGCTTTTTACCTAGAGGCGATCCTCTGGCGGGAAGCCGAAAAGGCCAATAGAATCAATTGGCAAAGTACTGATCGTTCAACCGATGGCATCTCGCTGAGGCGAAAAGGCATCCTTCGATTTTGACCGTCCGGCGCTTGCGCAACCGGCAGTAAGGGCCGGACCGCTGCGGCGCGGACCCAGGCGGCCACGCCGCGCCCTGCCGGGACCGGGCTGCGTCGTGGACCATGGCGGTTAGGCTCTACACGGACCCGATACCCGATGTTGCCGCTGACCTGTTCGAATCGGCTGTTGCTGATCGGTACTTTGTGCCTGGGCGGCTGCATGCGTGTCGGGCCGGACTTCGAGCCCCCGCGCACCAGTTGGACCGCGGACTGGAACACGCCCGCGCTGCAGCAGGCCAGCCTCCAGCAGCTGCAGCCCGATGCCCGGCAGTGGTGGCAAGTCTTCGGCGATCCGGTCCTCGAATACCTGATTGCGCAGGCCGACGCGAACAACGCCGGCCTGCGCATCGCGGGTCTGCGGATCATGGAAGCCCGTGCGCAACTCGGCATCGCCCAGAGCGGCCGCTACCCGCAATCGCAGGTGGTCGGGGCCAACGCCCTGTATCAGCACCGGTCATCGCGCTCGGCCGAAGGAAATCCGCGTCCCAGCAGCTTCTGGCAATACAGCGCCGGCTTCGACATAGGCTGGGAATTGGATTTCTGGGGCCGGTTCAGCCGCGCCATCGAGTCGGCCGACGCCCTGTACTTCGAGGCCCAGGCCAATCGCGACGACGTGCTGGTGCTGCTGCACGCCCAGGTGGCCGAAAGCTACTACGCGCTGCGCACCGCCGAGGCGCGGCTGCGGATCGCCCGCGACAACGCCGGCATCCAGAAGCGCAGCTACGAGATCACACAAAAACTGTTCCGCAGCGGCGAGACCGATGAGCTGGATTTGCAGCAGGCCAGGACGCAGTACCTGAGCACCCTGGGCACCATCCCCGAATTCGAAAGCCAGATCTTGCGGACTCGCAACGCCCTGGCGGTCCTGGTCGGCCGCCCGCCCGGCCCGATGCCGGAACTGGATGACAAGACGGCGGTCGTGCCGCTGATCGGCCGGGCGGTGTTGCAGGACGTGCCCGCCAACCTGCTGCTGCGCCGTCCCGACATCCGCGCCGCGGAACTGCGCATCGCCGCGCAGTCGGCGCAAGTGGGCGTGGCCGCGGCGGATCTCTATCCTTCGCTGACCCTGCTGGGCAGCATTGCCTGGTCCGCCACGTCGCTGGCCGGCACGGCGGGCGGCATGGCGCTGCTGGCAGGTCCCGCCCTCAGCTGGAACGTGTTCGACCATGGCCGCCTGCAGAACAATGTGCGCGTTCAAGACGCGCGGCTGCAGCAACTGATCGTGGCCTACCAGGATGACGTCCGGCAGGCGGCGCGCGAGGCCGACGACGCGGCCAGCGGCCTGATCAAGGCCCTGGAGCGCGACGGCATCCTGCAGCAGTCGGCGCAGGCCGCGGGGCGCTCGCTCACCCTGGCCAACGCGCTCTACCGCGAGGGCTATACCGATTTCCAGCGCGTGCTGGACGCGCAGCAGGCGCTGGCGGTCCAGCAGGACGCCTACGTCGTGAACCGGGGCGGCGCGGTAAGCGACCTCATCGCCCTGTACAAGGCGATGGGCGGGGGCTGGTACAGCGCGGAGCCGGTGCTCGACCCGGCGACCCGCGAACAGATGCGGCAGCGCACCGATTGGGGCGATCTGCTGTCCGAACCGGCGCCTGCCCCGGCCGCCGCCGTGTCCGCGCAAAAGGTGCGACCCGATGAGTGACTCGCCATCCAAGCCTGCCGCCACGCCCGCGCCGGACCCCGCAAAAAAGGGCGTTCGATGGGCAGTCCTGTTCATCGTCCTGAGCCTGGCCTGGTATCTGCTGGCCGACCGCTACACCCCATACACCCAGCAGGCTCGGGTGCAGGCTTTTGTCGTGCCGGTGGCGTCGGAGGTTTCGGGGCGCGTGACCCGGGTGCACGTGCGCAACAACCAGGACGTCGACGCCGGCGCGGTGCTGTTCGACGTCGACCCCGAGCACTACCGCATCGCCGTCGACCGCGCCCGCGCCGACCTGGAATCCACGCGCAGGCAGATCGGCGCCAGCACCGCGGGCATCGATTCGGCGCAGGCCTCCTTGCGCGCCGCGCAGGCCAACGAACTGAAGGCGCGCCAGGACAGCACCCGGCTCGAACGCCTGTATCGCGAGGATCAGGGCACCGTTTCGCTGCGGCGGCTGGAAATCGCGCGGGCGAATTTGGCGCAAGCCATCAGCCAGGTCGCCGCGGCGCGCGCCGAAGTACAACGCGCGCGCGAACAGGAAGGCGGCAGCGAGGAAGACAACGCCAAGCTGCGCAGCGCCGCGGCCGCCCTGGAAAAGGCCGAGCTGGATCTGGCCAATACGCAGGTGCGGGCGCGTTCGGCGGGACTGATTACCGACCTGCGCACCGATGCCGGACAGTTCGCCGCCGCCGGCAACCCGGTGATGACGCTGATCGCCATCCATGACGTCTGGATCAGCGCGGAAATGACGGAGAACAACCTGGGCCATGTGGAGCCCGGCACGCCGGTGGCGATCATCCTGGACGCATTGCCCGGACAGATCTTCAAGGGCCGCGTACGCAGCGTCGGCTATGGCGTCAACGTGGGGCCGGGCACGCCGCCGGGCTCCCTGCCCACGGTGCAGAACAGCCGCGACTGGCTGCGGCCGGCACAGCGCTTTCCCGTCATCGTGGAATTCGATCCAGGCGATCTGCCGGCCCTGAGCGGCGTGCGCGTGGGCGGGCAAGCCGAGGTCATGGCCTTTCCCAGTTCCGGCAATCCGCTCAACCTGCTGGGCCGCGCGTACATGCGGCTGATGAGCTGGCTCTCCTATGCGTACTGATCCCGATCCCCGCGGCCGGCGGGCCTTGCGCGTGGGCGCGGGCACCGCCTTCTGCACGGCCATCAGCTACGGCCTGGACCTGCCCATTCCCATGGTCGCGCCGGTGCTGGGCGTCATGCTGCTGGCTTCGATGAACCGGCCCCTGTCATTCAAGAGCGGGCTGGGCCTGATGCTGATGGCGCTGCTCACGACCGCGATCGGCCTGTTGCTGAGTCCCTTGCTGCGCTACTACCCCTTGAGCGGGGTGCTGCTCATCGCCTTGTGCCTCTATTACGCCTTTCTCTATGGGTTGCGCGGCGGCAACAACCTGCTGTCGACTTTCCTCATCATCGGCCTGACCATGATTTCCGCCGCCGGCACGGTCGACTTCGCGCTGGCCGCGCTGGTGATCGAGGCGCTCGGCAAAGGCCTGCTGGTCGCGGTCCTGGCGTTGGGCGGCTGCCACCTGCTGTTCCCCGAGCCATCGGCCGCAGCCGCGCCGCCCGCGGCTCCGATCCTGCCGCCGGACGCGGCCAGTCGCATGGCCCTGCGCGCCTCGCTCGTGGTGATGCCGGCTTTCCTGCTGGCCTTGACCGACCCGCTGGGCTACATGCCCATCATCCTGAAGTCGGTCAGCCTGGGGCGGCAAAGCTGCGTCACGGCGGCGCAGGGCGCGGCGCGCGAACTGCTGGGTTCGACCCTGCTGGGCGGCGCATTGGCGGTCGCCTTCTGGTGCGCCCTCAGCCTGTTCGTGAACCTGTGGATGTTCTTTCTCTGGATGCTGCTGTTCGGCCTCGTGGCCGCGCGCAAGCTCTATCGGCTGAGTCCGACCCCGCATCCGCCCAGCTTCTGGCTGAACACGCTGGTGACGCTGATCATCCTGCTGGGCCAATCGGTGCAGGACAGCGCCGCGGGCAAGGACGTCTACACCGCGTTCGCGGTGCGCATGGGCCTGTTCATCGGCGTCACGCTCTACGCCTGCCTGATGCTGCGCCTGCTCGAACCCCGGGCCCGTACGCCAGGCAGTCAGCCACCTGTACAGAATCCTTCAACCGCAGTCCCTCAAGACGTTTGAACCAGGAGGCAGCCATGTCATTGCCAGACGAACCAGCCCAACCCGCGCCCGCGGCGGGATGGCGCTTCAAATGCGGGATAGGACTGTTCATCATCGCCTTCGCTCTGTGGTTTCTGATCCCGGTGGCGGGTTACATGGACGTGCCGGGTTCGCGCATCGCGGCGCTCACCGGCACCGTGTTCATCGCCAACAAGGTGCTGCTGCTGAGCTGTATTGCCGTCATGGGCAAGGAGGGTTTTCAGCGGCTGAAGTCCATCGTGTTCGGCCACGCCAAGAAACTCGCTCCCGTGCAGAAGGTCGGCCGCGTGCGCCATGCCATCGGCCTGGTCATGTTCTTCCTGCCCATCCTGACCTCGGTGCTGGAACCGTACATCGACGAGATGTGGCCGGGCTTGCGGCCCAATCTGTGGCAGGCCCAACTGGCCGGAGACCTCATGCTGATCGCCAGCTTCTTCGTGCTGGGGGGGGATTTCTGGAGCAAGCTGCGGGCCTTGTTCGTGCGCACGGTGTAGCGGCCGCGGCTTGAGCATGCGCGCCGGCATTTTCATAGGAAAATGCCGGCTTGCGTTCCAACGCGCAATCTCAGCCATCAACCAGGACCCGCCATGCCGCAACTCGATATCTATCAGGTAGACGCTTTCACCGCCGCTCCCTTCGGCGGCAACCCCGCCGCGGTGGTGCCGCTGCAGGCGTGGCTGCCGGACGCAACGCTGCAGCGCATCGCCGAAGAAAACAATCTGTCGGAAACCGCCTACTTCGTGCGCAAGGGCGATGTCTATGAGCTGCGCTGGTTCACCCCCGCGGTGGAGGTGGACTTGTGCGGCCATGCCACGCTGGCGTCGGCCTGGGTGCTGTTCGAGCAACTGGGCGCAACCGAGGATGTGCTGCGCTTCGCCACGCGCAGCGGCGAACTGCAGGTGCGCCGCGCCGGCGACCGGCTGGCGATGGATTTCCCGGCCAAGCGGCCCGAAGCGCGGGAAATTCCGCCAGGCCTGTTGCAGGCCCTGGGACTGCCGGGCGCGCAGGCGTTCTGCAAGACGGACGACTATCTGGTGGTGATAGATGATGAAGCGCTGATCGATGCCTTGAAGCCGGACTTCGCCGCGCTGGCGGCCTTCGACACGCGCGGCGTGGCGGTGACGGCGCCGTCGGCGCAATTCGATTTCGTGACGCGCTGGTTCGGGCCGCGCGTGGGCGTGAACGAGGATCCGGTGACCGGATCGGCGCATACCTCGCTGGCGCCGTACTGGGCCCAGCGCCTGGGCAAGCGCAGCCTGAGTGCGCAGCAGGGCGGGGCGCGCAAGGGCCAACTGCAATGCGAGGTGCTGGACAACGGCCGCGTGATCATCAGCGGCCAGGCGGCGCTGTATATGCGCGGCTCGATCTTTATCTGAGCGGGGCCGGGCCGCTGCCAGGGCGCGCAGCGGCGCTGAAAAAAGAGATTGACACTATTTATGCTCAACACTAGCATAAATAGTGCTCTTTTTTTGATCATTAAATGCTCAGATTGAGCATAAAAATTCTGCGAGGAGACGCGTCCATGGATACCCCCAACCGCCGGTACGTCGAATTCGATCTGCCCGCCACGCCCAACTGCCCCAGCGCCGTCGGCCAGGCCTGGGCGCGCGTGCCCGAACCCTTGCCGGCCGCCGGGCGCGCAGCCTGCGTGGCGCGCATACGCGAGCTGCTGGCGCGGGAGCGCGCCGTGCTCGTCGCCCACTATTACGTCGATGCGGAACTGCAGGAACTGGCCGAACAGACCGGCGGCTGCGTCGGCGATTCGTTGGAGATGGCGCGCTTCGGGCGCGATCACGAGGCCGGCACGTTGGTGGTGGCTGGCGTGCGCTTCATGGGCGAGACGGCCAAGATCCTGAGCCCGGACAAGCGCATCCTGATGCCGGACCTGGACGCCACGTGTTCGCTGGATCTGGGCTGTCCCGCCGCCGATTTCGCGGCCTGGTGCGATGCCCATCCGGACCGGACGGTGGTGGTCTACGCCAACACCAGCGCCGAAGTGAAGGCGCGCGCGGACTGGGTCGTCACCTCGTCCATCGCGCTGGACGTGATCGCCGACCTGCATGCGCGCGGCGAGAAAATCCTGTGGGCGCCGGACCGGCATCTGGGCGACTATGTGCAGCGCCAGACCGGCGCCGACATGCTGCTGTGGCAGGGGTCGTGCCTGGTGCACGACGAGTTCAAGGGCGTCGAACTGGAGCTGCTGCGCGCCGAACATCCGCAGGCCAAGGTGTTGGCGCATCCGGAGTCGCCCGCGGCGGTGCTGGCGCAGGCGGACGTGGTGGGCTCGACCACCCAGCTGATCGAGGCCGCGCGCAAGTTCGACGCCGGCCTGCTGATCGTGGCGACCGACCAGGGCATCCTGCACAAGATGCGGGCGCTGGCGCCCGGCAAGACCTTCCTGGCCGCGCCCACGGCGGGCGACAGCGCCAGCTGCAAGAGCTGCGCGCAATGTCCGTGGATGGCCATGAATGCCTTGACCAATCTGGCCGATACGCTGGAGCACGGCCGCAACGAAATCAGGTTGGATCCGGCGCTGGGCCTGCGCGCCAAGGCGCCGATCGACCGCATGCTGGACTTCGCGGAACGGCGCAAGCGCCGCGTGCAGGCCAGCGGCGACCTGGCGCAAGACACGCCGCTGTACGCCAGCGTCGGGCCGGCATAAGGACTACGGGAGGTCCGCTCATGGAATTCGACGTCATCATCATCGGCAGCGGGCTGGCCGGCATGGCCGCCGCGCTGGAATTGGCTCCGCGGCGGCGGGTCGCGCTGATATCCAAGGGTGAATTGCGCGACAGCGCCAGCAACCGGGCCCAGGGCGGCATCGCCGCGCCGCTGGCGGCGGACGACAGCGTGGAGGCGCACGTGCGCGACACCCTGATCGCGGGCGCCGGCCTGTGCGATCTGCCCGCCACGCAGGGCATCATTGCCCGCGCATGCGGCGCGATCGCGTGGCTGCAACAGCAGGGCGTGGCGTTCACAGCGGAGCTGGATGGACTGCACCTGACGCGCGAGGGGGGGCACGGCCTGCGCCGCATCGCGCACGCGGCGGATGCGACCGGCAGCGCCATCATCGCAGCGCTGGAAGCGCGTGCGCGGCGGCATCCGCGCATCACGCTGCTGGAAGCGCATTGCGCAGTGGACCTGATCCTGGACGATGCCGCGGGCGCCGCGGAAGCGCGCTGCGTGGGCGTGCGACTGCTGGACCTGCGCAGCGGACGGATTTTCGACGCCGCCGCCGGCCATGTGGTGCTGGCAAGCGGCGGTGCAGGGCAGGCATACCAGACGACGACCGCGCCGGCCGCCGCCACCGGCGACGGCATCGCCATGGCCTGGCGCGCGGGCTGCCGCGTCGCCAACATGGAATTCACGCAGTTCCATCCCACCGGCCTGCACCACCCGCAGGCGGGCGGCTTCCTGATTTCCGAGGCCGTGCGCGGCGAGGGCGGCGTGCTGCGCCTGCCGGATGGCGCCCGCTTCATGCCGGCGCACGACCCGCGCGCCGAACTGGCGCCGCGCGACATCGTCGCCCGCGCCATCCAGAGCGAGATCGAACGCCATGGGCTGGAATGCGTGCACCTCGATATCAGCCACCAGCCGCCGGCGTTTCTGCGGGAGCACTTTCCCACCATCCATGCGCGCTGCCTGGCGCTGGGCCTGGACATCACGAAATATCCCATTCCAGTGGCGCCCTCCGCGCATTACACCTGCGGCGGCATCGTCGCGGACATGGCGGGGCGCAGCGATCTGCCTGGCCTGTATGCGGTAGGCGAGGCGGCCTGCACCGGACTGCATGGCGCCAACCGCCTGGCCAGCAACTCGCTGCTGGAGTGCGTGGTCATGGGCAGGGCTGCCGCGCAGGACATCCTGGGGCAGGCCCCGTTGTCAAAGGCAAGCCGCTTGCAGGCCGCCGACCGAAGGACCAGTCCGGCGTCCGCGGACCTGGCGACACTGCGGCGGGACCTGCGCCAGCTGATGAGCCGGGACGTGGGCGTGCTGCGCAGCGACGCGTCGCTCACGCGCGCGGCCGCCTTCATTGGACCGCTGCGCGTGGAGATGGAAGCGCGGCTGTTGCGTGAGGGCGTGAGTCTGGAGTTGCTGGAGCTGCGCAACCTGGCCCTGGTTGCGGATCTGATCGTGCGTGCGGCCAGCGCGCGCGATGAAAGCCGGGGCGCGCATTTCAACAGGGACAGGCCGATCCGCGCCGAAACACAGGCGCTTGCGCCATACGCAATACCGTAGAATACCGTCGGCGGGACTCAGGCATCATCGGATCAAGAGTCTTGGGCGAACTGGATGCGCGGCACGCAATGCACGCGGCGGTATGGTGAAACAGGTGAAGCAAGCAGAGATGTCCTCCAAGACGGCCAAGACCAAGGAAAAGGACAAGGCCGCGCGCCCTGAACCGGCCGCCAGCCAGACGTTGCTGCGCGGCCTGGACATCATCGAATCGGTGGCCGCGGGGGTCAGTGATCTGGGAGATATCGCGCAGCACACCGGCATGACCTACAGCACGGTGCATCGCATGGTTCTGGCGCTGGCGCGGCGCAATTATCTGAAGCGCGATCCGCAGCGTGGCTACATGCTGGGCAGGAAATTGCTGGAGCTGGGCTTCCACGCCTATTCGGAAGTGGAGTTGACGCAGATTGCGCGCCCCATCCTGCAAGGCCTCGCGGACCAGACATCCGATACCGTGCACCTGGCGACCATGGATCATGGGCTGGTCATCTATCTGGACAAGATCGCCAGCCGCCGTGCGATCGAAATCAGTTCGCGCATCGGCGGCAGCAAGCCGTTGATCTCCACCGGGGTAGGCAAGGCCTTGCTGCTCGACGCCGGCGAGCAGGAGTGGGAAGCCATCTACGAGAATCAGCGCCATCTGCTGCGCCTGCCTGTATCGAAAGCCGCATGGCTGAAGCTGATGCGCAACTACGCGCAGGCCGGCTACGCCTATGACACGGGCGAGGACGAACCGTCCATCCGCTGCGTGGCGGCGCCCATCCGCGACGGCCGCCGCAAGACGGTCGCGGCCGTCAGCGTCTCCAGCACCCTGGAATACATGGATGAAAAGCGCATGGCCGCGCTGGTGCCGGTGGTATGCGAAGCGGCGCGCAGGATCAGCGCGGAACTTGGCAGCAGCCAGGGCTGAGCAGCAGGCGCCGCTTCAGGCGCCTGCCGGCAAGATCGGGTAAGGGGAACAGGTCTAGGCCAGGATCTTGCCAGGGTTCATGATGCCTAGCGGATCCAAGGCCTGCTTGAGCTGGCGGACCAGCGCCAGCTCCGCCTCGCTGCGGCTGTAATGCAGCCATGGGCGCTTGTGCAGCCCGATGCCGTGTTCGGCCGAGACCGAGCCCTCCAGGCTGCGCACGATGCCGTAGAACGCGGCTTCGATCTGCTTTTCCGTGCGATGCCCGTCAGCCGGCAAGGGGCCGACCACGATATGCACATTGCCGTCGCCCACATGCCCGAAATAGATCGCCTGCACAGAGGGAAAGTCCCGGGCCAGCGCCTCTTTCATGCGCCCGACGCATTCCTCGATGCGCGAAATGGGCGCGGATACGTCGAAGTTGATGGTGGGCGCATAGGTCTTCAGCATCTCCGAGATGGAGTCGCGCAATGCCCAGAATGCCTCGGCATCGGCGTGCGATTGCGCGATGGCTGCATCGGCGATCCAGCCTTCGGCAAGCGCATGCTCCAGCACGGCTTCGAACCTGGCTGCGTCTTCCTCGGGGGCTGCCGCCTGCAGGTCCAGCAACACGTATAGGGGGTGGACGGCGGGCAGCGGCGCGGCGATGCCGCCGGCGGTGGTGGCCGCCTGGTAGTAGTCCTGCCACATCACCTCGAATGCGCTGATCTGTCCGGACAGGCGTTGCTGCGCATGCCGCAGCAGCTTGATGGCCGACCCGAAGTCGGGCGCGGCCACCAGCGCCGTGTTGGCGCCTGATACGCCGGGATGCAGGCGCAACACGGCCTGCGTGACGATACCCAGCGTGCCTTCGGTGCCGATGAACAAGTGCTTCAGATCGGGGCCGGCGTTGTTCTTGACCATCTTGTTCATCATGGAAAGCACGGTGCCGTCGGCCAGCACGGCCTCCAGGCCCAGCACCAGGTCGCGCGCCATGCCATAGCGTATGACCCGGTTGCCGCCGGCGTTGGTGGAGATGTTGCCGCCGATCTGGCACGAGCCGCGCGCGCCCAGGTCCAGGGCGAAGAAGAATCCGGCTGCCTGGGCGGCCTCCTGGATGGTCTGCAGCGGCGTCCCGGCCAGCACGGTCATGGTGGCCGAGGCCGCATCGATTTCGACGACGCCGGACATGCGCTCCAACGAAACCAGCACGCAGCGCTCCACCGGCACGGCGCCGCCCGCCAGGCCGGTCAGGCCTCCTTGCGGCACCACCGGGCAACTCGCGGCGTGGCACAAGGCGAGCAGGCAGGCGACTTCGCCGGTGCTGCGCGGACGCGCCAATGCCAGCGGCGTTCCGCCTTGTTCGTCGCTCCAGTCATGCAGGTGCTTGCCGTCGATGTCGACGCCCGTCAGCACCTCGCCGATGCCAGGTTCGCGCCGCAGCGCGGCCAGCATTTGCTCCGGGCTCCACGGAACCGATGCCGCTTCAGGCGCCGCAATCTTCATGTGCATCACTCCTTTTGACGTGTCTTTCACGCTAATGCCGTTTTTATAATCTCTCATATGTTGAGAGATGTTCTCAGGGTTTGAAAAAAGTTTAGCATCAATCTAGAATGCGCCGACGGCACACACAACCGGCCCTGCGGCGTCCGTCCGAGCGCCCAGGGCCAGGAAACCGCCGCGCGTCAGCGCAGTTGGATCCGCTGATTTTCCGCAGAAGAAAGGTCTGTTTCCCACGGGAACAGCGCATTGTTGGAGACAAAGAAATGATGATGGGTATCACTAGAAAGCTGTTCCGGTCCGCGGCGATGGCGGTCGGGTTGGGCGTGTTGGCCGCCGGCTACGCAGGCCATGCCGCCGCCGCGGAAAAGATCGTGCTCAAGGCGGGCCATGCCGCGTCCACCAGCAACACCGGGCACCTGGCTCTGGAACATCTGGCCAAGGAACTCGCGGCCAAGACCGATGGCCGTATCACGATGGAGATCTTCCCGAACTCCCAGCTGGGTAGCGAGCGCGAACTGGTGGAAAGCATCCAGTTGGGCAATGTGGACATGACCTTCGTGTCGTCCGCCGTCCTGGGCAATTTCAACAAGGAATTCTTCGCGCTGGACATCCCCTTCCTGTTCAAGGACCGGGCCAGCGTCTATCGCGTGCTGGATGGCGAGATCGGGCAAGGGCTGCTCGGCAGCCTGGACAAGGTGGGGATCAAGGGCCTGGCGTACTGGGAGAACGGCTTTCGCCAGCTGACCAATAGCAAGAAGGTCATCAAGTCGCCCGCGGACCTGGCCGGCATGAAGATGCGCACCATGGAAAACGAAGTGCACATCGCCGCATGGAAGGCCGAAGGCGCCAATCCGGCGCCGCTGGCCTTCGGCGAACTCTTCACTGCGCTGCAGCAGGGCACCTTCGACGCGCAGGAGGGCCCGATCAACCTGTTCTACGACATGAAGTTCGACGAGGTGCAGAAGTACATCACCAAGACCAACCATGTCTATTCGCCCTGGCCCCTGCTGATCAATCCGGACGTCTACGGCCGCTTCAGCGATGCCGACAGGAAGATCCTCGAACAGGCGGTCAAGGACACCACCGCGTACCAGCGCGACCTGGCGCAGAAGGCCGACGAGAAGGCCGAGGCCGCGATGACGACGGTCACCTTCACCGCCTTGACCCCCGAGGAACTGTCGGCGTTCTCCGGCAAGATGGGGCCGATCCAGGAGATGGTGAAGAAGAAGGTGGGCGGCACCATCGTCGACAGGATCGTGGCTGAAGTGAACAAGGCGGGTAGCTGAGCGCCCGCGGCGCCTAGGCCGCCTCATCCTTGCGCGCGCCGCGCCGCTGGCGGGCGCGCGTGTTCAAGCCGGTAGCCGCAAGCGCGGTGGCGCGGCCGGGCCGCTGCCCGCCGCGAGCCGGCTGTCTTCGGAACTACGACACCATGTGGAAATTTCTAGACAAGCATCTGGAAGAGATGCTGATCGTGCTCCTGCTGTCGACCATGTCGCTGCTGATCTGCGCGCAGGTCTTCATGCGCTACGTCATGGACAGCTCGCTGGCCTGGTCGGAAGAGCTGGCGCGCTATTGCTTCATCTGGGCCACTTACCTGGGCGTGAGCTACGCCGTCAAGCGCAATGCGCATATCTGCGTTGAGGCGGCGATTTCCCGCTTTCCGGGCCGCCTGAAGGCCTGCTTCGTGGTCCTGTCGCACCTGCTGTTCATCGTGTTCGCCGCGCTGGTGGTGAAGGAAGGCTACGCGCTGACGTTGAAGATCTTCAAGTTCGGGCAGACCTCTTCGTCGCTGGGATTGCCCATGGGAGTGATCTATCTGGCGCCTACCGTGGGTTTCGGGCTGGTCATCCTGCGGCTGATCCAGAGTATTTTTCTCGAGCTGGGCGCATTGCGCCAAGGGAGCCGGGCATGATCTCGCTATTGCTGTTCGGCAGTTTCCTGGCGCTCCTGATACTCAGCGTTCCCATCGCCATTTCCCTGGGCCTGGCCTCCGCGGTCGCGTTGCTTTACAGCGGCAAGGTCAGCAGCAGCTACATCGCGCAGGGCCTGGTCACCTCCATCGATTCCTTTCCCCTCATGGCGGTGCCGTTCTTCATCCTGGCCGGCGACCTGATGGGGCAGGGCGGACTGTCGCGGCGCCTGCTCAATGTGGGTAACGTGCTGTTCGGGCGCTATACCGGCGGGCTGGCCATCATCGCCATCGTCACCTGCATGTTCTTCGCCGCGATTTCCGGTTCGGGGCCCGCCACGGTCGCGGCCATCGGCGGCATCATGCTGCCCGCCATGGCCCAGCAGGGCTACGACAAGGGCTACTCCGTCGGCTTGATCGCCGCCGCAGGCAGCATCGGCATCATCATTCCGCCCAGCATCCCGATGATCATCTATGCGGTGTCGGCCAATGTGTCGATCACCAAGATGTTCCTGGCCGGCATCATCCCCGGCCTGCTGATAGGCGTGGGTCTGATGATCGTCGCCTACGTCAGCGCGCGCAAGCATGGCTACCGCGGCGTGGACCGCCGCTACAGCGGCCGCGAAATCGCGGCGGCGGTGTGGGATGCCAAGTGGGCGCTGCTGGCGCCGGTCATCATTCTGGGCGGCATCTACGGCGGCGTGTTCACGCCCACGGAGGCGGCTGCGGTCGGCGTGCTCTACGGCTTCGTCGTCGGCGCCTTCGTGCACAAGGAGCTGACGTTCAAGGGGCTGTACCAGGTGATCGCCGGGTCCGCGCTGACCTCGGCCACCGTGATCGTGATCGTCGGCACGGCCACGATCTTCGGGCGCGTGCTGGCGATCGAGCGCATTCCGTTCCTGATCGCCGATTACATCGTGCACCTGACGGACAACCCCATCGTCATCCTGCTGCTGATCAACGCGCTGCTGCTGTTCGTTGGCATGTTCATGGAGACGATAGCGGCCATCATCATCCTCACGCCCATCCTGCTGCCGGTGGTCATGGCGGTCGGCGTGGATCCGGTGCATTTCGGCATCGTGATCATCGTCAACCTGGCGATCGGCATGGTGACGCCGCCGGTGGGCGTGAATCTGTTCGTCGGCGCCCGCATCGGCGGCATTCCGTTGGAGAAAGCCGCGGCCGGCTCCCTCGCCTTCATCGCGGCCATGATCGTCACCTTGCTGGCGATCACATACGTGCCCGCGCTCTCGCTGGCGCCGTTGAGCCTGATGGGCAACTAGCGGGTCCGCGTTCTTTTTTTCTATCAAACCAGGAGTAAAGCATGTCAGGAAAACTGCGGGCCGCGATCATCGGCTCGGGCAATATCGGCACCGACCTGCTGGCCAAGCTGAAGCGCAGCGCGGTGCTGGAACCGGTCTGGATGGTGGGCATCGATCCGGAATCAGACGGGTTGCAGCGCGCGCGGGACATGGGCCTCGAGGTCACCGCCGACGGCGTGGACGGCTTGCTTCCCCACGTGGAGGAGGCCGGCATCCGCTTCGCCTTCGACGCCACCAGCGCCTATGTGCACAAGGAAAACTCGGACAAGCTCACCGCGCTGGGCGTGAAGGTGATCGACCTCACGCCGGCCGCCATCGGCCCCTATTGCGTGCCGCCGGTAAACCTCAAGGATCTGGCGGGCCGGCAGGAGAACAACGTCAACATGGTGACCTGCGGCGGCCAGGCGACCATTCCCATGGTGTATGCGGTGTCGCGCGTGCAGCCGGTGGCGTATGGCGAGATCGTGGCCACGGTGTCCTCGCGCTCGGCGGGGCCGGGCACGCGCAAGAACATCGATGAGTTCACCCGCACCACGGCCGGCGCGGTGGAACGCATCGGCGGCGCCAAGCGGGGCAAGGCCATCATCATTCTCAATCCGGCGGAACCGCCGATGATCATGCGCGATACGGTCCATTGCCTGACCGAGAGCGAGCCGGACCAGGCGCGCATCACCGAGTCCGTGCACGCCATGATCGCCGAAGTGCAGAAGTACGTGCCGGGCTATCGCCTGGTCAACGGACCAGTGTTCGACGGCAACCGGGTGTCGGTCTACCTGGAGGTCGAGGGCCTGGGCGACTACCTGCCCAAGTATTCGGGGAATCTCGACATCATGACCGCGGCGGCCGTGCGCAGCGCCGAAATGTTCGCCGAGCAGATGCTGGCGTCCGCCGCCCAGGCAGCAAACTAGGAGATGAAGACCATGGAATTGAAAGGCAAGAAAGTCGTACTGCACGACATGACGCTGCGCGACGGCATGCATCCCAAGCGTCACCAGATCACGCTGGATCAGATGGTCTCGATTGCGCGCGGCCTGGACGATGCAGGCGTGCCGCTGCTGGAAGTCACCCACGGCGACGGCCTTGGCGGCGCATCGGTCAACTATGGCTTCCCTTTGCACTCGGACGAGGAATACCTGTCGGCCGTGGTTCCGGTCATGAAACAGGCCAAGGTGTCCGCCTTGCTATTGCCGGGCATCGGCACGGTCGAGGACCTGCGGCGCGCGCATGCGCTGGGCGTGCACACCCTGCGGGTGGCCACGCACTGCACCGAGGCCGACACGGCCGAGCAGCATATCGCCGAGGCGCGCAAGCTGGGCATGGACACGGTGGGCTTCCTGATGATGAGCCACATGAACAGTCCGGAAGGGCTGGTGCGGCAGGCCAAGCTGATGGAGGGCTACGGCGCCAATTGCATCTACATCACGGATTCGGCCGGGCATCTGTTGCCCCATACGGTCAAGTCCCGCCTGGAAGCCGTGCGCGGCGCGCTGCGGCCGGAGACGGAACTGGGGTTCCACGGCCACCATAACCTGGCTATGGGCGTGGCCAACAGCATCGCCGCCATCGAGGCCGGCGCGGTGCGCATCGATGCGGCCGCGGCCGGGCTGGGCGCGGGAGCGGGCAACACGCCGCTGGAAGTGCTGGTGTCGGTGCTGGACCTGATGGGCGCGCAGACGGGCGTCGACGTGTTCAAGATCCAGGACGTGGCGGAAGACCTGGTGGTCCCCATCATGGATTTCCCGATCCGCATCGACCGCGACGCGTTGACGCTGGGTTATGCCGGCGTGTATGGCTCGTTCCTGCTCTTTGCCAAGCGGGTGGAACAGAAGTACGGCGTTCCGGCGCGCGAGATCCTGGTCGAGATGGGGCGCCGCGGCATGATAGGCGGGCAGGAAGACATGATCGAGGATACAGCCCTGTCCCTGCTGCGGCAAAAGCGGGCGACCGCCGCCAGCGCCGCCTGAGGCGGGTTGCCGGCCGGCGTGGCGTTCACGGTACGCCGGCCGGCAGGTGCCGCGCCGCGTCGTGCGCGATCAGCTCTCCGATCCGGTCTATCACTGCCAGCAGTTGCGGCGTCGCCGGCAAGGCCGTGTTCATCCGCAGGCAATTCGAGTAGCGGCTGCTGTCTGCCGAGAACATGGCGCCCGGGCAGATGCTGAAGCCTTCTGTTTGCCCCTGGCGCATCAATTCCCGCGTGTCGGTTCCGGCTGCCAGTTGCAGCCATAGCAGGAACCCGGCATGCGGTTGCGCATAGCGGGCGCTTGCGGGCCACGTAGACCGGATGCGCGCCGTGATGGCGCGCATCGAAGCCTGTGTCCTGGCCGCGAAGCGCCGCAAGTGCCGGTCATAGTCGCCGTTGAGCATCAGGTCGGCCAGCGCGGTCTCCATGATGGGCGATCCCGCCAGGCTGGCTTCGACGCGCTTTTCCGTGGCTTCGTGTACGAAGCGTCCGGCCTCCAGCCAGCCGGTACGCCAGCCCGGAGCCAGTGTCTTCGACACGGACGAGCAATACAGCACCATGCCTGCGGTGTCGAAGGTCTTGCATGAGGGTTCGCGTTGCGCCTGCATGGTGATGTCGCCATACGGATCGTCTTCGATCAGCGGGACCGCCGCGTGCGCGAGGATTTTCACCAGCCGCTGTTTGGCCTTCACGGGCATGGTGAAGCCGGAAGGGTTGTTCGCAGTGGGACTGGCGACCACCGCTGCGATCCGGTAGCGCTTCAGTGCGCTTTCGAGCACATCCAGATCCATGCCCCGATCCGCATGCGTGGGAATCTCCAGCGCCTTCAGGCCATGCGCCTTCAGCAGCATCAGCGTGCCGAAGTAGCAGGGCGATTCGACCGCCACCGTATCGCCCGCCTTGGTTACCACGCCCAGCGCGATTTGCATGGCCTGTGTGGCGCCTGCCGTGATGATGAGCTTGTCCGGATCCAGGTTCCCATCCCAGCGCAGCGCGCGCTTCGCGATCTGGCGGCGCAGGTCCATGCGACCGGGCGGCACGCTGTACAGCACGCCCTGCGCGCCCAGGCGGCGGTGCGCGGCCGCAGCGCTGCGGGCCAGCGCGCGGCTGGGCAGCCAATCGGGACAGGGCGTGGCCGCGCCCAACATGACCAGGTCGGGCGAGCGGGCCTGGGCGAACAGATCGTGGACCTGCCCGGTCAGCGTGACGGGGCGGGGCAGGGCGGCCGGCCGTTTGGGGAGAGGACGGGCCGCCGGTGTCTGCTGCCGCGGCGCCACGTAGTAGCCGGAACGGGGGCGGGCAACGACCAGGCCCAGCGATTCCAGTTCGCGCAGGGCGCGTTCGGCGGTGGGCGCGCTAACCTCGTTGGCTTGTGCCAGCTGGCGCACCGATGGCAGCTTGTCGCCGGGCGTGAGCTGGCCGCGCGCGATGATGGCGCCTAGCCGCGAGGCGATGCGGCCGTAAGTCGTGGTGGAACTGGCCATGAAATTCTGTATAGGTAATATTTATATAAATCTGACTATACAGATTGAATGGCGATGGCACTAGCATCAGACCTTGTCTACTTGCCGGGGGTTCTGATGAAAGTTGCCATGCTTGCGTATGACGGGTTCACCGATGTGGATCTGTTCCTGCCCTGGGACCTGTTCAATCGCGTGCAGGATCCGGACTACGTGAACTACCAGGGGACTTGGTCGGTCCGCATCTGTTCAGACGTGGATGAGGTCAGGTCCAATACCGGCATCAGCTTCCGGCCGCATGGCAAGCTGGAAGAACTGCGCGAGGCCGACGCCGTGTTCATCGTCAGCGGTCCCGGTTCGCGCGCCAAACTTGCGGACTCGGACTTCATGGGACGCTTGCAACTGGACCCGGACCGCCAGGTGATCGGAGCCATCGATTCGGGCGTGCTGTTCCTGGCCAGGCTAGGCTTGCTGGAAGGCAAGACGGCCACGACCTATCCCGGCGTGTTCGCCGAACTGGAGTCGATGGGAATCAGCACCGTGCACGAACCGCTGGTGGTGCATGGCAATGTGGCTTCGGCCGGCGGATGCCTCTCCACCCAGGATCTCGCGGGCTGGATCGTCGAACGCTTGCTGGGCAAGGAGAAGTCCGAGGCGATGTTGGGGATGATCGCCAAGGTGGATTGAGGACGCGTGGCGCCGCTCTGCGGCCTTGCCGCAGGTGCTTCCGCGGCGAGACACTGAAATCCTTATTTTCTTGCTCTGAGTGTTTGCACAGGCCGTCTGCTCAATTTCGTCTTGAAATCCTGGCGGGCATCACAAATGATGTGGATATAGACCCGGTCTCCAATGACTTCGTAGATGACGCGATTCTTCACGGCGACGATTTCCAGAAAATGAGTGGCCGGCAGCTCCGGCAGCGCATGTCCCGCATTCGGGAATTGCTCAAGTTTCAGGATCGCCTTCTTGATTTTGGAATAGGCGTTCAGCCACGTCGTTTGCGTGAAATGCTTGCGGATGTACCGCCGGATTTCATGAAGGTCGTCTACCGCAGTTTGAAGAAAGACAACCTTGTGGCTCATTCTTCATCATCCTTGTCCATCGCTTCGATCTGGGCAAAGACATCTGCGGCAGGCGTGATCCGGCCTTCCTCTATCTCCTTGCGGCCATGCGCGAGCAACTGGAGCAAGGCCATGGCCTGTTCCTGTTCTTCATAGCTTTCAACATCCATGACAACCAGCTTGGCCTCGCCGTTCTGCGTGATGAGCATGGGCTCGCGAGTTTGCGAGAGAGTTGTGACGATTTCCGCCGCATGGCTTTTGAGATAGGAAATCGGTTTGACTTGAGTCGAGTATTTCATGGGGGACTGATCTCCGAGTGGATATGTCAGTAAGACCGATTATAGTCTGAATTCAGTCCCCCTCCATCAGATCAAGCCTCGCCCAGTCGCATCCTCACGCTCGCCGCCAGCATCTGCGCCGTCGCCGCTGACAAGGTCCAGCCCAGATGCCCATGCCCTGTGTTGTAGAACACGCCCGGCCGCTTGCCGGGGCCGACGCGGGGCATCATGCTGGGCGTCATCGGGCGCAATCCGCACCAGGGCACCACGCGCGAGGTGCGGATGCCGGGGAAATGCTTGCGGGTCCAGTCCACCAGCGGCTGCACGCGTTCGGCGCGGATGTCCATGTTGAAGCCGTTGAACTCCGCCGTACCGGCCACGCGGAAGCGGTCGCCGAGGCGGCTGGTGACGATCTTGGCGGCTTCGTCCAGCAGGCTGACCTGCGGCGCGGCGGCCTGGCTGGCGGCGTCGTCCAGGTGCACGCTGATGGAGTAGCCCTTGACCGGATAGATATTGAGTTTGTCGCCCAGTTGCCTGGCGAACTGCCGGCTGACGGCGCCGGCGCAGACGACGATGGCGTCGGCCTCGTGCTGTTCGCGCCGCGTGCCGCCTTCGCGCGCGACGTCGAGCACGTAGGGCGCGCCGTCCAGGCTGATATTGCGGATGTCGGCATCCTGCGCGAAGCGCACGCCGCGGCGCTCGCAGGCGCGGGCCAGACCGCTGGTGAACTTGTGGATGTCGCCGGTGGCGTCCGAGGGCGTGTAGAAGCCGCCGTAGCAGGAGGTTTGCAGCGTGGGTTCGATGTCGCGCGCTTCCTGGGGCGACACCGCGTAGCGCTCCAGCCCCCCTTCCTGCAGCAGGGCATTGGCGCGGCGCGCGGTCTCGAAGCTGGCGGCGTCGTGGTAGATGTGCAGGATGCCGCGGCGCTCCAGGTCGAAATCTATCCCTTCCTCTTCAGCCATGGCGTACAGATGCTGGCGCGCGGCGATGGCGAGCCGGGTAGTCTCGATGGTGTTCTTGCGGTAGTTGCGGATCTGCCCGATGAACTGCGCCAGCCAGGAATACTTGTGCCAGCTGAAGCGGGGATTGAGCAGCAGCGGGGCGTTGTGGCGTCCGAGCCAGCGCAGGCCCTTGATGATGGTGGCGGTGCTGTTCCAGACCTCGGCGTTGCTGGCGGACAACTGGCCGCCGTTGGCGTAGGAGGTTTCCATGGCGGGGTAGCGCTGGCGGTCGTAGACGGTGACCTGGTATCCCAGTTTGCTCAGGGCATAGGCGGACGTGACGCCGGTGATACCGGCGCCTATGATGGCGATGCGGGGCATGGTGGCTCCAGATTGGGTGGCCGCGGCCACCCGGCCGCAGCACCCCATCTGTCTCTGTACCTGAGAGCTTCACCCGCGGCGCAGGCGGCGGGTTCCCCTTCGGTGGGCGCGCTTGGCGCCTCTCTCCAGATTGTCTAGACCGCGCAGTCCTGTTTGCCTGAGAGTTTCCGGGGCGGTTGCTCCGTCGGCGCCTGCCGCGGGGGGCAGGTCTCTTCTGCGGGGTTTTGGATCGACGAGGCGAGGATAGCCAAAATCCACAGGAATGAGACCAAGGGTTAATACCAATGAATCGTCCCGTCGCGTTACGATGCATGCGCGTCGTCAGCCTACGGCGTCGCGGAAATTCAACACCACATGGGATGACGAGAATGCGCTTGAGCGGAATGTTGCGCACGGGATTGTTTGCGCTGATGGCCGGCGGCTGCGCCGTGGCGTATGCCGGCCAGTCCGAGGTGGACCGCAAGGTCGATGAAGCGGCGCAGGCCGTCATGCGTGAACACGGCATCGCCGGCCTGTCGATCGCTATTACCCAGAACGGGACGCAGCGCTTCTACAACTACGGCGTGGCGTCCAAGGAAACGGGCAAGCCTGCCGGCAGCGATACGCTTTACGAAGTCGGGTCCATCAGCAAGACCTACACGGCAACCTTGGCCGGCTACGCGCAGGCGCGCGGCCGTCTCGCCTTGAGCGACAGCCCGGCCAAATACCTGCCCGAGCTGGCCGGCAGCGACTTCGCCAAGCTCAGCCTGATCAATCTGGGGACTCACACGACCGGCGGTTTTCCCCTGCAGGTGCCCGGTACGGTGCGGGACCAGGCGCAGCTGATGGCCTATCTCAAGGCCTGGACGCCCGAGCACGCCGCCGGCACGTATCGCACCTACGCCAACCCCAGCATCGGCATGCTGGGCGTGATCGCCGCCAAGAGCCTGAACCGGCCGTTCAAGACGGCCATGGAGCGGGACCTGTTTCCCAAGCTGGGCCTGACCAGCACCTATATCGACGTGCCGCGCGCGAGACTGGCGGACTACGCGCAGGGCTACAACAAGCAGGACGCTCCTGTGCGGGTGAATCCTGGCGTGCTGGCGGACGAAGCCTACGGCGTGAAGACCAGCGCGCGTGACCTGATCCGCTTTGTCGATGCGAACATGGGCCTGAATGTGGCCGATGCCGAACTCCGCAACGCGATCGCGCAGACGCACGTCGGCTATTACCAGCTGGGCGACATGACCCAGGACCTGGCCTGGGAGCAGTTGCGCTATCCCGTGGCGCTGGACGCGTTATTGACGGCCAATGCCGGCAACTACAACAGCCAGAGCCAGGCCGTGACCGTGCTGAACCCGCCGCTGCCGCCGCAGGATGCCGTGTGGATCAACAAGACGGGTTCGACCAACGGCTTCGGCGGCTACGTGGCGTTCGTGCCGTCGAAGCAGCTGGGCATCGTGATACTGGCCAACCGGAACTATCCGAACGAGGCCCGGGTGCGGCTGGCCTACAAGATCCTGGACGAACTGGATAAGTAGGCGCGCCGGCCTATGGACTAGCGCACGGGTGGCTGCCGCGCCGCGTCGAAGCGGGGCAGCATATCCATCACCTCCAGCCGCTTGCACAGCTGCGCCAGCCGCTCCATCTTGTAGGCGTTCACGTCCATGCCGGCATAGTCATAGAAGCCCTGGCCGTCGCGCAGTCCGTTGCGCCCTTGCTCCATGTTGCGGGCGATGACGGCGGGCGAGGCGAAGCGCGGATCGATGGCATCGGACAGGTAGCGCGAGGCGTAGTAGAGGATATCGCCGCCGCCCCAGTCGATGAATTCCAGCAGGCCCAGCACCGAAAAGCGCAGGCCGAAGCCCAGGCGCACGGCGGTGTCGATGTCTTCGGCGCTGGCAACCCCTTCCTCCACCATGCGGGCGGCTTCATTCATGGCCAGGGCCTGGATTCGGGGCACGATGTAGCCGGCGGCGGGCGCGCATTGCACCGGCTTCTTGCCGGCCAGGCGCAGCACTTGCAGCAGGCCCTGTGTGGCGGCCTCGCTGGTTTGGGGGCCGCGGCTGACTTCCACCAGCGGTATCAGGTAGGCGGGATTGAGCCAGTGCGCGTTCAGGAAGCGCTGCGGACTTTCCACCAGTTCCGCCAGTTCGGTGACGAGAAAGGTGGACGTGGTGGAAGCGATGATGCTGTCCGGGGCGCAGGCGGCGCCCAGCCAAAGAAAAGCATCGCGCTTGGCGTCCAGGCGTTCGGGTACGGCTTCGAACACCACGCGAGCCTGCCGCAAGTCTGCCGCCGCGTCCTGGCGCGTGCATAGGCGGACGCGCGCCAGCGCGATGTCCGCTTGCGACGCGTCCAGCAAGCCCAGCCGCGCCAGGATGCCCAGTTCGTGGCGCAGCTCATCCCGCACTCGGGAAAAGTACGCGGATTGCTCCGCGGGCGTGCGCGGCTTGATGTCTATCAGCGTGACGTCCAGCCCCGCATGGATATATGACAGCGTGATGCCCACGCCCATGCGGCCGGCGCCGATCACGCACAGTTTCTCGTTCATGGCATGCATCCTCGTCTCAGCAGCCTTCGGTCAACAGCTCGCGCATCTCGTCGCGCGACAGGCGGTCCAGGCCCAGGCGCTCCAGCGTGCGCCCTTCGGCGTAGAGGTCGCGGCCGGTCACCGCGCTGGCCAGGCTCAGCAGGCCTTGGGCCACCGGCGTGGGCACGCCCGCCCAGCGGCCGGCGGACACCAGGAACGACAGGCCGAGCCGCGTGTCCTCGAGCATGTAGCGGTGGGTGTGCAGGTCTATGTCCTCGCGCCAGTCGCCGCTGTCGGTGAGCCTGCCGTGAGCGCCGCGGCCGTACATCCATTCGTCGCCCGTGGCAGCGTAGTGGTCGGCCAGCGGAAAGTGCGGCGCGGCATAGTCCAGGGCGACGCGGATGGCGATGCGCTCCGCGTCCAGCGCGTCGGTCACGCGCCGTATTGCAGGCTGCGTGCCTTCATTGTGGATGTCCCATTTGTCGAAGTGCTCCAGCGGACCCGCGTTCATCATGATGAGCGGCGGGTGGATGACGGGACCGGCATTCATCAGCGCGCCGGAGAGCCCGTCCTCTATCGGTTCGATGCTGGCGTAGGCGCGCTGGACCACGGCCAGCGCGTGCTCGGACAGGCGGCGTGGAAAGACGCCGGTAGGCAGGCGGGTGGCGTAGCCGCTGATCACGACCTTTTCGCCGTGCTTGCGCGCCAGGTAGGGCAGGGTGCCGGTCTCGGCAAAGGCGGTATCCGCTGGATTGCCGGCGTCTTTCATGGCGCGGGCGAAGACGTAGCTGCCGAAGGTGCCAGGCGGCAGGAACACGACTTGGCCGTCGCGCAGCAGGGGAGCCAATTCCTGCGCCAGGGCTTCGTGCGTGGTCGACGGCAGGGGAATGACCAGCAGTTCCGCATCGCCCACGGCCGCGGCCAGGTCGCGCACCAGCTGCAATTGCTGGGGGCCATCGCCCAGCGGGATCTGGCGGCTGCCGCGATAGTCGGTGACGGCCAGCGCGCCTGCGTCCCGCAATCCCTGGAATGCAGCCCAGTCCCGGCGCCACCAGCGCACCTGATGGCCTTTTTCAAACAGGTCGGCCGCTGCCGCGTAGCAGCCGTGGCCGCCGCCTATGACGCTGATTCTCATGGACAAGCTCCGTCTGGTGGAGTCTCGATCCTAGCGGCGGCTTGCAGGCGGGGCTGCGCCGAACGCGCAAGCGGCGTTCCGATCCGGCAAGCGAATCCAGCGCCGCCGGGCGGCGCCTAGTGCCTGTTGCGGCGCAGGGTATCCGATGGCAGGCAGCCGTAGCGCTTGCGGTAATGCGTGGCGAAATGTCCGAAGCTGGCGATGCCGTGCCGCAGCAGGATGTCGGTGACGCTGTCGCCTTCACTGGCTTGCTCCAACGCGGCATGCACCAAGACCAGCCGTTGATTGCGCACGTAGTCGCTGGGGCTTTGCTTCAGGAACTGCGCGAAGCCGTTTTGCAGCGTGCGCACGGATACGCCGCAGTGCGCCGCCAGGTCCGATAGCGAAAGAGGTTCGTCCGGATGGCTTTCTATGTAGTCGCGCGCCCGGCGCACGTGCAGGGGCAGCGGCTGGCGGCGATCCGCCTGCAAGGCTGTGGAATAGTTATGCGGCAGCTGGGTCAGCAGCAGCGTCAGCAGGTAGTCCGAGAAACCGGCGGCCAGAGTCTGCGTGACGCCCTCGATGGCGGGATGGCGGTACAGCCGGCATAGATAGTCCAGCGTTTCACGCACCGCCACCGGCCCGGGCGCGTCGGCTTCAATTTGAAGGTCGAACACCAGCGCCTGTTTGAGGGGGCGCTCGAGCAGCCGTTGCAGCTGGCGTTCCAGCGCCTCGCGTTCGATGCGCAGGATCAGGTTGCGGCAGTCGCGGCCGATGCGGATTACGCTGCGTTCGGACGGCGACGAGATGGTCAGGCTGCCCGCGTTCATGGAGGCGCTGCGCTTACCCAGCGTGATCAGTCCGGACCCTTGCAGCGTGATGCGGATCAGGTAGTAGCTGGCGATGTCGCCGGCGTCGATCTCGACCTCGGCGCCGTAATGCAGATCGAACAGCGCGGCGTTGCCGAAGAACACGCCATACAGCCGCGACTGCAGGGGTTTTCCCGGGGGCACGCACATGCGGTGCGACCATAGGTGCTGGCTGACCTGATCCTTGATCTCGGCGATGTTGCCCGAGTCCAGCAAGCAATGGCGGTCCAGCGGATTGGTGTCGTTGAACATGCTTTCCTGCGCAGCGGGAACAGTCATTGCGTCAGGCGTACAGAGGCTGGCCGCGCAAAGACCTACAAAAGATGGGCCTGCAAGCAAGTGAGGCGCAACCTCGCCCGTTGGGCGATGGGCAGATCTCACCACCATACAAGGGAAACAAACCATGACTGACGGCAGCCCGCGGCACGGATCAAAACCCAGCTACGCCTACGAGTGGTACGTCGTGGTGATATGCATGCTAGCGTACATATTTTCCTTCGTCGACAGGCAGATCCTGGCGCTGATGATCGAGCCCATCAAGCACGATCTGCAACTGTCCGATACGCAATTCAGCTTGCTGCACGGGCTGGCGTTTTCGCTGTTCTACGCCTTCATGGGCATCCCCATCGCGCTGCTGGCGGATCGCTATTCGCGCCCCAAGATCATCGCCATTGGCGTCGCGTTCTGGAGCCTGGCGACGGCGGCCTGTGGCCTGTCGCGCAATTTCGCGCAGATGTTCCTCGCGCGCATCGGCGTGGGCGTGGGGGAGGCGGCGCTGTCGCCCGCCACGTACTCCATGCTCAGCGACATGTTTCCGCGTGAAAAACTGGGGCGCGCCGTCGGGGTCTATTCGATCGGTTCGTTCATCGGTGGCGGCATGGCTTTTCTGATCGGCGGCTACGTCATCGATCTGCTCAAGAGCGTGGACACGGTCACCTTGCCCTGGGTAGGCGCGATGCGCCCGTGGCAGGTGACCTTCTTCATCGTGGGACTGCCCGGCCTGCTGATCGCGCTGCTGATCCTGCTGACGGTACGCGATCCGCAGCGGCTGGGCCTGCGGCGCAATGCATCGGGGCAGGTACAGAAGCCCGCCATGAAGGACACTTTTCGCTTCCTCGGCCGCCATCGCCGCACCTTTTTCTGCCACTACCTGGGCTTCTCGTTCTATGCGATGGCGCTGTTTGCGCTGCTGGGCTGGACGCCGGCGTTCTACATGCGCAAGTTCGGCATGTCGCCGGTGGATGCCGGCTACATGCTGGGCGTGGTGGTGCTGGTCGCCAATACCGCAGGCGTGTTCTGCGGCGGCTGGCTGATGGACTGGCTGGCCCGGCGGGGCTACAGCGATGCACCGCTGCGCGCCGGGGTGATCGGCGCGGCGGGCATGGCGGTGCCGGCGGTGATCTTCACCCAGGTGGATTCCCTGTGGCTGTCGGTGGGGCTGTTGCTGCCCGCCATGTTCTTTGCGTCGTTTCCCATGCCGACCTCGACGGCCGCGATGCAGATACTTCCTCCCAATCAGCTGCGCGCGCAGGTGTCGGCGCTGTTCCTGCTGATCTCGAACCTGATCGGGCTGGGGCTGGGCACCACTGCGGTGGCCATGTTGACGGACCGGTTGTTCAAGAGTCCGGCGGCGGTTGGACAATCCATGTCTGTCCTGGTCGGCGTGGCGACGGTGCTGTGCATCGCCTTGCTGGCGCTGGGCTGCAAGCACTACCGGCGCAGCCTGAACCTGGAAACGCAAGACCTCCGGCCGCTGGAGCCCGCGCGCGTGTCGTCCTGAAAGGGGCGTCCAGGGGCTGCCGGGGCCACGATGCGGCCCTTTTTTGAATCCTGTTACCTCTGCGTTGAACTACACATCCCTGGTAAAAGAATTGGTGCCGGGGATGCGCTATAACGAACGCTTTACGCATCACTGTTCCGTGCCTGGCGCAGTGGGCGGGCCGCCATGCTGGCTGGCCGCGCCCCACGCCGTTCCATGCCGGACCCCAATTCATGCCCCCTGTTTACCGCCGTCCATTGCTGGTCCCCTTGCTTGTCCTGACGGGCGTCCTGGCAGGGTGCTCATCCCCCAAGCCAGAGTTCGAAAAAGAAGATTTCACCCAGAACAACACCTACTCGCGCACCGTCGCCGCGAGTAACGTCGCGGCCTGCGATGCCGGCCGCCGCGCCTTGCTGAGCCAGGGCTACAACATCGACAAGTTCGAGGGTTCGCGGGTCACGGGACACAAGAATTTCCAGGACGAAAGCGGACAGCACACGCAGATCGCCTTCAACATCGAATGCGCCTCCGACGGCGGCGCGAACGAGCGCGCCACGGTGTTCGCCAACGCGGTGCAGGACCGCTACTCGATCAAGCGCACCAACAGCTCGGCCAGCGTGGGCGTAAGCGTGTTGGGCCAGGTGTCCATGCCGTTCGGATCGAGCGACGACTCGCTGGTGAAGACGGGCAGCCAGACGGTTGCGCGGCCCAAGTTCTATGAAGGGTTTTTCCAGCTATTGCAGCGTTTCCTGCCGGATGCGCAGGCTGCCGCCGCGCCGCCCGCGCCCGCGGCCGGCCGGGCAAAGCCGCAGCCCAAGATCGCGCCGGCCGAGCCGGCGGAATCGCCCGACAAACCGGCTGACACGCTGAATCCGGCGGCGGCCAATGGCGCCAGCGAATCTCCGAAAACGCCAGCGGCGGGCGGCGCCAGTTCGCCGGCCGCGCCCGCGTCCGCTACGCCTGCGAGCGCTGCGCCTGCGTCGACGACGGCTCCGTCCGCCGCGCCTGCGCCCGCATCTGCCGCGCCTGCGTCCAACGCGCCCGCAGCAACACCAACGCCCACGGCTCCGGCCGACCCGGAGGCGGCCAAGTAGGGCCGCGCCGCCGCGCCGGCTTGCCGTAGCGCAAACAGATGCGCCGCGCCGATACACGGCGCGGTCCGCAATCCGGCGATAATGCCGGGCATCATGACCTATCAACTCCTGAAAATGCTCCACGTCGCGGCCGTGGTCGCCTGGCTGGGCGGATCGCTGTTCGTGTCGCTCTTCCTGCTGTCCTCGCAGCCGCAGGACAGTGAAGAAGCGCCGAAAGAACGCAAGATGCTGGGCGCCTTGCGCCGCTGGACGCTGTACGTGACCACGCCGGCCATGGTGTTGACCTGGCTGGTCGGTCTGCACCTGGCCATGACCTTCGGCTGGTTTGCCATGACCTGGATCTGGGTCAAGGTGGCCTTCGCGCTGGCGCTGTCGGCGCTGCTCGGCATCCAGAGCGCGGCGTTGCGTCGCATGGCCAACGGCAGCGCCAAGCGCCCGCCGCTGGTGGACCTGTATGCGCCGTTCACTGTCATCGCTTCCGCGGTCATCGTGACGCTGGTGGTCGTCAAGCCCTTCTGATCCGCGCGGCCGGACATGTGCCGGGACCATATGCCCAGCCGCCATAACCAAACGCCCCTGTAATAAGGACTCAACGAACTATTCGTTCGCGCGGTCCGTCCCCCTCCCTAGAATCGTTTCTCTCATAACCGCATAGCCTGAGAGGCGATTCCAATATGACTTCCCGTTTCTTCAAGCGCCTGCTGGGCGCGGTGCTGGCTTCGGCGGCAATGTTCCATGGCCCGGCGTTTTCGGCCGATCCCAAGCCCCTCAAGGTGGGCGTGCGCGGCGGCGTCGACGAGCAGATCTGGGAGGTGGTGGCGCAGGTCGCCAAGAAGAATGGCCTGGCGGTGGAGCCCGTCATCATCACCGGCACCGCCAGCCCCAACGAGGCGCTCAACAACGGCGACCTCAATGCCAACGCCTTCCAGCACATACCTTTCCTGAACGACCAGATCAAGCAGCGCGGCTACAAGCTCGTGTCCGTGGCCAACACGCTGATCTCGCCCATCGCGTTCTACTCCAAGAAGTACAAGTCGCTGAAGGACCTGCCCGAGGGCGCCCGCGTCGGCATCCCCAATGATCCCAGCAACCAGACGCGCGCGCTGGTCATCCTGCGCGACCAGGGCTTGATCACGCTGAAGGACGGATTCGATCCTGCCACCGGCACGGCCACGCTGGCGGACGTGACCGCCAACCCCAAGAGGCTCAACTTCGTGGAAAGCGCCTCCGTGGTGCTGGCGCGCTCGCTGCCGGACGTGGACACCGCGGCCATCGTCAACAGCTTCGCCTATCAGGCCGGGCTGATCGCTACGCGCGATGGCATCGCGGTGGAAAAGAAGGAAAACAATCCCTACGTGAACATCATCGCGGTGCGCGAACAGGACAAGAACGCGCCCTGGGTGCCTGAACTGGTCAAGGCCTACCACTCCGAAGAGGTGCGCCAGTTCATTCTGAGCAAGTACGAAGGTTCGGTCATTCCGGTTTTCTGAGGCTGGAAGCGGGCAATGATGCAACACGAATTTTCCGTGAGCGGGCTGGCCGACGCCGCGCCGCAAACGCCGGCCGTCGACGCGCACATCGTCTTCGAAGGTTTGCAAAAGCGCTACGAGGGCGCGCAGGGGCCGGTGGCCGCTTTGTCCGACGTGTCGTTCTCCATCGCCCGCGGCGAGGTGTTCGGCATCATCGGACGCAGCGGCGCGGGCAAGTCCACGCTGCTGCGTTCCATCAACATGCTGGAGCGGCCCAGCGCCGGCCGCGTGCTGGTGGACGGCGTCGATGTGGGCAGCCTGGATGAGCATGCGCTGGTGGGCCTGCGCCGCCGCATCGGCATGATCTTCCAGCACTTCAACCTGCTGTCGGCCAAGACGGTGGCCGAGAACGTGGCCTTGCCCTTGCGCGTGGCAGGCGTGAAGCCCGCGGCCGCGCGGGCGCGGGTGGAGGAACTGCTGGAACTGGTGGGGCTGCGCGACAAGGCCGACGCCTATCCGGCAAAGCTGTCCGGCGGCCAGAAGCAGCGCGTCGGCATCGCACGCGCGCTGGTGCACCAGCCGGAGATCCTGCTATGCGACGAAGCCACGTCGGCGCTGGACCCCGAGACCACGCAGTCGATCCTGGCCTTGCTGCTGGACATCAACCGCAAGCTGGGCCTGACGGTGGTGCTGATCACGCACGACATGGCAGTGATCCGCGAGGTCTGCCACAAGGTGCTGGTGCTGGACGGCGGCCGCAAGGTCGAGGAAGGCGAGGTCTGGCGCGTGTTCGGCAACCCCCAGGCCGCTGCCACACGGGCCTTGCTGCGGCCTTTGCAGCACGACCTGCCGGCCGACCTGGCGGGCAGGCTGGTGCCCGACCTGCAAGGCCGCGCGGGCGTGGCGGTGCTGCGGCTGCGCTTCACGGGGCAGGGGCGCCCGCAGGGCGTGTCCTTGCAGGCGCTGGCGGCGCTCGGCCCCGGCGCGACGCTGCTGCATGGCGGCCTGGACCGCCTGCGCGGCCACGCCCAAGGCAGTCTGCTGGTTTCCGTGCCAGCGGGCGCATTACAGGAAGAGGCCACGCGCGCCGCGCTGGTGGCCGATCAGATCAAGGTGCTGGGTTATGTCGCTGCCGATGCTTGATAAATACCTGCAGGCCTTTCTGCAGACCCTGGCCATGGTGGGCGTATCCGCTGTCATCGCCATCGTTCTGGGCCTGGCGCTGGCCGTGGTGCTGACCGTCACTGCGCCGGGCAACCTGTATCCCAGGCCGCGCTTCAACAAGGTCCTGTCGGTGACGGTGAATACCTTCCGCGCCATCCCCTTCATCATCCTGCTGGTGGCGATGCTGCCGTTCACGCGTTTCCTGGTGGGCACCACGCTGGGCACCTGGGCCGCCATTGTGCCGCTGTCGGCCAATCTGGTGCCGTTCTTCGCGCGCATTGCCCAGGTCAGCCTGAACGACGTGGACCACGGCCTGGTGGAGGCAGCGCGGGCCATGGGCTGCCGCCGCTGGCACATCGTGCGCCACGTGCTGTTGCCGGAAGCCCTGCCGGGCATCATCGGCGGCATGACGGTCAGCGTCATTGCCATGATCAACGCCTCGGCCATGGCCGGCGCGGTCGGCGCCGGCGGCCTGGGCGACCTGGCGATCCGCTACGGCTACGAACGTTACGAGACCCGCGTCATGTTCGAGGTGATCGTGATCCTGATCGCGCTGGTTTCCATTGTGCAATTCACCGGCGAATGGCTGTCGCGCCGCGCCGACCACAAACGCTGACTCTGTGCCGCAGCCCGACGCTCCGGCCATATTTGAAAACACAGGAACACTGACATGACCGAGTCCACGCAACACGGCTTCGCCACGCGCGCCATCCACCTGGGCTACGACCCGCTGGACGAGCAGGGCGCGCTGGCGCCGCCTCTTTACCTGACATCCACCTACACCCAGGACAGCATCGAGGCCTTCGACCAGATCCGCCTGGGCGAGAAGCAGGGCTACGTCTACGGGCGTACGCGCAATCCGACGCAGGCGCTGCTGGAGGAGCGGCTGGCGTCGCTGGAGGGCGCCGAAGCGGGCGTTGTGACCGCTTCCGGCATGGCGGCGATTTCGGCCACCCTGTTCTCGCTCCTGCAAAGCGGCGACGAGATCGTGGTGGACCAGATCGTGTACGGCACCGCCTTCACCCTGTTCACGCAGGGCCTGGCGCGGTTTGGCGTGCGCGCGGTGTTCGCCGACTTCACCCGTCCCGAGACTGTGGCCGCGGCCATCGGCCCCAAGACGCGCGCCGTCTACTTTGAAACGCCCGCCAATCCGAATCTTCGCCTGGTGGATATCGCGGCGGTGTCCGCCATCGCCCGCGGCAAGGGTGTGCTGACCATCGTCGACAACACCTTCGCCACGCCGGTGCTGCAGCGGCCGCTGGAGCATGGCGCGGACATCGTGCTGCATTCGGCCACCAAGTACCTGGGCGGCCACGGCGACCTGCTGGCCGGCGCGGTGCTGGGCCGCAAGGAGCACATTGACGCGATCCGGCTGCAGGGGTTGCGCTACTTCACCGGCGCCACCTTGTCGCCTTTCACGGCTTTCCTGGTGCTGCGCGGGATCAAGACGCTGGAATTGCGCGTGGCGCGCCATAGCGAATCCGCCTTGCGGGTGGCCAAGCTGCTGCGCGAGCATGCGGCGGTGGCCGACGTGTTCTATCCCGGCTTGGCCGATACCGCGGGGGCCGAGATCGCGCGCCGCCAGCAATCGGCGGGCGGCGGCCTGGTCGCGTTCGAGTTGAAGGGCGGATTGACCGCTGGCCGCGCGCTGCTCAATAGTCTGAAGCTGGCGCGCATCGCAGTCAGCCTGGGCGATCCTGAAACCCTGATCCAGCATCCCGCGTCGATGACGCACGCCAGTTACACGGCCGAGGACCGCGAACGCTATGGATTGTCCGAGGGCTTGCTGCGCCTGTCAGTGGGCCTGGAGACGCCTGAAGACATCCTGTCCGATCTCAGGCAGGGCCTGGACCGGCTGTAGCGGCCGCGGGGGGCGTGGTTGTGCCGCGCCGCCAGGCTACCCATTCTCCCGCGCACTCGAAGTTGCGCGGTCCGCGCGCGGCGGCTGCCAGCCCCGCGCGCAGCGCGCCCATGTCCAGTCCGGGCATGTTGTGCAGCAGGGCGGGAGGCAGGCGTTCGACGTCCAGCGTTGCCTCGTCGAGCTCCATGGCCATCAGCCCGCCGCCGTCGCTGGGCACGCGCAGGAACCACAGGCCCTCCATGTAGTCGCCCGACCAGGGATCGGGGTAGATGGCCTGCGTGTAGCGGAATCCGAATTCCTGGATGTCGCTCCAGGGCCAGAACTCCTGCTGGCCCAGGGCGCGCGCCAGCTCACTGCTGCGCGTGAAGCCGGCTTCGTCGAAGCATACGCTCTCGCTCAGGGGATTTTCGGGCGGTGTCGGACCGGCAAGCAGCCGTTTGATGAATGACCACATGGCGCGGGGGCGGATAAGGGGAGGCCAGTGTAGCGGCCTTCGTTGCCGCAAAAATGTTACAACGTTTGATCGAGGTCAAGTCCGCAGGGCAGGGCTCGGGGTAGCGTTTGCGCTTTTCCCGACCAAGGCCGCAGGCGCAAGCCCGGCAGCCGCGGACAGGACGATCAGCGTAGCGAGGACAGGATCGATGACAGACAAGACCACCCCAGCCACCGGACAAGCCATCGCCGAGGCGCCGCGCAAGCGCGCCGCCAGGCGCACCGCCGGCACGTCCACCAAACCGGTCGCCAAGACGGTGGTCAAGACAGTGGTCACGCCTGTGACCACCAGCCGTAAACCGCGTGCGGCCAAGGCCCCCGCGATTGTTGATCCCATATCCGCGGCAGCCGCCGCCGAGCCGGCTCTCAATGTGCGCAAGCGTGTCGTCGCCCGCCAGGATGCCGCGCGCCAGGAGACCGTGGCGGTCCTGGCCGATATTGCCCGCCGCTACAACGTCAGCGCGCCGGCCCATTCCCGCGAGGCGCTGCGCTCGGTCATCGAGGAGCTGTCGCCGGACGATGCGCAGGCCGTGCACCGCGCGCTGGTGGAAGCCAATTCGGCGGCGCCGCGCGTGCGCCGCAACCCCGACGATGAGCTGGCCGCGGACTGGCGCGAAGGCGTCTATCCCTATCGCCACCGCATGCTGCGCCGTAACTACGAAAAGCAGAAATACAGCCTCCAGGTCGAACTGCTGAAGCTGCAGGCCTGGGTCAAGGCCACCGGCCAGCGCGTCGTGATCCTGTTCGAAGGCCGCGACGCCGCGGGCAAGGGCGGCACCATCAAGCGCATGATGGAACACCTGAATCCGCGCGGCGCGCGCGTGGTCGCCCTGGAGAAGCCGTCCGACACGGAAAAGGGCCAGTGGTACTTCCAGCGCTACGTGCAGCACCTGCCCACCGCAGGCGAGATCGTCATGTTCGACCGCTCCTGGTACAACCGCGCCGGCGTGGAGCGCGTGATGGGTTTCTGCACCCAGAACGAATACCTGGACTTCCTGCGCCAGGTGCCGGATTTTGAGCGCCATCTGGTCAGCAGCGGCATCCACCTGATCAAGTTCTGGTTCTCGGTCAGCCAGGAAGAACAGCGCCGCCGCTTCCTGCAGCGCAAGGTGCATCCGCTCAAGCAATGGAAGCTCAGCCCCGTGGACCTGGCCTCGCTGGACAAGTGGGACGACTACACCCGCGCCAAGGAAGCCATGTTCGCGCACACCGACACGGCCGACGCGCCCTGGGTGGTGGTCAAGTCCGATTGCAAGAAGCGCGCGCGGATCAATGCGATGCGCTATGTGCTCAGCCGCCTGCCGTACGAAGGCAAGAGCGGCGATCCCATGATGGCGCTGGATTCGCTGATCGTGGGCCGCGCGCTGTAGCCGTTCAGGCCCCCAGCGCCTTCAGGTTCAGCGTGTAGCTGCGGCCGATCCAGACGGCGCAGTCGCGGTGGTCGCGGATCGAGTCGCCGGTGTTGGGGTGCATGAAGACGTCCAGCGCCCCGTGATGCAGGGTCAGCCAGGTGGCGATCTCCGCGAAATGATCCGGCGTGAAGGCGATCTGGTAACTCCATTGGGGATGCGGGCCGACGGGGCGCTCATGGAAGCGCCCCATTTCCATCTTGCCGGCAAAGCGCGCGGTGATCCGTTCGCGCAGCGCGTGCGCTGCGTCGCGGCTGGCGGCGTCGAAATACACATGGGCGTGCCAACTGGCGACATCGCTGGTTTGCAGATCGGTCATTGCTAGTACTCCGTCGATGTCAGCCGCCCGCGCGCTTGGCGCGGATGCCTTGTTTTTGCAGGGTTTCCATGACGCGCTCGCAGTGGTCACCCTGGATTTCGATCACGCCGTCCTTCACCGTTCCGCCCGAGCCGCAGGCGTTGCGCAGCTGCTTTCCCAGCGCGTTCAACGCCGCGCCATCCAGCGCCAGGCCCTTGACCACGGTGACGCTCTTGCCGCCGCGGCCCTTGGTTTCGCGCGATACGCGCGCCACGCCATCGCCGGCGGGAACCGCCTGGGCGGCCTGCTTGCACAGGCACTGCGGCAGCGGCTTGCGGCATTCGGGACACATGCGGCCGCCGTCGGTGGAATAGACCAGGCCGCCTGTAGAACTGCTTTTCATGATGGGCTTGCGAAAAAGAAAGTTGATCGTCGTCAGCGCGGCCGGATTACTTGCCGCGCATCTGGTCTATCAGCCGCCGGTCGCGCTTGGTCGGGCGGCCGGCCTCTATGCCCAGCGCGGGCTCGGGCGCCAGGCGGCGCATTTCCGCTGCGCGCTCCCGCGCCGCCACGCTTTCGGGCGTTTCCTCGTAGAGCTGGCGTGCGACAGGCGCTGGGCCGCGCACGCCGCTGACGCCCATCACCCGCACGTGCAGCGCCGGGTCTTCCTTGCGCACCGTGACCAGGTCGCCGGGGGCGACCTCGCGCGCGGGCTTGGCGGGCTGGTCGTTCACCAATACTCGGCCCTTGCCGATTTCCTGCACGGCCAGGCTGCGCGTCTTATAGAAGCGCGCGGCCCATAGCCATTTGTCTAGCCGGATCTTGTCCATCGTCCCGTACCTGCCGGATTGCTGCTCAGGTGTCCATGATAGCCGCCGCGGGAAGCCTGCCGGCCTGCGAGGCAGGCGCTTGCTGTCAGATCGCTTTCGCTCACCCTGCCAGAACGCTTAAGCCAGGCTTAAAACGGCCTGTGCGCCGGAACTCGATGCGCGCGTCTCGTCTAACCAGAAACGCGTATCGGAGGGCAATCGACTCATGGATCTGAACTGGCAGCAACAACTGGCGGAAAGCGGGCTCTGGCTGGCGCATGCGTTTGGCATATCCGCCGTCGTGCTGGTGCTGGTGGTGGGCATGCTCGCGCGCTACACGGACTGGGGACGCAAGTTCTGGCGGCTGGCGTGGCCGTATCTGAACCCTCGGCGCAGCTGGCGTCCCCTGTTGATGCTGGCGCTGCTGTTGTTCCTGGCGATGTTCGCCGTGCGCATGACTGTGCTGTTTTCGTTCTGGTACAACGGCTTCTACAGCGCGCTGCAGGCATTGGATCAAAGCGCGTTCTGGCGTTTCCTGGGCATATTCTCGGTGCTGGCCTGTGTGCACGTGGTGCGCACGCTGGCCGACAGCTATGCCGGACAGGCCTTCGACATCCGTTGGCGCGTGTGGCTCAACGATCGCCTGACCCGCGACTGGCTGGGCGCGGGCGCCTATTACCGTGGTCATTTCGTCGACGCTCCGGTCGACAACCCCGACCAGCGCATCGAGCAGGACATCGCCATGTTCGTGACGGGCTCGCGCACACTGGCGATCGGCGCGCTGAGCGCGGTGGTCTCGCTGGTGGCGTTCACTTCCATTCTGTGGGGCCTGTCCGGCGCCTTGACTGTGGCCGGCGTGGAGATCCCGCGCGCCATGGTGTTCATGGTGTACCTGTATGTGATCGTGGCGACCTTGTTCGCGTTCAAGATCGGGCGGCCGCTGATCAAGCTGAATTTCCTGTCCGAACGGCTAACGGCGAACTTCCGCTACGCGCTGGTCCGCCTGCGCGAGAACGCCGAGAACGTGGCGTTCTATCAAGGCGAGAACGTGGAGCGCGCGACCTTGTGGACGCGTTTCTCGGCCTATATCGCCAACCTGTGGGCGCGTGTGTACCGGGGGCTGAAGTTCGACGGCTTCAACCTGTCGGTGAGCCAGGTCGCGGTGGTGTTCCCCTTCATCCTGCAGGCGCCGCGTTTCTTCAGCGGCGCGATCAAGCTGGGCGATGTCATCCAGACTTCGCAGGCCTTCGGACAAGTGCAGGATTCCCTGTCCTTCTTCCGGACTTCCTACGACACCTTTGCGCAGTACCGCGCCACGCTGGACCGGCTGAACGGCTTTCTGGACGCCAACGAGGCCGCGCGCGCGTTGCCCTCAGTGCAGACCGAGCCCTTGCCCGACGGCCTGGAGATCGAGGACGTGCAGGTGGCGCGGCCCGACGGCACGGTCCTGCTGCGCGATCTGAACCTGAGTTTGCGGCCGGGCCAGGCCCTGCTGATCAAGGGGCCGTCGGGTAGCGGCAAGACCACCTTGCTGCGTGCGCTGGCCGGTCTCTGGCCGTACGCGCAGGGTTTGGTGCGGCGGCCGCAGGGCGCCTCCGCCTTGTTCTTGTCGCAGCGTCCCTATCTGCCCTTGGGCGACCTGCGTGGCGCGGTCGCATATCCGGGGCTGGCGCAACCCGAGGACGATGCGCGCCTGGCCGATGCGTTGCGGCAGGTCAATCTGGGGCATCTGGCCGGCCGGCTGGATGAGGTGGCCGATTGGTCCCGCATCCTGTCCATAGGCGAACAGCAGCGCGTGGCGTTCGCGCGCGTGCTGTACAACCGACCCGCCATCGTCTTCCTGGACGAGGCCACGTCGGCCACCGATGAAGGGCTGGAACATGCGTTGTATAGCCTGCTGCGCGAGGAGCTGCCATCCTGCATGCTGGTCAGCGTGGGGCATCGCAGCACGCTCGACGCCTTCCACACGGACAGGCTGGATCTGGATGGCGCGGGGAACTGGCGGGTCGGGCCGATGGCCGCGGCGGGCGGCTCCACGCAGCGTCGCCAGCCCGCGGATGGCCGGTCCGGCGGGCTGCAGCGGGCGGCGGCCTAGTCGGCGCCCAGCCGCCCGGCAGCGATCAGGTGCCCACGCGCAGCGGACCGGTCAGCTTGCGCAGCGCGGCGATCACGCTTTGCGCAGTGATGCGGCCGGTCTTGGGGTTGGCCGACGGAATGTTCTGGATTTCCATCGAGAACGAGGCCGAGTCGGACACGACTTCGACGCGGTGGAGATTGCGTTCCAGCGAGGGATCGGCCCAGATTTCCAGGGTGGTCTTGTCCGGGCCGATGCCGGCCAGCGACACGCTGACCGCCACGTTCAGGTTGGCCGGAAAGCCCACCGCCGCTTCTCGCGGCGAGCCGCGGAAGATCAGGCGCGGCTCGGTGATGTCCGCGATGTCGATGTTGTTGTCGGTCAGGTAGGGCGCGCCCAGCAGGCCGCGCACCGGCTTGCGGGTGATCATGGTGACGGAATGGATGACGCCTTCGGCCGCGGCGGTAATGGCGTCCAGGCCCAGGATGGCGCCCGAGGGCACCAGGATCTGGCCGTGGTGCTGGCGGGCGAGTTCGATCAGGTCGTCATGGCGCAGCAAGGCGCCGGAACTGAGCACCACCATCTTCTTGCCGGCGCGCAGCACGGGCTCGGCGATGTCGCGGAACACCGCGGCGGGCGCGCATTCCACCACCACGTCACAGTGCTCGTGCAGCGCGCCGATGGTGGTGTAGGCGGGCGCGGCCTGAGTCCAGGCAAAGGCCGGCGGGGCCTTGGGATCGCGCACCGCCACGGCGGCGAGCGTCAGGCCGGGCAGGCCGGCGTCCAGGGATTGCGCCACGGCCTGGCCGATGGCGCCGAAGCCGGCGATGCCGACGCGGTAGCTGTTCATAAGGGTCCAGAGTAGGGCCGCGGCGCGCCGCGGGTGGTTCGGAAGGGGCTGGGCGACTATGCGATGACGCGGCGCCGGGCTGTCGGCCACTGTAGCCACCGTGCCGGCAGGCGTCAATGCGGAATGGCGACCATGCCCGGCTACACTTTGCGCCTGGATCGACAGGAGTACAGGCATGCATATCCTCCCCGAAGCGCCGGGCGACCGCGACGCGATCTTCGCGCTGACGCAAGCCGCGTTCAAAGACCATCCCCACAGCCAGCAGACCGAGGGCTACATCACCAACGCGCTGCGCGAGGCGGGGGCATTGACGCTGTCGCTGGTGGCTCGGGTGGATGGACGCGTCGCAGGCCACGTCGCCTTCTCTCCGGTGACGGTCAGCGATGGCTCGGCGGACTGGTATGGCCTGGGACCGGTGGCGGTGCTGCCCGAACTGCAAGGCCAGGGCATCGGCGCGGCCTTGGTCCGGGACGGCCTGGAGCGCTTGAAAGCGCTGGGCGCCGCCGGCTGCGTGGTCATGGGGGATCCGGCGTACTACGGGCGATTCGGCTTTGCGCAGATGCCTGGCTTGACCTATCCCGGCGTACCGCCGGAGTACTTCATGGCCCAGGTGTACACGCGCCCGGCGCAAGGCCAGGTCGCGTATCACCCGGGTTTCGAAGCAACGGCCTAGCCGGCGCGGGCGGCGGCGGGCTTGCTTCAAGCGCGCGAGGCGCGCGGATCAGCTGCCTTTCTGCGCCTGCGTCATGTAGTCCACGGTCAGGTTCGACAGCGCGCGCACGCCGTTGATGAGGCCGGACTCATCGACGTAGAAGCGCGGCGAATGGTTGGGCGCGGCCTTCTCGACGTCGGTGCCCTTGGGCGTCACGCCCAGGTAGAAGAACATGCCCGGCACCTTCTCCTGGTAGAAGGAGAAGTCCTCCGATGCGGTGGATTTGGGCTGCAGGCCGTAGTTGCCTTCACCCGCCACGCGCCGCAGCGTGGGACCCATCTGCTCGGTCAGCGCGGGATTGTTGACGGTGGCGTTGTACAGCTCCACCACGCGCACGTCCGCCTTGGCGCCCGCGCTCTGCGCGATCATGTCGGCAGTGCGCGCGATGCGCTGGTGGATGTCCTTCTTCATGCCTTCGTCATAGGTGCGGATGGTGCCTGTCATGGCGACGTTGTCCGGCACGATGTTCATGCGGTTGCCGCCGTGGATCGCGCCCACGGTGATGACGGCCGGCTCCAGCATGCTGTTGATCTGGCGGCTGGGGATGGTCTGCAGGCCCAGGATGATCTGCGAGCTGACCACGATGGGATCGATGCCCGACCAGGGCCGTGCGCCATGGGTTTGCTTGCCGGTGACGTCGATCCAGAACTGGTCGGCGGCGGCCATGGCGGGGCCGCTGCGCCACGACAGTTTGCCCACTGGATACGAACTGGACACATGCAGGCCGAAGATGGCGTCCACTTTGGGATTTTCCAGCACGCCTTCCTGCACCATCATCTTCGCGCCCCAGATCTTCTTGCCGTCCGGCTCGAAGTCGGCGGGGCTTTCCTCGGCGGGCTGGAAGATGAACTTCACGCTGCCGGGGAGCTGGTCCTTCATGCCGGCCAGCACTTCGGCCGTGGCCATCAGGATGGCGGTGTGGGTGTCGTGGCCGCAGGCATGCATCACGTCCACTTCCTTGCCCAGATAGGTACCCTTGGCCTTGGAGGCGAAGGGCAGGTCCACCTGTTCCTTGACGGGCAGCGCGTCCATGTCGGCGCGCAGCGCCACCACCGGGCCGGGCTTGCCGCCCTTGAGCACGGCGACCACGCCGGTGCCGGCCACGCCCGTCTTCACTTCCATGCCCAGCGCGCGCAGGTGGTCGGCGACCAGCTTGGCGGTGCGGTTTTCCTGGTTGCCCAGTTCGGGGTGTTCATGGATGTCGCGGCGCCAGGCGATGAGCTTGTCCTCGATGGCCTTGGCGCGCTGATCGATCTGCGCGGCGAGCGCGGGATTGGGCGCCGGAACCAGCGGTCCTTGGGTGCCGGGCGCGCTTTGCGCGGCGGCCGGGCCGGACATCAGCAGGTGCGCGGCGAGCGCCAGCGGGGCCAGGCGGAACAGGGGTTTGCGGTAAGGCATGTTTTGCTCTCCTCGTGGTTGTTAACCTGTTATTGGACGAGGATCTTACCGAAGCGCAAGAAGGCGGGCGCGTTTGTTACCAACGCTTAAAAACAGGCCGTTTTGATTCCGGCGAATGGAATTCCGCGCGCCGGAATCCGGGGTTCATGCGGTGCGTAGAACGTTCTTCGCGCCGCGCGCGAGGAACAGCAGCAACAGCGCCGCCAGCAGCGATGCCGTGCCTGCGAAAAGCATGGCGGCATGGAAGCCGCCGGCCAGTGCGTCGGCGGCCAATTCCGCCGCGTTGCCAGGTTGGCCGGGCAGCTCATGCAAGGTGATGGCGGCACGCGCCAGGGCTTGCGCGTCGGGCGCGCCCAGCCGCGACAGCGAGCCCGTCAGCGCTTCGATGGCGCGCCCGCTCATCAGCGCGCCCAACAGCGCGATGCCTATCGTCATGCCGGTCTGGCGCAGCGCGTTCATGGTGGCCGAGGCCATGCCGGAGCGTTCGCGCGGCACCGTGGCCATCACGGCCATGCTGGTCGAGGGAACCGCCAGGCCGGTGCCCAGGCCCAGCAGCACCAGCAGGGCGCCGGACACCGCATACGGCGTGTGGGCCTCGAAGCTGGTCATGCCCAGCATGGCCAGGCCGATGAACGCAAAGCCGGCGATCATCAGGCGCGGCAGGCCGAAGCGCAGATTGAGGCGGCCGAATACCAGCGACACCAGCCCGGCCGCGGCAAACTGCGGCGCCAGTTGCCAGCCGGTGGCCAGCGGCGACAGCCCCCGTACGTGTTGCAGGTAGAGCGAGAAGAAGAACAGGCTGCTGTAGGCGGAAAAGCCCAGCACGAAAGACGCGAAGTTGGTGATGGCGAAGCCGGCGTCGCGGAACAGCCCCAGCGGCAGGATGGGCCGCGCGGCGCGGTGCTCGACCCACAGGAAGGCGAGCAGCCCGGCGGCCGCGATGGCGAGCGCAACGGTGGCTTGCGGCGCGGCCCAGCCGTGTTCGCCGGCGGCGATCAGGCCATAGGTCAGCGCGCCCAGCCACAGCACGCTGAGCGCTTGGCCCGCGGGGTCGAAGGCGGCGTGTTCGGGATGGGCGCTTTCCGTGATGCTCCAGGCGCCCAGCGCGATGGCCAGCGCTCCCACCGGCAGGTTGATGAGAAAGATGCTCTGCCAGTTGAAGTGGGCCACCAGCACGCCGCCCAGCATGGGGCCCACGATGAGCGAAATCGCATTGCAGGAAGCCCAGATGCCGATGGCCTGGGCGCGTTCCTTGGGATCGGGGAAGGCCTGGGTCAAGAGCGATAGCGCGCCCGGCACCAGCAGGGCGCCGGCCACGCCCTGCACGGCGCGGCCGATCAGCAGCGCCGTCAGGTTGTCCGCCAGGCCGCACAGGGCGGATCCGGCGGTAAACAGCAGCACGCCCGCCAGCCAGGAGCGCTTGCGGCCGTAGCGGTCGCCCAGCGGCCCCGCGGACAGCATGAAGGCCGACAGGAACAGGGCGTAGGCGTCCACCACCCATTGCAGCCCGGCCATGTCGATGCGCAGGGCCGCCTGCATGGTGGGCAGGGCCACGTTGACGATGCTGATGTCCAGGATGGTGATGAAGCTGCCCAGGTTGACGGCTAGGACCAGGGCGCGGCGGCGTGCGGGATGCATGGCGGGACGCAGAGTAGGGGAAGCGTTATTCTATTCATCGACCGACCGTCGGTCAATTGAAAGAAGAACGATTCTCAAATTTTGGCCCTGTCCCCGCGCCTCCTCTACACTGGCGCCTTGCTACTGAACCGACCCTGAACGATATGCCTGCTCCCGCCGACCCGTCTGCCTTGCCAGGCCCGGACGCCGCTCCCAAACCCCGCACCAAACCGGCCGCCGTGCGGCTGGACGAACTGATGGCGGCCGCGGCAGCGCTTTTCATCCAGAAGGGCGTCGAGGCTGCCACCATCAACGAGATCGTGGAGCGCGCGGGCGTGGCCAAGGGCACGTTCTATCACTACTTCACTTCCAAGAACGACATGCTGGCGGCGCTGCGGGCCAAGTTCTCGCAGGGGTTCCTGGACCATATCGACCGCGAGGTGCAAGCCTGTGCGCCGGACGACGGCGTGGCGCGGCTGCGCGCTTGGACCCGGGCGGGTGTCGAGGCCTACTTCGACGGCTATGAGCTGCATGACGTGGTGTTCCACGACGCCCAGCATCCCGACCGCGGCGTGGCCGAGAAAAGCGCCGTGCTGGAACAGCTGGAAGCCATTCTGGAGGCGGGCGCGCGCGCCGGCTGCTGGCAGCTGGAAGATGCGGCGCTGACCGCCATCGTGCTCTACCACGGCATGCATGGCGCGGTGGACGCCAGTATTGCGCAGGGCCGGCGCGACGCGCAGGCGCTATCCGGCCCCTTGTCGGCGATGTTCCTGCGCACGCTGGGCGCGGGCTGAGGCCCGCCCCTCCGTGATCGCCGCTATTGCAGCTTGATGCCCAATTCCTTGATCAGCGGCCCCATGTCGGCGCGGTCGGCCTCGATGGTCGCGGCCAGTTCCTCGGGCGTGCTGCCGATCGGGATCATGCCCAGGGTTTCCATCTGCGCGCGCATCGCGGGTTCCTTCAGAATGTCCGCCACCGATTTCTGGATCAGCGCGACCCGGTCGTCCGGAATGCCGGCGGGCGCCATCAACCCGATCCACGGTTGCGGCGCATAGCCCTTCAGCCCTGATTCCTCCAGCGTGGGCGTGTCGGGCAGGCCGCCGAAGCGTTGCGGGCTGGTGATCGCCAGGGCGCGCAGCCGGCCGCTGTCGATCAGGCCCTTGGAACTCGAAGGCGCGTCCAGGCCGACGTCGAGCTGGCCGCCGATCAGGTCGTTCTGCGTCTTGCCCGACGAGGACGAGGGCACGTACAGGGCCTTGATGCCGGCGCGCCGCGCCGTCTGTTCCCAGACCAGGTGGAACGCCGTGCCGATGGAGAACGAACCGACGCTCAGGTTGCGCGCCTTGCTTTCGCGCACGAAGTCTTCCCAGGTCTTGAGCGGACTGTCCTTGGGCACGATGAAAATGAAGGGTGTGCGCGCGACCAGCGAGATCGGCTTGAGGTCCTTCTGCGTGTCGAACGGCAGGCTGTCCACGGCGAAAGGCACGATGGTGACGGACGAGGCGACCACCATGCCCAGCGTGTAGCCGTCCGGCGCGGACTTGACCAGCGCGCCGGTGCTGATGATGCCGGAGGCGCCGGGCTTGTTCTCCACTACCACCGGCTGGCCCCAGGCGGCGCCGAGCTTGCTGGCCAGCACGCGCAGCATGACGTCGACAGGACCGCCAGGCGGATTGGAGACGATGATCTTGACGGGTTTGTCGGGATAGGCGGCGGTGGCCGCCAGCGGCGTCAGCAGCGCCAGCGCCAGCACGGTTTGCTTGAACATGGAATTCCCCTTGTTTTGATGTGTTTGAGGCGCGGGCCGAGTGCGCCCGCGCCGATGCGCGTGCGGTCCGCGCTCAGGCCAGGATCTGCATATGCGGCGCCGCCGGCCAGCCGGGGCCGTCGCCGCGGATGAAGGCGATCCATGCCTGCTGCGTGGCCTGGGCCAGTTGCCGCGCCTGCGCAGGCGGCAGTCCGGCCAGCATGGGCGCGCCGGCGTATGCCGGCAGCGTGTCGAAGACGAAGGGCAGCTCGATGCAATGGCAGGCGCCGAAGTTCGCCGTGGGCGCCACGTCAAAGCGCGCCAGCCAGGCCTGGCGGCCCTGGGCAGCGGCGTCGCGCGCCCACTGGCGCGATGGCGCGCCGAATACCTCGTCGCCCAGTTGCTGGTCGGACGCATCCCTGCCATTGCCGGGAAAGGCGGCCATTTCGTCGCGGGTATAGCAGACCAGCACGTCGGCGCGGGACGCGGCCTGCTCGAGCGCGGGCGCGATGTCTTGCGGCAGCACCTGGCCGTCCAGCACCGGGGCGAACTGGCTGCGGCTGCTGCCCTCGGCGCGCAGGACTTCGGCCACGGCGGGCGCCTGCTGCGCCGCCAGCAATGCCGTCACGGGCAGTTCGCGCGCGGCCTCCAGGGAGTCGGCGCCCGCGGCCCGCAGGAAGGCTTGCCCCAGCGCGTCGGCTTGCTTCGCGCTGCGAAAGCCCCGGCCCAGCGCCGCGCTTTGCAGTATGGCGCGGGAGAAGCGCGGCTTGCGCGCCAGCATGGCGCAGATCGAGGACGCGCCCGCCGATTGGCCCATGACCGTAAGCCGTTCGGGATCGCCGCCCAGGTCCTGGATGTTGTCCAGCACCCAGGCTATGGCGGCTTCCTGATCCAGCAGGCCCGCGTTGGCAGTCTGGCCAGGCACATACAGCCAGCCCAGCGCGGCCAGCCTGTAGTTGACCGCGACCACCACCAGGTCGCCGCGCAGCGCCAGATTCGCGCCGTCGTACCAGTCCAGCGCGCCGCCGCCGCTTTGCCAGGCGCCGCCGTGCAGCCACACGACCACCGGCCGCCGTTTGCCGTCGGCGGCCGGCGTCCACACGGTCAGGTGCAGGCAGTCTTCGGATTGTTCGGCGTTGAAGTCTCCCATGGCGCCGCGCAGGCGCGAGGGCAATTGCGGCGCGACCGGTCCCGGTCGGGTGGCGTCGAGTTTGCCGTTCCATGCGGCGGGTTGCGGCGGCGCGAAGCGCAGGCGGCCGATTGGCGCCTGCGCATAGGGAATGGCGCTGTAGCGGCAAACGCCGCCTTGCTGCACGCCGGTCAGCGTGCCTGCCTGCAGCGCCGCCTCTACCAACTGACTCATATCCTGCCCCCTGTGTATTGGTCCATGGCCCGGCCGCGGCAGGCGCCGCGGCGGTCGGACTATGGTAGGGAGGAATGAGCCGCGCCAGGCATGCAGGTTTCGAACATTGCCATGCGCAATCCGCATGGCTGGGCTGGGGGCGCGCTTGCTACTTGAGGATGCGCGCGTCCAGGCTGTTGTCCGCCAGGGCCTGGGCCTGGGCGCGTGACATGCCCAGATGGTCGTACAGCGCGTGGAAGTTCTCGTTGACGTAGCCGCCGAAATACGCGGGATCGTCGGAGTTGACGGTGACCTTTACGCCCGCGTCCAGCAGCGACAGGATGTTGTGCTCGCGCATGTGTTCGAACACGCGCAGCCGGGTGTTGGACAGCGGACAGACGGTCAGCGGAATTTGCTCGTCGATCAGGCGCGCGATCAGCGCCGGGTCTTCGGCGGCGCGCACGCCGTGGTCGATGCGCAGCACTTTCAGCAGGTCCAGCGCTTCCCAGATGTATTCGGGCGGCCCTTCCTCGCCCGCGTGGGCGACGCCGGGCAATCCTTCGGCGCGGGCGCGCTCGAACACGCGCTGGAACAGGCGCGGCGGAAAGCCCATTTCACTGCTGTCCAGGCCGACCGCGATGAAGGCGTCGCGGTGGGGCAGGGCGGCTTCCAGCGTGCGCATGGCCTGCTCTTCGGGCAGGTGGCGCAGAAAGCTCAGGATCAGCCCGCTGCTCACGCCCAGTTGCTTGCGGCCGTCTTCCAGCGCCTGGCTGATGCCGCCCAACACCACTTCGAAGGGCACGCCGCGGTCGGTGTGGGTCTGCGGATCGAAGAACGGTTCGGTGTGCACCACGTTCTGCTCGCGGCACTTGAGCAGATAGGCCCAGGTCAGGTCGTAGAAATCCTGCTCGGTGCGCAGCACGTCCGCGCCGCGGTAATAGAGGTCCAGGAATTCCTGGAGATTGCCGTAGTCGTAGGCCGCGCGCAGGGACTCGATGTCCGGCCACGGCAGCGCCACGCCGTTGCGCTGCGCCAGCCGGAACAGCAGCTCGGGTTCGAGCGAACCTTCCAGGTGCAGGTGCAGTTCCGCCTTGGGCAGTGCGTTGAGCCAGTCGTACATGGGTGCTCCGATCAAAAAAAGTGTTGCCTGTCCAGGATAACGCGCAATGCGCTTGCAGGCTCAGGCCGTGAGCGCGATGGCGTCGGCCTGGATGGCGAGCTGGAGTTGGGCGGCGAAGGCGCGCGCCTGCCGCGTGCTGGGGCGGTCGCGGCGCCAGATGGCTGCCAGCGGCGACTTGCGCAGGACAGGCCTGTCCGGCAGGACCACCAGTTCGCCGCGCGCCTGCCGGATGGCGGCCACGCTGCCGGGCAGCATCCACAGGTACAGGCCGTCCAGCAGCATTTCGCGGCCGAATTCCAGCGACAGGGCGCCGATCATATCCGGAATTTCCAGGCCGGCCTGGCGCAGCGACATTTCCAGTTCGCCGCGGATGCGGCTGCCGGGCAGGGCGGTGATCCAGGGGTAGGCCACGTAATCGGCCAGCGTGGCGCCGGGCAGCAGGGTCAAGGGGTGATGCGTGGCGCAGGCTAGCACCACCGAATCTTCCAGCAGCGTGGTGGAGCGGTAGATATGCGGATTGACGGTGGACGAGAAGCGGCTGATCAGTACGTCCAGCGCGCCCGCGTCCAGGTCTTCGATCAGCCGTTCATGCGTGCCGATCTCGATAGTGAGCGTGATGCGCGGATAGGCCTGGCGGTAGGCGCGCGCGGCCTCGGCCACCGGCCAGCCCGCGAACATCGAAAAACAGCCTACCGTCAGGCTGCCCTCGTCGCCGCGCGAGACCGCGGCGAGGTCGATCTCGGCCTTGCGGAAATCGGTGAGCAGCAGGCGGGCGTGGCGGCACATGGTTTCGCCCAGCGGCGTGCAGGTGGTGCCTTTGGCGGTGCGCTCGAACAGCCGCGCGCCGACCAGCTCCTCGATTTCGGCGATGGCGCGCGACAGGCCGGACTGCGTGCTGTGCAACTGGGCGGCTGCCTTGGACAGGTTGCCCAATTCGGCGACGGTCAGCACGATTTCCAGGTGCCGGATGCGGAGCTTGCCTCGGAACGGTGTCATGGCGCGGGTCGGGAGGGAGATGCCGATTATTCTCCCGCGCTGCGCGCTTGGCAACGCCGGCCGGGATTCGGCCGGCCGGGATTCGGCCGGCCAGGATTCGGATATAGTTCGCGCCAGGCCGATCATCGCAGGCGCGGCGCGGGTCGCGCGGCCGGCAGAAGAATAGGGACAGCCATGAATGCAGCGGTATGCGGAGCGCGGGGGATGGGCAGGCTCGCCCTGTTGGCGCTGGCCGCGCTGATGCTGAGCGGCTGCGGCGCTTCCAAGGTCGACGGCGTGGCCGTGACCTGGCCGCCCTTCCGGGACGGCACGCTTGCGTCCTTGCCTGCCGATGCGGCGCAATGCCCCGATCTGGCCGCCACTTACCGGGCGCAAGGCGAGTTCGTCTCGGGCGATCGCGAGGCCGGCGCGTTGCTGGACCTGCGCAATTTCCTGAGGTACCCGTTGGACCTGCCGGGCATGGACGACAATCCGTTGCCGGAATGGCGCTCCGGACCCGAGGCCACGGTGGCCTTCACGGCCGCCGCGGACGGATGGCAGGTGCTGGCGCTGGACGGACAGGGCGCGCGCTCGTCCGGCCATCTGGCGCAGCTGAATGGCGCGCAGGATCCCGCCGCCTTGCCTGGCGCGGCCCGGCCTAGCGCGGCCCGGCCTAGCGCGGCCCGGCCTAGCGCGGCCCGGCCTAGCGCGGCCCGGCCTAGCGCGGCCCGGCCTAGCGCGGCCCGGCCGTCCCGGCCTGACGGCATCCGGCGTGTCAGCGGCTGCAGCCAGGGCCGGCTGTGGCTCAGCGTGCGGCATGACTGGCGCCAGTACGAGTCCATGGGCGTGCGGCGCCACGTGGCGCTGTTGCGGCCCGAGAGGGGCGGCCTGCTGCTGACGGTACAGCGGGAGTCCGACAGCATCGGCCTCTTGCCCTGGTATTCGAACGAAGGCAGCGTGTACCAGTACTGGTTCGCGCCCGTGGGGCGCTGAACGCGCGACCTTCCTGTTTCCCGCGGCCTGGGCCGCAGTTGATCTGATTGCCTCATGAGTTCCGCAAATCCTTCCGCCGCCGCCGACCCGCGCGCCCGCTTCATTTCCGGGCCGATGGGCCCGCATGTGCTGGAAATGGTCCTGACTGGCTGGGCCAGCATGCTGGCCGTGTTCGCGGTGGAGTTCCTGTCGCTGCTATACCTGGGCACGCTCAAGGACGAGGCGGTGCTGGGCGCGGTGGGCTTCGGATCGATGACGCAGTTCACCATCATCTCGATCTGCATCGGCGTGGCCGTGGGCGGCACGGCCCTGGTGTCGCGCGCGCTGGGGGCGGGGGATGCGCCGCGCGCCCGGGCGTTGGGCGGCGCTTCGCTGGTCCTGATGACCGCGGCCGCGCTCGTGTCCGGCGCGTTGTTCCTGGCCGTGATCGGCCCCTACACGGCGGCCATCGACCTGGCAGAGGACGTGCGCGCGCATCTGCTGTCCTACGTGCTCATCACGACCCCGTTCGCGGTCGTGATGGGCGTGGGCATGATGCTGTCCAACCTGCTGCGCGCCGCAGGCCATGGCCGCCAGTCCATGTGGGTGCTGTTGGCGGGGACGGCGACGGTCGCGGCGCTGGACCCGCTGGTCATCTTCGTGCTGGACGGCGGCATGGTGGGAGTGGCCTGGGCCGGCGGCATGGGCCGCCTGGTCACGGTGGCGCTCGGCGCCTGGCTGGTCTTCCGCAAGCACCGGCTGGTTGCCTGGCCCACAGGCGCCGCGTTGCGCGCGCACCTGGGCGCGATAGGGCGGATCGCCTTGCCGGCCGCGCTGACCACGCTGGCCACGCCCGCGGCGGTCATCTTCACCCTGTCCACCTATGCGGGCTTCGGCTCCAGCGTGATGGCGGGCGCGACGGTGGTGGACCGGGTGCTGCAACTGGCTTATGCGCTGTTCTTCGTGTTGCCGGGTGCCATCGGGCCTATTCTTGGACAGAACCTGGGCGCCGGGCAATGGGACCGCGTACAGGAGACGGCGCGCCTGACTACGCGCTGGTCCTTGATGTACGGATTTGGCGTGGCCGTTGTGCTGGCCCTGTTGGCGCCCTGGATGCCCGACCTGTTCCAGGTGACCGGGCCGGGGCGCGACCTGATCGTCTTCTTCTGCCGCTACGGCAGTTTTGCCTGGGCGCTCAACAGCCTGTATTTCGTTGCCATCGCGGTGTTCAACAACCTGGGCTATGCCACGTACTCCACCGTCATCGGCTGGCTGCGCGCCACCGTGGGCACCTTGCCCTTCGTCTGGCTGGGCGCGCATTACGGCGGCCCGGAAGGCGTGCTGGCGGGGCAGACGGCGGGCTTCGCCTTGTTCAGCCTGATCGCGATGCTGCTGTGCCGGCGCGTGCTGCGCGCGCCGCCCGCGAACAGCGCGGTGGGCGTGAGGCAAGCCGCCTAGGGACGGCGCGAAGCTGCTTTCAGGCTGGCTTGGCTTGTGCGCGCGGCCCTGCAAGCGGATTGGTCTTGCGATGCGTTCGATTTTGACGGCCGGTCGCGGTACGATCCCGGCTGACTTCGATTTTTCAGGATAGCCATGCGTCAGCGTTCCGTACGCCTTCGAATCGACTCCTTCTCCCGCGTGCTGCTGGCCGCGGCTTTTACCGCCGCTGCTGCCGGCGCCGCGCAGGCGCAGGGGCCCGCTTCCGCCACCGGTTCGCGCGCCCAGCCCGCAGTGCCGGTTCAGACCCTGCCTGCCCTGACGCCCAAGCGCAGCTTCGACGATGCGCCAGCGCCTGCCAGCAATGCGCCGGCGGCTTCGGTTGACGACCGGGCCGGCCAGGCGTTGCCTCCCAGGTCGGCCGCGCCTGCGCCGGCAACCTTGCCTGCGCCCGCAACCTTGCCCGCGCCCACGGCGGCCCCGGCAGCGGCCGCTCCGGCGGCGACCGCTGCTCCCGCCGCCACCGCTGCGCCGGCTGCTACCGCCGCTCCGGCAGCGCCGGCCGCCACCGCCGCGCCCGCTCCCACGGTCATCATTCCGACCGAACTCGACACCAAGGCTTGCATCGCCAAGCTGCGCAAGGGCGCCACGGTCAACGGCCTGACCGTGGCGGACTGGGACAAGTACACCGCCAACGCCAAGCTGCTGCCCACCACGGTCGCATCCGCCAAGGGCCAGCCCGAAGGGCGCGAAGCCTGGTGGGATTACATCGCCAAGACCGTGGACGAAGAGCGCGTGCGCGACGGCCTCGCGGTGCTTGCCAAATACGGTCCGCAGTTGTCGGCCATCAGCCAGCAGTATCAGGTCGACCCGGCGACGCTGGTCGCCATCTTCGGCATCGAAACCAACTACGGCCGCCAGGTCGGCAAGACCAATGTGCTGGACGCCTGGCTGACGCGCGCCTGCACCGAGAACAAGCAGTTGTGGGAAAAGAACGCCTACGCCTCGGTGCGCCTGCTGCGTGATGGCGTGGTGCCGGCGGATAATTTCATCGGCTCCTGGAGCGGCGCCTTCGGCATGACGCAGTTCATCCCGACCTCGTTCTATGAACTGGCCGCCGACGGCGACGGCAACGGCAAGATCGACCTGTACAACTCGTTGCCCGATGCGCTGGCCTCCACCGCCAACCACCTGCGCAAGCGCCGCGCCAAATGGACCCACAATCTGCCAGCCGTGATTGAAGTGCGCGTGCCGGCCGAGCTGGCCGCCGCCATCCCGGCCTCGCCCGACGCGGAATACGTGGGCTCGCAGGACCGCCGCACGATTGCCCAGTGGGCCCAGGCCGGCCTGAAGCAGGGCAACGGCTCGGCGCTGAAGCTGCCCTCGGGCAACGAAGAGCAGGCCTATCTGTTCGCGCCCACCGGCTCCGCCGGCCCGGTGTTCCTGGCCACCGTGAACTTCGACGCCATCCTGCATTACAACCAGTCGCGCCGCTATGGCCTGGCGGTGTCGATGCTGCTCAACCGCCTGCAAGGCGGTCCGGACCTGGTCGCGGCCTGGCCCACGGACGATCCGGGGCTGTCGCGCGCGCAGATCAAGGAACTGCAGGAGATGCTCTATGGCCTGGGCCATGACGTAGGCGTGGCCGATGGCATCCCGGGCAGCAAGACCCGCGATGCCGTGCGCGAAGAACAGGTCAAGCGCAAGCTGCCCGAGGACGGGCGCGTGGGCAAGCGCATCTACGATGCGATCAAGGCCACCTGGCCGCCCGCGGCGATCCAGGCCCGCCCGGCGGCCCAACAATGACAGGAGCTTCCGGCACGCAGGGCTATGGCGAAAACGCCGCAGCCCTGGCAGACCAGTACGAGAGCATTGCGTTCGCGGACGTGCACCGCGACGTGGCGCACCTGATCCCCTCGGCGCCGTCGCGCATCGCCGACATAGGCGCTGGGTCAGGGCGCGACGCCGCCGCGCTGGCGCGGATGGGCCATGCGGTGGTTGCGGCCGAACCCACGCCCGAACTCCGCCAGGAGGGTCAGCGCCGTCACGCGCTGCCCAACCTGGAGTGGGTCGACGACGCTCTGCCCGAACTGGCCCTCTTGCGGCGCCAGGGCCGGGTATTCGACGTGATCATGCTGACGGCCGTGTGGATGCATCTGGACGCCGATGAACGCAGGTTGGGCATGCAGGCGCTGGCCGCGCTGCTGGCGCCGCAAGGCCAGATCCTGATGTCGCTGCGGCACGGTCCGGTGCCGCAAGGACGCCGCATGTTCGACGTGTCCGCGCAGGAAACGATCGCGCTGGCAGCCGGCCACGGCCTGTCTTCGCACCATCTCAGTTCACGCGAAGACATGCTGGACCGCGCCGACGTGCGCTGGAGTTTCCTCGGCCTGCGCCGCGACTGAAGCCGAATCCCGGTTCGGCCTCGGTCCGCGGGATTCGTCCATTGGACGATGGGCCGGCGGGCCGGCCGCCGGTATCATGTCCGGCATCCTGTTCCTTCCGCCCGCCATGCCTGCCGCGCTACTCCCCGATACCTTCCAGACCGCCAGGCTGCATGCCCTGCGCATGGATGACACGCATATTTCCTTCATTGCCGCCATGCATGCGGACGAGCGCCTCATGGCGACCATGGGCGGCACCCGGACGGAGTCGGCCAGCCGCCGCTATCTATTGCAGAACGTCGAGCATTGGGCCGAGCAAGGCTTCGGGATGTATGTGCTGACTGACCGCGCCAGCGGCCTGCTGGCGGGGCGGGCAGGCCTGAAGCGTACCCAGTCGCGGGGCCGCGACGAGGTCGAGGTGGCCTATGCTTTCCTGCCTGCGAGCTGGGGCAAGGGATACGCCACGGAAATCGCCCAGGCGCTGCTGTCGCTGGGGTTCAAGCGGCTGTCGGTGGACGCGCTGGCCGCCGTGGCGTTGGAAGAGAACGCCGCGTCCTGCCGGGTGCTGGAAAAATGCGGCATGCGCCAGATCGGCGGCGCGGGCGGCGCCGGCAAGCGCCACTATGAAATCCGCCGCGCCGAATGGCCGCTGCCGGCCGCGGACGCTGCACCCGGCATCGGCGCTAAGATTCGGGTATGAGCACCAAGCAGATCCCCGTCGACGACCCGCAGCCCGTTCCACCCGAAGCGCCCGCGCCCGAAGAGTGTTGCAACAGCGGCTGCATACCCTGCGTCTATGACACCTATAACGAAGCCATGGACGACTACCGGGAAGCGCTGAAAGCCTGGCGGGCCAGGCATCCGGAGCAATCCAAGGGCTAGGCGCCTGTCAGGGGGGACGGGCGCCAACAGGGCCTCAGCCCGCCAGCTTCAGGTGGATGATGGGGCGGGGGCGGCCCGAGTCGTCCTGCGCCGAACGGCCCACGTCCTCGAAACCGTAGTGCTTGTAAAAGCCATGGGCCTGGGGGTTCTGCTCGTTCACGTCCACCAGCAGGGTGCCGTGCAGCGAACGCGCGAAATTCAGCAGGCGCCGGCCTGCTCCCTTGCCGCGCTTGTTGGCGTCCACGAACAGCATTTCGACCTTGTTGCCGTTCAGGCCCATGAAGCCGGCGACTTCGCCGGCATCGTCCTCACAGACCCAGACCCGTACCGAAGGCAGGTGGGTGTTGAGCACCTGCGGGTACATGGCCTGGATTTCCTTTTCCGTCAGGAACGTGTGGGTGGCGCGTACCGAACGGAGCCAGATGTCCACCAGGGCCAGGTCATCGCCGTGGTTGCGTTCTCGGATATTCATTTTTCTAATGGTTTTACAGGTCGGGTGCCGGCGTGGTCCTTGGCCTGCGCCGGGCTTTTTTGCCGCTAGAGCCCTGCGCGGTAGAGCTCGGTCGCCGCCAGGACGGTTTCCATTTGCACAGTATGCGCGAAAACGAATCGGTCGCCGTAGACGGTTTCATCCGGAAACTCCGAAATCAGCGCCATGGGCAGGTCTTCGCGGTCGCTTTCGCTGATCTGCACCGGGATGCCGTTCAGCACATCGAATCCGGTTTCGAGCGCGTGCGCCTGGAATAGTTCAAGCTGCCGGGCATTGAACTCGACCAGGCCGGGGACGTTGCGGGCCAGCCTGGCGGTCACGCCTTCGATCAGGCGGCGGGCGCGATCGCCCCAGCCCGGATGATGGCGCAGCACCAGGAAGAAGCCCTTGGGGATGGTCCACAGCTCGAAGTGGCGCGGCAGATAGCCGGACAGCGGCCGGGTCCATTCATGGGCGGGATAGCCGTGCAGGTTGATGTGCAACTGCGCGCCGCTGATGGCGTGCGCCTGGTGGCGGCCTTCGCGCTCGAAGAACGGCGCGCGTTCGCGATAGGCGATGTCATCGCCCAGCGCGCTGTAGCGCGAGGCATGCAGCATATGGCGCGGGTGGTGCTCGCGCAGGCGGTTGAACAGCGCGTAGCCGTCCGGATTTTCAGAGGCGATCAGGGCGAAATGGGCATCGCCGCGCTCGGCCAGCGTTTGCGCCGCGCGCAGGGCGCCGACCACGCCGGAGGTTTCATTGGCGTGCTGCGCGCCCGAGATGAAGACGGCGGGACCGGGGCCGCGCAGATAAGTGCCCAGCACCGGGCGGCCCTGGCGCGAGACGGCCTGGAAGGCGTCGCCGCCGAACGCGGCCATGCAGCCGGCGATCTGCCCGGCGGACAGCGGTTCGCGGAGCTGGGCCAGCGGCGCATCGAGCGCGGCGGGAGCGACGGGCGTCAAAGCCCCGAAATGTTCCAGCGAGATCTGCACGCGCGCCGCGCCGTCGTGGCGGCGGATGTCGGGAATGATCTGCCCGGGTTGCAGCCCGCGGTCGCCGGACGGGCGGCCGGAATGCTTCTGGAAGTGTTCCAGCAGCGAGAAATAGATGTCTTCGTGCAGCGCCTCGAAGGTGCTGACGATTTCCTCGTCCACCGGCAGGGCGAAGTCGATGCCCGGCAGGTCCACGCGGATTTCCAGGCGTTCGAAATAGGGCTCGTGCGCACCCCAGGCATGGTTGCGCACCGTGTCCACGATGGCGCGGAATGCCTGCTGGTACTCGGTGGCCTGGGCGGCATCGGTCTGCAGCGCGCCTTCGGCGTCGCGCACCCGCAGCCAACCGGTGGGCGAGAGCTCCGGCGTGCCGTCCTGGGCGTAGCCGATCTGGTTGGGCGCATAGACGCGCGTATCGATCTTGCGGCCGTCAACGTAGCTCAGGCTGACGTCGTAATGCAGGTCGTCCGCGCCGGGCTGCATGGCGACGTCCACGCCGTCCAGCAGCGCGATCAGCGGATAGGCTTCCAGCGTGAAGCGCTTGGCCTGGGCTTGTTCGTGCAGCGGATAGCGCACCACGACGGACGCCAGCCCTGCGCGCTCGACCTCTTCCAGGAAGTAGTGCAGCAGCGGCTTGTAGGCGCTGCGAAAGCGCGCCGTGACGCCGGCCTGCGCCAGGCGCTCCTGCGCCGCGCGGCGCGCCTCCACGCCTTCGAACAGCCAGCCTTCCACGACCGCGCCGCGCCAGGCCGGCGCCATGTAGGCGTGGGTCCAGGCGTCCAGCGTGCGGTCGAATGTTTTTTCCAGCAAAGACATACTCGATATTCCTTTCAGGCGGACCGGGGCGGCTTCAGACCTTGCCGGTCGGGTCCAGGCGGTCGCGCAGCCAGTCGCCCAGCAGGTTCAGGCCCAGTACCGTCAGCATGATGGCCAGGCCCGGGAAGACGCTGACCCACCAGGCCGTCTGCATGTAGGTGCGGCCGTCGGCAAGCATACCGCCCCAGCTCGGGATCATGGGATCCACGCCCAGGCCCAGGAAGGTCAGGCTGCTTTCCAGCAGGATGTTGTTGGCGACGTTCAGGGTCATCAGGATGACCAGCGGGCCCAGCAGGTTAGGCACGATGTGATGGCGGATCATGGCCAGGTCGCGCACGCCGAAGGCGCGGGCGGCCAGCACGAATTCGCGCTCGCGCAGGGCCAGGACCTGGGCGCGCACCAGGCGCGCGTATTGCACCCACTGCGACACGATCATGAAGAAGATGACGTTGAACAGGCCGCCGCCCAGGATGGCGATGAAGGTGATGGCCACCAGGATGAACGGCAGCGCCAGCTGCACGTCGGCAAAGCGCATCACGATCATGTCCCAGAAGCCGCGGTAGTAGCCGGCGATCAGGCCCATGACGATGCCCAGCAGCGCGCCGCCGACGACCGAGACGAAGCCCACCGTCAGCGAGATCTTGCCGCCGACGATGACGCGCGCCAGCACGTCGCGGCCCAGCGGATCGGTGCCGAAGGGATGGGCCGCCGAAGCGAAGGGCGCGGTCAGGCGGGCGGCCAGGTCCATGGCTTCGCCGCCATCGGGGAACAGCCAGCCGGAAGTCAGTACCAGCAGGATCATGGTGCCGGTCAGCACGGCGCCCAGCACGAATTCCAGCGAGCGGTAGCGGCTGCGGGGCTTGGCCGCCTTGGGGGCGGCGGCGGTGGGGGTAGTAGTCTGCATAAGGCTCAGCGCGTGCGGATGCGGGGGTCGACGATGCCGTAGGCGATGTCGACGATCAGGTTGACCAGGACGATGACGGTGGCCAGCACGGTGACCGTGCCTTGCAACACCGGGTAGTCGCGGCCGGAGATGGCATCGAACGCCAGCGTGCCCAGGCCGGGCCAGTTGAAGACCATTTCAATCACGACGATGCCGCCGATCAAGCCGCCGAACTGCAAGCCCAAGTAGGTGATGAGCGGAATCGCGCAGTTGCGCAGCGCGTGCTTGTACAGCACCACGCGTTCCTTCAGACCTTTGCTGCGCGCCACCATGATGTATTGCGCCGACAGCGTTTCCAGCATGGTGGTGCGCACCAGGCGGATATTGGTGGCGCTGAGGATGATGGCCATCGTCAGCGACGGCAGCACCAGGCTGGCGGGACCGCTCCAGCCGGACGGCGGCAATAGCGGGAAGGTGATCGACAGCAGCAGCACCAGCATCAGCGCCAGCCAGAAGTTCGGGAAGGACAACCCCACCAGCGACAGGATGCGGATCGCCTGGTCGGTGGCCTTGCCGCGCTTGATCGCGGCCTGGATGCCCAGCGGCAACGAGATCAGGATCGAGGCCAGCAGCGAGGTGAACGCCAGCATCAGCGTGGCGGGCAGGGCGTCGCCAATCAGCTTGGCGACCGAGGTGCCGCCCATGAAGCTGCGGCCGAAATCGCCATGCAGCAGTCCCTGCATATAAGACAGGTATTGCTCGTGGAAGGGGCGGTTCAAGCCCAGCGCCTGGCGGATATTGGCCAGGTCCTGCTCGGTGACGCTGCCCGAGCCCTGGCTGAGCATCAGCGCAGGGTCGCCGGTCAGGCGCACGGCATAGGAGACGAGCAGTGTCACGGCCACGATCACGAAGACGGCCTGCAACACGCGTTTGATGAGAAATCCGGTCATAAATCACCGCCCCGGCTTGCGCCGGGACGGGTCGGTGGGGTTAATGCGTCAAGGCAGCGCCAAAAGTACTCGTCGGCAGCTACTTTTTCAGTTGTTCATGGCGCCATCGCACCACTTTCAACCGGTCTTGCCCCAGCGGGATGCCACGGATCCGGGCTCTGCCGGTCCGTAGGCATGCCCCCCAGGGGGGGAAGCGCGCAGCGCTTCGGGGGGGCTACTCTACAGCGGCGTTCAGGAAGCGGAAGCGGATGTCGCCCGGAACTTCCAGATCCTTCACGCGCTTGTTCACCCCGACGATCGTATTCAAGCTGTACAGCGGCAGTTCCAGCGCCTGGTCGGCCACGTAGCCGGCGATCTCCTGCAGCATGGCTTCGCGCTTCTTCACGTCGTAGACCGTGCGCTGCGCTTCCAGCATGCCGTTGAGCTTGGCGTCGTTGTCGTACGGGTTCCACTTCTGGCCCGTGTGGTACATCAGGTAGGCCGTGTTGTCGTAGTCGTAGGTCCAGCCGCCCCACTGGTTCTGCCACATCTCGCCGGTCTTGCCGCCGGGGATGATGTCGTTGAGCAGCACGCCGGTTTCATACGGCTTGATCGTGGCGCGCACACCCACGCCTTGCAGGTAGCCCGACACGGCCTGGGCCACTTCGCGGAAGTTCGAATCGCTGCCGCGCACGTCGATCTGCACGGTGGCGCCCGGCTTCACGCCGGCGGCGGCCAGCAGCTTCTTGGCTTCGGCGGGGTTGAAGGGCAGGGGCTTTTGCTCGGGGTTGTAGCCGAACGACTGCGGGCCCTGGAAGCTGGCGATGGTCTTGGCCTGGCCCAGCAGCAGCTGCTTGACGATGGCGTCGCGGTCCACGGCCATGATCAGCGCGCGGCGCACGTCGCGGTTCTGCGTGATGCCGTTCTTGGTGTTGTAGCGCAGGGCAAAGGCAACCGGGCCGCCCGTGGAGATGACGTCGGCGTTGCCGGACTTCTTCACGGTTTCGATCAGGCCCAGCGGGATCAGGGTGGCGATGTCGATGCGGCCGGCCTGCAGTTCGGCCACCTGGGTGCCGGGCTCGCCGATGAAGCGGTAGACCACCTTGTCCAGCTTGGGCTTGCCGCCCCAGTAGTCGTCGTTGCGCGCCAGCGTCACGTTGACCTTGGGCTGGTAGCTTTCGAACTTGAACGGGCCGGTGCCGACTGGGTTGATGTTGAAGTTGTCCTCGCCCTTTTCCTTGATGTACTTGGGCGGCACGATCATGGCGCCGTAGCCGGCCAGCTTGGTGAGCAGGACGGGATCGGGCTGCTTCAGGATGAAGTCCACGGTGTACTCGTCCACCACCTTGATCTCGCCGATCGAGTCGTAGTTGGCTTTTTGCGGGCCCTTGGCGCCTTCCGCGCCCAACAGGCGCTCGAAGGTGAACTTCACGGCCTCGGCGTTGAAGGGTTCGCCGTTGTGGAACTTGACGCCTTCGCGCAGCTTGAAGCGCAGGCGCTTGTTGTCGTCCAGGTATTCCCAGCTGGTGGCCAGGCCCGGCTGCAGCTTCAGGTCGGCGCCGCGCATGGTCAGGCCGTCATACAGGTTGCTGCCCACCGAACCCCAGAAGGTCACGAAGGTATCGATCGGATCCCAGCTGCCCGGGTCCTGGTTGATGGCGACATTGAGCGTGCCGGCGGCATGCGCGGTCGAGAAGACGGCGGGCAGCGCGCCGCCCAGCGCCAAAGCCAGGGCGGTGGCGGTGTAGGTTTTGCGTAGGGAGAGCATGTTCAACTCCAGGGACGGGAAGTCGGGTCGGCCGACGTGGAAAGAGGATGCGGCTCAAGCCGCGCGGGCCACCTGGTGGCCGGGCGCGAATTCAACCAGGGGAATGATGGCGGGCTCGTCGCCGACGCGCCGTACCGGGCTGGGGATCTCGCCTTCGATCAGCGAGGTGTCGATGTGGCGGCCGGGCTCGGCCACGGGTACGGCGGCCAGCAGCTTGCGCGTGTACGCGTGCTGCGGCGATTCGAAAATCTGGCGGCGGGTGCCCAGTTCGACGATCTGGCCCAGATACAGGACCGCAACGCGGTGGCTGACCTTTTCCACCACCGCCATGTCGTGCGTGATGAACAGATAGGACAGGCCGCGGTCCTTCTGCAGGTCCATCAGCAGGTTCAGGATCTGCGCCTGGATCGACACGTCCAGCGCCGACACGGATTCGTCGGCGATGATCAGCTTTGGGTTGCTGGCCAGCGCGCGCGCGATGCATACGCGCTGGCGCTGGCCGCCCGAGAATTCATGCGGATAGCGCTTGGCGTGTTCCGGTTTCAGGCCGACCTGTTCCAGCAGTTCGCCGATGCGGCGGGCGATGGCGTCCTCGCCGCTCAGCAGGCCGTGCGTGCGGATCGGCTCGGCGATGCTGAAGGCCACCGTCTTGCGCGGATCCAGCGAAGCGTAGGGATCCTGGAAGATGTACTGGATCTCCTGGCGCAGGCGCTGGCGGCCGGCGCTGTCCATCGAGAAAATGTCCTGGCCGTTGTAGCGCACGGCGCCCGAGGTCGGCGCCACCAGTTGCTGCAGGGTCTTGCCGATGGTGGACTTGCCGCTGCCGGATTCGCCCACCAGCGCCAGCGTTTCACCGGGGTAGACGTCGAAGCTCACTTCTTCCACAGCGTGCACGCGATGCGTGACGCGGCCGAAGAAATTGTGGCCCACGTCGAAGCGGGTGGTCAGCTTTTCCACGCGCAGCACCGGTTCGTCGTAGCGCGCCGTGTCCTGTTCGCGGGTTTCGCCGACTTCGCGCAGCGTGTCGCCTTCCAGCACAGTCTGTGGCGTGCGCAGCGGCAGGTCGCGGCCCGTCAGGCTGCCCAGGCGCGGCACCGCCGCCAGCAGCGCGCGGGTGTAGGGATGCTTGGGTGCGTTGAATATTTCGTCCACCGTGCCTTGCTCGACCTTCTTGCCGCGCAGCATCACCACCACGTCGTCGGCCATTTCCGCCACCACGCCCATGTCGTGCGTGATGAAGATCACGGCGGTGCCCAGATCGCGCTGCAGTTCGCGGATGGTGTTCAGGATCTGCGCCTGGATGGTGACGTCCAGCGCCGTGGTCGGCTCGTCGGCGATCAGCAGGCGCGGCTGGCACGACAGCGCCATCGCGATCATCACGCGCTGACGCATGCCGCCCGATAGCTGGTGCGGATAGCGGTCCAGCATCTGCTCGGCGTCGGGCAGGCGCACCTTTTCCAGCAGCTTGCATGCGGACTGGCGCGCGGCCGAGCGCGACAGCTGCTGGTGCAGCATGATGGCCTCGACGATCTGGTCGCCGATGGTGAAGACCGGGTTCAGCGAGGTCATCGGCTCCTGGAAGATCATCGCGATGTCGTTGCCGCGGATGGCGCGCATGTCTTCGTCGGAGGCCGCGGTCAGGTCGATTTCGCGGTCGGCGCTGTCGCGGAACAGGATCTGGCCCGTGGCGATGCGGCCGCTGGTGTAGTCGGTCAGGCGCATGATGGCCATGGACGTGACCGACTTGCCCGAGCCGGATTCGCCGACGATGGCCAGCGTCCGGCCGGGGCGCACCTCGAAATCCAGGTTGTCGACGGCGCGGAACACGCCGTTTTCGGTATTGAAGTCGACCGACACGCCGCGCACGGACAACAGCGGGGCGGAAGTGGATGCAGAAATGCTAGACAACGTGGATTCTCACAGCGAGGTGGCGGCGCGGGCAGCCTGGTCGTACAGGCCCGAAAGGGCGCGCAGGGTGTTGGCCAGCTGATGGCTGGCTTCGTCCGCGGCGGGGGAGTCGATGAAGGGTTTGACGAGGCACTGCTCGCGCACTTCGGCGTAGCGCTGGATCGCAGCTGCGCCAGCGTCGGTCGCCGTGTAGATCACTTCCTTACCGGTCTTGGCGCCTTGCACCACGCCCAGGCGCTCCAGCTTCTTGAGCGAATAGTTCACCAGGTGGGTGTCTTCGACATTGAGCGTGAAGCAGATGTCCGCCAGTTTCTTGCCCCGGCCGCGATGGAATACGTGGTTCAGCACCAGGATGTCCAGCGAGGTCAGTTCGGGCAGTCCCGCACAGGCCATGCAGCGCACCATCCAGCGGTTGAACGCATGCGAGGCGATGATCAGGCCGAATTCGACTTCGGAAAGCTCGGGAGCTGAAGAGGCCAGGTGGGAGGAGGAAACAATGGCGTCCCGGACGGATACAGGCATGGGCTGGCAGGGGAAGGGGACGGATCGGCGATAAAACGTTGGCGAATTATTGACGATTTGTGGATGTGGCCGTATCCGGGATAACCCGTGTGCAACCGGTATGAACAAGGTGGGCCGCAGGCTTTCGGACGCCCCTTATTTATCCGCTCCAGATGCTCGAATAAAAAGGCTGGCACCAAAAAAGCAGCTGCTGGCGGCGCGGCCGAGCTGTTAGCGTTTTGTTTCATATCAAATCACGCTTGGTCCAATCGTGATAGTTCCGCACCCCGGAACTATGGCATTCATGCCCCAATTAATCAGTCTTTATCTCCTAATTTCATTTAAGTGCTTTGATAGTAGCCTGTATACAATCAGATATTTATTGTCATTAATTGTGCGTTAAGGCAAACTTGGCAAACATTTGGTTTCATACATAGACAACAAGGAGCGCCGCGCACGTCCGCAGGCGCCGTACCGGCATGAATCACTACTGGCGCCTGCGCATGGCCGCGGGCACATTGGCGGCTGGCTTTTTTGCCGCCGGTTCCGGCGCTCAGCCGCTGCCCGAGGCAGCCCTGCGCGCCACCGAGATCGAACGTCGTCAAGAGCAGGAACTGGGGGCGCAGCGCGCCCGCGCGGCCGAACGGCCAGACGTGTTGTCGCCCGCCGGGCCGGCTGCCGGCGGCTTGGTCCTGCCGGTCGAAACGCCTTGCTTCGCCCTGAAGGAAGTCGTCTGGGACGGAGCGCAGCCTGCCGAATCGCTGGCGCGCGCAGCCGATGCCGTGATTGGCCATTGCGTGGGCGGCCTGGGACTGCGGGCCTTGCAGGAACATCTGATCGGCCTGTTGATCGATCGCGGACTCGTCACCGCGCGGGTGGTCGTGCCGGAACAATCGCTGGCTGCGGGCACGCTGACGCTGCGCTACCTGCCGGGCCGCATCTCCGCCGTCAAGGGCGAGGGCGCCATAGGCTGGTGGCGCACGGCCTTGCCCACCGGGCCGGGCGGCGAAGTGAACCAGCGCGACCTGGACCAGGCGCTGGAGAACATCCGCAGGTTGGGCAGCCAGGCCGACGCGGCCATTGACGTCGCTCCCGGACCGGAGCTGGGTGATTCCGACATCCTTATCCGTCCCGGCACCGGCAAGCGCTGGCATGGATACATCGGCGGCGACAACGCCGGTATGGACGCTATCGGCAAGTACCAGGTCAACGCCGGCCTGACCCTGGACTCGCCCTTGTTTCTGTACGACCAGTTGTCGGTGTCATGGAACAGCAATGCGCGCTGGCGCGACGCGGAGTCGAACACGCGCGCGGCTTCCCTGAACTACAGCGTTCCCTTCGGCTACTGGACCTTCTTTGCCGGGGCCAGCAAATCGACCTACCGGCAGACCGTGGCCGGCTTCGATGAACCCATCATCTACGGCGGCACCACCAAGCAGGTGCAGGCGGGCGTCTCGGTGGTGCCGTATCGCGGCGCCACTTACAAGGGCACCTCATCGCTGACCCTGCTGCGCAAGCGCACCACCAGCACGCTCAACGATGTGGACATCGAAGTGCAGCGGCGCGACGTCACCGGCTACGAGTTCAACCTGGGGCATCGCCACTATTTGGGCCGCGCCGCGTTGGACATCGGCGGGGGCGTGCGCGGCACGCTCGCCGGGCTGTCCGACCGGCCCGGCTATGTCTATGGCGATCCGGACTGGAACGGGCGCAGCACCATCGTTTCGGCCAACGCCGGCCTGCATCTGCCGTTCGAGCTGGCGGAGCAGCCCTGGGCCTACCAATTGAACTGGCAGATCCAGCACGCCAAGACGCCCATCGTGCCGTCCGACTACTTCACCATCGGCAACCGCTATGCGGTGCGGGGTTTCGACGGCCAGATGACGCTGGCCGCCGAGGACGGCTGGACCTTGCGCAACGACTTGTCGCTGAGCCTGGACAAGCTGCTGCGCGTGCCTGGCCACCAGTTGTACACGGGTCTGGACGTGGGCCGGGTGGGCGGTCCGTCGGCGGCGTCGCTGTCTGGCCGCACGCTGGTCGGCGCCGTGGCCGGGCTGCGCGGACGGATCGCCATGCCCTATGTCAATGCCAGCTATGACCTGTCCGCCGGCTGGCCGCTGAAAAAGCCTGAATCCCTGAAAACCGCCTCGACCGTGTTCGCGGCGGTGCTGATGTTCGAGTTCTGACCTGGCGGCCGCGTGCCGCCTGACCGCCGTCCATTCTTAGTCCACCCGGATACGCATGATGTCCAAGCTTCGCTCCCTGATCGTCTGGTCCGTCGTCTTTACCCAGGTCTGGTCGCCAGTGCTGGCGCAGACCTTGCCGATCTCGGTGGACAAGAGCGTGGCAGGCGCGAAGCCTTCCGTTGGCGTCAGCAACGGCGTGCCCGTCATCAACATCGCGCCGCCTTCGGCCGGCGGCGTGTCCAACAACCGCTACACGCAATTCAACGTCGGTCCGTCCGGCGCGGTGCTCAACAACAGCGGCGGCGCCAGCCAGACCCAGTTGGCGGGGCAGGTGGGCGGCAATCCCATGCTGGGCAACCAGCGCGCCAGCACCATTCTCAACCAGGTCACCGCGCCCAATCCGTCGCAACTGCTGGGCACCCTGGAAGTGGCCGGCAACCGGGCCAATGTGATCGTCGCCAACCCGGCAGGCATCACCTGCAACGGCTGCGGTTTTCTGAATGCGGACCGCGCCACCCTGACCACGGGCAAACCGCAGGTCGGGCCTGACGGCAGCATCGGTTTCGATATCGCTTCCGGCAAGATCCGCATCGATGGCGCCGGCCTGAACGGCGCCAATCTCAGCCAGGTGGATCTCCTGGCGCGCACGCTGGAGATCAATGCCGACGTCTGGGCCGACAAGCTCAACGTGACCGCGGGCGCGGCGCGCGTCGATTACGCCTCCGGGGCCGTTTCGGCGCAGGCAGGGGAAGGCGCGGCGCCCGAAGTGGCGCTGGATACCGCGGCGCTGGGCGGCATGTATGCCAACAGCGTGCGCCTGATCGGCACCGAGGCTGGGGTGGGCGTGAACATCGGCGGCAACCTGGTGGCCCTGACCGGCGATCTGCAAGTCACGGCGGCGGGCGACGTCCGCATCGCGCCGCGCGGCACGGCGCAGGCAGCCGGCAATCTGCGCGTGGACAGCGGCCGCGATCTGGCCGTGCAAGGCGCGGCGCAGGCCGGCGCAACAGCCGCGCTCGCGGCTGCGCGCGACGTGTCCGTGCAGGGCGCCGTGGGCGCGGGCGGCTCCTTGAATGTGGAGGCCGGCGGCGATGTCGCGGTGGGCGCGCAGGGCAGCCTGCGCACGCAGGGCGCCTTACGCGTGGCCGCGGGCAAGGACCTTTCTCTGTCGGGAGGTCTGCTGACTTCGGACCAGGACCTGCGCGCGCAATCGGGGCGCAACCTGAAGGTGGCGGGACAGGCTGTCGTGCCGCAACCAGGGCAAGGCGGCGGCACGGGCGCGGGGACCGGCACCGGCACGGGAGCCGGCAATGGCACGGGGTCGGGTTCGGGAACTGGCACGGGTTCCGGCTCGGACTCCGGCACCGGCGCGGAACCCGGCAAGACGCCTGAACCGGCTGCGCCGGGGGAACAAAGCGGCGGCGTCTCCACGGCGGGCGGCGTGGTGTCCGCGAAGGAAGGCGTCACGTTGCAGGCGGGGCGCGACATGCTGCTGTCGCGTCAGGTGTACGCATCTGGCGCGCTGCAGGCGCAGGCCGGCGCGGACGCGGTATCGGAGGCCGGCGCGCAACTGCAATCCGGACGCGGCATGGCGATACGCGCGGGCCAGGGCGTCACGTTGGCTGGCGCGGCCTTGACCGATGGCGCGATGCTGATCGAGTCCACGCGCGACCTGCGCCTGGACGGCAGCGCGCTGGCCTACGGCGGCGCGCTGGATCTGAAGAGCGGCGGCGATCTGCGCATGGGCGCGGCCAGCAAGGCGCAGGGCAAGCGTGTCGGGCTGGACGCGGCGCGCGATCTGCGGGCCGATGGCGAACTGGTGTCTGAGAACGCGGCCGGATTGAAGGCCGGACGCGAGGCCGCGGTGGGCGCGCGAGTGCTGGCGCGCGGCGACCTGGACCTGAGCGCGCAAGGCGCGACGGCCGTCACGGGGCAACTGGAAGCCCTGGGGCGCGCGCGGCTGCAGTCCGGGGCAGGCATTGCGCTCACGGGCAGTCTCAGCGGCAATCAGGGTGTGGACCTGCGCGCGGCGGGTCCGCTCGCCATCAGCGGCGCGGTGGGCGCGGCGGCAGGCGAGCTGAACCTGGCGTCTGGCGAAGACCTCTCCGTCAGCGGCAGCGCGCAGGCCGGTGGGCCGGTGGTGCTGCGCACGCTGGGCGCGCTGAACGTGGCGGGCACGGTGTCCTCGCTGGCGGGGCTGACGGCCCAGGCGGCGGGCGATGCCACGGTCAACGGCAAGCTGCTGGCCGGCGGTCCGCTGCTGCTGGCAGCGATAGGCCAGGTGGCGGCGGGTGCGGATTCGCGCCTGCAGTCGGACGGCGCCATGCAGCTGCGCGCGGGCCAGAGCCTGTCCGTGGCAGGCATGGCGGAAACCAATGCCGGCCTGACGCTGGGCGCGGGCCGCGATTTGCGCGTGGATGGCGCGGCATTGGCCTATGGCGGCCAACTGTCGATGAACGCCGGCAACGATCTGCGTTTGACCCACGCCAGCCGCGCACAGGGCGAGGGCGTGTCGGCGCGCGCGGGCGGCGATCTGCAAGCGGACGGCGCAATCGCTGCGCGCGGCGACGTCGAGCTGATGGCGGGGCGCGATGCGCAGCTTGGCGGCAAGACGGTCGCCACCCGCGACGTGACGCTGGATGGCGGAGGCAATCTGACGATCGCGCAGGGCGCGTTGCTGGAGGCGGAACGCGCGGCGCAGATCAAGGCGGGACAAGACGCGGCGCTGGCCGGCGCGGTGCGCACCAATCAGGGCATAGGCATAGAAGCCGGGGGCAAGCTGCGCCTGGACGGCGAAACGTCTTCTGTCGCTGGCGCAATCGATCTGCTCGCGGGCGGAGACCTGTCGGTGGGCGCGCAGGGCAAGGCATACGCGGGCGGCGCGCTGAGCGGCGCAAGCGGCGGCGCCTTGCGGGTGGCCGGCGAACTGGCGGGCCAAGGCGGCCTGAGGCTGGCATCGGCAGACGGCGCGACAGTGGACGGCCGGCTGTTGTCCGGCGATGTCTTGTCGCTGCGGGCAGGCACGGACCTGAGCACGGGATCCGCCGCGCAACTGCAATCGTCCAAGGGCATGACCTTGAGCGCGGGCCAGGATGCCATGCTCGCGGGCATTGCCTTGAGCGACGGCGGCATATCGATAGACGCCACGCGCGGGCTGCGCCTGGACGGCAGCGCGCTGGCTTACGGCGGTAGCTTGTCGATGAGCGCCGGTCGTGATCTGTGGCTGGGCGATATCAGCAAGACCCAGGGCAAGGGCATTAGCGCCCTCGCAGGACGGGATCTCGGCGTGGGCGGCGAGATGGTGGCGCTGGGCTCCGTGGCGCTGACCGCGGGCCGCGATGCAGCTATCGGCGCGAAGCTCAGCGCCGACGGCGGCCTGATGCTGCGCGCTCAAGACACGGCCAAGGTCACGGGCCAGCTGGAAGCGACGGGCAGCGCAAGCCTGCAAGCCGGCGGCGACGTGGCGCTGTCGGGCAGCGTGCTCAGCAACCAGGGCGCGGAACTGCGGGTGGGAGGCGCGCTGGATGTCAGCGGCACGGCCGGCGCGGCACAGGGCGCATTGAGCCTGGCCTCGGGTGGCGACATGACCGTGGGCGGCAACGCGCAATCCGGCGGTCCCTTGTCCATGGTCGCCAAGGGCGCGCTGAACGTGGCAGGCACGGTGTCCTCGCTGGCCGGGCTGACGGCCCAGGCCGCGGGCGATGCCACGGTCAACGGCAAGCTGCTGGCCGGCGGCCCGCTGCTGTTGGAAACGATCGGCCAGCTGGTTGCGGGCGCGGATGCGCGCCTGCAATCGGAAGACGCCATACAGTTGCGCGCTGGCCAGGACGTGATTCTGGCGGGTCAGGCGGAAGCCAACAAGAGCTTGACGCTGAATGCCGCGCGCGACCTGCGCGTGGACGGCGCGGCATTGGCCTACGGCGGCCAACTGGCTATGGACGCGGGCAAGGATCTGCGCCTGGACCACGCCAGCCGCACGCAGGGCGAGGGCCTGACCGCGCGCGCCGGCGGCGATCTGCTGGCGGACGGCGCCATGGCGTCGCGCGGCGATATCGCATTGATTGCGGGCGGCGATGCCAGCCTGGGCGGCAAGACCGTGGCCGCCGGCGACCTGAAGCTCGATAGCGGGCGCAATCTGACCCTCGCCCAAAGCGCTCAACTGGACGCGGAAGGCAAGGCGCAACTCAAGGCGGGGCAGGATGCGACGCTGGCGGGCGCATTGCGCAGCAACCAGGGCAACCGCATCGAAGCGGCGGGCGCCTTGCGCCTGGACGGCGCGACCTCGGCAGCATCGGGCGGAATCGACCTGCTGGCCGGAGGCGACCTGACAATAGGCGCCAGCGGCAAGGCGTTGGCAGGCGGCACGCTGCGCGGCGAGAGCGGCGGCGAATTGTCGGTGGCTGGCGAGCTGGTCAGCCAGGGCGCATTGACCCTGGTGTCGGCAGGCGGCGCAACGGTGGACGGCAAGTTGCTGTCCGGCGATGCCTTGTCGTTGCAGGCAGGCAAGGACCTGCGCGCGGGATCGGCGGCGCAATTGCAATCGTCCAAAAACATGACGTTGAGCGCAGGCCAGGACGCCCGCCTCGCGGGCGCGGCCTTGAGCGACGGTGGCATCGCGATCGACGCGGCGCGCGATCTGCGCGTGGACGGCAGCGCGCTCGCCTATGGCGGCGAGCTCTTCATGAATGCCGGCAGCGACCTGCTGCTGGGCAATGCCAGCAAGACCCAAGGCAAGGGCGTCACGGCGCAAGCGACGCGCGACCTCATCGCCGGCGGTGAAATGGTGGCGGCGGGATCGGCCACCCTGACGGCAGGCCGCGACGCGGTGTTCGGCGCCAAGCTGGGCGCCGACGGCGACCTGACGCTGCGCGCGCAAGAGACGGCGAAAGTCACGGGTCAGTTGCAAGCGACGGGCGCTGCCAGCCTGCAGACCGGCGGCAATGTGGCGCTGTCGGGCAGCCTGCTCAGCAACCAGGGCACGGAACTGCGTGCGGGAGGCGCGCTGGATGTCAGCGGCACGGCCGGCGCGGCACAGGGCGCGCTGACACTGGCCGCGGACGGTGACATGACGGTGGGCGGCAATGCGCAAGCAGGCGGCCCCTTGTCCATGATCACGAAGGGCGCGTTGAACGTTGCTGGCACGGCGTCCTCGCTGGCCGGGTTGACGGCGCAAGCGGGAACCGACGCCACCATTACGGGCAAGCTGCTGGCCGGCGGCCCGCTGCTGCTGGAGGCGATAGGACAACTGCTGGCCGGCGCGGATGCGCGCCTGCAATCGGAAGGCGCCATGGCCTTGCGCGCGGGGCAGGACCTGGTCCTGGCCGGAGAGGCGGAAACCAACAAGGGCCTGACGCTGGAGGCCGGGCGCGATGTGCGGGTGGACGGCGCGGCGCTGGCCTACGGCGGCCAATTGGTCATGAACGCGGGCAACGATCTGCGCCTGGCCGACGCCAGCCGCACGCAGGGCGCAGGCGTGTCGGGGAGCGCCAAGGGCGATGTGCAAGCGGGCGGCGCGATGGCCGCGCGTGGCGACATCGTGTTGAACGCGGGACGCGACGCGCGCATCGACAGCAAGGCCGCGGCCACCGGCAACATCTCGCTGATTGCCGCGCGCGACCTTGCCATGGGCAAGACGGCGCAATGGGACGCCGAAGGTTCGTCGCGGGCCCAGGCCGGTAACGACATGACGCTGGCCGGCGCCTGGCGCGGCAACGGCGATATGAGCATGGATGCCACCGGCAAGCTGTCCGTGGACGGCACGCTTGCCGCCAGCGCCGGCGGCCTGAGCTTGAACGCCGGCGGCGATCTGTCGATGAGCGGGCTGGCGCGGGTCGCGGCCAAGGGCGCGGTCAATGTCACGACGTTAGGCGATCTCCGCATGGCGGGCGCGCTCAGTTCCCTGGACGCCTTGACCCTTCAGGCTGCGCGCAACGCGGCCGTGGCGGGACAGGTCTACGCCGCGCGCGGCCTGGACCTGAAGGCGGGCCAGGCGCTGACGGCGGCTAGCGGTTCGCATCTGCAATCCGACGGATCGATGACGCTCCAGGCCGGGCAGGATCTGAACCTCGCTGGCACGGCGCTGGCCGAGGGCGGCATGTCGCTGGACGCCGCGCGGGACCTGCGCGTGGAGGGCAACGCGCTCGCCTATGGCGGCGCGCTGCGGCTCAAGAGCGGCAACGACCTGTTGCTTGGGGCGGGCAGCCAGCTGCAGGGCAAGGGCGTGCAGGCCGACGCCGGCCGCGATCTGGCGCTGGGCGGCGTTCTGGTGTCCACCGCGGGCGCGGAACTACAGGCTGTGCGCGATGCGCGCGCGGACGGCAAGCTGGGCGCCGACGGCGCGCTGGATTTCAGCGCCGGGGGCAATCTGCGCATCGGGGCGGCGGCGCAGCTGGACGCCTCGGAGCAGGCGCGGATCGCGGCCGCGGGCAATCTGGAGATGGCCGGGGTCGTGCGCGGCGACAAGGGCGCCAGCCTGAACGCCGGGGGCCGCCTGGATCTGTCCGGCACGGCAGCATCCGCCAACGGCACCCTGGACCTGATCGCAGGCGAAGACCTGGCCCTGTCGGCCGGCAGCCGCGCCTTGTCCGGCGGCGCGCTGCAAGCGCGCGCGGGCGGTTCGCTGACGGCGGCCGGCACGATTTCCTCGCTGGCCGATCTGATCCTGGACGCGGTTGCCGATATCCGCCTCGAAGGCCAGAACCTCGCGGCCGGCAAGCTGGCGCTTCAGGCCGGCGGCGCGCTGGCCACCAGCGCGGACGCACGTCTGCAGGCCGATGGCTCGGTCGATGTGCAGGCCGATAGCGCCACGCTGGCAGGCACGCTGGTGGCGGGCCAATCCGCGGCGCTGCGGATCGACAAGGATCTGACGGTGGACGGCACGGTCCTGGCCGATGCGGGCGCGCTTACCGTGAATAGCGGCGGCGCCATGACGTTGGGCGGCGCAAGCGCGCTGCAGGCGGGCGGACTGTTGGCGGCGCAGGCCGGCGGCAAGCTGCTGGCCAACGGCACGATTTCGGGCGAGCAGGACATCACGCTGAAGGCCGGCACGGACGCCGAACTGAACGGCAAGACCGTCGCCAACGGCACCCTGCGCGCGGACGCGGCAGGGGATCTCACCATCGGCCAGGCGGGCTTGGCCCAGGGCAGCAGCAAGCTGCTGCTGGGCGCGGGCCAGGACCTGCGCATCGCCGGCACGGCCGGCACCGCCACGGGCGCAGGCGCCGCGGGCGGCACGTTGCAGGCGCAGGCTGGGCGCGACCTGTTCATCACGGGCACGGCGACCGCCGGCTCGCCCATCGTCCTGGGCGCGCAGCGCGATATCCGCATCGACGGCATCGCCACGGCGCTGGAAGGCGGCCTGACGGCCGACGCGGGCGCGAACCTGCTGGTCGGTGCAGGCGGCAGGATGCAGGCCTCCGACGGGCTCAACGCGCGCGCAGGCGCCAACCTGGGGTCCGACGGCGTCATTGCCTCGGGCGGCGGCCTGACGCTCGCCGCAAGTGGAGACGTCCTGCTGGGCGGCCTTGCCGCTGCCTTGGGCGAACGCGCGGCGGGCAATGCCTCGATCACGGCCGGACGCGATCTCATCGTCAAGCAGAACGGCCAGTTGCAAGCCGCAGGCACGCTGACTGCCCGCGCCGACCGCGACCTGTATGCAACGGGCGCCTTGAGTTCGGTGGGCGACATGCTGCTGGCCGCCGCGCGCGACGCGCGGGTGGACGGCACTGCCGCCACCGACGCCAACCTGACGCTGACGGGCCGCAACGTAGCGGTGGGCGCGGCGGGCCTGGCGCAGGCCGGCCGTACTCTGACTGCGACCGCCCAAGAGGCGTTGCAGGCGGCCGGACGCATGCTGGCCGGCGGTTCGCAAACGCTGACCGCGGGCGACAAGATCACGGTCGACGGCACCGTCGCCGCCTTGCAAGGCGACCTGTCGTTGACTGCGCAGCGCGGCGACATCGCGCTGGGCGCGGCTTCGCGCCTGCAGGCCGGGGGCGGTCTGACCGCGCTGGCGGGCGGCGCGCTCACGGCGTTCGGCTCGGCTGCCGCGGAACAAGGCATGACGCTGCGGGCGGGCACGGACGCAACGCTGGGCGGCGTCGCCGCCACGCAGGCGGGCGCGCTGATCGCCAGCGCCGGCGGCAAACTGACCATCACGGCGGACGGCCGCTTGCAGTCCGGCGCGGGATTGGATCTGAGCGCCGGCGGCGCGCTGCTCAACGCGGGCGTCGCGTCGGCAGGCACGCAGGCCAAGCTGTGGGCCGGATCCACACTGGACAACACTGGATCGGTGCTGGCCGGCGGCGACCTCATCGCCACCGCCTTGGGACAACTTTCCAACGCCGGCCGTTTCGTGGCGGGCGTGGGCGCCGACGGCGCGCTCAGCCGGCCGGGCAGCATCACGCTGACGGGAGGCTCCATTGTCTACGGCGGCACCAGCCTGGCCGGCAAGGACCTGAGCTTGTCCGGGGGCAGCTTGAATCTGGCGGGCGGCAAGCTGTCCGCCATCGGCAAGGTCACGCTGGCCACGCCAGGCGACGTCGACAGCCGCAACGCGGTGGTGCAAGGCGGCGCCCTGGCTATCACCGCCGCCAATCTTCATAACCAGGGCGGCAAGCTGACTTCGACCGGCGATGCGGCCATCAAGCTGGGCGGCACGCTGAACAACACAGGCGGCGTGATCGCCGCGGCCGGCGATGCGCGCATCGAAGCCGCAAGCGTCGTCAACCGCGACGGCACGCTGGCCGCCCGCGACCTCACCATTACCGCTACCGGCGCGGTGGACAACCGCGGTGGCCTGATCCAGGCCGACAACCTGCTGACCCTGAACGCCGCCAGCCTGGACAACAGCGGCACGTTGACCGCGGCCGGCGCCCCGCCCAAGGGCGTCCTGGGTAAGGTCGTCTCCATCGTGGCGGACCGCGTCAACAACCAGGACGGCTCCATCGAGGCGATCGAGAACCTGACCCTGGGCGCCAAGGAACTGGACAACACGGGCGGCACCATCGCTTCCCAGGGCAGCGCGCGCATCGTCGCGGACACGCTCAAGAACACGCAGGGCACGCTGCAGGCCGGCAAGAGCCTGACCGTCATCGCGCAGGTATTGCAGGGGCTGGGCGTGTTGCAATCCGCGGGTGACCTGTCGTTCGCGTATGCCGGCTCCCTCAACCAGGAAGGCGACATCTCCAGCGGCCGCGACCTCAATCTATCGTTGGGCGGCGCGCTGGACAACCGCGCCAAGATCAGCGCCGGCCGCGACCTGAGCATCACGGCGGACTCGCTGAACAACCAGGCCACCGGCCAATTGTTGGCCGGCGGCCAGAACCGCATCACGGTGACGCAGGGCCTGACCAACGCCGGCCTCATCGACGGCGGTTCGACCCGCATCACCGCGGGCCGCGTCGACAACACCGGCCGCATCTACGGCGATGCCGTATCGATCCAGGCCGGCGCGCTGGTCAACGGCGCGGGCGCGGGCGGCGGAGCCGTCGTCGCATCGCGCGGCAACATGGACCTGGGCGTGGGCTCGCTGGTCAACCGCGACCACGCGCTGGTCTACGCGGGCGCCGACCTGCGCATCGGCGGCGCGCTGGACGCCGCCGGCCGCGCCATCGGGCAGGCCGGTTCGCTCCTGAACGCGTCCGCCACTATTGAAGCGGCAGGCAATGCCGACATCTCGGCCGCGTCCATCCGCAACCAGAATGACCGCTACACCAACGAAACGGTGCAGGTGTCCAGCACGTCCAAGGTGTACTTCACCCCGGCGGGCACCACCGACATGTACGACGCCGAGACCAATTGGCTGTGCGACGAAGTGACGCCTATGTGCAGCAAGGATCCGGCCTGGCTGAACGACGATCCGGAACGCATGTTCCTGCTGCCGTCCACCCAGTATCCGGCGTCGCGCTATGGACCGCCGTTCGACTACACGCCGAGCAAGAAGGGCAGGGGCGGCGAGACTTCGCCCATTACGCCGACCTATACCCCTCCCGACGTCGGGTGCAGCGGCGGCGATGCGGCCGACCTTTGCTGGGACCGGCCGGAGAAATTCCTTTACGGTTCCGGAGAGCGCATCTGGTCTGTCTTCGGTGTCACGCCTCCGGCCGACCCCATGCCGGTCTGGGTTCCGCCGCTGTATGACAACTGCGCGATTATTGATGGCTGCGCAGCCGAGAAAGCGCGCCGCAAGGCTTACGAAGAAGCCTACGCCGCCTACAAGGCGCCGCACATGGAGTTGGAAGCGCGCATCCGGGCATTCAACGCCGACTTCAACAACCGCCTGGTCGGCACGTTCACCTATTACCAGGTGCAGGAGACCGTTACCGAGACCCGCACCCTGTCCTCCGACCCCGGCAAGATCCTGTCGGGCGGGTCCATGACGCTCACCGGCGCCGTCACCAACGACAAGAGCCAGATCGCCGCGGGCGGTGCGCTCACGGTGGCCGGTCCTGCCATCAACAACATCGGCGCGGGCGGTGAACGTACCGTCACGCGCACGGGGACCATGACGGTCACCCAGGCGCGTTCGCGCGACCGCAAGGAGTATTCCGAGGCTTACAACGCCACCCTCGCGGGCCAGCCCATCGAATTGCCGGTCGGCACTTCCGGCGGCAACGTCGCCGTCCAGCTCAACGGCTCCCGACCCGGCGCCAGCAATGGCGGCGCCGCGCCTGGACCAGTGCTGGTCGCCAGCGTCGGCCTGCCCGGCGGCACGGTGGTGCGCACTGTCTCCAATCCTGCCGGCATTCCGGACAGCCAGCTCTACACCGTCAACGGCAGGCCGGATGCGCCTTACGTCGTCGCCACCGATCCGCGTTTCGTCGGCCAGCGTCCGACCGTCTCCAGCGACTACCTGCTGGACCTGCTGAGCCAGCCCGGCGCGCTGCCCGGCACCACCATCGGCAACGGTGCCGGTTCGGGCGGCGGCCTGGCGGGCCAACGCAACGACCAGCCCGGCACGGCCGGCACGGTCAATGCCGGCGTCGGCACCGGTTCGATCTCGACCCCGGGCCAAGGCGGTGCGTCCGTTGGCGCCAGCAGCGGCCTTGAAGGCCAGCGTATGAACGGCCAAGGCGGCTCCGGACCCATCAATGCCGGCGTCGGCGCGGGTTCGGTCTCGAACGCGGGCCAGGCCGGCGCCACCGTCGGCGCCAATAGCGGCCTGGACGGCCAGCGCCTGGACGCGCAAGGCGCATCCGGCCCCGCCGGCGCCACGCTCGGCGCGGGCGGCTCGCTCTCTGCCAGCGGCGCCACCGCCGCGGCCGACGGCCAGAACCTGTCCGGCGCGCGCCTGGGCAGCTGGGATTCGCTGGTGCCCGCGGGCGCCAAATTCCAGACACCCTCGGGCCAACCCAAGCGCCTGGGCGACGGTTTCTATGAACAGAAGCTTGTGTCCGACCAGATCCTGGCCACCACCGGCCAGCGCTTCCTCAACAAGTACAGCGACAACGACAGCCAGTACAAGGCCCTGCTCGCCGCCGGTGCGCAGTTCGCCCGCGACAACGGCATCCAGCTCGGCGTCGCGCTGACCGACGCGCAGCAGCGCCAACTCACCACCGACCTGGTCTGGCTGGTCGAGCAGACCGTCACGCTGCCCGACGGCACCACCGAGACCGTGCTGGTTCCGCAGGTCTACCTGCTGGTGCGCGAAGGCGACCTGAAGGGCGACGGCACCCTCATGGCCGGCCGCGACGTCAAGCTGCAGGCCGAAGGCGACATCGTCAACAGCGGCACCATCGGCGCGCGCGAAGCCACCGTCATGACCGCCGGCAACATCGTCAACCAGGGCGGCGGCCTGATCCAGGGCTCCACCGTCGACCTCGCCGCGCGCGAGGACCTGACCAATCTGGTGTCGCTGATCAAGGGCGACAACGTCGCCCTGAAGGCGGGACGAGACATCGCCCTGACGTCCACCGCCGCCTCCGAGAACTTCGGCAGCACCTGGGGCACGCACGTCAGCGGCGTGGCCCGCGTCGACGCAGGCAACCTCAACATGCAGGCTGGCCGCGACATCACGCTGACCGCGGCGCAAGTCTCGGTCAAGGATGACGCGCGTCTGCAGGCCGGGCGTGACATCGCCTTGGAAACGCTTACGGAGAGCCACGGCGAATCGCTGGTCTTGAAGAAGAACAACCGCCACGACCTGAGCACCAGCTCCGAAGTCGGCTCGACCATCGCGGCGGGCGGCAATCTCACGTTGGTCGCGGGCCAGGACGTCAATGCGCGTGCGGCCGAAGTCACTGCTGGCAAGCAGCTGGCGGTGGGCGCGGGACGCGACATCAACCTGGTCGCCGGGGTGGAAACCGGCTCGGCTTATGACGAGGTTCGCTACAAGACCAAGAGCTTCCTGTCGTCCAAGACCACGCACACCATCTCCTCCAGCGACTGGGAACAGGCCAAGGGGTCGACCTTTACCGGCGACACGGCGGTGTTGATGGCTGGGCGGGATTTGAATGTGGTGGGGTCGAATGTCATCGGGGACAACGACGTCACGCTGATGGCGAATCGGGACATCAACATTGCTGCAGCGACCGAGTCGTACAAGGACTACCAGTACGAGAAGGTGACCAAGTCTGGCTTTGGCGGTGGCGGCGGCTTCAGCGTCGGTTATAGCAAGCAGCAACGAACCGACTGGATGAAGGGCGAAAGCGGAGGCTACTCCAGCAGCACTGTCGGCAGCGTGGGCGGCAATCTGACCATCGACGCCGGGCGCGACGTGGGAATCTTCGCCAGCAACGTACTGGCGCAGGACGGAGATATCTCGATCAGCGGCCGCAATGTGGCGATCATCGCTGGCGTCGGTGAAGCCCGTCAGCACGAGTACCACGAGTTCAAGCAATCCGGAATCACGATAGGCGTGGCGGGCGGCGTGCTCGGTGCCGCCCAACAGATACACGGCACGCTCAAACAGGCAGACGATGCCAAGAGCGGCCGCCTGGCCGCGGTCAAAGTGGGCCAGGCCGCCTATCAGGCGGTGCAGGCCAATCGCATGCTGGAGGCTGCAGAAGGAACCAATGCCACGGCAGCGGATAAGGAGAACGCCAGCGCGCAGATCCAGATTAGCGTAGGCGCCAGCAAATCGGTCAGCGAAACGAAGCGCACGCAGGAGTCGGTATTCGGCTCTTCCGTCATGGGAGGCGGCAATGTCTCCATCGTGGCCTTGGGTGAGCGAGGCGTTCCGGGCTCGGGCAATTTGTCCATCATCGGAAGCGATGTCACTGGCAAGAACGTGCTGCTTGGAGCCACGAACGATCTTTCGCTGCTGAGCCAGGCACAGAGTTCCACGGAGACCTCAACCAACAAGAACAGCGGGTGGAAGGTGGGCGTGGGCATTGGCGTATCCGACAGCGGTAGCGGTGGCGGCATCAACATCTTCGCCAGCGGTTACATGGGCAGTGGCAACGCCAAGGGCAACGGCACGACGTACCGCGAAACCCAGATCAGCGCCCGGGACAACCTGACGCTGACTTCGGGCCGCGACACGTTGCTGGAAGGCGCGCAAGCGCGCGCCGACAGCATCCGCGCAGACATCGGCAGGAATCTGACCATAGCCAGCCAGCAGGACACGGACCGCTACAACGCCAAGCAGAAACAGGCCAACGCGGGCGGCAGCTTCAGCTTCGGTTCCATGACGGGCAGCGCCTACATCGGCGCCAGCACGGGCAAGACCAAGTCGAACTACGACAGCGTGATTGAGCAGTCCGGACTGTATGCGGGTTCGGGCGGCTTCGACGTCTCCGTGGGCAAACATACCCAGCTCGACGGCGCGGTGATCGCCAGCGATGCCGATGCCGCGAAGAACAGGCTGTCGACGGAAACGTTGGGCTTTACCGACCTGAAGAACAAGGCCGAGTACAAGTCCACCACCGTGGGCGTGAATCTGGGCATGTCAGGAGCCTTCGACGTTGCCAACAAGGGCGGCGCAAACAAGGGGGGACCGTCGGGCTTCAGCTTCGGCCAAACCAGCGGCAGCGATTCCGGCACTACCTACGCTGCGATTGCTCCGGGCACGATTGAGGTGCGTTCGGACAAGGACAGCGGCCGGGATAGCACGGCGGGGCTTAGTCGGGATACTGCTGGCGCGAACGGCAGCATTGGGCAGATCTTCGACAAGGACAAGGTCCGCGAGCAGTTGGAGTTCCAGCAAGCCTTCGGCCAGTTGGGGATGCAGCTTGCGGGGGATGCGCTGAAGACCCTAAAGGAGAAGGATCCGGATCTTTGGGGGGAAGGTAAGCCGGGCGCGATCGGGTTGCATGCGGCAGTGGCGGGGATTGCTGCGGCGTTGGGCGGGGGAAATGTAGCTGGGGCTATTGCGGGCACGGTTGCGGGAGATCTTGCAACCAGCTTGGTTAAGGAGCAAGTGGAACAAGCCGTTGCGGGCTTGTCAGGTGAAGCGCGAGAGCAAGTTACCAGGGTGATTCTCAACGTCATCGGTAGTGCGGCTGGCGGGGCTGCTGGTGGGCTCAGTGGAGCAGGGGGGGCCTCCGTTGCGGACATGTACAACCGGCAATTGCATCCCGAAGAAAGGGCGGTCGCAAAAAAAATTGCCGATGCCATACGCGCGAAAGGTGGAGATGTTTCGCTTGAATATATTGAAGATCAAATGCGCCAGATGAGTTTCGTGATCGGAGGCACGACTTATCCTGGGGTACCTGATGTTCAGATTGGTGGTGTGACGCAAACTGACTCGGGAGCCGTATGGTCAAATGAGGCTGGCTCGGTTGTCTATGTTCAGAAAGCGGGAAAGGTGGATCCGGCTATTCAGGCATTCATAGCTGATTTCGTAAATAAAAGTGAAATTCCATATATGGCCCAGTATTTGCCTGCTCCGATTTTTCGTGATACTAGTCCACGAACAGGCTATATTCCAATTGATGATACTGTGGCTAGGTACTGCGCAACAGCCGAATGTGTAGCTGGTTTGGCTCCGAACATGACTCAGCTGGGTCATGTTCAACAGGCGATTCGAGCTGCAGATAACGCCGCTTGGGTGTCGAGTATGGCCGGGAGAATCGCTGCTGCAGCAACTGCCGCGGGAAATGCCCCAGTTGCTGGTGCCGCCACCGCGATAGGTGCTGCAAGTAGTCTGTTCGAGCAAATGGTGAGGCCAAATTGGAAAAAATCTGTAAGTGATTCGACCGTTGATATGGTAGGCGCTTTTGCGTCAGATAGATATCCAGTGCTTGCGCCCGCTATTAATGAGCTTGCGGAGTTGGTAAAAAGCAATGGTTATTTGAATAGTGTTGGTAGGAGATGACATGAGTTTCTATGGCGTGATAATCGCGGAAGGAAATTTCAAGCGCTGGTTCCGAGGATTGTTAATTTGGGTTGGGGTTGTCTTGGCCCTGCTTGGGTTGCGGTTTGATATTTATTTTTTGGCCCTGATCGGAGTGGTGGTTGGGGGCGTGGGTATGTATGCGGCGAAGGCCGCTATGGTTAATGTCAAGCCCTTCAGGGAAAAAGGGAAGTACTGAATTTTAAGGTTATTGCGTTCAGGGGCTCGAAAAGAAGAGCGTCGGGTATTTTTTTGGTCGAGTAGAAAATCACGGAAAACGGGAGAAGTTCTCGTGCTGGCTAAAATTGATCGCAATGACGGCTTCCATAAATAAGGTAGTCAGACTACATAAATAAGGTGTCTAAATAAGATATCAGGCTAGATTTTCTGGTTATCTAAATCTAGTCTGACATAGAGGCATCAATCAGCTGATGACGAGTGAATGTGTAAATGGCCAGGGATGATGGCTGATTCCAGTCGGAAGCTCTTTTAGGTAGATTTCTTAGAAATCAGAGAATTAGAAGACTATGCTTTTCTGTAGATTTATATTGACACTCGCCTCGCTATTCGCTTCCGCAGGCTGCTCCTTCATCATGGGCTCGCCGCCGGCAGCCTTGGCAACGAACCCGGAACCTCGCGAGATGATCAGTCCGGTGCTGATATACATCACCGATTGCGATTTCAAAAAGAAGATCGCGAGTGTCGGTTTCATAGGTGCCAGAACAGCCTATCCTGCGACCTACGCTGCCGAATCAGTATGCAACGCGTTGAATGCCGAACTGCCAGCTGCCATGGATGCGGCGGGTGTCAAGGCAATATTAAAGTTGCGCAAATTCGACCTCAAGACGGCCAGGCCGGAAACGATGAAAGAGGATGCACTGACCGCAGGCGTCAAGTATGTAGTCGCGGTGAGCCAGCCGAACGCATTTGAGGGTTCTCAGCAGTATCCTGCCAGCGTATCGGTGGGTATTCGTCTGTATGACGCGGAGTCGGGCGAGTACCGGGGCATGGCAGAAGATACGTATGGGATCTCGCTGCGCGACTTTTCAAACCGTGGGCCGAACGCCGAGGGACAGCGGATCGCAGCGGATGTCGCGAACAAGCTGGCGCGCTCCATGGTGCAGCGGTGCATCGAGAAGTATCCCTACCAATGTCATAAGACTGGCCTGCTGCGTTTCGCGGAACCTCGTGATGCATTCGGGAAATAATCTATCAATTAGCAGGGCGTCGGGCTGGGTTTCTTCAGCTGAAACTGTAGTCTTCGCTTGATGCAAGCATCAGAATTTATCTTGTGCCGAGGTTCGTGAAGTGTCAAATTTTGTGTTTCGAATATTGGTCTCTGTATTAGTGATATCAGGCGGGCTCTCAGGTTGCTCAGCAACAAATCCTAATATTCTCAATAGCTACGACGCGACCCAAAACTCACGCGTCCGTGTTTTTGTCTACACCGCCGATCGAATTCGTCTGGATTTTGATCGTACCTGCTACACCAGTCCTGGCCTGTTGGGACATGGGGAAGGGTTGGAGACCATGCAGCGGAGCCATTATCAGGGCAGTCGCAGCGTTGGCATGGCTCCCACTTCAAAGCGTGGCGATGCTGTCTTCGATGAATTCATCATAAAGGCCGGCATTCCCTTGACCATATATGGTCAGGTCGGTGGTAAGTATCATTCGCCGGGCGTCTCCATTTATATGCGCGAAACGCGTGACGCAGGCTATTTCACGCCGATAGCTGGCGCGAACTACGAGATATATGTTCGGGATCGCAAAGTAATCGTCGAAGACCTAGGCGTGGACGGCGTAGACAGCGCCAGCCGACTCATTGAACTCACTCCCACGAAGGCTTGTGCGGCCAACGGAAGTTAAGAACCGCATGCGTCTGCCGTTAGTTTGGTAGCGGAGATTTGGTCATGTCTTCGCTGTAGATGGCTGAAGCATGGGCTGACGTGCCTACCCTGCCATTTCCATATGCCGGTCTTGATCTGACCTTTTGGGTCATCTGGATTTGGCTATCGACTGCCAGACTGGCGACGGTCCACGCCTAACTAGAGAGTCGGGGCATTCACGGAGTGCGTTGTGCGGCAAAAACTACCAATACTGCGGGTCGCCCGCCAAACCTTCGATTACCTGGGCGACCACGGCGGACCGTTGATCGGCGCGTCGCCCCTGTTGATCCTGATCCTGCTGGCAGGCATTGCACTCGGCATGCACCTGGATTACATGGCGTATGTCGAGCACAGCAAACTGCTGGAATTGACAGGCTGGGTGGTGAGCACGGCCGCGCCGGTATTGGCGGCGGTGGCTTGGCACCGATGCATTCTGCTGGGCGAGACGCCGCCCGCGCGCGTCGTGGCGGGCAAGCCGGAGCGCATGTATTTCATCGTGCTGATCGTGGGTGCCGCCTTGATGTTCGTGGCGACACTGTTGTGCTACATCGTGATGTTGTTCGCGCAGGGGCCGGACGGCTCACATTGGCTCGGCGTTGTGTTGGTACTGCTGCTGGTGCTGGCGCCGTGTTTTTTCATGGGCTACATCTTCCTGGCATTGCCGCACGCCGCCCTGACCGGCAAGATGGAAATATCGCGGATCGCGCCGCTGGTGCGAGGCAACCGGTTGCGCCTGCTGGCCGTGGCCGCGCTGCCGGTGCCGCTGTTGCTGCTGTTGGAGGCGGCCCGGATCTTTGTGCTGCAGATGCCGAGAGAGCCGAGCATCGGATACTACCTGTACAGCGCCATCGCGACATTCGCCGCCACTCTGATTTCCGTGACCTCGATGTCGGTCAGCTATCGGACGCTGGCGCTTAAGCCCATGGAAGAGGGTGTTCAACTCGCACCGAGTGCCACGGTGACTTGATCCGGGCATGGGGGAGCGCCTGGACAACGACATTGATTTCCTACTCGGCTGGCTCGACGGCCGGCCCTCGCTTCGTTCGGTCCTCTGACAAGCTCAATTTTTCGTCAATTACGCGATCGTTCTCGCTTCTTGCTTCAACGTCTTTCAATAACTTGCTTTGTTGTTAATTTACAAAAAGACATCTATTGTTATTTATTGTCGTTTAAGGCAAAATTATTGGACAATTAGTTTCAATGTGAAACTTAAAAGCCAAATGGCAAGAGTCCTCTGGGGCGGCATCCGGATGAACGCGAGTCGGGAGTTCGCGTATAGCCACGGGGATGCTTCAACGCCAGGACTTAGGCTGTCTTTTGCGAGTTGAAACATGAAGAAGTTGCTTTCCGTTGTTCTTATTTTCCTGAGCGGATGCGCAGTCAAGCAGCCGACGCCCAAATACCAATTGGATAAACAGGCCAATCAGGCCCTCATCCAGTCCGGCAAACCGGTGGAAATCTTCTATCACGACGATCAATTCGTGGTCATGGATCTTGGCGGATCCCAAGCGGCTAACGTGCTCGGCATTCTTGGCCCGGTAGGTCTCTTGATGGGCATGACGGCGGACGCGGCGCACAAACTGGACTTCAAGGCGCGTGCGGAACGTCGCTCCGAGGAATTCTCCAAACTGGTTGCCGAGAACTTTCCCGATGAGAGCATCAACCAGATGTTCGCGCGCAATGTCGCCGACTTGATTGCCAAGGAGGGCCGGGGAGTGAAGGTCACAAAGGTGACGCGCCCTTCGGGCGGCGACAATCTGGCAGCGAGCGTGTCCAAGGATATGGAGCCCACCGCGGGTTACATGCAGCTTATCTTGCGACTCAGCGCCGGATATGGAGCCAGGTCCGCTACAGATACCTATAAGCCAGTGACGATCATCGAGTATGCGTTGAAGGACGAGGACGGAACGGCGCTGATGTCGCGCTTTTTCGACCGCTTCTACGGCGAGTCGGACAAGACTTTCCTTACCTACCCGGGCTTGCTTGAAGACTACAAGGGCGCGCGCGGCGAACTGAGCGCGAGGCTGAATTATTGGAGCGAGCCGCTTTACACCGAGATCTTCCATTTCCCGGATCAACCCACGGCGAAGTAGGTAACGCCCGATGACTCAACGTCCTTGGCCGGCGAGCTTGATTCAGTTGCCGCCAAGCTAAACTCTCGCCCCGGAAAAATGTTGAGGTTCAAGCCCCCGGCTGAAGTACTGGACGCAATGCTGCACTGACCGTCTGAATCCACATCATCGCTTTTGCGGGGGATTGCCGGGGGAGTTTTTGGGGCGAAAAAAATTCAAAAAACAAACCCAAGACATTAAGAATCGCCCTGGCCAGCCATTAGCTATCAATAGAAGAAGCGTAGCTTCAGGCTCCCTCCTGAGCGGCTACGACGCAGGATTCCTATCCCAGGGCAGCGCAACGGGGCGACGCACTGGGACAGCGCCGGCAAATTGATTCATCAGACTGCTGCCTATCGAGCAGCCCGGCCAGGACTCTTTCCCTTGGGACGCGGCCATCTCCATGGTTTTGTACGGACACGGCGTGACCTGCTTCATCGGTTTGGATAAGCACAACTGGCACTACGACCGGCTGCTGGATCCGGACTTCTATTCAATAGATCTGAATCCGCGCAATGCGGCCTATGGCCAGCCCAACAGGCACGTGGTGGGTTCGGCAACCGAACTGTCTTCCTACTATCGGCCGAACAGCTTCGATGTGGTGATCGCCAATGGGCTTATCGGGTTTGGCCTGGATACCGAGGAAGCGTTCAACCAATTGATGTTTGAATGCCATCGCGTATTGGCCAGCGATGGAATGCTAGTGCTCGGCTACAACGACAAGCCCGACCGCCTGAACTTCAATATTGAGCAGGCCCCGGGTTATCAAGTCTTCAAGACCTTCGAGCCTGGCATAGCGGGTATGACAGGGGCGCGCCACGTCGTGGCGGACGGGTTTCAGCATTGCTATGTATTCCTGCGGCCACGGCGCATGGGGCATGTCGCCGGAGAGATGGATATTGCTGCTGCGGCTTGAGCTGGCGCGCGGTCAGGACTGCAGGGAATAGAGAGCTGCGTGCATGTGGTTGCATGCATGCAGCCTGATCACGCCTAGCGGTAGCGCAAGCTACGTTGCCGGATCGGGACGATCGCGCGGTGATGCCTGCCTCCAATCTTATTTATTTCTCACGACGGTTCCGCCCCAAAAACCGGCGTTGAGGCCTGTCGTCGCTACAAAAAAAGTAAATACCAATTCAGAAAAACTCTGGATAGAAAACCTCCGCCAAAACATAGAATTTGAAACTTCGGCTGACGCTCAGCGGCAAGGCCACTAGCGTGCTCGACGCTATTAAGTTCTTTCTGAGGTTTTTGGGGCTCATGAAGTTCGTCAAGAAAATAACCTACGCCCTGAAGCGCGCTATTTTCCGGGTTTCTCCGGCTCTCTTAAGAAGGTTGGGCGCCAATTTCCAGCTACGGGTGCCTAGCCGGATGTTCATGGAGCAAGAGGTCTTTGACTACGTCAATGAACATTTCCGGCGCGGCGCGGCGGCTCCCGTGGCCAGGTGCCTTTTCATCGGTCTGGATAAGCACAACTGGCATTACGACCAGCTGTTGAGTCTTGACTTCTATGTATTGACCCAGTGAAAACCTGCTCACGTCATAATCGAGGAAGTTGACGATGAGTATGAAGATGGAAGACGACATC
>NZ_JBYSYI010000006.1:0-444327 GCF_058783105.1 Achromobacter sp. FW305-C-30-7 | reverse complement strand
GACTGCCCCGTCGTCATCTTCGTCCAGGCCTTCGGCCTTCCCTTCAGATTCCCTCGGGCGCATCGAGGTTGCTCGCCACCCAGGCGCCCGCGCCGACGGGCTACGTGCGTCTTGGTATTTGGCGCTGCTGCAGCGGTGTTTGGTTTCGAGTCTTGCGATGCCCGTCAATTGCGGCCGCCCGGGCGGCCGCAGTTGACGTACGTTGGGTGAGGCGTCGGGATTTTGTACGCTGGCGCGAATGCGACGGGACGGTGCTTGGGGAACCCTACGATCCGTAGGATGGGTGAGGCGCGAGAACCCCGCGCGTAGCAAGCCGCCATTCAATGCGCGCAAGCCATCATCACGGCAAGATCTACGTTTGTATCAGGAACGAAGATTGCTGGCAGACGCCGTGACCCGAATGCTATTGTTTTTTGCTGCATGGGCGGCAACGGGTCGTCCATGCACTACCGGGCGTCCGCGGCCTGCGGGCGCGTATCTTGGAGGCACCTCATGAAGAAAATCTCGATGCTGGTCGCGGCGCTTGCGTTGGCAGGCGCGTCTGGCGCGGCGTTGGCGGAAGACGTGTCGATGTCGTTCCTGAGCGCGGAGGGCGTGGGCAAGAGCGCTGGCACAATCTCACTCAAGGACACCAAGGGCGGGCTGCAGCTTACGCCGCATTTGAAGGGCTTGCCGCCCGGCGAACACGGCTTCCATGTGCATGAGAAGGGCTCGTGCGAGCCTGGCATGGTGAACAACCAGATGGCGGCTGGCGGCGCCGCGGGCGGGCATTTCGATCCCAAGGGCACCAAGGCGCACAAGGGGCCGATGGCGACCGACGGGCATCAGGGCGATCTGCCTTTCATCGTGGTTGCCGCGGATGGCACGGCCACGAAGGCCGTGGTGGCGCCGCATCTGAAGCTGGCCGATGTGAAGGGTCGTGCGGTGATGGTGCACGTGGGCGGCGACAACTACAGCGATACGCCGGCGCCGCTGGGCGGTGGGGGCGGTAGGCTGGTTTGCGGGGTGGTGAAGTAGCCGCCTGGTCGCGTCAGGCGGTGCCGTTGCGGCCGTGCAGCCGGTAGCCTTCGCGTTCGGCGAGCCGGTCGTAATAGGCGGCGACGGCCGGCAGTTGCGGTTTGTCGAAGGGCGTGCGGAACCAGCGGTTGACCGACAGGCCGACGGGGATGTCGGCCAGCGAGAACGCGGGGCCGGCGACGTAGCCGCCGGCCTGTTCCAGGCGCCGGTTCAGTATCTCCATGAATCGCGCCCATTCGCGGCAGGATGCCTCGATCGCGGCGCGGTCGCGGTGGGCGGCTGATTCGCGCGCCAGGGCCATGAAGGCGTAGCTCCAGGAGCGGTTCAGGTCGGTCGCCTGCCAGTCCATCCATTGGTCGACGCGGGCGCGCAGCCTGGGCTCGATGGGGTACAGGCGTTGGCCGCCGTATTGCGAGGCCAGGTAGCGGATGATGCTGTTGGACTCCCACAGCACGAAGTCGCCGTCCCGGATGACGGGCACCATCGCGTTCGGATTCAGCGCCGGGAACGCGGGATCGCTGGTGGGCTGGAAACCGGAACCCCAATCCTCGCGTTCGAATGGCAGGTCCAGTTCGGCGCAGGTCCATAGGACCTTGCGCACGTTGATGGATGAGGCCTTACCCAGGATTTTCAGCATCTTGCCGGCATCGTTTCGATTGACCGTGGCAGTCTAGCGGGCGGCGGTTGACGCGGGCAGGTACAGATTGCCGGTTTTCCGTGCGCAACAGCCTTCAGCAGGCGCCGGCCTCGGGCTGGCTGCGCAGGCGCAGCACGGGCGAGGTGTACAGCACCACGAATTGCACGGCGAAGCCGGCGGTCGACACCCATAGGCAGGCTTCGACGCCGACCCGCGCGGCGAGCGCGGCGCCGATCAGCGCGCCGACGGGGCGGGCGCCGAAGGTGGCGGTCAGGATCACGGCGGACACCCGGCCCAGCAGGGCATTGGGCGTGATGGCCTGGCGCAGCGTGGTGGTGGTGATGGTCCAGAGTATGGGACCCGCACCGAACAGGAAGAAGCCCGCCGCGGCCCAGGCGCCGGACGGATAGGCCAAGGTGGACAGTAGGATGACGCTTGCGATCAACGCGGCCAGCGGGCCGACGGCGATCATGCCGCCGAAGCTCAGCCGCTGGGCCAGCCAGGGCGCCAGCAGGGCGCCGGCCACCATGCCGCCGCCGTACACCCCCAGCGTGAGGCCGACGGCCGCGGCCGACAGGCCCAACCGTTCGATGGCGTAGGCGACGTAGACGGCTTGCAGCACGAACCAGGCGGTATTGAAGAACACGGCGGTCACCAGCACCGGTCGCAGCAGCGGGTGCGTGAGGACAAAGGCCGCGCCTTCGCGCAGTTCTTCCAGCAGGCGGCGGCGCGGCGCCGGTCCGGGCCTGTCGTGGGGCAGGCCGGCCAGCAGCAGGGCTGCCAGCAATGACAGCACGGTGGCCAGGACATAGGCCGAGGGCGCGCCCATCCAGCCGACCAGCGCGCCGCCGGCGGCCGGCCCTGCGGAGAAGGCGGTGCTGCGAGCCAGCTCCAACCAGCGGTTGGCGCTGGCCAGTTCGGCGGGCGCGACCAGCCTGGGCACCAGCGCCGGTGCGGCAACGTTGTAGGCGACCGTGCCGACCGCGCCCAGGAAACCCAGCGCGGCCAGCCAGCCCAGGCTCAGTCCCCCCGTTGCAAGCAGCGCCAGCAGGCCCAGCAGGCTGGCGGCGCGCACGCACTCGGCGGCGGTCATCAGCGCGCGCCGCGACATCCGGTCGGCCAATACGCCGGCGGGCAGGGACAGCAGCAGGAAGGGCAGGGTCTGGGCGGTTTGCAGGTAGCCCGTCTGCGCCGCGCTGGCGCCCAGCGCCAAGACCGCGACTAGCGGCGCGGCCGCGAGCGCCATCTGTTCGGAGAATTGGGCGGCCAGGTTGGAGGCGGCCAGACGGCGGAACGCGGAGGGCAGAGCGGACATGGGGCACGGACGGCGGAAACGGCAAGGGCACGATCATGATCGTGCCCTTGTCTGTCCGCACTCCGTTCCTTGCCATGGGCCGGGCCGGCGCGCCGCGTCAGGATATCAGGGGATGGGCGGATAGTCGCCGAAGCCGTCCGGCCAGGGCGTCAGCACCTCGTAGCCGGTGTCGGTCACGACCACCATGTGCTCCCACTGCGCGGACAGCGAACGGTCCTTGGTGACCACGGTCCAGCCGTCGGGCAACTGCTTGGTTTGGGGCTTGCCGGCGTTGATCATGGGTTCGATGGTGAACATCATGCCGGTCTGCAGCACCATGCCTTCGCCCGGGTGGCCATAGTGCAGCACCTGCGGATCGTCGTGGTAGATCTGGCCGATGCCGTGGCCGCAGTATTCGCGCACGATGCTGAAGTGCTCGCGGTGCGCCACGGTCTGGATGGCGTGGCCGATGTCGCCCAGCGTGGCGCCGGGCTTGACGGCCATGATGCCGGCGCGCATGGCTTCGTAGGTGGTGTTGACCAGGCGGCGCGCCAGCGGGCTGGGCTGGCCCACGTAGTACATGCGGCTGGTGTCGCCGAACCAGCCGTCCTTGATGACGGCCACGTCGATGTTGAGGATGTCGCCGTTCTTCAGCACTTTGGCCGACGGGATGCCGTGGCAGATCACGTGGTTGGCCGAGGCGCAGATGGTCTTGGGAAAGCCGTGGTAGCCGACGTTGGCGGGAATCGCCTTCTGCACATTGACGATGTAGTCGTGGCAGATGCGGTCCAGCTCATCGGTGGTGACGCCCGGGCGGACGTGTTCGGCAATCATGTGCAGCACTTCCGCCGCCATGGCGCCGGCCTTGCGGGCCATTTCGATGTCGGCGACGGACTTGATGGAAACCTTCTTTGCCATTTATGCGGCCTCCTGCTGGGCGGCCTGCGGCAGCCCCTGGGACAGCGAGGCGATGGCGAAGCCCTCCGCCTGTTCGATGCGGATCAGAAGTTGGCAGATGTCCGCGTGGCGCAGCTCGGGGTAGAGCTCGGACAGCATGCCGATGCGCATCCAGTGTTCGGCCTGGGAATTGATGGAGCGGCTGAGCGCGCCGCTGGCGACGCGGAGGTTCTCATGCATCTGCTCGGAAATCTTGACGATGCCCATGGAGTTAGCGATCCATATATGGTTTGTATATGGAACGTATCTTACTGCCGATGGGGGGAAGGGCGCAAATCGGGAGGACGCGCTCTGTTGGGGGCGTCCTGGGAGGGCCAAGGAGGGGGGCGCTTGGCGGGACCGCCTGGTGGGCGGCAGGGAGGGGGCGCATCGCTCTGGCCCGCACCCCGGCGCCGTCAGCGCCCCTTGCCGCGCGTCGTCTTCTTGGCGCCGGCGCGCGGCGCGGCCTCCTTGGGCGCGGGCGCAGTGGCCGCTTGTACCTGCTCCAGCCACATCAGGGCATCGGTGTACGACAGGAACTGCTGCAGATAGCCCGGCGACACCTCGCGCATCAGCGACAGCGCCCGGTGCACCAACTGGTTGGAGTTGAGCGGGCCGGCGTTCTTGTGCACCTGCTCCTGGGACTGCCGGACTTGCCGGTCCGCGCTGACCCGCGACCAGACGCCGCGGAAGTACTCCAGCACTTCCAGTTCTGGGTAGGCGGCTCGCAGGTCCGTGGTGCCGCGCGCGTCGGCGCCGGGGTCGGCCATGTAGGCGGTCAGCGTCGCCAACGCTCCGGGTTCGCAAGCGGCGGGAGCCGCCGCGGTGGCGCCTTCATGAGCGCATTCATTGGAGGCTGCAAGAGCCTTAACGGCAGCGCCGTCCAGTTCGGCCTCATAGGCCTGGATCAGCGCCGTCAGCTTGCCGTCCAGCAGCCTGCGGGCTTGGCCGTCTTGCGTGGCGGCGCGCCGTTGCAGGGCGTCCATGAACTGGAAGCGGACCGGCGCGATGCGGTCGGCGCCGGTTTCCCGCCAGGCGTCCAGCACGGCCCGGGCGTCGACGATTTCGCCGCGCGTGCCGTCACTGGCCATGCTTGGTTCCGGCGTCGCTGGAGGGTTTGGGGATGGGCGCGATTTCCACGCGGCGGTTCTTGGCCCGGCCTTCCTCGTCGGTGTTCGCGGCCACCGGCTGTTCGGAGCCGAAGGCCGCGGCGAACACGGCCGACGAAGGTACGCCCTCGTCGATCAGCGCGCGCGTCACGGTCAGGGCGCGCTGCGCGGACAGGTCCCAGTTGTCGGCGAAGCGCCGGTTGCCTTCGCGCACCTGCTGGTCGTCGGTATAGCCGCTGACCATCAGGATTTCGTTGTGCGACTTCAGATAGGCTGACAGGGGTTCGATCAGGCTCTTCAGGACCTCGCGGCCTTCCGGCTGCAACTGGTCGGAGTTCAGCGCGAACAAGACGCTGCCGCTGATGCCGATGCGGCCGTCGATCAGGGTCACGCGGCCGGCGGCCAGGGGGCCCGCCAGCGCCTGTTCCAGCGTCTCGCGGCGCTGGGTTTCGACCTGGCGCTGCTTGACCTCTTCCTCGAGCTGGGTCGACAGCTGCAACTGCACCGCGACGACGCTCACCAGGATCAGGACGAAGGCGCCCAGCAGCACCGACATCAGGTCGCCGAAGACGGCCCAGGCCGGGACTGCGGGCTCCACGCCGCCGTCGATGTCCTCGCTCATGCCGCTTCCGCTCCGGCCGTCGCGCGCTGGATGGCCAGCTGCTGCAGGTTCTCGATGATCTGCTTCTGCGACACCATGCTCAGGTCGACCACTTCACGGGCCTGCGCCACGTAGTAGGCCAGCTGTTCGTCGCCGCGCGCGATGGACTTGTCCAGCGCCGCTTCGATGCGTTGCAGGTGCGCGACCAGCTTGTCGTTGGACTCGCCAAAGAGCTGCACGGCGGTGCCGAAGGATTCGCCCAGGCTGGCCACTTCGACCGCGCCGCTGGCGACCTGTGCGGCCACTTCGGCCAGCTTGCCGGTTTCGGCCTGGGCCTGTTCGGTGAACTGCGTGCCGACGCGGTCCAGCAGGTCCGCCGACGAGGACACCAGTGCGTCCACGGCCGTGCGCTGTTCGGCGGCGGTGTGGTTGACGGCGTCCAGCAGGGTGCCCAGGGTTTCCAGCAGGCGAGTGCGCTCTTCCAGCATGTCGTTGTCGCGCTCCATGCTGTCGGAGAGTTTCTGGCGCAGTTCGCCGATGACCTCGGCGGCGGCGCGCGGCGCCTCGGAGGCGGCCTGCACCAGGCGGCCGATCTCGGCGATGGTGTCGTTGGCCGACGCCTGGGTCTGCGCGCTGATGTCTTGCGCGGTGATGGCCAGGGTGTCGCAGATCTGCTGCTGCTGGTTGGCTGTGTAGGAGCTCGTCTGCTCCCATTCGGCGCGCAGCGAGTCGGCGATGGCGCCGAGCTTGCCGGTCCAGGCTTCCAGGCGCGTTTCGTCCTTGGCGGCGAGCGCGGTCTGCAGGTCTGTCTGCGATTGCTCCAGCGTTTGCAACAGGGCGGCGGAATGCTGTTCGAACGCAGCGGCGGCGGCTTCCAGCGCCTGCTGGTTGTCGCCGGCCAGCTTGGCGTTGGCCTGCTCCTGGCGCGCCTGCGCGTCGGTCCAGGCTTGGGTGACGCCGGTGGCGGCGGTCTCCAGGCGGGCCGATACGCTTTCCAGCAGGCCGGCCTGGGCCTGGCTCTGCGCGGTGATGTCGCGCGCGGTCTGGGCCAGCGTGTCGTTGACTTCCAGTTGGCGCAGCGCGGCTTGGGTGCCGGCCTGTTCCCATTCCTGGCCGAGCTTGGCGGCCATGGCGGTCAGGGTGCCGGTCCAGGCGGCCAGGCGTTCCTGGTCGCGCGAAGCCAGCGCGGCCTGCAATTCAGTGTGCGACTGGTCCAGCGTCTGCAGCAGGGCCGCGGAGTGTTGTTCGAAGGCGGCAGCAGCCGATTCCAGCGCCTGCTGGTTGTCGCCGGCCAGCTTGGCATTGGCCTGCTCCTGGCGCGCCTGCGCTTCGGTCCAGGCTTGAGTGACGCCGGTGGCGGCCGTTTCCAGGCGGGCCGATACGCTTTCCAGCAGGCCGGCCTGGGCCTGGGTCTGGGCCGTGAGATCGCGCGCGGTCTGGGCCAGCGTGTCGTTGACTTCCACCTGGCGCAGGGCGGCCTGGGTGCCGGCCTGTTCCCATTCCTGGCCGAGCTTGGCGGCCATGGCGGTGAGCGTGCCGGTCCATGCGGCCAGGCGTTCCTGGTCGCGCGAGGCCAGCGCGGCTTGCAATTCAGTGTGCGACTGGTCCAGCGTCTGCAGCAAAGCTGCGGAATGCTGTTCGAAGGTGGCCGCGGCGGTTTCCAGTGCCTGCTGGTTGTCGCCAGCGAGCTTGGCATTGGCCTGTTCCTGGCGCGCCTGGGCTTCGGTCCAGGCCTGGGTGACGCTGCCGGCCGCCGTTTCCAGGCGGGCCGATACGCTTTCCAGCAGACCGGCCTGGGCCTGGGTCTGGGCCGCGATGTCGCGCGCGGTCTGGGCCAGCGTGTCGCTGACGGCCTGTTGGCGGGCCACGGTGTCGGCGCCGGCCTGCTGCCATTCCTGGCTCAGCGTCGCGCCCATGGCGGTCAGCGTGCCGGTCCAGGCGGCCAGGCGTTCCTGGTCGCGCGAGGCCAGCGCAGCCTGCAACTGGGCATGCGACTGGTCCAGCGTTTGCAACAGCGCGGCGGAATGCTGTTCGAAGGTGGCGGCCGCCGCGGCCAGGGCCTGGCGGTTGTCGCCGGCCAGCTTTTCGCCGGCCTGTTCCTGGCGGGCCAGGGCGCTGGCCCATTGCTGCGAGACGCCGTTGGCGGCCGCTTCCATGCGGGCCGACACGCCGTCCAGCAATTGGGCCTGGACCTGCGATTGCGCAGTGATGTCGTGCACCGCCTGCGCCAGCGTGGCGCTGATCGCCTCCTGGCGTTCGGCGGCCTGCGCGCCGGACTGTTCCCATTCCTGACGCAGCGTGGCGCCCATGGCGCCCAGCGTTTCGGTCCAGGCGGCAAGGCGCTGCTGGTCGCGCGAAGCCAGGTCGGATTGCAGCAGGGTATGCGATTGGTTCAGGGTGCGCAGCAGCGAGGCCGAATGCTGCTCGAAGCTGGCCGCGGCCGCGGTCAGGGCTTGCAGATTGTCGCCAGCCAGTTTCTCGCTGGCCTGCTCCTGGCGCGACAGCGCCTGGGTCCAGGCGTGCGACATGCTGCCCGACGATTCCTCCAGGCGCGAGGACACGCTGTCCAGCAGGGCGGCCGAGCGTTGTTCGAAGGTCTGGGCGAAGTGGTCGAGCGAGGCCCGTAGGTCCTGGGACAGGGCCTCGCTGGCGCGTTGCTGTCCGGCCAGGGCTTGGTTCCAGATGCCGGCGACATTGCTGGTGGTGGCCTGGAAGCCCGAGGTCAGGCCTTCCAGCTGGCGCTGCACGGCTTGCGTCACGGTGTCTTGCAGGGACGCGGTTTCGCGCGACAGGCTGGCCATGGTCGCTTCCACGACCGGTTGCAGGGCGGCGCCGGCCGAGCGCGCGCTTTGCGACACGCTTTCCTTCATGGATTGCTCCATGACGGCGGCAAGGCGGGAGTAGGCCGCTTCGGCCTTGCCCTGGAAGGCGTTCTGGCTGGCCATGTGGCGGTCGCTCAGGGCCTGATTCTGCTGCGCCATGCTGTTCATCATGGTCTGCAACTGGTCGACCAGGGTCGGCATGGCGTCGGCCTGGCGCTGCATGACTTCGGCCTGGCGTTGCAGCAGCTTGAAGGATTCCTCGCGTTGGTAGCCTTGCGAGTACACCCGCAGCGTGGTGGCTGCCTTGCTGTCCAGCAATTGCGCTGCGCGCACGCGTTCGCGGCGGCACAGGGCCGCCAGCAGGCCCAGCATGGCGGAGCTGGCGACGCCTGCGATCGAGGTGCCGAAGGCGAAGCCCAGGCCCTTGACCGGCGCGGCGAGCGAGGCGCGGATGGCGGCCAGGTCCGTGGCGCTTTCCAGCGCGAGGCCGGTGCCGCGCAGGGTCACGACCATACCCAGGAAGGTACCCAGCATGCCCAGCAACACCAGCAGGCCCACCAGATACGGCGTCAGCGCCGGTCCGGGCAGGCCCGCGCGCTCGCCCTCGATGCGCAGGCGCGTGGCGTTGCGCAGGCTAGCCGGCAACTGGTCCAGCCAGGATCCGAGATTGCCGGGCGCATCGGACAGGCCCGAAAGCGCGCGCGTCAGCGAGGAGGTCGCCTGCTGGTAGCGCAGCAGTTCGAGCGCGCCGCCCACGTAACAGGCGCCTATCAGCAAGGTCACGGCCAGCGCCAGCGGGTTGTTGCCCGCATAGCCCGCGCCGATCCAGCCCACGACGGCCAGACCCGCCAAGAAAACAACGAGATTAGTCAGATATTTGGACATAGTGTCCCGGTTAGCTGGCGCGAAGGGTGGCAAGCAGCCCTTCGACCGGTTGTAAACGAACATCCAATTCGGCCAGCAGCACGCTGCGCATGTCTTTGCGGAACGTGTCCAGCCAGGCGCCTGGCGTGATCGGTGCCTGCGCCACTGCGGGCGCCGCGCCTGTCTCGGCTGCGGCATCGCCTTGCGCCCCGGCGTCGGCCTCTGCTTGGGCCTCTGCTTCCGCCAATGCGGCAGCCTCGGCCAACGCAGCGGCCTCGGCCTCGCGCAAGCGGTTGAAATGGCCTTGCAGCAACTTCGGAATCACGCCGAACAGCGCGCGTTCCTTGGGCAGCAGGGCGCGGTCCATGATGGCGTCGACCACCGCCAGGCGTGTCATTTCGCCATTCCTGGCCGCGACCATGCCGCGCAGGCGGCTGCGCAGATTGCCCACGGCGGTTTCCATCGTGTGCTGCAACGACAGATAGCGCTGGCGAAAATTCGCGTAGTCGGCTTCGGCCTCGGCCAGCGCCGCCAACTGCTTGGCGGGAGCGCGGGCTTGTCCCGGTCCGGGCCGCTTGGCGGCTGTGGCCGCGGTGTCGCTGGCGATGGCGTCGGCCAACGTGGTCCGCACGCGGGCGCAGTCGCGCTCCTCGGCGCTGCTGAACATGCGCGCGCCGGGGGCGATCACCGGCGGGCTGGTATTCAGCGCCGCGGAGAGCGCGATCGCGTCCGTCCAGCCGAGCCATAGGCTCAGATGGTCTGAAAGCGATTGCCTGGATTGCGGGACGTCGGCATCCGTCAGGCGAGTCAGCAAGCGAATGAGCGTCGGGCCGCTTAAACCTGTGCGCTGTGGGGCCTGCAACATACCACCAGAGTCAAAAAGGGGGGAGTTTACACGGTGGAGGGCGGCGCCAGGGCCGAAGGAGGACAGGAGGGGCGGCCCGCGGGTGAAAAAGGGGGCCGTATCGCCTCGGGATGCAATATTGTGACGGGGGTGAGGGCCCGTGCGCGCAGGGAAAAACCTAGGCCGCGCGGCGCACCTCCAGGCGCGGTGTGTGGCAACGCGCGGCGCCATCCAGGTAATCGGCCAGAAAATCGATCAGCCGGCGGGTCCGGGCGGGCAACAGGCGGGTCTCGGTCACGGCATGGACCTCGATCGGTCCGAGGCTCCAGGCCGGCAGCACGCGCGCCAGCTCGCCGGAGCGCAGCCGGCCGCTTTCGTCTCCGCCCAGCGCCGCGATGCCGGCGCCCAGCACGGCAAGCTGCCGGGCCATGCAGGCGTCGTTGGCGCCATAGCGGTGCTCCACTGGAACCAGCAACTGCTCGCGGCCGCGCTGCAGCGGCCAGGGCGCGGGCTGGCCGCCGCCAGCGCGCAGGCCGATGCAGTCGTGGCGCGCCAGGTCGGCGGGGCAGGCGGGGGTGCCGCGGGCCGCCAGGTAGGCGGGCGCGGCGTACAGGCTGGCATGGACCGCGCCGAGGCGGCGCGCCACCAGCGACGAGTCGGGCAGTTCGCCCAGGCGGATCGCCACGTCGCCGATCTCGGGCGGGTGCTCGGCGAACTCGGGACCGGTCACGCTCAGTTGCAGGCGGATTTCGGGATAGTGGCTGCCGAATTCGACCAAGGCCGGCATCAAGGCGTCCAACGCGTATGCCGCCGGCAACTGGACGTGCAGCGGGCCGCTGGGAATTTCCAGTTGGTCGCGCAATTCCTCGTGGGCGATCTCGGCTTCGGCCACAATGCGGCGGCAGCGCTCGAAATACAGCCGGCCGGCGTCGGTCAATTCCACTCGGCGCGTGTTGCGGCTGAGCAGCCGCAGGCCGACCGCGCGCTCCAGTTCGGCCACCTGGCGCGACACCGTGGAGGTCGGCATGCCGAGGACCGCGGCGGCCCGGCTGAAGCTATGCGCCTTCGCCACTTCGGCGAACAATTCCATGCCATGCAGGCGTTTCATATATGCATCTCCCGCGCGGTCCGGACGGATCAGCGCCATCTTTCATTGCTGAGGGTGCGTGCTGGCGGCGGGCCGGGGGCCCGCCGTCGCAGGAGTGCATTGTCGGCACGGGGTTTTAATAATTCTTTAAAGCGCCGACGTTCCGGGGAATCGGGGCGGTACACCCGCTGCGCAAAGCGGCGCCTGCCCCGGCTTCAGCGTATCTCGGGATAGCCGGCCGCCGTTGCGGCTTGCGCCATGTCGTTCAGGACGGTGTACGACGCGGGGTCAGGGTGCGTGAAGCGCGCCACATGGGCGGCGCGCAGCAGCGGCGCGTGGGCTGGATCCTCGTGCATGGTCAGCAGGACGTCCGACAGGGCTTGCGCGCTGGCCGGATCCACGTCGGGTCCGGCCACCAGCAAGGGATTCGGCGTCCAGGGCGTATACGCCAGCGTGCGCAATCCGGCCAGCGCGGCCGGATCGTGTGCGCGCAGCAGATCCAGGTACCAGCCGTCGACCGCGGTCAGGTCGATTTCGCCGTCGGTCAGGGCGCGCAGCAGGCCCCGCGGGTTGCCATAGGGGCCCTTGGACGCCGCGAACAGGGCGCCGCCGGCCGCGGCCAGCCCCGCCAGCGCCGCGCGCGGCGCGTTCCAGCCCGATTGCGAGTCACGCACCATCCAGCCATAACGGCTGCCGGCCGCGTCAGCCAGCGACGACCAGCCGCAGTCGGCGCGCACCAGGAATTCGCTGCGGTAGCGCGGCAGGCCTTCGTAGGCCGGCCAGTCCGGCACCACTGCGGCGACGGCGCCAAAGGCCCGCCCCGCCTGCAGCGCCGTGACATAAGGCCAGCCGCATATGAAGACGCCGCACAGCCCCGGCCGCTCCCACAGTTCGCCGATGGGCGTCGGCCAGCCGTGCTCGACGAAGTGCACGTCCAGGCCGGCGCGGGCGTGCGCGGCCTGCAGCAGCGCATGCCAGGCAGCCCGCGCCGCGGGCGCCACGTCGTACATACGCGTCGAAGTGATGAGATCCATGGCGCTTCGCCTAGGCAAATTTCAAGGTCTGGCCCAGGCTCATCTTGCGGGCCTTCTCCAGCATGGCGTGGCCCAGCGCGATGTCGGTGGTGGACAGGCCACGGTGCCAGAACAGGATGGTTTCGTCATCGCGCTCGCGGCCCGGCTTCAAGCCCGCCACGATCTGGCCCAGTTCGGCGTGCAGGTTTTCTTCGGTGATGCGGTCGCTGTCGACGTGGGCGCGCAGCGCGCCGTAGGGCAGGCCCTTGCGGCATTGGCCCCAGTCATCGACCACCACCTTGCTCATGATGTCGGTCAGGCTCAGCTCCACCGCGCTCATGGTGCCATAGGGCATGACCAGGGCGCCGGGCTTGATCCACTCGGTCTTGAGCAAAGGCGTGGGTTCGGGCAGGCGCGAGGCTTCGACCACGATGTCGGCGCCGCGCACGCAGGATTCCCAATCATTGACGACCTTTACCGGCTTGCCCAGGTCGCGCGACAGGCGTTCGCCGAAGGCCTGCTGGCTTTCCGGACGGCGCGAATGCACGCGGATCTCGTCGAAGTCGTAGAGACTGTCGAGCAGGCGCACGTTCCAGTAAGAGGTGCCGCGCGAGCCGATATGGCCCAGCACCTTGCTGTTCTTGCGCGCCAGGTACTTGGCGCCCAGCGCCGTGACCGCGCCGGTGCGCATGTCGGTGATGGCGGTCGCGTCGACCACGGCCAGCGGCTTGCCGTTGACCGGATCGAACAGGTTGAGCAAGGCCATTTCCGAAGGCAGGCCAACCTTGTAGTTGTCGACGAAGTCGCTGACCACTTTCACACCTGCCACGTGCAGCGGCTCGATGTAGCCGCGCAGCACATTGAAGTGCCCCTTGGCGGAAGACTCCGGCACCAGGTGCATGCGCGGTTCGATGACGGTCTTGCCTCGCCCCTGGGCGTCCAGCGCGCTTTGCACGGCAGCCAGGATTTCCGCGTCGGTCAGCTCCAGTGCGCGCACGTCGGGGCCGTTCAGGTAGGTGATGTCTATGGATTGCATGATGTCTCCTCGGTTATTGGATCGGTTGAATGCCGGCCTGCTTGACAATGGCCGCCCATTTATCGGTTTCCTGCTGGATTGCCTGGGTGAAATCCGCGCGGTTCGAGCCGGCGGGCTCCACGCCCAGGCCGGCGAACTTCTGGCGCACGGATTCCTTCTGCAGCACGGCGGCAATGTCGGCCTGCAACTGGTCAAGGATCGCGGGCGGCACCTTGGCCGGCGCGACGATGCCGTACCAGGAGGTCACGTCGAAGCCCGGATAGCCGCTTTCGGCCACCGTGGGCACGTCCTTCAATTGCGGCAGGCGTTGCGGACCGGCGACCGCCAGCGCGCGCAGCTTGCCGGACTGGATAAACGGCAGCACGGTCGAGACCCCGGCGAACATCATGTCCACATTGCCCGCCACCACATCGTTGACGGCGGCAGCCATGGCGTTGTAGGGAATGTGGCGCGTGACGATGCCGGCCGACTGGTTGAGCAGTTCGCCCGCCAGGTGGGCGCCGCTGCCAGGGCCGGGCGAGGAATAGTTGAGCTTGTCCGGATGCTGGCGCGCATAGGCCACCAGCTCGGTGAAGGTCTTGACCGGCACCTTGTCGTTGACCACCAGCACATTGGGCGAAGTGGCCAGCATGGTCACCGGCGCGAAGTCGCGGGCCGTGTTGAAGGGCAGCTTGGTATAGAGCAGCGGGTTGACGGTCAGGTTGCCAGCCGGCGCCAGGGCCAGCGTGTAGCCGTCCGGATTGGCACGGGCGACGAAGTCCATACCGATATTGCCGGAGGCGCCGACCTTGTTTTCGATGATGACAGGCACGCCCCATTTGCTGTTGAGCTCCTGGCCCACGATGCGGGGCAACGCGTCGGCGATGCCGCCCGCGCCGAACGGCACGACGATGGTGACGGGCCGATCGGGATACTTGCCTTCGGCGCCAGCCGCGGGCGCGGACAGCGTGGCGGCCAGAAGCGTGCCGCTCAGGCACAGCGCGAGATACTTGTTCATGTTCATTCCCCTTGTTGTTGGTCAGGCGGCGGCGCGGCGTCTACAGCGCGGCGTCGCGCCCCTGGTCCAGAAACCGGTCGGCGCGCGCAATGTCGTCGGCAAGTCTTCTGTCTTGCGAAAGAAACGGCACTTCCACCCGAAAGGCCGCCAGCACCGCGCCGGTTCCCTTGCCCAGCGGACGCCGGGGGTCGGCGCGCGTGCGCAGGTCCACGGCCTGGGCCGCATGGATCAGCTCTATGCCCAGCAAGGTGCGCAGCCGTCCGGTCTGCTGCCCCACGCGTTGCGCGGCGAGCGGGCCATTGGTGGCCACGTCTTCGATATTGCCCGCGACCGCCAGCGCGTCGGACGAGACGGGCTGCGACAGCGTCCGGATCTCGGTGGCCAATAGCGACACGGGCTTCTGGATCGTGGTGTAGGCCAGGGTCGTGTCATTGGGCGACAGAAAGCGCGGCAGCTTGGTGAAGGCGGGGTCGCCCATGCGCAGTACGCGCTGCGCCGACGACTGGGCCACCTGCGAAAGCGCCACGCCTACCGACTGCAGCGGCACCACCCAGGCGGTGGGGTCGAACCCGGCGCTGGGCAACACGGCGCCGCGCAGCTTGCCTTGAGTCACGTAATAGCGGGTTTCCTGCGGCGTGGCGCCGGCCGGCGGCGACACATCCAGCGCCACGGTCGGGTTGTCATCCGAGCTGTTGATCTGCACCAGCAACTGCGCGTCCAGTTGGCGCAGCGCTTCGCGTGCGGCGCCATGCACCTGGCTCACGGTACGGAAGCTCAGGGGATCCTGCAGGGGCCGCTGCTCGTCCGTTTGCCAGAGCGCGCTGCCTTCGAGCAGCGACAGGATGCGCCGGGCCACCTGCTGCTGGGCCGGATAGGGACGCTGGTCCTGGGTGGCGGGCAGCAAGGGCGCGATGTTGCCGTTCAGGCCTTCGAGCGACAGGGCCGCCACCTCATCGGCGCGGTCCAGCACCCGGCTGGCGTCGTGCGCCGCGAGGATGGCCAGGGCCGCGCCATAGGCGTTGGAGCTCAGCAGGGACAGGGAGTCCTTGGCATAAGGCTGTACTGGCGCCAGGCCCGCCTGGCGCATGGCCTCGGCCGCCGGCAGGAGCTTGCCGCCGATCTCGACCATGCCTTCGCCCATCATGGCCAGGCCGATCTGGGGCAGGATGGTGATGTCGGCCTGGCCGACGGAGCCTTGGCCCAGCACCACCGGCGTCAAACCCTGGTTGAGAAAATCGGCGTATTGGCGAACCAGGGGCGGGCTCATGCCGGTACCGCCGGCCAGCGCCGTGTTCAGCCTTATCAGCATGGCGGCTCGCACCGTGTCCGCTGCCGCCGGCTCGCCGTAGGCCACGGTGTGCGACAGCAGCATGCGGTGGTTGAAGGCCGCAGACAATGCCCGGGCCTCGTCCGACAGCGTGTCGCCCGAGAAGATGGTCTGGTCCTTGTTCTGGCCCACGCCGCGATTCAGACCGTACACGGGCTGTCCCAGGCGGCCGTATTCCAGCAGCAGATCGTGCGACCGGGCGACGCGCTGCCACGCGGCCTCGGTGGCCGCCACGGGCCGGCTGCCGCGCGCGACGGCGACCACGTCAGCGGCAGTGAGCGACCGGCCGTCCAGCGTCAGGGGCGCTTGCCGGGCGGCGGCGCGCGTGTCGCCGGCGGCGGCCGGCATGGCGGGCGTGGCGGACCAGGCCGGGGCGGCTTGCAACGCTGCCGTCAAGGCAAGGGCCAGCAACAGCGGACCCGCGAACCTGGGTGAAAAACTTCTCGAAACGCAAACTTCAACGACTGGAAGATGACGCATCACTACTCCTCGAGCGGAGGAAAGGGGGGAGAAGAGGGACTAGAGCGTGAGATGGGGCGTATCCGGGCCGACTGCAGGCACGTACTCGAAGGCAGGGGGGTGTTGCCCAGGTGCTGTGCGGCGGGCGGCGCTCATGGCGCGTTCCGGGGTTGCGGGTATCGGCGGGTTTTATTTAACTCGTATATACAAGTACAGTCAAGGTGCCGAATTAAAATGCTGCGCTCAAGTCCATGGCCGCCCGCAGCTCGCCGCCCGCAGCTGGCCGCCCGCAGCCAGATGGGCGCGCGCGGCATGGATTCTTAATAAGTTCTTAACCCGCAGCCGGCATGCTGCGGCATCGTTGATGGTCCTGGAGATTTCTTGCGTGTCCTGCTAGTTGAAGACGACGCCATGTTGGGCGACGCCGTGCACACCAGCCTGGCGCAGTCTGGCGCCGACGTGCAATGGGTGCGCGATGTCGCGCAGGCGCGGCTGGCCCTGGTGGAGCACGGCTTTCATGCCGTGCTGCTGGACCTGGGCCTGCCCGACGGCAGCGGGCTGGCGGTCCTGAAGCACCTGCGCGCGCGCTACGACGCCACGCCGGTCCTGATCCTGACCGCGCGCGACCGGCTGAGCGAACGGATACAGGGCCTGGATGCCGGCGCCGACGACTACATCGTCAAGCCATTCCAGCTGGACGAGCTGCTGGCCCGGCTGCGCGCCGTGGTCCGGCGCAGCAGCAACGCCGTGGTGTCGGCGCTGCGCTGCCGCGACGTGGTGCTGGAGCCGGCCAAGAGGGCGGTGACGCGCGACGGCGTCGAGGTCAGCCTCAGCGCGCATGAATACCGCACGCTGCTGGCGCTCATGGAACGCATCGGCCACACCGTCAGCCGCGAACAGCTGGAGGCTGCCGTCTATGGCGACAGCGGCGCCATCGAAAGCAATACGGTGGCGGTCTATATCCATCAGTTGCGCCGCAAGCTGGGCGACAAGCTGATCCTCACCGTCCATGGACTGGGTTACCGCATCGAGGCGGCCGAATGAAGACGCTGCGCAAGCAACTGACGCTGACGCTGCTGTTGACGATGACCCTGTCCTGGATCGCCGTGTTCGCCTTCCAGCAGTACGAAACCACGCGCTCGCAGACCGGCGCGCGCGATCGGTGGCTGCATGACGCGGCCAGCCAGATGCTGGCGTCGCTGCCGGTCAGCCTGTTGGGCAACGCGGCGCCGTCCGAGCGTTTCACCCCGCCCGCGTCCAGCCGTGTCGACGGCGACAAGATCCGTTTCCACTTGTGGTCGCTGGCCGACCGCCGGCTGCTGCTGCGCTCGCCCGAGTCCCCCGAACACCCCCTGAGCGGCGGCTTCCAGGATGGTTATGCCGACGTGTCCGCCGACGGCATGGATTGGCGCGTGTACGCGGTCTCCGACGCGCAGGGGCGGGTGCAGGTGCAGGTGGCGCGGCCGCAGAGCGAATTGCGCGCCCAGTCGCTGTATAGCCTGAAGCGCGGGCTGGTCATCGTGTCCGTCCTGTTCGTGCTGCTGGCCGTGGTGAGCTGGCGGGTGGTCGGCCGCGCGTTTCGCAAGGTGGACCGCGCCGGCGCGGCCATCGCGCGGCGCGGGCCGTTCGACCTGGCCCCGCTGCCCATGGCCGGCATGCCAGGCGAACTGCGTCCCTTCATCCGCTCGATCAACCAGCTGCTGTTGCGGGTCAAGGGCGGCATGGACCGCGAGCGCCGCTTTCTTGAGGATGCCGCGCACGAGCTGCGCACCCCGTTGGCCGCGCTGAGCGCGCACGCGGAACTGGTGGCCCGCAGCGCCGGCTCCGCCGATGCGCCGGCCGCCATCGAGAAATTGCGCCTGGTCGCGCAGCGCACCTCGCGCTTGTCGGAACAATTGCTGGACCAGGCTCGCATGGACGCGCTCAGCGCCAGCGCGGACGAGCCCGAGCAGGTCCAATTGGATGCGCTGGTCGCCATGCTGGCGCGCGACTGGGAAACGGACGCGACCCGCAAGCAGCTGCGCATCCAGCTGGACGTGCAGGCCTGCGTGGTGCGCGGGCGGCTGGACGCCCTGGGCGTGCTGGTCCGCAACCTGCTGGACAATGCCGTGCGCTATACGCAGAGCGGCGGCCAGATCGCGGTGTCCTGCGGACCTGCGGCAAACGGCGGGGCCTGCCTGCGCGTGGCCGACGATGGCCCGGGCATTGCGCCGGAGGAACGCGCGCGCGTGTTCGACCGCTTCTATCGCGCCCCGGGCAGCGTGGCGGGTGGCAGCGGCATCGGCCTGTCCCTGGTGGCGCAGATTGCGCAGCAGCATGGCGCCGCAGTCGACCTGGGCGACGGCCTGCGCGGCGCGGGCGTGGCGCTGACGGTGACTTTCCCGCCTGCGGGCCGCGCGCCTGGCTTGGGGACGCCGCTGCAAAGCCGCGCCAGGTGGTAGATTAGTTGCCGGTAAGCGGACTGCGGGAGCGGCGGCAGTGGCGGGATTTCCATGGATTTTCTGATCACCTCGGCGGCGCGCGCGCTGGCCGCCGGCAATCCGCTGGGCGCCTTGAACCTTGTGGCCCTGCGCGACGATGCGCCCGCGCTGGCCTTGCGCGGCATCGCCCTGGCGCAACTGGGCGAGTTCCGCCGCGCCCGGACCCTGCTGCGCAGCGCGGCGCGGAACTTCGATCCCAAGAACGTGCTGGCCCGCGCCCGCTGCGTCGTGGCCGAGGCCGAGATCGCCCTGGTATCGCGCGACCTGGCCTGGCCGGAAAAGGCGTTGGAGGCCGCGCGCGCCGCGCTGGACGCCCACGGCGACCCGGCCAACGCCGCGCATGCGCGGCATCTGCAGGCCCGCCGCGAGCTGTTGCTAGGCCGGCTCGATCGCGCCGAGGATGCGCTGGCCTTGCTGGACCCTGCCGCCCTGGCCCCGGCGTCCCGCGCCATCCACGAACTGATCGCCGCCGGCGTCGCCTTGCGGCGGCTGCGCACGGGGCCGGCGCGCGCCGCGCTGACCCAGGCGGAACTGGCCGCCCGCGTCGCCGGCATCCCCGCGTTGATGGCCGAGGTCGAACACGCGACCTTGCTCCTGAACACGCCCGCGGCGCGGCTGATCGAGCAGGGCGTCCAGCGGCCCATCCTGCTGGATGAAGTGGAGGCGCTGCTGGCCTCCGACACGCTGGTGGTCGACGGTTGCCGCCACGCGGTGCGCAGCGAGGGCCGGGCAATCCCGCTGGCCAGTCGCCCGGTGTTGTTCGCGCTGGCCCGCGTCCTGGCTGAAGCCTGGCCGCAGCCGGCGCCCAGGGAAACGCTCATCGAGCAGGCGTTCCGTACCGCCTACTTCGACGAGACGCACCGCGCGCGCCTGCGCGTCGAGATCGGGCGCCTGCGTGCGGCCCTGGACGGCGTGGCCGGCATCAGCGCCGCGCGCGGCGGCTTTGTCCTGAAGCCGCAAGAGGGCAGAGGGGTCGCGCTGTTGGCACGACCCGCTGGCGACGGCGACAGGGACCAGGGAGCCGTGCTCGCCTGTCTGGCCGACGGCGAAGCCTGGTCCAGTTCCGCCCTGGCGCTGGCGCTGGGCGCCAGCCAGCGCACGGTGCAGCGCACGCTGGACGCGCTGGCGGTGGCCGGCAAGGTGCAGGCTTGCGGCCAGGGCCGGGCGCGCCGCTGGATGACGCCGCCGGTGCCGGGATTCACGACAACCTTGTTACTCCCGGCCGCGCTGGCTGCCGACTAGCATGAATGCTCGAACTCCAGTTCAAGGACATCGAAATGAAACGAACGAAAGCCCAGATCATCCGCGAGTACGGTCCCTTTCCCGGCGTGCAGGCAGTGCACGGCGTGACTTACGACGGCCAGCAGGTGTGGTTCGCCACCGGCGAAAAACTGATCGCCCTGGACCCCGACAGCGGCAACACGCAAGCCTCCATCGACCTGGTCGCCAACGCGGGCACGGCCTTTGATGGCAAGCATCTCTATCAGATCTCCGATGGCACCATCGTCAAGCTGGAGCCAGAGAGCGGCCGGGTGCTGACCCGCATCCCGGCGCCGGGCGGCGGCGGCGCCTCGGGCATGGCCTGGGCCGAGGGCAGCCTGTGGGTGGCCGAGTACCGCCAGCGCAAGATCTACCAGGTGGATCCTGAAACGGGCCGGGTGCTGCGCACCATCGAATCCAACCGCTACGTCACCGGCGTGACCTGGGTCGACGGGCAGCTCTGGCATGGCACCTGGGAGGATGGCGCCAGTGATCTGCGGCAGCTGGATGCGCGGACTGGCGAAGTGCTGCAAAGCGTGGAAATGCCGGCCGGTATCGGCGTATCCGGATTGGAGTCGGATGGCGCCGGCTGCTTTTTCTGCGGCGGCGGCGAAAGCGGCAAGCTGAGAGCGGTGCGCCGTCCGCCAGCCGAGTCCGACGACGCCGCGCTCACCAACGGATGATGTAGGGCCTGTCTCCCAGTTCCCACACGCCGTTTTTCCGTTCCAGCATGATGTACTCAGTTTGCCATTCGTCCGGCTGGTCCTCCGGCGCAAAGCCGGATAGGTACGGACGGAAGGCGGGATCGGCCGCCCAGTCCGCGGTGCTGCGCTCCAGCCGCCATTCGAACTTCACCGCCGAGACCAGGTTGGGGTTGTCGTCGAATGGATTCTTGAGCGGCTTGGTATGGGTGAGGATCTTGCCGATCTGCAGGCCGGGGGCGCAGAACTTCGCGGTATAGACCAGCTTGGAACTGAGGCGGGCCTCGCCGTCCGTGTAGTAGGGCCGGCCTTTATCCGTCAGCTCCATGCGGCTGCTCGCGTCCTCGGGATCTTCGTCCGCTTGCGGTGGCCCGCCGTCGCCGTTGGCGCTGACGCGCTTGACCGTGACCAGCTGATGCTTGATCAACCCCTGCACGATCCTGTCCTGGCTTTCCAGGAACGCGGTGTAGACATCGGTGGGCAAGGGCCGCACGCCCACGACGTTGACGCAGGCGCCGACCGGCGCATATGCCGGTTGCCCCGTGGCCTCGACCAGGATCTTGCGCATCTTGCCTTCGGTCAGGCCGGGACCCAGGGGTGATTGCCACCATGCATAAAAACCCGCGGCGCCAGTGATGATCAGGCCCAAGGCCCAGGCCTTGCGTGGAATCCGGCGGCGATTGGCGGCGCGCTGCTTCTGGTTCATTCCTTTCCTTGCCGATTGTGGTTCCGCGATAGTAGCGCGTGACTGGTGCAGTCCTACTAAGACTTGCCTTGCGAAGCCCTGCGGCGCAAGGCCGGCAGGCAGGCAAAATACAGCCCGGCGCCCGCGATCCATGCCCATCCTTTCCACACGTTCAGCGTGGCGGCATAGAGCGCCGTGATGGCCAGGGGCCCGACGATCGCGCTGAGGCTCGACAACGCGGCGAGCGCGCCCTGCAACTGGCCTTGGCGTTCCTGCTCGACCCGCGCCGACAGCATGGCCTGCAACGCCGGCATGCCGATGCCGCCCGACGCCAGCAGGACCATGATGGGGAAGGCCATCCATCCGCGCGTCGCGAACGCCAGCAGGACATAGCCCAGGGCATCGGCGGCCATGCCCAGCAACAGCGTCCGCTTTTCTCCCAGTCGCGCCGTGGCGGGGCCGGTGGCCAGCGCCTGGACCAGGGCGTGCAGCGCGCCGAACGCGGCCAGCGACAGGCCGACCGTGGCGGCATCCCACTGGTAGCGGTCTTCGCCATATATGACCCACAGCGTGGCGGGCACCTGTCCCACGAACTGCATGACGAAAAAGACGGCCATCAAGGCGATCACCGCCGTCTTGCCGCGCGCCCACAGGAAAGAGGAAGCGGGCATGAGCGCCTTCAGCGACAGCGGCCGCCGCTCGCCGCGATGCGACTCCGGCAACAGGAAGCACCCCATCAGAAAATTCAGGCCGTTGAGGATCGCGGCCGCCAGGAACGGCAGCTGCGGCGAGATGCCGCCCAACAGGCCGCCGATGACGGGACCGGCAATCATGCCGACGCCGAAGCAGGCGCTCATCAGGCCGAAGTAGCGCGCCCGCTCGCCCTCCTTGGTGAGGTCGGCGATGCAGGCGCCCGCCACCGCACCGGTGGCGCCGGTGATGCCGGCGACGAGCCGCCCCAGATACAGGACCAGCAGGGTCGGGGCCGTCGCCATGATCAGGTAGTCGATGGCGGCGCCCGCCAGCGAGAGCAGCAGGATCGGCCGCCGCCCATAGCGGTCGGACAGCGCGCCCAGCGCCGGGGCGCAGAGGAACTGCATCAGCGCATACGCCGCGAGCAAGGCCCCATAGTGGCCGGCAATCTCCTCCGAGTGGACCAGGCCTCGCAGCAGGCCGGGCAGGACGGGCATGACCAGGCCTATGCCGACCGCGTCCAGCGCAACGGTGCTCAGGATAACCAGGGCATGGCCGGCTCTCACGTCCGGCCTTCGGGTAGGGGTGTGGATTTCATGTGCTGATTCGTATTTATTTATCGTTGATAAATTTTTCGGCACAATAATTTATCATTGATAAATTATCAAGTTCCACGAGGAAGCGTCATGACCAAATTGCAGCTGGATGCCGTGATCCGCGCCGGGCTGGACCTGCTGGACGAGGTGGGGGTGGATGGCCTGACGACGCGCAAGCTGGCCGATCGCCTGGGCGTCCGGCAGCCCGCGCTTTACTGGCATTTCAAGAACAAGCGCGCGCTGCTGGACCGCTTGGGCGAGGCGATGCTGTCGGAGAGCCACACGTACTCGATGCCCAGGCCGGGCGATAGCTGGCGCGCTTTCCTGAACGGCAATGCGCGCAGCTTCCGGCGGGCCTTGTTGGCCTATCGCGACGGCGCGCGCATACACGCCGGCACCCGACCGAGCGAACCGCAATTCGAAGCCGTGGAGGCGCAATTGGCGTTTCTGTGCGAAGAGGGATTCGCGCCAGCCGACGCCGCTTACGCGCTGACGACGATCAGCTATTTCACCGTCGGCGCCGTGCTCGAACAGCAGGCGGCCGCGGGCGACGAACAGGAACGACGGGCCGGCGCGCAGCAGGCTCCGTCGTCCGCGACGCCATTGCTGGCCCAGGCTTTGCAGGCATTCGACGCCGCTGGACCTGATGCGGCTTTCGAATATGGGCTTGCCGCCATCGTCGGCGGCCTGGAGCAGCGGTGCGTGAAGTCTGCCGCTCGAGGAAGGACCGTACGAAAGCACTAGTGCCCCGTGTCTAGGGTAATTCCTGACACAAAGCTGATTGTCAGCGATTAGTCAGAAAGGTTTAATCAGCACACGCTTTGCGTATCGTCCGCAACCGCGCCCGCGGGATCCCGCAGCAGGCTTCACCATCCCGCGCCCACGCAGGAGTAGTAACTACAAGCTGGTCCATGTAGTCCTAATTCAGGAGACAACAAGCCATGCAACACGTTACAAAGCCCCGCCGCAAGTTCATCTCGGGCGCCGCCGTCGCCGGGGCCGCCGCGCTCGGATTTCCGGCTGTCGCCCGCTCGCAGAATGCGCCGGTTTCCCTGCGCTTCCAGAGCACCTGGCCCGCCAACGACATCTTCCACGAGTTCGCGCGCGACTATGCGCAGAAGGTCAACGACATGGCCGGCGGCCAGTTGAAGATCGAGATCCTGCCGGCCGGCGCCGTGGTCAAGGCCTTCGATCTGCTGGACGCGGTGTCCGCGGGCACGCTGGACGGCGGGCATGGCGTGGTGGCCTACTGGTACGGCAAGAACACGGCGGTTGCCCTGTGGGGCTCGGGTCCGTCCTTCGGCATGGACGCCAACATGCTGCTCGCCTGGCATGAATACGGCGGCGGCAAGGAACTGCTGGTCGAGATCCAGAAGGCCATGGGCGTGAACGTGGTGTCGCTGATGTACGGTCCCATGCCGACTCAACCTTTCGGATGGTTCAAAAGGCCCATCACAAAGATGGAGGAGGTCAAGGGCCTCAAGTTCCGCACCGTGGGCCTGGCCATCGACATGTACACCGCCATGGGCGCGGCCGTGAACGCGCTGCCGGGCGGGGAAATCGTGCCGGCGCTGGACCGCGGCCTGCTGGACGGGGCGGAATTCAACAACGCGTCCTCGGACCTGGCGCTGGGCTTCCAGGACGTCTCCAAGATCTGCATGCTGCAGAGCTTCCACCAGAGCGCGGAGCAGTTCGAAATCCTGTTCAACAAGGCCAAGTACGACGCGCTGCCCGACAACCTGAAGCACATCCTGCGCAATGCCGCGCAGGCGGCCAGTGCGGACATGTCCTGGAAGGCGGCGAACCGCTATTCGCAGGACTACGGCAAGCTGCAGAAGGACCACAACGTCAAGTTCTACAAGACGCCCGACGCCATCCTGCAGCAGCAGCTGAAGATCTGGGACGAGATGATCGCCAAGCGCTCGGCCGAAAATCCCTTGTTCAAGAAGGTGCTGGAGTCGCAGCGCGCCTTCGCCGAGCGGGTGGGGCGCTGGCACGGGGATACCTCGGTCAACTTCCGCATGGCCTACAACCACTACTTCTCGCGCAGTACTAAACCCGCCTGAGGGGCCGGTACCTGTATCCCGCGCCGCGCGCCGTTCATCGGCGCGCGGCGGGACGCCATGCGTCTTGACCTGGAAGTGAGATGATCCGCATCGTACGTTTCATAGACCGTATCTCCACTTTTGTCGGGCAGACATTTGCCTGGTTGATCGTCGTTCTTACCCTGCATGTCTGTTGGGAGGTGGCCGCGCGCTACCTGTGGAACCAGCCCAGCGCCTGGGCGTTCGACATGCAGATGATGTACTACGGCATTCTGTTCATGATGGCGGGGGCCTATACCCTGGCCAAGAACGGGCATGTGCGTGGCGACATCCTGTACGGCTTCCTGCCGCCGCGCGTGCAGGCGGGCCTGGACCTGGTCCTGTTCATCGTCTTCTTTTTTCCCGGCGTGATCGCGCTGGTATGGGCGGGCTGGTACTACGCCGGCTATTCCATCGCCATCCGCGAGCATTCCTCGCTCATGGCCAACGGGCCGCCGATCTATCCCTTCAAGGCATTCATTCCGATCGCGGGCGCGGTCCTGCTGTTGCAGGGCGTGGCGGAAGTGCTGCGCTGTGTGCTGTGCCTGCGGCGCGGCGCCTGGCCCTCGCGCGCGGAAGACGTCGAGGAAGTGGACGTCGACAAGCTCAAGCAGATGGTGCATGTGAAGGACGAGGACATCGCCAAGCTCGACCGCTACGTCACGTCAGGGGAGCCGCGGCCATGAAAATCCACAAGGCGCTATGGTTCGGCCTGTCGTGCATCGGCCTGGTGGTGCTGATGATCGCCTTCCTGACTCCCTGGGACAATCTCACCACCGGGCATATCGGCCTCTTGATGCTGGCCTTGATCGTGGTGGCGATCATGCTGGGTTTTCCTACGGCGTTCACGCTGATGGGCATGGGCGTGCTGTTCACGTTCCTGGCGTACTACATGCAGAGTTCGGATGCGGGCCGCTCGGTCGGGCAGACGCTGGACCTGATGGTGCAGCGCACTTACGCCACCATGACCAACGACTCGCTGATCTCGATTCCGCTGTTCGTGTTCATGGGCTATCTGGTCGAACGCGCCAACCTGATCGAAAAGCTGTTCCGCTCCATGCACCTGGCGCTGGCGCGCGTGCCGGGCGCGCTGGCCGTGGCCACGCTGGCGACCTGCGCGATCTTCGCCACCGCCACGGGCATCGTCGGGGCGGTGGTTACGTTGATGGGCCTGCTGGCCATGCCGGCGATGCTCAAGGCCGGCTACAGCGTGCGCCTGACGGCCGGGGCCATTACGGCGGGCGGCTGCCTCGGCATCCTGCTGCCGCCGTCCGTGATGCTGATCGTGTACGGTGCGACCACCGGCGTGTCGGTGGTGCAGCTGTACGCGGGGGCGCTGTTCCCGGGCATCATGCTGGCGGTGCTGTACATGATCTACGTGATCATCGTGGCCAAGCTGCGCCCCGACATGGCGCCGCCGCTGCCCAAGGAGGAACGCGGCGTGCCGCTGTCCGCGAACTCGGCGGCGCTGGCCTCGGGCGGCTATACCCGCGCCGTGTCCGGCATGCTGGCGGCCCTGTTCAAGGGGCGCCGCAACCAGAATGTGCCGTTCGGCTTCCTGCTGCGCAACATGGCGCTGGCGCTGGCGCCGCTGGCGGTCACGGTGTTGCTGGTGGCGGTGGTCTATCAGGCGACGACGCGCCCGGAGGTCGTGTACGAGATTCCCGCCGAGCTGCAGCTGGGATCGGGGGGCTTCGATTCGGAATTGAGCGAGCCGTCCGCCGATGGCCTGGCAGAGCCGCCGTCCAACGAACTGGCCGAGCCTTCCTCCAGTGAGCCGGCGGCCGCCGCCGGCCTGGCCGAGCCGCCAGGCACGCCTGCGGCCGCGCCTGCGTCCGCGTCTGCGTCCGCCTCGCAGTCAGCCGCCGCGCAGGCGCCGGCCGCCGCAGGCGAGGGCATCGCCGCGCCCAAGGGGTTCTGGATCTTCGCGGCCATCTGCGCGGCAATCCTGGCGCTGTTCTATGCGATGTTGACCTGGGCCCGCATGGAAATCTTCAAGATGTTGATGGCCTCGTTCTTCCCGCTGGCCGTGATGATCGCGGCGGTGCTGGGCTCCATCGCCTTCGGCCTGGCCACGCCTAGCGAGGCTGCCGCCATGGGCGCCATGGGCGGCGCGCTGCTGGCGCTGGCGTACCGGCGGCTGAACCTGCCGGTGCTGCGCGAATCCGTATTCCTGACCGCCAAGACCAGTGCCATGGTGTGCTGGCTGTTCGTGGGCTCGTCGATCTTCTCGGCGGCTTTTGCGCTGCTGGGCGGACAGCGCATCATCGAAGAGTGGGTGCTGTCGCTGGGGCTGTCGCAGCTGCAATTCCTGCTGCTGGCGCAGGTCATCATCTTCCTGCTGGGCTGGCCGCTGGAATGGACCGAGATCATCGTGATCTTCATGCCCATCTTCGTGCCGCTGCTCAACACCTTCGGCATCGACCCGTTGTTCTTCGGCCTGCTGGTGGCGCTGAACCTGCAGACGGCCTTCCTGTCGCCGCCGGTGGCAATGTCGGCGTTCTACCTGAAGGGCGTGTCGCCGCCGCACGTGACGCTGAACCAGATCTTCCTGGGCATGATGCCGTTCATGGGCATCCAGGTGGTGGCGATCTTCCTGCTGTACGTGTTTCCGGGCATCGGCATGTGGCTGCCGACGGTGTTGTACCGCTGAAGACCCTGGGCGGAGGCGGCTGGGACGCCGCCTCCAAGCCGCCGTGGCTCAGGCCGCCGGCGGAACGTCGCGCCTGCCCAGGCCCGCCGAGTAGCGGATGAGATAGCCATCGGGATCCTGCACCAGGAACTGGTGCACGCCGACCTCGGTCGTACCGGCGCGGTACCACTTCTCCTCGGGTTCCATGTAGAGCGGCCACCCGGCGCCGCGCAAGGCGTCGACCATCGGCGTGATCGAAGGCACCTCGATCTGCAGATTGATCCCGCGCCCCAGCGGTGCTTCCAGCGGGCCGGTAATCCAGTTCCTGCCGTGGCCGTATTCCTCCAGCATGACCTGCGAACCACTCTTGTCCAGATAGGCGAAATGGTCTTCCGGGCGGTCGTAGGCTATCGAGAACCCGCAGAGCCCGCACCAGAAATGCAGACTCTTGTGGATGTCGGACACGAGCAGCTCGGGCACGACACGGGCGGCGGAGAATTCGGACGCGGGAAGCACGGGGTAGTTCATGGCGGATTTCTGCATGAATGGCGCATGGGGAGATCAGGGCCGCAATGATAGGTCGGATTCGGCGACAGGACGCGGCAGTGCATAAACGATGGTGTCGCGGTCGTAGTGGCGCTCGCGCGTGCGGAACGTGAAACCCAGTTTCTCCAGGACGCGAACGGAGGCTTGGTTGTCGGGCCAGACCACCGCGACGAGTTCGGCCACTTCAAGCTCGCGCCAGGCGTATTCGCACAACTGCTTCGCTGCCTGGCTGGCATACCCCCGTCCCCAAACCGCGCGTTGCAGCCGATAGGCAAGCTGGATGCTGTCCGTGCCTGCCAGAGGGACCAGGCTCACCCAGCCCACTGCGGCGCCATCGATCGCGACCGCCCAATGGCCCAGCCGGGTCAGCGGTTCACGCAGCCATGCCAGCAGCTCTTGCCGCCGCGCCTCGTCTGCCGGCTTGACGCCGGTGCTGTGGCGCATGACCTCGGGATCCGATTCCATGGCCAGCAGCATCGGGATGTCGTCTTCCTGCATGCGGCGCAGGGTCACGCGGGAGGGTAGGGGCATGGATTCAGTCGTCGACTGCTGAGATAGCCAGGATGATAGCGGTTCGAGTCGGACGGGCCGTCTTGCGGATAAATAGTTAGGCGCCTTATTATATCGGCGTCGAGAATCACAGGATCAGATTCCCCATGCAAGACCCGCAACACATGCTGGAACCCAAGCACCGCGCGCTGCTCGAGGTCGCTGCCAGGCGCGGACTGCCGACGGCGGACGGGATAGGCCTTTGCTTTCAGCTGCTGTCGCTGGCCAACGCCATCGACCGGGATTGCGCCGCCCGGCTGGCGCCGCGCCAATTGTCGGAAGGGAAGTTCGTGCTGCTGTTCCTGCTGCACGAGCAGGCGGACGGTATGTCGCCGCACGAGCTGGCCGATGGCGCCGGTGTCACGCGGGCCACGGTTACGGGCCTGCTGGACGGCCTGGAGCGCGACGGATTCGTCTTGCGGCGCGCTGGCAAGGAGGACCGGCGCAAGATTATCGTGAAGCTCAGCGCCAAGGGGCGGGCCGAGGCCGGGCAGTTGTTCAAGACGCATACGGACTGGATAGGCTCCTTGTTCGCGGGCTTGAGCCTTGCGGACCGGGCCAGCCTGCGCGCGCTGCTGGGCAAGATCTGGCAAGGAACCGACTCGGGCCGGGCTACTGGGCAGGAGACTACGCAATGAGCAAGAAGACCTCAGCCGCGCCGACGGGCCGGGGCGTGAAGGACATCAGCGCCGAGCGCCTGGCGCAGCTGAACGCCGGCGAACCGGCCGGCAACCTGACCGAATGCCTGGCCGTGGACTTTGCCGAACTGATGCAGGCGGCCGCCCCGCAGGTGGGCGCCGAGGCCATCGCCGCTCTGCGCGCCCAGGCTGGGATGGGGATCTCCAAGCGCATGGCCGCTGCAGCGCATCACTTGCAGGAGGGCCTGGGCAAGGACGCCTTCAAACCGTTGCGCAACCACCGCTCGGATACCGTCCGGGGCTGGGCCTGCTTTATGGTCGGGATGATGCCGGATCTGACCCTGAAGCAGCGGCTGGCGTTGATCGGGCCGCTGGCCGACGACGCGCATTTCGGCGTGCGGGAATGGGCCTGGCTGGCGCTGCGCCCGCAGTTGGCGGCCGAATTGGACACGGCACTGGAACTGCTGCAGCCCTGGACGGCGGATGCCTCCGAACGCGTGCGCCGTTACGCCAGCGAGTCGCTGCGGCCGCGCGGGGTCTGGTGCGCGCACATTGCGGCCTTGAAGGCCGATCCCGGCAGGGCGCTGCCCCTGCTTGAGCCGCTGCGGGCCGACCCGGCCGTCTACGTGCAGGACTCGGTCGCAAACTGGCTGAACGACGCCAGCAAGGACCAGCCGGGCTGGGTGCGGGAAGTTTGCGCGCGCTGGTCGGCAGGCAAGCCGGCCGAGGCGACGCAGCGCATCTGCAAGCGCGCGCTGCGCTCCATCGGAGCCTAGCCGCAGGTATCGGCAGATAAGCCCGCGCCAAGCCGGCCGGCCAGGGCCTACAACTGGCTCATGCCCCCGTCCGCAATGATCTCGGTGCCGACGATGAAGGCGGACTCGGGCGAGGCCAGGTGCAGCACGGTCGAGGCGATTTCCTGCGGCGTGCCAAAGCGGCCCAGCGGCACCTGGGCGCGGATGCTGGCGGCGGTCTTTTCCAGCGCAGCGGCGTCCAGGCCAAGTTTGTCGTAGATCGGCGTGGCGACGGGGCCGGGGCTGATGACGTTGACGCGTATGCCGCGCGGCAGCAGTTCCGCCGACAGGGTCTTGGCCAGGGAGATCAGCGCCGCTTTGCTGGCGGCATAGATGGAGGATGCCGGCATGCCGATACGGGCGTTGATCGAGCCATTCAGCACGATGGACGCGCCCGGATTGAGCAGCGGGTCCAGCGCCTGCAATTGAAAGAAGGCGCCCTTGACGTTGGTCGAGAACGTCTGGTCCCAGAGCGCTTCGGTGGCTTCGGCCAGGGGCGCGAAACGCGCCACGCCGGCATTGATGAACACGGCGTCCAAGCGGATGCCGGCCTGGCGCAGTTCGGTCGCCAGGGCGGCGGGGGCACCGGGCGCGCCGGCGTCGTTGCGCAGCGCCAGCGCATGGGAACCCAGGCTGGCGCGCACCTGCTTCAGCACCGCGGCATCGCGGCCGGTGACGACCACGCGGGCGCCTTCGGCGGCGAACGCCTGGGCGGCGGCGAGGCCGATGCCGCTGGTGCCGCCGGTGATCAGGACGGTCTTCTGTTCGAAACGGTTCATGGTGGGCTCCTTGGAAGCCGGGGAGTGTCCTGCGCGCGTGCCGCTGGCAGGATTGCCGCATTCCACGATAGATCAATCAAGAGCCCGGCGGGCGATTCGTTATAGTCATTGCTGACCGCGATCAATCTGCGGCAATGCGGCAAAGTCCGCGCACAACAGTCCAAGGGACGGGCATGGAAGAGACGACACTGAACTGGGCATCGCTGGTCGATGAACTGAACAAATTGCTGCGCCTGAAGACCACGGTCATCGGCATGAAGCTCTACGAGCGTGAAGAAGAGATGGCAGCGGTGAAGGGCTTGCGGCGGCCGCAGGCCACGCACACCACCGACCAGGTCGTGGGCATGGCCGCCCGGCTCGGCTGGACCGTAGGCATCACGGGCGACGACCTGGTCGGCGCCCAATGCCGCGCCGTGATCGGCCTGGGGCCGCAGGACCAAGCCTGGAAGCGCGGCGAGGACTATGTGGGCGTGTGGCACGCCACCCAGGAAGACGCCCAGGCGCGCCAGGAGGCATTGTCCTGTGTGCCGGCGGGCAAATATCGCGGGCTGGTGGTGTCGCCGCTGGCCGCGGGCCGGCTGGATCCGCCGGACATCTGCCTGATCTACGCCACGCCGGGCCAGATGATCATCCTGATCAACGGCCTGCAATGGAAGAATTACCGGCGCTTCGACTGGAGCGTGGTGGGCGAGACGGCCTGTGCGGACTCCTGGGGCCGGGCGTTGGCCACTGGCGAACCCAGCCTGTCCTTGCCCTGTTACGCGGAACGCCGCTACGGCGGCGTGCCCGACGAGGAAATGCTGATGGCCTTGCCGCCGCGTTACCTGCCCATCGCCATCGAGGGCATGAAGGCGCTATCGGCCAACGGCCTGCGCTACCCGATTCCGCCCTACGGCATCCAGAACGACGTGCGCGCCGGCATGGGCGTCAGCTATGCGCGCGCGCCAGCGTCGTCCAAGCCCTGATGGACGGCTGCGCGCAAGGCGCCCGCCAGCACGCGGGCGGCCGGTCCCAGGGGCTGGTCGATGCGGTGCGCCAGATAGGTTTCGCTGGCGACTTGGCTGCCGCGGCCCAGGCTGTCGGTCGGCAGGCGCAGCAGCCGGCCTTCGGCCAGATCGCGCTCCACCTGCCAGAAAGGCAGCCGGCCCCAGCCCACGCCAGCCAGGATCAGGGCGTGCTTGGTGTCCTGGCCGCTGACGCGGCAGGTCTGTGGCGACAGCACCGCGAAGTCCCGGCCCTGTGTCAGCGAGGAGGGGTCCATTTGCACGATCTGCACATGATCGGCGAGTTCCGCCGGACCCAGCGGGATGTCGGCGGCGACGCGCTGCGCCAACGCATGTCCGGCGCCGACCACCGCCACCATCTGCACGGACGACAGCGCCTGCATCACGATGCGCGGGTTGCGGAAATGGTCGCCGGCGACGATGGCCAGCGTGTGGCTGCGTGTCAGCAGGGCTTCCACCGGGCCGCCCAAGGGCAGCACGGATACCCGGACGGCGACGGACGGGTAGGCCGCGCGCAGGGCGTTCAGGGCGGCGCCCACCTCGGCGATCGGAAACAGCGTGTCCACTGCCAGCGACAGTTCCAGCTCGACGCCTTCGCCCAGGCCCTGGGCGCGGGCGCGCATGGCGTCCACGCGCAGCAGGATGTCGCGGGCGTTGGCCAGCAGCGCTGCCCCTTCTGGCGTCATCACGGGCCGGTGGCCGCTGCGGTCGAACAGCGTCACGCCCAGCTGCGCTTCCATATTGGCGATGGCATGGCTGACGGCTGACTGCACCCGCGACAGGCGGCGCGCGGCCGCGCGGAAACTGCCGGCGTCGGCCACGGCGGCGAACACGCGCAACTGGTCCAGGGTCAGGGCGTCTATCATCTTGCCGGCTGATCTATTAAATCGATCAAGTACATCAAAAGATTATCACTTACCAGGATCGGCTTGCGCTGGCATCCTGGCTGGGTCGCAAAACAAGGGAGACAGGGATGGGCAAGGAAGGAACGCGCTGGTCGGCGGTGCTGGCCATCGTGGGGGCGGGCGTGGTGGCGGCGCTGCAGGTGGGCAAGGTCATCATCGCCGCGCCCTTGCTGCGCAAGGACATGGGGTTGGACCTGGCCTCCATTGGTGCGCTGGCCGCGGTGTTTTCGATCCTGGGCCTGGTCGGCGGCATAGCCGCGGGCGGCGTCATCAACCGCTATGGCGCGCGGCGCATGCTGCTGGCGGGCTTGGCGGCGACGGCGGTGGGCTCCGTGATGGGCGCGATGGCGACTGCCTACGGCGTCCTGCTGGTTTCGCGGGTGGTGGAGGGGCTGGGCTTCCTGATGATTACCGTGGCGGGGCCCGCGGCCCTGCAGCGCATGGTGTCGGCGTCCACCCGCGACTTCGCCTTCGCGCTGTGGAGCTGCTACATGCCGGCCGGCATGGCGATTGCGATGCTGGCCTCGCAAGCCTTCAGCGGCTGGCAGGCCTACTGGTGGTGCGCAGGCGCGGCGGTGCTGGTGGCCATTGTGTGCGTGGCGGCGCTGGCGCCGGCCAACCCGGGCGGAGCCAGCCTGTCGTGGCGGGGCTTGCGGCAGGACACGGCCGATACCATGGGCGCGCCCGGTCCGCGCCTGCTGGCGCTGTCGTTCACGCTCTACAGCCTGATGTTCTTCGCGCTGTTCACTTTCCTGCCCGTGCTGCTGACCGAGCAGTTGGGCCTGCCGCTGGCGACCGCCGGCCTGTACAGCGCCATCGCCAGCGCTGCCAACGTGGTCGGCAACCTGGGCGCGGGCGTGCTGCTGGCACGCGGCTGGCGCCGTTCGACATTGATCGCCTGCGCCAGCCTGATCATGGGCGCGGTGGCGCTCCTGATCTTCCGCTCCGTGCTGCCGGCCATGCCCACCTTCCTGTTGTGCGTGCTGTTCTCGGCGGTGGGCGGGCTGATACCGGCCACGCTGCTGGGCACGGCGCCGCTGCTGGCGCCGCGGCCGGCGCTGACCCCGGCTTCGGTCGGGTTGGTGATGCAGGGCAGCGGGCTGGGGCAGGTGATAGGTCCGCTGGCGGTAGGCGGCGCGATCGACCGCTACGGCTGGTCGGTGGCTTCGCTCATCGTGGCTGCGGCCGGGCTGGGCGGCGTCTTCTTGGCATGGCGCCTGCGGCGCTTGAAAGGTCCCGGGCTGTAGACGTCGCGCGGTTGTCGCGAGCACCGGTCTGGACCGATGCTCCGTGTGGCGCGGCCTTATGCAGCCGCGGGCAGCGATTCCGGCTTGATCCGCACCGCGCGCAGCACGCCCACCATCAGGCAGGCGATGCCGATTAGCGTCAGTGGCTGGGGCATCTGCCCGCGCAGCATGTAGGCATAGGCCAGCGCGGCGAGCGTTTCGAACACGATCAGCTGTCCGGCCAGGGCGGTGGGCAGGCGCTGGCTGGCCTCGTTCCAGCACAAGGTGCCCAGCCAGGACGCGAACAGGCCGATGATGGCCATCAAGGCCAGGAAGACTTCGGGCCGGGGGCCGGCCGGCATGGGAAAGTCGCTGCCGGCCGCGGCCATGCCGGCCCACAATACGAGATAGCCCGCCAGCGCCAGCGGCAGCGTCGCCACGCCCTGGGCCGTGGCCCAGGTGCGCGGGCTGCGGTCGGGGTGGGCGCGCAGCCAGTCCGCGTTGCGCAGCGGATACCAGGTCCAGCAGGCCACCGCGCCCAGCGCCAGCAGCGCGCCGATGGCGTAGCGCGACATGTCGGCGTCGGGTTCCTGGCGCAGGGCCTGCAGTTCCACCTGGTTGACGCAGGCAATGCCCAGCGCGATCAAGGCCAGCGCGGGCGCCAGCCGCTTCCATGGCAGCCGGCCGTCGCGCCGGGCGTTGCGCAGGTTGGCGCTGATGGCGATGACCACGGGCAGCGTGCCGATGATCATGGTGGGCACGGGGCCGCCCGCGCGCTGGATGGCGCTGGCCAGGCACAGGTAGTAGAGCAGGTTGCCGATGGCGGCGAGCTTCAGCGCTTCGATCCAGTCGGCGCGCTGCAACTGGCGCAGCCCGCGGCGGTCCAGCCAGGCCAGAGGCAGCGCGATCAGGCCGAACGCCAGATAGCGTGCCACGGATTGCAGCGCGGCGGGGTATTCCGGCAGCAGCAGGGGCCCCACGAACACCAGGCCCCACATCAGGCCGGCGGCCAGGGCGTAAAGGGTTCCAGCCCACATACGACGTCGCTCCAGGTCACGAATGGCGGCAGTCTAGCCAGCGCGCGGGCGGCGCGTCTTGTACCAGATTGCTGCGCGCGACTCAGGCGCGGACTTGCTTCTGATAGCGCGAGGGCGTGACGCCGTAGCGGCGCGAAAAGGCGCGGGTCAGGTGGGCCTGGTCGGTCAGCCCCGCCGCCAGCGCCACCTGGGCCGGGGGCTCGCCCGCGGCCAGCCGGCGCTTGGCCTCGAACAGCCGCAGCGCCATCAGCATCTGCTGCGGCGTGGCGTGGTACTGCGCCTGGAAGCTGCGCAGGAAATGGAACGGGCTGAGCCCGGCCACGGCCGCGAGTTCGTCCAGCGTCAGGCGCCGCGCCAGATGGGCGCGCAGGTAATCGATGACGGGCGCGAAGCGCGGCGAGCCTTCGTCGCGGGCCGCGTGCGGCACGCGCGCATGGCGGCGGAATTCTCCCAGCAGCGCGTACAGCGCGCTGTCGAAAGCCAATGGCTCGCGCGCCTGCCACAAGGTGTCCAGCAGCGTGGTGACGCGCTGCGCGCCGGCGGCGTCATGGCCGACGGCCGTATCGAACCACCAGCCGCTTTCGCCGGCCACGCGCGCCACCACGTCCGGGTCCAGGTAGACCATGCGATAGCGCCAGCCGCCCTCGGTTTCGGCGCGGCCGGTATGCAATTCGTCGGGGTTCATCAGCACCACCGAGCCCGAGGGCGCCAGATGCTCCGCGCCGCGGTAGCGGAAGCGCTCGACGCCGGCCTCGATCGCGCCCAATCCGTAGGCTTCGTGGGTGTGGGGTTCGAAGGCGTAGCGGATGATGTGGGCGCGGTACAGCTCCACGCCGGGCAGGTGCGCCGCCTGGCGGCACTCGGCCCGGTCGCCAGGATGCTCGAACGCCTGCGGCACGCCCGGCATGGCGGGCGCGGCAAGGTCGGACGGGGCATGGTCGGCGGGGCGCATGGAGGGATTTAAGCATGCCGGCCAGGGCCCCGGCGCCCGGACCGGCACGTCTATGAGTCGGACATGTCGCGCGCCCGTGCCAGCAGCAGTTCCCGTTCGCGCGCGTTGCGCGTCATGCCGGCCGCGCGTTCGAACTCGGCGCGGGCTTCGGCCTTGCGTCCCAGCTTGGCCAGCAGGTCGGCGCGCACGCTGGGCAGCCAGTGGTAATTGGCCAGCGCCGGTTCCCCGGCCAGATGGTCGGCCAGGTCCAGCCCGGCCTGCGGGCCGAACGCCATGCCCACGGCGACGGCGCGGTTCAGCTCCACCACCGGCGACGGCATGGCCTGCGCCAGCGCGTCGTACAGCGCCACGATGCGCGGCCAGTCGGTTTCCTCCGGCGTGCGCGCGCGGGCGTGGCAGGCGGCCAGCTCGGCCTGCAAGGCGTAAGGGCCGCGCGGCGCGCCCAGGCTGTCCGACAGCGCCAGCGCCGCCAGTCCGCGCCGGATCAGCAGCGGATCCCAGCGGCCGCGATCCTGTTCCATCAGCAGCACGGGGCGGCCTTGCGCGTCGGTGCGCGCGTGCAAGCGCGAAGCCTGCAGCTCCATCAACGCGGTCAATCCGTGGACCTCGCTTTCACCGGGCGCGAGCTGGGCCAGGATGCGGCCCAGGCGCAGCGCTTCGTCGCATAGCGCGGGACGGACCCAGTCATCGCCCGAGGTGGCCGAATAGCCCTCGTTGAAGATCAGGTAGATGACTTCCAGCACCGACGCCAGGCGCGGCGCCCGCTCTTCGGCCCTGGGGACTTCAAACGGCACGTTGGCCGCGGACAGGCTGCGCTTGGCGCGCACGATGCGCTGCGCGATGGTGGATTCCGAGGCCAGGAAGGCGCGCGCGATCTCGGCCGTGGTCAGTCCGCCCAGCAGGCGCAGGGTCAGCGCCACGCGCGCCTCGGTAGACAGCAGCGGGTGGCAGGCGGTGAATACCAGCCGCAGCAGGTCGTCGCCGATGTCATCCTGGCGCGCGGCGTCCAGCGCGTCGACGAAGTCGGGCTCGACGTCGGCCTGCAGAGCCTCCAGCTCGTGCCCGATCTGCTCGTGCTTGCGCGTATGCAGCGCGTTCAGCCGCAGCCGGTCGCGCGCGCGGTTCTTGGCGGTAGTCATCAGCCACGCTCCCGGGTTGTCCGGCACGCCGGTTTCGGGCCAGCGTTCCAGGGCGGCGACCAAGGCATCCTGCGCCAGCTCTTCAGCCAGCCCGACGTCGCGCACCAGGCGCGCGACGCCGGCGATGACGCTGGCGGCCTCGATCCGCCAGACTGCCTCGATGGCGCGATGCACGGCCTCCTGCGTCATGCGTTGGGCACTTCGCCGGGAACCATATACACCAGCTCCCAGACATGGCCGTCCAGGTCCTCGAAGCCGTGGGCGTACATGAAACCGTGGTCCTGGGGCTGGCGCGGAGCGGTGCCGCCGCCGGCGAGGGCGCGCGCCACCTGTTCGTCCACCTCGGCGCGGCTGTCGCAGGACAGCGCGATCAGCACCTCGGTGGATTTCGTGGCGTCGGCCACCGGCTTGCCGGTAAAGGTCTGGAAGAAATCCTTCACCAGCAGCATGACGTAGATGTTCTCGCTCACGACCATGCAGGCGCCCTGGTCGTTGGTGAATTGCGGATTGAAGCTGAAGCCCAAGCCCTTGAAAAAGGCCTGCGATTTCTGCATGTCATTGATGGGGAGATTGACGAAGATCTGGTTGTGCATGATGTTCCCGCTTCCTTTTTAGTGTGGTTGTCCTAGCGCCTTTCTGCCAGGGTCTTGAGGTTGGCCAGCCCGTCTTCAAAATCCTTTCCGACCATGCTGTCCATGTTGAAAAAGAGGTGCATCAGTTTGGCGACGTAGTTCAGCCGGCCTTCCATGGCCCAGGTGACTCGCGTGCCGTCGCCGGCTGGCGCCAGGGTGAAGTTGACCTGGTTGACGGCGGAGAAGGGCTTGACGAAGGTCAGCCGCATGGCCACCGAAGCGTCCGGCACGGCGCTTTCGATCTGCATCTGGCCCACGCCGACTTCCTTGCTTTCCCATGCGTAGGTCGCGCCCGGGCCGGCCGTCACCGCGCCATAGGTACCCTTGATCGCGGGGTCCTTCTTTTCGTAGGGATTCCAGGTGTTGAAGGCATGCAGATCGTTGATCAGGGGAAACAGGCGCGCCGGCGGCGCCTGGATTTGCGCGCTGCGTTCGACGCGGAAGGTGTCCGGGCGCGTGGCCGCATAGGCCAGTACCAGCACGATGGCGGCCAGAACGATGAGCAGCAGGGTTTTCAGCATGAATGAAGTCCGTTGATGGGGGGGTGGTGAGTGTGGCGATAGTGCTCATTGGCCGTTGCCGGGTATCCGTCGGTAGCGTTCGACGCCCTCGCTGGGGCCGAACTCGTCCAGCTCGAAGACCTGGCGCACTTCGACGGCGCAGGGCTGGCCGGGGAAGGGCTCGGGAAAGCGCAGCGCCCATTGCATGGCTTCCTCGCGCGAACGCACCTGGATCATGGTGTAGCCGGCGATCAGCTCCTTGGTCTCGGCAAACGGACCGTCGACGATCTTGCGCTGGCCCTGGTCGTACTGCACCCGCCAGCCCTTGGAGGAAGGGTGCAGGCCGTTGGCGTCCAGCAGCACGCCGGCCTTGGCCAGCGCCTCGTGATAGGTCGCCATGGCGGCGAGCAGGCTTTCTTCCGGCATCACGCCGGCCTCACTGTCCGGCGTGGCCCGGACGATGATCATGTATCGCATTTCTGAGACTCCTCGATTCAGAAAACACAGCCCGTGGGTGGGCTTGTACTGGCACGACGAACGGCGAGACGCGGGATCGACAAGAAAATGATGAACCTAGGGTAAGTACTAGGTTTGGCCTGCGGGTGACGAGGCCCGAAAAGGGAATCGGGCGTCGACCCTGGAGCGGGCGGGCGGCGCGGTTATGCCGCTGAACGGTAAGGCAGCCGATTGGAGGCCGCTACATGAAGCACGGACCCAGTTCGCGGACTTCCACCGTGGCCCATTGCGCTGCCGGGCATTCGGCCGCCAGCGCCAACGCCTCTTCCCGGGTTTCGCAGTTCAACAGGAAGAAGCCGCCGATCATTTCCTTGGCTTCGGCATAGGGACCGTCCAGCAGGGAGCGTTCGCCGTCGCGGATCTGCAAGCGCACGGCTTCCGATTCGGACTTCAGGGATTCCGCGCGGGCCAGCAGGCCGCGCGAGCTCAGGTCTTCGGCATAGCGCAGCATCTGCGCATAGGCTTCACGGCCTTCTTGGGGCGTGCGTTGGGCGCGCTGGCCCACCGGTTCGATGATGAAAAGCAGATAGGACATGGGATCTTCCAGTGCGGACTGCTGATAAGGTTCGCCAGATTACCGCTATTTGTTGCGCCTGGACCATCCCGCGACGCGCGCCAAAAGGCGTTGTTTGTAAGCAGAGGTAGGCGGCAGGCTCAGCCGCCATCCCTCAGCACAGCCACGCCCGTACGGGGATTCACCAGCGTGACGTTCTCCAGTGCCTTGATGCGCCAGGCGCCGGCCTGCCGCGTTAGCACGGCAAGAATCATGGTGTCGACGGCATGCGCGCCCGCCGGATGGGCCGCGCCGGCCGCCAGGCGGCTCCAGAAGTGCACGATCGCCGCGTCGGCGCCGATCGGCGTCACGCCGACGAGTTCGTTCGCCAGCGTGGAATCGCCATAGATGGTGGCGTGAATGGGAGCATGCATCTTGACGATTTCGTCGACGCCGCGCACATAGTGGCCGAACCGGTTCACAAACGTTGCGTCCTCATGGAACAACGCGCCTAGCGCCTGCATGTCATGATCGTTCCAGGCGGCCTGGAACGCGCCTGGGACGTCTTCGGGATTGTGCATTTGCGTCATGTGGATTCTTGCCCGTGCCTGTATAAGGAAAGGATGCCGTGCCGTGCGCCGCCATGGACGGCCGCAAGCATGAATAATGCGTCAGACTACGGAATCGGCGCTACCGGATTTGCAGCCTGACACGCGCTGCCGGCACGCCCGTCCACACTGCGAAGGTCCCATGGCATCCCATACTTCCGCCTCCAAGGATATGTCCGCCGCCGGCTGGCTGCGCTGGCTGCCCGGGCTGGCGATGCTCCGGTCGTACCAGGCCGCCTGGCTGCCGAAGGACCTGGCCGCGGGCCTGGTGCTGACCACCATGCTGGTGCCAGTCGGCATCGCCTATGCCGAAGCATCCGGCGTCCCAGGCGTCTATGGGCTTTATGCCACCATCATCCCGCTATTGGCCTATGCGCTGTTCGGCCCCAGCCGCATTCTGGTGCTGGGGCCGGACTCCGCCCTGGCCGCGCCCATCCTGGCGGTGGTGCTCAGCGTTTCGGAAGGCGATCCCATGCGCGCCGTGGCCGCGGCCAGCCTGATGGCCTTGGTCGCCGGGCTGTTCTGCATCGTCATGGGTTTGCTGCGGCTGGGCTTCATCACCGAGCTGCTGTCCAAGCCGATCCGCTACGGCTACATGAACGGCATTGCCTTGACGGTGCTGGTCAGCCAGTTGCCCAAGCTGTTCGCCATCTCCATCGAGGACGCTGGTCCGCTGCGCGAACTGGTGCAGTTGGGACAGGCCGTGTATCAGGGCCAGACCAATTGGTACAGCTTCGCGGTGGGGGCGGCGACCCTGGCGGTGATCCTGCTGCTCAAGCGCTTCGAGCGCGTGCCGGGCATCCTGATCGCGGTGATCCTGGCGACGCTGGCGGTCAGCCTGTTGCACCTGGATTCCCAGGGCGTGAAGGTACTGGGCGAGATTCCGCAGGGGCTGCCCAAGTTCGCCTTGCCATGGCTCAGCAACGCGGACCTGGTCAAGATTGCGCTGGGCGGCTGCGCGGTGGCGCTGATCGCGTTCGCGGATACCAGCGTGCTGTCGCGCACCTATGCCGCGCGCACCAATACGCGGGTCGATCCGAACCAGGAAATGGTGGGCCTGGGCGTGGCCAACCTGGCGGCCGGCTTCTTCCAGGGCTTTCCGATCAGCAGCAGCGCGTCGCGCACGCCGGTTGCCGAGGCGGCGGGTTCGCGTACGCAGCTCACGGGCGTGGTGGGCGCGATTGCGGTGGCGGTCTTGCTGGTCGCGGCGCCGAATCTGCTGCGTTACCTGCCGAACAGCGCGCTGGCCGCCGTGGTGATCGCAGCGGCCATCGGCCTGTTCGAATTCAAGGACCTGCGGCGCATCTACCGCATCCAGCAATGGGAATTCTGGCTGTCGATGGCATGCTTTGCCGGCGTGGCGGTGTTCGGCGCCATTCCTGGCATCTGCCTGGCGGTGGTCCTCGCCGTCATCGAATTCCTGTGGGACGGCTGGCGCCCGCACTACGCGGTGCTGGGCCGGGTGCCCAACCTGCGCGGCTACCACGACCTGAAGCGCTATCCGAATGCCTCGCTGATCGACGGCCTGGTGCTGTTCCGCTGGGACGCGCCGTTGTTCTTCGCCAATGCCGAGCTGTTCCAGCAACGCCTGATGGAAGCCGTGGACGCCTCGCCCACGCCGGTGCGCCGGGTGGTGGTGGCGGCCGAGCCGGTCACCAGCGTCGATGTCACCTCGGCGGACATGCTGCGCGAACTGAGCCGCAGCCTGGCCCAGCGCGGCGCCGCGCTCCATTTCGCGGAAATGAAGGATCCCGTGCGCGACAAGCTCAAGCGCTTCGAGTTGACCGAGATATTCGGCGACGACCGGTTCCACCCCACGGTGGGGAGCGCGGTGGACAGCTATTCCGATGCTCGCCCCGGTGGGGCTGCGCTTCGGATGGCTCCGGAGTCCTCGGCAGGCAGTTGCCGGATGCCTTGATTTCGGACCCCGTTCATGGGCAGATGCCATGAGCCGGTGGCCGGGCGGAGGGATCCGAAGCGCAGCCCCAGTGGGGCGAGCATCGGAATCCCGCAGTCCGGACGGCGGCGGCTCAAGAACCCCAGCCTTTCAAAACTGAAGTGCGGGGCGGTAGGGCTTCGAGCTTGCGGATGTCGGGGTTCTTAAGCCGCCGAGGCTGCCCTGCGCCATTCCGATGCTCGCCCCGGTGGGGCTGCGCTTCGGATGGCTCCGGGGTCCTCGGCTGGTAGTCGCCTAATGCGTCGGGTTTGGACCACGTTCATGGGCAGGTGCCATGAGCCGGTGGCCGGACGGAGGGATCCGAAGCGCAGCCCCACTGGGGCGAGCATCGGAATCCCGCAGTCCGGACGGCGGCGGCTCAAGAACGCTGCCTCCCATAATCGAAGTGCAGGGGCGATAGGGCTTCGAGCTCGTGGATGTCAGGGTTTTTTTTTAGCCGCCGAGGCTACCCTGCGCCATTCCAATGCTCGCGGGCAACGGTGAGCCGTCCAGCTGGGGAAACGCCGTTGAAGCAGCTTCTTGCTGGTTCAGCGCCTTCACTTCGCCAATCACGGTCAGGTGATCGCCAGCGGCGTGTTCGGCATAAATCTCGCAATCAAGCCAGTGCGGGCTGCCGGCAGTGATCGGATTGCCTAGCGGCGATTCCTGCAACTCGACTTCGTGCCGCTTGTCCGTGCCTCGCTGAGCGAATTGGTTGGAAATCTTGATCTGTTCATCCGACAGGATATTGACCACGAATCGACCCGCCCGGGGAAGTTTTGGAGGGCGCGGACGGCGGGCATCCAGGGGATTAGGCCGATCAAACCATCAGGACGGCGATCTGCTCCCCGAAAAGAATCAGCGCGATGACGATCATGGCCAGGCCCGAGAACTGGCTCACCCGGCGCGCCGCCGTCGGCCGCGTTTGCAGGATCGCCTTCGAGCCCAGGCCCACCAAGGTGTAGATGACTGCGCAGTTCAGGATCTGCAGGATGCCCAGGGCCGTGATCTGCGTGGAAATCGGCCACGCGCCATCGCGGCTGGTGAACTGCGGCAGCAAGGCCAGGAACAGCAGGATGGCCTTGGGATTGACGCCGCTGACCGCGAAACCGCGCGCCGCCCAGGCCATCCAATGTTCCGAGGCTTGCGCATCGCCGGCCTGGGGCTCGGAGGGATGGGCCAGCACGTTGGCGCCCAGCCACAACAGATACGCCGCGCCGGCCAGGGTCAGGACGGTGAGGATGGCGGGTTCGCTCGCCACCAGGGCGCCTATCCCCGCCGCGACCACCATGGTGATCATCAGATAGCCGGTCAACATGCCCGCCACGGCGGGAAGCACTGCCTTGTCCCGCAAGCCGGCGGATATGGCATACGCCCAATCCGCGCCCGGGACGACAACCAACGAAAGCGAAACAAGCCAAAACGCCACCAGATTGCCGGTTTCCAACTGCATACCCCAAATGAACCACAGGCGGGGAATGTTATCGGCGATGAGCGGGGAAGTGCTCCCGCTATCTACCTGAAAAACCCCATATCTGGGTAGAATCTTCCTTATGGATGACTTAGATAGAAAGATTCTTGCTGAACTGCAGCAGGATGGCCGGATTTCCATCACGGACCTGGCCGAACGGGTCGGTTTGAGCCTGTCTCCCTGCCACCGGCGGCTGCGGGCGCTGGAAGAGGCGGGCGTGGTCAGCGGCTACGGCGCCAACATCAATCTGGCGGCCGTCGGGCTGAACTTCTCAGCCATCGTCTTCGTCACGATGCGCGAAGGCAGCAGCGACCGGGTGTCGGCGTTCGAAGCCGCCTTGCGCGACATTCCAGAGGTAGTGCAGGCGCAGCGGCTGTTCGGCGACCCGGACTACATGCTGCATGTCGTTACCCAGGACTTGCCCGCGTTCCAGGCGCTCTACGACCGGGTGTTGTCGGCGCTGCCTAGCGTGTTGCGCTTGCGCTCGACGCTGGTGATGAAGAACGTGCTGCGGAACCGGCCAGTGCCGCTGTGAGGCCCCGAGGGGCGGACGGCAGAGTGGGCCGCAATAGCTGAATCCAATCAGAGGAGGGCGCAATGAAGCCGATCGTAGAAAAGTTGTTCGAGCGATATGCACGCTTTTTCAACCAGTCCTTGCAAGGAGACGTGGACATGGAGGAGATGGCATCCCTTTATGCATCTGATTTCATCGCGGCGTCTCCGGCCGGCGTGATGTCCGGGAAGAACGACGACCAGCTAAGACAGGCCATGGCGCAAGGATATGCACACTATCGCGCGATAGGCACGAAGGAAATGCGGATCAGAAATATCCGGTTGTCGCCGATAGACGAACTGCATTGCGTAGCGCACGTGGCTTGGACGGCTATCTACGCGCGCGCGGGCCAGCCGGATACGCATATCGATTTTGACGTGCACTACTTTGTCCAAGTACTGGATGGCGCGCCCAGGGTTTTCGGCTGGGTGTCGGGCGACGAGCAGGCAGTGCTGAGGAAGCACGGCATCGTCTGACCCGGGCATTCTGCCCACCGGAAGCAGGTCCATTGCTTTCGCGCCCGACCGTTGGAGGGCGTGGCGCAAAATGAGTGGCGAGCCGATTCCCCTTCTCCTACGCTGCGGGTGTTTCTTTCTTCGCTGGGCAATGGCTGTCCAGGTTTGTGTCTGTTCCACGTTTTTATAAGTAATTCTGTCGGAGCATGTGAATGAAGCTAACACGTCGAGAATTCAATGCCGGTGGCGTCGCTTTGCTGGCAACCGCCACCCTGGGCGCTTCCGCACGCGCGGCCGATGGTCTGGTCGCCAATTTCCCGGAAGGCGATGAGCAGTTTGCACTGGCGACCGAAGCCTATATTTATGCTTATCCCCTGGTGACGATGGAGATGACCCGGCGGGTTATCACCAACGTCGCGGAGCCCAAGGGCACCCGCGCGCCCATGGGGCATCTCATCAAGCTGCGCCAATATCCCGACGCCAAATTCCGCGACGTGACCGCGCCGAACGCCGACACCCTCTACACCACGGCCTTTTTCGATGTGGGCGACGAGCCCTGGGTCGTCAGCCTGCCCGACCTGGACGACCGCTACGCGCTGTTTCCGATGCTGGACGGTTGGACGACCGTGTTTGACGTGCCTGGAAAACGCACGACGGGCACCGGTCCGCAAACCTTCGTGGTGACGGGCCCCGGCTGGGAGGGAACCGTTCCCAATGGCATGACGCAATACAAGTCCCCGACCAGCATCGTGTGGCTGCTGGGCCGCATCTACTGTTCAGGCACGCCGGAAGACTATGCCAAAGTCCATAAGCTGCAAGACGAAGTAAAGCTCTGTCCCCTCAGCGCCTGGGGCAAGAACTGGAATGCGCCCCAAGGCAAGGTCGATCCTGCCATCGATATGAAAGCGTCCGTTCGCGATCAGGTCAACAACATGGACGCGATCGAATACTTCACTTTGTTTGCCAAGTTGCTGAAAAGAAACCCGCCGAGCGCGGCGGACGCGCCCCTGGTGGCAAAGCTGGCATCGATGGGTATCGTGCCGGGTCAGGACTTCGACAAATCCAAACTCGATCCCGCTCTTGCCAAACGTGTTCCGCAGGTAGGTTTCGGACGGATCATGACGCACTTCAAGTCCAGCGGCGGCGACATCCAGGACGTCGATGGCTGGGGATTCACGACCAAGACCGGTATTTATGGCACCAACTATATCCAGCGAGCCCTGATCACCGCGATCGGCCTGGGCGCCAACCGGCCCCAGGATGCCATCTATCCCACGTCCTTGAAGTCGGATACCGGCGCGATCAAGCGCGTTTACAACGGCTCGGAAAAGTACGTGCTGTCGTTCAAGAAGGGGCTTACGCCGCCGGTTTCCGGATTCTGGTCATTGACCATGTATGACGCGGACTACTTCTTTGTCGATAACCCGCTCAACCGTTATTCCATCAGCGCGCGCCAGCCGCTGAAAGCAAAAGCGGACGGCTCGATCGACTTGCTCATCCAGCACGAATCTCCCGGCCCAGGCCTGGAGTCGAACTGGCTGCCGGCGCCCAAGGGGGAATTCATCCTGATGATGCGCCTGTATTGGCCCAATGAGAGCGATCCTTCGATCATCAACGGATCCTGGACCATTCCGCCGGTAAGAAGAGTCAGCTGAATCTCTAACGATGAAAAAGAAGATCACAGGCTGCCTGGTTTGCGGATTGCTCTATGCCGGTTCCGTGGCGGGCGCGGAAGGGGAGTCTGCCGCGGCGGACTCCCAGCCTTCCAGCGAATGGAAGTTTTCGGTCACGCCGTATTTCTGGGCAGCCGGACTGTCGGGCAAGACCTCTCAGTCGCGTTCCCCCGTCATCGATTTCGACGCGGGATTCGACAAACTGTTCGACAACCTTGACTTCGGAGCCATGCTTATCGGCGACGCGCGCAAAGGTCGCTACAGTATTTTCGGCGATTTGATCTACACGAAAATCGGTTCGCAGGGCGATACGCCGCACGGTATTCTTGCCACCAGCGCAGAGGTGCAGACGTCGACGTTTGCGGGGCTCATCGGAGTCGGTTATTCCGTCCTTGAAAACTCGCCACACCAGTTGGATGTCGTGGCGGGCTTGCGGGTCTGGTCGGTCGATACCGACGTCACCTTGAAAGGCGCGCATCTCAATGGCAGAAAAACCAGCGACGGCGCCACCTGGGTCGACGGGCTGGTGGGCGTGCGGGGAAACTACGTGTTGACCCAGAAGTTCTACATCACCGGTTGGGGCCTGATCGGTGCAGGCGGCGCCGATGCGGACTGGGATGTAGGGCTGGGTGTCGGCTACAACTTCAGCAAGAGCGTATCCGCCGCCGTCGGCTACCGCGCCCTGGGCGTGGATTACAACCGCGGCGGTTTCAAGTTCGACGCCGTGCTGCAGGGGCCGATGGCGGGTTTGACGATTCGTTTCTAGCCTGTCTTCTGACTCAGCCGATATTCATGCGGCGCCACGCCGGCGGCATTGCGAAATGCGCGAGCGAAATTCGCCGGACTGGAGTATCCGAATTCCGTTGCAATCTCGGTGATCGAGGCATTCGTCCCCGCCAGTAATTCCTTCGCGCGGCGCATGCGGATGACGTTCACGAGTTCTCTGAAGTCCGAGCCGCTATCGCGGCGCAGCACCCGTTGCAGCGTCCGCACGCTGCTGCCCAACGCCCGCGCCGTGCTGTCGATCGATACGACGCCGCTTTGGACCTGCGCGCGGATATGCGCGACGACCACTCCCAGAAAGTTTCCCAGGTCGGCAGGTTCCAGGAGCACCCGTGCGACGTCGTCGATCGTCACCAGGCGTGACCGAATGCCCGCCTTGGCCGGGCGCTGCAATAGGCGGGCATCAATGCACACGGATACGGCTTCGGTCTCGAAAACGACGGGGCACAGGAAAGTATCCTCGAAAGGGGCGGACGCCATTGGACGGCGTATATCCAGTTCAATCTGAATGGGAAGAAAGTCCGCTCCCAGATAGGGGCGCAAAAGGCTGAGCAACACTACCGCGGTGCCGGTTGCAATATGCGCGTAGCCGCGACGGCCTCGCATGGCATGGAAATAGCTGATTCGGGCAATGCCCTGTTCTATCGTGAGCTGCAACCGGTCGCCTGTGCTGTGATAGCCCAATGAGGACGCGGCCCGCGCAATCGCCTCGCCCAGGTTGTCGGCAGCCAGGACATATTCTCCCCAGCGGCCATAGGTCGTCAGCGACAGGCACGGGGCGGCAAGCAGGGCCAGGTTGGCCTCTCCGGAACGCCGTTCGATCTCCCACAGGAAGTCTGTCATGACGACCTGAGGAATGAAGCATTCCTGGTTCTCGATCAGCTCGATATCAAGCATCACGGCTTCTTTGGCATACCTCAAAACCCTGTCGCCGAATGTATGCCTGACCAGGCCGGATACGCCTGCCAAGGTCGTGACTGATTTCACGGGAGGAGCCAGAACGCCGGAACCTGGATAGGGTCGACAGGACGCTGGCGTCAAATGAGTGGTGACTTGGTTCACTTCTGACTACCTTTGCCATGTAGTTACGTGGAACCTGTCAACTCTCTTTTTTGAGACTTGCAGAGGTCGGTCCTGTCGTGCGAATCCAATATTACATTCGGCGGAACGAGCCAGCCGCTCGCGCTGCCGTTTTACAACATCGGCGGAGAGAAATATGAAACCAGGCAAACTTGCTGTAATGGCGTGCTTAATGCTGGCGGTCTCGGGTTGTGTTACCAAAAAGACCTATGACAAAGAAGCCCAGATGGCGGCTGAGTATGCCGCCCTCAACCAAAAGCTCACGGCAGAGTTGAGCGGCGATCGCGCGCAGATCACGCAATTGCAAAATGAGCTCAAGGTGACGATGGTCAACGAGATACTTTTCCCGGAAGGCGGCTGGAGGCTTAGTCCGAAAGGTGAACAGACTCTCGCAAAGATTGCCCCTACACTTTCCAATCTGCCGGGGCAGCAAGTCGTTGTGCAGGGATACACCGATAACGAACCCATCGGCCCGGAGCTGAGATCGCAGTTCCCCTCCAATCTCGAACTGTCATCCGCAAGAGCGGACAACGTCGCGCGTTTCCTGACCTCTAAGGGCGTTCCGCCGAATTCGATTTCGGCGCAAGGCTTTGGTGAAGCTCGCCCCGTGGCGAGCAACTCGACGCCTCAAGGCAAGGCGCAGAACCGGCGTGTCGAGATCGTGATTACGTCTGCCGGACGTCCGTAGCCCATTTTTTCCAGCCAGAGCGCGCTTGTGAACGAGGCCTGGGATTGTTCCGGATTTGAATGTTGGGGAAATTCTCTGATCGGACGATCCAGGGCCGGGAGGCGCGGCATGATTTGGGAAGATGATTGGCTTTGGGGTTTGCCATTATTCGTCGCAACTATCGTCATGCATGTCACGGCATTCATGACCATGGCCAGGATTCTGGCTGCTGCGCCGTCCCATTGGGGCCAAAGCAAGATTCTCTTTGGCTTATCCGTTGCAATCTTTGCATTATTTGCGGCGGTCCTCCACGCTTTAGAGGCGTTTGCGTGGGCTTTGCTCTATGTGCACATAGGCGCCGTCCATAGTCTTACCGAAGCAATGCTCTATTCGCTGGAGGCCATAACAAGTTATGGGCACGCGCCGGCGTTCCTGCCGCCGCATTGGCAGTTGGTCGGAGCCATTGAGGCGGTGAACGGGCTCATTCTATTTGGCCTCACCACGGCATTCTTCTTTGCCGCGATCCAGAACGATCGATCAAGAAGCATAAGAATGCCGTAGCGCACCACTTGTGCGTGCTGCGGCCGTTCGATCGCCTAGCCTTGGCTGGCGTTGCTTGCCGGCGCGGCAGGCGCCGCACTCTGCGCCGCCTTCTGCGGCGCCGTGATGTCCATGATGAGTTCCACGCGCCGGTTGGCTGCCCGACCGGCCTGGGTGTCGTTGGACTCGATGGGGCGGGTCTCGGCATAGCCCACGGCGCGCAGGCGCTGGGCCGATACGCCGTCGCGGACCAGCTCGCGCAGCACGCTGGTGGCGCGGCTGCTGGACAGTTCCCAGTTGGACGCGAATTGCCGGGTCTGGATGGGCACGGGGTCGCTGTGGCCCTCGACCGAAACCTGGTACTCGTTCTTGTTGAGGATGGCCGCCAGGCGCTTGATCACGTCCAGGCCGGTGGGGCTGAGCGTGGCCTGGCCGGACGGGAACAGCAGTTCGTTGCTGATGCGGAAGCTGACGGACTGTTCGTTGATGATCACGTCCACCGATTTGCCCAGGTCGCCCAGGCCCAGCGATTCCTTGGAAGGCGCTCGCAGCGGCGGGGCGGCTTCGGCGACGACCTCGCCTTCCTGGGCGGGTTGTTGCGCCGAGGCAGAGGCTGCGGCTACGGCGACCGCCGGGGTCTCGGCCTGCGCCCAGCTTGCGGGAATCTGCACGGCATCGAATTCGGAGTATTCGCCGTCGTAGGCGGGCAGGCCGCTTTCGGCCAGCGTGCCGACCAGTTCCACGGGTTGTTCCGACTGGCCGAAGGCGCCGCCGTGCAGACGCGTGAGCGCCAGCAGCACGACCAGCATGGCCAGCAGCAGGGTGATCAGGTCCAGGTAGCTGAGCAGCCAGTTTTCCGAGTCTTGCTCGACGGTCTCTTCGACGTGCCAGCGGGCGTAGCGGTCCTTGCGGTCGCTCTTGCTGGGACGCCAACCGCCGTTGGCCGCGGTTTTCTCGGCGCGTAGCTGGGCCTGGCGGGCCTGTTCGATCCGCTGCGCCAGGGTGGGGGAAATCAGGCTCATTGGCGCGCGGCGGCAGGGCGGGCGATGGAAACGGGCTGGGTTGCGGGCTTGGCGGCGGACTTGGCCTGGCCTTCCGTCTTGGCTTGCGCGGCGGCCTGGGGTTTGGCGTCCGCGCCGCCGTCGTAGATCTCGTCCTCGACGTGCATGACGAAGGAATTCAGGGTTTCACGCACCACCGCCGGGCCGCGCTTCTCGCACATCATGGCGATGCCCTGCAACACCATGTTCATGGATTCGACGCGCCTTGCGGTGCGGCGCTCCAGCTTGAGCGCGATCGGCTTGCACACCAGGTTGGCCAGCAGGATGCCGTAGAAGGTGGTCATCAGGCCGATCGCCAGTTGCTGGCCGATCATCTGCATGCTGCCGTCGCCCAGCACCGACATCAGGTTGATGAGGCCCACCAGCGTGCCCAGCATGCCGAAGGCCGGGGCGAAGGTCGCCATGACACGGAACATCTGGGCTTCGGCCTGCTCGCGGGCGCGCAACCGCGCCACGCGCCATTGCAACAGTTCGATGATCTGGTCTTCGGGCGTGTTGTCGATGATCAGCTGCACGCCGGTGCGCAGGAAGGGGTTACTGACCTTCTTGAGTTCCTGCTCGACCTTGCGGACGTCCGTGTTCATCCACAGCTGGGCCATGGACACCAGCTCTTCGATGTCGCGCTGCTGGTCGTGCTGGTCGTTGCGGAAGACGGTGCGCACCAGCTTGAAGACGCGCAGCACTTCGGACAGCGGGTAGGCGATGAACACGGCGGCCGCGGTGCCACCCAGCACAATGGCCAGCCCGGGCAGGTTGATATACATGCCGGGGTCGGTGGCGGCCAGGGCCACGACGATAACCAGGGTGAGCAGGCCGACGGCGGCGCCGATGACGGTAGACGGATTCATGGATCTTGCCCGATAAACATAGGCATTCCATGCGCGGAATGCCGGACTTTCGGGAATTCTAGCCATGACGGGCCTGGGTCAATTGGCCGGAAAAAGGGGCGAAAAGGGCGGTAAGCGGCGGCTTGGACCGGCTATCGGGCCGGCGCGATCCAGGAAATAATGGGGACGGGTTTATTCATCAAACGCCCGCCGTTTGCGCCGGCGCGCTTGCGGCCTTGCGCCGGCCCTAGCGGCTTTGCCGGGCCAGCCATTCCTCGCGGGTGATCTCCCAGATTTCAGTAGGGAGGCGGCCGCTGACGTAGCCGCGTTCCTCGGTACCGACCAGGCGCATGCCCCCGCGCTCCGAAATCCTGCGCGAGGCGACGTTGACGGCGGCTTTGGGCGCGCGCAGCAGCGGCTTGCCCAGCACCTCGAACCAGTAGGCGGTGGCGGCTTCGCTGGCCTCGGTCATATAGCCGTGGCCGTGATGGGCGGGGTCCAGCCAGAAACCGCGGTTGTTCCAGGGATCGTCGTCCATCAGGCTGACGATGCCGATCAGGCTGCCGGGCGCCTGGCGGGTGCGGATGGACCAGTGCCACTCCTTGCCCCGCCGCATCGCAGGGATCGCCACTTGCTCCAGATAGTGGCGCGCGCCGTCGGGCGGGTAGGGCCATGGCACTTGATCGACCAGGTAGCGCACCACTTCCCACTGCGGAAACAGGCGCTGGATGGCCTCGGCATCGCCGATTTCCAGGGGCTGCAGGACGAGACGATCGGTGGCAAGCGCCGGGAACAAGGGAGCTTCTGGCATGGCTGCTGGGTAGGTGCGCCGCGGATGGGCGGCAGATATGTATATCATGAGCGTCATCTGGCGGCGTCTCGCCCGACAGCCGCCATCGCATTGGAGCAAAACATGAATACCCCCAACGAAAACGTCAGCATGGCGCTTTTCTGTGATTTCGAGAACGTGGCGCTGGGCGTGCGCGACACCAAGTACCAGAAATTCGACATCCGGCCGGTGCTGGAACGCCTGCTGCTCAAGGGCAGCATCGTGGTCAAGAAGGCCTATTGCGATTGGGAGCGGTACAAGGAATTCAAGGCCCCCATGCACGAGGCCAATTTCGAACTGATCGAAATTCCGCATGTGCGCCAGTCCGGCAAGAATTCGGCCGACATCCGCCTGGTCGTGGACGCGCTGGACTTCTGCTACACCAAGTCGCACGTCAACACCTTCGTGATCATCAGCGGCGATTCCGATTTTTCGCCCCTGGTGTCCAAGCTGCGCGAGAACAATAAGAAGGTGATCGGCGTGGGCGTGAAGCAGTCCACCTCGGACCTGCTCATCGCCAACTGCGATGAATTCATCTTCTATGACGACCTGGCGCGCGAAGGCCAGCGCGCGGCGGACGCGCGCCGAGACAACCGTGGCGGCGCCGGCGCAAGCCAGCAACGCCGCACGCCCGACGAAGAGCGCCGCCGCAAGGAAGAACTGGAGGCCCGCAAGACCCAGGCCGTCGAGATGGTTGCGGAAACCTTCGAAGCGCTCATGGCCGAGCGCGGCGACAGCGGCAAGGTCTGGGCGTCGGCGCTGAAGGACGCGCTCAAGCGCCGCCGGCCGGATTTCAACGAGTCCTACTACGGCTTCCGCGCCTTCGGCAACCTGCTGGACGAGGCGCAGTCGCGCGGCCTGCTGGAAGTCGGACGCGAGGAAAACGCCGGCACCTATGTGTACCGCGATAGCGCAAGCGGCGCGCCGGTCGCGAATCGCGCCGCCGCCGATGGCGCCTCCCGTTCCGCCCCGGCCCGCCAACCGGCTGCGGCCGACGCCGGCGATGCGCAAGGCGGCGCAGCCCAGGAAGAATCCCGCTCCCGCTCCGGCCGCAAGTCGCGTGGCGGGCGCAAGTCGGGTGGCGAGGGCAGGGGAACCGGCCAGGTCGCCGAGCAGGGCGCCAGCGGCGAAAACGCTGTGGCGCCGGCCGAAGCTTCAGCCGTAGCGTCTTCCCCCGAGGCTGCCGAAACTGACTCCGCAACGCCGACCAAGGCGCCGGCGGCAATCGCCGCGCAATCGCCGGCAGCAACGCAAGCAAGCGCCCAGGCCGACGCCGCCAGAAAGGCTGGCGAGCAAGCGGAAGCCGCCAGGGTGGATGCCCTGCGGGCCGACGCACTGGTTCGGGCGCAGGAGTCCAAGCCTGTCCAGCCCTCGCGCCTGCCGCCCATGCCCAAACCCTTGCCGCAGGCGCGCCAGCCGCTGCCGGCCGTGAATATCGCTGAATGGACCTTTGCCCCGCCCGCCGCCGAAAGCCGCAGCCAGCCCGCGAGCAAGACGCCTGCCAAGGTATCCGATCCGTTCGAGGGCGGCATGGTCAGGACTGCCGTCAGGGAAGAGCCCAAGGCCAGCAAGTCCGTCGCGGACCAGCCTGCGGCGGAAGCGCCCGCAGCTGACAAGCCCGCAGCGAAGCGCGCCGCGACCCGCAGCCGCCCCGCGGCCAAGAAGACCGCCGCCAAGACTGCGCCTGCGAATCCGGCGCCGGCCGAGCCGGCAGCCGCAGCGGCTTCCGAGGCTCCCGCCAAACCCGCCCGCAAGGCTGCCAGCAAGACCGCCAGCAAGGCAGCTCCCCGCGCGCGCCGGGCCAGCAAGACGGCCGAGGAGTCCTGAACCAGGCTTCAGGGCTGACAGCGTTTAGCCGCCCGGGCCGTTGTAGCGGCCCGGCGTGGCGCCCAGTTCGCGCTTGAACATGGCGATGAAGGCGCTGACGTTGTCGTAGCCCAGTTCCAACGCCACCGTGGTCACGGCGGCGCCTTCCGCCAGCATTTCCTGCGCCCGCATCAGGCGGGCGCGCTGGCGCCATGCCCCCAAGGTCATACCGGTTTCCGCCAGGTAGCGGCGCGCCAGCGTGCGCGGCGACATGCCGATCACGGCGGCCCATTCTTCCTGCGTCCGCACGTCCGAAGGTTGGTCCGACAGCGCAAGCGCCAGCCGTTGCAAGCGCGGGTCGCGGGGCAGCAGCAGCGCCTGGCCGGCATGCGGCAAGCTCCTGATTTCATCCCGGATCACTTCAATCAGGCGGCTGCGCGCCGGTCCCATCGTGTCGTCGCCCCAGGATGCGGCGCGGTCCACCGCGGCCAGCAGCAGATCCGAGGCATGCAGCACGCAGGGCGCAGCGGGCAACCCGGCGCAGGCCGCGGGACTCAGATACGCGCTATAGCCGGCGTAGACGCCGTGCGAGTACAGCCCATGCGGCTGGTTGGGGGGAATCCAGACGGCTTGCCGGGACGCCACCACCCATTGCAGGTCCCCCGCGTAGACCGTCAGCAAGCCCCGATAGGCGCCCAGCAACTGCCCTCGCGCATGCTGGTGCATGGCGGTGTGGCGCAGCGCGCCGTCCTGGCTGCGCACGGCGATCAGCCTGGGGCCGCCGCGCGACCGGGCGCGTTGGGGATCGAGCAAGGGAGGGCGGGGAGGAGGAATTGCCATTGGCAGAAAGACGGTATTGAATGGCTGGATCAACGCAGACCTGCCATGCGGGTCCCGTCTATCGTAACGCCTGTATCGGACACCAACAGGAGTTGGACATGAAGGCATGCGACATCTTGCCGGACGGCGTGGAACGAGGCGATTTCAAGGGCGTGGAGGTCAGGAAGGGGACCGTGGGGGCTTTCCTCGCGAACGCCCGCGTCTGCCTCGACCCGCAGGCGCCGGCCCAAGCCGTGGCCGTGGCGCGGCAGGACATCCAGGAGGCCTTGCCTGCGTTGAACGCGCTGGGCCTGTTCGAAGTGCTGCAAGTGCGCGATCCCGCCCTGCGCGCCTGGATGCGCGAGAGCGGCGTGGCCGGCTGCTGATCCCGGGGCTGGCGGGCAGCCAGGCTGCCAGGCAGGGTGCTCTATCATGCATGCTTTGGATTCGGGCCTGGCAGCCCAACACGTCGGATTACGCATGCAATACGTTCTGGTCAGTTCCTGCCTCTTGGGCAACCCCGTGCGCTACGACGGACGCAGCGCGTCCCACGACAACCCAGTGCTTGGCCGGTGGCGCGACGAGGGGCGGGTGGTGGCCGTCTGCCCGGAAATGGCGGGCGGCATGCCGGTACCGCGCCCGCCGGCCGAGATCGAGCCTGCCGCCGACGCGGCGGCGGTGCTGGCCGGCCGCGCCCGCGTCATGGCGGTGTCCGGCGAGGATGTGACCGCGCCCTTCGTGCACGGCGCGCAAGCGGCGTTGGAGGCCGCGCGCAGGCAGGGCATCGGCATCGCGGTGCTGAAAGAGGGCAGTCCTTCCTGTGGCAGCGGCTACGTGTACGACGGCCATTTCGCCGGCCGCAAGCAGCCCGGCGTGGGTGTGACGGCGGAACTGCTGCAACGAGCCGGCCTGCGCGTCTTCAGCGAAAAGCAATGGCAGGAAGCCCAGGCCTGTCTGGACGGCCTGGAGGCGGCCGATGGGCGTTGACGTCGGCGACCTGCTGGTGCTGGCGGCTGTGGCGGGCTGCGCGGTCCTGGCGTGGAAGGCCGCGGTGCGCGCGGGACGCAGCAAGGGCCTGCTGCGCGTGGCCGGCGCGGTCAGTCTGGCCTTGTCCGCCTTCTTCTTCTACGCCTGGTACGCGCAATACCTGAAGTGGGACTTCAACGAACTGGGCCGCTATTACGACCCGGTCGACCAGGTGGTCTACACGGATGCCGGATTCGTCTGGGTTTTGCCCGCTGGCGCCTTGCTGGCCGTCGGCCTGCTGTGCGCCTGGCGGGGCTGGCGGCGCTGAACCGCCGCATCCCCGAACTCCCGAATCCCGCCGCGTGGGTTGCCGGCCTGCGGCCTGCCCCTATTCGCTGCGGATGTTGGCCTGCTTCACGATCAGGCCGTTGTCGGCATATTCCTTCTGCACCTGGGCCGCGAACTGCTCCACCGTGCCGGGCGACATGATGTTCAGCGCGTCGGTCAGCGGCTTGCTGATGTCCGGCATGGCGGCGATCCGGTTGATCAGGCCGTTCATGCGCTTGCGGAAATCCGGGCTGGTGCTGGCCGGCGCGAAAAAGCCGAAGGTGGAAGTCATGTTGGCCATGGGATAGCCCAGTTCGGCCAAGGTGGGCGTGCCGGGCCGCGCCGGCAGCCGGGCTGGCGAGCCCACGGCCAGCAGGGTGAGCTTGCCCTCGTCAATCAGCGCATTGACCGGGCCGGAGGCATTGACCAGCATCAGCGTGAACTGGCCGCCCAGGGCGTCGGGCACCATCTGCGCCATGCCCTTGTACGGCACGTGCGTGATGCGCACGCTCGCTTGGCCGTTGATCTGTTCCAGCATCAAGTGTCCCAGCGATCCCACGCCGGCGGTCGCGAGCGACAGGCCGCCGGGATCGGCCTTGGCCTGGGCCAGCATGTCCTGGAAGGACTTGCCCGTGAACTTCGGGCCGCCCACCAGATAGACCGGTGAATACATCACGGACGCCACGGGCGCCAGATCCTTCAAGGGGTCATACAGCGTCTTCATTACATGCGGCGACAGCGTGACCGGGCTGACGGCGGTGAAGGCCAGGGTGTTCTCGTCATGGGCTCGCGCCACCGTGTTCATGCCTATCATCCCGCCTGCGCCGCCGCGGTTTTCCACCACCACCGGCCGGCCCAGTTCCGCCGCCAATTTTTGCGCGAAGGCGCGCGCCGTGTTGTCGACGATGCCGCCCGCGCCATAGGGCACGACGATGGTCATGGCCTTGGCGTCGGCCTGCGCCTGCGCGGCGGCCGAGAACGCGCAGGCCGCGCCGATGGCGCACAGCCCCGCGATCCGCTTGAGATTCAACATGCTTTCCCCTTGTCATGCCCGGCGGCCTATCCGCCGGGACGCGGCAACGGCCTTCCAATGAGGCGCGCCGGCATGCAGTGTGTGCAGGCCGGCGCGGCGGGACAAGCGGGAATACCCGGAATCGCGCTTCAGTGCGCGCGATAGCCGCGGCTGGTCATGCAGGAATCGAGCGCGCGGTTGTAGGAATCCACCATGACCTGGGTGGTCCATTGCGTGATGGTGGCCGGGTCATAGCCGCTCTGGTTCATGGCCCAGCGCTGGCAGTCCACGGTGGCGTTGGCCTGCGCGCTGTTGACCGGCGGTACGGATTCGTATTGCACCGGCTCATACTGGGGCTGGGGCGCGGCATAGACGGGCGGCGCCTCATAGACCGGCGCGTTGTAGACGGGGGCCGCGTAGACCGGCGGGCTGGTGTAGCCCACGCCCGACGAGTAGACGCCTGCCTGGGTGTAGGAAGGTCCGGAATCCGCCGCCAGCAGCAGGCCTATGGTGGCCAGCGCGAACGCGCCGCCTATCCACCAGCCGTCGGAACTGCTGCTGCCGCCATGGTAATTGTGATATCCGCCGTGGTATCCGCCGCCGTGATATCCGCCGCCATGGCCGCCGCCCCAATAACCGCCGCCGCGCCCGCCAGCCAGGGCAGGCGCGCTTGCCAGGGCCAATGCCAGCGCCGCGACGATGGCCATACGGCCAGAAAACCGCTTCATGATCTTGCTCCTGATCCGTCTCGGGGCGGGCGCAACGCCTGGCCCGGGCCGGTATTCCTACTTTACTGCCTGGCCGTTGCCATAAAGTGTCTCAAGCGCTACCGAGATTTCAACTGATTTCAGCGGGGCGCGGGCGACGCCTGCCGGTCGGGCCAGTTGTTGCAGGAATGCGACTCGCCGGGGCGCAGGGTGATTTGCGGCTTGTCCTTGAAATACGCGGCGTCGCGGTCCAGGGTCATGTAGGTTTCGTAACCCGCTTTTTCCACGCACCAGTTCCAGAAGTAGACCTGCGAGCCGTGGATCACCATGGATTCAGCGCGCCATTCCCGCAAGGCCTCGAACGTGGCGCCGCCGTCGGCCGCGCTGCGGGTTTCATTGCGGAACTGTTCCCGCCCATAGGGAAAGGTGCTGCTGATCAACACGACGCGGGCATCGGCCAATGGATGGGAATTTTCGTCCAGCACCGTGGCGTGGGCGTCGGGCTGCATGGTCTTGTAGACCGGGTAGGGCACGCAACCCGAGACCAGGCTGGCGACGGCGATGGCTGCAACAGCAGGCCAGTACTTTGGATATGACATTGCAATGGTTGTATCCGTGCTGGAAGCCGTGGGTAAAACCAGTGGCTAAAAGCGCCGAAGGGTAGTATTTTCTCGCGATGATTACGGCACGACCTACTTCTTTACCGCAAGACAAGCGTCTCACCAAGGGTGAACGCACACGGGCTCAACTTCTGGAAGTCGCGGCGGCGGAATTCGCGGAACGCGGATTCCAGCATACCCGGATCAGCGACATCGTCGCCCGGGCCGGCGTGACCCAACCTGTCTTCTATCAATACTTCGCCAGCAAGCAGGCGGCCTACGACGAACTGGTGGGCTTGTTCGCCCAGCGCTTGCGGCAGGCCATCGGCCAGGCGCGCTTGCCCGATGATCTGCAAGGCGCCGAACTGGCCGGGCGTCTGCGCCAGAGCGTAAGCGGCCTGCTCGCCATCCTGCAGGAAGATCCCAACCTGACGCGCATCGGCTTCTTCCAGGCCGCCGAGGCCGAGGCGCTGAAGGACGAACTGGTGGCGATGATCGCCGGCAACGTGGGCGCCGAGCAGCAGGCCGGCCTGTTCCGCGATGACATACCGTCCGACTGGTTCGCCCAATCGCTGATGGGCATCATCGAACGGTTCACGCGGCAGACGCCGGATGCAGCGCGGCAATTGGTCCTGGCGGAATTCATTGCCGATCTGCTATTGGACGGGATACGCAAACGACAACGACAAGCCTCCTAGCCGGAGGCTTTTTTTTGGCCTCGAGGCCGTCCCAGCCTGTTCAATCCTCAAGCCCAGGTCTCTTGCAGATGCGCCCATTTTGGCTGGCCGCCGGCCTGAACCGTGAACAGGACGGTGGCGCGCCGCTGGGTGGCGCCGGCGCTCCAGGCATGGCGCTCGCGGTAGCTCAGCAAGACCGAAGCCGTGTCGGCATGCAGCACGGCCAGCTCGTCGATATCGATCTTCAAGCCTGGGCGCGCACCGCGCAGGCTGGCGAACAGGGCAGGCAAGGCCGTGGCGGACAGGCGCTGGCCGTCGGCCGCGATCATGCTGAAGCCAGGCGCAAAGCTCTCCAGCAGGTCGGCCAGTTGGCTGTCCGATGCGTCGGGTGTGCCTATCCATTGTTCGATGCGGATATGGGCGTCGAGCGCCAGGCGCTGGCAGTGCGAGGAAAGGTCGGACATGGGGTTGGATTCCGGAAAGGGAGCGTCATTCTAGGAGTCCTGTCGTTCCAAAAAAATGCCTTATGAATAGATATACTGTTCGTGTTTTTTTGACAATTCATAGCTGCCTTCCATGATCAATCTGAATCGTCTGGCGATGTATGCGGCGGTGGTCGAGGCCGGTTCGTTCACGGCGGCGGCCGATGCGCTGGGCACGACCAAGGCGGTGGTCAGCTTCAATATCAAGCAGCTGGAACAGGAACTGGGCGTGGCGCTGTTGACGCGCAGCACCCGGCGGCTGGCCCTGACCGAGGCGGGCGAAGGCTTTTACGGCCATTGCGCCCACCTGCTGCGCGAGGCCGAAACCGCCGTGGACGAGACGCGTTCCGGGCAGGCGGCCTTATCGGGCAGCCTGCGGGTCACGGCGTCGGTGGACTACGGCAACCTGGTGGTGGCGCCGGCGTTGGCGGCGTATGCGCGCGAGCATCCCGCCCTGCGGGTCAGCTACCGCGCCGGTTCGGCGCATGCGGACCTGATCGCCGAGCGGCTGGACCTGGCGATCCGGGTGGGGGCGCTGGAAGACTCCAGCTACCGCGCCACGCGGATCGGCCAGTTCAGGTTATGGCTTGTGGCCAGTCCCGCGCTGCTGGCCCAGCACGGCATGCCGCGCACGCCGCAGGCGCTGGCGGCGTTGCCGTGGCTGGCCAACAGGCCGGGGCGCAGTGACCGCTGGCGGCTGACGGACGGCAAGGGCCGCGAGCATGAACTGCGCGTGGCGCCGGTGGCGCAGGCCGATACGGCTTCGGCGCTGCTGGCGTTTGCCGTAGCGGGATGCGGAGTGGCCGCGCTGCCTGATTGGCTGCTGCAAGAACCGCTGGCGCGGGGTGTACTGCAACGCGTGCTGCCCTCGTACACCTTGCCGCGCCAGGAGGTTTACGCGGTCTATCCCGACACCCGCCACGTCAGCGCCAAGGTGCGGCGCTTCATCGATTTCCTGCGGGCGCGACTGGGGCAGTCCGGCAAGCCTTAGGGGCGGCGCAAGTTCCTTTTGAACTTGCACAGGCCCTGGCGTCGCGTCTCAGCGCGTCAATGCCGGCGTGCCGCCAGCGCCCAAGTCCCAATACAGTCCCGTCATCAGGCTCAACGCCTGCCGCAGCAAGGCCGGCGGCAGGTGTTCGTTCGGCGCGTGCTGGGAGCAGCCAGGATAGGAATGTGGCACCCAGATCGTGCGCAGGCCCAGCACGTCGGTGAAGATGTCGTTGGGCAGGGAGCCGCCCAGGTTGGGCAGCACGGCGGTCTTGGCGCCAGAGGTGCGTTCCAGCGAATCCACCGCCCAGCGCACCCAGGCGTCGTCCGGGTCGATGCGGGTGGCGCGGAACATGTTCTCGCGCGTCAACGTTATCTGGACCATCGGGAAGCCCTGGCGGTCCAGGTGTCGGCGCAGGGCCGGGATCAGGTCGTCCGGGTCCACGCCCACCACGAAGCGCAACTGGCAACGCGCCCAGGCGCGCGGCGGAATGGCGTTGACGGGGGTGTCGGGGTTTCCGGTCTTGTAGGCCAGGACCTCGAACGAGCACCAGCCGAACACGCGCTCGGCGGGCGACAGGCCCGGTTCGCCCCACCAGGGTTCGATCTCGGGACCGTCGGCGCCGCCGTCCACCTGGCAGTCGGCCAGGGCGCGCCGCACTGCGTCGGGCAGCTCGCGCGGCACCCATTCGGGGATGCGGATCTGGCCGGTGGGCGAGACCAGCGTGGATATTGCATGGGCCAGCTGGATGCCGGGGTTGGAAATCAGGCCGCCCCAGTTGCCCGAATGGTGGCCGCCCGCGCGGGCCTCGATGCTGAGGTCGAAGTTCAGGCTGCCGCGCGCGCCCAGGAAGATGGTGGGGCGTTCGGCGCTCAGCCGCGGCCCGTCCGAGGCGATGAGCAGGTCCGCCGCCAGCATCGCGCGATGTTCCTCGCACAGGTCGCGCAGGCCCATGGAGCCGGTTTCCTCGCCCATCTCGATCAGGTACTTGGCGTTGAAGCCGAGCTTGCCGCGCGTTTCCAGCACCAGCCGCAGCGCTTCCATGTTGATGCTGTGCTGGCCTTTGTTGTCGGCGATGCCGCGGCCGTACCAGCGGCCCTCGGACTCGGTCAGCGCCCAGGGCGACAGGCCTTCCTTCCATTCCTTTTCCAGGCCGCGAATGACGTCGCCATGGCCGTAGCCCAGCACGGTGGGCAGGGCCGGATCCTCGATGCGTTCGGCGTACAGGAACGGCGCCAGCGCCTTCGGGTGCGTGAGCGTGCGGCAGGTAAATCCCAGCGCCTCGAAGGCGGGCCGGATCTCGGCTTCCAGATAGGCGGCGAGTTCGGGCGCGCGCGCCGGATTCTGGCTCTCCGTGGGCTGTGCCAGGCGACGCGCCAGCAGGGCGCGGAACGCGCCGGAATCAAAACACTGTTCCGCCTGGGCGATGGCTTGTGCGCGGGTCATGATGGCTGGACTCCGTTGGGGGTAGGGGGATAGAGGTGGCAGGCCACCACGGATTGCTCGCGCCGGATCAATGCCGGGCGTTCGGTCTTGCATTGCGCCATGGCCTGTTGGCAGCGTGGATGGAAGGGGCAGCCGGGAGGCGGGCGCAACGGGTCCGGGAAGGACAGGCCCAGCCCCATGTCGGGGATGCCCAGGCCCGGTTCGGGCGTCAGCACCGAGGCCAGCAGCGCCTGCGTGTAGGGATGGCGCGGGTCGTGGAACAGCTGCGCGGTGGCGGCGGATTCGACTACCCGGCCTAGATACATCACCGCCACATGGGTGGCGATGTGCTCGACCACCGCCAGGTTGTGGCTGATGAAGACGTAGGTCAGATTGAATTCGCGCCGCAGGTCCATCAGCAGATTCATGATCTGCGCCTGCACCGAGACGTCCAGCGCCGAGGTCGGCTCGTCGCAGATGACGATTTCGGGATGCATCACCAGCGCGCGTGCGATGGCGACGCGTTGGCGCTGCCCGCCGGACAACTGGCCCGGCGTGTTGTGGGCCAGCCGTGGCGGCAGGCCGACGCGTTCCAGCATTTCGATGGCTTTCTGCTGCTTGGGATTGGCGATGCCATGCACTTCCAGCGGCAGCGACACGATGGAGGCGATGGAGCGGCGCGGATTCAGCGAAGAATACGGATCCTGGAAGATCGGCTGGACACGGCGCGCCAGGGCGCGCCGGCCGAGGCTGCGTATGTCCTGCCCGTCCAGGCGGATCGCGCCTTCGGTCGGCGGCGTCAGGCCCAGTAGCATGCGGGCCAGCGTCGATTTGCCGCAACCGGATTCGCCCACGATACCCAGCACGGCGCCGCGCTCCACCGCCAGGTCCACGCCATTGACCGCATGCAGGGTGCTGCGCGGCCGGAACATGCCCGAGCGGATCGAGAACTGCCTGCTGACGGCCTCGGCTTGCAGCAAGGGGCTCATGCCGGGACTCCTTCGGATTCTAGGATGCAGCGCCATTGCTGGCCGGAAGCGGCACCATGCACGGGCACCTCATCGCGGCATTGCGGCTGGGCATGTGGGCAGCGGTCGCGGAAGGCGCAGCCTTGCAACTCGCCCACCAGCGCCGGCACCACGCCGGGTATGGTGCCCAGCGCCTCGCCGGGCGGCGTGCGCCCGGGCACGGGAATACAGCCCAACAGTCCTTGGGTGTAGGGATGGCGCGGCGACGCGAACAGTTCCGCCACCGGTCCTTCCTCGACGATCTGTCCGGCATACATCACCGCGACCTGACGCGCGATGCGCGCGACCACGCCCAGATCGTGGGTGATCAGCACCATGGCGATACCCAGTTCGGCCTGCAGGTCGGCCAGCAGCCGCAGGATCTGCGCCTGGATGGTGACGTCCAGCGCGGTGCTGGGTTCGTCGGCGATCAGCAGTTCCGGGCCGCACATCAGCGCCATGGCGATCATCACGCGCTGGCGCAGGCCGCCCGACAACTGGTGCGGGTACTGGGATAACCGTTGCCCGGCCGAGGCGATACCGACCTTCTCCAGCAGCTCGACCGCGCGGTCGCGCGCCTGCTGCGCGCTGGCTTTGCAATGGTGGATGTAGTGCTCGGTCAACTGCTCGCCGATGGCGTAGGCGGGGTTGAGCGCCGTCATCGGTTCCTGGAAGATCATGGCCATCTTGCTGCCGCGCAGCGCGTTGATGCGCCGCCCGCGCGCGGCCGACAGGTCTTCGCCCAGTACCGACAGCCGGCGGGTGCTGCGCTGCGCGGCCTTGGGCAGGAGGCCCATGATGGCCAGCGAAGTCATGGACTTGCCGCAGCCGGATTCCCCCACCAGGCATAGCGTTTCGCCGCGCCGGACCTGGAACGACACGTCGCGCACCGCGTGCAGGGCGCCGCGCGGCGTGGCGATGTCGACGGTCAGGCCCTGCACGTCCAGCACGATGTCCGTGTCGCTCATGCTCAGCCCCTCTCTTCAGGCGTCAGGAGTTGATGCAGCCCGTCGCCGGCCAGGTTGATCGCGAAGATCAGCAAGGCCAGCGCCGATCCGGGGATGGCGATCAGCCAGAACGAGAAGAACATATAGGCCTTGGCCTCCGAGATCATCAGGCCCCAGGAGGGCAGCGGCGGCTGCACGCCCAGGCCCAGGAAGGACAGTGACGCTTCCAGCAGGATGGCGCTGGCGGCCTCCAGCGTGGCGATCACGATCAGCTGCGGCACCACGTTGGGCAGCACTTCGCCCCAGACGATGCGCCAGGTGGAGGCGCCCGCGGCTTGCGCAGCCGCCACGTATTCCAGCGAGCGCACCTGCTGCGTGGCGCTGCGCATCACCACCGCGTAGCGGTCCCACTTGAGCAGCCCCAGCACCAGGATCACCACCCACAGCGAGCCGCCGACGATGGCGACGGTGGCCAGCGCCACCAAGATCACGGGCATGGACAAACGGGTAGTGATCAGGAAGGACACCGCCATGTCGACCTTGCCGCCGAAGTAGCCGGCCGCCATGCCCATGGCTGTGCCGATCAGGCCCGAGATCAGCGCCACGCTGATGCCGATCAAGAGCGAGATGCGGGCGCCGTAGAACAGGCGTGACATATAGTCGCGGCCGAGCTGGTCGGTGCCCAGCGGATGCAGCCAGGTGCCCTTGGCATACCAGACCGGCGGCGCGGTGCGGTAGGCCAGGTCCTGGAAATAGGGATCATGCGGCGAGATCCAGGGCGCCAACAGCGCGATCAGCACGATGACGAGCAGGATGCCGCCGCCGGCCAGCAGCGCCTTGTTGCGGCGCAGCCGCCGCCAGCGCAGGGCGGACGCCGACAGTTCCAGCGGGGGCTGGACGCCGGGAGCGGACGGGGTCAGGGTAGGCGTATTCATGTCAGGACACCCGGATGCGCGGGTCGAGCCACGCGTTGGCGATATCGGCCGCCAGGGTCAGCAGCACGTAGAGCACCGACAGCAGCAGCACGATCAGCTGCATCACGGGATAGTCCTTGTAGGTGATGCTCTGGTAAGCCAGGTAGCCCAGGCCGTCCAGCGCGAAGATGGTTTCGATGACGACCGAGCCGCCCAGCAGGTAGCCCAGCTGCACCGCGGCCAGCGCCACCACCGGCACGATGGCGTTGCGCAGCGCGTGCTTGAAGACGATCTTGCGCGCCGGCAGGCCCTTGGCGCGGGCGGTGCGTATGTAGTCGGCGGCCAGGACCTCGATCATGCCGGCGCGTATCAGGCGCATGAAGGCGGGCGCGACGTAGTAGCCCAGTGCGATCGCCGGCATGACGAAATGCTGCCAGCTGCCGCTGCCCGACACCGGCAGGATGCGCAGCGAGATCGAGAACAGCATGATCAGGATCAGCGCGAAGAAGAAGTTGGGCAGCGCCTGCCCCAGCACGGCGACCGCCAGGCAGATGCGGTCGATCAGGCTGCCCTTGTACAGCGCGGCCAGCACGCCCAGCGGAATCGAGATCAAGAGCGCGAAGGCCAGCGCGCCCATGCCCAGCAGCAGCGTGGTCTTGAGCTTGGAGAGGATCAGCGGCCCGGCCTCGGTCTTGAAATACACCGAGGTGCCGAAGTCGCCCTGCAGGATGTGCCAGAGCCAGTCCGCGTACTGCACCGCCAGCGGCCGGTCCAGGCCGTAGGTCTTGCGGATCATGTCGATGTCGGCCTGGCGCGCGCCTTCGCCGGCCAGGGCCAGCGCCGGGTCGCCGGACAGGTGCAGCAGCAGGAACGCCAGGATCGAGACCGTCAGCGCCACCAGCACCGCCAGGCCCAGGCGCCTGATCGTGAAATACAGCATAGGGCTTCCTCTTCGTTGGACTCACGCCGGCCCGGCGCGATGCCGGCCCGGCGCGGGTCCGCGCCTTATTTCCAGCTCATGTCCCAGAAGCGCACCAGTTCGTCCGAATAGGGCTTGAAGTTCACGTCCTTGGTGGCCACGTAGTAGGCAGGCAAGGTCCACAGCGGCACCGCATAGGCCTTCTGCGCGATCAGGTCCAGCGCCTGCTTGTAGGCGGCGTTGCGCGCGGCGCTGTCGATGGTGCGGTCGCCCTTGGTGAGCAGGTCGCGCACCTGCGGGTCGCGAGTGACGTCGTCGTTGCCGAAGGCGAAGTACACCGGCGTGGAGGCGGACACGTCGTTAACCAGGTTGGAGCCCCAGGTCTGGTGCGTGAGCGAGGCCTTGTTGGCGCGGATCATGTCGCGCATGGCGGCATACTGCAGGAAGTTGAGCTTGGCGCGGATGCCCACCGCCTGCAGGTAGTTGATGATGGCTTCGGTCTGGTTGCGCTCGCGGTAGGCCACCAGGTCGATGTCAAAGCCGTTGGGGTAGCCGGCTTCCGCCAGCAGCTTCTTGGCCTGGGCCGGATCGTACTTGTAGACTGGCGCGCCTTCCTGCGTGCAGCCCGTCTGCGAAGGCGTGCAGATGGTGTTGATGAGGCCGCCGCCTTCGCCCACGATGTTCTTCAGCATGGACTCGCGGTCGATCGCGTGGATGATGGCGCGGCGCACGCGTTCGTCTTTCAGCTGCGGTGCCGGCGTGCCTTCCTGGATGTTCATCTGCATGAACACGATGCGCATGGTGTTGCCGGTGACCATCTGCAGCGAGGGCATGCCGCCCAGCTGTTCGGCCTGGTCCTTGGGCACGCTCATGATCAGGTCCTCGCCGCCCGAGATGACTTCGGCCATCTGCGTCTGGCGGTCGGGGATGAAGCGGATCACCACCTTGCCGATCTTGGGCTGGGCCTTGGGCGAATCCTTGAAATAGTCGGCATTGCGTTCCAGCGTGATGGACTTGCCCGGCTGGTAGTCCACCACCTTGTAGGGCCCCGAGCCCACCGGCTTGGCGTTCATGCCCTTGGGGCCGACTTCCTGGTAGTACTTGGCTGGATGGATGGCGGCGGTGGTGGACAGGTATTCCTTGGCGCCGGGGAAGGGCTCCTTGGTGATCAGGCGCACCTTGTACTTGTCGATCTTCTCGACCTTGTCGATCCAGGCCACGTTCTGCTGCGTCACGGCCTTGTTCTTCGGATCCGCCACGTAGTTCAGCGTGTACACCACCGAGTCCGCGTCGAACTCTTCGCCGTTATGGAACTTGACGCCTTGGCGCAGTTCGAATTCCATGGTCTTGTCGTCGACCTGCTTCCAGCTCTTGGCGAGCTGGCCCTTGTATTCGTTGGTGACCGGGTCGCGGTAGAGCAGGGTGTCCCAGACGTTGGCGGCGATGATGACGCCGATCCGCACGTTGTTGTAGTAGGGGTCCACGCTCTCGGGCGCCTGGTCGTAGGCCATGCGCAAGGTGTCGTCCTTCTTGCCGGCCAGCGCCGGCTGGGCCGCCAGCGTGGCGCAGGCCAGCAGGGCGGCGGCCAGGGCCTTGAGGGGGATGGGGCTGCGCCGGGTTGGCGCGGATGCTGCGGGGGTGATGCGGAAATCAGTCATGGTGAGGCTCCTGTGGAAGTCACTGCACGTACTGCGTATCTGCCATCTTCTATTGATGCGGGCGGCGTGGCCCGCTGTACTGCTTGTGCAAGAGGGGACGTCAGCCCGAATCGGCCACTGCCGCGGGCGGTTGGGCCAGGGTCTTCAACGCCGCCTCGCACTTGCGCTGCAAGTGCTGGCGCATGATGCCGGCCAGCCGGTCGGCGTCGCGCGCTTCCAGGGCCTCGGCCATCTCGATGTGCTCGCGCATCGCCAGATCCCATTTCTGGCGGTTCTCGTTCGAGACGAAGCGCAGATTCTGGATGCGCGCATTCTGGGCGTCGTACAGCTGCTTGAGCAGGCTGTTGTGCGCGGCCAGGCTGATGCGTTCGTGGATCGCGCGATTGGTCTGGAAGTAGGTCGGCAGGTCGTGGCGTGCGTGGCTGGCCATCATTTCGTAGGTCAGCGCGCGGATCTCGGCAATCTCGGTGTCCGTGGCCCGTTCGCAGGCCAGCCGGCAGGACATGGCTTCCAGCCCGCCTATGACCTCGAAGGCCTCGCGGATGTTCGCCTCCGACAGCGCCACTACCTGCGCGCCGCGGTTCGGTTCGATTTGCACCAGCCCTTCGGCGGCCAGCACGCGAAAGGCTTCGCGCAAGGGCGTGCGGGACACGCCCAGCAGGTCGCAAAGGGTGCGCTCGTTCAGCCGCGTGCCGGGCGGGAATTCACCCTGGATGATGCGTTCGCGCAATTGCCCGGCCACCGTAGCCGGCAGCGTGCGGCCGTTGCCCGCGCCGCGGGCCGCAGGCGGCGGCGCGGCTTCGGCAGCCACGCTGGCGGCGCCGGAATCAGGCATCAGGCTGGAAACGCTGCTCATTGGTATACAAAAATTCCCCGTGTTTTGCGAGACTATAAACCTGTACTTCCGTATCGCCCGATGGGTGTATACCCTAGGTTATTAACGTAAAAACAATGGGATAGAGTGACGCATGCCGCAAGTCCGCATGCCGGGCAACTCCTGCTTGTTTGCTTGGCGCCTTTTGCTGGTATACAAAAATATTCCACTTTGGGACTACGCATGCTTACCCTGAACAGTCATCCGTCCGGCCGGCATTTCCTGCAGATTCCGGGGCCGACCAACGTACCCGACCGCGTGCTGCGCGCCATCGACCAGCCCACCATCGACCATCGCGGACCGGAGTTCGGCGCGTTGGGCCTGGCGGTGCTGGAAGGCATCAAGCAGGTGTTCCAGACGCAGTCGCCGGTGGTGATCTTCCCGTCGTCCGGCACCGGCGCCTGGGAGGCCGCGCTGGTCAATACCCTGTCGCCCGGCGACCGCCTGCTGATGGTCGAGACCGGCCATTTCGCCAGCCTGTGGCGCAAGCTGGCGGGGCGGCTGGGCCTGGAAGTGGACTTCCTGGAAGGCGACTGGCGCCACCCTGTGGACGCGGCGGCCATCGCCGCCCGCCTGGCTGACGACCAAGGGCGCAAGATCAAGGCCGTGTGCGTGGTGCATAACGAAACCTCCACCGGCGTGACCAGCGACATTGCGGCCGTGCGCGCCGCGATCGACGGCGCCGCGCATCCGGCGCTGTTGATGGTGGACACGATCTCATCGCTGGGCTCCATCCACTACCGCCACGACGAATGGGGCGTGGACGTGACCGTGGCTGGTTCGCAAAAGGGCCTGATGCTGCCGCCGGGCCTGGCCTTCAACGCCGTCAGCGCACGCGCCCTGGCCGCGGCCGACGTGGCGAAGCTGCCGCGTTCGTACTGGGACTGGCGCGAGATGCTCACCGCCAATGCCCGCGGCTACTTTCCGTACACGCCTTCGACCAATTTGCTCTACGGCCTGCACGAGGCCCTGGCCATGCTGCGCGAAGAAGGCCTGCCACAAGTCTTCGCGCGCCATCAGCGCCACGCCCAGGCCACGCGTCTGGCCCTGGCCGGCTGGGGATTGGAACTGCTGAGCCTGGACCCGGCTGCGCACAGCCCGGCGCTGACTGCGGCGATCATGCCGCAAGGCCACAGCGCCGACGCCTTCCGCAAGGTGGTGCTGGAACGCTTCGACATGTCGCTGGGGCAGGGCCTGGGCAAGCTGACCGACCGCGTGTTCCGCATCGGCCACCTGGGCCACTTCAACGACCTGACGCTGTGCGGCACCTTGGCCGGCGTGGAAATGGGCCTGGCCGCGGCAGGCGTGCCGCATCGAGCGGGCGGCGTGCAGGCGGCAATGGAATTCCTATCCGGGGCGCGGACAAACATCGCGGCCTGAGACACACACATAACGAGGGAAACGATGAACACACTGATGCAGCAGGCGATCCAGTTCGCCAACGACCACGAATCCGCCTGGGACCGCAGCGTCAAGGGCAACTTCGGCGTGCACCTGAACGATCCGCCGCCCTGGAATCGCCTGCTGGGTCCCATCCACGACCGCGGCCCAGTGTCCGGCGTGGTCACCGTGCGCGGCGAGACCATCGCGTCCTGGGGCGAGCCCGAGCGCGCCGACCTGACCTTCAGCGTGGCCAAGCTCTATCTGGCAATCCTGGCCGGCGTGGCCCACGACCGCGGCCTGTTGCCGGACGTGGACGAACCCGTGGGCAAGCGCGTGCGCGGCATCGGTTTCGACGAAGGGCAGAACGCCGACATCACCTGGCGTCATCTGCTGCAGCAGACCAGCGAATGGGAGGGCGAACGCTTCGGCGTGTCCGACCAGGCCGACCGCTACCGCGCCGTCACCTTTGGCGTGCCGCCGGACGGCAAGAAGGGCGAGGCGCGGCCCTTGCAGCGTCCAGGCACGTACTGGGAATACAACGACGTGCGCATCAACCAGCTGTCGTACGCGCTGCTGCACCTGTTCCGCAAACCTTTGCCCGAAGTCTTCCGCGAAGCCGTCACGCGGCCCATCGGCGCCAGCGAAAACTGGCAATGGGTGGGCTACGACAACGCCTGGGTCGAAATCGACGGCCAGCGCATGCCGTCCGTGCCGGGCGGCTCGCACTGGGGCGGCGGCATGTCGATCAGCGCCCGCGACCAGGCGCTGATCGGCCAGATGCTGTTGAACGACGGCATGGCCAACGGCCGCCGCATCCTGTCCAGCGAGTGGATCCGGGATATGCGCACGCCATGCGCGATCGCGCCGTATTACGGCTATCTGATCTGGCTGAATCATGAAGGCCGTGTATTTCCGAGCGTGCCGGCTTCCAGCTTCTTTGGCGTGGGGGCGGGTAGCTCGTTTACCTGGGTGGAGCCTGAACGGCAGATGGTGGTGATCGTGCGCTGGCTGGATTCGGCCCATGCGGATGCTTTGTTCGGGAAGATCCTGGCGGCGGTGGACGCTGGCGTGTAGGGAGTTTTGGCTTGGCTTTTGGTGTTCGGGATATGGGGATGGGCTTCGAGCTTGCGGATATCGGGGTTCTTTAGCCGCCGAGGCTGCCCTGCGCCATTCCGATGCTCGCCCCGGCGGGGCTGCGCTTCGGATGGCTCCGGGGTCCTCGGCTGGCAGTCGCCTAATGCGTTGGGTTTGGACCCCGTTCATGAGCAGAGGCCGTGAGCCAGGGCCGGGCAGAGGGATCCGAAGCGCAGCCCCACCTATGGACCCATGTCACTTTGGCACCATATGGCAAGTGCGCAGGCCGCCCCCGCCTGACTATCACAACGGCGCCGTCGGCCGCGCCAACTGAAACAGGTCCGTGCTTCGCGCGTACCAGCCGCCGCCATGCATGCGCGCGATCAGCCCCATGGCCGGCGTATCCATGTAGCCGCGTTCGGCGTCCTGCACATAGGCGTCGTCGACATGCGCGCCCAGCACCCGGCCGATCACCACGAGTTGGCGCGGGCCGGTCACGATGGTCGCCTGGCTGACGCATTCCAGCGACACCGGAGAGCCCTTGATCAGCGGGGGACGCACATGGGTTGCCGGCAGCGCGGTCAAGCCGGCCGCCGCCAGTTCATCCACGTCCGCCGGGTAATCGGCGCAGGTCTGGTTCATCTGCGCGACCAGCGACTCCGGCACCAGGTTCACCACGAACTCGCCGTTCTCGATGATGTTCGCGCCGGAATCCTTCAGTTCGCCGCTGGCATGGCGCATCAGCCCGATCGCAACCGTCGGCGGCTGAGGCCCCATGACATTGAAGAAGCTGAAAGGAGCCGCGTTGACAACGCCTGTGCCGGAAATCGTGGTGAGCCACGCGATCGGGCGCGGCGTGACGGTCGAGGTCAGCACGTTGTAGACCGTCTGCGTCGGCAAGGCGCTGAAATCAAAATGCATGACTCAAGCCTCCTGTTGCTGGCCGCCGTTCAGCGCCGAGACGGCGCGCTTTTCGCGCGTGTCGACCTGCAACTGGAACACGTCCGGACGAGCGTAATGGCCGGAGACGTCGAAGTCGTACTTGCCGCGCAGGATCTGGTTAGGATTGATGTCGGCGTACAGAATGGTCTCGGCGGAGAAATCCGGGCCGGCCAGCACTTCGCCCAGCGGATCGATGATGGCGCTGCCGCCGCGCATCAACACGGTGTCGGGCGCATCGCCCAGCGCGCATTCGAAGTCGTCGGGATAGGCGTCGCGGCGCAGGTGCTGGCAGGCGGTAAGGACGTAGCAGCGGCCTTCCAGCGCGATGTGGCGCATGCTGGGAATCCAGGAATCGCGGTCGTCGGCGGTCGGCGCGCAATATAGCGCCACGCCCTGGCTGTACATGTACATGCGCAGCATGGGCATGTAGTTTTCCCAGCAGATGACGGCGCCGATCTTGCCGTAGGGGGTGTCGAAGACGGGCATGGTGGAGCCGTCGCCAAAGCCCCAGATCAAGCGTTCGCCGGCGGTGGGCATGAGCTTGCGGTGCTTGCCCGCCAGTCCTTCGCGGCCGTTGAAGTACAGCACGGTGCAGTACAGCGTGCCGCCATCGGCCTCGATGCAGCCCATGACCACGAAGCTGTCGGTGTCGGCCGCGGCCTGGGCCACCAGCGCGACTTCCTCGCCGTCCAGGCGGATGGCCTGGCGGTGATAGCTGGCGAAGGCGTCGCGGCCTTCTGGCTTGCGCATGCCGATGGGCGCGCCGAAAGAGTTGCCCTTGGGATAGCCGCCCAGGAAGGCCTCGGGAAACACCAGGACGCGGGCCCCCTGCTCCGCCGCCTGGCGGATGAGCGATGCCGCCTTCTCGGCGCAAGCGACGCTGTCGGTGGGAATGGACGCCGCCTGGATGACGGCAGCCTTGAAGCTCTGTTGCATGGACATGTCTCTCCTTTTTTCTCAGTGCGCGGCGTCTTCGTCGATGGCGCGGGCGCGGGTATTCGGCAGGAACAGGCTGCCGATGACGCCGACCACCGCGGTCACGACGACCGGATACATCAGGCCGCCAAAGATATTGCCGCTGGCCTGGGCCAGGTAGGTGGCGGTAAACGGCACGATACCGCCGAAGATGCCGGCGCCGATGTGGTACGGGAAGGATAGCGCCGTATAGCGGATGCGGGCCGGAAACAGTTCGACCAGATAGGACGCCACCGGGCCGTAGACCATGGCGACGACGGCGGTCATCAGCACCAGGATCAGGATGATGGTCGTGCGGTCGACGCGCGCGGGATCGGCGCGCTCCGGATAGCCGGCGGCCGTCAGCGCGCTGGAGTATGCGGCGCGGTCAAAGCCGTTGACGGTCGTGCCGCCTACGCTCATGGCGATGCTCTGGCCGGGCAGCGGCGCGGCGTATTCGAAGTTGATGCCCTTGCCGACCAGGAATTTCTTGGCCTGCACGCAGACCTTCTTGTGGTCGGCATGGCTGCCGATCATTGCCGCCTGCAGGCCGAAGTCGCAGGCGCCGCCGCTGGTGTCGGCATGCACGCGCACCGGCGTGCTCTGCATGGCCTGGGCCAGCGCCGGATTGCCAGCCTTGAGCAGCACCTCGAACATGGAGTGGTAGCCGATGGCGGCAACGAACAGGCCGACCATCATGATCCACTTGCGGCCGATGCGGTCCGACAGCCAGCCGAACAGCACGAAGGTCGGCGCGCCGATGATGAAGCCGATCAGGATCAGTGTGTAGACGCTGGTCTGGTCCAGCTGCACGGCCTGCTGCAGGAAGATCATGACGTAGAACTGGCCGGTGAAGTAGGTTGCACCCTGGCCGGCGGTGACGCCGATCAGCGCCAGCAGCACCAGCCGCAGGCTGGACCATTGGCCGAAGGTTTCCTTGACCGGATTCTTGGACAGGCGGTTCTGCTGCTTCATGCGCGTGAACACGGGCGACTCATGCAGCTTGGCGCGCACATAGATCGAAATCGCCAGCATCACGATCGACAGGATGAACGGCAGGCGCCAGCCCCACTGGCGGAAATCCTCGGCGCTCATCGCGGCTTGCGTGCACAGGATCACGATCAGGGACAGGATCAGGCCCGCCGACGAGGTGATCTGGATCCAGCCCGTCAACAATCCGCGACGCTTGGGCTCGCAGTGCTCGGCCACATAGATGACCGCGCCGCCGTACTCGCCGCCCACCGCCAGGCCCTGCACCACGCGCAGGGTCAGCAGCAGGATCCACGACAGGTGGCCGGCCGACTCATAGGTGGGCAGGCAGCCGATCAGCACGGTCGCCCCGCCCATCATGACCACGGTGATCAGGAAGGTGTACTTGCGGCCCAGCTTGTCGCCCAGGTAGCCGAACATCACCGCGCCCAGCGGCCGGATGATGAAGCCCACCGCCAGCGCGCCCAGCGCGGCCAGCAGCGCCACCGTGGGGTTGTCCTGCGGGAACAGCACCTGGCTCATGAAGACGGCCAGGGTCCCGTAGATGAAAAAGTCGTACCACTCGAACAAGGTGCCCAGGGTCGAGGCCACCACCACCTGGCGTTCCTCCTTCCTGCTGAGCGTCGGACCCGCGTCGATCCGCTGCATTGCCACATTCGCTTCCATGCCTGCTTTCCCCAATCGCTTTAGATTGATAATGCTGTAGTCATTAACTATTATCAAACTTAAATCAGGGCATGAAAAACTAGGGAAAACCCGGCGCGACGGCCGTTGGGTCCTGGCGGAAGCGGCACGCCCCGCTGCTAAACTCCCGCCAGAAAATCAGTGGAGGCAGCAATGGCAAGGCCCGCCGGCAAGGTAGAAAAGAACTCGGAACAGGCGCCCGCCGCCGCGCGCAGGGGCATCCAGTCGATCGAAGTGGGGTTCCGGATCCTGGACGTCATCCGCAAGGCCGGCCGCCCCCTGCCCCTGAAGGAAATCGCCGACGCCTGTGAATTGACGGTGCCCAACGTCCACTACTACCTGGTCAGCTTCCAGAAGGTGGGCGTGGTGCAGCAGCACGCGGATACCGGCCACTACGGCCTGGGTCCCTACGCCCTGAGGCTGGGCCTGGCGGCGCTGGAGCAGTTCGACGTCTTCACCACCGCCCGGCCCATCATGGCCGAAGTGGCCGCGATCACCGGCCACACCGTGTTCCTCGGCGTGTGGGGCAACAAGGGCCCGACCATCGTCTACCGCGTCGAAGGCGCCCGCAGCCGCCCCCTGCTGGAACTGCGCGTGGGCAGCGTGCTGCCGTTGCTGTCATCCGCGCTGGGCCGCAACTTCCTGGCCCACTTGCCGGAAGCCAGCACGCGCGAACTGCTGGAGCAGGAAATGGCCACGGCAGGGGCAGACGGCTATGGCGCGACCGCCAGGTCCTACACCCAGAAAGACGTGCAGGCCATCCGCGAGGAAGTGCTCCTGCACCACCTCAGCCGCTGCCGCGATGCGCTGCTGCCGCACTTCACGTCGCTGTCGGCGCCCATCTTCGACATGCTGGGCGAGATGAAGGCGGCCATCACGCTGATGGGCCCGGTGGGCGCCATCGACGATGATCTGCAATCCGATACGGCGCGGCTGCTCAGTGAAAAAGCCCGCTCGATTTCGGCCACGGCGGGTTGGGTGGAACCGCAGGCGCGCTAGGCGCTGCGGCCCAAAGGGTCCGGCAAGTCCTGCCGGCCGGCGTCAGAACCGGTGCATGACGCCGAGCGCGAGAACAGTGGAACTGGCGCCCATCTCCGTTGGCACGCTGGCGCCGAGCCCATAGAAGGCCCTGGAAGTGTTCTTGAAGCCCCCCGCCCGCGTGTAGACGCTGGACCGCTTCGACAGCTCGTAGTCGTAGCCGAGCAAGCCGCCTATCGTGTGGTCCGATCGGCCATTGAGCGCCCGGTAGAGCAGCGTGCCGCGCAACACGTGCGGGCCCTGCTGCCATAAGGAGTTCAAGGTCATAATCTGCGCGGAAATGGTGCCCGGCGCCTTGGGCCGCATCAGGGTGTACACGATGGAGGATTGCAGCGCGCCAGTCGTATACGTGGTGCTGGCGACGAACATGTCGGTACGGAATGATCCGTGCGACGACTCCGACCGCAACGCATTGTAGGAGCCGCCCAGCACCCACTGCCCACTGGTGTAGGTCACCAGGGCGCCGGTGTCGCCCTCGGTGGGCCCGCTGGCGTTATCTCCATTCATCGCGAACAGCTTCTTGCGCTGCTGCGGGGCATATAGCGCGTGGATGACCAGCCCGTTCATCGACGGCGTCTGATATGAAATGGCGTCGTTGACCCGCACCTGTATCCTTGCGGCGCCCTCCCCAAGATCCACCATCATTTGAGAAGCCGAGGCCGCGGGTGAGAACGCTTCGGAAAAGAAGAACGGATCGGTGGTATGGGACACCACCGCCGGATACTGTCTGCCCAACTTGAGCGTCCCCCAGGATGCCGAACCGATGGCCAGGTTTGCCTCGCGGTTGAAGAGAGTGTCTGGATAGCGCGTCGCGCCGTTGGTCATGTGCACGCCGCCTTCCAGACGGAATTGGACTTGCACCCCATCCCCCAAATCTTCAACCCCCAGGAGGCCCCAGAACGAATCGGTAGCGGTCGCTTGTTCGCGGGGGAATCTGCCGCTGTCGCTACCCATCCTGAAGTTGGAATCGCCACCATTGCGGGCGTACATCACGAAGGTATCGATAAGACCATAGAACTGCAGGGTCGCCGCTATCGAGTCGCCCCCGGTCGCGCACGACAGCAGGACTATGACGCCCACACTCAAGCGCGAAAGCAGGCGAGAGATGCCGCCCGAAACCCGCAACGTTGATGAATCCGGCCGGCATGGCGGCTCGCCCCGACGAATAGCGACTTCCTGACCCACAAGTGTCTCCTCAGGTTTGTTGTGACGAGCCACGTCGACAACTCCTGCAACGGCCCTTCTCCACCTACGCCGCCTCTCAAGCTACCGTGGCTCTTTATTTAGAATTTGAATTCTGATTCTATTATTAAGAAGGGCACGCGCCGGGAACAATGCGAGGTTTCCCGTATTCGCCAAAGCGACACGGGATCTGCTGGCACTTCAGGGCGTATCGCCCCTCGCCTCAAGCCCGCGCGTCGGGCAACCGGCTGGGCGGCGGCGTGCTGGCCACGTTTTTCTTGTAGTAGGCGATGAACTCCGGTGCCGGCATGGGTTTGCCGTACAACCAGCCCTGGCCGAAATCCACCTCGCGCGCTTTCAGGTGGTCTTCCTGCTCCTGGCGCTCGATGCCTTCGGCCACGGTCAGCAGGTTCAGCGACTTCGCCATGTCGATGATGTGGTCCGTCACCTTGTGGGTGGCGGAATCGGTGCCGATGGTGTCGACGAAGGACTTGTCGATCTTCAACGAATCCAGCGGCAGCCGTTGGAGATAGGACAGGCTGGAGTAGCCCGTGCCGAAGTCGTCGATGGCCACGGCATGGCCTTGCGCGCGGGCCTGCTCGATGACGCTGCAGGCCTTGTCCACATCCATGAAGCCGCGCTCGGTGGCTTCCAGCCAGATTTGCCGGGGGTCGATGGCCGTCCCTTCGAGCATGCGCTGCAGCACCCGCAGCGCCCGCCCGTCCTTGAGATCGCTGGCGCTCAGGTTGACGGAGATGTGCGCCCCGCGGTCCTCACCGAGCAGATCCTCCATGTCCCGGATGACCAGGCGGAACACTTCTTCGGTGATGCGGGTCATCAATCCGTTGTCTTCGGCGATGGAGATGAACAGGTCGGGCCGCAACGTATTGCCGCAGCGCCTTGTCCATCGGACCAGCGCCTCCGCGCCGATGCAGCGGCCGGTGCGTAGATCGATGATAGGCTGGTAGTGCACGACGAACTCCCGCCGCCTGATGCCGGCGGCCAGTTCGCCCGCGATGGACAGGCGCCGGCGCGACAGCCAGACCACCAGCGCGATCATGACACCGGCGACCAGCGCGCCGATGGGCAGCCAGAACAGGCGTTCGCGCGGCAACATGTCCAACGCTTCGGTTTGTGGTTCGAGCAGGACGACGGCCAGGTCCGCATTGCGCGCGACGGCGCTGAGATAGGCCTCGTCGATGTCCAGCTTGCCGCCGTTGAGCGCCTGCGACACCAGCACCAGGTCGGGGTCATTGCGGGTGCCGAGCATGCCCACGCCCGGCAGGACCACGGCGAGCTGGGCGCCGTCGGTAGCCGCCTTTTCGGTGAACCGGCCCGGTTCGAACAAGGCGCTGTAATCGCCATGGCGCACGGCAACCATCCTGATGCCGGGGCTCAGTACAGGCACCGCGTCCAGCAGCAGGCGTGCGCCGTTGGCCAGTTCGACCTGGGCCGGAACCAGCGGCTCCTCGTAGCTGGGCACGCCCCAGGTAGTGCATAGGACGACTCCGCCCGCCACATAGGCCAGGTCGTCCACGGCCCGGTCCCGCAGGGCCAGGGCCCGCATATGGCGGATGTGCTGCGGTGAACAGGGATCGAACGCCAGGCCGTCCAAGTCGCGCAGCGTGGCCACGGTCTGGTCCAGCAGGCCCTGGGTTTCCGTCAGGATGCGCTGGGCCTGGTCATCCAGGTAGCGCTGTTCGCCCGCGACGGCGCGGGACCAGGACATATGCAGTGCGAAGCCGATGGGCAGCAGCGCCGCTGCGGCGGCGAGAGCGATGGCGATGCCGATTACTAACTTGCGCGGCATCGAGGCCGTCCCCAGGAATCGCCGGCAGGCGAGGTTATATCTTTTTACACTTTTTGGGGGGCCAGTGTCTCCATCAATTTCCGCCCGCCGGCGGCGCCTCAGCCTTCAGCCACGATCTTCGCGTCGCGGATGGTCTGGGCGTACTTCTGCTGCTCCTGCTTCATGAAGTCAGCGAAGCGCTGGACGCTGCCGCCGCCGTCCTCCGCTCCCACCTGCGCCAGCTTTTCCTGCACATCGGCCATCGCCAGGACGCGGTCGATGTCCTGGTTCATGCGCTGGACCATGGCGGCGGGCATCTTGCCCGGACCGACCATGCCGAACCAGATGCTGGCCTCGAAGCCGGGATAGCCCTGCTCGGCCACGGTCGGCACATTGGGGTGGCTCTTGGAGCGCTGCAGCAGGGTCTGCGCCAGCGCGATCACCTTGCCGGATTGCACCAGCGGCGTGGCAGTGGTCATGCCTTCGAAGCAATACTGCACGTGGCCGCCCAGCAGGTCGTTCATCAAGGGCGCCGAACCTTTGTAAGGCACGTGCAGCACGTCGATGCCGGCGCGGGCCTTGAAGATTTCCAGCGCCAGGTGTTGCGCCGAACCGCTGCCGGCCGAACCGAAAACGATCTTGCCCGGCTGCGCCTTGCACAGCGCGACCAGTTCGGGCAGCGTCTTGGCGGGCTGCGCGGCGCCGCCCATCAGGATGGTGGGGGTCTTGCCGACCAGCGCGATGGGCGTGAAATCGCGCTCCACGGAATAGGCCAGCTTGGGTTGCAGACCCGGCGCGATGCCGTGGCTGTTGACGTGCGCCATCAACAGCGTGTTGCCGTCGTTGGGCTGGCGCGCCACCTGCTCGGCGGCGATGATGCCGGCCGCGCCCGCGCGGTTTTCGACGATGACGGGAATGTTCCACATCACGCCCAGCTTCTGCCCCAGCAGGCGCGCCAGCACGTCGGTGCCGCCGCCAGCCGGAAAGCCCACCACGATCTTGACCGGCCCCTGCGGCAGGTCTTGCGCCCGCGCCGCCGCCGGCAGGACCAGCGCGGCTCCCAGCGCCGCGGCGCCGGTCATGAATTGCCTACGTTGCATTGCTGCCTCCTCGCGCGCCGGTCCGATGGCCGGCGACTGGTTATCGAAACACTGCCAGCATTCACCGCCTCCGGCCGTCTTGCGCGACCTGGCTGCGGCGCTCCTGCGCGGCTCGTCGCGGCCAGTCGGCGGCGATGCCGACCGACCGCGTTCCGGCCATTATTTGCCGACGCGGCTCCACTTGCCGTAGCGTTCGACCATGCGCTCATCGAAACCGAAGCCCAGGCCGGGTTCCTGGTGCAGCACCACGCGCCCCTGCTTGTGGGTCAGTTGGCGATCCACCAGCCTGCGGAAATTCAGCACCTGGTCGTCCCAGAAGAATTCGACATAGCGCGCATTCGGCGTGGCGGCAACCAGCGGCGCGTGCACGTCATGGAACCAGTGCGGGCAGACCACGACGCCGTAGCTGGCCGCCGTCGCCGCGATGCGCTTCCATTCGGTGATCCCGCCGCAGACAGCCGCGTCGGTCTGCAGGATGCCGGCCGCGCCCTTGTCCAGCAACTCCTTGTGATACCAGCGGCCATAGCCGATCTCGGCGGTGGCGATGGGCAAGCGCGTCAGGCGCGCCAGCTTGGCATGGCTGTCGATATCGTCGGGGCCGAAGGGTTCTTCGATGAAGTACGGATCGTACTGTTCGAAGCGGCGAATGTATTGCATGGCCTGGGTCACGTCCTGCCAGGCGTTGTTGCAGTCCATCATCAGTTCGACGTCGGGTCCGATGGCCTCGCGCGCGGCCTTCAAACGGGCCTCTTCCTCGGCCGGGGACAGGCGGCCGGTCTTCATCTTCACGGCGCGGAAGCCCTTGTCCACATAGCTCGCCATTTCCTCGCCCAGGTGCTGGGGGGTCTTGCCGTCCAGGTAATAGCCGCCGCTGGCGTAGGCCGGCACGGTTTCCAGTTCGACCGCGCCCATGTACTTGTGCAACGGCAGGCCGACGGCCTTGGCGTTCAGGTCCCACAGCGCGATGTCCAGGGCGCTCAGCGCCCGCATCACCGTGCCTTGCCGGCCCTGCAGCAGGGCTTCCTGATACATGGCCTGCCACAGGCCCTCGACGGCATGGGAATCCTTGCCCAGCAGCACGGGCCCCAGCAGATCCCGCACCGCGGCCTCGAAGATGGCGCCGCCCGCGCTGCCCACGTAGCAGAAGCCGATGCCTTCCACGCCGTCGGAGGAGCGGACCTTCACCAGGCCGTAGTGGCGCGTCGACACGCTGCGGTTCGAAAACGAGGTGACCTTGTCCAGGGGCACCGCGGCGGCGCACACGTCTATGGATTCAATGATGGGCACAACTGGCTCCTTGGTAAGCGGGATGGTCGGGCGGGGCCGGCGCGGCGTGCGCGGCCTCAACGCTCTGTCTGTATTCTTGCCGCGGCCAAAGAAAACAACAATTATCTTCATCCATCTTTAGAATATGTAAAAAACATCTTTTAAGGAGGACGGCGCCGGTGGATTCTCGCTTTCTGCAAACCTATGTGCACGTGGTGGAGCTGGGCTCCATCGCCCAGGCCGCGCGTCACCAGGGGCTGACGCCCGCCACGGTGCAGCAGCGCTTGCGCGCGCTGGAAGCGGACATGGGCAGCGCCTTGATCGCGCGCTCCGGCCGCACCGTGAAACCCACGCAGGCGGGCCTGCGGATTCTGGAGCGCGCCCGCGCCATCCTGCGCGACGTGCGCGACCTGCGTTCCGCCGCGTCCGACACCGAACTGCCCGCCGGGCCGCTGCGCCTGGGCGCCACCCCCACCGCGCTGACCGGCATCATGCCGCCCGTGCTGCGCACCTGGACCGCGCGCCATCCCCACATCGAAATCTACATAGAACCTGCACCCACCACCCTGCTCTACGGCAAGGTGCTGTCGGGAGAACTGGACGGCGCACTGCTGGTGCATCCGCTGTTCGCCATCCCCAAGACCTGCGCCTGGCGAGACCTGCGGCAGGAGCCCCTGGTGCTGGTCACGCCGGCCGACATGAAGGTGCGCGATCCGCTGGCGGTCATCGCCCGCGAACCCTACATCTGCTATGACCGCAGCGTGGTGGGCGGCAAAATGGCCGACGACTACCTGCGAGCGCGCAGCTTGCGGCCGCATGTGCGCTTCGAGCTCGATGGCATCGACTCCATCGCCAAGCTGGTATCGGAAGGATTGGGCGTGGCGCTGCTGCCCGATTGGGCGACCACGGGCGAACCGCCAGCCCGCGTCAGGCGCTGGCCGCTACCGCCGCCTTGCCCGGTGCGCACGGTGGGCGCGATATGGCTGCGGTCGGGCGTACGTTCGGCGCTGATGCAGGCGTTCGTGGAAATGGCCGAGGCTCAGCTCGGCCTGGGCTAAGCGCGGAAGATCAGCGCTGCGGGTCCGCGTCGCGGCCATCGCGAGCCACGACCACACCGCCAGAAACCACCAATCGGCGCGGCGCCCGCGTTGCCACGGCCTGCGCAATGCAACTGGCGTCGACCAGCACCAGGTCGGCGCGCGCCCCCGGCGCCAAGCCATAGTCCGCGAAACCGCAGGCGCGGGCCGCGGCCGCGGTCACGCAATCGAAAGCCCACTCGACCTCATCGTCGCGCCGCAGGTCGTTGCGCAGGCCAATCAGCATGGCGCGCGCCAGCATATCGGGGCTGCCGTAAGGAGTCCAGGTGTCGCGGATGCCGTCGTTGCCGCCGAAGATCGTCACCCCTGCTTCGCGACAGGCGCGCACGGCCGGCACGGGACGCGATGGCGGCGCCGTGGTCAACAAGGCCACATCCAACGCGGCCAGCCGCCGCAGCAGGCCGTCCAGCCGCTTCGCGTCCACGCCGCCGAGGCAGAAGGCGTGGCTGATGACGACCTTGCCCTGCATGCCCTGCGCCTGGACCCGGTCCAGGATCAGGTCCAGCGTGAATGCGCCCAGTTCGCCCGGTTCGTGCAAATGGATATCGATAGGTTTGCCATGCTTGCCGGCGATGCCGAACAACACGTCGAGCGACCTCGCCGGATCGCGGTCTATGGCCGACGGATCCAGGCCGCCCAGCACGTCCGCGCCCTGCGCCAGGGCCTGGTCGAGCAGTTCGGCCGTGCCGGGCCGGATCAACAAGCCCGATTGGGGAAAGGCCACGGTCTGGATCTCGACGCGTCCGGCCAGCTCCTGGCGCGTGGCATGCACGCCTTCCAGGTGGCGCAGTCCGGCGTCGGTATCGATGTCCACATGAGTGCGGATGCGGGTCGTGCCTTCGCGCAGGAAGGCCAGCGCCAGGGCGCGCGAATGGCTGGCCGCATCATGGCCGCTGCGGGCGCGCCAAGCCCGCTCGTTCTCGATGCGGTCGGTCAGCGCCGGCCCCACCTCGTTCACGTACCAGGGCGAGTCCCAGGTGGTCTTGTCCAGATGCGTATGGCCTTCGACCAGGCCGGGCAGCAGCAAGGCGCCCAAGCCGTCCTCGACAGGCACGCCGGACTCGGCGGCGAGGCCGGGCCCGATACTCTGGATGAGTCCGTCGCGCACCAGCACGTCCACCGCGGCGCCTTGCGGCGCGCGGACATTCTTCAACAACAGATCAGTCATGGCAGGCTTCCAGGCGCCGCGCGTGGCGGCCGGCCTTGCACAGACCAGGCGGCACGCGCCGTCGACTCAGGCTTGAGGCGGTTCTATCCAGAAAAAACGTTCGCCCTGGCGGACCATGTCGGCCACGCCTTCGGCGCCGATGCGGTAGTCCGTGCCCATCAGCGTGGCGCCGCCATCCTCGTGGATATGAATGATGGCCAGCGGGTCGTTCGCCATGGTGTACCAGTAGTAACCCGGCTTGAGATCATGCAGGTTTGTAGTCATGTTTCGAGTATACAAACATCCCCGCGCCGTATTCAAAAAGACACAAAAACCCAGGCTATGCCTGACATGATGGTCATGAGGCGGCATACTTCCCGATTCCAGGCCCAAACCGCCCGCACCGTTGGCATGCGTCGACCCGGCAGTCGCCGCGTGGGCGCATATGCTTTGATCGTGAGAGGAACCGCGAGCGTATGAAAAGGCAGTCTCTTCAATTCAGCGAGCCGCTTAAACAAGCTGTTTTGGACGGCCACAAAGTACAGAGCCGGCGCATCCTGAAGCCGCAGCCCACCAAGCTGACCACGGTCTGGTATGCGGATGCCGCCGATTCCGGCAGATGGGTGGCCATGGGCCCTTCGCTGGATCATCCAACCGAACTGCGCAAGACCTCCAGCTGGGTCAGGTGCCCTTATGGAAAATCCGGCGACAGCATCGAATTGACCGATGAAGTCGGCAATACCTTCGCCACCGCAGTGATCGTCGGGGTGCGGGTCCAACGCCTGCAAACGCTGTCCGAGGCCGATGCCCGCGCCGAAGGCACGCAGGCCCTGTATCAAAGCTCCGCCCTGCTGCCGGGCGTGCCGCTGCAAACAGCGTTTGCATTGACCTGGTGCGAGCGCTACGGCTCACATGCCTGGGCCGCCAACCCCTGGGTATGGGTCGTCGAATTCCGCCGCCAGCAGGCCGACGACGAGCCGGACGCCTAGCGCGGCTTGCGCTCGCAGCCCAGAAACTGCTGCGTCCGCGCAACGCCGTTACCGGGAAACAGGGGCGGATGGTGACCGCCTGTAACCTGCCCGCCCGACTTCACCTGATTCCAGGCGATTTCAATCGATTTCAATCGCGGCCGCTCCAGAGCGGGCAATTGCTGCTGCATGGCAGCAAGCCGCATGCCGCGTTTGCGGGGACGGTTGCGGATTGTCGCGATTGACGCCGGCCCGCTTACGTCTGCCTGATCAAAAAAACCGAAAATGGCATCAACGAATACTCAACTTTGCTGCGTCATGCGGCAGGCAGGTGCAACATGAAAAAATGGCTTATCGCTGGTGCTGGTGCCGCTGGTCTGCTGATCTCCAGCGTCGCCCTGGCTCGCGTGGACGTCGGCATCTCGATCGGCATCCCGGGCGTCGTGTACCCCGCGCCGGTCTACGTCGCGCCCCAGCCGGTTTACGTGGCGCCCCCGCCCCCCGTCTATTACCGCCCGGCGCCGGTGTATGTCGCGCCGCCGGTGGTCTACCCGGCGCCGGTTTATTATCGCGGCGGCGGCCGCTACTATGACCGCGGTTATTACTATGGCCGCGGACGCGGACACGACCATCACCACGGCCGCGGCCGCGGACATGACCGCGACGATTAAACCGCGGGACGGTCGCCAGGCGCAGGCCTGATAACTCCGGAAAAGACAAAGGCCACTCGCAAGAGTGGCCTTTTTTCTGCGCGGCAATGTCCGGTGCCGCGCGGAGATGCCTCAGGCCGCAGGGGCCTGCACGGGTTTGCCGGCCAGCACGGCCGGTTGCTGCGGGGTTTTGCTGGCCTTGTCATCGGCCCACCGCGGCGCTTCCTGAACGAGATCGATCCAACGGCGGGGCTCGCTCGACGACCGCCACCAGCCATTATGCGGACGCATGGGCAAACTCCGGTTCACCGTTGAAACGCACCCCGTTGATGCCCTGGAACAACTGCCGGCTTTCCTGCTCGGCTTCGTGCAGGCTCGAAAACGGCGCCTGCCCGGGCACGGTCCAGCATTTTTCCGGCGCGGTGCCGCCGACTCGGCGGGTCCATATCTGCACACGGTAGCCCTGCTCGTCTTCCTGAGCCACGGAGCATCTCACACGAAAATCTCCAATCATTCTTGAAGTCATGGGCAACTCCTTGTTATTTAAGTGAATGAAGCGTGTAGCACACGGGGCGTATTGTGCCGTAACTATCCGGCCCTTTTATTGGAATACACAATTGCTCACATCATAATCAAGCGCTCTCGCCCGCAGGTTAATGACCTGAAGCGACAGGAATATGTATTGATAATAAAAAAAACGGAGCCCCAAAGGCTCCGTCTTTTACTCCGCCAAATGACGGATGGACAGGCTATGTCGCGTCAGGCTTGCGCCGCCGGATTCAATACCGTCAGGCCGCCCATATAAGGCTGCAGCGCTTGCGGAATCAGCACGCTACCGTCGGCTTGCTGGTGATTTTCCAGCACGGCGACCAGTGCGCGGCCCACGGCCAGGCCCGAACCATTGAGCGTGTGGACGTATTCCGGCTTGCCCTGGGCATTGCGGAAACGCGCCTGCATGCGGCGGGCCTGGAAGGTCTCGCAGTTCGATACCGAGGAAATCTCGCGCCAGGTGTTCTGCGCCGGCAGCCATACTTCCAGGTCATAGGTCTTGGCCGAGCCGAAACCCATGTCGCCCGTGCACAGCAGCACCACGCGGTACGGCAGGCCCAGCAGCTGCAGCACGCGTTCGGCGTGGCCGACCATATCTTCCAGCGCCTCGTAGGACTGATCGGGCTGCGTGATCTGCACCATTTCGACCTTATCGAACTGGTGCTGGCGGATCATGCCGCGGGTATCGCGGCCGCCGCTGCCAGCTTCCGAACGGAAGCACGGAGTGTGGGCGGTGAGCTTGAGCGGCAGGTCGGCGGCGGCCTGGATGGTGTCGCGCGCCACGCTGGTCAGGGTGATTTCCGAGGTGGAGATCAGGTACTGGTCTTCACGCACATAAGGCTTGCCCTGGTCGTCGACCTTGGGATCGTCGTCGCCGCCGCCCTTGGACACGGCGAACATGTCGTCCTTGAACTTCGGCAGCTGGCCCGTGCCATACAGCGTCGAGGCATTGACGATGTAGGGCGTGTAGCACTCGGTATAGCCGTGCGTGCCGGTCTGCAAGTCCAGCATGAACTGCGACAGCGCGCGGTGCAGGCGCGCGATGGGGCCGCGCATGAACGAGAAGCGGGCGCCGGACAGCTTGGCGGCCATGTCGAAATCCAGCCCCAGCGGTTCGCCGATGGCGACGTGGTCGCGCGCCTCGAACGCCAGGGCGGGCGGGTTGCCGTCGGCCCCCGCAGCGCCAGGCAGCCAGCGGCGCACTTCGACGTTGTCGTCGGCAGACTCGCCCAGCGGCACGCTGGCGTGCGGCAGGTTGGGCACCGACATCAGCAATTCGTTGAGCGGCTGCTGCAAGGCGGCCAACTCTTCTTCGAGCTGCTTCAGGCGCACAGGCACGGCCTGGGATTCCGCCATGACGGCGCTGGCGTCCTCGCCCTTGGCCTTGAGCTGGCCGATCTGCTTGGCCAGCGCGTTGCGGCGGGCTTGCAGGGACTCGGTTTCGGTCTGGACGGCCTTGCGGCGGGATTCCAGCTCATTGAACCGTTCCGTGTCGAAGGACACGCCACGGCTTTTGAGGCGGTCGACGACGGTTTGCAGGTCTTTGCGCAGCAGTATCGGGTCTAGCATGGTGATATCGGTGAGGTTGCGTGAAGCAACGGGCGCGGCCCGTTACCGTTTCTTGGCGCGTTCCTGGGCGTCCAGCTCGCGCAGGAATGCCAGCTTTTGCTGGATTTTAGCCTCCAGGCCGCGATCGGTCGGCCGATAGAAGGAGGGATTGAGTCCATCGGGGAAATATTGCTCGGCGGCTGCGTAGCCATGCGGCTCGTCGTGCGCATAGCGGTAGGCCTTGCCGTGGCCCAGCTGCTTCATCAATTTGGTGGGCGCGTTGCGCAGGTGGATAGGCACCGGCGCGCTGCCGTGCTCGGCCGCGAACTTGCGCGCCTGGTTGTAGGCGTTGTAGACGGCGTTCGACTTGGCGGCGCAGGCCATGTAGACCACCGCCTGCGCCAACGCCAGCTCGCCTTCGGGCGAGCCCAGGCGTTCATAGATGTCGGCGCCGTTCACGGCCAGGTCGGTGGCGCGGGGATCCGCCAGGCCAATGTCCTCCACCGCCATGCGCACCAGGCGGCGCGACAGGTATTTGGGATCGGCGCCGCCGTCGATCATGCGGCAGAACCAGTACAGCGCGGCGTCGGGATTGGAACCGCGCACCGACTTGTGCAGCGCGCTGATCTGGTCGTAGAACGCATCGCCGCCCTTGTCGAAGCGGCGCAGGTTCTGCGACAGCGAAATCTCCAGCCAGGCCGCGTCCACCGTGTCGCGGCCGGCGGCCTGCGCCGATTCGGCCACGACTTCGACCGCGCTGATCAGGCGGCGCGCGTCGCCGTCGGCCCAGGCCGCCAATTGTTCGCGCGCGTCGGCGTCGACATGGATTTTTTCGTCGTCATCCAGCCCGTCGTTCAGGGCCTGCACCGCGCGGTCGACCAGTTGCTGCAATTCCTCGGCGGTGAGCGATTGCAGCACGTACACCCGGGCCCGCGACAGCAACGCCGAATTGACCTCGAACGAAGGATTTTCGGTGGTGGCGCCGATGAAGGTGAACAGCCCGCTTTCCACATAGGGCAGGAACGCATCCTGCTGCGCCTTGTTGAAGCGGTGCACCTCGTCGACGAACAGGATGGTGCGGCGCCCCTGGCCTTGCGCCACCTGGGCCACCGTGACGGCGTCGCGGATGTCCTTGACCCCGCCCAACACCGCCGAGATGGCGATGAACTGCGCGTCGAAGCCGTCGGCCATCAGCCGCGCCAGCGTGGTCTTGCCCACGCCCGGCGGCCCCCAGAAGATCATGGAGTGCGGGCGCCCCGACTCGAACGCGACGCGCAGCGGCTTGTCCGGCCCCAGCAGGTGCGACTGCCCGACCACGTCGGACAGCGTACGCGGGCGCAGCCGTTCGGCCAGGGGCACATAGGGCCGATGCGCAGGATCGGCCGCGAAGAGATCGTTGCTCATTGGCAGGAGATGAGGGGAGACAGCAAGTAATTCAAGTCAGCATTACACCATGGCAACGGCCCGCGCCTCCCCTGTATGGCCCTAGGCCAGCCCCGGCAGCCCGAAGCGCCGGTTCGCCAGCACCGGCAGCACCTTGCGGGCATGGGCCAGGCGTTCGGGGTCGATGTCGGCGAACACCAGCGCCGGCGCCTCGCCCGCGCGCGCCGTCACCACGCCCAGCGGGTCCACCACCATGCTGCAGCCGATGTTGCGTTCGCCGCATTCGCCGGTGGCCGCCACATAACAAGTGTTTTCCAGCGCCCGGGCCGTGACCAGCACTTCCCAGTGCATTTCCTTCAACGGGCCGCGGACCCAGGCGGACGGCAGCACCAGCAGATCCGCGCCGTCCAGCGCCAGGCGCCGCGCCAGTTCGGGAAAACGCACGTCATAGCAGGTCATCAGGCCGACGCGCAGGCCACCGATGTCCAGCAGCGGCGGAATGTCGATGCCGGGCGTGACGTTGGTGGATTCCTTCATGTTGAAGGCGTCGTACAGGTGCAGCTTGCGGTATTGCGACAGGATCTGGCCGTCGCGCAGCGTCACCAGCGTGTTCCAGACGCGCCCTTCACCTGTCGGCACGTGCACGCACATCATGGTCGCCAGCTGCGAGCCGCGGCTGGCTTCCAGCAGGCGGCTCATGAAGGGGCCGTCCAGCGGCTGGGCCGCCTTCAGGACGATCTGCGGATCGGTGATGTCGCGGGCCAGGATGCCTTCAGGCAGGACCAGCAGGCCGGCGCCGCCGGCGCGGGCGCGTTCCATCAAGTCTATGCAGACCTGGGCGTTTTCTTCCCAGACGCGGCTGACGGCGAACTGGCCCAAAGCAACTTTCAGCATGACGCTTTCCTTGTGTCGGAGGATTTTCCTATTGTCGCGCCAACCGCCGGACAACGCCGACTACGGGAAACTCCTAGCTCCCGCTTGTAAATTCTTTTCACGATAATGAAAAAAACCAGGTTTGACGTAAATATTTTCCATAGTAGGCGCCCCCATGACGAATTCTTCCTCCCCCGCAGCCCCCCTGGACGCGAACGGCAAAGGCCTGGGCGCCTTTCCGGAATCCTGTACCACCGCGGGCGTGGCCGCGCTGAACTGGAATCTGCTCAATGAGGATGTCAGCCTGCCCGTGGCAGTGCTGTACGAAGCCCGCGTGCGCCACAACCTGCAATGGATGCAGCACTTCATGGAAGCGTACAAGGTCAAGCTGGCGCCGCACGGCAAGACCACCATGAGCCCGGCGCTGTTCCGGCGCCAGATCGAGGGCGGCGCCTGGGGCATCACGCTGGCGACCGCGCCGCAGGTCCAGGCGGCCTATCAGCACGGCATCCGCCGGGTGCTGATGGCCAATCAGCTAGTGGGCCGCGCCAACATGGCCATCATCGCCCGCCTGCTGCGCGACCCGGCTTTCACCTTTTTCTGCATCGTGGACTCCCCCGCCAACGCGGCCCAGCTGGGCGCCTACTTCGGCGAACAGGGGCTGACCTTGCCGGTGCTGATCGAACTGGGCCCGCAGGGCGGCCGCACCGGCGTGCGCGACGATGCCCAATTGCAGGCGCTGGTCGAAGAGATCGGCAAATGGCCCGGCCTGGCCCTGGCCGGCATCGAAGTCTATGAAGGCGTGTTGCAGGAAGAAAACGCGATCCGCGCCTTCCTGCGCCGCGCCACCGACTCCCTGCGCAGCCTGGCCGCCGCCGGCCGCCTGCGCAAGAACGGCCCGGCCCTGATCTCCGGCGCCGGTTCGGCCTGGTTCGACGTAGTGGCCGAGGAATTCTCGCAGTTGGACATCGGCGCGCCGCTGGAAATCGTGCTGCGCCCCGGCTGCTACCTGTCGCACGACGTCGGCATCTACCGCTCGGCCGCCGAGCGCATCAACGCCCACAACCCGGTCGCCCAGAAAATGGAACCCGGCCTGCAGCCGGCCTTGCAGGTCTGGGCCTATGTGCAGTCGCTGCCCGAACCCGGCCGCGCCATCGTCGCCATGGGCAAGCGCGACGCCGCCTTCGACGCCGGCCTGCCCACGCCCGCCGCACTGTTCCGCCCCGGCCGCGACACCGCGCCCGGCCAGGCCCCCGCGCACTGGAAGCTGAGCGCGATGATGGACCAGCATGCCTTCATGCAGATCGACGCAGGCGACGACATCCAGGTCGGCGACATGATCGCCTTCGACATCTCCCACCCCTGCCTGACCTTCGACAAGTGGCGCCAGGTGCTGCTGGTGGACGAGCAATACCGCGTCACCGACGTGGCCGAAACCTTCTTCTGAACGTCCCTGCCCGCCGCGCCGGAGCGGGGGCAGGAAGCATCGCGGGACCCCGGCGCACTCATCTAACTACAAGCAAAACCCGTTTTTGACCCTCTGGAGAGAGAATCATGAACTTCCGTACCTCCCGGCGAGGCGGTGGGCTCAATAGCCTGCTGCTGGCCGGCGCAATTGGCTTGACCGCATTGTCGTCCCCCGCCCTCTGTGCCACGCCGATCAAGGGAGGCACGATCTCGGTCGCCACCATAGGCGAGCCGCCCACGCTGGATCCGATGACCAGCACGGCTGACCTGGTCGGCATCCTGACCCAGCATTTCTTCGAAACGCTGTACACCTTCGACGGCAAGTGGAACCTGACCCCGCTGCTGGCCGACAAGCTGCCGGAAGTCTCGGCTGACGGGCTGATCTATACGATCCCGCTGCGCCAGGGCATCACCTTCCACGACGGCTCCAAGATGGATTCGTCCGACGTGCTGGCCTCGCTCAAGCGTTGGACCGAGACCGCCACGCGCGGCAAGATGGCCGCCAAGATCATCACCGGCATGGAAGCGCCTGACGCCAACACCATCCGCATCACGCTCAAGCAGCCCTATGCGCCGCTGACGGCATTGCTGGCCATGAACAACAGCGCCGCCGTCATCATGCCCAAGGGCAAGATCGCTCCGGCCCTGACCGAATTCGTCGGCACCGGCCCGTACCAGTTGAAGGCGCGCGTGCCAGACCAGTACATCCAGCTGGTCCGCTTCGAAGGCTACAAGCAGCGCGAAGGCGAGCCCGACGGCTTTGGCGGCGCGCGCAAACAGTACCTGGACGAGATCCGCTTCGTGCCGGTCAGCAATGCCAATACCCGCGTCGAAAGCGCGGTGGCCGGACAGTTCGACTACGTCGATTCGCTGCCGGTGGAATCGCTGCCCAAGCTCAAGAACGGCCGCTCCGACCCCGTCATGCTCAAGCCCTTCGGCTGGCCGCGCCTGGTGCTCAACACCAAGCAGGGCATCATGTCGAACCTGGCGGTCCGCCAGGCCGTGCAGTTGGCGCTGAACGAAGAAGACATGCTGTACGCCGCCTTCGGCGACAAGAACTTCTACAAGCTCAACGGCGACCTCTATCCCGAGGGCTATCCCTGGGCCACCTCGCTGGGCGGCAAGGTCTATAACAAGGGCGACGCCGCCGGCGCCAAGAAACTGGTGGACGGCGCCAACGTGCAGGACCGCAAGATCCGCATCCTGACCAGCCAGCAGTACGAGTTCCACTACAAGATGGCCCTGGTGGCCGCCGAGTACCTGAAGGCCGCCGGCTTCACCGTCGACATGCAGGTGGTGGACTGGGCCACGCTGACGCAACGCCGCCAGGATCCGGCGCTGTGGGACGTCTTCATTACCCACAGCCCCTTCCTGCCCGAGCCGGCCCTGATCGACTTCCCGTCCAAGGACGCGCCGGGCTGGTGGGACACGCCGCGCCGCAACCAGACGCTGGACGCCTTCAACCAGGCCGGCAGCCAGGAAGAACGCGTCAAGCGCTGGGCTGACGTGCAGCAGGCCGTGTACGACGAAGTGCCCTTCATCAAGGTCGGCGACTTCAACGCCCAAGCGGCACGCTCGCCGTCGCTGCAAGGCACCAAGGCCGTGCCGTGGCCCTACTTCTGGAACGCCTGGAAGTCGAAGTAAATGCCGTGGCGCGGCAGGGCAAAGGCGTAAACCAGCCCTCCTGCCGCGCGCGACGCATCAGCGCATGCCCCGCGGAGCGCGCCCTTCCAACAAGCGCGCCGCCCCCCTCCCCACGATACGACGCTTTTTTAGGACATCCATCGTGTTGCGTTATCTCTTAAACCGGCTGGTCGGGCTGGTGGCCGTGATGTTCATCGTCGCGACCATCGTGTTCGTGATCATCCGCGTCACGCCTGGCGATCCGGCCGCCGTGATGCTGGGTCCGCAGGCCAGCCAGCAGGACATCGCCGCGCTGCGCACCCAGCTGGGGCTGGACCAGCCCATGGTCGTGCAATACCTGTCGTGGCTGGGCAAGCTGGCCCAAGGCGACCTGGGCCAATCCATCTTCATGAACAAGCCGGTGCTGTCGGCGCTGGCCGACCGCGCCGAGCCCACCATCCTGCTGACGCTCATGTCGCTCTTGATCGCCAGCGCCATCGCGCTCCCCGTGGGGATCCTGTCCGCGGTCAAGCGCGGCACCACGCTGGACCAGTCGGTGTTGTCGTTCTCGATGTTCACCTCCAGCGTGCCCAGCTTCTGGCTGGGGCTGCTGCTGATGCAAGTGTTCTCGGTCAAGCTCGGGTGGCTGCCGGTGGCCGGCTACGGCGGACCGGACGCCTCGCTCATGACCCGGCTGTCGCACCTGATCCTGCCCGCCGTGGTGCTGGGCCTGGTGAACTCGGCGCTGATCACGCGCTTTATCCGCGCCAGCATGCTGGACGTGCTGCGCGACGACTATGTGCGTACCGCGCGCGCCAAGGGCCTGCCGGAAAGCAAGGTGATCCTGAAGCACGCCGTGCGCAACGCGCTGATCCCCATCCTGACGGTGCTGGGCCTGACCACGGCGCTGCTGATCAGCGGCGCGGTCGTGACCGAAACCGTGTTCGGCCTGCCCGGCGTGGGCAGCCTGGTGGTGTCGGCGGTGCTGCGCCGCGACTACCCCGTCATCCAGGGCGCGCTGCTGATCATCGCGGCCATCTATGTCCTGATCAATCTCATCATCGACCTGCTGTACCTCTTGGTCGACCCCCGGGTGCGTTACTGATATGGCTATCGCAACTTCCGCAAACTCCGCCGCGGGCGCCGACCGCTGGCAGGTCCTGCGCCTGCTGGTGTCGCGCAAGACCGTGCTGATCAGCCTGATCGTGATCATCGTGCTGGTGGCCGCCGCGCTGCTGGCGCCCTGGCTCAGCCCCTACGATCCGTTCAAGCTGTCCATCATGAACCGGCTCAAGGCGCCGGGCGCGGCGCACTGGTTCGGCACCGACGACTTCGGCCGCGACGTGTTCAGCCGCGTCATCTATGGCGGCCGCCTGTCGCTGATGGTGGGCTTCTCCGTCGTCATCGTGTCCAGCATCCTGGGCATCGCATTGGGCCTGATCGCCGGCTTCTTCCGCACCGCGGACAAGTTCGTGTCGCGCCTGATCGACGCCATGATGGCCTTCCCCGACATCCTGCTGGCAATCTCGCTGGTGGCCGCGCTGGGTCCCTCGCTGGTCAACGTGGTGATCGCGCTGGGCATCGTCTACACGCCGCGCCTGGCCCGCATCGTGCGCGCCTCGACCCTGGTGATCCGCGAACTGCCCTTCGTCGAAGCGGCCCGCGCGCTGGGCGTGCCCACCTGGCGCATCGTCACCGTGCACGTGCTGCGCAACCTGGTGTCGCCCATCCTGGTGCAGGGCACGTTCATCTTTGCCTACGCCATCCTGGCCGAAGCCGGCCTGTCCTTCCTGGGCGTGGGCGTGTCGCCCGACATCCCGACCTGGGGCACCATGATCAACGCCGGCCAGCAGTACATGGGTTCGGCCGACTGGATCATGATCTTCCCCGGCATCGCCATTGTGTTGTCCGTGCTGTCGCTGCAACTGGTCGGCGACGGCCTGCGCGACGTCCTCGATCCGCGCCTGCGCAAGGAGCTGTAATCATGACCGCAAGCACCCGAGACGTCGTGCTTTCCGTGGAAGGACTGAAGACCTGGTTCCACAGCCGCGACGGCATCGCCAAATCGGTGGATGGCGTGACCTTCGACCTGGCCCGCGGCGAAACGCTGGCCATCGTCGGCGAGTCCGGTTCCGGCAAGTCCGTGACCAGCCTGTCCATCATGGGCCTGCTGCCCAAGCCGGCCGGCCGCATCGAGGCCGGCAGGATCCTGTACCGCGACCGCCAGGGCGCGCAGCACGATCTGGCCCAGGCCACGCCCGCCACCCTGCGCAAGATCCGCGGCGCCGAAATCGCCATGATCTTCCAGGAGCCCATGACCAGCCTGAACCCGCTGTACACGGTGGGCGACCAGATCGCCGAGGCCGTGCTGCAGCACGAAGGCGGCTCCTATGACGCCGCGCTCCGGCGCGCCCGCGAAATGCTGGAACGCGTGGAAATCCCGGCGGCCGACCGCCGCGTCAACGAGTACCCGCACCAGATGTCGGGCGGCATGCGCCAGCGCGTGATGATCGCTTTGGCCTTGGCCTGCAACCCCGCCGTGCTGATCGCCGACGAGCCCACCACCGCGCTGGACGTGACCGTGCAGGCGCAGATCCTGGACCTGCTGCGCCGGCTGCAGGCCGAGATGAACATGAGCATCCTGTTCATCACGCACAACCTGGGCGTGGTGGCCGAGATCGCGCATCGCGTGGCGGTCATGTACGCGGGCCGCGTGGTCGAGGACGCCGGCGTCTACGACCTGTTCGAAAAGCCCACGCATCCCTACACCCGCGGTTTGCTGTCCTGCATTCCCACCGCCGCCCTGCTGGCCTCCGGCGAACGCCTGCGCGCCATTCCCGGCAACGTGCCCAGCGTGCTGTCGCTGCCGCCCGGCTGTACCTTCGCGCCGCGCTGCCCGCTGGCCGCCGACGACTGCCGCGCCGCCGTGCCTGAACTCATGCCGGTGCAGACCGAACACCGCGCGCGCTGCATCAAGGTGAATCCGATATGACGACTAGCCCCATTCCCATCCGCGCCGAAGAGCCGCTGGTGCGGATCCAGGACCTGAAAGTCCACTTCCCCACCTCGCAGGCGCGCAACGCCCCCGTGGTGAAGGCCGTGGACGGCGTCAGCTTCGACGTGCCGCGCAACACCATCGTCGGTCTGGTCGGAGAGTCCGGCTCCGGCAAGACCACCACGGGCCGCGCCCTGCTGCGCCTGTTCGCGCCCACCGCCGGACGCATCCTGTTCGACGGCCAGGACATCACCAAGCTGTCCGAAAAGCAGATGCTGCCCTGGCGCCGCCGCATGCAGATCGTGTTCCAGGACCCCTACGCCAGCCTCAACCCGCGCATGACCGTGGCCGAGATCCTGGGCGAGGCGCTGGACACGCACCGCCTGGCACAGAACCGCCGCATGGCCCGCATCGGCGAGCTGCTGGAACGCGTGGGACTGAACGCCGACCACAGCCGCCGCTATCCGCACGAGTTCTCGGGCGGCCAGCGCCAGCGCATCGGCATCGCCCGCGCCCTGGCGGTTGAGCCCGACTTCATCGTGGCCGACGAGCCGGTCTCGGCCTTGGACGTCTCGGTGCAGGCTCAGGTGCTGAACCTGCTGCAGGACCTGCAGCGCGACCTGGGGCTGACCATGCTGTTCGTGGCCCACGACCTGGCGGTGGTGGACTATCTGTGCGATGAGGTCGTGGTGATGTACCTGGGCCGCGTCATGGAACGCGGCCCCACCAGCGAGGTCTATGCCCGCCCCCGCCATCCCTATACCCGCGCGCTGCTGTCCGCCGCGCCGGTGCCGGACCCGCGCGCGCCGCGCTCGCGTATCCTGCTCAAGGGCGACATCCCCAGCCCGGTCAATCCGCCTTCCGGTTGCGTGTTCCGCACCCGCTGCCCATACGCCATCGAAAGCTGCGCGACCACCGAGGCGCAGGCCGCCAACGTCGGTCCGGGCCACTATGTGGCTTGTTCGCGCATCGGCGATGCCGAACTGGCCGCCTGATCGCCGCCCTGTCCAGACCAGAACCAGGAAGCCCACATGAACATCATCCGCGACATCGTCTTCCAGATACGCAGTCGACGGGACTCGCTGAGCGTGACCGAACGCAAAGTCGCCGACGCCATTCTGGACGACATCATCTGGGGCGCCAGCGCCACCGTCGACCAACTGGCCGCCAAGGCCGGCGTCAGTATCGCCACCATCTCGCGCTTCGCCCGCACGGTCGGCTGCGACGACACGCGCGACCTGAAGCTGAAGCTGGCCCAGGCCAGCACCGTGGGCAGCCGCTTTCTCGACCCCAGCGCGGCGCCCGAGGAAAGCACCTTCTACGCCCGCATCTACGCCGACATCGAAAGCACGCTGCGCGCGCATTTGCCCAACTTTACCGAGCAGCTGTTCGAAGCGGCCGCCGGCATCGTCGACGGCGCGCGCATGATCTACGTGTTCGGCATGGGCGGCGCGTCGGCCGTGCTGGCGCAGGAAGTGCAGTCGCGCCTGGTGCGGCTGGGCTACCCCATCGCCGTCTACAGCGACGCGGTGCTGCTGCGCATGGTCGCGGCCACCCTGGACGAGCGCGATGCCGTACTGATCCTGTCGGCGTCAGGCCTGACGCCGGAAATCGTGGGCGCGGCCCGCATCGTCAAGCAGTACCAGGCGCGCATCGTCGCCATCACCGACGCGACCTCGGCGCTGGCCGAACTGGCCGACGTAGTCCTGCCCATCCGCACCGACGAAACCGACTTCATCTACAAACCCTCGGCGTCGCGCTACGCGATGATGCTGGCCATAGACCTGCTCTCGACCGAACTGGCCATGTTGAACCAGGAAGAAAACCGGGAGCGCCTGCGCCGCATCAAACTGGCGCTGGACGAACACCGCGGCGGCCCGAACCGCCTGCCGCTGGGCGATTGAACTGGAACACAAGATGTACGACACCCTCATAGGCAATGTGCTGGTCCTGGACGGCACCGGCGAACCCGCCTACCGCGCCAGCGTGGCGCTGGCCGACGGCCGCATCGCCGCCATCGGCGACCTGCCCGGCGCGTCCGCCCGCCATCTTTTCGACGGCACCCGCCTGGCGCTGGCCCCGGGCTTCATCGACGTGCACACGCATGACGACACCAACGTCATCCGCACGCCGGACATGCTGCCCAAGCTGTCCCAGGGGGTTACCACCGTGGTGGTGGGCAACTGCGGCATCAGCGCCTCGCCCGTGGCCTTGCGCGGCGAACCGCCGGATCCGATGAACCTGCTGGGGTCCCGCGCCGACTTCAGCTATCCCACCTTTGCCGACTACACCCGCGCCATCGAGGCCGCGCAGCCCGCCGTGAACGTGGCGGCGCTGGTCGGCCACACCGCCCTGCGCAGCAACCACATGGACCGGCTCGACCGCGCCGCCACGCGCGACGAAGTTCTGGCCATGCGCGCACAGCTGCGCGATGCGCTGGCGCACGGCGCCGTCGGCCTGAGCACCGGACTGGCCTATGCCTCCGCCTTCGACGCCGATACCGACGAGGTCAAGCTGCTGGCCGAGGCCCTGGACGAATTCGGCGCGCTCTACACCACCCACCTGCGCTCGGAATTCGCGACCATCCTGGAAGCCATGCAGGAAGCCTTCGACATCGCCCAACATGCCCGCGTGCCGGTGGTGGTCTCGCACCTGAAGTGCGCCGGGGCCGGCAACTGGGGCCGCACGAAGGAAGTCCTGGCCACGCTGGAAACCGCGGGCCGCCTGCAACACGTAGGCTGCGACTGCTATCCCTATTCCGCCAGCTCGTCCACGCTGGATCTGAAGCAGGTCACGGACGAATTCGACATCGACATCACCTGGTCCGTGCCGCATCCGGAGCAGGCCCGCCGCAAGCTGGCGGACATTGCCGCCGACTGGGGCCTGCCCTTGCTGGAAGCGGCGGCGCGTCTGCAGCCGGCGGGCGCTGTGTACCACAACATGCACGAAGACGACGTGCGCCGCGTGCTGTCGCACCGGCTTACCATGGTGGGCTCCGACGGCCTGCCCAACGATCCCATGCCGCACCCGCGGCTGTGGGGCGCGTTCCCGCGCGTGCTGGGGCACTACAGCCGCGACGTGGGGCTGTTCCCGCTGACCGAGGCCGTGCACAAGATGACGGGCCTGTCCGCCGCGCGCTTCGGCCTGGCCGAGCGCGGCCTGGTGCGCGAGGGCTACCACGCGGACCTGGTGCTGTTCGATCCGGCCACGGTCATCGACCGCGCCACCTTCGCCGCCCCGGTGCAGACCGCCGCCGGCATCGAGGCGGTCTGGGTCAATGGCGCCCTGTCCTACCGCCAGGGCGAGGCCACCGGCGACCGCGCCGGCCGCTGGCTGCCTCGCAGCGGCGACCTGCGCAAGAACTTCCAATAGGCGCCCTGCGCCAGACCGACCCTCATTCCAAGGAGAGAACCATGAGCACTGCTCCCACCGCCGACAACAACGGCATCACCCGCTACGGCGTCGCCGGCGGCACCGGCCAGGGCGGCTCGCACATGCCCTTCGCCCGCGCGGTCGCGGCCGACGGCTGGCTGCACGTGTCCGGCCAGGTGCCGATGGACAATGGCGAAGTCGTCGAAGGCGGCATCGTGACCCAATCGCACAAGGCCATTCAGCAGGTGCTGGCGATCCTGAAAGAAGCGGGCTACGGCCCCGAACACGTGGTGCGCTGCGGCGTTTGGCTGGACGACGCGCGCGACTTCGCGTCGTTCAACAAGGTGTTCAAGGAGTACTTTGGAGAGAATCCGCCGGCGCGGGCCTGCGTGCAATCGTCGCTGGTGGTCGACGCCAAGGTAGAGGTCGACTGTATTGCGTATAAGCGTCCCTAAGCGGACACCACGCAAGAAAAAGCCTGGCGTTGCCAGGCTTTTTTTTCACATCTTCACCACATCCACGCCCTTCGGCGCGACGAACTGGAATTCCTTCGCCGGCAGCTGCGGATTGGCGGCGATACCGGACAGATCCACGCGGGTGGTTTGTCCGAACGAATCCAGCAGTTCCACGCGCACCGGCAGGTTGTCCTTCATGCCGATGTCGACGCGCGAAAAGCCCGCATCGGCGGTGCGCGGCTTGGCGCGCAGCCAGTCGATCCCGTCCTTGGACGGCAGGGCCGAAACGTCGAACGACTGCTCCAGCGAACCCGAGCCGAACAGGATGGCCGCGGGCGAGGTGCCGATGGCGGCGTCGACCTTGCGTTCGGTCACCTGGGCCAGGTCCGGATCGAACTGGAACACCTGACGACCGTCCGACACCACCAGCTGTTCATACGGCTTCTGCACCGCCCACTTGAACTTGCCGGGACGCTGGAACGAAAACACGCCGGTCTGGGCAGGCTGCGTGCGGCCCTGGTTGTTCACCGTGTACTGCGAGAAGGAGCCGGTGGCGGAGGTCACCGTGGCCACGAAGGCGCGCAACTGCTCCTGCGCGCTGGCGGCGAACGCCAGGGCGGGCGCCAGGCTCAGGGCCGCGACGGCGGCCAGTTGGCGAAACATCTTCATCAAGCTTCCTCTCGGGCGGCGGCGGCTGCGGGAACGAGGATCTCGCGGTTGCCATTGGACTGCATCGCCGACACCATACCCGATTGCTCCATCTGCTCCAGTAACCGGGCAGCACGGTTGTAACCAATGCGCAGGTGGCGCTGCACCAGCGAGATGGAGGCGCGGCGGTGTTTGAGCACCACTTCGCACGCCTGGTCGTACATCGGATCCGATTCGGCGTCGCCGCCGATGCCGGTGACGCTGCTGGCGCCTTCGCCGCCGTCACCGTCCAAGCCGCCTTCCAGCAGGCCTTCGATGTAGTTGGGTTCGCCCTGCGCCTTGAGGCTTTCCACCACGCGATGCACTTCGTCGTCGCTGCAGAACGCGCCGTGCACGCGCACCGGCAGGCCGGTGCCCGGCGGCATGTAGAGCATGTCACCCTGGCCCAGCAGGGTTTCAGCACCCATCTGGTCCAGAATGGTGCGCGAGTCGATCTTGGACGACACCTGGAACGCGATGCGCGTCGGGATGTTGGCCTTGATCAGGCCGGTGATCACGTCCACGCTGGGACGCTGCGTGGCCAGGATCAGGTGGATGCCGGCGGCGCGCGCCTTCTGCGCCAGGCGGGCGATCAGTTCTTCGATCTTCTTGCCGACCACCATCATCAGGTCGGCGAGTTCGTCGATGACCACCACGATGGTGGGCAGCGGCGACAGCGGCTCGGGTGCGTCCGGAGTCAGCGAGAACGGATTGGGGATGGGTTCCTCGCGCTTGATCGCGTCGCGGATCTTGGTGTTGTAGCCCGCCAGGTTGCGCACGCCCATCTTGCTCATGAGGCGGTAGCGCTTTTCCATTTCGCCCACGCACCAGTTCAGCGCGTTGGAAGCATGGCGCATGTCGGTGACCACCGGCGCCAGCAAGTGCGGAATGCCTTCGTAGACGCTCATTTCGAGCATCTTCGGATCGATCAGGATCAGCCGGGTATGGGACGCGTCCGCCTTGTACAACAGCGACAGGATCATGGCGTTGATCCCCACCGACTTGCCCGAACCCGTCGTACCCGCCACCAGCAGGTGGGGCATCTTGGCCAGGTCGGCCACCACCGGGTTGCCGGCGATGTCCTTGCCCAGCGCCATCGTCACGACGGAATGGCTGGCGTGATAGGTCTGCGAACCCAGGATCTCGGACAGGCGCACCATCTGGCGGCGCGGGTTGGGCAGTTCCAGGCCCATCAGGTTCTTGCCCGGAATGGTTTCCACCACCCGGATGCTGACCAGGCTGAGCGCGCGCGCCAGGTCCTTGGCCAGGTTGACGATCTGGCTGCCCTTCACGCCCGTGGCGGGCTCGATTTCGTAGCGCGTGATGACCGGACCGGCCTGCGCCGCCACCACGGTGACCGACACGCCGAAGTCGGCCAGTTTCTTTTCGATCAGGCGCGAGGTGAATTCGATGGTCTCGGCCGACACCGTTTCCTGGTTGGCCAAGGGCGGATCCAGCAGGCTGATGGCCGGCAGGTCGCCTTCGGCGCCGCCCGAGGGCGCGAAGAACAGCGACTGCTGCTTTTCCTTTTCGACCCGTTCGGACTTGGGCACCACGGTAATCGCCGGTTCGATCCGGACCGGCTGCTCATGGACCAGCTTTTCCTGCTTGGCCACGACCTGTTCGGTGCGCACGGCCTTGGCGACCTCGCCGACCTTGCGGTCTTCGCGCGCGGCATAGGAATCGCGGACGCGGCGCACCAGGCCTTCCAGCCAGGAGCCCACGCGTTCGGCGATGGACAGCCACGAGAACGAGAAGAACAGGCTCAGGCCGATGGCCAGCATGACCAGGAAGGCCAGGGTGCTGCCGGTGAAGCCGATGCTGCGGCCGATCAGGTCGGCCAGCGTCTGGCCGATCACGCCGCCCGCGCCACTGGTATTTTCCGAGGCGCCCGGCAGGTGCGTGCCGCGGCTGGCCAGGCGCAGGGCTTCCATGCCCAGCGAACCCACCAGCAGCAGGAAGAAACCGATGCCCTCTTCCCAGTGGACGCGGGGCAACACTTCCGGCTGCTTACTATTGGTAACGCGAAGGTGGCTGGCCAGGCGGCGATAGCCCGCCCGCACCCGGTGCAGCAGCAGAATTACCCACCACCAGGCGGAAAAACCGAACAGATAGAGCAGGATGTCCGCCAGATAGGCGCCCAGGGTCCCGCCCCGGTTGTGGATGGCGCCGGCGGGGACGGAATGCGACCAGCCCGGGTCGGCGGCGTTCCAGGTGGCCAGCACCAACGTCAGCCAGGCCGCCAGGGCGGCGAAGAGGATCCAGCGGGCTTCACGCAGCAACGCGGACAAGCGCGTCTGCAGGGGGGAAGGCCCGTTACGGGTGTTGCGCGAGGCGCGCGGAGAAGCAGTCGAGATACGCGGCATGCGGCTCATTATAATTGGGCGTTAACCTAAAGATACCCGCCCATGTCCACGCCTACGCACGCTAAAGTTTTGATACTCGGTTCCGGCCCTGCCGGTTACACGGCGGCCGTCTATGCGGCACGCGCCAATCTGAGCCCTGTTCTTGTTACAGGTCTGGCCCAAGGCGGCCAGCTCATGACCACCACGGACGTCGACAACTGGCCGGCCGACGCCGATGGCGTGCAGGGTCCGGACCTGATGCAGCGCTTCCAGAAGCACGCCGAACGCTTCAACACCGAAATGATCTTCGACCACATTGCCAAGGTCGATGTGTCCAAGCGCCCGTTCACCCTCACGGGCGACACCGGCAAGATCTACACCTGCGACGCCCTGATCATCGCCACCGGCGCCTCGGCCAAGTACCTCGGCCTGCCCTCGGAAGAGGCCTTCATGGGCCGCGGCGTGTCCGGCTGCGCCACTTGCGACGGCTTCTTCTACCGCAACCAGGACGTGGTCGTGGTCGGCGGCGGCAATACCGCCGTGGAAGAAGCGCTGTACCTGTCGAACATCTGCCGCAAGGTCACCCTGATCCACCGCCGCGACAAGTTCCGCGCCGAGCCCATCCTGGTCGACAAGCTCATGAGCAAGGTCGAGAACGGCAACATGGAACTGAAGCTGTTCCATACCCTGGAAGAAGTGCTGGGCGACGACAGCGGCGTGACCGGCGTGCGTGTACGCCACGTGGACACCGGCGCCACCGAGGACATGACGGTCACCGGCGCCTTCATTGCCATCGGCCACCAGCCCAACACCGAAATCTTCCAGGGCCAGCTGGAAATGAAGGACGGCTACATCGTCACCAAGAGCGGCCTGTCCGGCATGGCCACCATGACCTCGGTCCCGGGCGTGTTCGCCGCCGGCGACGTGCAGGACCACGTCTACCGCCAAGCCATCACCAGCGCCGGCACGGGCTGCATGGCCGCGCTGGACGCACAACGGTGGCTGGAGAATGCGGGGCAGTAAGGTCGGCCTGGCCGACCTGAAACGCCTGAAGAAAGACCTGCAGGCCGAACGCGAGCGCGCCGCCCTCGCCCAGCGGGTGGCGGTGCTGAAAAAGCCCGAAACCGCCCCCGTGGACGACATGGCGGCGTTCAAGCGCACCATGAAGTCGGTCACGCCGATCAAGCAGGCCGCCCGGGTGGAACACAAGCCCGTGGCGGAACCCGCGCCCGCGCTGCGCCGCGCCAATGCCTTGGGCGAAGCGCCCGCGCGCGCCGATGCCGGCGTCTCCGATGGCGGTGAAATCACGCACCTGCTGTCCGAAGGCGGCACCGCCTTCGTGCGCAGCGACGCCGCGCCCGATACCGCCCGCAACCTGCGCCGCGGCCAATGGCGCGCCGGCGCCGAACTGGACCTGCACGGCCTGCGGGTGGAACAGGCCCGCCACGCCCTGCTGTCGTTCCTGGACGAATGCCAGGAACACGGCATCCGCTGCGTGCGCGTGGTGCACGGCAAGGGCTACGGCTCGCAGGGGCTGGAGCCGGTATTGAAGGACAAGGCCCGCACCTGGCTGGTGCAGAAAAGCGAAGTGCTGGCATTTTCCGAGGCCCCCGAACGCGAAGGCGGCGCCGGCGCCCTGCTGGTGCTGCTGCGGCAATCCGAAGGATCGCGCAAATGAAATGGCTCTACCTGGGCGTGGCCATCATCGCCGAAATCTTCGCGACCAGCGCGCTCAAGGGATCCGAAGGCTTCACGCGCCTGACGCCGTCCATCATCACGGTGGTCGGCTACCTGATCTCGTTCTATTTCCTGTCGCTGACGTTGCGCGAAATTCCCGTGGGCATCGCCTACGCGATCTGGTCCGGCGTGGGCATCGTGCTGATTTCCATCGTGGGCGCGGTGCTGTTCAAGCAACACCTGGACACGCCCGCGCTGATCGGCATCGGACTCATCATCGCCGGCGTGGTGGTGATGAACGTCTTCTCGAAATCCGTTTCGCATTGAAGCCCCGCGCCCAGCCGACGGCGTACTTCCGCATCCGCCGCTGGCTGGCGGCGGCTCTGTGCCTGGGCGGCCTGGGCCTTCTGACGGCAAGCAACGCCTGGGCCCAGGAATTCAACCGCGCCGCCGAACTCCTGCGCTACCGCACCTGGCTCACCGCTTTCAAGCAAGACCTGGACCGGCTGTCCGCCACGCCCCGCCCGCTCTCGGAGACCGAACTGGACGCGCTGTTCACCCGCACGGTGACGCCTGGCACGCGCGGCGCGGGGTTCATCCGCCAGGCCTTCACGCAGCGCGGCGGCAAAGGCGGCTACTTTCCAAGACCCGGCCCGCGCGCCGTGCTCATGGCCGTGCTGGACAGCGCCATCCCTGCCGGCCAGGGCGGCATATACCCCGAAGCGGACCCGGCTCTCAACGTCACGGACCTGACCGTCTGGTACCTGCATGTGGATGTCGGCGACATGGCCAATACCTATCTGCTGTCGGGCGAACACTTCACGCCTTACCGGCTGCCGCCTCCCGGCAAGCTGGAGCGCAACGCCTACCCCTTCCTGCTGATGGACACGCGCGATGGCGCCCTGCGCCTGGGCGGCGTCAGCAGCGAACTCTGGGGGCTGATCGCCTACCTGCACAATGCCACGCTCTGATTGCACGCTGCGGCTGCTGGCGCTGACGGCGCTGTCCATGATGCCCGGGCTGGCGAGCGCGCTCTGCGAACCGCTGGCCGCGTCCGCGCAGCGCGAAACCGGAGTGATGGACGTTTCGCTGGACGACACGAACACCTTGCTGGCGCTGGACGGTTCGCGCATCCGCTCGTGGCTGCCTGGCGTGGCCATCGACACGGGCGCCCGCGCCACCGCCGTCATCTGGGCAGAACGTGTGGACTGGTCGGTCTACGCGGCCGCGCCGGACACCCGCATCGGCGTCACCATGCTGCGCTGGGAGACCGGCGCGGACGGCCGTCGGCATTTATGCGGCATTGCCCGCTACAGCGCCAGCGCCGTGCAGGAAGCCCGGGAATCGGGCGTGGCCGCGCTCCCCGCGCCGCACGCGGAAACGCGCTTCTACTATGACGCCAGCAGCCGCTTGACGGGCTACGAAGAACGCTCGCGCGCTTGGGACGGCCGCCGCAACCCGCCAGCACGGTTCTGCCTGCGCTACGACGCCCACGGCTGGCTGGCCGAGCTGGGCGCCAACGATTGCGCCGCAGCGTCCCGGCCTGTGACCCGCTACGTGCATGACGAAGCGGGCCGGCTCCTGCGCACCATTTCGTATCAAGAAAAATCCGACGACGCGTTCGAAGTCGTGACGCACGACGCCCAAGGCCGCGAGGCACAGCGCTATTTACGCCAACGGAAGACATGGGCGGACGAGCCTCCCGTGCTGGGGCTGCCCTACCGCGCCAGCCCGAACCCGTACGCCGTGCTGGTACTGCCCGGCCCGAGCTGGCAAGCGCCGGCGCTGGACTCGTACCACTACGACTGGACCGTCGTGCAGCCCCGGAAGACGGCCGAGGGCGCGGCCAGCATCTATGCCGCCAAGCGCGACCCCGCCCAGGTCCTGGCAAAAGGCACCAGCGACAGCAACGGACAGTTCCTCATGAGCGCCGCGCAACGCAAGCGGATCTGGGACGCCGCCGGCCGGACGCCGGGCGGCGTGCAATGGCTATGGGCGCCCGGCCAGACCTATACCTTGCTGCAGGCCATGCCCGCGGCGCAGTGGGCGTCCTGCATCGACCCGGAAAACCGGAAGGCCGACGCCTGCGGCACTCCTTAGGCGCGCTCCCCCTGCGGCTTGGACGCGCCCGGATGGCGCAGATAGTCCACCAGCGCCAGCGTGGCGCGGTCGGGCGGCGGCGTCAGCAGGGACACTACGATGATCGTCAGGAAAGCCACCGGCGCGCCGAACACGCCCGCCGCGATCGGCTGGATGCCCCACCACAGGTCCACCGGCTGCGTGCGCGATATGCCCAGCACCCATTCGCGCAGCCACGGATGCGTGTGCGTCATGTAGGCAAACGTCACCGCCAGCCCCGCCGCCATGCCCAGCGTCGCGCCCCATTTGTTGGCGCGGCGCCAGAACACGCCCATGACCAGCGCCGGGAAAAAGGACGAAGCCGCGAAGGAAAACGCCGCCGACACCATGAAGAGTATGTCCGCCGGCTTGCGCGCGGCCACCCAGGCGGCGCCAAAAGCCACCAGCAGCAACAGGATCTTGGACACCATCACGCGGCGCGCCGCCGACATGCGCGGCGACACCATGCGATACCACATGTCGTGCGACAGGGAGTTGGACAGCGTCAGCAACAAGCCGTCGGCGGTGGATAGCGCCGCGGCCAGGCCGCCCGCCGCCACCAGGGCCGAAATCACGTAGGGCAAGCCGCCGATTTCCGGCATGGCCAGCACCACCACGTCGGCGCCCATGCTGATCTCGCTGAGCTGCACGATGCCGTCGCGGTTGACGTCGGTCACGTCCAGCAGATTGCTGTCGACGGCGCTCCAGGCATGCACCCAATTGGGCAGGCTGAGGAAGCTGGATCCCACCACCTGGGTATAGACCTCGTACTTCACCAGCAACGCCAGCGCCGGCGCCATGAAGTACAGCAGCAGGATGAACAGCAGCGACCAGCATACCGACTTGCGCGCCTCGATGACCGAAGGCGTGGTGTATGAACGCATCAGGATATGCGGCATGCCCGCAGTGCCCAGCATCAGACAGAGCACCAGCGCCAGGAAGTTGATGCGCATGTTGCGCTGCTCTTCCGGGTCCTTGGAGGGAAAGGGTTCCGCATGCGGCGTGGCCGGCGCGGCCCGCGCTTCGAAAGTGGCTTTGGACTGCGACCATGCAATGCGCGCCTCTTCCACGCTGCCGGGGTAGCTGGACAGCTCGCGCTCCGCCGAGCGGATCTCGACCATGGGCGCATCGGTGGCGTTGAGCTGGGCCAGCCGGCTGCGCAGCTTGTCCTTTTCCAGCGTCCAGGATTCGGGCAATGCCGCCACCCGGCGGCCCATCTCGTTGGCGCGCTCTTGCCAAAGCCGGCGCGCCTCGATTTCGGAGGGATCGTTCTGCAGGTACACCTCTTTTTCAGTGACCTGCTGCAGCACCACGCCCGCCGACAGCTGCGGCACGGGCATATTGGTGTGCTTGATCGACAGCCACACCACCGGCACCAGATAGGCGATCACCAGGATGATGTACTGCCCCACCTGCGTCCAGGTGACCGCGCGCATGCCCCCCAGGAACGAACAGACCAGCATGCCGCCCAGCGCCACGAAGATGCCTAGCTCGAACGAAATCCCGGTCATGCGGGTGGTAATGATGCCCACGCCGTAGATCTGCGCCACCAGATAGGTGAAGGAACAGAGAATGGCGCAGGCCACGCCCGCCAGGCGCGGCATGTTGCCGCCATAACGCGCGCCCATGAAGTCGGGAATGGTGTATTGGCCGAAGCGGCGCAAGTAGGGCGCCAGCAGCATCGCCACCAGCACGTAGCCGCCGGTCCAACCCATGATGTAGGCCAGTCCGCCATAGCCCGTCAGGTAGAGCGTGCCCGCCACGCCGATGAAGGACGCCACCGACATCCAGTCGGCGGCCGTGGCCATGCCGTTGTAGATCGCCGGCACCCGCCGGCCGGCCACGTAGTACTCGACCTGGTCCGAGGTCCGGCAGACGATGCCGATGCCGGCGTACAGGCTGACCGTGACCAGCAGGAACACATAGCCAATCCAGTTGCGCGGCATGCCCAGGATCTCGGCCAGCGCCATCAACAGGATCATCAGCGCGAAGCCCGCCGTGTACAGCACGTAGATGCGGCGCAGCCGGACTCTGAATTGCTGGGGCGTATCTCCGCTGAAAAACGGCATCAGCGGTGTCCCCCAGCGTCTTCGGAGCTTTCATCAGCGCGGTTCATGACCCGGGCGTAAATGCCGATGATGATCAGGTATGCCAGCGGCGCTCCGTAGGCCGCCATCCAGAACGCGAACGGCCAGCCGATGAAGTCGAAGTTCAGGTTGCGGGCGAAATAGGCGGGAATGAAGGTCAGCGCGGCCCAGACGACAAGCAACACCAGGATCAGCCGCAGATTGCGGCGCCAATAGGGAGTCGTGGCTGGCTTTGGGGATGAAAGGCGCGATTCCGGCATAGCTGGGTGAGCGGACCCTGTCTGATTATCGCGAAACGCGGCGCCTGAAAAGCCCGGGTACTTCAAATGCCGGCTTTTTATGCGACAACGGCTGGCACTACCTGGTGCCAGCCGCTGTGCGTTTTGCTTTTTTTGGGTACTGCTTTACTTTTTTTATGTACCGGTGCCGCCGGTATTTGCCCATGCAGGGCTTTGTCTCCTCACCTGCATGGGATGAGATTCTGCACCAGAAGCGGGATTGTCACACTAGGGGAATGCCCTAAGAAGGAGCATTCATTTACATATTTCCCGCACCAAATTGGTGCATCATGAGCTGCGTGTTCTAAATATTGGGATTTTTTGAACGCCCTAGAGTCGGTACGGCACACGCCTCTCCACCCCCGCACTCCCCTCCGCCACGCCGCCTGGGTGTGATCCATAACGGTGTGCGCGTCACGCCCGCATTCAGGCAGTAGCGGCCTGAATGCGGGCGTTTACGTTTCATTTATATCCCTCTCCCAAACGTATACCCCGTTTTTACCCCCTGCTCCGTAACCTGCCGGTGTCCTGATTGGTCAATACGCCTGCCCGGCGCGCATCCCTATCCGCCGCGCAGGCCCGTCGTTCGAAGGGAGCGCCGCTCCCGGGAGGAAATACGTGGATGCCATTTATATCGCCGTCTTCGCCGTCATGGCCGGGCTGATCTTCGCCCTGCTCCGATTCTGCGAAGCCTTGTCTTCGGGAGAGCAACCATGAACTGGCTCTACTGGCTGAGCGGCCTGACGGCCGCCCTGTTGTTCGTGTACCTGCTGGTCGCGCTGTTCAAACCGGAGAAATTCTGATGACCGCCGAATTCATCGGATTGCTGGTCGTATACCTGGCAGTCCTGCTAGCGATCGCGCCCCTGCTCGGGCGCTATATCCGCATCGCCATGGAAAACGGGCAGTCGCGGCTGACCGCCTGGGGCCGCCCGATAGAGCGCGGCATCTACCGGCTGGCGGGCATAGACCCGCAGGCCGAGATGGGCTGGAAGCGCTACGCCGTGGCGGTGCTGGCCTTCAACATCATCGGTATCGCCGCGGTCTACGCCTTGCAGCGCCTGCAGGGCGTGCTGCCGCTCAATCCCGCCGGCATGGGCGCGGTGTCGCCGGACTCCGCCCTGAACACCGCCATCAGCTTCGTCACCAACACCAACTGGCAGGGCTACGGCGGCGAATCGACCATGAGCTACCTGACGCAGATGCTGGCGTTGACGGTGCAGAACTTCGTCTCGGCCGCCACCGGCATCGCGGTGGTGTTCGCGCTGATCCGCGGCCTGTCGCGCCATTGCTCGGCCACCGTCGGCAATTTCTGGACCGACATGGTGCGCAGCACGCTGTACGTGTTGCTGCCGCTGTCCCTGGTGCTGGCGCTGGCGCTGGTCAGCCAGGGCGTGATCCAGAACTTCAGCCCCTACCAGGAAGTCCAGACCGTCGAGGCTGTGCACTACGATCAGCCCCGCATGGACGCCCATGGCCAGCCCGTGCTCGACGCCAAGGGGCAGGCCGTAACCGACCCCGCCGTCAGCAAGACCCAGACCCTGGCCATGGGACCGGTAGCCTCGCAGGAATCGATCAAGCTGCTGGGCACCAATGGCGGTGGCTTCTTCAACGCCAACTCCGCGCACCCCTTCGAGAACCCCACGCCGCTGGCGAACTTCCTGGAGATGCTGGCCATCCTGGCGATCCCCGCCGCGCTGTGCTTCTCGTTCGGCGAGATGGTCGGCAGCCGGCGCCAGGGCATCGCGATCCTGGCGGCCATGACGGTGCTGTTCGCGGTATTCGCGCTGTCCGCCGCCTACTTCGAGCAGCAGCCCAACCCGATGGCGGCCCAGGCGAGCGCAGACAGCACGCTCAGCGCCTTCTCCCCCGGCGGCAACATGGAGGGCAAGGAGACCCGCTTCGGCATCGCCGCCACCTCGCTGTTCGCCACCGTCACCACGGCGGCCTCCTGCGGCGCGGTCAACGGCATGCACGATTCGCTCAACGCCATGGGCGGACTGACGCCGATGTTGCTGATGCAGTTGGGCGAGGTCGTGTTCGGCGGCGTGGGCTCGGGCCTGTACGGCATGCTGGCCTTCGCCATCCTGGGCGTCTTCATCGCCGGGCTGATGATAGGCCGCACCCCGGAATACCTGGGCAAGAAGATCGAGGCCTACGACATGAAGATGGTCTCCATCGTCATCCTGGCCACGCCGCTGCTGGTGCTTTGCGGCACGGCCCTGGCGGTCTCGGTGGCGGCCGGCCAGGCCGGCGTGCTGAACCCCGGCATCCACGGTTTCTCCGAAATCCTCTATGCCCTGACGTCCGCCGCCAACAACAACGGCAGCGCCTTCGCCGGACTGTCCGCCAACACGCCGTTCTACAACGTGCTGCTGGGCATCGCCATGTGGTTCGGCCGCTTTGCCATCATCGTCGCCATCCTGGCGATGGCGGGTTCGCTGGCCGCCAAGCGCCGGCATCCCGCCGGCCCCGGCAGCATGCCCACCACCGGCCCCCTCTTCGTGGTGCTGCTGATCGGCGCGGTGCTGCTGGTAGGCGCCCTGACATACGTGCCCGCGCTCGCTCTGGGTCCGGTCGCGGAACACCTGCAATTGAAAGGCTAGGAATGAAAATGGCCAAGATTGAAATCTCTACTACTGGTGCCGGCGGCGGCGCCGCCCGCGCCGCGGCTAGCAGCGCCCATGAACGCCAGTTCGGCATGTGGTCGCGCGCCCTGGTCGGCCCCGCCGTGCTGGACAGCCTGCGCAAACTCTCGCCCGCCGCGCAGCTGAAGAATCCCGTGATGTTCGTGGTCTACGTGGGCAGCATCCTGACCACGGTGCTGTGGATCATGGCCCTGCGCGGCCAGGCCGAGGCGCCCGCCGGGTTCATCCTGGCGATCAGCGTGTGGCTGTGGTTCACGGTGCTGTTCGCGAACTTCGCCGAAGCCCTGGCCGAAGGCCGCGGCAAGCAACAGGCGGCCACGCTGCGTGGCTTGCGCACCACCATCGATGCCCGCCTGCTCAAGGGCTTTCGCGACGTCGACGCCAGCACGGCGCAGCCGGGCGAGTGGCGTAGCCGAACCGTCAGCCAGCCCTCGGGCCTGCTGCGCCGGGGCGACGTGGTGCTGGTCGAAGCGGGCGAAACCATCCCCGGCGACGGCCAGGTCATCGCCGGCGTGGCATCGGTGGATGAAAGCGCCATCACCGGCGAATCCGCGCCCGTGATCCGCGAATCCGGCGGCGACTTCTCGTCGGTCACTGGCGGCACCCGCGTGCTGTCGGACTGGATCTTCGTGCGTATCGCCGCCGATCCGGGCGAGAGCTTCCTGGATCGCATGATTTCCATGGTCGAAGGCGCCAAGCGCCAGAAGACGCCGAACGAACTGGCCCTCACCATCCTGCTGGTCGGCCTGACCGTGGTGTTCCTGCTGGTGGTCGTGACCCTGATGCCGTTCTCGATCTACGCGGTCAACGCCGCCGGCGGCGGCTCCGCCGTCACGGTGACGGTGCTGGTCGCGTTGCTGGTCTGCCTGATTCCCACCACCATCGGCGGCCTGCTGTCGGCCATCGGCGTGGCGGGCATGAGCCGCATGATGGGCGCCAACGTCATCGCCACCTCGGGCCGCGCGGTCGAAGCCGCGGGCGACGTGGACGTGCTGTTGCTCGACAAGACCGGCACCATCACCTTCGGCAACCGCCAGGCTTCGACCTTCCTGCCGGCGCCCGGCGTGTCCGCGCGCGAACTGGCCGATGCCGCACGCCTGGCCTCGCTGGCCGACGAAACGCCGGAAGGCCGCAGCATCGTCGCACTTGCCGACAAGTCCATCCACGCCCCGGCTCCGGCCATGGCGCACGCCGAGTTCGTGCCCTTCACCGCGCAGTCGCGCATGAGCGGCGTGAACCTGAACGGCCGCATGATCCGCAAGGGCGCGGTCGACGCCGTGCAGGCCTGGCTGGCCGCGCAGGACGCGACGGTGCCGGAGCAGGCCCTGCGCCTGGCCGAAGACGTGGCGCGCCGCGGCAGCACGCCGCTGATGGTCAGCGACGGCAACCGCGCGCTCGGCGTGGTCGAGCTGAAAGACATCGTCAAGCCGGACATCCAGTCGCGCTTCGCGGAACTGCGCCGCATGGGCATCAAGACCGTGATGATCACGGGCGACAACAAGCTCACGGCCGCTTCCATCGCCGCCGAAGCCGGGGTGGACGATTTCCTGGCCGAAGCCACGCCCGAGGCCAAGCTCAAGCTGATCCGCGCCTATCAGGCCGAAGGCCGGCTGGTTGCCATGACGGGCGACGGCACCAACGATGCGCCCGCGCTGGCGCAAGCCGACGTCGCGGTGGCGATGAACTCGGGCACCCAGGCCGCCAAGGAGGCAGGCAATATGGTGGACCTGGATTCCAACCCCACCAAGCTGATCGAGATCGTCGAAATCGGCAAGCAGATGCTGATGACCCGCGGCGCGCTGACGACCTTCAGCGTGGCCAACGACGTGGCCAAGTACTTCGCCATCATTCCGGCCGCCTTCGCCACCGTCTATCCGCAGCTCAACGTGCTCAACATCATGGGCCTGGCCACACCGGCCTCGGCCATCCTGTCGGCCGTGATCTTCAACGCGCTGATCATCGTGGTGCTGATCCCGCTGGCGCTCAAGGGCGTGCGCTACCGGGCGCTGGGCGCGGCCGTGCTGTTGCGTCGCAATCTGCTGATCTATGGCCTGGGCGGCCTGCTGGTGCCGTTTGCCGGCATCAAGCTGGTCGACATGGTGCTGGCCGCCCTGGGCTGGGCCTGAGCCCCACACTGCAAGGAACTCATCATGAAAAATTCCACTACCCTGCCGCGCCAAGGCGGCATCCTGCGCCCGGCGCTGGTCGTCTTCGCCGCGCTGTCGCTGGTGACCGGCCTGGCCTACCCCTTCCTGACCACGGGCATCGCCGCCGCCGTGTTCCCCCACGAAGCGGCCGGCTCGCTGATCAAGCAGGGCGAACGCGTCGTGGGCTCGGAACTGATCGGCCAGTCGTTCAGCTCGCCTGGCTACTTCTGGGGCCGTCCGTCCGCCACTGCGCCCATGCCATACAACGGCGCCGGCTCCGGCGGTTCGAACCTGGGGCCGCGCAATCCGGCGCTGGCCGACGCCATCCAGGCCCGCATCGCCGCGCTGAAGGCGGCCGATCCGGCCAACCCCGTGCCCGTGCCGGTGGACCTGGTCACCGCCTCCGGCAGCGGGCTGGATCCGCACATCAGTCCGGCTGCCGCGGCCTACCAGGCGGAGCGCGTCGCGCGCGCCCGCAACCTGCCGCGTGCGCAGGTCGACGCCCTGATCCAGGCCCATACCGAAAAGCCCTGGTTAGGCGTGCTGGGCGACGCCGCGGTCAACGTCCTGACGCTGAACCTGGCGCTGGACCAACTGCGTCCGGCGCGCTGATGCCGCGGCGTATAGTATTGCCAGCCGTTCCCTCCCACCTATTGCGCGTTCATGGCTGATATCGCTGGCGAGCGTCCCGATCCCGACGCGCTCTTGAAGACCCTGGACGACGCCGCGCGCCAGGCGGTGCGCGGCAAGCTGCGCGTCTACTTCGGGTCTTCAGCCGGCGTGGGCAAGACCTACGCCATGCTGGTGGCGGCCCGCGCGCAGGCCGCCCAGGGCATCGAGGTGCTGGCCGGCATCGTCGAAACCCACGGCCGGCGCGAAACCGCCACACTGCTGGAGGGCCTGCCCGTCTTGCCGCTGCAGGACGTGCCGTACCGCAGCCACGTGCTGAAGGAATTCGACCTGGACGGCGCGCTGGCCCGCCACCCGGACCTGGTGCTGGTGGACGAGCTGGCCCACTCGAACGCGCCCGGCTCGCGTCACGCCAAGCGCTGGCAGGATATCCAGGAACTGCTGACCGCCGGCATCGACGTCTGGACCACGCTGAACGTGCAGCATCTGGACAGCCTGAACGAAGCGGTAGGCAGCATCACTGGCGTGCGCGTCTGGGAGACCGTACCCGACGAGGTCTTCGACGCGGCCGACGAAGTCATCCTGGTGGATCTGTCGGCCGACGAATTGCTGCGCCGCTTGAAAGAAGGCAAGGTCTACCTGCCCGAGCAGGCCCGCCACGCCACCCGCAATTTCTTCCGCAAGGGCAACCTGATCGCGCTGCGCGAGCTGGCGCTGCGCCGCACCGCCGACCATGTCGACGACGACGTCCAGGCCTATCGCCGCGACCGCGCCATCGAGCCTGTGTGGCGCACGCGCGAGGCCGTGGTCGCCTGCATCGGCCCGGACGTGGACGCCGAATACGTCATCCGCAGCGCGCACCGCCTGAGCCAGCAGCTGGAATGCGATCTGCACGTGGTCACCATCGACACGCCGCGCGCGGCGCCGCCGCCCCAGGCCGAACAGGAACGCATCCAGCGCAGCCTGGCCCTGGCCGATGCGCTGGGCGCGCGCAGCGAAACCCTGGCCGGCGGCGACATGGTCGACGCCGTGGTGCGCTACGTGCGCCGCCACAACATTACCAAGGCCATCATCGGCCGGACCCGCGCCAGCGGCCTGCAGCGCCTGCGCCTGTCGCTGTCCGCGGTGCTGACCGCAGCCATCTCACCGGGCTGGCTGTGGCGCCGCCACAGCTTCGCCGACATGCTGGCCGCGGGCTGCCCAGAGATCGACATCATCCGCCTGGGCGCGCCGCCCCTGCCCGCCGCCGCAGCGCCCGGACGCGACCCGCTCACGCTGGGCCAGCGGGCGCGCCTGGGCGCCGACGAGCGCAATCCGCGGCCGCTGGCGGGCTATGCCTGGGCGCTGTGCTACTGCGCCGCCGCCACGGCGCTGTCCGCGCTGGCCTTCCCGGCCCTGCACCAGACCAATATCGTCATGCTGTTCCTGCTGGCGGTGGTGGCCGTGGCGCTGCGCCACGGGCGCGGGCCAGCCGGGCTAGCCTCGGTCATCAGCGTCGGGCTGTTCGATTTCTTCTTCGTGCAGCCGCTGGCGTCGTTCGCCGTGTCGGACGTGCAGTACCTGCTGACCTTCGGCGTGCTGCTGTCCGTGGGCCTGCTGATCGGCCAGCTCACAGCCGGCCTGCGGCTGCAGGCGCAAGCCTCGGTCAAGCGCGAAGCCGATGCGCGCAGCCTCTACGAATTCGCGCGCGAACTGTCGTCCGCGCTGCTGCCTGAGCAGATCGTCACTCTGGCCGGGGCCTTCGTGCATGCCACCTTCGGCTCGCGCTGCGCGCTGTACATCCTGGGCATGGACGACAGGCTGAAGCTGGCGTCTCCCGCCGCGGACGACATGCCGCCGCTGGAATCGGCGCTGGCCCAATGGGTCTACGACCACGGGCAGCCTGCGGGCGCAGGCACCGCCACCCTGTCCAACAGCGAGCTGCTGTACCTGCCGCTGAAAGCGCCCATGCGCACGCGCGGCGTGCTGGCGCTGGCGGCCCCGCGCCGCAGCCTGTTCTCGAATCCCGACTCGCGCCGCCAGATCGAAGCCTACGCCACCCTCATTGCCATCGCGCTGGAGCGGCTGCACTACGTGGAAGTGGCGCAGCAGGCGCTGGTCAGCATGGAATCCGAGAAGTTGCGCAACTCGCTGCTGGCGGCGGTATCGCACGATCTGCGCACCCCGTTGACCAGCCTGGTCGGCATGACGGACACGCTGATGCGCCAGCAGGCGGCATTGCCGCCCGGCATCCACGACACCATCCGCGCCATGCGCGACCAGGCCCAGCGCATGCACGCGCTGGTCGTCAACCTGCTGGATATGGCGCGGCTGCAGAACCGCGACACGCCGCTGCGCCTGGAATGGCAATCCATCGAAGAACTGGTCGGCGCCTCGCTTGCCGCCATGCGCGAACCGCTGGCCGCGCACCGCGTCGCCGTGGACAGCCTGTCGCAGCTGCCGCTGGTGGAATGCGACGGCGTGCTGATCGAGCGCGTGCTGTGCAATCTGCTGGAGAACGCGGCCAAGTACACGCCCGCCGGCAGCACCCTGCGCGTGCATGCGGACGTGCACGAAGGCGAACTGCGCGTGGCCGTCAGCGACAACGGACCGGGCGTGCCGCCGGGCGCGGAACGCCGCATCTTCGAGAAATTCACGCGCGGCGATCGCGAGTCCGCCACGCCGGGCGTCGGCCTGGGCCTGGCCGTATGCGAAGCCATCATCGCCGCCCACCATGGGAGAATCTGGGTCGAGCATGCGCCCGGCCAGGAATCCGGTGCGCAGTTCGTCTTCACCCTGCCCCTGGGCACGCCGCCCCCGATCCAATCCGAAACCCCTTGAACGCCGCCACGCATGTTCGATTACCAGCCTACCGTCCTGATCATTGAAGACGACGCCAACATCCGGCGCTTCGTGCGCCAGGCCCTGGAAAGCGAGGGCTGCGCCGTGCACGAGGCCGATACCGTCAAGCGCGGCCTGATCGAGGCCGGCACCCGGCAGCCCGACGCGGTGGTGCTGGACCTGGGCCTGCCGGACGAGGACGGCATGACCCTGATCCGCGAGCTGCGCGGCTGGACCGAAGTACCGGTGCTGGTGCTGTCCGCGCGCAGCGCCGAGGCCGACAAGGTCGCCGCGCTGGATGCAGGGGCGGACGATTACCTGACCAAGCCTTTCGGCGTCAGCGAATTGCTGGCGCGCCTGCGCGTGCTGCTGCGGCGGCACGCCAGGGGCGGCGCCGGCAACGCATCCGAAATCAGCTTCGGCGACGTGCGCGTGGACTTCGCCAAGCGCGTGGTCGAGCGCGGCGGCCAGCACGTGCACCTGACCGCGATGGAGTACCGGCTGCTGGCGGCGCTGCTGGCGCATCGCGGCAAGGTCATGACGCACCGCGAACTGCTGCGCGAAGTGTGGGGGCCGTCGCACGTCGAGAGCAACCATTACCTGCGCATCTACATGGGCCATCTGCGTCAGAAGCTGGAAGCCGACCCGGCCCAGCCCGTCTACCTGCTGACCGAGATCGGCGTGGGCTATCGCTTCGCGGGCTGAGCCGCGCGCCGCGGGCGCGCATTGACGCCGCGTTTACGCGCAGCCCGCAAGTCTTGTCTCGGCCTTTATGCCGTTCCTCCTATTGTTGCGATCCCATCCAACACCAGGAGCCCTCCCATGCCCCGCCACACCCTGGCCGCGTTCGCGCTGCTGACCCTGTCCGCCGCTCATGCCGGCAACGCGCTGGCCGCCGACGCGCCCCCGGACCCAGCGCCGTCTGCTTCCGATTTCACGCTGACGGCCAATCTCACGTTGGCCAGCCAGTACCGCTACCGCGGCCTGATGCAAAGCAATAACAAGCCGGCCATCCAGGGCGGATTCGATCTGGTTCATTCCAGCGGCTTCTACCTGGGTAACTGGAACTCCAGCATCAGCTGGCTCAACGACAGCAACAGCGAAGTCTCCGCCCCCGTCGAAATGGACTTCTACGGCGGCTACAAAGGCAACCTCGCGCAGGATGTACCGGTAGACCTGGGCGTCCTGCAGTACTACTACCCCGGCGACTATCCGTCGGGCTACACCAGCCCCGACACCACCGAGCTGTACGCTGGCATCGGCTATGGACCGCTGATGTTCAAGTACTCCATCGCCATGACCAATCTGTTCGGTTTCGCGGACAGCAAGCACAGCCAGTACTTCGACCTGTCCGGCAACTTCGATACGGGCGTGTGGGGCCTGACGCTCAACGCCCACCTCGGCCGGCAACTGGTGCGCAACGTCGACCACGCCAACTACACGGACTGGAAGCTGGGGCTGACGAAGGACTTCGGCCAAGGCCTGTCGGTATCGCTGGCCTATCTGGACACCAATGCCGACCGCGCCGTCTACACCAATACCCGCGGCCGCGACATGGGTCGGGCGACGGGCCTGCTGTCGCTGACCAAGACTTTCTGACCGCAACCGGACGTTGACGCGTTTTTTACGCGCCGCGTCCGCTTTTATCGGCGGGATTTATGGCGCGCTTCCTATAGTGGAACCGTCATCAACCAACCGGATCCCCGGAATGCCGCAAGCGGCGTCTCCGCCCCGCTCCCCCGCCATGATCCCCCGACTGCAAGCCCGCCCTTCCCCCATGCCCGGCATCCTGCCCGCGCAGCGCGCGCAAACCCGTGCCGACCTGGTCGCGCTGACCATCAGGATAGACACGCTGGACGCGCTGAACGTGCGGCTGGCGCTGCACCGCGCGCTGGGCGATCGCATCGGCGTCTACGTACTGTCGGTGGATCACGCCCATGCGCAAAGCGTGCTGCAGCTGCAATGCGAACGCGGACAGCTGGATGCCTTGATGCACGCAGTGATGTCCGGCCTGCCTCGCGCCGAGTTCGGCGCGGTGCGTCCGGCCCCTGCGATGACGGTGCAATAAGCCATGGACATGCCACGCAAGACCGCATTCGAGGGCATCTGGCTACCCATGGTCACGCCGATGCGCGGCGGCTATGTGGACCTGGACGCCGCCCAGGCGCTGGCCCGCTACTACCGCAACGCGGGCATCGCCGGCCTGGTGCTGTTCGGATCCACCGGCGAAGGCAATCTGCTCAGCATGCCGGAAAAGATCGACATGATAGAAGCCATATCCAGCGATCCGCACGCCTTGCCGCTAGTGTTCGGCGCGGGCGGCGTCGACACGCGCGGCGTGGCAACCGCGATCCGGCGCCTGGACAAGTATCGGCCGGCCGGGTATCTGGTGCCGCCGCCCTACTACCTGGGACCGTCGCAGGCCGGCATACTGTGGCACTATCGTCAGATCGCCTGGGCCACGGAACGGCCCATCATTCTGTACAACATCCCCAAGCGCGCCGGGGTGACGATGACGGTCGAAACCATGGAGGCGCTGGCCGCGCTGCCCAACTTCAGCGCCGTCAAGGAATGCAATCCCTCGGTGCTGTCGGCGCTGAACCGGCGCAGCGCACTGGCCCCGCTATGCGGCGAAGACATCGCGCTGCTGGACCACTTCCTGGCCGGCGGCCGCGGCGCCATCCCGGCCGCCGCGCATATCTATCCCGAGCGCTATGTCGAGGTCATGCAGCTGGCCCGCGACGGCCACGCGGAAGCCGCGCGCGAACTGTTCGAGCCGCTGCGCGGCCTGATCCGACTGCTGTTTGCCGAACCCAATCCCGCGCCGATCAAACGCGCCCTGGCCCTGCAGGGGCTGATCGCCGACGAGCTGCGCATGCCCATGACCAGCGCCAGCCGCGAGCTTGGACAACGCCTGCAACGGGCCATGAGCGCGGTGCAGGGCTCGCCTAGCCGGCTGCAGACAGCCTGAAGACGGACACCGCGTTCGCCAGTTCGCCCGCCTGGTCGCGCAGGGCGGCAGCCGACGCGGCGAACTCTTCCACCAGCGCGGCGTTCTGCTGCGTCACGCCGTCCAGATGCGTCACGGCCTGGTTGATCTGCTCGATACCCACGCTCTGCTCGGCCGAGGCCGTGGCGATCTCACCCATCAGCGGCGCGCTGGTGGCGGCCGACTCCAGCACGTTGCCCATCGTCGCGCTGGCCTGCTCCACGCGCTGGCTGCCACGCGCCACCGAATCCGCCGACGCTTCGATCAGCGTCTTGATTTCCTTGGCGGCGGTGGCCGAGCGCTGGGCCAGCGCGCGCACCTCGCCCGCCACCACCGCGAAGCCCCGGCCCTGCTCTCCGGCCCTTGCGGCTTCCACGGCGGCGTTCAGCGCCAGGATGTTGGTCTGGAACGCGATCTCGTCAATCAGCCGGATGATCTCGTCGATGCGCTGCGAGCTATGTGAAATCTCGCGCATGGCGTCGATGGCATGCTGCGTTTCATCGCTGCCCTGCCGGGCCAGTTGCGCTGCCTGGCCGGCCAGCGCGCTGACCTCGCGCACGTGTTGCGCGCTCTGCTGCGCGGTGGCGGTGATTTGCTCCACGCTGGCGGCGGTCTGCTCCAACGCGGCGGCCTGTTTCTCGGTACGGTCCGACAGGTCCATGCTGCCCGCCGCGATCTGCCGCGAGGCCGCGGCGATCGAGGTGGTGGAATGCACGATGCTGCGCACCGCCCCGTCCAGGCGTTCCTGCATCCGCGCCAGGGCGTCGAACAGGCGGCCGATCTCGCCGCGCTGGTTGCGCGGCACGCTGCCGGACAGATCGCCATTGGCCACGCGTTCGCATACCGCGACGGCCTGGTCCAGCGGACCGAGGACGTGCGAGCGGAAAAAGCGCAACGCCGCCGCCAACAGCAGCACCAGGAGGCCAAGCGTCACGCCGCCCTGCCGCCACAAGGTGGCATAGAACGCCTGATCGACGTCATCCACGTACAGGCCTGTGAACAACAGCCAGCCCCAGTCGGCGTCGTAGGCGGCGTAACTGATCTTGGGCAGCGCCTGTTCCGTTCCCGGCCGCGGGAATTGGTAGCGCGTATAGCCGCCGCCGGCCTTGCCCTGGGCGTAGAGGTTTTCGAAGATCGGCTGCCCTGCGCTGTCCTTGACGGACCGGACATTGGTACCGACCAGCTTGGGATCGGGGTGCACCAGCAGGTCGTAGCCGTCGCCGAAGGCGCCCACGTAACCGTCCTCGCCATAGCGCAGTTGCGCCAGCCGTCGCGTCACATTGCGCTTGGCCTCATCCAGAGGCATGCCCTCGCGCACGCTTTGCTTGCCGTTGCGCACGATGCTGGATGCCAGATCGAGGACGTGGCGCAATGCGGTCTTGCGCTCGGCCACCATCTCGGCGCGGCGCTCCCAGGCGTCCCAGGCGCCCAGGGCCAGTACGGCCACGCCGATCGCGAACACGAACCACAGCAGCTCCCTGCGCAAGCTGGAATTTTTCATAGTCCTCTTATCCTTGTTCATCCCACCATGAAACCAATCAAGGCAGAATGTGACGATTCATGTATTGTTTCGTCAGAATAAGGGACAGGGCAGGGGTTTTCGCCAAGTCCACACGGGACGTTTGATCTGGCGCAAGGTCCATAAAAAAAACGCAAGGCGCGCTTGCCTTGCGTTTTTTGGTGGCGATTTGCTCCGCCGTCCTTACCGCCCTGTCCTAGGCCGCCCGCCTGGCGCTCTCGGCGCGTGGCGTGGTGAGCGCTATCAGCGCCACAACAATCAAGGAATATGTGGGCACGCTGCGCATGTTGCGGAACATCATTTCAGTCAGGCTAAAAGCGCAGTAACCCAGACAGAACAACAGGCCCAACTGGGCACCTACGCGTATCACGCGATCGTCGCTGGCCAGCCTACAGAGGAATATGTAAGCCGGCAGGAGATACAGCGTCAGAATGCTCAACAGGCCCAGCAATCCATATCCCGACAAAGCGGCGAGCAGATCGTTGTGGGGTTCGCCATAGCCGTCGACGACCTCATGCGACACCACGCCTTGCTTTTCCAATTCGAGTAGTTCGCCACGGAAATTGCTCGGACCCACGCCGACGATCGGGCTTTTCTGGAACATGAGGATCGACGCATGCCACAGCTGGAGACGGATGCCGAACGAGGTGTCTCGATCGCCCGATGTGGAGAAGCTTTGCAAATCGGTCACGACCTCTTTCATGCGACTGCTGAAGTTCCAAATGCCAACCGCACTGACAACCAGAGCCACGCTGAGCGCCAGTGCGCAATATGCCTTGTGGCGACGGCTCCAGCCGCGGAGACCCAGTAGAAACACCACCGCCAGGATGGGAAGCAGCATCCAACTACTACGGGTTTGCGACAACCAGGTAGCCCATACACTCAAAGCGAAAGCCAGCACCTTGAGCCCATTTTCCGCGCGCGGCCAGCGCGTCGTGGCGCCCCAACCAATCGACAACAAGGACATCGAGCCGAACAGCAGGGTCATGTTGGCGAAGGCGACGGCGTTGTAACGGCCGCCGATATCGGCCACGGCGCCTCGATCCCAGAGCGTCATGGCGACGATCAGAATTCCCGCCCCCGCCAGCGCGCCTGCCAGAATGCTCCACTGGATCTGCTTCAGCCACTGTTGCGGCGCTCTGAGCAATAGCCAAAGCACCGGCACCGCCAGAGCAAACCGCAGCAACTTTTCCAATTCGGAATCACTCCAGACGCCTCGTACGACGGAAGTGACAATTAGGCAAAACAACGGCAGCAACAACGCCAGTGACATGGGCCACATGGCTTGGAAATCCATCGGTTCGTAGCGCTTGATCGCATTGACGGCCAGCGCAATCAACGCAATCAAGCCGCTTAGATAGACAATGGCCGGCCCCCCAACGGAGCTGGTCAAGGCCAGCGCAGGAACCAACAACACCAGCCATGTGGCCAAGGAAACATACAGTCGGGGCACAACACTCAACCTGAGAAAGACTAATGCGGCATGCATCATGCCGTTTGGCTAGTTACACAAAACCCGCCCGCCATGACGGCGGGCGGGTTTACTGGACATGCAGGCGGCAACCCGCCAATTACATATTATCGATCATCACCTGGCCAAAGCCCGAGCACGACACCTGAGTCGCACCTTCGAGCAAGCGGGCGAAGTCGTACGTGACCTTCTTGGACAGGATGGATTTCTCCATGCTGGAGATGATCAGGTCGGCGGCTTCGGTCCAGCCCATGTGGCGCAGCATCATTTCGGCCGACAGGATTTCGGAACCGGGGTTCACATAGTCCTTGCCGGCGTACTTCGGCGCGGTGCCGTGGGTGGCTTCGAACATGGCGACCGAGTCGGACAGGTTGGCGCCCGGGGCGATGCCGATGCCGCCCACTTGCGCCGCCAGCGCGTCCGAGATGTAGTCGCCGTTCAGGTTCAGGGTGGCGATTACGTCGTACTCGGCCGGGCGCAGCAGGATCTGCTGCAGGAAGGCGTCGGCGATCACGTCCTTGACGATGATCTCGCGGCCCGTCTTCGGGTTCTTGAACTTGCACCACGGGCCGCCGTCGATCAGCGTGGCGCCGAATTCCTTCTGCAGCAGCGCGTAGCCCCAGTCGCGGAAGCCGCCTTCCGTGAACTTCATGATGTTGCCCTTGTGCACCAGGGTCAACGACGTGCGGTCATTGTCGATGACGTACTGCGCAGCCTTGCGCACCAGGCGCTCGGTGCCTTCGCGCGACACCGGCTTGATGCCGATGGACGAGGTGTTCGGGAAGCGGATCTTCTTCACGCCGAGCTTGGTCTGCAGGAACTGGATCAGTTCCTTGGCCTGCTCGCTTTCGGCCATGTATTCAATGCCGGCGTAGATGTCTTCCGAGTTCTCGCGGAAGATCACCATATTGGTCTTTTCGGGTTCGCGCACCGGCGAGGGCACGCCCTTGAAGTACGCCACCGGGCGCAGGCAGACGTACAGGTCCAGCTGCTGGCGCAGGGCCACGTTGAGCGAACGGATGCCGCCGCCCACGGGCGTGGTCAGCGGGCCCTTGATGGACACTACGTAATCCTTGACGACTTCCAGGGTCTCATCGGGCAGCCATACGTCCGGGCCGTAGACCTTGGTGGCCTTCTCGCCGGCATAGACTTCCATCCAGTGGATCTTGCGCTTGCCGCCATAGGCCTTCTGCACCGCCGCGTCGACGACCTTGATCATCACCGGGGTGATGTCGGCGCCCGTGCCGTCGCCTTCGATGTAGGGGACGATGGGCTGATCGGGCACATTCAGCGAGAAATCAGCATTGACCGTGATCTTCTGGCCGCCAGCGGGAACCTTGATATGTTGGTAGGACATGAATGCTCCATTTGCTCCGAGTGGTTTTTCTGCACGCGCCGGCATCGGGAAGTGTCCGTTCCGGCGGGGAAGATCGCCCACGGGAACCGCGCACTGGATGGCCGATAGCAACCAATTCTATATCGCAAAAAGGCCTGCGCGCCTGACGGGCCGCGCGCGGCGGTAAAATAATGCATCTCCAGCCCGAATTCCGCCCCCTCAGATGTTCAATCCTTCCCGCGACCAAGTCCGCGAATTCTTTATCGAAACTTGGCGCAAACACCGCGCTGCCGAAGTGCTGACGCCGCTCGAAGCCATCGCGCTGGACTGGATCATCGAGCATCCCGAGTACCACGGCGACCTGGAAAGCCCCGAGGCCATGACGGCCGAGTACTCGGTGGAAAAGGGCCGCACCAACCCCTTTCTGCACCTTTCCATGCATCTGGCCATCGCCGAGCAGCTGTCCATCGATCATCCGCCCGGGATCCGGAACGCCTACCAGCAACTGGTGGCGCGCAGCGACGCCCACCACGCGGCGCATGAAATCATGGAATGCCTGGGCCAGGTGGTCTGGGAAGCGCAGCGCCTGGGCACCCCGCTGGACAGCGACACCTACATCGATCTGATCCGCCAGCGCGCCAGCCGCTGAGCGCGGCGTCCGCCCAACGAAGAAAAGCCCTCGATCGAGGGCTTTCTTGTTTTCGGGACACGCCAGGACGGCTTACTTGCGCACGCCCAGGTCGCTCGGCTGCGCCGACAGCCATGCCGCCACGTTGGAGATGTCCTGGTCGGACAGCTGGGTGGCAAACGCGCCCATGATGGGGTTCTTGCGCACGTTGGCGGTGGCCGCGCTGCCGGAAGCGCCGCGCTTGTAGGCCTTCAGGGCGTGGACCAGGTAGTCCGCGTGCTGGCCGGCCAGGGTCGGGTAGGCCGGATCCACGGCCGTCTTGGCGTCCGCGCCATGGCAGGAAGCGCAATTGAATTTGTCGAAGACGGCCTTGCCGGCCGCCAGGTCCTGCGCCTGGGCGGCAACGCCCGTCATGGCCAGGGTCGCGCCCGCAAGGGCAAGCATGTAGCGATTCATGTGTTTGCCCCCTTACTTGAGATTCGAGTAGTACGCGGCCAGGTCGGCGATGTCCTGGTCGGACAGGCTGCCGGCGATGGCGTCCATCGTGGGATGGCTGCGCGCGCCTTTCTTGTACTCGTTGAGGGCGGTTTCGATGTACTTGGCGTTCTGCCCAGCGATCATCGGCACGTGGTACAGCTCGGGAAACGTCGCCTTGTAGCCTTCGATGCCGTGGCAACCGATGCACATGGAAACCTTGTCGCGGGCATTCTGGACATTACCGACCACTGCTGCGTCTGCAGCAACAGACTGGCCGGCGATCGCACAGGATGCCATCGCGGCCAACACGGATACCGTGTACTTCAGAGAGGTTCGCAACTTCATTGGAATGGCTCTTCTTGGTATGGCTAAGGACTAGGGCCTGCTCACACGAAAAGGCCCTCGGCAAACACGTTGCGGGTCGAACCCAAAGCAAAACCGCCTGATTGTACGATAATTGCTCAGGATTAATACCTTACGATGGTATTGATCACCGTCAAATCTCAGAAGCCATCAGACCATGTCCGCAGCCCAGTCCGCTACTTCCGCCTCGCCAGACCGCTTCGACGGGACCGACAGCTATGTCGCCACCGATGACCTGAAACTCGCCGTCAACGCCGCCCTCACCTTGCAGCGCCCGCTCCTGATCAAGGGCGAACCCGGCACCGGCAAGACCATGCTGGCCGAGGAAGTGGCGCGCGCGCTGGGGCGGCCGCTGCTGCAATGGCACATCAAGTCCACCACCAAAGCCCATCAGGGCCTGTACGAGTACGACGCGGTGTCGCGCCTGCGCGACTCGCAGCTGGGCGACGAAAAAGTCCGCGACATCCGCAACTACATCGTGCAGGGCACGCTGTGGCAGGCCTTCCAGTCGCCGGAGCCGGTAGTGCTGCTGATCGACGAGATCGACAAGGCCGACATCGAATTCCCCAACGACCTGCTGCGCGAGTTGGACCGTATGGAATTCCACGTGTACGAAACGCGCGAGACAATCTCGGCGCGGCATCGTCCACTGGTCATCATCACGTCCAACAACGAGAAAGACCTGCCTGACGCCTTCCTGCGCCGCTGCTTCTTCCACTACATCCGCTTCCCCGACCGCGAGACCATGCGCGACATCGTGGCCGTGCACTATCCGCACCTGAAGCAGGAAGTGCTGCGCGCCGCGCTGGACACTTTCTTCGCGCTGCGCGACGCGCCGGGCCTGAAGAAAAAACCGTCCACCTCCGAATTGCTGGACTGGCTGCGCCTGCTGCTGGCAGAAGGCTCGACCGCCGCCGAAATCGACGCGCACACAGCCACCGCCGTGCCGCTGATGGCCGGCGCGCTGCTCAAGAACGAGCAGGACGTGCACCTGCTGGAACGCCTGGCGGCCATGACGCGCGGCGGCCAGCGCCGCTGATCCGCCAGCAACCACCGGCGGCCCGCAAATGCTGATCGACTTCTTCTACCACCTCCGGGCGCACAAGCTGCCCGTCTCGGTCAAGGAATACCTGACCCTGGTGGACGCCCTGCGCCAGGACCTCATGGCGCCCACGCTGGACGAGTTCTACTTCCTGGCGCGCGCCACGCTGGTCAAGGACGAGGCGCTCTACGACCGCTACGACAAGGCCTTCGGCGCCTACTACAAAGGCATCGCGGCCGCCCTGCCCCCAGGCAAGGAAATCCCGCTGGACTGGCTCATCAAGCAGTTCGAGAAAAGCCTGACGCCGGAAGAAAAGGCAGCGATCGAAAAGCACGGCTGGGACAAGCTGATGGAGCTCTTCAAAGAGCGCCTGGAAGAACAGAAGGAGCGCCATGCCGGCGGCAGCAAATGGATCGGCACCGGCGGCACCTCGCCTTTCGGCAACGGCGGCTACCACCCCGAGGGCATCCGCGTGGGCGGCGATTCTGCCGGCAACCGCAGCGCGGTCAAGGTCTGGGACATGCGCCAGTTCAAGGACTACGACGATCAGGTCGAACTGGGCACGCGCAATTTCAAGGTGGCGCTGCGCCGCCTGCGGCGCTTTGCAAGGCAAGGCGCGGAAATGGAGCTGGACCTGGACGACACCATCGCAAGCACCGCGCGCAATGCCGGCCACCTGGACCTGCGCATGGTGCCGGAACGCCACAACACCGTGAAGGTGCTGATGCTGCTGGACGTGGGCGGCAGCATGGACGATCACATCGGGCGCGTCGAGGAACTGTTCTCCGCGGCGCGCAGCGAGTTCCGCAACCTGGAGGTTTACTACTTCCACAACTGCCCGTACGAAAGCCTGTGGCAGAGCAACCGGCGGCGCCAGAATGAACGCTTCGATACCTGGGACGTGCTGCGCAAGTACAACCCCGACTGGCGCCTGATCATCGTCGGCGACGCCACCATGAGTCCCTACGAGATCCTGCAGCCGGGCGGCTCGGTAGAGCACTACAACAAGGAGCCCGGCGCCGAATGGATGCGCCGCCTGCTGGACGCGTGGCCCAAATCGGTCTGGCTCAACCCCGAGCCCACCGCGTCCTGGCAGTACCGCCAGTCGATCGCGCTGATGCGCGACATCATGCAGGGCCGCATGTATCCCGTGACGGTCGCCGGCCTGGAACAGGCCATGCGCGTGCTATCGAAGTAGGAAGGCCCGGCGGCGAAGGTTCAGCCGTCGACAGGCTGCTCAGGCGTATCCAGCGTCAGCTGATAAAACGCCAGGTCCAGCCAGCGCCCGAACTTGAAGCCGGCGTCGCGGATGGTGCCGGCATGCTTGAAGCCCAGCTTCTCGTGCAGGCGGATGCTGCCCTGGTTGCTCGCGTCGATGCCGCCGACCAGCACGTGCACCTGATTGGCGCGTGCCCGCTGGATCAGCACCTGCATCAGCGCCTCGCCCAAACCCAGACCGCGAAAGCGTCCGTCCACATACACGGAGTGTTCCACCGAGTACTTGAAGGCGGGCCAGGCGCGGAAGGTGCCGTAGCTGGCGAAGGCCATCAGCTCGCCAGCGGCGTTCTCGTACCCCACCACCGGGAAACCGCCCTGCTGCTTGGCCTGGAACCAGCCTTGCATCGCCTCGCGCGGACGCGGCTTGTAGTCGTACAGCGCGGTGGAATTGACGATGGCTTCGTTGAGTATGGCCAGGATCTGGTCGGCATGGCGCTCGTGCGTGCAATCGACCAGGGTTGCGCCATCCGGCGCGCGGGTTTCGGCGTGCGTAGTCATGGCGCAAATTGTAGCGAGCCGCAGGGCCCTGCGGCTATTGGGTTGGCGGCCGCTCCAGGCAAAAAAAACCGGCGAAGCCGCCGGTTCAGGTAGGTGTTGCCGCTTCTGGCCACTCTCAGGCGGCGCGGCTCTCCGCAGATCGATTGGCGGCCGGTTCGCGGCGCAGGCCAGGACACTGACGCCAGGCAAGCTCGTCCGCATCCATGTCCAGATCGAACAGGTCGTTGGCGGCGGGCCAGGGATGGCTGCGAGCCGCCGCGCCTTCCATTTCCAGCACATGCCCGGCAAAGCCCCGTGGCGAGCCACCGCACTCCGCAAAATATCGTTGTGTGCTCAAGTCCACCACATAGGTGGTCATGTCATGGGTCAGTATGGCCACGAATTGGCCGTCATCACTGGCATAGGCGTACTGAAACTGTCCTTTGATCCCGTCGCCGCTCAAGGAGCTGCCGGTCAATTGGGACAAGGCACGCGTGACGATCTCGGTCAGCATGGGTCGTTCCTCCGGTAAATGCGCCGGCACGATGCCGGCGGCGAAGGCGCGAACGACAAGCACCGACGCCGCGTAAGAGACGGCGTCTGGCGTTGGACGGGAAGCCTGTGGGCGGGCTGTCGCGCATCCCGTCAGCAACTGGTACTGCGTCCTGAAAAGCTTACACCCGCGGGCCGGCATACCCCAAATCAGCCCGGCAATTCGCCATGCTGCAATGCAGCATGGCGAATTAACAGCGCTTCCCGCGCTTTATGCCGCCGCGACCGGCGTGGCGCCTGCATCTGCGTCACCATTTTTTCGTCCACGCCAGTCCTCGCGACCGATCCGGTACAGCACGTGCCGGCACAGCGGATGTCCCGGCGGGACGGCAGGATGGTCGAAACCATCCGGATCTTCCTTCATGCCCAGGCGGTCCATCACCGCGCGCGAGCGCAGGTTGCCCGTGGCCGTGAAGGCCACGATCTGGTCCAGCCCGACCTGCTCGAACCCCGCCCGCAAGGCCGCCTCGGCCGCCTCGCTGGCGTAGCCCTTGCCCCAGTGCCGCTGAGCCAGGCGCCAGCCTATCTCCACGCCAGGCGCGAACGGCAGAGTGGGCGCCAGCGGCTTGATGCCGACAAAGCCGATAAAGGGAGCCACCTCCGGCGCCTCCACGGCCCAGAAGCCCCAGCCGTGCTCGTCGATGCCAGCAGCCAGCCGGTCGGCGAGCGCATCGCTTTCCTGTGCGCTCAGCGGCAACAGGTACTCGGTGACGCGAGGATCCTGGTTCAGCGCCGCGAAAGGTTCACGGTCGGCGGCGCGCCATTGGCGCAGCACCAGGCGCGGCGTTTCGACTTCCAGGGATAGAGACATAGCGGACTTCCTTGCCTTGCGGTCCCGGGCCGTGCGCCGCGATAACGGCCGCCTCGCAGCCCCTGAACCATTGCCAACGTATACACTCCAACGGATTCTGCCATGCCAAAGGAATTGTCTGCCATGCGCCTGTCCCTATCGAAGCTGCCGCGCCCGTTGGGCGTGCTGCTGTTTTCCTCCTTCCTGGCCTTTCAGGCCGGCGCCGCCAGCCTGCCGGCCGGCGTCTCGGAGGCCGCCTCGATTGAAGGCATCACCGAATACCGCCTGGCCAACGGCCTGAGAGTGCTGCTGGTTCCCGACGAATCCAAGCCGTCCACCACCGTCAACATGACCTACCTGGTGGGCTCGCGCAACGAGAACTACGGCCAGACCGGCATGGCGCACCTGCTGGAGCACATGCTCTTCAAGGGCACCTCCACCACCCGCAACGCCATGGGCGAGTTCTCGCGCCGCGGCCTGCAGGCCAACGGTTCGACCTCCAGCGACCGCACCAACTATTTCGCCAGCTTCGCCGCCAATCCCGAAACCCTCAAGTGGTACCTGGGCTGGCAGGCCGACGCCATGGTCAATTCCCTGATCGCCAAGGAAGACCTGGACTCGGAAATGACCGTGGTCCGCAATGAAATGGAAAGCGGCGAAAACAGTCCCTTCCGCATCCTGATGCAGAAGATGCAGTCGGCGGCCTTCCAGTGGCACAGCTACGGCAAGAACACCATCGGCGCCCGCTCCGACGTCGAGAATGTGGACATCGGCCAGTTGCGCGCCTTCTATCATGAGTACTACCAGCCCGATAACGCCGTGCTGATCGTGGCGGGCAAGTTCGACCCGCAGGCGACGCTGGCCGATATCGAGGAAACGCTGGGCAAGCTGCCCAAGCCCGAGCGCAAGCTGCCGCCCGAGTACACCGTCGAACCCGCTCAGGACGGCGAGCGTTCCGTGACCCTGCGCCGCACTGGCGGCACGCCGCTGGTCGCGGCGATGTACCACATCCCGGCCGCCGGCAGCGCCGATTTCGTGCCGCTGGACCTGGCCGCCACCATCCTGGCCGACACGCCCTCGGGCCGTCTCTACCACGCCCTGGTCCCGACCAAGCTGGCCTCCGGCGTGTTCGGCTTCACCATGGAAAACCTGGATCCGGGCCTGGCGATGTTCGCCGCCCAGCTGACGCCGGGCAAGAGCCTGGACGCCGCCATGAAGGCGCTGACCGGCACGCTGGAATCCCTGGGCAAGAAGCCATTCACCCAGCAGGAGCTGGACCGCGCCCGCAGCAAGTGGCTGACCGCCTGGGAACAGACCTACAGCGATCCTGAACAGGTCGGCGTGGCGCTGTCCGAGGCCATCGCCGCCGGCGACTGGCGCCTGTTCTTCCTGCAGCGCGACCGCGCCCGCAAGGCCACGCTGGCCGACGTGCAGCGCGCCGCGACCACCTATCTGGTCCAGAGCAACAGCATCGAAGGCCGCTACATTCCGACCGAAAAGCCGCTGCGCGCGCCGCAGGAGCAGCGCGTGGATCTGACGGCCGTCTTCAAAGACTACAAGGGCGACCCCGACTTCAAGGCCGCCTCGGCCTTCGATCCCACGCCCGAGAACATCGACAAGCTGACGCAACGCAAGAAGCTGGACCTCCCCAACGGTCGGGTCCAACTGGCGCTCCTGCCCAAGGCCACCCGCGGCAACCGGGTGCAGGCGCAGATGCTGATCCAGTTCGGCAATGAAAAAGACCTGCTCGGCCAACGCGTGAACTCCAGCGCCGTGGCCGACCTGCTGACCCGCGGTACGGCCAAGCTGTCGCGCCAGGACATCCAGGACCGCCTGGACAAGCTGCAGGCGGAACTGGGCTTCAGCGGCGGCGGCACCACGCTCAAGATTGCCATGTCGACCAAGGGCGAAAACCTGCCCGAACTCACCGCCCTGGCGCTGGACATCGTGCGCAACGCCAACTTCCCCAAGGAACAGCTCGAGGAATACCAGCGCCAGCTCGAAACCTCGATCCAGAACGCCATGACCGAACCTTCGGCCTTGGCCGGCCGCGCGCTGGCGCGCCAGGACAACCCGTGGCCCGCCAATGACCTGCGCTACGTGCCGACCTTCGAGGAATCGCTGGCGGGCATACGCGGGCTGAACCGCGACGCCCTGGTCAAGTTCCATTCCAAGTTCTACGGCGCCGGCGACATCGAGTATTCGGCAGTGGGCGATTTCGAGCCGGCCGCGGTGGAAAACGCGCTCAAGACCGGACTGGCCGGCTGGAAGAAGGCGCCCGCCTACACCCGCGTGCCCAACCCGTACCGCGACATTCCCGCCAAGCAGTTCGACATCGAAACGCCGGACAAGGCCAATGCCTTCTACATCTCGCGCATGCCGCTGAAGCTGCAGGACACGGACGCGGACTACGCCGCGCTGTACCTGGCCAACTACCTGTTCGGCGCCTCCGAAACCTCGCGCCTGTGGAACCGCGTGCGCGAAACCGAAGGCCTGTCGTACAACGTGCGCAGCTCGCTGTCGGTCTCGTCGTTCGAACCCTCCGCCAGCTGGACCATGTACGCCATCTACGCCCCGCAAAACCGCGAGCGCCTGGAAAAGGCGATCGGCGAGGAACTGGCTCGGGTACTGAAGGACGGTTTCTCGGACAAGGAGATCTCGGATGGCATCACGGCCCTGCTGAACTACCGCAACCTGGCCCGCGCCCAGGATGACGTGCTGGCAAGCACCTGGCTGGACTACATGCAACGCGGCCGCACTTTCGCCTGGTCGGCCGAGATGGACAAGAAGATCTCCGCGCTGACCGCCGAATCGGTCAATGCGGCCATGCGCAAGAGCCTGCGCGCGGACGGTTTCAGCACGGCGGTTGCCGGCGACTTCAAGAAGAAGACCGCACCCTGAGCCTCCCCGTTTCCCTGCAAAGCCCCGCTACGGCGGGGCTTTTTTTCGCCTGGCCGCCCTGAGTCAGTTCACCAAAACTCACAGGGACACCCCTCGACTATGCCAAAAATGGACGAAATCATAAAAGCGAACATGATTACTCGATTATTTGGAAAGATGTTTTCAAGATATACGGGTTTATCCCAGGTGAGATAACGAGCAGAATTGAGTCATCGGGAACAAACAACGAACCACGACGGAAGGCCGCCGGATTCGGTCCCAAACCAAGACGAATTGGAGGTCCACCATGAAAACCCTAACCACCACCCTGCTGCTATCCCTGGCCCTGGTTGGCGTTGGCGCCCAAGCCGCCGGCGCGGAACAAGCCAAGAGCAGCGCCCAGGTCGCCACCGAACTGCAGCAAGCCAAGATCAGCGGCCAGTACACCTTCGGCGAGCTGGACTATCCGCCCGCCCTGCCCCAGACCACCAGCCTGAGCTCGCAGGAAGTGCAAGCCCAGCTGCAACAAGCCAAGATCAGCGGCCAATACACGTTCGGCGAGCTGGAATATCCGGCGGCCGTGTCCGCCCCCGCCAGCGCCATGACGCGCGCTGACGTCCAGCAGGAACTGGCGCAAGCCAAGGCCAGCGGCCAATACACGTTCGGCGAACTCGAGTACCCGCCGATCACCCGGTGAGCTGCTTGCTGTGGCCCGGCCGGCCTCGGACGGCATCATGGTTTGAGGCCGGTTTTTTACCGGCGACAGCAGCGGTCGATGTAGCAGTAGAAGTAGCGGTAGAAGCTGAAGTTTGAAGTTGAAGTTGAAGTTGATGCAGCAGTTGCAGTAACCGCAGTAGCAATAGCAGTGATCGCAGTTGTAGTAGCAGCACCAGGACCGCGGCTCGCGCCGCGGTCTTTTCATTTGCGCACGCCATCTTCCCGCAACGGCGCCTTTGCTTTATCCCAAGACGAAAAAAAGGCCGCGACAACGTCGCGGCCTTCTTGCTTGCATCAGGCGATTCAGCTGAAGAATTCCTTCACCCGGTCGGTCCAGGACTTGCTTTGCGGCGAATGGCGGTCGCCGCCATCGTTCAGCGAAGCCTCGAACTGGCGCAGGATGTTCTTCTGGTCGTCGCTCAGGCGCACCGGCGTTTCCACCACCACATGGCAGTAGAGATCGCCCGGGTAGCTGCCGCGCACGCCGCGGATGCCCTTGCCGCGCAGGCGGAAGGTCTTGCCGGACTGCGTGCCTTCGGGGATCGAGATCTCGGCCTTGCCGCCCAACGTCGGCACCTGAAGCTCGCCGCCCAACGCCGCCGACGTGAACGGGATGGTCAGTTCGCAGTGCAGGTCGTCGCCGTCGCGCTGGAAGATCTTGTGCTGCTTGATGTGGATTTCCACATACAGGTCGCCCGGAGGGCCGCCGTTGATGCCCGGCTCGCCGTTGCCGCTGGAGCGGATGCGCATGCCGTCGTCGATGCCGGCCGGAATCTTGACCTGCAGCGTCTTGTTGCGGCGGATGCGGCCCACGCCATCGCAGGCAGGACACGGATCGGTGATTTCCTTGCCGTTGCCGTGGCAGGTCGGGCAGGTCTGCTGCACGCTGAAGAAACCCTGCTGCATGCGCACGGCGCCGGAGCCGCCGCAGGTGCGGCAGGTCTTGGGCGAGGTGCCGGCCTTGGCGCCGGAACCGTGGCAGGTGTCGCAGTGTTCCCAGCTGGGCACGCGGATTTCGGTGTCGAAGCCGGCCGCGGCCTGCTCCAGCGTGATTTCCAGCGCGTACTTCAGGTCGGCGCCGCGGTAGACCTGCGGGCCGCCGCCACGGCGGCCACCGCCACCGCCGCCGCCGAAGATTTCGCCAAAAATGTCGCCGAAGGCGTCGGCGAAACCGCCGCCCATGCCCCCGCCCATGCCGGCGGAGTTGGGGTCCACGCCCGCATGGCCGTAGCGGTCGTAGGCGGCGCGCTTCTGATCGTCACCCAGGACCTCGTAGGCTTCCTTGGCTTCCTTGAACTTCTCTTCGGCTTCTTTGCTGTCCGGGTTGCGGTCCGGATGGTACTTCATGGCCAGCTTTCGATAGGCCTTCTTGAGGTCGTCGTCCGAAGCGTTCTTCGCAACGCCCAAGACTTCGTAATAGTCACGTTTTGCCATGATCCGTGGGCTCGAAAACGAGCCTTCTTTTCAGTGCTACAGAATGAGTACGCCCGGTAGGCGGATTTCTCCGGCTACCGGGCGGCAGAGGCAGGTCAGCGCCCGGCCATTATTGGTCGCGCTTGACTTCCTTGAAGTCGGCGTCGACGACATTGTCGTCCACCGGCTTCGCGTTATCGGCCGCTTGCTGCTGGCCGGCGGCTTGCTGCGCCTGCATGTCGGCGTACATCTTTTCGCCCAGCTTCTGCGAAACCGTCGACAGGGCTTCCACCTTGGCGTCGATCGCGGCCTTGTCGCCGTCCTTCAGCGTGTCTTCCAGTTCCTTGATGGCGGCTTCGATGCCTTCCTTTTCGGAAGCCTCGAGCTTGTCGCCATACTCGGTCAACGACTTGCGGGTGGCATGCACCAGCGCATCGGCCTGGTTGCGCGACTGAGCCAGTTCGGCGACGCGGTGATCTTCCTCGGCGTTGGCCTCGGCATCCTTGACCATACGCTGGATCTCGTCTTCCGACAGACCCGAGTTGGCCTTGATGGTGATCTTGTTTTCCTTGCCGGTGCCCTTGTCCTTGGCGGACACGTGCAGGATGCCGTTGGCGTCGATGTCGAATGTGACTTCGATCTGCGGCATGCCGCGGGGCGACGGCGGGATCCCTTCGAGGTTGAACTCGCCCAGGGCCTTGTTGCCCGCGGCGATTTCGCGCTCGCCCTGGAACACCTTGATCGTCACGGCCGGCTGGTTGTCGTCAGCGGTCGAGAAGGTCTGCGAGAACCGGGTCGGGATGGTCGTGTTCTTCTGGATCATCTTGGTCATCACGCCGCCCAGGGTTTCGATGCCCAGGGACAGGGGGGTGACGTCCAGCAGCAGCACGTCCTTGCGGTCGCCCGACAGCACGGAACCTTGAATGGCGGCGCCAGCGGCGACGGCTTCATCGGGGTTCACGTCCTTGCGCGGATCCTTGCCGAAGAATTCCTTCACCTTTTCCTGGACCTTGGGCATGCGGGTCATGCCGCCGACCAGGATCACGTCGTCGATGTCGGAAACCTTCACGCCGGCGTCCTTGATGGCCACGCGGCAAGGCTCGATCGTGCGTTCGACCAGCTCTTCGACCAGCGCTTCCAGCTTGGCGCGGGTGATCTTCAGGTTCAGGTGCTTCGGACCCGAGGCGTCCGCCGTGATGTACGGCAGGTTGATTTCGGTCTGTTGCGTCGAGGACAGCTCGATCTTGGCCTTTTCAGCCGCTTCCTTCAGGCGCTGCAGGGCCAGCACGTCCTTGGACAGATCAACGCCTTGTTCCTTCTTGAACTCGGCAATGATGTAGTCGATGATGCGCTGGTCGAAGTCTTCGCCGCCCAGGAAGGTGTCGCCGTTGGTCGACAGCACTTCGAACTGCTTTTCGCCATCCACATCGGCGATTTCGATGATGGATACGTCGAACGTGCCGCCGCCCAGGTCATACACAGCGATCTTGCGGTCGCCCTTTTCGGTCTTGTCCAGGCCGAACGCCAGCGCCGCGGCGGTGGGTTCGTTGATGATGCGCTTGACTTCCAGACCGGCGATGCGGCCGGCGTCCTTGGTGGCCTGGCGCTGGCTGTCGTTGAAGTAGGCGGGCACGGTAATGACGGCCTCGGTCACTTCTTCGCCCAGGTAGTCCTCGGCGGTCTTCTTCATCTTGCGCAGCACGTCGGCCGACACTTGGGGAGGCGCCATCTTCTTGCCGCGCACTTCCACCCAGGCGTCGCCGTTGTCGGCCTTGACGATGGCATAGGGCATCAGGTTGATGTCCTTCTGCACCGCCTTTTCTTCGAACTTGCGGCCGATCAGGCGCTTCACCGCGTACAGGGTGTTGCGCGGGTTGGTCACGGCCTGGCGCTTGGCCGGCGCGCCGACCAGGGTCTCGCCATCGTCCATGTAGGCGACGATGGAGGGGGTGGTGCGAGCGCCTTCCGCGTTTTCAATGATTTTGACCTGCCCGCCGTCCATGACAGCCACGCAGCTGTTGGTCGTGCCCAGGTCAATGCCAATAATCTTGCTCATGGTCGGTTACCTTGATTGAATCTATGAAAATAGGGAGAAACTTCTTGTCCCCACATAACTGGGGCTGTCCGCAGGGTTTTTCAAGACGCCTGGCCGGAATTTTCTGCAGCCGGCTCCTGCAAGCGTTGCATGGCCGCCGTGAACTGCGGCAAGCCAGGCCAGCCCGTGATTCGGCCCAGCCGCTTCCCGGCGCGGTACAGCACAAAAGTGGGGACGCCATGCAGGGAAAAGCGCCTTCCCAGCGCTTCGTCCGCGTAGACGTCCGCCTCGAACCAGGTCAGGCCCAGTCCCAGCAGCGTTTCCTGATGCAGCAGGGCCGCCTGCTTGAAAAGATTGCAGTTGTAGCAATCCTGGCCCCACAGAAACACGCAGCGCAGGTCCGTCCCCGGCGCCTGAACCACCGCCTCGTCGAATCCCGCGGTGTCGACATGACGCATGCCGAACACCTGGAAAACCTGGGCGGGGTCGAACCGGGGATCCGTCATGGCGCGCGGCCTGTTCAGCCCTGGCCGGCGGACACCACCACCAAGGCCGGGCGCAGGGTCCGGTCGGCGATGGCATAGCCCTTCTGCAGCAGCTGCACCACGGTATTGGCGGGCTGCTCGGCGGGTATGGACGAAATGGCCTGATGCTGGTGCGGGTCGAACTTGTCGCCCTGCACCGGCGCGATTTCCTTGAGCAGATTGCGCTCGAAGCCGGCCGTCAATTGCTTGAGCGTCACTTCCACGCCCTCGCGCAGCGTTTCAACGGTCTGGTCAGGCTGGGCCAGCGCGGCTTCCAGGCTGTCCTTGACCGGAACCAGGCTTTCGGCAAAAGACTCGATGCCGAACTTGCGCGCCTTGGACACGTCTTCCTGGGCGCGGCGGCGCACGTTCTCGGCTTCGGCCCGGATGCGCAGAAGCTGGTCCTGCTGCTCGTTGACGGTAGCCTGGGCGGCGTCCAGCTGGGCGCGCAACTCGTTCAGCTCGGCCTGCATGGCGTCCTCGGCGGCGGAGGCCGCATCGGCGTTCTGGCCGACTTCGGGCGTCTGGTCTACAGGCTCGTTGGGTGCCGTCATGGGGAATCCTCCAAAAAGAATGGCTTTCGCAGACATGAATGGGGGCCAATACCCCTATTTCAAGCCCGGGAAAGCAAATATTCCCTGACGGCACCGGGCAGCAGAGGCAGTCTGAATGTACTCAAAAACCCGCCCAATTTCCGCCGAATGCCGTCAAATCTCAGACTGCAAGCATAGATTCGGCGTTTTCCACCGCCATCCGGCAAACGGCGGACACCTGCCGCGGGTAGCTACTTCACTTCTTGTGCGGTTGCGCGGGCGCGACCGGGTCGCTGGCGGGAAAGCTGTCCTTCAGGGCGCGGTCCACGGCCCGATCCTCGTCGGGCTCGGGGCTGATCGCGATGGGATCGCTGGCGGGAAAAGTCTCGGCGAGCGCCTCGTCCAGTTCGTGTTCCACCTGATCTTCGTCCACAGGGGTGCTGACCTGCCCCTTTTTAACGATCTTGCCAGTCTTGGGATCATGGTGCATGCGCCTTCTCCTTCAAGTCCGTGATTTGCGTGGGCCACCCCTGCAAGTGGCGTGCCACCAGGTCGGCCAGCCCTGCGATCCAGGCCGGATCGTCGTTGATCGCCGGGATGTAGCGGAAGCGCTTGCCGCCGGCCCCGATAAAGGCGTCGCGGCACTCCAGGCTGATCTCTTCCAGGGTTTCCAGACAGTCTGCCACAAAACCCGGACACACCACATCGACCTCGGTCACGCCTGCCGCGGCCAGCGCCTTCAGGGTGGGTTCGGTGTAAGGCTCCAGCCAACGGGCGGTGCCGAAGCGGCTCTGGAAGGTCACCTCGATCTGCTCACGCGGCAGCGACAGGCGCTGGCCCAGCAGGCGCGCGGTCTCCATGCAATCGCGGTAGTACGGGTCGCCCAATTCGATCGAATAACGCGGCAGGCCATGGAAGCTCATGACCAGCTTCTGCGGCTTGCCGTGTTCCTGCCAATAGCGCTCGATCCGGCCGGCCAGCGCGTCCAGGTAGGCCGGTTCTTCGTGGAAGCGCTTGATGAAGCGCAGTTCGGGCTGGTCGCGCAAGCGGCCGGCGTGGCGGGTGACCGCGTCCACCACCGTGGCGGTGGTGCTGGCGGCGTACTGGGGATAGAGCGGTACGGTCAGAATGCGTTCGCAGCCCTGCTTGCGCAGGCGCGAGATGGCGTCGGGGATCGAAGGATTGCCGTAGCGCATGCCCAGCTCCACCACGGCGTCGATGCCGGCCTCGGCCAGGGCGGCGCGCACGCCGTCGGCCTGGCGCTGGCTGTACACCATCAGCGGCGAACCTTCCTTCAGCCAGACGCCGGCGTAGCGCGGCTCCAGCTTCTTGGGTCGCGAGGTCAGGACCAGGCAATGCAGGATGGGCTTCCACAGATAGCGCGGGATCTCGATCACGCGCGGGTCCGACAGGAACTCGCCCAGATACTTGCGTATGTCCTGCTTGCCCGGGCTGTCCGGCGTGCCCAAGTTCACCAGCAGCACACCGACTTTGCCCGGCCCGCGCGGCGCGGGGTCTTCGTCGAAGGGGTCCTCCTGCTCGGGTTCCGGCAGATAACGCTCAGGCCACAGGTACTTGAACAGGCGAAGAAACACAAACACTCCCCTTCCTCCGCGAGGAGGACGTAGCTTCGGATGGACCTACTGGTTATGGCTGAGGGCGTTGGACAGCAAGCGCGCCGTGATATCCACGATGGGAATGACGCGTTCATAGGACATGCGGGTGGGGCCGATGACGCCCAGCGTGCCCACGACCTTGCCGTCCACGCCATAAGGCGCGGTGATGACCGAGACCTCTTCCATCGGCACCAGCTGCGAATCGCCGCCGATGTAGATCTGCACGCCCTGGGCGCGGGTGGACACGTCCAGCAGCTGCAACAGGTCGGTCTTTTTCTCGAACAGCGAGAACATCTTGCGCAGGCGGTCCATGTCGGACGCGATGTCGGTCACGTCCAGCAGCTTGCGCTCGCCGGAGATGACCATGGCGTCGCCGTCCTCGGCGGCTTCCGCGCTGGCTTCGACCGCGGCCTGCATCAGCCGCGAGATATCTTCGCGCAGCTGCGCCAGTTCGGTCGACAGCGTCTGCCGCACCGCATTGAAGGACTTGCCGGCGAAGTGCATGTTGAAGAAATTGCCGGCTTCCAGCAATTCCGCCTCGGCGTAGTCGCGCTGGACGAAAAGAATGCGGTTCTGGACGTCGCCGTCGGGCGTGACGATGATGAGCAGCACGCGCTTGTCGGACAGGCGGATGAATTCGATCTGGCGGAACACCTGGGCGCGCTTGGGCGTCAACACCACCCCCGCGAACTGGGTCAGGTTGGACAGCAGCGCCGCCGCCGCGTTGACGGCCCGGGTGGGTTCGGCGGCCGCCAGCATCTCGCCCATGTTGTGCGGCTCGAGCTGGTAGGACTGCACCGCCAGCAGCGAATCGACGAACATGCGGTAACCCCGCGGCGTGGGAACGCGGCCGGCAGAGGTGTGCGGGCTGTGGATCAGTCCCAGTTCTTCCAGATCCGACATCACATTGCGGATCGTGGCCGGGGACAAGTCGAATACTTTCGATAGCGTCCGCGAGCCGACTGGCTGCCCATCGGCGATATAGCGTTCGATCAACGCTTTCAGTAGTGCGCGTGCGCGGTCATCCATAACAAGTATTTTAGGGAATCTTTTTCAATTGAGGCGATTTTTGTCCCGCAAGCACATATGCGGCCCCATATAATCGGCTAAACCGCCCATTCCGGGCAGGTTTCGGCTTCTGGTCCGGCCTTTTTTGATACGCAAGCAGCCATGCATTTTCCTACCGTAGCCCTGATCGGCAGATACCAGGACACCGGCCTGGACACACCGCTGAGAGCACTGGCCCACGCGCTGACGCAAGCGGGCCGGCAAGTGCTCATCGATGCGGACACGGCGCGCAATACCGGATTGACCGAATACCCCGTCGCTACGCTCGAGGAAATCGGCAAGACCGCGTCGCTGGCCGTGGTCATGGGCGGCGATGGTACCGTGCTGGGCGCAAGCCGCCACCTCGCGCCCTACGGCATGCCGCTGGTCGGCATCAACCACGGGCGCCTGGGTTTCATCACCGACATCGCGCTGCAGGACGCGCATGCTGCGCTGGCGCGCGTGCTCGAAGGCAGCTTCCAGATCGAAGAACGCATGCTGCTGGAAGGCAGCGTGTGGCGCGGCGACCAGAAGATGTACTCCGCATCCGCCCTGAACGACGTAGTGCTGAACCGCGCGGGACGCGGCGGCATGATCGAAGTGCGGGTGGAGCTGGACGGCGCCTTCATGTACACGCAGCGCGCCGACGGCCTGATCATCGCCACGCCCACGGGCTCCACCGCGTACGCGCTGTCGGCCAACGGCCCCATCCTGCATCCCGGCATGAATGCCATGGTGCTGGTGCCCGTGGCGCCGCAAACGCTGTCCAACCGCCCCATCGTCATTCCCGATTCCGGCGTGCTGAACATGACGCTCACGGCCATGGGCCGCGTCGAAGTCGGGGCCAGCGTGCATTTCGACATGCAGACCTGGTCCGACCTGCAGCCGGGCGACCGTATCGTCGTGCAGCGCGCCCCCTATACCATCCGCTTCGTGCATCCCGAAGGCTACAGTTTCTTCTCCACCCTGCGCCGCAAGCTGCACTGGAACCTGATGCCCGAAGCCTCCGACAACGTAGAGTAGTAAGCGCCCCGACATGCTGCGCACCCTGCATATCCGCGACTTCGTCATCGTCGAACAGACCGAGATCCATTTCGGCCCCGGCTTCAGCGTCTTTTCCGGCGAAACCGGCGCGGGCAAATCCATACTGGTGGACGCGCTGGCGCTCGCGCTGGGCGAACGCGGCGACGCCAGCATGCTGCGCGAAGGCGCGCCGCGCGCCGACATCACCGCGGTCTTCGACACGCCCAAGGGGCTGGTCGCCTGGCTGCAAGAGCGCGAGATCGACGCCGACGCAGAGCTGTCCCTGCGCCGCGTCATCGACGCCCAGGGCCGCAGCCGCGCCTACATCAACGGCACGCCGGCCACCGTGGCGCAGTTGCGCGAACTGGGCGACAGCCTGGTCGACATCCACGGCCAGCATGCGCACCAAAGCCTGATGCGCGCCGACGCCCAGCGCGACCTGCTGGACGCCCACGGCGGCCATGGCGAACTGCGCAACGCGGTCGGCCAGGCCTGGAAGCAATGGCGCGCGCTGGCGCGCCAGCTGGAAGCCGCCGAAAAGGACGCCGCCAGCCTGGCCACCGAACGCGACCGCCTGCAATGGCAAGTCGACGAACTCGACCAGTTGAACCTCGGCCCCGACGAATGGGACGCGCTGCAGTCCGAACACACGCGCCTGTCGCACTCGCAATCGCTGCTGGACGGCGCCACGCAGATCATTGACGCCCTCGACGGCGAAGGCGACTCCGCGCACCACCGGCTCACGTCTGCCAACCACCGCATCCAGCAGATGCTGCGCCATGACCCCGGCCTGCAAGGCGTGCACGATGAGCTGGAATCGGCGCGCATCGCCATCAGCGAGGCCGTGTCGGACCTGAACAACTACGTCAGCCGCGTCGACCTCGATCCGCAGAGACTTGTGGCTGCCGAAGCGCGCCTGGGCCTGGTGTTCGAAACCGCCCGCAAATTCCGCGTCGAACCCGATGCGCTCTGCGAACTGCGCGACACGCTGCATGCGCAGCTCAAGGCGCTGCAGGCCGCGGGCGACATCGATGCCCTGCGTGCCCAGGCGCAGGCCGCGCAGGCGCAGTACGACGCCGGCGCGGCGAAATTGACGACGGCGCGCCGCAAGGTCGCCAAGGACCTGGGCAAGCAGGTCACGCAGGCCATGCAGACGCTGGCCATGCAGGGCGGCAAGTTCGAGCCCACCCTGGCCGCATCGGCGCCCTCCGCGCATGGCAACGAGCAGGTCGAATTCCTGGTGGCCGGCCATGCCGGCACCACGCCGCGCCCGCTCGCCAAGGTGGCCTCGGGCGGCGAACTGTCGCGGATCTCGCTGGCGCTGTCCGTCATCGCCAGCCGCGCCGCGCGCGTGCCCACGCTGATCTTCGACGAAGTCGACAGCGGCGTCGGCGGCGCGGTGGCCGAGGCCGTCGGCAAGCTGCTGCGCGAACTCGGCGAACGCCATCAGGTCCTGTGCGTGACCCATCTGCCCCAGGTCGCGGCCTGCGCCAACAACCAGTTCCTGGTCAGCAAGGCCGAATCGCGCGGCGCGACCCGTTCCAGCATCGAAGAGCTGGACGCCCCCGCCCGCGTCGAGGAAATCGCGCGCATGCTGGGCGGCATCAAGCTCACCGCGACCACCCGCGAACATGCCCGCGAAATGCTGGCTGGCTTCGGGCAGGACTGAAAGGCTCCCTCCGCTCCCGCCAACAACGCCGAGGCGGGTCTGATTTCATCTCGCACACAAAAAAAGCCCCTTCAACCTGAAGGGGCTTTGGATCTCGCATACCCGCTGCGAGCGTAGCCGCGGGCTGGACTACCGGGCCGGGATCAGCGGCCCTTCATGCAGCTGCCGCAAATGCCGTACAACACCATGGCGTGGCTTTCCAGCGCGAAGGCGTTGTCCTTGGCAATCTTTTGCTGACGCTTTTCGATCTCGGGGTCCGAAAACTCGACCACCTTGCCGCAGTTCGTGCAGATCAGGTGATCGTGATGATCGCCGTCGTTGAGCTCGAACACCGCCTTGCCGCTGTCGAACTGGCTGCGGGCAAGAATGCCGGCCTGTTCGAACTGGGTCAGGACGCGGTAGACGGTAGCCAGCCCGATTTCGACGTTTTCGCCGATCAGGGCGCGATAGACGTCTTCGGCGCTCAGGTGCCGTTGATCCGATTTCCGGAAAATATCAAGAATTTTCAGGCGGGGGAACGTCGCCTTCAAACCCATGTTCTTCAGTTCGCTTTGGTCGCTCATGGTGTAATCGCTCTCCGTCCGCGTTGGCATGGGCAGGATAGGTTCACCGCGAGCCGGCTCACCGAAATCATGCCGCCACGCGGAACTATCCTTATGAAACCTTTATGATAACGGTTTTGTCTGCTTCCAAATAATAGGGGCGCGTAGTGTCCATGATTGCACGAATTCCCTCCCGCTCGCTGAAGACCGGCCTGGCGGTGGCCGCCCTGGCCGTCGCCCTGGCCGGATGCTCGGGGGACAAGTGGGGCTTCCCCTACAAAGCCGGCGTCCAGCAAGGAAACTGGATCACCCAGGAGCAGGTGGCCCTGCTGCAGCCCGGCATGACGCGCGAACAGGTGCGCTTCGCCCTCGGCAGCCCGACGCTGACCAGCGTGCTGCACGCCAACCGCTGGGACTACCCCTACTACTACAAGCCCGGTTACGGCGACGCCCAGGAGCGCAAATTCACGGTCTGGTTCGAAAACGACCGTCTGACCCGCTGGGAAGGCGACAAGCAGCCTGACCTGCAGCCATACCAGATCAATACGCCCAACGCCGTCGCCGACGAAAAGGCGGACAAGCGCCTCACGGAAGACGAAGCCCGCCAGAAGGAAGAGGAAGACCAGCGCAAGCGCGACGCCGCCGCACCGGTCAGCCCTCTCAACCAGTATCCTGGCCAGCCGGGCAACGCCCCCGAGCCGCTCAAGTAACACCAAGGACTATCCATGCGTATTGCAATTGCCGGCGCCAGCGGCCGGATGGGCCAGATGCTGATCGAAGCCGTCCTGAACGCCTCCGGGCTGCAGCTCGCCGTGGCGCTCGACCGCCAGGGCTCGGCCGCGCTGGGTCAGGATGCCGGCGCGCCCTTGGGCAAGCAGACCGGCGTGGCCATCACCGATGATCTCGACGCACTGGCCCAGGCCGACTGCCTGATCGACTTCACCCGTCCGGAAGGCACGCTCGAACACCTGCAGGCCTGCGTCAAGCACGGCGTGAACGCCGTCATCGGCACCACCGGTTTCGACGACAACGGCCGCGCCGAGATCGAAGTCGCCGCCCAGAAGATCGGCATCGTCTTCGCGCCCAACATGAGCGTGGGCGTCAACGCCACGCTCAAGCTGCTGGACATGGCCGCGCGCATCCTGAACTCCGGCTACGACGTCGAAGTGTTCGAAGCGCACCACCGCAATAAGGTCGACGCGCCCTCGGGCACCGCGCTGAAAATGGGCGAAACCATCGCTTCGGCCTGGAACGTGGCCCTGCCGGACGTCGCCACCTGGAGCCGGCACGGCGACACCGGCGTGCGCAAACCCGGCACCATCGGTTTCTCCGTACTGCGCGGCGGCGACATCGTCGGCGACCACACCGTGTCCTTCTGCGGCATCGGCGAACGCATCGAGATCACGCACCGCTCGGCCAGCCGCGCCACCTACGCGGAAGGCGCCCTGCGCGCCGCCCGCTTCCTGGAAGGCAAGCACAACGGCCTGTACGACATGCAGTCCGTGCTGGGCTTCTGAGCCGCCCTCGCCGACAAAAAAAGGACCCCGCGGGGTCCTTTTTCTTGCCAGGCCGAAACAGCCTCACACCACCACGGGTTCCGGTTCCAGCCGCACGCCATAGCGCTCGGATACCGCTTCCTGGATGGCATGCGCCAAGTCCATGATATCGGCTGCCGTCGCCCCGCCGCGGTTGACCAGTACCAGGGCCTGGCGCTCGTGCACACCCGCAGCCCCTAGCGTGCGGCCCTTCCAGCCGCACTGGTCGATCAGCCAGCCAGCCGCCAGCTTGTAGCCGCCATCCGGCTGGGCGTATGACACCAGGCCGGGAAAACGGCCGAGCAAGGCGTCGCGCACCTCGGACGATACGATGGGATTCTTGAAAAAGCTGCCCGCATTGCCCGTCACCGCCGGATCGGGCAGCTTGGCGCGGCGGATCTCGCATACCGCGTCGAAGATATCGCGCGCAATCGGCGCGCCTTCTGCCAACCGCGCATGGCGCTGCAGGTCGGGGTAAGCCAGCACCGGCCGCCAGGGCCGCGGCAAGGCGAAACGCACGCTGACGATGACCCACCGTCCCGGTTCATCGTGCTTGAACACGCTGTCGCGATAGGAAAACCTGCAATCGGCCGCGCTCATTTCGACCAGACGGCCTATGCGCACATCCCAGGCGGTCAGACTATGGAAGCGCTCCTGCAGCTCGACACCGTAGGCGCCGATGTTCTGCACCGGGGCCGCGCCCACCGTGCCGGGGATCAGCGCCAGGTTCTCCAGCCCGTCCCAGCCCTGCTTTACGCAGGTTTCGACAAAGCCGTGCCAGGTCTCGCCGCCCGCCGCCTCGACCAGCCAGGCATCGGACCGGGCCTCCAGCAGGCGCACGCCCTTGAAGGCAACTCGCGCCACCAGCCCCTGCACCTGGCGCGGCAGCACCAGATTGCTGCCGCCGCCCAGCACCAGCAGGGAGGACGCCGCGCGCGCCAGTTCCGTTAGCGCGGGCAACTGCGCCGGATCCTCCAGGGTCACAAAGTCCCCGGCCCGCGACTCCAGACCCAGCGTGTTCAGCCGGGTGAGATCCTGGCTGATGGGGAACAAGGCGGGGGACGGATGGGCAGGGGCGGGCGAATTTGACATGGGTGCTACGGATTGCTATAGTTTCTGTCTTCGCTCATATTACTTGATTGAGTGCTTGCCCTGAGTTCCAGGACCTGTTCGACAACTGCTTGCAGTGAACGGATCCAAGAAAGCACAGGCCAAGACAAGCTCAAAAAAATCATGTAGAATGCGCGCCTTCTGATCGATAACCAAGTTGATCAGAGTGAATAAGAAAACAGGTTCTGGCTGTTTCAAGTGCAGAACCCATGCGGGAGTAGCTCAGTTGGTAGAGCGCAACCTTGCCAAGGTTGAGGTCGCGAGTTCGAGACTCGTCTCCCGCTCCAAATTTTGATTTCCAGATCCTTTCTGGAAATCCTTGAGAAAGGGCCTTCGGGCCCTTTTTTCATTTCCGCGCCCGCATCGGGCACCTTCCCGCACAGCGCCGCCGCGCCCTCCCCGCTCCCCAAGAGTCCGCGCTCCTCTGCGACCTATGACGTACATACTTATGTCCTGCGTCAGTCATTCTGGACGTTAGGACAATATTCGTGGATTCGCGGAAGTCCACGCCTCGCCCCGCTTGCGTACCATGCATTACGTCCTAGGACAAATAAGATGGCGCGGTGGCAGAGTGGTCATGCGGCAGATTGCAAATCTCCTGAGGTTGGTTCGATTCCAGCCCGCGCCTCCAAGATCGGCCTGGCGATTCTCCTCTTCAAGCCGGAATCGCCAGGGCAGTCGCTCTGGCGGCATACGAAGGAGATCGCCTTGATTCAAGTCACCCTGTTCCACGACGGCTGCAACCTCTGCCTGAGCATCGATCGCAACATAGCGGCGGTATTCACGACGCCACAGCATCGCTACGAATCATTCGACCTCGCCCTGCAACCCGAACACGCCGCAAAAGCCCGCGCCCTGGGCATCGCCCGGCTGCCATCCCTCGTCATCGACGGCCGCGTGCTGCGCCTGGAAGACCACTCCCCCATCGAGCACTACGCCTGAACCCCACGTGGCCGGATCCGGGGCCGCTGCGATGCACCCGCTCTTGAAGGCCGCTGCCACATCAACATCGCATGGAGCCCATCATGAGCAAACTCACCACCGCATTCGGCGCCCCTGTTGCCGACGACGACAACACCATGACCGCCGGTCCGCGCGGGCCTGCGCTTTTGCAGGACGTCTGGTTCCTGGAGAAGATGGCGCACTTCGACCGCGAGGTGATACCGGAGCGGCGCATGCACGCCAAGGGGGCCGGCGCCTTCGGCACGTTCACCGTGACCCATGACATCACGCGCTACACCAAGGCCAGGATCTTCAGCCAGGTCGGCAAGCGGACCGACATGTTCGCGCGATTCTCCACCGTGGCCGGAGAACGCGGCGCGGCCGATGCCGAGCGCGACATCCGCGGCTTTGCCCTCAAGTTCTACACCGAAGAGGGCAATTGGGATCTGGTCGGCAATAACACGCCAGTCTTCTTCGTGCGCGATCCGCTGAAGTTCTCCGACCTGAACCGGGCCGTCAAGCGCGATCCACGCACGGGCATGCGCAGCCCGCAGAACAACTGGGACTACTGGACCCTGCTGCCCGAGACCCTGCACCAGGTGACGCTCATCATGGGCGACCGCGGCATTCCCAAGAGCTATCGCCACATGCACGGGTTCGGCAGCCACACCTATAGTTTCATCAACGCTGCCAACCAGCGGTTCTGGGTCAAGTTCACCTTCAAGACCCAGCAAGGCATCCAGAACCTGACGGACGCCGAAGCCGGCCAGGTCATCGCGGCGGACCGCGAAAGCAACCAGCGCGACCTGTACGAAGCGATCGAACGCGGCGAATTCCCGCGCTGGACCCTGTACGTGCAGATCATGCCCGAGGCCGAGGCCAATACCTATCATCTCAATCCCTTCGACCTGACCAAGGTCTGGCCGCACAAGGACTATCCGCTGATCGAGGCCGGCGTCCTGGAGCTCAACCGGAATCCGGAGAATTTCTTCGCCGAGGTCGAACAGGCCGCGTTCAGCCCCGCGGTGATCGTGCCCGGCATCGGGTTCTCACCGGACAAGATGCTGCAAGGCCGCCTGTTCTCGTATGGCGACACGCAACGTTATCGCTTGGGCGTGAACTATCCGCAGATCCCGGTCAACGCGCCCCGCTGTCCGTTCCATAGCTACCACCGCGACGGGGCCATGCGTGTCGATGGCAACGGCGGCAGCGCGCCCGCGTACACGCCCAACAGTCGTGGCGCCCTGCAGGCGCAGCCGGACTACTCGGAGCCGCCGTTGGACCTCAGCGGCGCGGCGGCCCGCTGGAACCACCGGGAAGATGCCGACTATTTCTCCCAGCCCGGCGACCTGTTCCGCCTGATGGCCGCGGACGAAAAGCAAAGGCTGTTCGAAAACACCGCCCGCGCGATCCGCGGCGCGTCCGAGGAAGTCATCGAGCGCCACATCGCCAACTGTGCCCAGGCCGATCCAGCGTACGGGCAAGGCGTGCGCGAGGCGATCGCGGCGCAGACTGATCGGGACAGCCCGCGAGCTGCCCCCTAGGTTCAAAAAACATCAACCAACACGCCACGGATAGCCGATACACTGAACTCTCCCATAGCCGGTATAAAAACAGGCGCGCGGCGTTTACCAGCGCGGCCCTCGGAGACTCAGGTGCTTGGATCCCAGTTGATTATCCGTACGCTGCATCGCCTGGGCGTCAAGACCATCTTCAGCCTGTCCGGCAATCAGATCATGCCGCTCTACGATGCCTGTATCGACGCAGGCATCCGCATCATCCACGTGCGGCATGAGGCGGCCGCCGTCTTCATGGCGGACGCCTGGTCCCAGATCACCGGCGAACTCGGCGTCGCGATGCTGACCGCGGCGCCGGGCATCACGAACGGCCTCGCGCCCTTGTACTCGGCGTCGCAGGCGGAAAGCCCCGTGCTGCTCATTTCCGGCGACTCCTCCGTTGCCGAGGACGGCATGGGCGCCTTCCAGGAACTGGACCAGGTCGCCATCACCCGTCCGCTGACCAAGCTTTCGCTGCGTCCGCGGACCGCGCAGGAACTCTACCCCGCGCTCGAAAGCGCGGTGGCGCAGGCGCTTGCGCCCCGGCGCGGGCCGGTGCATCTGACCCTGCCCTTCGACCTGATGACCGCCGAGACCGGCTTGGCGGAGCTTCCCGCCGCAGCGCAGAGCCGCGAGGCCGTCCCAGCGGACGCAGCCGGCATGGAAAAGCTCGCCGCGCTGGTGAATACCGCGCAGCGCCCCCTGATGCTGGCCGGCCCCACAGGCGCGCGCGCCCACATGCGTGCCGTCCGCGGGATGCTGGAAGAAGCGCTTGCAATGCGCGTCATCCCCATGGAAAGCCCGCGCGGCCTGAAGGATCCTTCGCTCGGTTCCCTGGCCGCGCTCATGCCACAGGCGGACCTCATCGTGCTGGCAGGCAAGTCCCTGGACTTCACGCTGGGCTTCGGCGGCACGGGCGCGCTGGGCAAGACGGCCCAGGTCGTAGCGATCGACCCGGATCCCGCCATGCTGGAACGCGCGAGCCGCCTGCTGGGCGAACGACTGGCCCTGGCCTTGCAGGGCGATCCCTATGCCGCACTGTCCGCGATGCGTGCCACACCAGCTCCGGCCGAGCGCGCCCCATGGCGCGCGCGCGTGGACGAAGCGCTGCGCAACCGGACCACACTGAATGCCGCCGCGTCCGCCGCCGGCGCATTGGGACCGCGCGCGCTTTGCGAGACGGTCCAGGCGTTTCTCGCCTCCGTCCCGAATCCCATCCTGGTCTGCGACGGCGGCGAGTTCGGCCAGTGGGCGCAGGCCTACTGCCAGGCGCCGGTGCGCATCATCAACGGCATGTCCGGCGCAATTGGCGCGGGCATCTGCTACGCGATCGCCGCCAAGATCGCGCAGCCCGATGCGACCGTGGTGGTCCTCATGGGCGATGGCACCGCAGGCTTCCACCTGATGGAGCTGGACACGGCGGTGCGCGAACAGGCCGCGATCATCGCCGTGATCGGCAACGACCTGCGCTGGAACGCAGAACATCTGATCCAGATGCGCACCTATGGTCCGAACAGGCTGATCGGCTGCGAACTTGCGGCGACCGCGCGCTACCACGACGTCGCCACGGCGCTCGGCGGGGCAGGCTTTGCCGCGCAGGACAGCGACGGTCTGGCCACCGCGCTGGACATGGCGGCGAACAGCGGGCTGCCCGCCTGCATCAACGTTTCCCTGGCGGGCGAGCCCGCCCCGGTTTTCAGCGCATCAACGCAGTCCGCGACCGGTCATTGACCTCGAGGCATCGAGCACAGCTGCAGTCCGGTTACGTCCCTTAGCACGACAGGAGACTTCCCATGATCAGCCCTACCGGCCGCTGGCCGGGCGCGTTCGCTCGCGCCGCGATTTGCATGCTTGCCACGCTTCCCGGCCTGGCGAACGCCCAGGCCTATCCCGCCAAACCGATCCAGCTCATCGTTCCGTTCAGCGCCGGCGGCGACGCCGACATGGCGGCCCGCAATCTGTCCGCCGCCGCGCAAGGCGTGCTTGGCCAGCCCATCGTCGTGGTCAACAAGGCCGGGGCGAACGGCGCAATCGGCTCCGCCGCCGTGAAGAACGCCGCCCCCGACGGCTACACGCTGCTGATGGGCCGGATAGGCTCCCAGGTCCTGTTGCCCGCGCTGCAGCCCAAGACCACGCCCTATACCTCGAAGGATTTCACCTTCATCGGCTTGCTGGAGTTGAATCCGGTGGTCTGTGTCGTCCACCCGGACAGTCCGTACAAGACGATCCGCGACCTGGCGCAGGCGATGAAGGCGCAGCCCGGCAAGCTCAACTACAGCCATTCCGGCCCGGCTACGGTGCAGAACCTCGCGCCCCAGCTGCTGCTGAGCAGCCTTGGCCTGAAGCCCGATGCCGTGGTCAGCGTGCCGTACAAGGGCGGCAATGAGGTCGCGCTGGCGGTCCTCAGCAAGGATGCCGACTTCGCCTGCAACAACCTGAGTTCAATGACAGGCATACTCGCCAGCGGCAAGCTGCGCGCCCTGCTGACGACCACGCCGGAACGCCTGGCGCAATTCCCCGACATACCGACCGCCCGCGAGCTGGGGCTGCCTCAGCTCGAAGCGGTCATAGGCTGGAGCGGACTGTTCGGGCCGCCCGACATGAATTCCGAGGCCGTGGCCAAATGGGCCGCCGTGCTCAAGCAGATCTCGCAGGATCCGAAATGGATCGCCGGCAACGCCAACTTCGGCGGCATCCCCCACGTCCTGTCGCCCGCCGAGACGGAAAGGTACGTCAACCAGGGCGCCGCGATCTACGCCGACCTGGTGGCCAAGGCCGGGCTACAGGTCAATTAGCCCGCCTCGCTCCCCGCTCCTGGCGGCCCGCCTAGTCCAGCGGACGCCGGGATCGCCTCGCGCAGGTAGCCGACGAACGAGGATACGGTCAGGGGCACGCGCGGCGTGTAGGGCCTGACCGCGTATAGCCGCTCCGCGTAGTCGCCCACCACCCGCCAGCCATGCAGTACTTCGACCAGGGCTCCGCTGCGCAAGGCCTGATTGGCGCTGAAATCCGGCAGCAGCGCGATTCCCAGGGATCCGGCCGCCACCTCTCTCAACACTTCGCTGTTGTTGGCCGTGAAGCTGCCGCGCACCGGCACCGCCACGCGCTTGTCCCCGTCACGCGACTCGAACGACCAGGTGGCGCTGCCGCTGCGCCGCAGGTAATGCAGGCAATTGTGGGCCGCCAGATCCATTGGTATCTTCGGCGTGCCGTTCCGCGCCAGGTATTCCGGGGTGGCAACCAGCACGGAGCGCGTCTCGCAGATGACCGAGGCGACATGCGTGTCCGGCACGCCGGCCACGTGCCGGATCGCCAGGTCGAAGCCTTCGGTCGCCAGGGACGCCAGATGGTCGCTGAGTTCCAGCTGGATCCGCACGTCGGGAAAGCGCTTCAGGAATTCCGGTATCAGCGGCGCAATGACCTGGCGCCCCAGGGCCACGGGCGCGGTCACGGACAGCACGCCGCGCGGCCCCTCTGACAGATCCCGCACGGCCGAGAAGCCTTCCTCGATGCGCAGGAAAGCCGCCGCGGTCTGGTCTACCAGACTCTGCCCCGCCTCGGTCAGGCCGACGCTGCGGGTGGTGCGGCGCACCAGGGGCACGCCAGCCGCCTGCTCCAGCTCCACGATGCGCTGGCTCACCGAGGCCTTGCTGATCTGCAGGCGGCGGGCGGCCGCCGTGTAGCTGCCGGTATCGGCCAGCACCCCAAGGCAATGAATATGCGACCACAGATCTTCCAGACGCCTGGTTTTCGTCATGCCCTGCTCCATTGTTCGAAACGCCAAACACTGATTCCAGCCCTCTGGTCTCGACGGCCGCGCGCCAATGCGCGACATTGCCAGTTCCAGATCACCATGCTCAAGCCCAGGAGTCAGCCATGACCGCAAGCAATGCCAGCGCCCAATCCCGTGATGCCGGACACTATATCGGCGGCAGCCTCGTCGAGGGGACAGGCAACCGCCAGCCCGTCTACAACCCGGCCACGGGCGTCGTCGCCAAGCAAGTGGCCCTGGCCACGCCAGACGAGGTGAACCGTGCCGTGGCCAGCGCCCGAGCGGCATTTCCGCAATGGGCGGACACTCCTCCCATCCGCCGCGCCCGCGTGCTGTTCAGGTTTCTTGAACTGATGAACAAGCATCGCGACGAACTGGCTCACCTGATCACCGCCGAGCATGGCAAGGTTTTCAGCGATGCGCAAGGCGAAGTCACCCGCGGCATCGACATCGTGGAGTTCGCTTGCGGCGTCCCCCAGCTCCTGAAGGGCGCTCACACCGAGCAGGTTTCCACCGGCATCGACAACTGGACGCTGCGCCAGCCGCTAGGCGTGGTGGCGGGCATCACGCCGTTCAACTTCCCGGTGATGGTGCCCATGTGGATGTTCCCCGTGGCCATCGCGGCGGGCAATACCTTCGTGCTCAAGCCCAGCCCCACCGATCCCAGCGCCTCCCTGCGCATCGCCGAGCTGCTGAGCGAGGCCGGCCTGCCGGATGGCGTGTTCAACGTGGTGCAGGGCGACAAGGTGGCGGTGGATGCACTGCTGGAGCACCCGGACGTGAAGGCGATCAGCTTCGTCGGTTCCACACCCATCGCCAACTACATCTACGAGACTGGCGCCCGCCACGGCAAGCGCGTGCAGGCCCTGGGCGGCGCCAAGAATCATATGGTCGTGATGCCGGACGCCGACATCGACCAGGCGGTCGATGCCTTGGTCGGCGCCGGCTACGGCTCGGCCGGCGAGCGCTGCATGGCGATCAGCGTGGCGGTGCTGGTGGGCGACGTGGCCGACCGGTTGCTGCCCCGGTTGATCGAGCGTACCAGGACGCTGAAGGTGCTGGACGGCGAGAACCCCGCGGCCGAGATGGGTCCCATCGTGACCCGGGCCGCTCACGAACGCATCAGCGGCTACATCGACCTAGGCGTGCAGGAAGGCGCGCAATTGCTGGTGGACGGCCGCGGTTTCCAGGGCTCGCAAGCGGGCGCAGGCTGCGGCGACGGCTTCTGGATGGGCGGCACGCTGTTCGACCACGTCACGCCCGACATGCGCATCTACAAGGAAGAAATCTTCGGCCCGGTGCTGGGCTGCGTGCGCGTGAAGGACCTGAAAGAGGCAGTGGATCTCATCAACGCCCACGAATTCGGCAACGGCGTGGCCTGCTTCACCCGCGACGGCAACGTCGCGCGCGAGTTCGGCCGGCGCATCGAAGTCGGCATGGTGGGCATCAATGTGCCCATCCCGGTGCCCATGGCCTGGCATGGCTTCGGCGGCTGGAAGCGCAGCCTGTTCGGCGACATGCACGCCTATGGCGAGGAAGGCGTGCGCTTCTACACCCGGCAGAAGTCCATCATGCAGCGTTGGCCCGAAAGCATCGGCAAGGGCGCCGAGTTCGCCATGCCGACGGCCAAGTAGCAGGCGTCCGCGTCACGCAGGCGAGACCCAGCCGCGATAGATGGCGCCCGCGCCAGCTATCGCGAGCAAGAGGAAAATGGCCCGCTTCAGCAGTTCCGGAGACACCCGGGCCCTGAGGCGGGAGCCGCCATAAAGGCCGATCAGGGCCACCGGCAGCAGTACGGCGGCGGCAGACAGGATTTCCGGCTGCGCGTACAGTCCGGCGGCGCCGAAAGCCGCCGCCCGGATGAGGCCGCTGGCCAGGATGACCACCGAGATCGTGGCGCGGAACTGATCCAGCGCGTCCAGCCGGCGCGACAGATAGATGGTGTAGATCGGCCCCCCGGTCCCGAACAGCGCGCTGAAGATGCCGCCGAACACGCCGAACGGCAACGCCCAAAAAGTGTTCAACGGCGCCGCCGTCTTCGCCCGCGCGCCGCGCAGGCCCTTGATGCACACGGCCAGTACGAAGCTGCCCAGCAGTATCAAGGGCCAGCGGGCGCCGGCATTGTGCAGCAGCGTGACGCCCAGGCCTATCCCTAGCAGCAGCCAGGGAAACAGCCGCTTGAGCTCGACCAGGGACACCCGCCGCCAGTTGCTGCCGCCCACCAGCGCGGTGCAGGCCAGGTCGAACAGCACCACCAGCGGCACCGCAAACTGCAGGGGCATGAACTGGACCAGGACCGGCACGGCCACCATGGCCGCGCCGAATCCTGTCATCCCGAAGACGACGTAGGCGACCAAGACGACGGGAGCGGCGACAACAAGGGAATCGGGCGACATGATGCGTGCAAGGTGAGCATGAAAATAAGGGCGGGCCAGTGAGCGCCACAGGCCCGCAACGTAGCCTCAGCTGGCGGTGATCTTCTTTTTCTCCACCAGCGCCTTCCACTTGGCCGACTCCCTGGCGATCTCGTCCCTGAGCTGGGCTGGCGGCACAATGGTCGCGGACATGCCCTGGTCCGCCAGATAGCGCTGCAGGTTCGGCTGTTCGACCGCCGTCCTGGCATCGGCCAGCAGCCGGTCGACGGACGCCTGGGGCGTGCCTGCCGGCGCCAGCAGCGCGAACCAGCCAGTGAACTCGAAACCCGGCACGCCGTCCTCCGCCGTGGTGGGCACGTCCGGCAGCAGCGCTGAGCGCTCCCTCCCCGTCACCGAAAGCGCCCGCAGGCGCCCGCCCTTGAGCAAGGGGACGATGGCATTGATGTTGCCCACGGCGACTTCGATCACGCCCGCCATCAGATCCGTATAGGCCGGGCCTTCGCCTTTGTATGGGACATGCATGAGCTCGATCCCCGCGGCATCGCTGAAGGCTTCCCCCGCCATATGCGTCTGGCTGCCCACGCCCGCGGACGAGAAGCTGAGCTTGCCCGGCCTGGCGCGGGCGTATTCGATCAGCTCCCGCGTGTTCTTGACGGGCAGATTGGCATTGACCGTGAGCACCATGGGTCCGTTGGCCACCTTGCCGATGGGGCTGAAGTCGGCCAGCGAGTAAGGCAGCTTGCTGTAGATGAACTGGTTGACTGTGAACATGCTGCCCGATGCGAGCAACAGCGTGTAGCCGTCCGCCGGCGCGCTGGCGACGGCCTGCGCACCCACGCTGCCGCCGGCGCCCGCCCGGTTCTCGACGATCACGCTTTGCTTCAGGCCCTTGCCCAGTTCGGCCGCCAAGGCGCGGCCCAGCAAGTCGGTGGCGCCGCCCGCCGAAAACGGAACGACCATGCGTATGACCTTGTCAGATGGCCATTCGGCTCGCGCCGGCAGGGCCAGAAACGGCGTAAGCGCGAGGCCACAGCCCAGCGTCTTGACGATGCGGCGGCGGGCGTTATTGGGTTGAAATTCGTCTTTCATGGTTTTGTCTCCTTCAGTTCGCGGGACGGCGAAGCCTGCCGGTTCTCGGCCGGCTGACGATTCGCCAGGCAGCAACTGACCCTCGGGCCGATGGCTCGATTTTTTTGGGGCGTTGCGGTGTTTTTCTGCGGACTACTAGGCTGCTGAACTACAGAACTACCAGACTAAGGACTACTGGCCGGGACCGGCCTGCTCCGTGCCGTCGCGCTGGCCGGCGCAGACTGACTTCAATGCATCGAGCAACAACTGCGTAAGATGGGCTCGCGGGTTCTCCTTCGGCGCCAGGATGCCCAGCCGGCGCGTGACCGTCGGCGAGCCGAACGGAATAACGCGGATGCCCGGCGGAAACTCGTTCCTGCCGCGGCAGGCCGGCACCACCGAGGCGCCCAGGCCATTGGCCACCATGGCGATCACGCCCTCCAGGTTGTCGATCTCCATGGCCGAACGCACCGTGATGCGCCTGCGCACCATCTCTTCCTGCACCAGATGCCCCACGCGCGCCGAGCGGTTGAAGCGGACATAAGGGTTCTGCTCCAGGATCTCCTGGTCGCTGGCGCCCTTTACCGAACGGTGCGCGATGACGACCAGCTGTTCCTCCACGAACGGCAGGAAATCCAGCCCCGAGCGCGGCGCATCGGGTTCCGTCACGATCGCCACGTCCAGCTGGCGGTGGTAGATGGCGCGTTCCAGATCATGCGTAAGCCCGGTGGTGACGTGGACTTCCAGTCCATGCCCCTGCTTCTGCAAGTGGCGCAGGGCCAGCGGCAGCACGCCCGACACACAGGTATGGACGCTGCCCAGCCTGAGCAATCCCGAGGAGGTGCCCTTCTTCAGCGCGGCGCTCATGCTTTCCCAGTGGGCGATCAGGTCGCGCGCCCGGTGCACCAGCGCCAGGCCCGTATCCGTGAGGATCGGCGGACGCCGGCTGCGATCGAAGATCGTGATGCCAAGTTCATCCTCGAGAGCGCGGACCTGCATGCTCACCGCAGACAGCGACAAGCCGATGGTATTGCCGGCCTCGGCGAAGCTGCCGTGGTCTGCAATCGCGATCAGCGTGTAGAGCGTCCGGATGTCCATGCAAGGGGGGTTCCTGGTGTAGGCGAGCTTTATGGGAAGGAGGAGTATGCCGCGTCAGATGCCTAGCAGCCGCCGCGCATTGCCCCCCATGACTTTCCTGAGATTATCTTCCCGGATCGGCAAGGTCTCGAACCATTCTTTGTACCCCTGCACGGGACAAAACGGGAACGAGCTGGCGTAGAGCATCCTGTCCGCAAGAAAGCCGTCGGCCGCCTTCACATACTCCTCCCAACCCGGCATGCGGGAAAAATACATATCGGGCGACAGCCACAGATTCTGCCGCCGGAATGCCAGATGCAGGATCTCGTTGACCCAGGGCCACCCGCCATGCGCGACCACGACGTTCAGGCCGGGGAAATCCGCCAGCACCCGGTCGGTCCGTATCGGGTCCGAATAGCTCAGGTCGGGGCCCGCCGTGCCTCCGACCATCATGATCACCGGAACGCCCAGGTCCTCGCAATGGCCGTAGATCGGATAGAGCCGCCGGTCGTCGGCGTACATCGGCACCGGGTAGGAACCGGGCTCGATATTGATCAGCTTGAAGCCGTCCTCGACCGCCTGACTGATGGTCTGGCATGCGCGCCGCCTGTCGGTGGGGTCGATGGAGGCGGCGCCGATGAAGCGGCCCGGGTGCTCGGCGACGATGCCGCGCACATCCTCGTTGGATACGCTGCCCAGCACGCCTGCCAGGCGTCCCACGACCACGCCGCGGTCTATCCTCGCCGCGTCCATCTCCTTGAGCAACAGCGCCATCGACTGCTGCTGCGCCGCAGCCGAGGGCTCGAAGCCCACCGTCCGGGTAAAGCCGTCGCGGCGTTCTCCCGCCGAGTACATCAGCGTGTCCAGAAAGCCGCCCACGGGCGGCCGCAGCCTAAAGTCGATGATCATCAAAGTATCCCTGTCAGGTGCACGGTTGCCGGGTCTGGCGCGCTGCCGCGCCTACATCACTTCATCCTTGCGGTCGTCCGTCTCGCCATAGCGGTGCAGAGCGGGCGGCTTCAAGCCGGCATAAAGCTTCTCGATGCCCGCATTGATGACTTCGGCGTGCTGGGCAAAGAGCGAGTTGCCCTCGAGGTCGCTCTCGACGATGAAGGGCCCGAAGTTCTCGACCTCGAACAGCCACATCGCCTGCGCGATCCCCAACTCATCCAGCCAATGCACTTCGCGCACCCGCTTGATGCCGCGGCCCAGCAAGGCGCCGGTGCCATAACCCACGGTGGTCAGGTAGATCGCGCCGCCCGGCGCCAGCACCTGCTTGTAGTCGTCGGCGGGCATGCCGCCCTTGCCGATCAGGATGCGGCAGCCGGTCTCCTCCAGCCAGCGGGGTATCCACTTGGAGAAGCGGAACGAAGCGGTGGCGGTGACGGCGCCCACGTTGTAGCCGCCGTGGCCGTCCGGCGCCGCGGCCGGCGAGCAATGGAAGTTGACGTTGCTGAGGGAGCGCAGGTCCACCGGCAGCGGCAGGCCCTGGTCCAGCACCTTCTTGTAGACGCCTTCGCGGGCCGTGTAGACCACGCCATTCAGATACACGGCCGCGCCGAGTTCGAGCTTGGCGAGGTCCTCGCGCTTGGCGGGCAGGTCCAGGTGAAAGACCTTGATGTCGTCGTCGTTGCTTACCATTCGACCGTCTCCCGGCGCAGGTAGGGCGTGAACCACTGGGGATCGGTGCGGTACTCGATCTTCCCGTTGGCATGGATCCGCGCGGTGGCGCGGCGCGAAGACAGGCAGAAGGTATGCAGGCTGATGGGCATGCCTCCGGTATGGGTGTAGCCGCACTCGATATGGCAGTCGACCACCATGCCGGAACCGACGAAGCCCATGGCGCCCATGCCGATGGAATTTCCCAGCTGCATCAGCTCCAGTTCCAGTTCCGCCACCTTGGGGTCCGGGTTGCGGTCCCCTACCGTGCGCAGACAGGCGGCCTGTTTGCCCAACTGCATGCAGGTGTCCTTGGAGCCGCCCAGCCCGATGCCGACGATGGCCGGCTGACAGGCCAGCCCGCGCTTGCCGAAGGCGATCAGCGTGTCCAGCACGAAGCGCTTGATACCGTCTATGCCATCGCCGGGAAACAGCATGCGGTAGTCGGTGCCGAACAGGCCGCCCTTGTGCACGGTCGTGATTTCGATCCAGTCGGTATCGGGCTCGAACGACCATTCGACCTCGGGCGCGTTGATGCCGACGTTGTTGTTGTGGTCGGTGCGCCAGAGCGGATGCACGCGGTTGGGCCGCAGCGGAATGCTGAGCGTGGCCTCAGCCGTGGCGTGGCGCAGCGCGCGCTCCACCGCGACGAAGCCGCTGTCGACCGAGGCGTTGTTGCCCACCTTGACGTAGTAGCGCGGCAGGCCGGTGTCGGCGCACATGGGCCGCCGGTCCTGGTCGGCGGCCTCCCAGTTGTCCACCATGGCATGGATGACGAAGCGCGGCAGCTTGCCGGTTTCCTTCTTCTGCAGTTCCTGGATGCCTTGCTTGTAATCGGCCGGAATCTCGATGGCCGCGCGGCGCATGATCTCCAGCGCCGCCTCTTCAACTTTCTGTACAGGGATGCTCATGGTGGGATGTGCCTTAGTTCTGGGGAATGCCCGCCTCGCCCTCGATGAGCGATTCGCCGGGTTTTACGATGTCGAAGGAAACCGGAACCATCTCCAGCGCCACCTCGCCGTCCTGCGCGCTCACGCGCGTGTAGCGGCTGGTGTGCAGGTCTCCAGCTTCGGGAAAGTCCTCGCGGTAATGTGCGCCGCGGCTGTTCTCGCGCGCCAGCGCCGAGACCGTGATGACCTTGGAAATGTCGACCAGGCTTTCCATATTGAGCCAGTCGTGCCAGGTGAGGTTGTAGCGGCGGTCGCCGTCCGCCACGCCGATGTCGCGCAAGGCGGCGCGGTGGCCGGCGATGGCGTCCAGGCCATGCTCCATAGCCTCGCGGCGGCGCAGCACGCCGACGTCGTCCCACATGGTTTGCGAAAGCGCGTCGCGCAACTCGTGGATGCGCCCAGTTGGCCGGGAAAACGGGAACTCGGCGCGTTCGATGCCGCGCGCGATGATGCGCTGGTCCGCATCGCGCCACTGGCCGGACTTGGCGACATAGGCCGCCATCGCATCGCCCGCGATGCCGCCGAACACCGTGGAATTGGCCACGCCGTTTCCGCCCAGGCGATTGGCGCCATGCACACCGCCGCAGTCCTCGCCGGCCGCGTACAGCCCCGGCGAGGCCGTCGAGCCGTCCACGTTGAATTCGACGCCGCCCATCAGGTAGTGGGCGGTCGGCACCACCTCCACCTTGCCGCCCGCCAGGTCAAAACCGCAATCCTTGCAGCGGTTGACCATGCCGGGAAAAGTCTTGGCCACCTTGTCCGGACCCAGATGACTCATCTGGATATAGACCCCGCCCATCGGGCCCGTGCGGCCGGCGCGCATTTCGGCGTAGATGCCGCGGCTGACCACGTCGCGCGTGGCGCGTTCGCCGCGCTTGTCGTAGTTGGCCATGAAGCGCTCGCCGTCGCCGTTGAGCAGATAGCCGCCCGCCCCGCGCAGCCCTTCCTCCAGCACCGTTCCGGTCATGCGCGTATCCGGCCCGCCCAGGAGGCCGGTGGGATGGAACTGCACCATCTCCATGTCCCGCAGCTTCAAGCCGTAGCGCAAGGCCATGGCCAAGCCGTCACAGGTCTTGTCGCCGGAGGGCGTGTGATAGCGGTACATCGTCGGCCCGGCCCCGGTGGCCAGCAGCACGGCCTTGGCCTGGATGAACCGATAGGCGCCGGTCCGCATGTCGATGAACAGCACGCCCGAGATGCCGGAGCCGTCGGCGGCCGGAATCAGCTCGATGGCGCGATGCTCTTCCAGTTCATCGACGTCCAGCGCCCGCACCTGCTCCATCAAGCGGTTGATGATCTCGATGCCGGTCAAGTCGGCCTTGTGCACGGTGCGGTCGAAGCTCTGGCCGGCGAACGCCTTGGAATGCAGCGTGCCATCGGGATTGCGGTCGAAGAAACAGCCGATCTCGTTCTCCAGCTCGCGCACCCGTTCAACCGCGCCTTCGACCAGACGCCACGCCAGGTCCTGGCGCGGCAGCCATTTGCCGCCCTCGATGGTGTCCATGAAGTGGCGCTCCACCGAGTCGCCCGCGGCCAGCGCGACGTTGTAGCCGCCCTGGACCATGCGGGTACAGCCGCACTTGCCCAGCAGGCCTTTCACCGTCACCGTCACTTTCAAAGACGGATTTGCCTTCTTGGCATGCAGCGCCGCGAACAGGCCCGCGCCCCCGGTGCCCAGCACCAGAATGTCCGTCTTGATGTTCTCGATCCGCATCTCAGATCACTCCCGCGATGAAAACCAGGCCCGTCGCCATGGAGACCGCAAAGCCCCACCCGATCCAGGCAACGCGCGCATCCCGCGGCGACTTCCAGGGCAACAGCTCCAGCGCTAGCAGACGCAGCCCGAAAAACATGTGCAGGGTCAGCAGCAGCACCAGCCCCCATTCGCCGAACTTCATCGCCGGCATGTCGGCAAGCTTGAGGAATCCGTCCAGCCGCGCCTGGTCCAGCGCCATCGCCAGCACGTAGAAGTGGGCGGGCAGGAACAGGGCCAGCGCCAGGCCGGAGAGGCGATGCCCGAGGAAGGCCCAGTAGGCCTGATGGTTGCGCGCGGATCTCATGGCATCAGCCCTCCCACCGCCGCGACGGCGCGCACGCCCAGGATGAGCAGTCCCAAACCGAACGCCAGCCCGACCACGGACGCGGCGCCGCGGCCCAGCCGCAGCCACTCGATCAGGATGTTGCGCACGCCGATCGGCACGTGGACCGACACGCTCAGCACGAACAGGCCGTAGAAGACGATCCAGAACCAGTTGCCCTGCGTGCGCGAGAGAATCTCGCCCGCGGTCAGCCCGCCACGCACCGCGTAGATGACCAGGCCCACGTGCACCAGGACAAACGGCGCCATCACCATCGCCGTCAGGCGCTGGAGCGCGAAAAGACGAGCTTCCATGTCAGCCCCCCTTGAGCAGGCTGAAGATGGCGCTGCGCTTCAGCCCCGCAATGCTGCCGGTTGGGCTGAGGCTTACCGGACAGTGCTTCATGCAGCTGCCCTGGGTATGACAGGAGTTGCAGCCGCTGCCGGAGGTGGCCTTGCGCAGCACGTCCTTGGGGTCTGCGTGCCGTTCGTCGTTGAACAGTGTCCACGCCCGGTTCAGGGCGGCCGGGCCCAGGTAGTCCTTATCCCAGGACACCACGTCACAGGCCGCGTAGCACACGCCGCAGTTGATGCACTCGATGGCGGCGTCGGCCTGCTTGCGCTTCTTGCTCTGCGGCGACACCAGTGCCGGCGGATCATTGCGCGTGGCCGTGCCGACGAAGGTATTGCCGGCGCGCGCCCACTTCTGGAAGAACTCGCTCATGTCGACGACCAGATCCTTGATCCGCGGCATGTTGCGCAAGGGTTCGATCACGATCACGCCCCCCTCTTCCACCCGGCTGACGTGGGTGCGGCAGGTCCAGCGGGGCTTGCCGTTGACCGTCATGGCACAGGACCCGCAGACGCCGACGCGACAGGCGTAGCGGTACGAAAGGTTCGGCTCCTGGGTGCGCTGCACTTCGGTCACCACATCCAGAACCGTCTGGTTCTCGCGCCACGGCACCGAGTAAGTGGAATAGCTTCCGTCTTCGGTTCCCCGCGAGATGCGGACCGTGAGTTGTCTCTGATTCGTGGAGTTCTTGGTATCCATTTTCCGCCCTCGGACGACACCTTGCGTCCATGAACAGAATTCTGGATCTCGCGTATGAGTGAAGCAATATGGATTTGGTTGATATTTTTTGAAGTTATTTTCGGCCCGCCCAGAGGGTGCGCCGTGCGATCCGGCGACTGCCGCGCCGCGGCATCTTCAATGGATGGCGATCACTGGACGCAACAGGACCGCTGTCGGGCAGGAACCGAGACTGGTCGGCAGGGCTCAATCGCCCTAAAAAGCATCTTTTGAAAAATTCGGTATACTTCGCCCTCGCTTGCCGGCTCAGTCCCAGATCGCAACGATCGCGGATCGCGCAAGGCACGCAAATGCGGGAGTAGCTCAGTTGGTAGAGCGCAACCTTGCCAAGGTTGAGGTCGCGAGTTCGAGACTCGTCTCCCGCTCCAAATTTTGATTTTCAACCTCCTTCGCGGAGTTCTGGAAATCCTTGAAAAAGGGCCTTCGGGCCCTTTTTTCATTCCGGCTTGTGCCGCTTGGGAAATGAAGGAACACGGGCAATGGATATTGCATTGATCCTGCTGGTGCTTATCGCGGCATGGCAGGTGCTGCGCGTGCGCTATCAGCGCGCCCGCATTGCGTTGCTGGGGCGTCATCTGGGCGGTTTGCAGCTGGAGCGCCACATGGAAACACTGACGCAAGGCTACACCCGCGCCATCCGCGAAGACACCGAGAACCGCCAGCTACAGGTACTGGAAACCTTCGCCCAGACCGAACGCGCCGTGGCGGCACAAGTGCAGTCGCTGGCCGATGCCATGCAAAAGGAAAGTCCACAGGCCACCCGCGTGTCCACGCTCTCGTTCTGCGTGCCATACATCGAGCGCTTTCTTCCCGCGATGACACGGGATTTTCGTGAGCTGCTGCACATCCATGCACTCGGCTTGCGCCATGTCGTGGACAACGAAGGCCACTGGGACGCAAGAGAGCGCGCGTACCACCTCTCGGCGGAGTTGTATCTGCTGCAGCACAGTTGCCATTGGTTCTGCAAATCCCGCGCCGTGGCCGATGCACGGCTGATGCTGCGGCATCAGGTCAATCACCGGAAAGTCCTGGATTCAGTGTCTGCTGTTACCCGCTCGGCTTATCTGCGCTGGCAGGGGGACGATAAACACTAAGACCAACGGCGCCTCGTCCGTTCTGGCCCCGCTCAGCGGGCATTCTTGAGCAAGTCCTTGAAAAAGGGGCGAATCTTTCGATTCGCCCCTTTTCATTTGTTCTCGATTCCAGCCCGGCGCTGGCGCAGCAAGCGTCATGACTGCGACGCTTGCTGCGCCTGTCGGCGCCTGATCAGAAGCGCACGGCCAGCTTGAGCACGCCCGACTGCTGCCGGTTGCCGCCGCCGAACTGCGCGTCATAGGCAATGCCCGCCGTCGTGTTGCGCGTGATGGCCATCTCGGCGCCCAGGCCCAACACCGCGGCGTTGCGCGCGATCGGCACGCCCGTCACCGAGAACGTGCTGCCGCCTTCGAAGGCCAACTGCTGCTTGGGCTGCACATCGCCCATGGCATGGCGCCAGCCCAGCGACGCGGTCAGGCGGCCAGGCGCGCGGTCGGAACCGAACTCCCAAGAGCCGCGCAGTCCCAGCGTGGTGCTGGTCACGTCGTCGGAATTACTGGACCCGTGCAGGGCTGCAGTGCCACCGGACTCCTCGAAGCCGCGCGTGCGCAGCTGGTTCCACGCCAGGCCCGCAAACGGTTCGATGGTGTAGGCATCGCCCAGCGGCAGGTTGTAGCCGAGCTCGGTGAACACCTGCGTCGACGAGGCGTGATACGACGACTCGAGCCGCTGGTTCAGGCTGCCGGCCGCCACGTCGCGTTTCGCGTCGATGTCATGCCAGGTGTAGGCCGCGCCGGCCATGAAGCGGATGTGGCCGGGACCGGCCTGGAAATTCCGCCCGCCGAACAGGGTCGCCGTATAGCTGTCGACATTGGTGCGCGAGGACGTGTCGTCGATCGAGTTGTGGCTGCCGATGTAGCCGACCGCGCCGCCCAGACGCCAGCCGCCGCCCACCGCGCCATCGCCGCCGACGAACAGGCCGCCCGACGATTGGCTCAGGCTGGACGCGTTGCTGTCGCCGTCGAACTTGCTCCAGTTGCCGAACGCTTGCGCCCAGACCGGCGATGCGCCGCTTTGCGGCATGGCGTCGGACGACGGGACGCCCAGTTGGGCGGTGGGACGTCCGGCCAACACCGGCGCGTCGAGGTTGCCGCGCAGATGCGAGAGCGGCAGCGTGCGCACGGTGTCGCCCTGGCTCAGCAGTACGCTCGCGGTGCTGCCGTAGACTTCGCCCGAGAGCATCCTCAGGGCCGATCGCGCTTCGTTCGGAGTCATGGCGAGCACGGCATTAGCCACCTGGCTGGCGCCTGTGTTCTTGCCCGCGGCGATGCCGCTGTCGACCAGGGAAGAGCCGCTGCCGGTGGGCGGCGTTTCGTTGCCGGCGCTGGACGAGCCGTTGCCAGTCGAGGTCGAGCCATTGCCGGTCGAGGACGAACCGTTGCCCGTCGACGTGGAGCCGTTACCCGTCGAAGACGTACCGTCGCCCGTCGACGAAGAGCCATTGCCAGCCGACGACGAACCATTGCCCGTCGACGAAGAGCCGTTGCCGGTCGAAGACGAACCGTTGCCCGTCGCGGGCGGTTCCTCTTTGTCCAGCGCTCCGCCCACGCTGCTCTCGTTGCCCGAGCCGCCGATGCTGCCGATAGGCACATCATTGCGCGTCAGCGTCATGTACGCATTCTTCGGGTCATAGCTGAGCGTGGGCGTCAGGAAGGCATAAGCGCTCGAAGCGCCAGTGAACTGCCCCTGGATGCCGCCATCCGCCGTCAGGATGTTGTAGGTCGTGCGCGGCGCGTAGTTGCCGTCGGGACCCACGTGCGCCACGGTGCCGTCGAGATAGGCAACGCCGGTGACATGGATGCGGTCGCTGAGGGTGCTGCCCGGATCGGCATGCACGCGGTAGATGGTGTTCTGGCCAAAGGTCAGGTTGCCGTTGACCGTGAGCGTGCCCATGGGCGTGCCATCGTTGCCGGGAGAGATGACCGCGGTGGGGTACAGATTGGTGCTGCCTACCTGGCCAACACCCGCCAGCACGACCTCGCGGCCGATGTCCATCGGGCCGTTCAACTTGCCGTCGATCTCCAGCGCGCCGTCGGCGATCAGGATGGGACCGGTGAGGCCGCTACTGTCGGCCGTCAGGATCACCGACCCCGGGCCGGTCTTGACGAAGCCCTGCGTGCCTTGCAAGGGGTTGTCGATGGTGTCGACGAATTGGCCCGAAGCATAGGTGCCATCGCCGACCACGATTGCGGGCGGATTGCCGCCGCTGCCAACCAGGGTGATAGGCGCGCCCTGCAGGCGATAGCGATCGGTGGCGAATTGAATGCCCGACACGCGCACCGGACCTGCGCTACCGTCCACGGTCACCGTGCCGGCCGCGCCAGTGAAGATCGCGTAGCCGCCATCGGGCAGCGCGCCGGTGGCATTGCTCGGGCTGTTCCAGTTCGTGCCGGCCGCGCTCCAGGTGCCGTTGCCGCCGCCCGACCGCGTCGCGGATGCCGCGCCGTTGCCGTTCCACAGGTTGGTGGTGCTGGGGCCCAGGATGAGATTGATCTGCTTGTCGCCGGTCAGGTTCTGGATGGTGGCTGCAGGCGCGGAATCGCCCGAGACCGAACCCAGCGTCAGGCCGTTGCCGCTCATCGAGCCGCCGTACGACAGGATCCGGTAGTAGCCAGCGTTGACGCCCAAGGTATTGACCGTGACGTTCAGCGTGGTGTTGTTGATGGCGGCATTGCCGCGCACGGTGATGTTGTCGCCAGTGCCGGGTTGCGTGATCGGCAGCCCCGCATAGCCGGTCTCGAAATTGAACACCGCGTTGTTCATCGACAGGTTGCCGTTGACGACCAGATTGCCGTTGGAGACCCCCGTCGGCGTACCGACTTCATACCCGGGCGCCACGCGCGCGCCGGATACGTTGAGATCGCCATTGATCGAGCCAAAGCCCGCGACGGTCCCGTTCGAATTCGCATTGACGTTGCCGCCGAGCGTGACGCCCGAGCCGCCGCCGTTGCCGCCGATCACCAGCGTGCCGCCGTTGACATCCACCCCCCCGGGGAAATTGGCCGAGCCGTCGAACACCTGCGTATTGCCCGACGTCACCGTCAAGTCCGCAGCCGTGACGCCACCGCAGTAGGACGCGCTCAATGCGAGCGTCGCCGTCAGCCATTTCTTCGTGTCATGTATCAACGTAAATCCTCCCTATGTCGATTAATTAATCTGATACCCAAGGCATTACCGGATCGCTATAAAAGTATTATTAAGTAACCAGGCAATCCGAATGGGCGAAACATGCTTCGCGAAAAAAGGAGGCAATTTATACCCCTTTTTTTTCAATACAAAAAATTAATCAATAGATACCATCTTTATTATTTAAATCAACGACTTGGATACCATCCAATAATCAAATAAGGGAACATGGATACCATCCATCATTGGAATATAGTTAAATTGGACAATATCCAAATTGTTTATTTTTCTACAGTGGATACCATCCCGATAAGCAGACCAGAGATGCTTCCGGCGGTTTTTCAATGCACTCGCGAAACAAATTGACATAGCCGGGTTGTATACGCGGGGCGCAACGCGGCCCAGCTTCCAGAATTTTCTTGTCCGCGCAGATCGGCCCGGCCCATGCCATCGTTTGCAGGATGGCCGCCCCCAGCCTGCCCGACGGAGACATGCCGGCCGCCGACCGGGCGCAGATCTTCTTCAACCAGCGCGAAACGCTGCTCGGGGCGGTGGCCGCCTCGTCGGTACGCACCGGCAATGTGGTCGTCACCCTTGCGTGCAGCCCCCTGGTATGACTGCTGCCGCAAAGCCGGACCTCGGACCTGTCACTGCGCTGCGATGCGGAAGACGCCTGGCTGGCCGTGTCGGGCACTGACCAGCCATCCTGCCCGGCCTGCGCGCGTTGATTTCCGGCAAATCCGCCCACGGCGCGGGCGGCGGCCATGGCGCCGCCGCCACACACGCGCCCTGTCGACAGTGCTGCATTCGCGCACTTGCGGTAACCTTCAGCCTGAACAAATCTGAGGTGTTGGAAATAACAATGGGTTTTGAAAAACTTGCCGACCTGCGCGAGCAGCTGCGGGCACAGGCTCAAAAGGCGGTGCCGGTCCAACCGAAGGCGGCAGGCCGGACGAAAAAGCGGGAGCCTGATCAAGCCAAGGCCGCAACCCGGCCCCAGCAAAAGCGCGAGCCGGTCGACCCGGTGGTCGAGGCCATCTGGCGCCTGCAGAAGCACTTCCCCCAGGCTTTCCCCAAGAATCCCGCGCCGAAACTGCCGCTCAAGCAAGGCATCCTGGCCGACGCAGCCCAGCATCTCGAAAAGCTGGGCATGACGGACGAGCAGTTGAAGCAGGCCATCGCGACCTGGTGCAAGGGCAGCCGCTACTGGAGCAGCATGGTCGCGGACGCCACGCGCGTCGACCTGCAGGGCCAGCCGGCAGGCACGGTGACCGCGGAACAGGCTTCCTATGCCCGCCGCCAGGCCTCGCGCCGGCCCGCCGGCAAGGCCCGTCCCGCGAAGAAGGCTGCCGCGCCGGCGTCCTCGCCTGCGGCCGCGCCTGCTGATGCGCCCGTCGACGCGCCCGCTCCCGCATCCGCGCCCGAGTCCAAGGCCACCGAGCCGGTGTCCAGCGATACCCCCTGACGGCGCCGCACAGCCCGGCTGTGCGGGGATTTTTCACTTCCCCGCGCAACCGGGCCACACAAGCCTTAAATTCTGTGTATAATCGCTGTCTTTGGTGGACACGGCCTTCTGAAAACCAAATCAGAAATCACACCAAAAACGCAGTGCCCCGCGGGAGTAGCTCAGTTGGTAGAGCGCAACCTTGCCAAGGTTGAGGTCGCGAGTTCGAGACTCGTCTCCCGCTCCAAATACAAAAAGGAAGCAACGGCCTACACCGCGCTTCCTTTTTTCTTGCAAATGCTGGCGCAATGGCAGAGTGGTTATGCAGCGGATTGCAAATCCGTGTACGTCGGTTCGATTCCGGCTTGCGCCTCCAGCGATTTCTCAAAACCCGCAGATAATGCTCTGCGGGTTTTTTGTTTTCCTGACGGCTCAACCACTACGCCAGATGCCTGTCAGGCTCGCGGGTAGCCAGAGAAGCCAGACATTCCGCTTGCCAGGCGAACTCCGGCTCGAACGACTCGGGATCTGAAACAGCGCCATAACCACCCTGACCGTAGACTGCGGCGTAAGCCGCATATTCGGCTGCGCGGAGCGCCTTCCCGGCCAGGGCGCTGGCCACGGCATAGGTCGCGGACACGGCGGCATGGCCGCAGCCATCCAGGGATTTCGACCCCTGATGCCGGTTCGCCAGGCGCGAGGCCTGAGCGCAAACCTGCTGCAGCTGTTCATGGCCGATTGCGCCGCCCAGATACCGGCCGAGAATCGCCAGGCAATCCACGACCTCCTGTTCTTCAAGCAAGTGCTCGACCCGAAGCGCGCAGGCGTGACCGAATGCCAGACGCAAGCGTTCATTGCGATCGGCGTCCAGATCAAGCTGTTTCGCAAGGCGTTCCAGAGAGGCGTTCATGACGCCGCCACCTGCGGATTCACCATGTTTACCGGCGTCCCCGCCGCAAACGCGAGAATCTGGTTGAACACGTCCTTGAACTGCAGATCCCATTCCTCGTAAGTCACGTATCCGATGTGGGGCGTGCACAGGACGTTGGGCATCTGCAGAAGCGGATTCGAAGTATCGGTCAAGGGTTCGTGGTCGAAAACATCCAGCGCCGCCATGGCCGGGCGTTTGGCCAGCAGCGCCGGCACCAGGGCGCCGGGTTCGATGAGTCCGGCGCGGCTGGTGTTCACGAGCAGCGAGCTCTCTTTCATGACGGCGAGATCCGCGGCCGTGACAATGCCCTTGGTCGCGGGAACCAAGCGCATATGTAGAGACAGCACGTCGCAGGATGAAAAGAACTCGGCCTTGGAGGCTGCGATGTCGTAGCCGTCCTCCCGCGCGCGCTGCAACGACTCGGGACGAGCCCAGACCAGCACCCTCATGCCGAATGCCTGGGCGTAGCCCGCCACTACCCGGCCGATGCGCCCATAGCCGAAGATGCCCATGGTCTTGCCCCGGACAGTGTGCCCCACCCCGTATTGCCAATGGCCCTGACGCATGGACTCCACCTGTTGCGGCAGCTGGCGCATGGCCGCCAGCACCAGCGCCCACGTCAGCTCCGCGGCAGCATACGAAGGCGTATCCGCGTGCAGGTCCGAGCACACCAGGACGCCATGATCGGTACATGCGGCAACGTCGATGTGCGGGTAGACGCTACGCTGGCTGATCAGCCGCAGCTTGGGCAATCGCTCGATCAATTCGCGCCGTATCGTGGTGCGTTCACGGATCAGGACCAGAGCTTCCGTATCGGCCAGACGCTCTGCCAGCACATCGGTATCTTCCACGTGATCCGTCCAGGCGGTGATCTCGTGATCGCGCAGCAGGGAGTAACAAGGAAGGCGGCGCAGGGTGTCGAACCAGTCGTCGAGAATAGCGATCTTCATATGTCGGAACTCGCCGAGTAGAAGTAAGGACTCAATTTTTACGCCGCCCGGGGGCTGGCCGTAAATCAGAATCGCGTACCGGCTGGCGGCCGGGACCGGCCATGAGGATCTCAGGTACGATTGCGGGCTGCCCTCCTGCATCTCGTTACGCATCACTACGCGCGGTCAACCAAATGATTGCTATGGTGACGCCGTTTGCCACTGACGACGATCCCATGCGCACGCTTCCGAACTCCCGAGCCCACTATTCCTCCGCGTTGCTGACGCTGTCCGCCGCGGCATTGCTCACGCTGGCCCCGCTTGCGGCGCAGGCGGATTCGGACAAGCACCGCCATCGCCACGGCCGCGAGTATAAAGAGCAGTATTGGGACGGCGCCTGTAAGGTCGAGCGCAAATGGAAGCGCAACGGCGACTACCAGGAAAAGCGCAAATGCCGGGATGACTACCGCCACGGCTACGTGCAAATGCCGCAGCCGGTGGTGGTGCCCGCGATGCCGGCGCCCGCCATCATCATCAACCCTCCTCCCATCATCATCCGGCCCTGAACATGGATCAATCGGTGAAGGACGCGCTCGCGCGCTGGCCCGACGTGCCGGCGGTGTACGGCTGGCTGTCGCTGGACGCGCGCGGCCGCTGGCGCCTGCACCCGCAAGGCCAATCGGCCGCGGGCGGTCCGGGCGAGTCCATCACCAACACGCAGATCCTGGAGTTCATCAACCGCAACTATGAACACGACGACGCGGGGCGCTGGTTTTTCCAGAACGGTCCCCAGCGCGTATTCCTGCGCCTGGACGCGGCGCCGTATGTGTTGCGCTTGAGCGATGACAACAGTGGCCTGCTCACGCACACGAACCAGACGGTCGATTCGGTCGCCGCGTGGAAGCTGGACGATGCGGGCCAGCTGTATGCGATGACGCCCTTCGGGGCGGGCATCGTGCTGGACCGCGATCTGCCGCCGCTGCTGGAAAGGATGACCACGGCGGACGGAGAGCCGTTGCTGGACGCCCTGACGGAACTCGCACCCGGCGGCACGATACAGGCCGTCCTGCCCGAAACCTATGCGGCCGCGCCGCTGGCGCTGGTCGCGCAAAAGGATGTGGCACAGGAATTCGGCTTCGACCCGGATCCCCACGCCTGACCGGCACGTTCAGAACATGCCGTTGGGATTGGCGGACTGCTCGGGGATGGGCTGCACCGCGTCCCAGTGCTCCACGATCTTGCCCTGCTCCAGGCGGAAGATGTCGATGATGGCGCTGCCGCGGTCGCCGGGTTGGCGCACCGCGTGCACGTGCAGGATCACATAGTCGCCGTCGGTGAAGACGCGTTTGATCTCGCTGCGCGATTGCGGAAACTTGTCGCGCAGGAAGGCGATGAATTTACGGAAACCCTCTGGGCCGTCGGCCGCATTGGGATTGTGCTGCACATAGCGGTCGCCCACGTATTTCAGCGCCGCATCCGCGTCCTTCTGATTCAGGCCCTTCTCGTAGAAGGCCAGCACGGCCGCCTTGTTGGCGGCCTCCTGTTCAGCGGACGCATGGACGGCGGGAGACAAGGCCAGGGCCAGCATGGCTGCGGCGGCGGCGCGCTTGAAGTACGACTTCGGGAAGGACATGGAAACTCCAGAAATGGAAAACGGCCGGGCCATTCTAGGGTCCGACCGTCCTGTCGGACACGTCCGTGACGGTAGACAGACTGGTGCGCGCAGCGATCAGCCGCGGCCGCTCTTGACCAGCGCGTACTTGCCGTCGCCCAGCAGCGCCAGCACGGCGGCCGCCACGGTCAGGAAGATCGGATATTCCCAGCCGCCGCCGGCATTGCCGAAGCCCCAGCCATTGGGGAAATGCACCGTGGAAGCCACGAACAACTGCACCACGGCAATGGCGGCGACCCAGCGCGGCACGATGCCCAGGATCAGCAGCACGCCGGCGCCGACCTCGAAGAACGTCACAGGATACGCCAGCCAGCCGGCGAAGCCGATCTTGGCGAAGAACTGCGCGGTGCCGGGCAGCGTGAACACCAGCAGCTTGGTCAGGCCATGGGCCAGGAACATGACGCCGAGCGCCACGCGCAGCAGCAGCGCGGCATAGGGCGCGGTACGGATATCAACCATTGCACTCTCCTAGAGCGGTGGGGAATCGCCCAGGATGGGAAGATTCTTGATGAGCGCTATTCTTGCGATTCCAAAAACAAAGATAAACATGCAGAATTGCAAATTATTGTTCCCCGATAGGAAACAATCTTGGACACGCATACCGCCATGCAGACCTACGCCAAGGTCGTGGAATTGGGTTCGTTCGCGGCCGCGGCCGACAAGATGGGCCAGGCCCGCTCCGTGGTCACGCGCCAGATCGCCTATCTGGAACAGAAGTACGGCGTGCGCCTCCTGAACCGCACCACGCGCAAGCTGAGCATGACCGACGCCGGACGCGCCTTCTATGAACGCGTGCGGCCCATCCTGGCCGAGGTGGCGGACCTGGAACTGTCGCTGCAGGCCGAGGGCCAGCGGCCCAGCGGCCGACTGCGGGTGAGCGCGCCAGTGTCGTTCGGGATCCTGCACCTGGGACCGGCTATTGCCGAGTACCTGCAGCGCTATCCCGACGTGATCATCGACCTGGACCTGAACGACCGCGTGGTGGACCTGGTGGAGGACGGCTACGACGTTGCCGTGCGCATCGGTCCGCTGCAGGATTCCTCGCTGGTCGCGCGGCCGCTGGCGCCGCAGCAGCTGCTGGTCTGCGCCGCCCCCGAATACCTGCGGCGCCACGGCACGCCGCAGACGCCGGAAGAACTGAAGCAGCACCGCTGCCTGCATTACGCCTACGCCAGCACCGGCAACGAATGGCACTTCGAGAAGGACGGCGTGACCCATCTGGTGCGCGTGAACGCGGCCCTGCGGGCCAACAACGGCGACGTGCTGCGGACCGCGGCGCTGGCCGGCCACGGCATCATCCTGCAGCCCGATTTCCTGGTGGGCGACGACATCCGCGCCCACCGCCTGGTGGCGCTACTGACCGATTACACCCACACCTCGATCTCCATGTACGCCGTCTACCCGCACCGGCGCTTCCTGTCGCCCAAGGTACGATCCTTCGTGGAGCATCTGGAGGGCCGCTTCGGCGCCCCCTCCCCGGCCGTCCCAGGCCGGCGCGCCAGCCCCCGCCGCAGCCGTTAGAATCGTACCCATGACCGCAAAATCGCCCCTCGAATACTTTCCCGCGCCGCGCCGTTCGCATTTCTGCAGCCAATGCGGCTCGCCCATCAGCCGCCGGGTTCCAGAAGGCGACAACCGCGAACGCGACATCTGCGATCACTGCGGCGCAATCCATTACCAGAATCCGAGGCTGGTGGTCGGTACCCTGCCGGTCTGGGAAAACCGGGTCCTGCTGTGCCGGCGCGCCATCGAACCGCGCTACAACACCTGGACCCTGCCGGCCGGCTTCATGGAACTGGGCGAAAGCACGGCACAGGGCGCCGCCCGCGAAACGCTGGAAGAGTCCGGCGCCCGCATCAAGCTGGGCGAACTCTATACCGTCATCGACCTGCCCCAGATCGATCAGGTGCATGTGTTCTACCTGGCCGAGGCGCTGTCGGGCGAGCTCGACCCGGGCCCCGAAAGCCTCGAGGCCCGCTATTACGACGAGTCCGAGATCCCCTGGGACGATCTGGCGTTCCGCACCGTGGCGACGACGCTGCGCCACTACTTCGACGACCGCAAGCAGGGCGTGTTTCCCCCTCATCACTACACCCTAGAATCGCACCGTTGAAACTGCCCTGGCTAGCCGTCGACACCCCCTTTCCGCCCGCGGAGTTTGCGCTAGCGGATCCCGACGGCCTGCTCGCCGCGGGCGCGGACTTGTCGACCGCCAGGCTGATCGAGGCCTACTCCAACGGCATCTTCCCGTGGTACTCCGAGGGCGAGCCGATTCTGTGGTGGAGCCCCGATCCGCGCATGGTGCTGGGCATCAAGGACTTCGCGCCCTCGCATACGCTGCGCAAGCTGCTGCGGCAGGTCGCCAGCCAGGAGCATGCCGCCGCGCCGCGCGTGCAGGTGCGCGTGGACACGGCCTTTGCCGAGGTGATGGCGCAATGCGCCGCGCCGCGCGACGGCCAGCCGGGCACCTGGATCACCGCCGCCATGCAGCAGGCCTATCGCGCCTGGCATGAGGCTGGCTACGTGCACAGCATCGAAACCTGGATCGACGGCGAACTGGCCGGCGGCCTCTACGGCATCAGCCTGGGCCGCATGTTCTTCGGCGAATCCATGTTCACCCGCGCGCCCAACGCCTCCAAGATCGCCCTGTCCTATCTGGTGCGCTATCTGGCCGCGCAAGGCGTGGAGCGCATCGACTGCCAACAGCAGACGCGCCATCTGGCCAGCCTGGGCGCGCGCGCCATCCCGCGCGCCGCGTTCCTGCAGCATGTGCGGGCAGCCACGGCGCTGCCCGCCGTCGCATGGGCCCGCGGCACGCTGGACAGCGCCGGCCGCTTGCATCCCGACACAGCATCGGGCGCGGGGTTCGGCGTTAATATGTAGCCAGCCCCTTGCGGGCCTGCCGCCGCAACGCGGGACCTCCGATGAGCCAGCTCAAAGAACTCCCTTTCTCCACCCTGCAGTTCTACGCCACCGCTCCCTACCCTTGCAGCTATCTGCCGGGTCGCCAGGCACGGTCGCAGGTCGCCGCGCCCGGCCACCTGATCAACGCGGGCACGTATTCGCAACTGGTGGAGCAAGGCTTCCGGCGCAGCGGGCTGTTTACCTACCGGCCGCACTGCGACAACTGCCATGCCTGCATCCCCGTGCGCGTGGATACGGCAGGCTTCGCGCCCAATCGCAGCCAGCGCCGCGCCTGGCGCGACCACCAGGGCCTGCAATCGTTCGTGGCGGAGCTGGCCTGGTCGCCCGAACACTACCGGCTGTACACGCGTTACCAGCAGGGTCGCCATCCAGGCGGCGGCATGGACGAGGACAGCCGTACGCAGTATGCGCAATTCCTGCTCACCAGCCGCGTCAACACCCGCCTGGTCGAATTCCGCGATGAAACGGGCGCGCTGGTCATGGTGTCCATCATCGACGTACTGGACGACGGCCTGTCCTCCGTCTACACCTTCTACGATCCGGACCTTGCCGGCAGCCTGGGCACCTACAGCATCCTGTGGCAGATCGAGCAATGCCGCACGCTGAACCTGCCCTGGCTGTACCTGGGCTATTGGATCGCCGACAGCCGCAAGATGTCTTACAAATCGAGCTTCCACCCGGCCCAGTTCCTGGTCGACGGCGCGTGGGGCGAGCAGCCCGCCCCGCCGCCCGCCTGATTCTGGTCTCGCCCGGGGCGCCCGGCGCGGCGCAGGGCCGGCAAAATTCGCTCTACAATTCCGCCCCATGTCTATCCTCTTCCACGCCTATCCCCTGGCCCGCCCGGCGCTGTTCGCCATGGACGCGGAAACCGCCCACGAAGTCACCCTGTCGGGCCTGCAACGCGCCTATGAGTGCGGGGCGACGCGCAAGCTCATGCATGCGCAGCCGAAGGCGCCGAGCACGCTGATGGGTTTGCAACTGGCCAACCCGATCGGGCTGGCCGCGGGCCTGGACAAGAACGGCGCCTATATCGACGCGCTGGGCAATCTGGGATTCGGCTTTATCGAGGTAGGCACGGTGACTCCGCGCGCCCAGCCCGGCAACCCCAAGCCGCGCATGTTCCGGCTGCCGCGCGCCAACGCGCTGATCAACCGGCTGGGCTTCAACAACCAGGGACTGGACGCCTTCCTGGCCAATGTGCAGCGCAGCGCCTGGCGCAAGCAAGGCGGCGTGCTGGGGCTGAACATCGGCAAGAACGCAGACACGCCCATCGAGCGCGCCGCGGACGACTACCTGATCGGGCTGGAAGGCGTGTATCCGCATGCCGACTATGTGACGGTGAACATTTCCTCGCCCAACACCAAGAACCTGCGCGCGCTGCAAGGCGGCGACGAACTGTCGGCCCTGCTGGCGCAGTTGGCGGACAAGCGCCGCGCGCTGGAAGACAAACACCAGCGGCGCGTGCCCATGGCGGTGAAGATCGCTCCCGACCTGACGCATGAGCAGATCGATTCCATCGCGGAAACGCTGCCGCGCCATGGCATCGACGGCGTCATCGCCACCAACACCACTCTCTCGCGGGATGCCGTCACCGGCCAGCCGCATGCCGAGGAAGCCGGCGGCCTGTCGGGCGCCCCGGTGCATGAATTGTCGCTGGCCGTCATCCGCCGCCTGAAGGAAAGGCTGGGCGGCAGCCTGGCCATCATCGGCGTGGGCGGGGTCATGTCGGGCCGCCAGGCGCGCGAGAAAATGGACGCGGGCGCCGACGCCGTGCAGCTCTATACCGGCCTGATCTACCGCGGTCCGGCCCTGGTGGGCGAGTGCGTGCGCGCCGTGGCGCGCTGACCGGAAACGGCGCCGGCATCCACCGCGGCGATAAGGACAAAAAAGCAGGCAAAAAAAGGGGCCACCCGGTGGGTGGCCCTAATTCCAGCTCTGCTCTGTCACTCAACAGTACTACATAACTGCGGTTTGCGCAGCACTGCGCGCCAAAAACTTAGGCGCTGCGGCGGCTGCGGCTGGCAACCTTGGTGGCGGCGTCGGCAGCATCCGAGGCAGCCTTGAAGGTCGCGTTGGCGGCGGCATTCAGGTTCGATTCGGCGACTTCAGCAGCCTGCTTGGCAGCCTTGGTCATGGAATCGTAGGCGCTGGTCGCGGTGGCCAGCGAGGACTTGATCAGGGCAACGGCGCTTTCGGAGCCGGTCGGGGCGTTCTTGGAGAACTGGTCGACGGCTTCGCTCAGCTGCTGCTGACCTTCGGCGATCTGTTCCTCGGTCAGCTTGACCAGGCTCGTCTGCACGCCGGCGACGATGTCGTACACATGCTTGGTGTAGGCCATGGCCTTTTCGGCGCCCGGCTGCAGCAGGCCCGAGGCGAAAGCGGCGGCTTCCTGCGGATCCTTGACTTCAGCGGCTTGCTGCGACTTCTGGGCGACTTCGTCCAGCGTGGCGCGGACGACCTTCAGGTTCAGTTCGACCAGCTTTTCGAAGCCGGCGAAAACAGCGGTCTGGGCGGCCACGATGGTGTTGATGCTGGCCTTTTGACGGTCCAGGACTTGTTGCGGAATAGCGCTCATAGAATGCTCCTTTAGGGGTAGCCGGAGGCTGTCCGGCAAGTAAGGATGGTTGTCTGCGACGAACTAGAGAAACGTGCGCGGAAACTGGTACTACAAGCTACCGCCGGCCCGTTTGATGCACTGCACAATTCACATTCTAGACTGGCAAAAAAACTTGTCAAGGAGTTTTTGTGCAACGCAACAAAGAATTGCACTTCGACGGTGCACGCCTCATACGGGCTTGATCCAGCACAAAGATTTCCCAGGATTCAGGAAATACCCGAAGTGACGACGTATCAATTGTTTTCTAAACTGCTTTCACGCTGATGACAGACAAATAAACCCACAAGTCAGCGCGCAACAATGAAATCGCAGCAGCAAAACCCTGCAATTGGAGACTCCATGACCCTCATCCCCCGCACGCTTTCGGCCTTGCTCGCGGTCAGCGCCATGCTCGCAGCCGGCGCCGCCCAAGCCGAATATCCGGATCGCCCCATCAATATGGTGGTGCCGTTCGCCGCTGGCGGCCCGACGGACAACGTCGCGCGTTCGCTCGCGGAAGCCATGCGGCCGAGCCTGGGCCAGACGGTCGTGGTCGAGAACAAGGGCGGCGCCGGTGGCACCATCGGCACCACCCAGGTAGCGCGCGCGCAGCCTGACGGCTATTCCGTCCTGTTGATGCACGCCGGCTTCTCGACCGCGCCCTCGCTGTACAAGAATCCGGGGTACGACCCCTACAAGAGCTTCGAGCCTATCGGCCTGGTGGTCGACGTGCCGATGACCATCATCGCGCGCTCCGACTTCCCGCCCAACAACATCAAGGAACTGGCGGAGTACGTCAAACAGAACAAGGACAAGGTGTCCCTGGCCAACGCCGGCATCGGCGCCGCCAGCCATCTGTGCGGCACCATGCTGGTCGAGGCGCTGGGCGTGCAACTGCTGACCATCCCCTACAAGGGCACCGCGCCGGCCATGAACGACCTGCTGGGCAAGCAGGTGGACCTGCTATGCGACCAGACCACCAACACCACCCAGCAGATCGACAGTGGCAAGGTGAAGGCCTACGCCGTCACCAGCCTGAAGCGCGTCCCCACGCTGCCGAACCTGCCGACCATGGACGAATCCGGCTACAAGGGTTTTGAAGTGGGCATCTGGCATGGCATGTGGGTGCCGAAGGGCACGCCCAAGCCGGTCGTGGACAAGCTGATCAAGAGCCTGCAGGCCGGCCTGGCCGATCCCAAGTTCCAGGACCGCATGAAGCAGCTGGGCGCCACGGTGCTGACGTCCGAAGCCAATCCGCAATCCCTGGAAGCCAAGGTCAAGCAACAAGTTCCGCAGTGGGGCGAGCTGTTCAAGAAGGCTGGCGTCGAACAGCAGTAATCCGAACGGGCGCCTGCACGGCGCACCTGGAAGAAAAGCCCCATCAGGGGCTTTTCTTTTTTGGCCGAGCGGCCTTGGATTACGGGCGCAGGGCCTCTGCCGCCATGCCCAGGCCGTTGAAGCCGGAGGAGACCGAGGGCTCGTAGCCCAACGCTTCGGAAATGCTGGCGGCGGTGTCGACCAGGGCCTTGATCCAGTCGTCCTGCAGTCGTTCGGCCGGGGCCGAGATGGACAGGCCCGCGACCAGCTTGCCGGTGTCGTCGAAAATACCGGCGGCGATACAGCGCACGCCGAGTTCGAGTTCCTCGTTGTCGCGCGCATAGCCGTGGCGCCGCACCAGCGCCAGTTCGCGTTCCAGGCGGTCCAGGTCGGTCAGGCTGTTGCGCGTGTGGCCGGCCAGGCCGGTGCGCAACGCGTAGGCGCGGACCTGGCGCGCATCGGCGGTGGACAGAAACAGCTTGCCGGTGGAGGTCAGGTGCAGCGGCGCGCGGCCGCCGATGGCGCGGACCACCTGCATGCCCGAACGCTCGCTCCAGGCCCGTTCGATGTAGACGATCTCATCGCCCTGCTGCACCGACAGGTTGATGGTCTGCCCGGTCAGCTTGTGCAGCGAGCGCATGGCGGAAATGGCCGCCTCGCGCACGTTCAGGCGTCCCTTGACCAGCGAACCCAGCTCCAGCAGGCGCATGCCCAATTGATACAGGCCGTTGTCGACGCGTTCAACGTAGCGGCCCACGACCAGGTCATTCAGGATGCGGTGCGCGGTGGACGCATGCAGACCCGTGGTCGCGGACAGTTCCTTGAGCGTTACCGGATCCGGCTGCGCGGCCAGGGCGTCGAGCAGGCGCATGGCGCGTTCGATCACCTGGATGGCGATGGGATGGGCGGAGGCGCCTTCGGTCTCGGCGTCCAGGGCATTGCGAGTAGTGGGGAGACGGGACATGGAAAGGGGGGCGAGGACAGCCGCGCCGCCTGTAGGGCCCCACCTTCGGGAACCGGACTTGCGGCATCGCAGCAAACAGTTCTTTCCCGTATTGTGAAATTTACTGGCGCGTTTGGCAACCGGTTTTTGTATCAAAAAAAAAGGGCCGCGCATAGTGGGCGGCCCTGGCTTCACGCTGCTGGCGGGGGCGCCAGCTTGCCGCCCAGGCGCAGCACCTCGGCCCGCAAATACTCCAGCGCCTCAGCGGCCGCGGCCGGCTCGCCCTTCACGCCGAGGTCGATATGCGGCGTGCCGCCAGCCTCGCCCACGCTGGGCAGGCTGAACGCCCGCACGCCCGGCCAGCGCGTTTCCACGGCCTGCATGGCCGGCGTGATGCGCGATTCGGGCATGCTGAACACCAGGAAGGAATGCTCCGCATGGGCGCGCACATGCTGCAGCGCACGATAGCGCGTATCCAGCGTCCATTCGAGCATGGGCCAGGCCATGACGGGGAAGCCCGGCACGAAGGTATGGTCCTTGATGAAGAAGCCGGGGATGCGGTTATAGGGGTTTGGCACGACTTCGCAGCCTTGCGGAAACACGCCCATCTGCAGGCGCTGCTGGTTTTCCGGCGCGCTCATGTCGGCGGTGCCCTGCCCCTTGGCGGCCATCTCGGCCGTGCGCAAGGCGATGGCCTGCTCGGCCTCGGGATGCAGCGCCAGCGGCAGGCCCAGCGCGGCCGCGGCGGCCTGGCGGGTGTGGTCGTCGGGCGTGCCGCCGATGCCGCCACAGGAAAACACCACGTCCCCGGTGGCGAAGCTGCGCTTGTAGGTGGCGATGAGCGTGTCGCGGTCGTCGGGCACGATTTCGGCCCAGCTCAGCTGCATGCCGCGCGCGCCCAGAAGCTCGACGACCTTGGAAAAATGCTTGTCCTGACGGCGGCCCGAGAGGATCTCGTCCCCCACGATGATGAGGCCGATGCGGCGGGCGGCGGATTCTGCGGCCATGTCCGATTCCAGAAGTTGAGAGGGGTGACGCCGGTCAGACGTCGATGACGCGGTCCTCGCGCAAGCGCTTGAGCGCTTCCAGACCGTAGTGGGCATAAACCAGGGCCGAAAACACCGGCAGGATGACCCACGCGGGCGGCAACAGGTTCAGCAACGAGCAGATCAGGCCTATGGTCCAGAAGCCGCCGTTGTTGCGCTCCAGGATGAGCTTGCGCTCGGCGGGGCTGGCATGTTCGACGATGGCGTCCACCCGCATCATGCGCGAAAACGCGAAGGCCCACCAGAAGATCGACAAGGCGATGGCCATGGGCGGCACCAGCCATAGCGGCAGCGTCAGCAACCAGCCCGCGGCAAACGCCAGCGACACCCAGATTGCGTTCCACACGCTGACCGCGGTCGCGTGCTTGCCTTGCGGCGTGACGCTCACGTATTCACGCTTGCTGACGTGACGCAGCACCAGCGGCATCACGAAGACGGCGGCAATCGCCAGGCCCAGGATGCCCGATACCGGCAACAGGATGGCCACTGCGATCACGGGGATCATGTAGACCTTGAGCGAGAACAGCCCCATCGCCAGCATCCAGTCCTCGGCCCGATTGACGAAGTCCCAGCGAGCCGCCTCGGCCGCCAGCCATTCATTGAGCGGCGTCCAGAACAGGTACAGCAACAACAGGGCCCCAACCAGCGCAATCAGGAATGGCAGCAGCACCGCGAACAGCATGGTGGGGTGGCATTGGGACACCAGGGCGCGTTTGAACGCCTGGCCCACGCTGACGGCGCCGACACCGGCAGCGGAAAATCGGCCGTTTTCAGGCGGGGCGGAATCAGTACGCAAAGCGGTCATGGACGAGAAATAAGGGGGTAGACATCCCGGGTATGATAGTCAAACACGCCTCGATCTGCCCACATGTCTCTACTTGTACCCGATACCGATCTGGCCGCGCTGCGCGCGCGGCTGGGCTCATCGCCCGACGCCTGGCTGGTAGCCTGCTTCTGCGCGGCCTGGTGCGATACCTGTGAGCAATACAAGCCCAAGCTGCAAGCGCTGGCCGACGCCCTGCCCCAACACGTCTTCGCCTGGATCGACATCGAAGACCACGCCGAACTGCTGGGCGACGAAGACGTGGAGAATTTCCCCACGCTGCTGGTGCAGATCGGCGCGCGAGTGGTGTTCTACGGCCCGATGCTGCCGCATATCGGCCACCTGGAACGCCTGCTCGAAAGCCTGAATGAAAATAGTCCCGCCGTCGCCGCGGCATTGCCGGACCTGCCGCGCTTGCTGGCAGCCTGAGCAGTAGCGCTCTGGCACGCTACGCGCGCCAGCCATAAAAAAACCCGCAACGCCCAAAGGCTTGCGGGTTTTTTCATGCGGACCCGGTTCAGGGCTTGCGGCTGCCGCCGAGCAAGACGGCGATCTGGCGCTTCGGCCCGGAGGATGCGCCGTTGCTCCTGGGCGCCGGCTCGTCGGCCGGTGCGGACGGGGCCGAGGGCTCGTAGGGCTTGAGGAAGAAATCGTCCACGGGCTGGCGCGACGCCCCGGACGAGTAGCCGGAGCGGCGGTCGGACGAACGGCCGCGATCACCACGGCTGTCGCGGCCTTCACGACCTTCACGGCCTTCACGCGAGGACGAACCGCGGTGCTCGTCGCTGCGGCGGTGGCTGCGCGCGACCAGTTCGGCCGGCACGTCAAGGGTGCCGCGCGGCACTTCGCGCTTGATGAGTTTTTCGATGTCGAGCAGGAAACGCTCTTCGTCGGGCGTGAACAGGGCGATTGCCTCGCCCGAAGCGCCGGCACGGCCGGTACGGCCGATACGGTGCACGTAGTCTTCGGCGTTGTACGGCAGGTCGTAGTTGATGACGCAGGGCACGCCGGCCACGTCCAGGCCGCGCGCGGCCACGTCGGTGGCCACCAGCACTTCCAGTTCGCCGGCCTTGAAGGCTTCCAGCGCCTTCATGCGGTCGGCCTGCGTCTTGTCGCCATGGATCGACTCGGCCTTGACGCCATCGCGTTCCAGGTCGCGGGCCAGCCGCGCCGTGCCGATCTTGGTGTTGGAGAACACGATGACCTGGTTCAGGCCGCGCGACTTCACCAGGTGCACGACCGCGGCGCGCTTGGCGTCGCTGGGCATCTTGTAGGCGATCTGGGTGATCGTGTTGGCGGTGGCGTTGCGCGCCGCGACTTCGATTTCGACCGGATGATTCAGGTACGAGCGGCCGAGCTTGCGGATTTCATTGCTGAACGTCGCGGAAAACAGCAGGCCCTGGCGCTGCGCGGGCAGCAGACGGATGATGCGTTCCAGGTCAGGCAAAAAGCCCATGTCCAGCATGCGGTCGGCTTCGTCCAGCACCAGGATGCCGACCTGACTCAGGTTCACGTTCTTTTGCTCGACGTGGTCGAGCAGGCGGCCGGGCGTGGCCACCAGCACTTCGCAACCACGGCGCAGGGCTTCCTTCTGCGGACCGATATCCACGCCGCCGAACACCACCGCCGAACGCAGCGGCGTCTGCTTGCTGTAGCGCTTGACGCTTTCGTAGACCTGGTCAGCCAGCTCGCGCGTGGGCGTCAGGATCAGCGCGCGCACCGGATGGCGCGCGGGCGATGCGCTGGTGTTGGCCAGCGGCATCAGGCGATGCAGGATGGGCAGCGTGAAGGCGGCCGTCTTGCCGGTGCCGGTCTGGGCCGCGCCCATGACGTCGCGCCCTTCCACCACGACGGGGATGGCCTGGGCCTGGATGGGCGTGGGGGTGGTGTAGCCGGTTTCGGCGATGGACTGCAGCAGCAGGGGATGCAGACCGAAATCAGTGAACGTCGGCGCGGGCGCGTCAGCGGCGGGTGCTACGGATTGAGTGGATTCAGTCATCAGGGTTAGGCAGATACCGGGACCAGTGAAAAAGAACAAAACGAGAGTGCTACGCGCACTGCACTACATATGCATCGGAACAACCTGAACACGCGCAATCAGCATCCTGCCTTGCAGGGCAGGCGGCGCATTCTGGATTCGATACTTATGAGGGCAGTACCAGGCCCGGATTGCTGTGGATAACATGATTTTAGCGCAGCCGCATTACCACACGGTTCGGTCCGCGTTCGAAAGGCATTGCAAACGCCTTCCGGCAGCCGCCAGAAAGCGCCCGCCGGGCATACCAGCAGCGTCCACTGGATGGACGTTTCGAAAAAAACCGTCAACCAGCTAGCCAGCGCAGGCCCCACAGGGCCAGCATGCCCACGATGATGACCAGCACCGCGCTGCGCGTGCGCAGGAAAACCAGGATGGCGACCACGCCCGCGACCAGCTTGTAGTCGAACACCGGCCCCAGGCCAGCCTTCCAGGGCAGCAGGTCCGGCACAATGATGGCGGTCAGGGCGGCGGCCGGCGCGTAGCGCAATGCGCGCCGCACGCCTTCCGGCAGGGGGATGTAGTCGCCGAACAGCATAAAGCCGGCGCGCGTCAGCACGCTGCACAGCGCCAGCAGCAGGATGGCGGAATAGACGTAGATTTCGGCGGGCCAGAGGGTCATGCGCGGGCCTTGAAGTAGCGTTCCGCCCAGATGCCGGCGACCACACCCGCCACCACGGCGGCCGCCAGGCCGAGGCGCAGCGGCAGGACCTGGCCCGTCCAGGCGACCACGCCGGCGGCCAACATGGAAATCAGCATGGGCTTGGTGTTGGCCAGCGGCACCGTAATGGCCAGCAGCGCCAGCACCGCGGCGAAGTCCAGCGACCAGCCCGTGGGCACCATGGTGCCCAGGTAGATGCCGACAATGGAGGACGTCTGCCAGACGAACCAGCCCGGCGCGATGGCGCCCAGGAAGAACCAAAGCTGTTCGCGCGTACCGCGCACGGCCGCATCGCCATAGCGCGGCATGAACAGCACGAAACCCATGTCGGTCGTGAAATAGCCCAGCCCCAGCCGCTTGGGCCAGGACAGGTGGCGGAAATAGGGATGCAGCGCCGCGCCGAAAATGAGGAAGCGCAGATTGACGACACAACCGGCGGCGAAGATCAGCCAGAGCGGCGCGCCGGTGGCGATGAGCGGCAGGGATGTCAGCTGGGCGGAACCGGCGTACAGCAGCAGGGTCATGGCCAGCGCCATGGTCTCCGTCAGGCCGGACTTGACCATGGCCACCCCGGTGACCAGCCCCCAGGTGGCGGTGGCGATCAGGGCGGGCACGATGGCATGGACGCCAGCGCGGAAGGCGGCGACGCGTTCCTGGCGGACCGCAACGGGGTCTTCGGTTTCAGGAAGCGCAGATTCAGAGGACAACGGCAGGCCCCTGGCGATTCGGACAGGACGACATGGAAACTCTAAGGAAAAGGAACGCACGACAACCCGTTCGCCCGCCGGGATCACTGCGCGCGGGCCTGGCGGCGCCGCGCCGGGGCGCGAATAGGCGCGTATTGTAACCTCGCTGCTTGATACAATACGGGCCTCGAGATTCTTGGGCTCTTGGGAGTAGACCATGTCGATGGCAGACCGCGACGGCTTCATCTGGTATGACGGCAAGCTCGTACCGTGGCGAGACGCGACCACGCACGTCCTGACGCACTCCCTGCACTACGGCCTGTCGGTATTCGAAGGCGTGCGCGCCTACCGCTCCGAGATCGGCACCGCCATCTTCCGCCTCGAAGACCATACCAACCGCCTGTTCAATTCGGCGCACATCTACCAGATCTCCATGCCCTTCGATCGCGACACGATCAACCAGGCGCAGCGGACGGTCGTGCGCGAGAACCAGCTGGAAGCCGGCTACCTGCGCCCCCTGGTGTTCTACGGCCCCGAGAAGATGGGAGTTTCGCCCAAGGGCGCCCGGGTGCACGTGGCCATCGCCGCCTGGCCCTGGGGCGCCTACCTGGGCGAAGAGGCGCTGTCCGCGGGCATCCGCGTCAAGGTATCGTCGTTCGCGCGCCAGCACGTGAACGTCACCATGCCGCGCGCCAAGGTCGCCACCACCTACGCCAACTCGATCCTGGCCAATACCGAGGCCCTGCAGGACGGCTACGACGAAGCCCTGCTGCTGGACACCGAAGGCTTCGTGGCCGAGGGCTCGGGCGAAAACCTCTTCATCGTCAAGGACGGCGTGCTCTGCGAGCCGGAGATCGCCTCCGCCCTGACCGGCATTACCCGCTCCACCATCCATGCGCTGGCCGCCGACCTGGGCCTGCGCGTGGTGACCAAGCGCCTGACGCGCGACGACGTCTATATCGCCGACGAGGCGTTCTTCACCGGCACCGCCGCCGAAGTAACGCCCATCCGCGAAGTGGACAACCGCCAGATCGGCACTGGCCGGCGCGGCCCGATCACGGAGAAGCTGCAGAAAGCATTTTTTGACGTGGTGAATGGCCGCAACCCGAAGTACCATCACTGGCTGAGTAAAGTCTGATCCGCGCGGCCCGGTCCCCGACCAGGCCGCATCATTGCCCCAACCTGCCGTTTACCGGTTTTTTTTTCAGGAATATCCATGACCGCTGCTGCTCCGGCCGCCGTCCCCCACCCCCACGAAGTCATCGAGGTCGGCGCCGACGACCTGCCCGTGTTCTGTCCGGGCCCCAAGGCGCCGCTCTGGAGCATGCACCCGCGCGTGTTCCTGGACGTGGCCCGCAGCGGCTCGGCCAGCTGCGCCTACTGCGGCGCCGAGTACCGTCTGAAGCCCGGCACCGTGCTGCACGGCCACGGGCACTGAGTCACCCGCTCTACAACGTCGACCCGTATCCGCCATCATGTTCGCCACGCCCGAAGAAGCAGAGCACGCGTTCTACGAAGCCCTCGAGCAGGCGGACGTCGTGCGCCTGATGCAAGTGTGGGCGGACGACGAGGAAGTCGTCTGCATCCACCCGGGGGGCCTGCGCATCGTCGGCCATTCGGCGGTGCACGACTCCTGGCAGCAGGTGCTGACCAACGGCCCGCTGCACGTGCGGCCCCTGCGCCCGCTGGTCATGCTGAGCATGATGTGCGCGGTGCACGTGCTGGTGGAACAGGTGGCGGTACAGACGCGGGAAGGCACGCAATTCGCCAATTGCTATGCCACCAACATCTACCACAAGGGCCCCACCGGCTGGCGCATGGTCATGCACCATGCCTCGCCGGCGCCCACGGAAGCCGGGGTGCTCGACTTGCACGACGTACCCGACATGCTGCATTGAATCGGGTGGATTTTTAGTTGGCCGCTGCTCGTCTTGATACAACGCCCTGTCCCGTTCCCTCCTGGTTGCCCGGAGGCGACAGCCAGACGGTTTATGCCGCCCTGTTCGCGCAGTACCACCGCATCGCGTTCGTGCGCGAACGGGTGGACACGCCCGATACCGACTTCGTCGACTTCGACTGGACCGGCCCCGGCCTGTTCCCGCACAAGTCCGCCGACGGCGCGCCCGTCAGCGGCCAGCGCCCGGTCGCCAATGGCAAGACCGCCGCGGCCAGGTGGATGACGGACGCGGACTGGAAGTCCCTGCCGCATACGCCCGACACCCCCGCCCTGATTCTGTTCCATGGCCTGGAAGGCGGCAGCAACAGCCGCTACGCGCAATCCATCGCGCATCATTTCCGCGCGCGCGGCTGGATCGTGGTGATCGCGCATTTCCGCGGTTGTTCCGGCGTGCCGAACCGCCTGGCCCGCGCCTATTACTCCGGCGATTCGGCCGAGGTCGGCTTCATGCTGGAAACCGTGCGCCAGCGCATCCCGCATGCGCGCTGGCATGCGGTCGGCGTATCGCTGGGCGGCAACGCCCTGCTCAAGTACCTGGGCGAGCACCAGGAAGACACCGGCTGGCTGACCGCCTGCGCGGGCGTGTCCGTGCCGCTGGACCTGGTGGCTTGCGGCAAGACGCTATCCACCGGCATGTTCAACCGCCGGGTCTACACCGCTCATTTCCTGAAGACGCTCAAGCACAAGGTGCTGGAGAAGGCGCATCGCTATCCTGGCGCCGTCGACGTCATGCGCATTGCGCATGCGCACGACCTGCGCGAATTCGACGACACCTACACCGCGCCCATGCATGGTTTCCGCAATGCGCTGGACTACTGGACGCGCGCGTCCAGCAAGCCCTGGCTGCCGAAGATATCCGTGCCGACGCTGGTGCTCAATGCGCGCAACGATCCGTTCGTGCCGGCCGCGTCGCTGCCGACACCCGAGGATTGCTCGCCCGCCATACTGCTGCACCAGCCCACGGACGGCGGCCATGCCGGTTTTCCGACGGGCAGCTTCCCGGCTCATCTGAACTGGCTGCCGCAGCGGCTGGGACGCTTCTTCGAAACCGGCCAGTAGGGCGCCTGCGCCCTACCCCGCCCGGCCCGACACTCAGCCCGATTTGAAGCGTTCGAGCAACTGGCGCTCTTCGGCCAGCTTGTCCTTGACTTCCTTGATCTGCACGTCGATCTGCGACTGCTCGTAGAAATCGGTGGACATGTTGCGCGCCTGCTGCAGCTGCGATTCCGCGGCTGCGTAGGCGCCCGTCATGACGTAGTAGCGGGCCTGGTCGCGGCGGGCCGCCACCGGCTTGCCGTTGCGGTCTTCGCTCTGCGCCAGCATCTGGTAGAGGCTGGGCTCGTCGCTGCCCCACTGCTTGATCCTGGCCCGCAGGTACTCCTGCGCGTCCGTGTGGCGGCCGATGCTTTGCAGCGCCTGGGCGTAGGCGATGCCCAGGGCCCGGTGGCCGGGCCAGCGCTTGGTGCCGGCCTGGGCCAGCTCCAGCGCCCGGGGGTACTCCTTGCGCGCCAGGGCGATATCCACGCTGAGTTTGGCCAACTGGGCCGAGCTGCGGCCGTCCGCCGACGCCAGATTCCAGTTGCGCTCGGCCTCCGCCAGGTTGTTGCGCTGGAACGCCTGCAGCGCCAGGCCGTAGTAGGCGGCCGACTTGCGCACGCCCGACAGCGCCTGGGCCTCGTCCTGCAACTGCTGGCCGGCGGTGCGCAGGCTGACCGCGTCGCGGCCCTGCACCACGCGCATCTTGGCGCGGATGTACCAGAAATCGTCGCTGTCCACGTGGCGCGTCACGGGAGACTGGTTGCGCACCCGATTCTGCACGTCCGACATGCGCTCGATGGAGAGCGGGTGGGTGCTGGCCCATGAGCCGCCGCCGGCGCCTTCATTCAGGCGCGAAGCGTTCATCAGGCGCCCGAACATCTGCGCCATGCCTTCGGCGTCGTACCCCGCCTTGGTCAGCATCTGCAGCCCGGCCCGGTCGGCCTCGCGTTCCGCATCACGGGAAAAGCCCAGTTGACGGTTGATGGCCGCGGCTTGGCCGAAAGCCGCCACGCCCACCGCCAGATTGCCGCCGCCCCCGGCCAGGGCCGCCAGCAGCGCGCCGGCGAGGCTGGCCAGCATCACCATGCTGTTCTGGTTCTGCTGGGTCATGCCGCGGGCGATGTGGCGCTGCACGACGTGGCCGATTTCGTGCGCCAGCACTGCGGCCAGCTCGGACTCGCTGGCGGAAGCCACGATCAGCCCCGTATTGACGCCGATGAAGCCCCCAGGCATGGCGAAGGCGTTGATCTCGGGGTCGCGCACGCCGAACATCTCGACCTCGGGGACCGCGCCGGGCGCGAACGCCGCCAGCTTGCGCCCCATGGTAGTGAGGTACTGGCTGAGCTCGGAATCGTCCACGTAGGTCGGGTCGCGCCGCCCCTGGGCCATGATGGCCTCGCCCAGGCTGCGCTCCAGCATGGGGGACAGTTCGGCCGCGGACGCCGCCCCCATGGAGGGCAGGCCCACGGGCTGCGCCCAGGCAGCAATGGGGAGAGCGGGCACGGTCAGGGCCACGGACAGCCCGACGATTGCACCCCGTTTCGCAATCGAGCAAATGGATGGCATTTTCCTGCGGTTCATAAGCCTATGATAGCGATGCGCTTAAAATGTTTCATCGATAGCCCAACGAGGTTTCAATGCGTCCTGTCCGTAAAGCTGTTTTCCCTGTCGCCGGCATGGGCACGCGCTTCCTGCCCGCCACCAAGGCGATGCCCAAGGAAATGCTGCCCGTGGTCGACAAGCCGCTGATCCAATATGCCGTGGAAGAAGCCGTGGCCGCCGGAATCACGGATCTTATCTTCGTGACGGGGCGCAATAAGCGCGCCATCGAAGACCACTTCGATTCCGCGCCGGAACTCGAATCGGACCTGGAAAGCAAGGGCAAGCATGAGCTTCTGGCCATGGTGCGGGGCATTCTACCCGCGCATGTGAATTGCCTCTATATCCGCCAATCGGCCCCGCTGGGCTTGGGCCATGCGGTGCTGTCCGCCGCGCCCGCCGTGGGCGACGAACCCTTTGCCGTGCTGCTGGCCGACGACCTGATCGACTCCGACCAGCCCGCGCTCAAGCAGCTGATCGAGGTGGCCGTGGCGCAGAACGCCAGTGTGCTGGGCGTGCAGGACGTGCCGCGCGCCGATACCCGCAAGTACGGCATCGTGGCCACCCGCCAGGGGGATGCCAGCGCCCACGGCCGCACCGAACGCGTCACCCATATCGTGGAAAAACCGGATCCCGAAGCCGCGCCGTCGACGCTGGCCGTGGTGGGCCGCTATGTGCTGGAAGCGGCGATTTTCGACCACCTGCGCTCGACCAAGATGGGCGCTGGCAACGAGATCCAGCTGACCGACGGCATTGCCTCGCTGATGCGCGAGCGCGCCGTGTATGCGCACCGCTATGAAGGCGTGCGTTATGACTGCGGCAGCAAGGCCGGCATGTTCCAGGCCACCGTGGCGCTGGGCAAGAAGTACCACGGCCTGCTGCCGGAATAGCCGCAAGCCTGCGGTGGCCCGCCCCCTAGGCGGACACCTCGCGGGCCTTCGCCCTGGCCCGCGCCTGGGCATCGCGGTCCGCCTTGCGCAGGCGTCCCTTGGCCGACAGGCGCATCAAGGTTCCCAGGGCCACCATCAGGCCGATCACTTCGACCAGCGCAGCCGGAATCCACATGGTCAGGCCGCCTATGGTCTGATCGGTCTGGGCCGACATGGCGATGGCCCGGCCGCACAACTCGAACAGCGGGTAGATATCGCTTTCAGTAAAGGCGATGATGGCCCCCGCCACCATCTGCGGCAGCATCGTCAGCACGGGCGAAATGACGCGGCCGCCCGGCGTCATGGCCGCCGGCGGCGCGGGCCTGCGGTCCAGGATCAGGTTCCAGTACATGAAGCCGCTGATCACCACCGACCAGTTCATCAGGCGGTACAGGCGCCAGTCCAGCATGGAATAGAACTGCACCGACGGGATTAGCCAGACGATCACCAGGAAGACGAATAGCGCCGGCACGAAGATCTTGTGGGTCAGCAGCGTCACCGTGGCGCGACCGGCGCCGGTGCGCAGGAAGTCGCGCAGGCGGATGCGCCAGCTCATCGGGAGCCCCGCCCGCATCACCTGCCCAGGAAACGCCGCCATGACCAGCAGCGGCCCCAGATGGTGCAGCACCAGATGCTGGATGCGGTGGATGAAGAACATGCGCTCGGCGTAGTAATCCAGCCGGGTATGCATGGACAGGTACAGCAGCACCATGCCGGTCCAGAACAGGATGCGGCGGGCGGCGGTCACGTGATGGACTTTTTGGCCGCGCACGAACAGCGCGATGGCCACCAGGAAGGAGGCCACCAGCGTGGGAGAGAACTCCCAGGGTATGAGCCATTCGAGACTATCCATGCAAACCATCCGGAAAACGTCGGGGCTGTACGAGGACGGGCGCCATGCGCCGCACCCGCCGATTGTAGTTGACCCCGGCCCGCCCTGCCCCGGCGCTCAGAAACGGTGTGAAATGCCCGTGCCCACGCGCGTGGTGTGGGAATGGGCAGGATCGAACTGGTCGTCCAGCGTGTAGTTCGACGCATAGCCAGCAAAGGCATAAAGCGTCGTGCGCGGGGACAGGCCGTAGGTATAGCCCAGAGTCATCACCTGCGCATTGCGCGCCGTCATGCCGTTGTCCCAATGCCAGTCTGGCCGCGCCAGCGACCATTGCAGCAGCACCGTGCCCGGCCCCACCGGCACGCTGGCGCCGACCAGCCAGGCGTTGACCGTGCCGCCGCGCACGAAGGCGGCCGGTCCCAGGCCCATGCCCAGGCCGTCCGGATCGCCGCCGTCCAGCCCGACATCGCCATTGCGCTGGCGCGACCAGGCCAGGGACAGCTTCAGCACCTCGAAATCATACGAAGCGCCCAACTGCACCGCCTGTGGCCGGCCGTTGCTGCCAGGCGGGGCCTCGGCCAGGCGCAGCTGGTCCCAGGTGGCGACCGCCAGCAAGGGTCCGTCCTCATATTTCAGCCCCAGGCTGAGGGCGCGGTTGTTGTTGGCGGTACGGAAGCGGCTGCGGTCGTCGGCGTCGAAGGAATAGCCGATGCCGGCCTGAAAGCCCTGCCAGACCGGCGTGTAGTAATTGACCAGGTTGCTGAATTGGTAGTTGTCGGACGCCTTGAACGTGGCGCCCATCCCCATTTCCTTCCAGGAGGCGATTTCCAGGGAATTGCCGTAGACCTGGCCTATGGTGTGCTGACGGCCCAGCCGCAAGTCGCCATAGCTGTCATGGGCCAGCCCCACCCAGGCGGCGTAATTGAAGAGGCGATCGTCGTCGGCCCGCTTGCCCGACGAGGGATCGAAGCCGCTTTTCAGCTGGAAGCGGGCGTTCCAGCCGCCGCCCATGTCTTCCGCCCCCGTCATGCCCCACAGCGAGTCGGTCAAGCCGCCGTTGAGCAGCCCGCTATGGCTGCCCTGCCCCGACACCTTGGTGACGGCCACGCCCGCGTCGACCACACCGTACAACGACAGCCCCTGTGCGGTATCGGCGCCGCGCGCCGCCAGGGGAAGAGCCAGGCCGGCCGCCATCAGCGCGGCAAAAGTAGCGATTCTCATGCGTTTCTCCTGATTGCGCGGCGGGCATGTGCCCGCCGCGGTCCTCATCTACTTATTGCCAGCCATAACGGCGGACCCAGATTCCCTTCAACAACTGCGTCAGCGTGCAGTAGGCCAACAGGATGCCCACCAGCCAGGGGAAATAGCTCCATGGCAGCGGCTGCAGCTGGAGGTATTCCGCCAGCGGCGAGAACGGCAGCAGCAGCCCCATCGCCACCACCATCAAGGTCATGCCCATCAGCGGCCAGGCGGCGCGGCTTTGCAGGAACGGGATCTTGCGCGTGCGGATCATATGGACGATGAGCGTCTGCGACAGCAAGCCTTCGACGAACCAACCCGACTGGAACAGGGTCTGGTGTTCCGGTGCATTGGCCTGAAATACGTACCACATGAGCGCATACGTAGCGATATCGAATATGGAACTGATCGGACCGAAAAACACCATGAAGCGGCCCAGGCCGTCAGGGTCCCACTGCTGGGGCTGCTTCAACAACTCTTCGTCGACATTGTCGAACGGAATCGCCGTCTGGGAAATGTCGTACATCAAGTTCTGCACCAGCAGATGGATAGGCAGCATCGGCAGGAACGGCAGGAAGGCGCTGGCCACCAGGACCGAGAAAACGTTGCCGAAGTTCGAGCTGGCCGTCATCTTCAGGTACTTGAGCATGTTGCAGAAGGTCTTGCGGCCTTCGATGACGCCATCCTCCAGCACCATCAGGCTCTTTTCCAGCAGGATGATGTCGGCCGCCTCTTTCGAGATATCGACCGCCGAATCGACCGAAATGCCCACGTCCGCCGCCCGCAGGGCCGGGGCATCGTTGATGCCGTCGCCCATGAAACCCACGGTGTTGCCCTGGGCCCGCAGGCTGTGCACGATGCGCTCCTTGTGGGCCGGCGTCAGGCGTGCGAACACATTGGCCTCGCGCACGGCCGCAGCCAGTTGCGCCTCGTCCATCGCCTCGATCTCGGCGCCCAGGTAGACCTTGCGCACCTCGAAGTCGACCTCGCGGCAGACTTTCTGGGTTACCAGTTCGACATCGCCCGTCAGCACCTTCATTTCGATGCCGGAATTCCTGAGCGCCTTGAGCGCAGGAGCGGTGGATTCCTTGGGGGGATCCAGGAAAGCCATGTACCCAACCAGCACCAGGTCGGACTCGTCGGCCACGCCATAGGTTTGCTGAGTGGGCGGCATTTCCTTGACGCCTACCGCGATGACGCGCAGGCCGTCCCGGTTCAGCTCCGCCGTCACGCGGCGGATGTCTGCCCGGCGGGCATCGGTCAGCAGATGCTCTTCGTGGCCCACGCGCAGGCGGGTGCAGGCCGACAGCATTTCTTCCAGCGCGCCCTTGCAGATCAGTTCATGGTGTTCGCGGCCGTTCTCGGTCTCGTTCACCACCACCGACATGCGGCGCCGGGAAAAGTCGAAGGGGATTTCGTCGACCTTGCGGTACTTCGCCGCCAGATCGAGCTTGCGCTCGACCTCGGCGTGCTGCAGCACCGCCACGTCCAGCAGGTTCTTCAAGCCGGTCTGGTAGTAGCTGTTGAGATAGGCGTAGGCCAGCACATCGTCGCTGCTGGCGCCATACACATCCGTGTGGCGTTCCAGCACGATGCGATCCTGGGTCAGGGTGCCGGTTTTGTCGGTGCACAGCACGTTCATCGCGCCCAGGTTCTGGATGGCATCCAGCCGCTTGACCACCACCTTGCGGCGCGACATGCGCACCGCCCCCTTGGCCAGCGTGGCCGTGACGATCATGGGCAGCATTTCGGGCGTCAGGCCCACGGCGATGGCCAGCGCGAACAACAATGCCTCCATCCAGTCGCCTTTGGTAAAGCCGTTGATCAGCATGACGATGGGCGCCATGACCAGCATGAAGCGGATCAGCACCCAGCTCACCCGGTTGATGCCTTGCTGGAACTGGGTCGGGGCTCGGCTGGTCTGCGTGACGCGCCCGGCCAGCTGGCCGAAATAGGTGCGCGAGCCGGTGGCCACCACCAGGGCGCTGCCGGAGCCGCTGACCACATTGGTGCCCATGAAGGCCATGTTCTCCAGTTCCAGCGCGTTGGCGGTGTCCGTGCGCTGCGTGGCGTATTTTTCGACGGGCAGGGATTCGCCCGTCAGCGCGGCTTGCGCGATGAACAGGTCCTTGGCGCCCAGGATGCGGCAGTCGGCGGGAATCATGTCGCCGGCGGACAGGAGCACCACGTCGCCCGGCACCAGTTCCGTCAGCGGCGCCTCCACCTGGCGCGAGCCGCTGACATGCAGCGTCACGCCAAAAAAGCGGCGGGCGTCGCCTTCGGCCTGGGTGGCGGGATCGCTGCGCAGCACGGTGGCGGTGTTCTGCACCATGGCCTTGAGCGCCTCGGCGGCGCGGCTGGAGCGCTGCTCCTGCGCAAAGCGCAACACGGTGGAGATGAGCACCATGGCGCCGATGATGAACACCGCCGTCCAGGACTGGTCGTCCGGGACGGCCATGTGCACGTCGGTGAGCCAGGACAGCGCCGCCAGCGCGGTCAGGAGCAGGTTGAACGGATTGCGGTAGGACAGCCAGAGATGGGCAGGCCAGGAGAGCGGCTTTTCATGGTCGACCTCATTGGCGCCGTAGCGTTCGCGCGCGGCCTGTGCCTGGGCTTCCGACAGCCCGCCGCGGCTGCTGCCGAACAGCGCGAACACGGCGCCGAAGTCCATCCGCGACAGGTCCAGCATCTGGCGGTTGGCGTGGCGCGCGGTGTCGGAGGCTGCGGCGGCGGCCGCTGCGCCTTGTTCGGGCAGGGGCGAGCGGCGGAAGTGCCTTGCGGTTTGCCGCAGGCCAGCCGCGGACGTAAAGAAGGACTTGAGGAACTTGAACATGGGAGTGCTCCGGTTGTACGTATCGTTGTCGGAGACACGGACGACCCTGCCCGCCGCGCCCGCGCGCAGGCAGCAGCAGGCCGCGGCTTTCGCGCAGAAAGCCGTCAAGCCGCCGCGTACAGGCGTGCGCAGGCGCCGGAGCAATGTTGCCGGTGTCCGGATCGCATGAAATGCGCCGGGTGCGGAAAACGGAAGGGAGCTAGCGGGGGAATCGATACCGGCGGCAAGGGCGCACAAGGCGTGGGCCAGGCCGGGGATTCTTGGCTGCGGACTCCGTACGGGCCAGGATGACTATCCTGCCTGTCGGCTCGCAGCGAGTAGACAGATCAGACAGGCATGCCGGCGCCGCGCACTGGGCGCAATCGAGGCTCGGGGTCTAAGGCACTAGGCATGATCTCTCCTGTGGAATGAATCGGCTGCCGTCAGGCCAGCGCGGCTTGCGCGGCGGCTTGCGTGGCTTGCGCGCCGAAATGGACGTGGCGCACGGCGGGATTGGCGCTCAGGCGGCGCGCCTGCGACATCAGTTCGCCGCGCAGCTCCGGCGGGCAATTGACGGTGATGCAGGCCGATGCCATGCCAGGATCCCGGCCCTGGTCGATCTGCACTTGCGAGACGTCCAGGCCGGCGGCGCTGAAGTCCAGGCAGATCTGCTTGCGCAAGGCGCCCAGCTCGTCGCGCGGACAGATGACCGTCAGGCGCGAAGTGCCGCGGCGGCGGCCCAGGGCGGTGGCGCGGTCCACGCCGGCGCGGCGTAGGAACAAGTCGAAGAAACGCATAACGACCTCCATTGCAAGAATGGGGAGCGTGATCGCGAATACGCGCGCACTCGCGCGGCGCTCGGCGGACTGGCACGGGCAAACGTGCACGAACGCTGACGCTGCGGATGGCGGCGGTTCTGGCGGTTTACGTTGGGGAGGTTCCCGGCAAGCCGCTGGCTTGCGCGATTGCCCGGGCTTGCGCCTGGAGCTTGGGATACAACCGCAACCTGTTCAACAGGCTGCGGCAGACGGAGTTCTGCGTGGACCTGTTAAACAGCGACGTCGATGCAAGATCGACTACTTTCGCCGGAATCGGTATTCACGAAGACTGCTCCTGGGATGGATAACAGGCAGGATTTTACGCGGGTTTCCACTTATGGACAAGGTTTTTGCCGCCAAATCGGACTTGAATGCCGCAAAAACCGGCGCGGGGCCGCAGCCCCGCGCGCAAACCACTGTCAGACGTAGAAATGCCAGCCCAGATAGGCGGCGAACACCGCATACAACCCGCCCACCGCCGACAAAGCCGGCACGCTCATGGCCGAGCGGCGGAAACGCAGCCACAGGAGACCGATGGACAACATGGTGAACAGGCCAGCCGCCAGCAAGGGCGCGTCCAGCAGCCACGGCGTCATGAATATCCCCAGCGCGCTGGGTATGGTCGCCTGGATCATCATGGCGCCCGAGATGTTGGCCAGCGCCAGCCGCTCCTTGCCCTGGCGCACCCAGATCAGCGCGTTCATGATTTCCGGCAACTCGGTCGCCACCGGCGCCAGCAACAGGGCGGCAACGTGCGGCGACGCGCCCATGGCTACGCCCAACAACTCGATCTGATTCACGAACACATGCGATGCGCCGGCGATGACCACCAAGGCCAGCAGCGTCTGCGCGACTGCCCAGAACATGGCCGGGTCTTCATCGCGGGGGCGCAGCTTCAGCGGTTCCAGTTCCTCGGCATCCAGGCTGGCCTCGTCGCGGCTGAGCTCTCGCTTGACGTAGAGGCCGTAGGTGGCCAGGAACAGGATGCCCAGCCAGGGCTTCCAGGCAAAGGCCAGCAGACCCAGGCCCACCTTGAAGATGAAGATGCCCATGAACCAGGCCTGGTCGCGGGCCAGCCGGCGCTGGTCCGCGTTGATACAGTCCGCCTGCGTGGCCTGCCCGCGCCGAGCGCGCCACAGGGCCAGGCCGACCACCGCGTACGCCAGTGTCGCCAGCACCAGCGGGCCGCCCATGGCCGCGCCGACGCCTATGTCTTTTTGCTCAGGGGTTTCGCCGAACACAACGGCCATGAAGGTCACCGCGCTTTCCGGCAAGGCGGTGCCGAACGCGGCAAGCACGGTGCCGGTGGCGGTGGCGCCGAGCTGAAAGCGATGGCCGACCCATTCAACGCCATTTACGAAATATTCGCAGGCGAAGTAGATCACTGCCGCTGACAGGAAAAACAGGAACAGGGTGAGAAACATATAGGCGAGCCGGACGAGCAGAAACCAATTGGCGCGACGTCGCGGCTCGCCCGGCTGGGGTGAACGCAACGCGGCCAAAGGTCTCGCCTGGCTGGTCCATGCGGCGGGCTTGCCGACATGCATGGAACCGCTACTAGCGCCATGGAGTTCTAGCGGCTGCTGCGCAGCGCTGAACCACCAAGTCTGTTGACGCTAGCTCCTTTGAGGGGACAAAGGATGGCTACTCCCCAATGACAGAGCGGCGATTGTAGCAGCTTGCCCATCGGTATCCAGTGAATTCCGCGCAGGCCGCGTGGGCTGTTGCATCCGGGGGATGGCGGGTAAAGTAAACGGCATCCTCACCCTGCCGGGGTTCGCGCCCCAGTCCGCCATGAGCCTGCCTCCCGACGACATTGCCCCCTACGCCGCACGGCGCCAACGCCTGATGGAGCAGATGCGCGCCGATGGCGGCGGCATCGCCATACTGGCGACCGCCCCAGAGGCCACGCGCAACCGCGACGCGGAGTATCCGTACCGGCACGACAGCGATTTTTTCTACCTGACCGGGTTCACCGAACCCGGTGCCTGGCTGGTGCTGAGCGCGGGTGCGACCGACCGCGCCATACTGTTCTGCCGCCCGCGTCACATCGAACATGAAATCTGGGAAGGCAAGCGTTTCGGCCCCGAAGCGGCGGCAGCGCATTTCGGCTTTGACGACGCGCATCCGCTCGATGCGCTGGACGAGCTGATGCCCGCGCTGCTGCAGGACCACGCCACCCTGTACGCGCCCTTGGCGGGCGACAAGCGCAGCGACGGCCGCCTGCACCGCTGGCTGGCCGCGGCGCGCGAAGCCAGCCGCGGCGGCCATGCGCCGCCCTCCCGCCAGCAGGACGTCCGCGCCCTGCTGGCCGAAATGCGGCTGATCAAGGACGCCACCGAAATCGCGGCGATGCGGCGCGCGGCCAAGATCTCCGCCGGCGCGCATGTGCGCGCGATGCGCGTCGCCCGTGCCGGCATGCGGGAGTACGAGATCGAAGCCGAACTGCTGTACGAGTTCCGCCGCCACGGCGCGCAATCGGTCGCCTACAACAGCATCGTGGCCGCGGGCGCCAACGCCTGCGTGCTGCATTACCCGGCTGGCGAGGCGACGCTGCGCGACGGCGATCTGGTGCTGATCGACGCGGGCTGCGAGGTCGACAGCTATGCCAGCGACATCACCCGGACCTTTCCCGTGAACGGCCGCTACAGCGGTCCGCAACGCGCCCTGTACGATCTGACGGTGGCCGCGCAGGATGCCGCCGCCCAAGCCACGGCGCCGGGCCGCAGCTTCAACGACGGCCACCAGGCCGCCCTGCGGGTGCTGGCGCAAGGCATGCTGGACCTGAAGCTCTTGAAGGGTTCCCTGGACGGCGTGCTGGAATCCGGCGACTACAGCCGCTTCTATATGCACCGCACCGGCCACTGGCTGGGCCTGGACGTGCACGACGTGGGCGACTACCGCCAGCCCGGCCCGGCCCATGGCGCCGAACGGCCCTGGCGCAAGCTGGAAGCGGGCATGATGCTGACGATCGAGCCCGGCATCTACGTGCGGCCCGCCGACGACGTTCCCGAGGCGTATTGGAACATCGGTATCCGTACCGAGGACGATGCGCTGGTCACCGACGAAGGCTGTGAACTCATCACCCGCGGCGTGCCGGTGCAGGCCGGGGAAATCGAAGCGCTGATGCGCGAATAGGCAGGCAACGCGCCTGGCCCGCGCTAGAAGACGTAGCCGTCCAGCCAGCCCATGGCGATCCAGGTATAGACCACCACCATGGCGATGGCGAACATCGAGACGATGGCGCCGACCAGGCAGGCCAGGATGGCGACCAGCACCGGCCCCCAGCCGGTCCGGGTCGGCCTGCCCAGGCCGTCGTTATAGAGACGGTCGAATTTCTCGTCCGGCATCAGCGAGAACACCGCGCTCTCGATGAAGCCGTCGACCATGGGAATGAACACCAGGAAGAAAGCGGGGTTGTCGTACCAGACGGGATAGAAACTGAACGCGCAGAACAGGCTGACCAAGGTGTACGCGGTCACCAGCCAGGCGTGGCGCCGGCCCAGATACCACCAATGCGCCCCCACCGCCCCGAACAGGCAGGCCAGCAGCCCTACCGCGACTTTGCCGCGCGGGCGGCGGGCGGTAACGGCGGACAGCTGAGAGGAAGCCTGGAGCTGCGTCATATCGATCGACCGGAAAGGGAACCACGGCGCCAAGACGCGCCGGCTGCTGCGGATTGTAGTGGACGGTTAAAATCCGGGCATGACTTCATCCGCCTTCGACATAGCGATACTCGGCGCGGGCCCGGTGGGCCGGGTGCTGGCCCTGATGCTGGCCCGCGTGGCGCCGGACCCGGCGCGCATCGCGCTGCTTGCAAGCAGCGCGCCCGCTCCGGCCGCGCCGTCGGCGGCGGTGCCCGCCACGGATCCCCGCGTACTGGCCATGAACCACGGCAGCCGGGTGCTGCTGGAATCGCTGCATGCCTGGCCCGAGCGCTCGGCCGACATCCGCAACATCCATGTGTCGCAACGCGGCAGGCTCGGACGCACCCTGATCCAGAACACCGATTTCGGCGTGCCGCAGCTGGGCAGCGTGGTCGCCTATTCCGGCCTGCACGCCAAGCTGGATGAATGCGTGGCCGCCTGTGGCGTCACCGTGCTGCAGGGCCCGCCCGCCCGGATCGGCCGGCAGGATGCGGACGGCGTGCGCGTCGAACAAGGCGACGCGACGCTGCTGTGCCAGGTCGCCGTGCAATCCGACGGCGCGGGCGCGACCGACCTGCGCCGCGACTACGACCAGCACGCCGTGCTGACCACCGCCCACGCCACCCTGCCGCGCCGCGGCTGGGCCTGGGAACGCTTCACCGCCGAAGGGCCGTTGGCGCTGCTGCCGCACCCGCAGACCCCGGACGCCTATTCGGTGGTCTGGTGCAGCGCCCCCGAACGCGCCGCCGAACTGGCCGCGCTGGACAACGCCGCCTTTTCGCGGGCGCTGTCCGCAGCGTTCGGCGACCGCCTGGGACGGCTGTCCAGCCAGGCGCCGCGGCATGTCTTTCCGCTGGCGCTCAGCGCCCGCCGCGCCCAGGTGCACGGCCGCGTGGCGGCTATCGGCAATGCGGCGCAGACCCTGCATCCGGTCGCGGGCCAGGGCCTGAACCTGGGCCTGCGCGACGCGGCCCGCCTGGCCCAGACCCTGGGCGGCTGGCTGGCCCATCCCGACGCCAATCCCGGGGCCGCCCTGGCGGAATTCGCCGGCGCGCGCCACCTGGACCGCTTCATCACCGCCGGCCTGACCGATCTGATGCCCCGCATCTTTTCGACCGGCCTGGCGCCGGTAGAGCACGCCTGCGGCCTGGCCTTATTGGGGATGGATCTGGCGTCCCCTCTGCGCGCGCCGCTGGCGCAGCATTTGCTGCAGGGTTTTCGCGCCTGAATTCCACCCGTTCCGTCCCGATAAAAGGGGCGGATTGTCTGTTTTCGCCTTCCTCTGTTACGAATTGTTCTCCCGGTGACAAAGGGGGTGCGATCGAGCCGGTTAAAATGTGAGCATGCGCATAGGTCAATGGACCCTACCCAACAACGTGCTGGTCGCGCCCATGGCGGGCGTGACGGACCGTCCTTTCCGCCAGCTTTGCAAGAAGCTGGGGGCGGGCTATGCCGTGTCGGAAATGGCCGCCAGCAATCCCAAGCTATGGGATAGCGTCAAAACCTCCCGGCGCCTGAACCACGACGGCGAGATCGCCCCCATTTCCGTGCAGATCGCCGGCGCCGACCCCGCCATGATGGCGGAGGCGGCGGTGTTCAACGCCAGCAAGGGCGCCCGGATCATCGACATCAACATGGGCTGCCCGGTCAAGAAGGTCTGCAACGTGGCCTCCGGGTCGGCGCTGCTGCGCCATGAAGACCAGATCGCCCGCATCCTGGACGCGGTGGTGGGCGCCTGCGCGCCCCTGGACGTGCCAGTAACGCTGAAGACCCGTACCGGCTGGGACCGCGAAAGCCGCAATGCTTTGCGGGTGGCGAAAATGGCTGAAAACGCCGGCATCGCTGCCCTGACCCTGCATGGGCGCACCCGCGCCGACCTCTATACGGGGGAGGCGGAATATGACACTATCCGCGCCGTCAAGGCCGAGCTGAAAATCCCCGTTGTCGCCAACGGAGATATCACGACGCCCGAAAAAGCCAAGCACGTCCTGGATTACACTGGCGCCGACGCGGTCATGATCGGCCGGGCGGCTCAAGGCCGTCCCTGGATTTTCCGCGAAATCGACCACTACCTGCGCACGGGCGAAACACTGGCCCCTCCCTCCTATGGGGAAATGCGCGAGCTGCTGCTCGAACATCTCGACGACCACTACCGGTTCTATGGCGAGCACACCGGCGTACGCACGGCGCGCAAGCACATAGGCTGGTATCTGGACGGCCTGCCGGGCGCGGATTCGTTCTGCGCCCGCATGAATCTGATCGACAACACCCGCGACCAGTGGCGGGCCGTGTCGGACTGGTTCGATCTCATCTCGCGCGACGGCGGACCCCATCCGGCGCCAGTCGCAGAAGCCCTGCTGGCGGCATAACCGCCTCAACACCAACATAAAAATATCTGTACTCAAATGAGCAAGAAAGATGTCCTGGAAGAATGCGTGCGCGCCAGCCTGGAGCGCTATTTCGAAGACTTGGGCGAATCCGAACCCCACGACATGTGGGACATGGTGATGCGCTGCGTGGAGCGCCCGGTGCTGGAAGTGGCGCTGGAACGCTCGGGCGGCAACCAGTCGCGGGCATCCGAAATGCTGGGCATCACTCGCAACACCCTGCGCAAGAAGTTGCTGGCGCACAATATCCAGGTATAGCTTTCGCGCGCGGGCGGCAGGCGCATCGCGCCGCCCGCTCCCCCCAGATTTCCCATCCGACCTGAACGAGAAAGGCGCTCCCGCCCCACTCCCGTCCCTCACCATGAAAATCGAAACCGCCCTGCTTTCGGTGTCCGACAAGACCGGCATCGTTGAATTTGCCCGCGCCCTGGCCGCGCGCGGCGTGCGCCTGCTGTCCACCGGCGGCACCGCCAAGCTGCTGGCCGACTCCGGCCTGACCGTCACCGAAGTGGCGGCCCACACGGGTTCGCCCGAAATTCTCGATGGCCGCGTCAAGACGCTGCACCCGAAGATCCATGGCGGCCTGCTGGCGCGCCGCGACAGCGCCGAACACATGGACACCATCAAGGCGGCGGGCATCGACCGCATCGACATGCTGGTGGTCAACCTGTATCCGTTCCGCGAAACCGTGGCCAAGCCGGACTGCACCTTCGCCGACGCCGTCGAAAACATCGACATCGGCGGCCCGGCCATGCTGCGCGCGGCGGCCAAGAACCACGGCACCGAAGCCGGCGGCGTCACGGTGGTGATCGACCCCGTGGACTACTCGCGCGTGCTGTCGGAAATGGACAAGGGCGGCAACACCTCCTACGGCCTGCGCCTGGCGCTGGCCTCCAAGGTCTACGCCCACACCGCCGCCTACGACGGCGCCATCGCCGCCTACCTGACCAGCCTGGTCGACGCCGAGCCCAAGCAGGAAGCCGTGCCGGCCCGCAACGAATGGCCCGGCACCCTGACCCTGCAGGTCAAGCAGGAGCAGGCCCTGCGCTACGGCGAGAACCCGCACCAGACCGCCGCCTTCTACGTGGACGCGCAGCGTCAGGCCGGCCTGCTGGGCAACTACCGCCAGTTGCAGGGCAAGGAACTGTCCTACAACAACATCGCGGACGCCGACGCCGCCTGGGAATGCGCGCGCAGCTTCGAAGCGCCCGCCTGCGTCATCGTCAAGCACGCCAACCCCTGCGGCGTGGCGGTCGCGGCCGACACGCTGGGCGCCTACCAGCAAGCCTTCAAGACCGACCCGACCTCGGCCTTCGGCGGCATCATCGCCTTCAACCGTCCGGTCGACGCCGCCACGGCCGAAGCCGTCAGCGCGCAGTTCCTGGAAGTGCTGCTGGCGCCCGCCTATGACGGCGCCGCGCTGGCCATCCTGGCCGCCAAGAAGAACGTGCGCGTGCTGGAAGTGCCGATGGGCACGGGACAGAACGCCTTCGACATCAAGCGCGTGGGCGGCGGCTGGCTGGTGCAGAGCCCGGACGCCTACAACGTGCCGCGCGACGCGCTCAAGGTGGTCAGCAAGCGCCAGCCCACCGAAGCTGAAATGAACGACCTGGCATTCGCCTGGAAGGTCGCCAAGTACGTCAAATCCAACGCCATCGTGTTCGTGGGCGGCGGCATGACCCTGGGCGTGGGCGCCGGCCAGATGAGCCGCATCGATTCGGCCCGCATCGCCTCGATCAAGGCGGAGAACGCCGGCCTGACCCTGAAGGGCTCGGCCGTGGCGTCGGATGCCTTCTTCCCGTTCCGCGACGGCCTGGACGTAGTGGTGGCGGCGGGCGCGACCTGCGTGATCCAGCCGGGCGGCAGCATGCGCGACGACGAAGTCATCGCCGCGGCCGACGAGCACGGCATCGCCATGGTGCTGACCGGCACCCGTCACTTCCGCCACTGATGCGCGTCCTCGGCATCGATCCCGGCTTGCGCCGCACCGGCTTCGGTGTGATCGATGCCGACGGCCCGCGGCTGCGTTATGTGGCCAGCGGGACCATCGTAGTCCCGCCGGCGCTGGCGCTGTCCGAACGCCTCAAAGTCATCCTGGACAATCTGCGCCAGGTGGCGCGCGACACGCAACCCGACGTGGCCGCGCTGGAAATCATCTTCCTGAACACCAACCCCGCTTCTACCCTGCTGCTGGGCCAGGCGCGCGGCGCCGCGCTGTGCGCGCTGGCCGACAGCTCGCTGTCCGTGCACGAGTACACCGCCCTGCAGATCAAGAAAGCCGTGGTCGGCACCGGCCGCGCCGCCAAGGAGCAGGTGCAGATGATGGTGCAGCACCTGCTGGCGCTGGACGGCGCGCCCGCGCCAGACTCGGCCGACGCGCTGGCCTGCGCCATCTGCCATGCCCACGTCGGCCCCATGCAGGACAAGCTGGAACGCCTGGGCGCGAGCTTGCGCATGGGCGGCAAGACCCGCATCCGCAACGGCCGCCTGGTCGGCTGACCGCCTGATTCACCGCGATTTGCCGCAGGGCGGGACCGGTTCCCGCCGATTGCGCGCCCGCGCGTATAGAATCCCCGCATCCGCCGCGCATTCAGCGGTCTCACCATTGCCAGGCCACCATCACCATGATCGGACGCATCACCGGAACCCTGATCGAAAAACTCCCGCCCACCATCTGTGTGGACGTGGGCGGTCTGGGCTATGACATCGACGTGCCCATGAGCACGCTGTATTCGCTGCCCGACACCGGCGCCCGCGTCACGCTCTACACGCACCTGACGGTGCGCGAAGACGCCCACATCCTGTATGGCTTCGCGTCGGCCGGCGAGCGCAGCGCATTCCGCGAACTGATCAAGGTCAGCGGCATCGGCGCGCGCACCGCGTTGTCGGTGCTGTCGGGCCTGTCGGTGGCGGATCTGGCCCAGGCCATCACCTTGCAGGAATCGGGCCGCCTGACGCGCGTGCCCGGCATCGGCAAGAAGACCGCCGAACGCCTGCTGCTGGAAATGCGCGGCAAGCTGGGCGCGGACATCGGTGCGTCGCCGCACGCGGCGCCCGACAACCAGTCGGACATCCTGAACGCGCTGCTGGCGCTGGGCTACTCAGAGAAGGAATCGCTGTCGGCGCTGAAGACCCTGCCGGAAGGCGTGGGCGTGTCCGACGGCATCAAGCAGGCCTTGAAGGCGCTGGTGCGCTGAGCCAGGCTTACAGGTAGCGCGGCGCCACGGCTTCCAGGCCGGTCGGCACCACATGCAGTTCGGGCGCTATCGGTCCGGTACAGATGTTGTCGCGGCGCAGGGAATCCAGGTTGTCGCGCGACATCAGCGGCGTGCCGGGCAGACACTCGAACAGCCGGGCCTGCATGCGGCCCACGCCCATCGGCATGCTGACGACCGGGCGGGGATGGCCGCCCCAGGCGGCGCACAGCCGGGCGATCTCGCCCAGCGTGTAGACCTGGGGGCCGCCCAGTTCGTAGGTCTTGCCGCAGGTATGCGTATTGCCCAGCGCCGACACGATGGCGGCGACCACATCGCCCACATAGACCGGCTGCATGCGCACGTGCGCGCCCGCCAGCGGCAGCGCCGGCAGCCAGCGCGCCAGGCCGGCGAACATATTGGTGAATTTGTCGTCGGGGCCGAAGACCACCGAAGGCCGGAATATGGTCCAGCCGCCGTCCTGCCAGCCCTGCAATTCCTGCTTGATGGCGGCTTCACCGTCGCCCTTGGAGCGCTGGTACATGCTGTCGCCATTGGAATCGGCGCCCAGCGCGCTGACGTGCAGCAAGCGGCGCACGCCCTGCCGGCGGCAGGCTTGCGCGATGCGCTGCGGCAGCAGCACGTGCGCCCGCGCAAAGGCCGAGCCATAGGGTCGGCCGGCGTTGCCGTGCAGGATGCCGACCAGGTTGACGACCGCGTCGCAACCTTGCGCCAGGCTGTCCAGCGTGGCGTCGTCATGCACGTCGCATTCGAGCAGGGTAACGGTGGGGAGAATCTGCAGGTCGCGCCCGCGGCTGTAGAGCCGGGTGGGCACGACGATCTGATGTTGATCCGCGGAAAGCCGCGCTACCAGATGACGGCCGATGAAACCGGTGCCGCCGATGACAAGGATACGCATGTCGCAGCCCCTGTTCGTCAGGATTCAGTCCCGATTCTGCCTTGCACACGCGACAACCGCAAGCGCGCATCGGCGGCCCCGGAATGGGACCGCCCGCCGGTATCAGGCCGCCAGCAGCTTGGCGTAGACCGGGAGATCGACGTTGCCGCCGCTGATGATGACGCCGACCCGCGCACCGCGCACCGGCACCACGTTCTGCATGACGGCGGCCGCGCCCAGGCAGCCGGTGGGTTCGACCACCATCTTCATCCGTTCGGCGAAGAAACGCATGGTCGTGACCAGCTGTTCGTCGGTCACCGTGACGATGTCGCGCACATGCTTCTGGATGAGCGGGAAGGTCAGGTTGCCCAGATGCGTCGTGGCGGCGCCGTCGGCCAGGGTCTTGGGCGCAGGAATTCGGACGATTTCACCCTTGCGCAAGGACTGCTGACCGTCGTTGCCCGCCTCGGGCTCGACCCCGTAGACCAGGCAGCGCGGACTCAGCGCGTAGGCGGACAGCGCCGATCCCGACAGCAGGCCGCCGCCGCCCAGGCAGACGAACAGGTAGTCCAGCTCGCCCACTTCCTCGAACAGCTCCTTGGCGGCGGTGCCTTGGCCGGCGATCACATCTTCGTGATCGTAGGGCGGGATCAGGGCGGCGCCGGTTTCCGCCTGGATGCGGCGGGCGATTGCTTCGCGGTCCTCGGTGTATCGGTCATAGGTGACGATCTTGCCGCCATAGCCCTCGGTGGCCGCGCGCTTGGCGGCCGGCGCGTCCAGCGGCATGATGATGGTGGCCCGCACGCCCTGCAACTTGGAGGCCAGGGCGATGGCCTGCGCATGGTTGCCCGACGAGAACGTCACCACGCCCGCGGCGCGCTGTTCAGGCGTCAGGCGCGCAATGGCGTTGTAGCCGCCGCGGAACTTGAAGGCGCCCATGCGCTGGAAGTTCTCGCACTTGAAGAAGACCGACGCGCCGCTGATCGCGTCGGCGGTGGCCGAGGTCAGTACGGGCGTGCGGTGCGCGTTGCCGGCCAGGCGCTCGCTGGCGCGCACGACATCATCATAGGTGGGCAATTCGGGCTGCATGGGATGGGGGTCCTTTGATCGCGAAGGGAAATCAAAACCTTCGGATGATAAACCCGTAGCGCAGTCCCGGCGCCGATTGGGCGCCGTTCGACACGCGCGCCCTGTCCGATCGAGGCCCGTCGCCTATTTGCCGAAGAGGTCGCCAGAGCCTGTCGTGGTGCCTGCGGGCGGGGTCAGCCCCAGATGGCGCCAGGTAGTCAGCGTGGCAGTGCGGCCGCGCGGCGTGCGTTGCAGATAGCCGTGCTGGATCAGATAGGGCTCGATCACGTCTTCGATGGTGTCGCGCTCTTCGCCGATGGCGGCGGCCAGGCTGTCGACGCCGACCGGGCCGCCGTCGAACTTGTGGATGATGGCCTCGAGCAGCTTGCGGTCCATCAGGTCCAGGCCCTGCGGGTCCACCTCCAGCATGGCCAACGCGCGGCCGGCGACCTCGGCGTCGATGGTGCCGCCGGCCTTGACCTCGGCGTAGTCGCGCACCCGGCGCAGCAGCCGGTTGGCGATGCGCGGCGTGCCGCGGGCGCGGCGCGCGACTTCCGCCGCGCCGTCCGGCGTGATGCCAGCGTTCAGGAGGCCGGCGCTGCGCGTGACGATGTGACCGAGATCGGCGGCGTTGTAGAACTCCAGGCGCGACACGATGCCGAAGCGGTCGCGCAAGGGATTGGTCAGCATGCCGGCGCGGGTGGTGGCGCCGACCAGGGTGAAGGGCTGCAGGTCCAGCTTCACGCTGCGCGCCGCGGGTCCTTCGCCGATCAGGATGTCGATCTGGAAATCCTCCAGCGCCGGATAGAGGATTTCCTCGACCACGGGCGACAGGCGGTGGATTTCGTCGATGAACAGGACGTCGTTCTTTTCCAGGTTGGTCAAGAGCGCCGCCAGGTCGCCCGGCCGTTCCAGCACCGGGCCGGAGGTCTGGCGCAGCTGCACGCCCATTTCATGCGCAATGATGTGGGCCAGCGTGGTCTTGCCCAGGCCTGGGGGACCGAACAGCAGCACGTGGTCCAGGGCTTCACCGCGTTTCTTGGCCGCGGCGATGAAGATCTCCAGCTGTTCGCGGGCGCGGTGCTGGCCGACATACTCCTGCAGCGCCTTGGGCCGCAGGGCGCGTTCGATCGACTCCTCGTTGGGCGACACCGGCTGCGGCGCCACGATACGGGGGGCGTCGGGACGGGAGGAAAGCGAATCGGACTGGATGGCCATGGTGCGGAAACAACAAAGTACTGAGCAGGATGCATCGTACCGTAGGGCGGCCCGCCCCGGGGGGGTGGCCGCCCTTGCCCGGACGGTCCTAAGGCGTTTCCGACAGCGGCAGCCTGACCCGCACGCACAGCCCGCCGGATTCCGCTTGCAACAGCTCCAACGACCCGCCGTGGGCGCGCGCGATGGCCTCGGCCAGCGCCAGGCCCAGGCCCACGCTGCCGGTGCGCGTGCGCGCATCGTCCAGGCGGCTGAACGGCCGCAATGCTTCCTGGCGCCGCTCCGGCACGATGCCGGAACCATGGTCGGCCACGTCCAGCACCGCGTGGCGGCCCTCGTGCCGCAGGCTGACCTCGACCGGCGGCGCGCCATGGTTCAGCGCATTGCCGATCAGGTTGTCCAGCAGGCGGCCCAGCGCCACCGCGTCCGCCTGCACCACCAGGGCCGCGACGTCGTCGCCGGCCCGCAGGCTGATGTCGGTGCCGGCGCCCTGCCAGGCGCCGACGCGCTCGGTCAGCCAGTCGGACAGGATCATGGAGGCGTAGCGGTAGGCGGCCGGATCCGTGCCGCGCACGAAGCCGATGAACTGGTCGACCATGTGCTGCATGTCCTGCAAGTCTGCGCGCAGCCCCTCTTTCAGCTTGGAGTCGTCGGCCAGTTCGATGCGCAGCCACATCCGCGACAGCGGTCCCTTCAAGTCGTGCGGCAGGCCCGACAACAGGGTGCGGCGCACCGAATCGGATTCGGCCAGCGCATCCAGCATGGCGTTGAAGCGTACGCCCAGCACCCGCGTTTCATGCGGACCCGAGGGCTCGACCCGCTGCGGCTGCCCCGCCGCCAGCCGGTCGGCCGCGTCGGCCAGGCGGGTGATCGGACGCGTGATATGCCAGGAGAAACCCACCGCCAGCAACAGCAGCAGCCCCAGGCCGCCCAGCCAGGCGGCGATGAAGGGCGTGGCGACCGGCGGGTCCAGGCGGTCCAGTGGAATGACCAGCCATTCGCGCAGGCGCGGCGCATCCTCGCTGGCGGGATTGGGCGCCAGTGAAATGAAGATTTCCGGCGTGGGCCCGCGCGACAGCGCCACGCGCGTGCCGTCGTTCAGGCGTTCATTGAGCTGTTGCACCAGCACCCGCAGGTCGCGGCGGATGTCGTCCGGCTCGGGCTGGTAGCGGCGGCTGTGCTCCTCGCGATCGCGCGCGCGCTCGCCTTCCCGCGCGCTGGCGCGTTCATCGCCATGCTCCTCGTCGCGCACTTCCGGGGGCGGCGGCGCCGGCGGGCCGTGTATCTGCATGTCCGCGGGCGGCCGCGGCGGCGGTGGCTTCGGAGCGGTCTTCGGCGGGGGACGGCGGCCATTGAAGCGCTGCAGCTTGGCCTCGGCGGGCAGCACCCGCGACCATAGCCGCCACTGGTTCTGCGAGGCCGTGCGCACGAAGTCGGCGCGTTCCTCCGCCGGCACCTGCGACACGGCGGCGCGCAAGGTGCGGATGGTGGTGACGATGTAGCCGATGGCCACGTCTTCCATGAACTTGTGCCGGAAGTACGACACCGTCACCAGCGTGGCCGCCTGCGTCAGCAGGACCGAACCCAGAATCAGCAGGATCAGCCTTGCCCGCAGCGACCGCGGCACCAGGAAACCAGGAGCAAAGCGCATCAGGGCGAGAACCGGTAACCGATGCCCCAGACGGTCTGGATCCAGCGCGGCTGCTTGGGATCTTCTTCGATGACCCGGCGCAGCCGCAGGATGGCGATGTCGATGGCGCGGTCATTGCGTTCGCCGGCGTCGTCATCGCGCGCCAGCGCCAGCAGGCGTTCGCGCGACAGCGGCTTGCCGGCGTTGCGCACCAGCGCTTCCAGCAGATTGATCTCGCCGCCGGTCAGCTTGACCACCGTGCCCTCGCGCGACAACTGTCGGGTGGAAGGATCGAATACGAAGGGGCCGAACGAGACCGGCGCGTCCTTGGTCAGCGCCGACGGGCCGCGCTTGCGGCGCAGCACGGCCTCGATGCGGGCCAGCAGTTCGCGCGGGTCGAAGGGCTTGCCGACGTAATCGTCGGCGCCGGCCTCCAGGCCGATGATGCGGTCCACCGCCTCGTCGCGGGCGGTCAGCAGGATGACGGGGATGTCCTCGCCCTGCTCGCGCAGGCGGCGGCAGGCGTCCGCGCCATCGCCGCCGGGCAGCATGCGGTCCAGCACCAGCAGGTCGGGCGCGTAGCGGGTGATGCGGGACGACAGGTCGGTGGCGTCCGGCGCCAGCAGGGTGTCGTAGCCGTGCCGGTTCAAGTAATCGGCCAGCAATTGCCGTAAGGCAGGATCGTCGTCGACGACCAGCAGCTTGGTGTGGGGATTGTCCATGGATGCCATAGTGCGGCCCGGCGGGCCCCGCCGCAAGAGGCGGGAAATCAACTGAAATATACCTGTTGCACGATGTTGGCTGCGTTTGCCAGCGCTTTCCCGCCGCGTCGCCGCGCCGGTCCGGACTGGCCCTAAAATGGAATCCGGCCCGCCTTCTGTCCGCTTTGCTAAAAATCGTTTACAGGCAAGGCAGGGCCCCCTCTCTACACTGTATCTATGATCGCCCCTGCATTCATCTGGCGAAACCGGCTGTCGCGCGCCGCGCTCGCGGCCGCCATGGCCTGCCCGATCGCCCCGGCCCTGGGCGATCCGCTGGCTGCGTCCCCGTATATGCCGGCCCCGCCCTCGGCGCGCGGCATCGGGGTGCTATCCACGGTTCAACCCATCCCCGTGCGCCCCGCGGCGTCCCTGGAGTCGCGCGCGGTGCCGCTCGACCCGTCCCCTTGCGACATGCAGACCATGGAACCGGCGCTGGACACCAGCGTGCACGGAGCGGCCGACGCGGACTTGATCCCCGGCACCGGACTGGGGCTATCCGGCGACGCCCAGCCCGCCCCGGTCCCCCTGGACTGCGGCGTGCTCGCCACGCCCGAAGAACCCGCACCGGACTACTCCTTCGTCCTCCAGGACGGAGATCTGCCGCGCGTGCCCGTGGTCATGATTTCCGGCGTGTCGCGCGCCTCCCGCCCGTGGTTCGCCTCCGCCAGCAGCCAGGACGGCCTGCGCTACGGCGGCAGCCGCAACTGGGTCTACCGCAACACCTCGGGTCCGTCCGTTGCCGTCGGCAACATCGACGCCAGAGCGCCCGCCTGGGGCAGCAGCGCGCCGGTGGGCGGGTTGCAGATATCGAACTGGGCCGGGTCCGGCGCCACGGCGCCGGAAGGCAGCTTCGGCTATTCCTCATCGCTGGGCCGGCTCAACCGCATGGACCCGGCAGCCAATTCCGGCGCGGTGGACTACGGCGACACGGTAGGCAGCGGCAGCGTGCGCTACGGGCTCACGCCTGCGCTGACCGTGGAGGGCCAGGTGCAGAGCGCGCCCTCGCTCACGACGCGCGGCATGGGCACCACCTATGCCGCCGGCGAGTACGGCACCTTCCGCGCCGGGGCCACGCAAAGCTCGTTCGACGCGGCCAGCGCCTGGCGCTACCGCTTCGACTACAACGTGGCCGTGGCCGACGCCGTCAACCTGGGCTATTCCAACGAACAGGTCGGCGCGGGCTATGGCGACCTGTCCAGCTACGCGGGCGGCGGAGCCTCGGCCGCGCACACCCGCAACACGCTGTCGGCCGGCGTCCCCATCACCGGCTGGGGCGTGCTCAGCGGCACCTATTCGGGGCTGCGCGAAGGCTCCGAGCTGGCCGAACAGCGCGTGGGCCTGTCGCACAGCATGTTCGTGGCGCCCAAGGTCAAGCTGGCGGTGGGCGCGGACCGCGACATCATTTCCGGCAACTACGAATGGCGCGCCAACCTGAGCATGCCGGTGGATACCTTCATGCGCGGCACCTGGCTGAGCTGGTAGGCAGGCCACGGCAGGGACGGAAATCTCCCCCTGGAAAGGGGCCGCCGGAATTGCGGCTTAAAATCCCTGCCATGATGCTCCCGGCCTACCCCCATGTCTGACGCGCGCGCCCTCGGCGTGTTGCAGCGCGTTTTCGGTTACGAATCCTTCCGCGGCGACCAGCAAGCCATTGTCGAACAGGTGATCGACGGCGGCGACGCGCTGGTCCTCATGCCTACCGGCGGCGGCAAGTCGCTCTGTTACCAGATTCCCTCGCTGGTCCGCGAAGGCACCGGCATTGTCGTGTCGCCGCTGATCGCGCTGATGCAGGACCAGGTCGACGCCCTGACCGAACTGGGCGTGCGCGCGGCCTTCCTGAATTCCACCCAGGAGTGGCGGGTTGCCCGCGACGTCGAGCAGGCCTTCCTGGCCGGCGAGCTGGACCTGCTGTACGTGGCGCCCGAGCGCCTGCTGACCGACCGCTGCCTGCAATTGCTGGAACGCGGCCGCATCGCGCTGTTCGCCATCGACGAGGCCCACTGCGTGTCCCAATGGGGCCACGACTTCCGTCCCGAATACCTGGGCCTGTCGATGCTGCACGAGCGCTGGCCCGACGTGCCGCGCATCGCGCTCACCGCGACCGCCACCGCCGACACGCGCAGCGAGATCGCCCAGCGCCTGTCGCTGGACGACGCGCGCCACTTCGTTTCCAGCTTCGACCGCCCCAACATCCGCTACCGCATCATCGAAAAGAACGAGGTGCGCAAGCAGCTGCTGGACATGATCCAGACCGACCATGAAGGCGAATCCGGCGTGGTGTACTGCCTGTCGCGGGCCCGCGTGGAAGAAACCGCGGAGTTCCTGTGCAACCAGGGCATCGACGCGATGCCCTATCACGCCGGCCTCAGCGCGCAGGTGCGCGCCGCCAACCAGTCGCGCTTCCTGCGCGAGGACGCCGTGGTCATGGTGGCCACCATTGCCTTCGGCATGGGCATCGACAAGCCCGACGTGCGCTTCGTGGCGCACATCGACCTGCCCAAATCCGTGGAAGGCTATTACCAGGAAACCGGCCGCGCCGGCCGCGACGGCCTGCCGGCCACGGCCTGGCTGGCCTATGGCTTGCAAGACGTGGTGCAGCAGCGCCGCATGATCGACGAATCGCCCGGCGACGAGTCCTACCGCAGGCGCCTGGGCCAGCAGCTGGACGCCATGCTGGGGCTGTGCGAAACGGTGGAATGCCGGCGCGTGCGCCTGCTGGCCTACTTCGGCCAGCAGATCACGGCCTGCGGCAATTGCGACGTCTGCCTGGAACCGCCCCAGGCCTGGGACGGCACGGTCGCGGCGCAAAAGGTGCTGTCCGCCGTCTACCGCCTGTGGAAGGAACGCGGCCAGCGCTATGGCGCGGGGCACATCATCGACATCCTGCGCGGCAAGATCACCGACCGCACCAAGCAGCACGGCCACGAAACGCTGAGCGTGTTCGGCGTGGGCGCGGACCTGAGCGACACCGCCTGGCGCGGCGTGCTGCGCCAATTGCTGGCGCAAGGCCTGCTGACGGTGGACCACGAAGGCTACGGCACCCTGGCCCTGACCGAAGGCAGCCGCGCCGTGCTCAAGGGCGAACGGCAGTTGATGCTGCGCCGGGAATCCGAAAAGAAACCGCGTTCGGGCAAGACCGGCAGCGGCCGCCCCAAGGCGGCGGCCATCGACCTGCCGGCCGAACTGCAACCCGTATTCGAGGCCCTGCGCGCCTGGCGCGGCGAAGTGGCCAAGAGCCATGGCGTGCCGGCCTACGTCATCTTCCACGACGCCACGCTGCGCGAGATCGCGCTGGCCCAGCCCGAATCAATGGACGACCTGAGCCACATCAGCGGCGTGGGCGCCCGCAAGCTGGAAGCCTACGGCGAAGAAATCCTGCAGCGCGTGGCCAAGCCGGTCTTGTGAAGCCGGCCCCGGCCGGGCATCCCGGCCGGATCAGCCCGGCGGCGGCAGCAGCGGCACCGGCGCACGCTCCTTGCCGAACACCGAACGGTAGGCCAGGATGTTGAACACCAGCACCACCGGCACGCCCACCACCGCGCCGGCCAGCACCAGACGCATCGAGCCCAGCGCGCCCGCCCCGTCCCACAGTGTCATGTCGTCCAGGATCAGGTAGGGGAACAGGCTGTAGGCCAGGCCGCTGAGCATCAGCAGGAACAGGGCCACGCACAGCACGAACGGCAGCCAGCTGAAGCGGTCGGCCTTGCCGGGCAGCCGCGCCAGCACCATTTCGGCCGCCACGAAGCCCGCCAGCATCAGCACCCAGACCGTGGCCGCCAGGCTCAGGTGGGCGATGTTGCTCCACTTGTAGAAGATGCCCGCGTTGGCCAGACCCAGCGTGACCGCGATCGCCACCATGCCCACCGCCGTCCAGCGGATGGCGTGGCGGGCCCAGTTGGCGGCGCGGCGCTGTAAGTCGCCGTCCACCCGCATGACCAGCCAGGACGCGCCCAGCAGCACATAGGCCGCCACCGCGCACAGGCCCACGAACATGGAGAACCAGCCATAGCCGGCATCGGACTGATAGCCGGTCGCAATGCGGCCCAGCAGCATGCCCTGGCCGAAGGCGGCGATCAGCGACCCCGCCCAGAAGCCGAAGATCCAGCGCGGCTTCATGTCGTTGCGCGCGCGGATGCGGAATTCGAACGAAACGCTGCGCAGCACCACGCCCAGCACCATGCAGGTGAGCGGCCCGTAGAGCTTGCCCAGCACCGCGCCCCAGGCGAACGGGAACGCCGCCGCGAACAGGCCCATGCCCAGCAGCAGCCAGAATTCGTTGGCGTCGCGCCATGGGCTGAGCAGGCTCATCATGCGGCCGCGCTCGTGCTCCGGCGCCAGCTGCAGCAGAATACCCACGCCCAGGTCGAAGCCGTCCAGCACCATGCCCGCGGCGATCACCACGAACAGCAGGGCCATGAAGGCCAGCGGCATCCAGAACGAAGGATCATCGGGGTTCAGGCCCTGGGAGGCGGCCAGCATGGCGATCATGGCGACCCTCCGCCCAGTTTGCGCACAGGCACGACGCCGTAGCGCGCCGCGTGGAACAGCATGCCGACAAAGGCCGCGAGCAGCAGCAGGTACAGCACGCCATAGCCGATCAAGCCATACAGCACGGTGCTGGAGGCCACGATGCCCAGCACCTCGGATTGCGTGATGGTGCCGTTCACCGCGAACGGCTGCAGCCCCAGGATGGATACCCACCATCCGGCCACGACGGCGATGGCGCCGGAAAACATCATGCCGCACAGGACCCGCTGCCACCACTGCGGCAGCGTGGACGGATCCAGTCCGCGCCGGAACGTCCACAGGAAGGTCACGCAGGCCACGACCAGCATCAACAGGCCCAGTCCGGCCGCCACGCGCAGCGACCAGAAGGTCAGCGCCACCGGCGGCAGCATGCCCGAATACTTGTCCAGGCCGCGGTAGGTGCCGTCCTGGTTGCGGTGCAGCCACATCCCGCCCATGTTGCGCAAGGTCAGGTCGGCCACGTTCTCATGGGCGCGCGCGTCGGGCCAGGCAAACAGCACCAGCTGAGGCTCCGCGCCGCTTTCCCAGTAGCCAGCGGCAGCCGCCGCCTTGGCCGGCTGGAGCTTGGCGGTCATCTGGCCGGCGCCGGTCGCGACCGGCAGCTGCATGAAGGCCGCCACCACGGCGACCACCAGGGCGGTCTTGAACGTATTGCGCTCGCCGTCGCCCAACGGACGCCGCAAGGCCTGCAGCGCGGTCACGCCCATCATCAGGAACGAGGCGGCCAGGGCCGCGCCCACCACCACCACCGCCATGCGCCAGCCCACGGACGGATTCAGCACTACCGCCATCCAGTCGTAGACCTGATAGCGGCCGTCGACCAGCAGCGCGCCGTCCGGCGTCTGCATCCAGGATTGCAGCGCCAGCACCCAGAACACCGCCACCAGCTGGCCCACCGCCACCATCAGCACGGCCAGCGTATGGGCGCCGTCCGACACGCGACGCTGGCCGAACAGCATGACGCCCAGGAAACAGGACTTGAGGATGAAAACCGAGAGAATGCCGTAGCCCAGCAAGGGACCGGCCACATTGCCTATCTTGTCCATCAGGCCCGCCCACAAGCTGCCCAACTGGATCAGCACCGGCACGCTGGCCGCCAGCGTCAGCACGAAGGCCAGCGCGAAGATCCGCACCCAGAAGCGATATGCGGCCGTCCAACCGCCATGGCCGGACCAGCGCGCCCTGATCTTGAAGAACAGCAACACCCAGGCGAGCGCCAGGGAGAAGGCCAGGAAGAACGCCAGGAAGCTCAGGCTGGCCACGAACTGCGCGCGGGCCAGGGATAACGTGGATATGTCCATGATGGCCCGTAGTGTAGAGCCAGTTACATCACTGTGGGGACAGTTTGAAACCGGTTGCACCGGCCGCGAAAAGGCCTCTCCTGCGGAACGTGGCAAAATTGACTCTTTGTCGCTGCTTTTTCCTATTCTTTCAAGAATGACCTCCGCCACGACGCCGACCCCTGCCGCATCAAATTTCCTGCTCAACATCGTTCAAGACGACCTCGAAGCCCAGCGCTTCGCAGGCAAGCGTTGGGCGGGCAAGCCTGGCCCGGCGGCCTTGCAAGAGCAGGGCGGACTGGATCCGGCCCGCATCCGCACGCGCTTTCCGCCGGAGCCCAACGGCTACCTGCACCTGGGCCACGCCAAGAGCATCTGCGTGAACTTCGGGCTGGCGCGCGACTTCGGCGGCGTCTGCCACCTGCGCTTCGACGACACCAATCCTGAAAAGGAAGACCAGGAATACGTCGACGCCATCATCGAGGCCGTGCACTGGCTGGGCTTCGACTGGAAGGCCGACGGCAATGACAACCTGTACTTCGCCAGCGACTACTTCGGCTACATGTACGAGTTCGCCGAGGCGCTGGTCGAAGCCGGCCACGCCTACGTCGACGAGCAAAGCCCCGAAGAGATCCGCGCCAACCGCGGCACGCTGACCGAACCCGGCACCGACTCGCCCTGGCGCAACCGCCCGGCCGCCGAGTCGCTGACGCTGCTGCGCGAAATGCGCGACGGCAAGCATCCGGACGGCAGCCTGGTGCTGCGCGCGAAGATCAACATGGCTTCGCCCAACATCAACCTGCGCGACCCGGTCATGTACCGCGTGCGCCACGCCCACCATCACCGCACCGGCGACCAGTGGTGCATCTACCCGATGTACAGCTGGGCGCACCCGGTCGAGGACGCGCTCGAAGGCATCACACACAGCGTCTGCACGCTGGAATTCGAAGACCAGCGCCCGTTCTACGACTGGATCCTGGCGCGCCTGGCCGAACTCGGCAAGCTGGCGCAGCCGCTGCCGCACCAGTACGAATTCGCGCGCCTGAACGTGAGCTACGTCGTCACCAGCAAGCGCAAGCTGCTGCAACTGGTGCGCGAAGGCCACGTGGACGGCTGGGACGACCCCCGCATGCCGACCCTCTTCGGCCTGCGTCGGCGCGGCTACACGCCTGCTTCGATCCGCCTGTTCTGCGACCGCACCGCCGTGTCCAAGTCGGATTCCCGCATCGACTACAGCCTGCTCGAGCAGGCCGTGCGCGACGATCTGGACCCGATCGCGCCGCGCTCGGTGGCCGTGCTGGATCCGATCAAGCTGGTCATCACCAACTACCCGGAAGGCCAGACCGAGATCTGCACCGCGCCGCGCAACCCGCACGATCCCGAGGCCGGCGTGCGTGAATTCCCGCTGTCGCGCGAACTCTGGATCGAGCGCGACGACTTCCGCGAAGAAGCGCCCAAGAAGTACTTCCGCCTGTTCCCGGGCAACACCGTGCGCCTGAAGTACGGCTACGTGGTGCGCTGCACCGGCTTCACCAAGAACGAAGCCGGCGAAGTCATCGAGGTCCAGGCCGAATACCTGCCGGAAACCAAGAGCGGCACGCCGGGCGCCGACAGCGTCAAGGTCAAGGGCAACATCACCTGGGTCAGCGCGGCCCACGCGGTGCCCGCCCAGATCCACCTGTACGACCGCCTGTTCGCCGACGCCCGCCCCGACGGCGGCGACAAGGACTTCCTGGCCTGCCTGAACCCGAACTCCAAGCTGACCGTCACGGCCTGGCTGGAACCGGGCACTGTCGCCACGCCGGGCGCCACCTGGCAGTTCGAGCGGCTGGGCTACTTCACCGCCGACCTGAAGGAATCCACCGCCGCAGCGCCGGTGCTCAACCGCATCGTGACCCTGCGCGATTCCTGGGCGCAAGGCTGATGCGCCTGGCGTCCGCATTGCCGGGAAAAGGCGCCGAAAGGCGCCTTTTTCTTTGGATCCGCCGCCCGCGCATGCCGCCCCTGGGCGGGTTATCATCCCCCGAACCCCGCAGCCGGTCGAGCGCGCCGTTTCCCGGCCCCAAGACCGCCAGCCACAATCAAGATGAACACTGAATCCCTAGCCCTGGACTTCAAAAGCGCCACCCTTTACGCCATCCGGGTGGTCCTGCACAGCGCCGACCCTGAACGCCTGAACGCCGCCCTGGCCAAGCGCATGGCCGATGCCGGCAGCTTCTTCGAAAACGAACCCGTGGTCGTGGACGCCAGCCGCGTCGAGGAAAAAATCGATTGGACCGCCCTGGTGGCGGCATTGCGCGGCCACAACCTGCCTCCGATCGGCGTGGTCGCCGAAGGCGCCAACCTGGAAGCCGCGCGCGCCGCGGGCCTGACCCCGGTGGAACTGTCCACGCCCGCGGCCCGGCCCGCGCCCGTGATCGACACCGCGCCGCCCAACGACGTCTCCACCCCGGTGCCCTCGGTGCCTGCCGCCGCGATCGAAACCGCGCCCGCGCCCACTGAAGTCTCCACCGAAGCCGCCGCCGAGCCGGAAGCGCCTGCCGGCAATCGCGCAGGCGAACCACTGCCCGCGCGCGCGGCCAGCAACACCACTTCGGCGTCCAGCCCCACGCCCGCCGCGCCGCACTCGTCGTCGGCGCTGGTCATCACCAAGCCGCTGCGCTCCGGCCAGCGCGTCTACGCGCGCCACACGGACCTGGTGGTGATCGGCATGGTGAGCCAGGGCGCGGAAGTCATTGCCGACGGCAACATCCATGTCTACGGCCCGTTGCGCGGCAAAGCCATGGCCGGCGCCCGCGGCGACACCTCGGCGCGCATCTTCACGACCCACCTGGACGCTGAACTGCTGGCCGTGGCCGGCGTGTACCGCGTGGTCGAGGACAAGCTGGACCGCACGCTGCATAACCAGCCCGCGCTGGTCCGCCTGGACGGCGAGACGCTGCGCATCGAAGCCCTCAAGGCTTGATATCCAGCTGGCAACCGCCAACAGCGGCCGGTCGGATGCGCGGATACCCGCGCAAATTTCCACACATCCTGTAAGAAGCCTTACAAGGGCTTTTTGCTTTACGATAACGCGATTTATTCGAACATAAGGGTTTGATCGTCATGACACGCATTGTTGTGGTGACTTCCGGCAAAGGCGGCGTGGGCAAAACCACGACCAGCGCCAGTTTTTCTGCAGGACTCGCGATGCGGGGCCACAAGACCGCTGTCATCGACTTCGATGTCGGCTTGCGCAACCTCGACCTGATCATGGGCTGCGAACGGCGCGTCGTGTACGACTTCGTCAATGTGATCCAGGGCGAAGCCACGCTCAACCAGGCTCTCATCAAGGACAAGCAGCTCGAAAACCTGTTCATCCTGCCCGCCTCGCAAACGCGCGACAAAGACGCGCTGACGCAGGAAGGCGTGGAAAAGGTCATCAACGACCTCAAGGGCATGGGCTTTGACTACATCGTCTGCGACTCGCCCGCCGGCATCGAAACGGGCGCGCTGATGGCCGCCTACTTCGCCGACGACGCACTGGTCGTGACCAACCCGGAAGTCTCGTCGGTGCGCGACTCCGACCGCATCCTGGGCATTCTGGCCGCCAAGTCCAAGCGCGCCGTGGAAGGCGACGAGCCGGTCAAGGAATACCTGCTGCTCACGCGCTACAGCCCCAAGCGCGTGGTCGACGGCGAAATGCTGTCGCTGGGCGACATCGAGGACATCCTGCGCATCAAGCTGATCGGCGTGATCCCCGAATCGGAAGCGGTGCTGCAGGCATCGAACCAAGGCCTGCCGGCCATCCACCTGCGAGACACCGACGTCTCCGAAGCGTACAAAGACGTCGTGGCCCGCTACCTTGGCGAAGACAAGGCCCTGCGCTTTACCGACTACGAAAAGCCCGGTTTCCTGAAACGCCTGTTCGGAGGCAAGTAAGCAATGTCCTTCCTGTCGTTTCTGCTTGGTCAAAAGAAGACCTCCGCATCCGTCGCCAAGGAACGGTTGCAGATCATCCTGGCCCACGAGCGGGGCCGTGGCGACTCGCCCGATTACCTGCCGCAGCTGCAGCAGGAGCTTATCGCCGTCATTTCGAAGTACGTGAAGATCAACCCCGAGGACATCAAGGTGCACCTGGAACGCCAGGACACGCTGGAGGTCCTGGAGGTAAAGATCGAAATGCCGCAGAACGAGACCTGATGCGGCTGTGCGCCATCACTGGCGTGCACCATGGTCAAAAAAATGCCCGGCGATGCCGGGCATTTGGTTTCTGGAGCAGCGCAAGCCTTAACGTTTGCCGACCTGGTCGCCGATGACGCCGCCGATCGCCGCTCCGCCCACCGTTCCGAGGATGCCGCCGTTGGTGATCACGGCGCCTGCCACGCCGCCCAGGGCGGCGCCGCCGACTGTGCTCTTCTGGCGATGGCTCATGCCGTCCCAGGAAGAGCAGCCAGCCATCGCGGCGGTCATTGCCAACGCAACACAGATTTTGGAGAGGGATGCGATTTTCATATTTGTGGTTCCTATTCTCGTACCCGGGCGCCGCGAATGAAACTGAATGCGAGCGCGCGGCGCCCATAAGGGTCTGGAACCTTCAGGATCGCAAAATATTCTTGCCCTGGCTGTGAAGTTTGCCCATGAATTGTGTCAAAGGGCGAGTTAATCTTTGCGCGCCCCAGGGACATTGTTGCAGCACGCTGCCGCTATTTGACCAGACGTAACACCTCGCGAAAGCGCGGGTGTTCGCAAGTACGCATCCACTCGAATATCGCCATCTCGGACGTGACGATTTCAGCGCCATGCGCACGCGCGCGGCGCAGCGCCGCGTGATGATCGGCGGGCTTGCGCGAGCCGGCCGCATCCGACACCAGCACCGCGTGATAGCCCAGGTCGATCAAACCGATCACGGTCTGCAGCACGCAGATATGCGCCTCGCAGCCCGCCACCAGGATGGTCTTGCGCGCGGCCGGCAGCCAGGCCTCGAAGCCCGGCTCCAGCGCCGACGAGAAGTGCATCTTCTGGAAAGTGGTCTGGATCTGCTCGCGCAGCGGCTCCACGGTCGCGCCCAGCATCTTGGCGTGATGCTCGGTGGCGACCACCGGCACATCCAGCAGGCGTGCGGCCTGCGCAAGTTTGTGCGCGGCTTGGAGCACGGCTTCGCCTTCGTGGATGACGGGCATCAGGCGGCCCTGCATGTCGACGATCAGCAGGGTGGAATCGGTAGCGGACAGCAGCATGGCGCGGAACTCCTGGAAGAAGTCTCTAGCATAACGCCGGCAAAAAAAATCCCGGCGGAGCCGGGATTCTTGTCAGGCGCTGATTACTTCAGGGCCTTGTAGCGCAGGCGCTTGGGCTTGGCGCCCTCTTCGCCCAGGCGGCGCTTCTTGTCGGCCTCGTATTCCTGGTAGTTGCCGTCGAAGAACACGACTTGCGAGTCGCCTTCGAAGGCCAGGATGTGCGTGGCGATGCGGTCCAGGAACCAGCGATCGTGGCTGATGACCATGACGCTGCCGGGGAACTCCAGCAGCGCGTCTTCCAGCGCGCGCAGCGTTTCGACGTCGAGGTCGTTGGACGGTTCGTCCAGCAGCAGCACGTTGCCGCCGGCGATCAGCGTCTTGGCCATGTGCAGGCGGCCGCGTTCACCGCCGGACAACTGGCCCACGACCTTGTTCTGGTCGCCGCCCTTGAAGTTGAAGCGGCCCAGATAGGCGCGCGACGACATTTCGAACTTGCCCACGGTGAGCAGGTCGGCGCCGTCGGCCACCGCGTCGAACACGGTCTTCTTGTCTTCCAGCGCATCGCGCGACTGGTCGACGTAGGCCAGCTTGACGGTCTGGCCGATGTTGACCTCGCCCGAATCGGGCTGCTCGCGGCCCGCGATCATGCGGAACAGCGTCGACTTACCGGCGCCGTTGGCACCGATGATGCCGACGATGGCGCCAGGCGGCACCTTGAAGCTGAGGTTGTCGATCAGCAGGCGGTCGCCGTAGGCCTTGCTGACGTTATTGAATTCGATGACCTCGTTGCCCAGGCGCTCGCCCACCGGAATGAAGATTTCCTGGGTTTCGTTGCGCTTCTGGTATTCGTAGGACGACAGTTCCTCGAAGCGGGCCAGGCGCGCCTTGGCCTTGGCCTGGCGGCCCTTCGGGTTCTGGCGCACCCACTCCAGTTCCTTCTTGATGGTCTTCTGGCGGGCGGATTCGGACGACTCTTCCTGCTTCAGGCGGTCTTCCTTCTGCTCCAGCCACGAGCTGTAGTTGCCCTTCCAGGGAATACCGTAGCCGCGGTCCAGTTCCAGGATCCATTCGGCCGCGTTGTCCAGGAAGTAGCGGTCGTGGGTCACGCCCACCACGGTCCCCGGGAACTTGTGCAGGAACTGCTCCAGCCATTCCACGCTTTCGGCGTCCAGGTGGTTGGTGGGTTCGTCCAGCAGCAGCATGTCGGGCTTGGACAGCAGCAGGCGGCACAGCGCCACGCGGCGCTTTTCGCCGCCGGACAGCTTGCCGACGATGGCGTCCCAGGGCGGCAGGCGCAGCGCGTCGGCCGCGATTTCCATCTGGTGTTCGATATCGTCCGCGCCGCTGGAGGCTGCGGCGGCGATGATGGCTTCGAGCTCGGCCTGCTCAGCGGCCAGCGCGTCGAAATCGGCGTCCGGCTCGGCGTAGGCGGCATAGACCTCGTCCAGGCGCTTCTTGGCGGTGACGACGGCGCCCAGGCCCTCTTCCACCGACTGGCGCACCGTGTGCTCGGGGTTGAGCTGCGGTTCCTGCGGCAGGTAGCCGATATTCAGGCCCGGCATGGGGATGGCTTCGCCCTCGATTTCCTTATCGACGCCGGCCATGATCTTCAGCAGCGTCGACTTGCCCGAGCCGTTCAGGCCCAGCACGCCGATCTTGGCGCCAGGAAAAAACGAAAGCGAGATATCGCGCAGGATCTGCCGCTTGGGCGGCACGATCTTGCCGACGCGGTTCATGGTGTAGACGTATTGGGCCATGGGCTCGTAGGAGTGATATAGCTGATGAACCGTTGATTGTAGGCCGGAACCCTGACCCGCGTGTGTCCGTGGCCGGATACCCGGCCTGCGTCGCCTGTCCCGGCCTTCAAGCGGCCTTGGGGCGCGCCGCCCTGGCCCCTGTACCCGTCTGCGCCAGCATCACCCCGGCCAGCGCCATCGCCCCGCCAACGATGTGGAACAGATGCGGCTTTTCGTCCAGGAACACGGCCGCGATCGCCACCGTGGCCACCGGCATGACATTCAGGAAGATGCTGGCGCGGTTGGGTCCCAGGTGCTTCACGCCCTGCATCCACAGGAAGGGCGCGAACAGCGACGGAAACACCGCCGCATACAGCACCAGCGGCAGGTTGTCGCCATTGAGCGGCGAAGGCGGCGCCATCAGGAAGGCCGGCAGCTGGAACAGCACGCCGAACGCCACCTGCACATACAGCGACTGCCACGGCCCCACCGGCAAGGCCCAGCGGCGCAGCAGCACCCCGTACAGCGCGTAGGCCAGCGCGCCTATGCCCATCAGCAGGTCGCCACGGTTGGCGCCCACTTCCAGCAGGCGCGCGGGATCGCCCTCGCCGATCAGCAGGGCCAGGCCCGCCAGCGACAGCAGGCCGCCCAGCATGGCCATGACCGAGGGCAGTTCGCGCAGCAGCAGCGCCACCACCGCAATGGTCATCAGCGGAATCATCGCGGTGATGATGCCCATATTGGTGGCCGTGGTGCTGGCCGCCGCCACATAGGCCAGGCCCTGGTACAGCGCCATGCCCAACCCGCCCAGCACCGCCAGCTTGGGCAAGTTCGCCAGAATCTGGCGGCGCTGCGCCCAGACGCCCGGCAGCACGAAGGGCGTCAGCGCCACGCCGGCCAGGGCCCAGCGGTAGAAGCCGATGGCGGCCGGCGCGATGGCGCTGGCCGCCATCTTGGTGACGATCATGTTGACCGACCAGATCAGGGCTGCCAGCAGCGGGTACAGCAGATAACGGGCAGGAATATGCGGGGTGGAGACGCGCGTCATAAGGGCAATGCACAGGCAAGGAGAAGAGGAGAGCAGTGTAGGTTCTGTCCGACTCGATGTATATAATGAAAAACAGACAAAATCAGACGAAGTTCCGACATGTCAGCCGCCGATTCCGCGCCCGCCCTGGCCAGCCACCTGCCCTATCCGCTGGCCTGCCGCATCCTGCATTTCACGCCGAACTCGCGCATGAAGCGCCACAGCTCGCCCTGGGCGGAACTGAACCTCGCCATCTCCGGCATCATGGAAATCGGCATCGGCGACATCACCTATCTGTCGCCGCCGCAGTACGCCATCTGGATACCGCCGCATGTCGAGCATTGCTGCCAGAACGAGGGCGAGGTGCACTACGCCTGTATCGACATCCCCGCCGCGGCCTGTGCCGGCCTGCCGAAGGAACCGTGCACGCTGGAGATCAGCCCGGTCATGCGCGCCATCCTGGGCGACTTCGAGCGGCGCGGCATCAGCTATCCGGATACGCCGGAAGACCGGCGCATGGCGCAGATCGTCATCGACCAGGCCCGCCAGGCGCGGGCCTACGCCAGCTACCTGCCCGCCACCTCCGATCCGCTGCTCGCGCCCATCCTGTCGGCGCTGCAGCACAGCCCGGGCGACAAGCGCGGCGCCGCGCACTGGGCCGCCACCGCGAACATCACTGAACGTACGCTGCTGCGCCACTGCCAGCAGCACCTGGGCATGTCGTTCAATGAATGGCGCCTGCGGCTGCGCGTGGTCAGCGCCCTGGGCATGCTGGACGCGGGCCGGCCGGTACAGGCCGTCGCGCGCGAGCTGGGCTACAGCACGCCCTCGGCCTTCATCGCCATGTTCCAGCGGCTTACGGGTGAATCGCCCGACAACGCGCGCAGGCGCAGCCAGGGCGGCGCGCCGGCGCCATGACCCCGGGAAACCGCGTCATCCAAGCGCCTGATGCAAGGCGCGGCCGATCGCGAGACAATACGGCTGTAGCCAGGGCCTGTAGCGGGCCCGTATCTTGCCGTGCCGTCGCGGCTTCATCGCGCCCAGGAACCCTCTTCATGTCTGCCTCCGCCACTCCCCCCGCCTCCTTGACCCATTTCAGTACCGCCGAACTGGACATGCTGGCCAAGACCGCCGACGCCTTGAGCGCCTATCTGGGCAAGCCCGTGCTGGCCGAAGTGGTACTGGGCGATGACGGCACCGAATGGGTGACCTTTGGCGTGCCCATGGATGAAAACGCCAAGCCCGACGAAGACCAGACCCACGTCCAACTGGGCGGCCCGGGCGCCCGCCTGCTGGGCAATCGCGGCGGCCTGCCCCAGTCCGACGACGACACTTACGATTGCCTCTACCTCTGGGCCGTCGAGATATCGCTGAACGAAGGCGAGCGCTTCATCAAGCTGGACCACGACGGCGAAGAGTCCGCCTGGTCCGACAATCTGGAAGATGTGCTGCCGTTCGCCCTGACGGAAGAGCCCGTGCCGGAGGATCCGGACGCGGAGGATGACGAGGACGAGGAAGACGAGGACGATGAGGACGAGGCGGACGGCCACGATCACGATCACCCTCACGACCACAACCACCGCCACTGAAGCGGCGCCGGACGGCGCGTTGCGGCTGGCCTGGCGCCAGGCAACCGCGCCGTCCACGGATCAGACGGAGATCCGTCCTTCCTGCACGGCGTGGCAGGCCACCACCGACACGCCCGCCGCCATCGCCGCTGGCGCCTCGGCCTTGCAGCGCTCATTCGCATGCGGGCAGCGCGGATGGAAGGTGCAGCCCGAAGGCGGGTTCAAGGGATTGGGCACTTCGCCCGCCACCGCGGTGCGCGGCTTGCCCGCGCCGTTGATGTCGGGAATGGCTTCCAGCAGCATGCGCGTGTACGGATGGCGCGGCCGCGCGAACAACTCGTCGCGCGGCGCCACTTCCACCATGCGGCCCAGGTACATCACCCCTACCCGGTCGGCCACGTGGTGTACCACCGCCAGGTTGTGGGAAATGAACAGATAGGTCAGCCCCAGGTTGCGCTGCAGGTCCTTCATCAGGTTCAGCACCTGCGCCTGCACCGACACGTCCAGCGCCGAGGTCGGCTCGTCGCACACCAGGAACTCGGGATTCACCGCCAGCGCCCGCGCAATCGAAATGCGCTGGCGCTGGCCGCCTGAAAACTGGTGCGGATAGCGGCCCTGGTCGGCCGGATCCAGGCCTACCTGCTTGAGCAGTTCGCCCACGCGCGCGCTGCGCTCCTCGGCCGTCATGGCGGTGTGGGTCAGCATGGGCTCGGCGATGATGCGGCCCACGCGCCAGCGCGGATTCAGGCTGGCATAGGGATCCTGGAAAATCATTTGCAGGCGCTTGCGCAGGGCGCGGCCGCCCGGCTCCGACATGCGCGACAAGGGCTGTCCGTCAAAACGGATGTCGCCGCGAGTCAGGCCGTACAGGCCCACCAGCATGCGCGCCACGGTCGACTTGCCGCAGCCCGATTCGCCCACCAGCGCCAGCGTTTCGCCGCGCGCGATCTCGAACGAGACCCCGTCCACGGCGCGCAGCATCACGCGCGGCTTGCCCGCGAGCTTGCGCTCCAGCCACGGCGGCGACACATCGAACCAGCGCGCGGCGTCCTTTACTTCTACCAAGGGCGTCGTCATGCGGCCACCTTATCGTTGTTGTCGTGCAGCCAACAGGCCGCGCGCGAGGTGCCGGCCGCCATCAGCTCCGGACGTTCCACGACGCAACGCGGCAGACGCTGGCCGCAGCGCGGATTGAAGGCGCAGCCCGGCGGAATGGCGTTCAGGCGCGGCATGCTGCCGTCGATCTGCACCAGTCTTTCAGCATGCCCTTCCAGCGACGGGATCGATCCCATCAGTCCTGTCGTGTAGGGATGGCGCGGCTTGTGAATCACGTCCGCCACCGGGCCGATCTCGGCCACGCGGCCCGCGTACATCACCGCCACGCGGTCGGCGGTTTCGGCAATCACACCCATGTCGTGCGTGATCAGCATCACCGCCGTGCCGTTTTCGCGGCACAGGCGCTTGAGCAGCTCGATGATCTGCGCCTGGATCGACACGTCCAGCGCGGTCGTGGGTTCGTCCGCCACCACCAGCTTGGGTTCGGCCGCAAGCGCCAGCGCGATCACCACGCGCTGCCGCATGCCGCCGGAAAACTGGTGCGGGTAGTGGTCGATGCGCTCGCGCGCGGCCGGGATGCCGGTCGATGCCAGCAATTCCACCGCGCGGTTGCGCGCCTGGGACCAGTTCAGGTCCAGGTGGGTCACGATGGTTTCCGCCAATTGCCGGCCTACCGTGTACAGCGGGTTCAGCGAGGTCAGCGGGTCCTGGAACACCGCGCCGATTTCGCGGCCGCGCACGCGGCGCATCTGTTCGTCGGGCAGGTTGTCGATACGGCGGCCCGCCAGCAGGATCTCGCCCGCGGCGATGCGCCCGGGAGGCTCCAGCAGACCGATGATGGATGCGCCGGTCAAGGATTTGCCGGCGCCGGACTCGCCCACGACGCCCAGGACTTCGCCAGCCTGGATGGAAAACGACACGTCGTCCAGGGCGCGTAGCGTGCCGCGGCGCGTGGGAAATTCCACGCGCAGATTGCGGACTTCTAGAAGTGCGCTCATGTAAACCTCAATTCAGACGCGGGTTGAGCGCATCGCGCAGCCAGTCGCCCAGCAGGTTGACCGACAGCACCAGCAGCACCAACGCCGCGCCCGGGAAGATGGTGATCCACCATTCCCCTGAAAACAGGAAGTCGTTGCCGATGCGGATCAGCGTGCCTAGCGACGGCGCCGTCGGCGGCACCCCCACGCCCAGGAACGACAGCGTGGCTTCGGTGATGATGGCCGTGGCCAGATGCACCGTGGCCAGCACCAGCACCGGTCCCAGCACATTGGGCAGCACGTGGCGGAACATGATGACGGGCGAGGCCACGCCGATCACGCGCGCCGCCTGCACGTACTCGCGGTTCTTCTCCACCAGGGTAGAGCCGCGCACCGTGCGCGCGTACTGCGGCCAGCCCGCCAACGCGATCGCGCCGATCAGCACCGGGAACGCGATCAGCTCGTGCAGCTCGCGCGGCACAGCCGCCCGCGCCACGCCGTCGATCAGCAGCGCGATCAGGATCGCAGGAAACGACAGCTGCACATCGGCGATACGCATGATGAAGGCGTCGATGCGCCCGCCCGCGTAACCCGAGATCAGCCCCAGCACGATGCCGATCAGCATGGACAGCAGCACCGACGCCAAGCCGATCAAGAGCGACACGCGGGTGCCGTACAGGATGGCCGAGTACAGGTCGCGGCCTTGGCTGTCGGTGCCCAGCAGATAGGTCGGCAGGCCGTTGGCCTCCCAGGCCGGCGGCAGCAGCGCGTCCAGCAGTTCCACCTTGGTCAGGTCGAACGGGTTGTGCGGCGCCACCCAGCCGGCCCCGAAGGAGCCGATCAGCAGCAGCGCCAGCATCACGGTGGCGATGATGGCCACGGGCGCCCGGCGCCAGGCCCAGGCGATGTCGCTGTCCCAGCAGCGTTTGAGTACGGCGCGCATCAGTGAGCCCCCCCGCCGCGGGTCAGCCCGGAACGCAGGCGCGGGTCCACGACAAAATACAAAAGATCAACGATCAGGTTGATCACCACGAATACCAGCGCGATCAGGCACAGGTAGGCCGCCATGACCGGCACGTCGGCGAATTGCACCGCCTGGATGAACAGCAACCCCATGCCCGGCCACTGGAACACGGTTTCCGTGACGATGGCGAAGGCGATGATGCCGCCCAGCTGCAGGCCGGTGATGGTGATGACCGGCACCATCGTGTTCTTCAGCGCATGGCCGAAGTGGATGGCGCGGCGCTTCAGGCCGCGGGCACGAGCGAACTTGATGTAGTCCGAACGCAGCACCTCCAGCATTTCCGAACGCACCAGCCGCAGCACCAGGGTCATCTGGAACAGCGACAAGGTGATGGACGGCAGGATCAGGTGCTTCCAGCCCGTGGCGGTGAATAGTCCCGATGACCACCAGCCCACGCTGACGGTGTCGCCCCGCCCGTAGCTGGGCAGCCAGCCCAGTTGCACGGAGAACACCAGGATCAACAGGATGCCGATCAGGAAGGTGGGCAGCGACACCCCCAGCAAGGAGCCGGCCAGCAACAGCTGCGACACCAGGCTGTTGCGCTTGAGCGCGGTGTACACGCCCAGCGGCACGCCCACCAGCAGCGCCAGCAAGGCAGCCACCATGGACAGCTCCAGCGTGGCTGGCAGGCGGGATTTCAGCAGGGTGGAAACGGGTTCGCTCTGGCGCAGGGAGATGCCGAAATTGCCCTGCAGGGCGTTGGCCACGAAATGGCCGAATTGGACGATGGCGGGCTCGTTCAGCCCCAGGCGCTCACGCAGTTCGATGCGCTCGGCATCGGTGGCGTCCTGTCCCAGCATGATGGTGACAGGGTCGCCGACGTATTGAAAAAGCACAAAGGCCAGTAGCGCGACGGTGAGCATCACCGCTACGGCCTGCAACAGGCGACGCAGTATGAAAGCAAACATAGGCGGAAAAGGCGTAACAGCGAAAGCCCGCCGGCCTGTTCAGCATGAACAGGCCGGCGGGCTGCGCCGTTTGATTAGCCTGGATCAGTCAACCTTGACCCAATCGGCAACGAGGCGATTGTCGGCACGGTGGACGACCGTGACGTTCTTGCGCATGGCCCAGGGAATGACCTGGTCGTGCAGCGGGATGTGGCCGAAGTCCTTGGCGTGCCCTTGCAGCACGGTGATGATGTCGGCGTCGCGCTTGGCCGGATCGGTTTCGGTCTTGATCCGGTCGATGATGACGTCCAGTTCCTTGTTGCTGTAGTTGCCCAGGTTGTACATGCCGTCCGCGCCCTCGCCCTTGGTGCGGATCAGGTTCTGCAGCGTGTACATGGCGTCGAACGTGGGAACGCCCCAGCCGAACAGGAAGGCGCTGGTGTCGAACGACTGCACCTTGGGGAAATAGGTGGAGCGCGGCATGGCGTTCATGGTGGCCTTGACGCCCACCTTGGCCCACATGCCGACGACCGCCTGGCAGATGGCTTCGTCGTTGATGTAGCGGTTGTTCGGGCAATCCAGCGTGAAGTTCAGCGTGCCGTCATAGCCGGCTTCCTTCAGCAGGGCGCGCGACTTTTCCGGGTCGTAGGGCACGCGGGCCTGCAGCGACTGGGCCCAGCCGTGCACCTGCGGCGCGATCATCGTGCCGGTGGGTGCGGACAGGCCGCGCATCACGGCGCGCTTGATCGCGTCCACGTCGATGGCGCGGTACAGCGCCTCGCGCACGCGGATGTCCTGGAACGGGTTCTTGCCCTTGATGTTGGAGTACTGGAGTTCCGGACGCTTCTGGTCCAGGCCCAGATAGATGGTACGGTACTCGTTGCCTTCCACGACCTTGGCCGACTGGCGCAGGCGCTCCAGGTCCTGGGCCGCCGGATCCAGCACGAAGTCGATTTCGCCCGACAGCAGCGCCGCGGTGCGCGTGGCATTCTGCTTGATCGGCGTGAACACGACCTCGGTCACGTTGCCGACCTTGCCAGCCTTGTTCCACCAGTCCTTGTTTTCCTCGAACACCGTGCGCACGTCCACTTCGCGCGACTTCAGCTTGTAGGGGCCGGTGCCGTTGGTGTTGCGCGCGGCGTAGGTCTCTTCCTTGTTGACGAAGTCCTGCGGCTTGGCGGCGTTGTTCTTTTCCGACCAGGCCTTGTTCATGATGAACACGTTGGTCAGCTGGCGCAGCAGCACGGGATTGGGCGCCGAGGTTTCGATCTCGACCGTCAGGTCGTCGACCTTGCGCGCTTCCTTGATGCCGGTGGTGTAGGCCTTGTAGTTCGAGGTGGGCGCCATGGCGCGGTGGATCGAGAACACCACGTCGTCGGCGGTAAAGGCGGCGCCGTCATGGAACTTCACGCCGGGGCGCAGCTTGAAGCGGTACAGCGTGGGCGACACCTGCTCCCATTCCGTGGCCAGACGCGGGTTGATCTTGAAGGACTTGTCGTAGTCCACCAGCGGTTCGTAGACATAGCTGTTGGCGGCGATCGTCATGCCTTCGTTCTGCGAGTGCGGATCGAAGGTGAGGATGTCGCCCTGGGCGGCCCAGCGGAAGGTCTTGGCCTGCCCGATCGTGGGCAAGGCGACGGCGGCGGCGATCGCGATAGCAATCAAAGTGCGGCGCATAGGTTCAACTCCTGACTGTAGTCTGAATACCGGCGCGATATTGCCTAGCCGCAAGACCTCCGTCAATTGAGGGTTTATGCGTACCGTAGGGGGTTTTCACAGAGGGAAAACCTATTGGGGACACATAAGCTTGTAACAAAATAATCGAAGCAAACAGCGTTGGGTATGTCCGGAGGGCGTCCGCCCAGCTATTCGTCGTCCGGCACCGACAGTTCCAGCGGCACGTGCTCCGTCATCAGTACCTCGAGCATGTCGATCAGCATCGCGGCCTTTTCCTCGCCGAAAGGCGCGAGCACGGCCTTCTGGTGCTGCAAGGCCTGATCGCACAGCGCGGCGATCAGGTTGCTGCCCTTGGCGGTGATGCAGACCCGGGTCTGGCGCCGGTCGGCGCGCACGCCGGTGCGCGCCACCAGGCCTTCGGCCTCCATGCGCTGCACCACCTTGCTCAAGGTCGGCTGCTTGGTGATGGCCAGCACCGCCAGCATGCCTATGGTTTCGCCCGGGCTGCCCTGCAGGCTGGCCAGTACCCGCCATTCGGTCACCGACAGGCCGGCCGCATTCACCTGCAGATGGAATTCCGCAGAAATGCGCTGGCTGGCCTGCGCCAGCAGATAGGCCAGATAACCATCGACGAAGCGGGCCTTGTGCGCCGCCGCGTCCGTGTCCCGCTGCTTGTCCAACCGCATGTTGCTTTGCTCCCACGCACCGGAATCCAGGGCCTGCGCCGGCCCGACGAAATGCGCATTGCACCACGCTGGCGCAACCACGCGCCATGATGTGCCGCAATGCTGTTGCGCAGCACAGGGTATACCCGGAATCGCAACCCGTTTTTGCACCATCGCAGCGCCTGAATCGCGCTGCGAACTAGAGAACAACGAGTATATACGTCATTGTTTTAGCGTGATATTTTTTGTTTTCCATGAAATTTCATCTTTTTTGTTGACAGCTAAAACGTTGACTCCTAAAGTATTTTTAAGACGAGAATTTCCTGACGTGACGATGCTGCGCAGCAGCAACCATTGAGGACCCGCAGGCCGGGCCGCGAAGGAGTGCCAGATGGCTGAAAGGTCTTTCAAAAAAGAAGTCCAGCAATTGCGCATCGGCGCGGGCGAAGAGTTCCGCGGAGAAGGCATTCTTGCGGTCACCAAGGCCTTGCTGCAATCCGGCGTGGGCTACGTGGCCGGCTACCAGGGTTCGCCGATCTCGCACTTGATGGACGTGCTGGCCGACGCCAACGACATCCTCCAGGAACTGGGCGTGCACTTCGAAGCCAGCGCCTCCGAAGCCACGGCGGCGGCCACCCTGGCCGCGTCGGTCATGTACCCCATCCGCGGCGCCGTCACCTGGAAATCCACGGTGGGCACCAACGTCGCGTCCGACGCGCTGGCCAACCTGGCTTCCGGCGGCGTCACGGGAGGCTCGCTCGTGATCGTGGGCGAGGACTACGGCGAAGGCTCGTCCATCATGCAGGAACGCTCGCACGCGTTCGCCATGAAGTCGCAGATCTGGCTGCTGGACCCGCGCCCCAACCTCGAAAGCATGGTCAAGGCCGTGGAAGACGGCTTCGAGCTGTCCGAGGCCAGCAAGACGCCCGTGATGCTGCAGTTGCGCATCCGCGGCTGCCACGTGCACGGCCGCTTCATCGCCAAGGAAAACAAGCGTCCCGCCTTCTCGCTGGCGCAGGCGCTGGAAAGCCCGGCGCGCGACACCAGCCGCATCGTGCTGCCGCCCGCCTCCTTCCTGCACGAGCAGGAAAAGATCAAGGAGCGCTGGCCCGCCGCCATCCGCTACATCAAGGAACACAAGCTCAACGAGCACTTCGACGGCGACCAGGACGATATCGGACTGATCTTGCAAGGCGGGCTCTACAACGGCGTGATCCGCGCATTGCAGCTGCTGGGCCTGGCCGACAACTTCGGCAACAGCCGCATTCCGCTCTATGTCATGAACGTGACCTACCCCGTCATCGAGGACGAGGTCATAGCCTTCTGCCGCGGCAAGCGCGCCGTGCTGCTGCTGGAAGAAGGCCAGCCCGACTACATCGAACAGAACCTGCACGCCGTGCTGCGCCGCGCCGGCATCGACACCCAGCTGTCCGGCAAGGACGTGCTGCCGATGGCGGGCGAATACACCACCCAGGTCATGCGCGACGGCCTGCGCGAATTCCTCAAGCGTCAGCGTCCGGAATCGCTGCAGACGCATCCCGCCGCCGCGGCCGACGCCGAAGCCGCCGCCAGCCAGCTCCAGATCACCGAGGTGGCACGGCCCAAGCCCGCCCGCCCGGCCGAACAGCCCATCACCTTCCACAAGCACGTCGAGGGCCTGGCCGCCGTGGTGCCGCCGCGCCCCGCCGGCTTCTGTACGGGCTGTCCGGAACGGCCGATCTTCTCGGCCCTGACCCTGGCGCAGGAGACGCTGGGCCAGCACCACATCTCCTGCGACATCGGTTGCCACCTGTTCTCCATCCTGCCGCCGTTCAACCTGGGCGCCACCACCATGGGCTACGGCCTGGGCGCCTCCAGCGCGGCGGCCTTCAACGTGCCCGCCGCCAAGCGTCCCATCTCCATCATGGGCGACGGCGGCTTCTGGCATAACGGGCTGTCCTCGGGCATCGGCAACGCGGTGTTCAACAAGTACGACGGCGTCATCGTCATCGTCGACAATTTCTACGCCTCGGCCACGGGCGGCCAGGACATCCTGTCCTCGCGCGCCGAAAATCCGGACCGCTCCACCAACAACCCCATCGACCAGGCCGTGCGCGGCGTGGGCGTGAAATGGGTGCGCACGCTGGACCGCACCTATGACGTGGCCAAGGTGCGCGCCACCATCGAGGAAGCGCTGACCACCGACATCAAGGGCCCCAAGGTCATCATCGCGCAGTCGGAATGCATGCTGAACAAGCAGCGCCGCATCAAGCCGCTGTTCAACAAGGCAGTCAAGGAAGGCAAGCGCGTGGTGAAGGAACGCTTCGGCGTGGACCCGGACGTCTGCACCGGCGACCACGCCTGCATCCGCCTGTCGGGCTGCCCCTCGCTGACGGTCAAGGACAGCGGCGACCCCTTGAAGGAAGACCCGGTGGCTCACGTCGAAAGCAGCTGCGTAGGTTGCGGCAATTGCGGCGAGGTCGCGCACGCGGCCGTGCTCTGCCCATCCTTCTACCGCGCCGACATCGTCCACAACCCGACCGGCCGCGACCGCTTCCTGGCGCGCATGCGCACCGCCGTCATCGGCTTCCTGCAACGCCGCCGCGCCGCGCGCCTGGCCCACTACGCCCTCTGAGGACAACCGTTCCATGAACCCGGCCGCTATGCAACAAGCCAACCCGATCAAGATCGCCATCCTGGCCATGGGCGGCCAGGGCGGCGGCGTACTGGCCGACTGGATCGTCGACATGGCCGAGCACGCCGGCTGGTGGGCCCAGACCACTTCGGTGCCGGGCGTGGCCCAGCGTACCGGCGCCACCATCTATTACCTGGAGCTGCTGCCCGAATCGGAGGTGCAACGCGCCGGACGGCAACCCGCCCTGGCGCTGATGCCGACCCCGGGCGACGTCGACCTGGTGGTCGCCGCCGAACTGATGGAAGGCGGCCGCGCCATCCAGCGCGGCCTGGTCACGCCGGAACGCACGGTGCTACTGACTTCTTCCCACCGCAGCTACGCGGTCAGCGAAAAATCCGCGCCCGGCAACGGCATCGCCGATCCGAACAAGGTGCTGGAAGCCGGCCGCGCCGCGGCCAAGCGCTTCCTCTGCTTCGACCTGCAGGACCTGGCCGACCGCGCGGGAAGCGTCATCAGCGCCAGCCTGTTCGGCGCGGTCGCCGGCAGCGGCGCCCTGCCCTTTTCGCGCGACGATTTCGAAGCCACGGTGCGCCGTGCCGGACTGGGAGTGGAAGCCAGCTTGCGCGCCTTTGCGCTGGGCTACGAATCCGCCGACCAGGCGCCCGCGCAACCGGCCCCCATCGATCTGGCGCGCCCCGTTCCCGCCGTGCCCGAACGCGCCGCCAGCCCCAAGGCGCAAGCCCTGCTGGACACGATCAAGCGCGACTTCCCGGCCTGTGCCCAGCCCATGCTGGCCGTGGGCGTGCGCCGCCAGATCGAATTCCAGGACCTGGCCTACGCCACCGAATACCTGCGCCGCATGAAGGCCATCCGCGACCTCGACGCCGCCCACGGCGGCGAGGCCCGGCAATGGGCGCTGACCTGTGCCGCCGCGCGCTACGTGGCCACGGCCATGGCCTACGACGACGTGATCCGCGTCGCCGACCTGAAGACCCGCGCCACGCGTTTCGACCGCGTGCGCCAGGAAGTGGGCGCGCGCCCGGACCAGCTGGTCTACACCACGGAATTCATGCACCCGCGTCTGGAAGAGATCTGCGGCACCTTGCCCGCCGGGCTGGGCCGCTGGCTCGAAGGCTCCAAGGCCTTCGGCGGCTTCGTCGAGCGCCGCCTGGGCCATGGCCGCCGCATGCAGAGCGGCACGCTGGGCGGCTTCTTGATGCTGTACACGCTGGCCGGCATGCGGCGCTTCCGCCGCAGCACGCTGCGCCACCAGGCCGAAGCCGCCGGCCTGGTGCAGTGGCTGGACCTGATCGCCCGACTGGCCCCGCGCGACTACGCGCTGGCCGTCGAAACCGTGAATTGCCGCCGCCTGGTCAAGGGCTATAGCGACACCCATGTGCGCGGCGGCGGCAAGTACCGCCAGTTGCTCGCCGCGGCGGAACAGCTGGCCGGCCGGCCCGACGCCGCCGAAACGCTGCGCGCGCTGCGCGAAACCGCGCTGGCCAATGAAAAATGCGGCCCCATGGAACGCCAGCTGGCTGACAAGCTGGCGGCCTGAGACAAGTCAAGATAGGGACAAACGCCGTGCAGACACTGAAACTCATCGTCCGGGAAGTCCGGCAGGAATCGCCGCTGATCCGTTCGTTCCGGCTGGCGCGCGAGGACGCCGGCCCCCTGCCCGCCTTCGGACCGGGCGCGCATCTGAAGGTGACGGTGCCGGGCCTGCGCGAGCCGCGCTGCTATTCGCTGGTGCAACTGGCGCCCGAAGCCGGCAAGTTCGCCCAGCCGGCCGAATACCGGCTCGGCGTGCGTCTGGAAGAAACCAGCCAGGGCGGATCGCGCCACATGCACGCGCTGGCCGCGGGCGACACGCTCACGGTCGAAGGTCCAAAGAATGATTTCCCGCTGCACGAATCGCCCGCCGGCGACGAGCCGGTGGTGCTGATCGCGGGCGGCATCGGCATCACGCCGGTGGCGTCCATGGCGGCCGCGCTCAAGGCCGCCGGCCGCGCCTTCCATCTGCACTATTGCGGCCGCAGCAAGGACCAGCTGGCCTTCCTGCCCGAGCTGCAGGCCCTGGCCGGAGACAGCCTGAGCCTGCACGCCGACGACGATCCGTCCTGTCGCTTCGACCTGCAGGCGCTGCTGGAATCATCGTCGCCGCGCCAGCACCTGTACATCTGCGGCCCCAAGGGACTGATCGACGCCGTCATCCAGGGCGCCCACGCGCGCCACTGGCCCGATGCCCATATCCATTTCGAACTCTTCGCCACCGCCGCGCCGCAGGCCGGCGACCAGCCCTTCGAAGTCGAGCTGCGCCAATCCGGCCGGGTGCTGACCATCCCCGCCGACAAGACCATCATCGACGTGATGGAAGAAGAAGGCTGCGACCCGATGTACGACTGCAAGCGCGGCGAATGCGGCGTCTGCCAGGCCACCGTGCTGGAAGGCGAACCCGACCACCGCGACTACTACCTCTCGGACACCGAGAAAGCCAGCGGCAAGATCATCCAGATCTGCATCTCGCGCGCGAAATCGGCGCGCCTGGTGCTGGACCTGTAGCCCGACGCAAGGAAGCGCCACCATGGCCAAATACCGCGACAATCCCGACGCCATCCGCGCCCTGCTGCGCGACACCGAGGTGCACAAGGACCTGTTCATCGACCAGGAGCTGTTCGAGCTGGAGATGGAACGCCTGTACGCCAACACCTGGGCCTATGTCGGCCACGACAGCCAGGTGCCCAACCCGGGCGACTACGTCACCACCACGGTCGGCAACCAGCCGGTGGTGATGGTGCGCCACAGCGACCGCTCGGTGCGGGTGCTGCACAACCGCTGCCCGCACAAGGGCACCATGGTAGCGGGCGATGCCTGCGGCAATACCGGCAAGTTCTTCCGCTGCCCCTATCACGCCTGGACCTTCAAGACCGACGGCAGCCTGCTGTCCATCCCACTGAAGAAGGGCTACGAGAACACCGGCCTGGAAAACTGCGAAGCCAGCCAAGGCATGGCCGCCGTGAAGGACGTGAAGAACCATCGCGGCTTCGTGTTCTGCCGCCTGAACCCGGAAGGCCAGTCCTTCGAGGACTTCTTCGGCGAATCGCTGTCCACCCTGGACAACATGGTGGACCGCTCGCCCGAGGGCCGGCTGGAAGTCGCTGGCGGCGTGCTGCGCTATATGCACCGCTGCAACTGGAAGATGCTGGTCGACAACCAGACCGACACCTGCCACCCGATGGTGGCGCACGAATCTTCCGCAGGCACGGCCGTCAAGGTCTGGGAACAGGCGCCGGAAGGCACGCCCAAGCCCATGGCGGTGGAACTGTTCGCGCCCTTCATCTCGCCCTACGAGTTCTTCGAGAACATGGGCATACGCGTGTGGGAGAACGGCCACGGCCATACCGGCGTGGCGGATTCCATCCATGCCTCGTACTCGGGCGTGCCGGGCTACTGGGATTCCATGGTCGCCGCCTATGGCGAAGAGCGCGCCAAGCAGATCCTGGGCGACGTGCGCCACAACACCGTGTACTTCCCCAACATCATGGTCAAGGGCCCGATCCAGACGCTGCGCATCTTCAAGCCCATCGCCGCCGACCGCACGCTGGTGGAGTCCTGGACCTTCCGCCTGGTGGGCGCGCCCGACCTGCTGCTGGAACGCACGCTCATGTACAACCGCCTGATCAACGCGCCGACCTCGGTGGTCGGCCACGACGACCTGGAAATGTACGAGCGCGCACAGGACGGCCTGCAATCGCGCGCGCGGGACTGGGTCAACGTGGGCCGGCTGTACTCGCCCGATGAGCTCGGCCAGAAGAACGTCGCCACCAATGGCACCAATGAATGGCAGATGCGCAACCAGTACCGCGCATGGGGCCGCTACATGACCGGACCGGAGTCGGTATGAGCGCAAGCGACCGCGAGTTGATCGATTTTGTCTACGCCGAGGCGCGCATGCTGGACGAGCTGCGCTTCGAGGACTGGCTGAACCTGTACACCGAGGACGGCTATTACTGGATGCCGCTGGCCCACGGCCAGACCGACCCGAAGCTGCACGCCTCGCTCATGTACGAAGACAAGCTGCTGCTGCGCGTGCGCGTGGAGCGGCTGGCCGGCCAACGCACCTTCTCGCAGCAGCCCAAGAGCCGCTGCCATCACCTGCTGCAAGCGCCCATGGTGGAGCACGGCCATCCCGACGCCGCCCCCGCCGAAGGCCGCCACGTGGTGCGCACGGCCTTCCACTACGTCGAAACGCGGCAGGACGCGCAGACGCTGTACGCCGGCTGGGCCACCCACCACCTGGTGGAACAGGATGGCGCCTTGCGCATCCGTTTGAAGCGCGTCGACCTCGTCAACTGCGATTCGGCCTTCGGCAATATCCAATTGTTCATGTAGGAGCGGCTTGTGAGCACCACGGTCCATCAGGCTTTCCGCGATACCGCGGCCCGCTACGGCGCACAGCCCTTTCTGTGCATCCTGCCGGAAACGGCGCAGGCCTACGGCATCGCCGCCGGCGAACTGAGCTACGCCCAGGCCGATGCGGCCATCGAAACCCTGCGCGCGGCCTATGCCCGCGCCGGCTACGGCCACGGCCACCGCGCCGGCCTGCTGCTGGAGAACCGCCCCGCCTTCTTCCTGCACTGGTTCGCGCTGAACGCGCTGGGCGTGTCGGTGGTGCCCATCAATCCCGACCTGCGCGCGGCCGAACTCGAATACCTGACGGGACACTCCGAAATCGCGCTGGCCGTGGCGCTGCCCGAACGCCATGCCGACCTGCTGGCCGCCGCGCAACGCGCCGGCCGCGAACTGCGCGTGATGGGACCGGACGATGCGCCGCCCGCCGCGCCCTTCGCCGCGCCGCGGGCGGACAGAGAACCCGATGTCCTGACCGAATGCGCCCTGCTCTACACGTCCGGCACCACCGGACGGCCCAAGGGCTGCATCCTGCCCAACCGCTATTTCCTGCACGCCGGCGGCTGGTACGCCCGCATCGGCGGCCTGTGCGAACTGCGCCCCGGCCAGGAACGCATGCTGACGCCGCTGCCCCTGGTCCACATGAACGCCATGGCGTATTCGGCCATGGCCATGGTGCTGACCGGCGGCTGCCTGATCCCGCTGGACCGCTTCCATCCCAAGACCTGGTGGGACAGCGTGCGCGACTCCGGCGCGACGGTGCTGCACTACCTGGGCGTCATGCCCGCCATCCTGATGAAGGCCGAACCCTCCGCCCGGGACAAGCAGCCCGCCATCCGCTTCGGCTTCGGCGCCGGCGTGGACCGCAAGCTGCACCAACCCTTTGAAGAGCGCTTCGGCTTTCCGCTGCTGGAAGCCTGGGCCATGACCGAGACCGGCGCCGGCGCGGTCATCATCGCCAACCACGAACCGCGCCACATCGGCACCAGCTGCTTCGGCCGCGAGGAAGACGACGTGCTGGTGCGCATCGTCACCGACACGGGCGCCGAGGCCGCGGCGGGCGAACCGGGCGAACTGCTGGTGCGCCATGGCGGCGACGACCCGCGCTACGGCTTCTTTGCCGGCTATCTGAAGGACGAGGAAGCCACTTCCCAGGCCTGGGAAGACGGCTGGTTCCATACCGGCGACATCGTGCGCCGCGACGCCGACGGCGCGCTGCGCTTCGTGGACCGCAAGAAGAACGTCATCCGCCGCAGCGGCGAGAACATCTCCGCGGTGGAAGTGGAAAGCGTGCTGCTGCAGCACCCATTGGTCAAGGCCGTGGCGGTCGCCGCCGTGCCCGACGCGGTGCGCGGCGACGAAGTGCTGGCCTGCGTGGTGCCCGAGAGCCTGCCGGCCGAGGGCGCCGCAATGGCCGAGGCCGCGCGCAGCATCGTGCAATGGAGCCTGGAACAGCTGGCGTATTACAAGGCGCCCGGCTACGTCGCCTTCGTCGACAGCCTGCCGCTGACCACCACCAACAAGATCCAGCGCGGCGAAATGAAAGCCCTGGCGCCCACGCTGCCCGGCACGGCCCGCTGCGTGGACACCGGCCACATGAAGAAGCGCCAGGAGCCCGCGCGATGAGCCGCCTGGGCTACGACGGCGTGGTGGCGGCCTTGCCCGTCACGATTCCCTATGAACGCTATTCGACCCACGCCGCCCATTGGTGGCTGGGACGCGCGCTGGGCGCGCTGATCCGCCAGGCCGGCATCGCCAAGACCGACGTCGACGGGCTCTGCGTGTCCAGCTTCACCCTGGCGCCCGACACCGCCGTCGGCCTGGTGCAGCACCTGGGTATGAGCCCGCGCTGGCTGGACCACATCCCCATGGGCGGCGCCAGCGGCGTGGCGGCCTTGCGCCGCGCGGCCCGCGCCGTGCAGGCGGGCGACGCCAACATCGTTGCCTGCATCGCGGGCGACACCAACCACGTGGACTCGTTCCGCAACACGGTCAGCCAGTTCTCGCGCTTCGCGCAGGACGCGGTCTACCCCTACGGCGCAGGCGGCCCCAATGCCAGCTTCGCGCTGCTGACGGCCAACTACATGCGCACGACCGGCGCCACCCGCGAAGACTTCGGCAAGCTGTGCGTGGCGCAGCGCGACAACGCCCTGCGCTATCCGCACGCGCTGATGAAAAAACCGCTGACCTTGGCCCAGTATCTGGAGGCCCGCGTCATCACCGATCCGATCCATCTGTTCGATTGCGTGATGCCCTGCGCCGGCGCCGACGGCTTCCTGGTCATGAGCGAGGACCGGGCGCGCGCGCTGAACCTGCCCTACGCGCGCATTCTCTCCACCATCGAACGCCACAACGCCTGGATCGAAGACCCGATCCAGACCCGTGGCGGCTGGACCATGGATCTGGACGAGCTGTATGGCCAGGCCAACGCCCAGCCGGCCGACATGGATTTCCTGCAAGCCTATGACGACTATCCGGTCATCAATCTGATGCAGATGGAAGACCTGGGCTTCTGCCAGAAAGGCGCGGCTCCCGAATTCGTGCGCAGCAACACCTTCACCGTGGACGGCAGCTTTCCCTTCAACACCAATGGCGGCCAGCTATCGGTGGGCCAGGCCGGCGCGGCCGGCGGCTATCTGGGGCTGATCGAAGCGCTGCGCCAGCTGAGCGGCACGGCCGGCGGCACGCAGGTGGCTGATGCCCGCCTCGGCATGGTCAGCGGCTTCGGCATGATCAATTACGACCGCGGCCTGTGCACCGCCGCGGCCATCCTGGCTAGGAGCGACGCATGACCGAACCCTTGGCCAAGCCGCCCCGCAAGAATCCGATTGCCCGCACCCGCCAGCCGACCCTGCCGCCGGGCTGGCGCAGCCGCAGCGCGCTAGGCCTGACCGCCGCCGCCGCCGAGGGCCGCTTCGACCTGCAGACCTGCGCCGATTGCGGCGCGGTCCAGTACCCGCCGCGCGAGGTCTGCGGCCACTGCCTGTCCGAGCGCTTGCCCTGGCGCCCCGCCGATCCGAGCGGCGTACTGCTGGTCAGCACCACCCTGCATCACAGCAACGACCTGTATTTCCGCGAACGCCTGCCCTGGCGCGTGGGCACGGTGCGCATGACCGCCGGCCCCTCGGTGGTGGCGCACGTGCACCAAGACTGCGCCGACGGCGCCCGCGTGCGCCTGGCGCTGAAGCTGGACCGCAGCGGCCAGGCCGTGATGATCGCCCTGCCTGAAAGGAACACGCCGAACATGGAAGACGACAAGACCCTGCGCGAAACCTCGTGCGATCCGAAATTCCGCCGCGCGCTGGTCACCGACGGCAAGTCGGCGGTGGGCCAGGCCGTGGCGCGCGCCCTGCTGGACGCGGGCTGCCCGAGCGTGTTCCTGGGAGACCCGCAAGCCTGGAAGCGCGACGCCGCCTACGATGCGCTGGCGGCCGACCCGCGCGTGCAGGCGGTGGTGCTGGACGTGACCGATACCGATTCGGTCGAACGCGTCGCCGCCTCCATCGGCGGCAAGGTCGAGATCCTGGTGAACACCGCCGACCTGGAACGCGAAGGCGGGCTGCTGAACCGCAAGGACGTGAACACGGCGCGCGACGCCATGGACGTGAACGTGCTGGGGCTGATGCGCCTGGCGCAGAGTTTCGGCCCGGCGCTGTGCGGCCGCGCCGCGGACGGCGTCAACAGCGCCACCGCCTGGGTCAACGTGCTGTCGATCTACGCCCACATGAACCTGCCCTCGCGCGGCATGTGGTCGGCGTCCAAGGCCGCCGCGCTGTCCCTGGCGCAATGCCTGCGCGCCGAGATGCGCGGCGCGGGCGTGCGGGTAGTGAACGTGTTCCCCGGGCCGGTGGACCACGAATGGGAGCAGCGCACGCCGCCCCCGCGCGTGGCGCCCGCGGCGATCGCCGCCGCCATTGTGCGCGCACTGAAGGAAGGCATCGAGGACGTCTATGTCGGCGATGTCGCGCAGGAATTCCGCGCCCGGCTGGCGGAAAACCCCAAGGGACTGGAACGGGAGCTGGGAGCCTGACGGCCCGCCCCGCCCCGACAACGCACGAACCTAGAGGAACAGCACATGAGCCAAAACATTCTTGCCCAATTCATGGCCGAACTGATGTCCGGCCGCATCCGCGTGGTGGACCTGACCGAGACGCTGACGCCGGAGTTCCCGACCATCGTACTGCCGCCGGAATTCGGCCAGGCCTGGCCGTTCCGCATCGAGGAGATCTCGCGCTACGACGAGCGCGGCCCGGCCTGGTATTGGAACAACTTCTCGTGCTCCGAGCATACCGGCACCCACTTCGACGCGCCGGCCCACTGGGTCACGGGCAAAGACCAGCCTGACAACACCGTCGACACCATTCCGGTCGAGGCCTTCATCGCCAGCGCGTGCGTCATCGACTGCTCGGCCGAATCCCGCGACAACCCGGACTTCCTGCTGACCATAGATTTCGTGAAGAAATGGGAAGAGCGGCACGGCCGCATCCCCGCGCGTTCCTGGGTGCTGATGCGCACCGACTGGTCCAAGCGCGCCAAGCCCGCCGACTACCTGAACCTGCAGGAAGACGGCGCGCACTCGCCCGGCCCGGACGCTGAAGTGGTGCCCTGGCTGATCAAGGAACGCGACGTGCACGGTTTCGGCACCGAGTCGGTCGGCACCGACGCGGGCCAGGCGCAACACCTGGATCCCCCCTATCCCTGCCACTACTACATGCACGGCAACAACCGCTACGGCCTGCAATGCATGACCAACCTGGACCAGTTGCCGCCCACCGGCGCGGTGATCTTCTCGGCGCCGCTCAAGATCCGCAGCGGCTCGGGCAGCCCGCTGCGCGTGCTGGCGCTGGCGCCGAAGGCCTGAGCCGGCCGCACCTGAGCCGGCCGCACCACAACGACAACAGGGGGATATCCATGACGCACACCAACGTCGCCATCGTCACCGGCGGCAGCGCCGGCATCGGCGCCGAAATCTGCCGCAGCATGCTGGACGCGGGCTACGAAGTGATTTCCATGGCGCGCCGCGCCGCCGACTTCAGCCACCCGCGCCTGCACAACGTGCAGGTGGACCTGCTGGACGCCGAGGCCACCGCGCAAGCGGGCGCCGAAGCCGCCGCCAGGTTTCCCGTCAGCCACGTCATCCACAACGCCGGCGTCATCTGGCCCAACCTGCTGCCGCAGGTCACGCAGGAAGAGCTGCACGGCCTGACCCAGATCCACCTGGGCGCGGCCATCAGCCTGGTGCAGGCCGCCCTGCCCGGCATGCAGGAACGCAAGTTCGGCCGCATCGTGATGATGTCCTCGCGCGGCGCTTTGGGCCTGCCGACCCGCACGGCGTATTCGGCCACCAAGGCCGGCATGGTGGGCATGGCGCGCACCTGGTCGCTGGAGCTGGCGCCTTATGGGATCACGGTCAACGTGGTGGCCCCCGGCCCGATCCAGACCGATATGTTCTACGAAGTGATCGAGCCCGGCAGCGAACGCGAAAAGCAGCTGGCCGCCGGCATCCCGGTCAAGCGCCTGGGCCGTTCGGACGACGTCGCGCGCGCCGTCATGTTCTTCTCGGATCCGGCCAACAGCTTCGTCACCGGCCAGACGCTGTTCGTCTGCGGCGGCGCCAGCGTCAGCTCCATCACCATCTGAACACGCTTCGGGTTTTGACGGATAGGTAAGCACTGCGGACCGGGTCTACAGTGCGTAGCCTGCGCACAGAAAGTTTAAGCAACAAGTATTAAAGCAAATCAAGCAAGCACAGAAGCACCCGTTTTCTCCGTTTTCCAGCCGCACCCCCACCCTGCTCCCTATCCGGAGGTTTTGCCATGCTGTCGAAGAAACTCCCCCTGGCCGCTGCCGCCGCGGTAGCCGCGCTGTTCGCCCTGCCCGCCCTGGCCCAAGTCAAGGTCGGCGTCGTCACCTCGTCCACCGGCCCCACGGCCCTGGTGGGGATTCCGCAGAAGAACACCGTGCCGCTGCTGCCGAAGAAAATCGGCGACCTGACCGTGGAATACATCTCGCTGGATGACGCCAGCGATTCCACCAACTCCGTGACGGCCTTCAAGAAGCTGATCTCGGAGCAGAACGTCGACGCGCTGATCGGGCCGTCGGGTTCGCCCAACGCCATGGGCGTGATCCAGTTCGCGGCCGAGGCCGGCGTGCCGATGCTGGCGCCGGTAGGCACCGCCGCGGTCGTGCTGCCCATGAACGAACAGAAGAAGTGGGTCTTCAAGACCACCCAGAACGACGACATCATCGCGCGCGCGCTGGTCGACCACATGGTCAAGACCGGCATCAAGACGGTCGGCTTCATCGGCCTGAACGATCCCTACGGCGAGAACTGGTCCAAGGTCTTCGCGGGCCTGGCCGCTGAAAAGGGCATCAAGATCACGGCCAACGAGCGTTACCTGCGCTTCGACAGCTCGGTCACCGGCCAAGCGCTGAAGATCCTGGCCGCCAAGCCGGACGCCGTGCTGGTGGCCGCCCCCGGCGCCGCCAGCGTGCTGCCGCAGACCACCCTGTTCGATCAGGGCTACAAGGGCAAGTTCTACCAGACCCACGGCGCGGCCCTGCCCGACTTCCTGAAGCTGGGCGGCAAGAAGGTCGAAGGTACGGTGCTGGCCGCCAGCCTGATGCTGGTGCTGCCGGAAATGCCGGACAGCAATCCGTCCAAGAAGGTCGCGGCCGACTACATCGCGGCCTACGAGAAGCTCAACGGCTCCAAGCCGGCCACCTTCGGCGCCAACGTCTACGACGCCGGCCTGCTGCTGGAAAAGGCCGTGCCGATCGCCGAGAAGGCTGGCAAGCCGGGCACCAAGGAGTTCCGCAACGCGTTGCGCGATGCGCTGGAACAGACCAAGGAGCTGGTGGGCACCCAGGGCGTCTACAACATGACGGCCGCCGACCACAGCGGCTTCGACGACCGCGGCCGCGAACTCATCACCGTCAAGGACGGGGCCTGGACACTGGTGAAGTAGTTCCCCCCCCGAAGCGCTGCGCGCTTCCCCCCCAGGGGGGCATGCCTGCGGACCGGCAAAGCCGGCTCCGCAAGGTGGGCTCCCCCCGAAGCGCTGCGCGCTTCCCCCCAAGGGGGCATGCCTGCGGACCGGCAGAGCCGGCTCCGCGGCATCCCGATGGGGTGCGCAGAGTCTGCTCCGTAGCAACCTGGCGGGCGCGCGTGGATAGAGGGGGTGAGGTGCCTGGCGTGCTTGTCTGTCTTACCCGGAATTTCGCATGAATGCTCAGATTGCCCTGATACTCGGGCAGGACGGCATAACCAACGGCGCCATCTATGCGCTGCTGGCCTTGTCCATCCTGCTGGTCTTTACCGTCACCCGCGTGCTGTTCATCCCGCAAGGCGAGTTCGTCGCGTTCGGCGCGCTGACCATGGCTGCGCTGCAGGCCGGCAAGCCGGTGCTGCTGGTGTGGCTGCTGTTCGCCTTCGCAGTGGCCGAGGTCGGCGCCGATCTGCTGGCGCGGCGCAAGCGGCCTGGCCGCAACCGCGGTGCCTGGCGCATGGCGGTCAAGCTGGCCTATCCGCTGGTGCTGGCCGCGCTGTTCTACAAGCTGCCGCTGGCCCAGCTGCCGATGGCGGCGCAGGCGCTGCTGACGCTGCTGTTGCTGGTGCCGATGGGGCCGCAGTTGTACCGCCTTTTCTACCAGCCCATCGCGTCGGCCTCGACGCTGGTGCTGCTGATCGTCTCCATTGCCGTGCACCTGGCGCTGGTCGGCCTGGGGCTGCTGGCCTTCGGCGCGGAAGGCGCCCGCACCGCGCCGTTCAGCGACGCCAGCCTGGCGCTAGGACCGTTGAACGTCAATAGCCAGGCGCTGTGGGTGGTGGCGGTGTCGGCCCTGCTCATCATCGTGCTCTACCAGTTCTTCGAACGCTCGATGTACGGCAAAGCGCTGCGCGCGGCTGCCTTCAACCGGCTGGGCGCGCGGCTGATGGGCATCTCGCCGATCTTCGCCGGCAAGGCTACGTTCTTCCTGGCCGCGCTGATCGGCACGGTCTCGGGCATCCTGATCGCCCCCATCACCACCATGTATTTCGACTCCGGCTTCATGGTCAGCCTGAAAGGCTTCGTGGGCGCCATCATCGGCGGCCTGGTGAGTTATCCGCTGGCTGCGGCCGGCGCCATCCTGGTCGGCCTGATCGAAGCCTTCTCCTCGTTCTGGGCCAGCGCCTACAAAGAAATCATCGTGTTCACGCTGATCATCCCCGTGCTGCTCTGGCGTTCACTGAAAAGCCATCACGTCGAGGAAGAAGACGAATGAACCCGCGCCACATCCTCCTCGCCTTCCTGGCGCTGCTGGCCTTGGCGCCGCTGGCGCTGCCGCCATTCTACGTCACGCTGCTGAACTACATCGGCCTGTACGCCATGGTGGCGCTGGGCCTGGTGCTGCTGACCGGCGTCGGCGGCCTGACCAGCTTCGGACAGGCCGCCTTCGTGGGCGTGGGCGCCTACACCACCGCACTGCTGACCACCCGCGCGGACACGCTGCCCTCCTGGCTGGCCTGGCTGGGCGCATCGCCGTGGCTGACCTTGCTGGCCGGACTGGCGCTGACCGTGGTCATCGCCTACTTGCTGGGCGCGATCACGCTGAAGCTGTCGGGCCATTTCCTGCCGCTGGGCACGATCGCCTGGGGCCTGTCGCTGTACTTCGTCTTCGGCTCGGTCGAGGGCCTGGGCGGCCATACCGGCATTCCGGACATTCCCGCCATCAGCCTGTTCGGCTGGACGCTGAACCAGGGCGACAACATCTATTACCTGATCTGGGCCTTCCTGCTGGTGGCCGTGTGGTCGACTCAGAACCTGCTGGATTCGCGCGAGGGCCGCGCCATCCGCGCGCTCAAGGGCGGCCGCGTGATGGCCGAATCCATGGGCGTGGACACCGCCCGCTCGCGCATGGTGATCTTCATCATCGCGGCGCTGCAAGCCTGCGCCTCGGGCTGGCTGTATGCGCACATGCAGCGCTTCGTGAACCCCAACCCGTTCGGCTTGCAGATGGGCATCGAGTACCTGTTCATGACCGTCATCGGCGGCGCGGGACAGGTCTGGGGCGCGCTGGTCGGCGCGGGTGTGTTCACCGTGCTCAAGCAATGGCTGCAGGACTGGATGCCCAAGCTGCTGGGCCAGACCGGCAACTTCGAGGTCATCGTGTTCGGCTTCGGCATGGTGCTGCTGTTGCATCGCGCCCGCAGCGGGCTGTGGCCGGTGCTGACACGCTGCGTGCCAGTGAAGAAGCAGCAGCGCAAGCTGGACCTGAACGCAGAGCCGCTGCCGCGCAAGCCCATGCCGCCACGCGGCGAAGTGGTGCTCAAGGCCGTGGACGTGACCCGCAAGTTCGGCGGCCTGGTCGCCAACAACGCCATGAACCTGGAAATCCGCGCCGGCGAGATCCTGGCGCTGATCGGCCCCAACGGCGCCGGCAAGAGCACCATGTTCAACCAGATCTCCGGCGTGGACACGCCGACCTCGGGCACGGTGACGCTGCTGGGCCATTCCGTGGCCGGCGCCGGCGCGCGCCGCATCGCGCGGCTGGGCCTGTCGCGCACCTTCCAGCATGTACGCCTGCTGGGCCGCATGAGCGTGCTGGAAAACGTGGCCATCGGCGCGCACCTGCGCGGCCACCGCGGCGTGCTGCCGGCCGCCTGGCGGCTGGACCGCGCCGAAGAGGCGCGCCTGCTGGCCGAAGCCGCGCGCCAGGTCGAGCGCGTGGGCCTGGGCAAGCATCTGCACGATGAAGCCGGTTCGCTGGCCCTGGGGCAGCAGCGCATCCTGGAGATCGCCCGCGCGCTGGCGTCCGATCCCTGCATCCTGTTGCTGGACGAGCCCGCCGCCGGCCTGCGCTACCAGGAAAAATGCGAGCTGGCCGAGTTGCTGAAGAAGCTGCGCGCCGAGGGTATGGCCATCCTCCTGGTCGAGCACGACATGGACTTCGTCATGGGGCTGGTGGACCGCGTGGTGGTCATGGACTTCGGCGAAAAAATCGCCGAGGGCCTGCCCGGCGAGATCCAGAACAACCCCGCGGTGCTTGAAGCCTATCTGGGCGGAGTGGAATGATGAGCGCGAATTTGCTGGAAGTGCGCGACCTGCGCGTGGCCTACGACAAGATCGAAGCCATATCGGGCGTCAGCCTGGCAGTGGGCGAAGGCCAGATCGTGACCGTGATCGGCCCCAACGGCGCCGGCAAGACCACCCTGCTGTCGGCCATCATGGGCGTGCTGCCGTCCAGCGGCCAGATCGTCTTCGGCGGCAAGCCGCAGGAGCACGCCGAGATCGAGGAAATGGTGGCGGCCGGCATGAACCTGGTGCCCGAAAAGCGCGAACTGTTTGCCGAGATGACGGTGGAAGACAACCTGATGCTGGGCGCCTTCCATCGTTTCCGCTGCGGCTTGCGCGACCAGGACCAGACGCTGGCCGAGGTCTTTGAACTGTTTCCGCGCTTGAAGGAACGCCGCGCCCAGCTGTCCGGCACGCTGTCCGGCGGCGAACGCCAGATGCTGGCGGTGGGCCGCGCACTGATGGCCAAGCCCAAGCTGCTGATGCTGGACGAGCCCAGCCTGGGCCTGGCGCCGCGCATCGTGCGCGAAGTGTTCCGCATTGTCGCGCGCCTGCGCGAAATGGGCGTGTCGATCTTGCTGATCGAACAGAACGCCCGCGCCGCGCTACAGGTGGCCGATTACGCCTATGTGCTGGAAACCGGCGCCGTCACGCTGGAAGGCCCGGCCGCTCAGGTGGCGGAGGATCCGCGCGTGGTCGAGGTGTATCTGGGACTGGGGCATGGGGCGTCCGCCGCGGCGCCTGCGTAATGCAACGCCTGCGGGGGCCTGCCTGCGCGGCGGCCCCTAGGCGACGCCGCGGCGCCGGTCGCGACGGTACAGGGCGTAACCCAGCGGCCACATGGCCGCCACCATGAACTTCGCCGCAGGGTTGGTCAGCTTGTAGGCCTGCACCGCCGTCGCCACCCCGGAGTGCTTCAGATGCAGCCGGAAGCGGGTATAGCGCGCCGCGGCCATGATGAACTCGCGCGGCCGGTAGCGGAAGAATTCCAGATGGTGCTGCAGCATGTCCCAGGCCAGCAGGTACAAGCCCTGGGCATTGTTGCCCACCGAGACCGCGCCCTGGCTCAGGCCGCCAGGCGTGTCGTGGTAGGTACGCACCACGCGGTTGATGAAGCGGCTGAGATAACCCGCTCGCGCGATCGCCCACCACACCAGGCTTTCGGGCACGAAGCCGGCGACATCCTCGGGGAAGGGATATTTCCTGAGAATGTCGGTGCGCATACAGCCGAACTTCTCGCCCTTGATGCGATAGCGGAAATAGACGTCCACGGCCGTGCTGTCGAACACGTCCTGCGGGTAGCGGTCGCCGACGATGCTGCCGTCAGGACGCGCGCACAGGCCGGTCACGGCCACATAGGATTCGCGCCGTGCCGGCGGAATGCTGTCCCAGGCCGCCTTGAACGTGGCCAGGGCGTCGGGCGGCATTTCGTCGTCGCTGTCCAGGCCGACGATGAGTTCGCCGTGCGCCTCGCGCACGCCGCGGTTGAAGGCTGTTTTCTTGTGGCGGTTGTTCTGCCAGAAATAACGGATCGGAAAATCGGCGCGCGCCTGCCACTCCAGGATGGATTCGTGGGTATTGTCGGTGGAACCGTCGTCCACCACCACCCATTCGAAATCCCGGAACGTCTGCCGGGAAAGGGATTCATATACCCGATGGAGCGTGCCCGCCCGGTTGTAGGTGGGCGTTAAAACAGTGAAAAAAGTTGGTGTGTCGGTCATGCCCACTGAGCCCCTTTGCGATGCGTCATGCAAGCGCTGCGGTCTTGGTTTTGGTGTTTTCGCCTGAAGTTTAGGGGATATGCCCGCGCGAACCGGCCCCGAGACGCTCAAATTTGCAATCAAATCTGACAAAACCGAGATTCGTACAACATCGGGAGCCGCGTCAATCTTGGGAACGCGTTCCGTAGTGGCGTACACTCGGGCGGCCAAAACCGGAATGCCCATGGAAGCGTCGACCGTCCAGCTCAATGACATCGCCTTGTTCGTCGAGGTCGCCAAGCGTAAAAGCTTCAGCCTGGCGGCGCGCGCGCTGAACATGCCGACCTCGACTTTGTCGCGTCGGATCAATGAGTTGGAACGCGCCATCGGCTTGCGTCTGATCAACCGCAACACGCGCCGCCTGGATCTCACGGAAGCCGGCGCCGCCTATATGCGGCGCTGCCAGGGCCTGATCGACGAGGCCCGCCTGGCGCATGAGCAACTGCAATCGCTGTCCGGCGGTCCGTCCGGCAACCTGCGGGTATCCATGCCTTACAGCCTGGCGATCTGGCTGTTGCCGGAAACCATCAATGACTTCACGGATCGCTATCCCGAAGTGGAGTGCGAGTTCGATCTGAGCATGATGACGGCCTCCGACGCGCAGGGCACGCCGTTCGACATCGTGCTGCGCTTCGGCAGCAACGCCGACTATCCGCTGGCGACGGCTGGCGCGGCCGACCTCAACGGCAACCGCGGCCTGCATGGCGGGGCGGTGGTGCAGGAACTGGTCTCCCTGGACAACTTCCTGTATGCCTCTGACCGCTACCTGGAACGCCATGGCGAACCCAAGACCCCGGCCGATCTGACCCAGCACCAATGCCTGCGCACCACCATCGACGAGGCGCATTCGCACTGGACTCTGCGGCGCGGCGCGGTCAGCGAACGCGTGCCGGTCAGCGGCCATCTGGCGGCCAACAATATGAGCATCGCGGGCACGCTGGCCGGCCTGGACCTGGCCATTACGCGCATGCCGCACTGCCTGGCGCTGGAACCCATCATCGAGCGCAATTCGCTCAAGCGGGTGCTGCCGGGCTGGTCGGTGGATCCAATCTCGATCTTCGTGGTCTACCCTTCCAGCATCCAGCCGGCCAAGACCCGGGCCTTCATGGATTTCATCCGGCCCAAGCTCGGTCCGCCGCAGGACAAGAAGTAAGCAGGATCGGCGCTTGCGGCAAGCCCCGGGCCAGAACCGGGAGCAAGACGAAAAAAAACCCGCGCGGCGCACCGGCGGGTTTTTTCGATCGGGCCGGGGCTGGCCCCGGCCGGACACGTCGATTAGACGCGCTTGATCTTTTCCAGCATCTTGAACACACCCTTGGGCGACTTGACGAACAAGCGCTTGAAAGCCTTGCCCAGGCAACGACGTTCCAGGGTGTTGCGACGCACGCGTTTGCGTTCAGCCATGTTGATTCTCCTGTTGAATTTGCGGTAGTGAAGCCCGCACAACCGGATACTGGGCTGGCGGAAAATTCGGGTAACTTGGCATTTTAGCCTGAAATGCGCAGGCCGCGCCAATGGCGCGAAAATGCAGCGTTTCCGCCACGCTTCCGCCCCACGCAATGAAATAAGGGGCGCATCTTCCCCCTGCCGCCCTGGGCAAGCAGCAGCCCTGCCCAGACCGCATCCTGGTCAGCCCGAAATGCTCTTCAACCGTTCCAGGACCTGCTCCTTGCGCGGCAACGGATCCACCGCGCCGTATCCCAGGGTGGACAGGGCCGCAGCCGCATTGGCATAACGCACCGCATCCTCCCAGGAATCGCCCTGGCAGCGGCGCGCCAGCAGGCTGCCCGCAAAGCAGTCCCCCGCACCGGTCGCGTCCACCGCTTCCACGCGCAAGGCCGCCACCGGGATACGCTGGCGGCCGTCGTCGATGATGGACCCGTCCTTGCCCAGCTTCAGCACCACCACGCCAGTGGCGCCGGCGTCACGGATCCAGTCCAGCGTGCGTTCCGGGTCGTCGTTGCCGGTCAGGTGCTGCATGTCGTCCATGCTGGGCAGGAACAGGTCGGCCGTGCGCATGGTCTCGCGCAGCACGGCCCGGGCGCGGTCCACCGGCCACAAGCGCAGCCGCAGGTTCGAATCCAGGCTGACCTGGACCCCGGCCGCATGCGCGCGCTCGATGGCGGCGAAGACGGTGTCGCAGGCGCTGGTGCTGATCGCCAGGCTGATGCCCGACACGTGCAGGTAGCGGGCGCGTTCGATCAGGCCCGAGTCCAGGCAGGCCGGCGTCATCAGGCTCGCAGCCGAACCGCGGCGCAGGTAGCTGAAAGCATGGCCGTCCGGGCCGTGCTGCACGAAGTACAGGCCGGTATGCGCCTGCTCGTCCACCTGCACGCCCGAGGTGTCCACGCCCTCGGCCCCCCACAAGTCCAGGAACTGCTGGCCGAAGGCGTCGTTGCCGACACGCGTCAGATAGGCGCAGCTTGCGCCCTGCCGCGCCGCGGCGATGACGGCGTTGGAGGTGTCGCCGCCGAAGCCCTGCAGGTATTGCCGCTGGTCCTGGTGCGTCTGGTTCAGTTCGACCAGCGGCTCGCCCAGCGCGACGATGTCGAAATCAGCCATGGGCGGCCTCCCGGGTACGGACGATCTGCGCCACCAGCGCGGCGGTGTCGCGGGCGGCGAAGGCCGCCTTGTCATAGAGGTTGCTGCCGATGCCGACGATGGCGGCGCCGGCGGCAAAGTACGCGCCCATGTTGTCCTGGGTGACGCCGCCCGTGGGGCAGAAGATGGTGTCCGGGTAGACGGACTTCAACGCCGCCAGGTGCTTGGGGCCGCCCGTGTCCGCGGGGAAGATCTTCACCACGTCCACGCCGGCGCGGCGCGCCGCCAGCACTTCGGTGGGCGTGAAGGCGCCCAGCAGGCAGAGCGCGTCGGCCGCGTGCGCCAGGTCGACGATGTCGGTGGCCAGCGCCGGCGACACCAGGAAGTCCGCGCCCGCGACCAGGGCCTCGCGCGCCTGCTGCTCGTCCAGCACCGTGCCCACGCCCAACAGCAGCGCGCTGCCGTGCTTGTCGCGCAGCGCCCGCAGCAGATCGGTGACGCCGGGGATGGTCCAGGTCAGCTCCAGCGTGGTGCAGCCGGCGGCCACGGCGACTTCGGCGGCATAGGCGGCGGTGGCGGCGTCCGTGTAACGCAGCACGGGGACGACCCGGGCGGCCAACAGGGTGGAGAGCTTGGAGGCGAGAGGGGCTGCGGTTGCGGTCATGGCATTCCTTGAAGGCAGACGGTCAGGCGCCGCCGGGCGATACCGGCAGGACGGCGAGTTTGGCTGCGGCGGCATCACGCAGCCGCAGCAAGGGTTCGATATAGGCGGCTTGCGGGTCGTCGCGCCGCCGGAACAACAAGGTGCTGACGCTGACGCCAGCGACGGGCCGCCCGGCCGCGTCGCACAAGGCCACGCCATAGCAGACGATGCCGGGCTCGTTTTCCTCGTCGTCGGTGGCGTAGCCGCGCGCAGCGGCCAGGTCCAGCACGGCGCGCAGTTCGGGCAGGCTGGTCACGGTGCCGGGCATGCGGGCGGTCAGGGGCAGATCGTGCAGCAGGCGCTCGCGCGCGGCGGCGTCCAGTGCCGCCAGGTAGGCCTTGCCGACGGCGCTGGAGTGCAGCGCCACGGAGGCCCCGACGCGCGAGGCCATGCGCACCGGGCCGGGGCTTTCCAGCTTGTCGATATAGGTCATTTCCAGCCCGGCAGGCACGGCCAGGTGCACGGTTTCGCCGGTTTCGTCGCGCAGCGCCTGCAGGTCGGGCGCCAGCGCCGCGCGCAGGTCGAACTGCGACCAGGCCCGGCTGGCCAGAGACATCAGGCGCGGCCCCAGGCGGTAGGCGCCGCCGGTTTCGGCCACCATGCCCTGCTCGGCCAGGGCGGCGACGATGCGGTAAACCGTGGGCCGGGGATAGCCGCAGCTGCGCGCCAGCGACGCGGCCGTGGGCGGTTGGGGCGCATCCGCCACCGCCTGCAGCACCGTCATGAACTTGGCGAACGCCGCGGCGCCCGGGACCTTGGTTTCCAGCAAGTATGTCTCCAACTAAGGGCGGCAAGCCTTTAGCAATGAATCAGCAGAATGTGCAAGCCGAACAGCGCGAATGTCAGACGAATCTGCGATACTGTTTATTTGTACAGCTAGTGAGTATCAAGGTTGTCCATATGTTGGACGCGTGACTCACAATATAGTCAATTATTCCATATCGCCGCGCTCGGAACCAGCGATGGGTTGTCGCTCGGGCAGGCCTCTCCCCTCAGGCTACGATACCGTCCATGAGCTCCCAAATTCGCATCGTTGGCGCCCGCCAGAACAATCTCAAGAACCTGGACCTGACCATCGCCACCGGCGAACTGGTCGTCGTGACCGGCGTGTCGGGGTCCGGCAAAAGTTCGCTGGCCTTTGACACTCTGTACGCCGAGGGCCAGCGGCGTTATGTGGAAACCTTTTCGCCCTATGCGCGCCAGTTCCTGGACCGCATGGACAAGCCGCAGGTGGACCGCATCGAGGGCATCCTGCCCGCCATCGCCATCGACCAGACCAACCCGGTGCGCAGCTCGCGCAGCACGGTCGGCACGATGACGGAACTGAACGACCATCTGAAGCTGCTGTTCGCGCGCGGCGCCAAGCTGTATTGCCGCGGCTGCGGCAAGGTGGTGCGGCGCGACACGCCGGATTCCGTCTACCACTCGCTGGCCGAGCGCGCCGCCGCCGCGGGCGACCCGCGGCTGGTGGTGACCTTCCCCATCGCCGTCCCCTCCAACTTCACCGAAGAAGAGGTGCGCGGCTTCCTGGAGCAACAGGGCTACACCCGCGTGCACGCCGAGGAAACCGCGGCGCCGCGCGCGGCCGCCCCGGCCAAGGGCGCCAAGAAATCCAAGGCCGCGAAGAGCGGCACCGAATCGCGCCGCATCCTGCACGTGATCCAGGACCGCTTCCGCTTCGCCGGCACCGAGCGCGAACGCGTGATGGAAGCGCTGGACACCGCGCTGCGCATGGGCGCCGGCCACCTCGCGGTCTATGTGATGGACGCCGAAGGCGGCAACGCCCACATCTGGAAGTACAGCGACCGCCTGCATTGCGCCGATTGCGACATCGAATACACCGATCCCCTGCCCAGCAGCTTCTCGTTCAACTCGCCCCTGGGCGCGTGCGAGGCCTGCCGCGGCTTCGGCCGCGTGATCGGCATCGATTTCGGCCTGGTCATCCCGGACGAAAACAAGACCCTGCTGGAAGGGGCCATCAAGCCCTGGACCACGCCGTCGTACAAGGAATGCCAGGACGAACTGCAAAAGTACGCGCCCAAGGCCGGCATCCCGCTAGGCGTGCCATGGAAGAGCATGAGCGAGGAGCACAAGCGCTGGGTGCTGTACGGCACGCCCGACTGGAAGGGCGGCAACGACGCCTGGAAGCACCAGTGGTACGGCGTGCAGCGCTTTTTCGACTGGCTGGAAACCAAGGCCTACAAGATGCACGTGCGCGTGCTGCTGTCGAAGTACCGCAGCTACACGCCCTGCCCCACCTGCAACGGCGCGCGGCTCAAGCCCGATGCGCTGCTCTGGCGCCTGGGCACCAAGGAAGAAGCCGACACCGTGCTGCCGCCGGCAGACGGCCGCTACAAGCGTTTCATGCCCGTGGGCGCCAACTGGAGCCGCGAGCAGCTCGAAGGCCTGGGCGGCCTGTCCATCCATGACGTGATGCTGCTGCCCATCGAACGCGTGCGGATCTTCTTCGACACGCTGTCGTTCTCGGGCGCGCTGGACGCCGCCACCGACCTGCTCATGACCGAAGTGCGCGCGCGGCTCAAGTTCCTGTGCGACGTGGGCCTGGGCTATCTGACGCTGGACCGCCAGAGCCGCACGCTGTCGGGCGGCGAAGTGCAGCGCATCAACCTGACCACGGCGCTGGGCACCTCGCTGGTGAACACGCTGTTCGTGCTGGACGAGCCGTCCATCGGCCTGCACCCGCGCGACATGCACCGCGTCGTCGAAGTCATGCACCGCCTGCGCAACGCCGGCAACACGCTGGTGGTGGTCGAGCACGATCCGCAGGTCATGGTGGCCGCGGACCGCATCATCGACATCGGACCCGGCCCCGGCGAACGCGGCGGCCAGATCGTCTTCGACGGCACGCCGGCCCAGCTGCGCGCGGCGCGCACGCTGACAGGCGACTACCTGGGCGGCCGCCAGCGCGTGGAAGCGCCGCGGCCCATGCCGGTGGCGGCGAACACGCCGCGCCTGCTGCTGGAAGGCGTCAGCGCGCACAACCTGAAGAACGTCTCGGTCGAACTGCCGCTGGGCCGCCTGGTGTGCGTGACCGGCGTGTCCGGTTCGGGCAAGTCCACGCTGGTGCAGGACGTGCTCTACCCCGCCCTGCTGAAGCAGAAAGGCAAGCCCTCGGAAGCGCCCGGCGCCTTCGACCGCCTGCTGGGCGCGGAGCAGATCGCCGACGTGGTCATGGTGGACCAGACCCCCATCGGCAAGACGGCCCGCTCCAACCCCGCCAGCTACGTGGGCGCGTTCGACGCGATCCGCAAGCTGTTCGCCCAAGCCCCGCTGGCACGCGAGCGCGCCTACACCGCAGGCACCTTCAGCTTCAACGGCGGCGACGGCCGCTGCCCCACTTGCGGCGGCACCGGCTTCGAGCACGTGGAGATGCAGTTCCTGTCCGACGTGTACCTGCGCTGCCCGGACTGCGACGGCAAGCGCTTCCGCCCCGAAGTGCTGGAGGTGCGCGTCGAACACCTGGGCAAGAGCGCGTCCATCGACGAAGTGCTGGAGATGACCGTCAGCGAGGCGCTGGACTTCTTCAAGGGCCTGCGCGACGTGCAGACCGGTCTTGCGCCGCTGGCCGACGTGGGCCTGGAATACGTGCGGCTGGGCCAGCCCGTGCCCACCCTGTCTGGCGGCGAGGCGCAGCGCCTGAAGCTGGCCGGCCACCTGGCCGAAGCGGCGCGCAGCGGCATCTCGACCGCCAAGGTCGCCAAGAAGGGCAGCCTGTTCCTGTTCGACGAACCCACCACCGGCCTGCACTTCGACGACGTGGCGCGGCTGATGCGCGCCTTCCGCAAGCTGCTGGCCGCCGGCCACACCTTGCTGGTAATCGAGCACAACCTCGACGTGATCCGGGCGGCCGACTGGCTGATCGACCTGGGCCCCGAAGGCGGCGACGCCGGCGGCCTGGTCATCGGCACCGGCACGCCGCAGGACCTGATGGACAACCCCAAGTCGCACACCGGCGCCGCCCTGCGCGACTACGAGGTCAGCATCCTGCCGGCCGACGTGGTCGTGAGCAGCGACGCCGATGCGCAGGAGGTCGAACAGGCCGGGCTGACGGCCCGCATCGCCGAGCCGGGCGAAGCCTACGCCGCGGACGTGGGCCGCCCGCTGCAGTCCCTCATGCGCGAACGCCGCCAAGCCAATATGGCGATCGAGATCCGCAACGCCCGCGAGCACAACCTGAAGAACGTCAGCGTGGAGATTCCGCGCGACAAGTTCACCGTCATCACCGGCGTGTCCGGTTCCGGCAAGTCCACGCTGGCCTTCGACATCCTGTTCAACGAAGGGCAGCGCCGCTATCTGGAATCGCTCAACGCCTATGCCCGCGCCATCGTGCAGCCGGCCGGCAAGCCGGACGTGGACGCCATCTTCGGCATCCCGCCCACGGTCGCCATCGAACAGCGCACCAGCCGCGGCGGACGCAAGTCCACCGTGGCCACGATGACCGAAATCCATCACTTCCTGCGCCTGCTGTACGTCAAGCTGGGCACGCAGTACTGCCCCGACTGCAACGTGGCGGTGGAACCGCAGAACACGGACCAGATCGTGGCGCGCCTGCTGCGCGAGCACAGGGGCGTGCACATCGGCCTGCTGGCGCCGCTGGTCACGGCCCGCAAGGGCTACTACACGGACCTGGCCAAATGGGCCGGATCCAAGGGCCACTCGCACTTGCGCGTGGACGGCGAGTTCATTCCCGTTACCCCCTGGCCGCGCCTGGACCGCTACAAGGAACACACCATCGAACTGCCGGTAGCAGACGTGGTGGTGGACCCCGCCAATGAGGCCGAGCTGCGCGCCGCGGTCAAGAGCGCACTTGAGAACGGCCAAGGCGTCATGTCGGTGGTCTGGCCGGTGAACAAGCTGCACGAGGCGCTGGACAGCGACCTGCAGCAGCAACACTTCTCGGTCAAGCGCGCCTGCCCGTCCTGCGGCACCAGCTTCCCCGAGCCGGATCCGCGCCTGTTCTCGTACAACTCCAAGCATGGCTGGTGCACCGGCTGCTTCGGCACGGGCCTGCAGCTGCAAGGCTTCGACGAAGAGCAGACCGGCGAGGAAACCGCCTGGAACGCCTGGTACGAAGGCGAGGCCAAAGCCTGCACGCAATGCGACGGAGAGCGCCTGAACCGGGTGGCCCGCGCCGTGCGCTGGCGCGACAAGTCCATCGCCGAACTGGCCTCGCTGCCGGTGTCGGACGCGCATACCTTCTTCACGGGGTTGGTCGCGCGCGGCCGCGAAGGCGAGATCGCCCGCGACATCCTCACGGAAATCCGCGGACGCCTGAACTTCATGCAAGAAGTGGGGCTGAACTACCTGGCGCTGGACCGGGCCGCGCCCACGCTGTCCGGCGGCGAGGCTCAGCGCATCCGCCTGGCCGCGCAGCTGGGCTCCAATCTGCAGGGCGTCTGCTACGTGCTGGACGAGCCCACCATCGGCCTGCACCCGCGCGACAACCGCATCCTGCTGGACGCGCTGGCGCGCCTGGAAGGCAACGGCAATACGCTGGTGGTGGTGGAACACGACGACGACACCATCCGCCGCGCCTCGCACATCATCGACATCGGCCCGGGTGCGGGCATCCGCGGCGGCCGCGTAGTGGCCCAGGGCAGCGCGCAGGATCTGATCGACGCGCCCGAATCGGTCACCGGCCGCTATCTGGCCAAACCCTTGCAGCATCCGCTGCAAGGCCGCCGGCCGGTCGAGGCCGACACGCCCATGATCGAGATCAAGGGCGCCCGCCTGCACAATCTGCGCAGCGTGGACGCGAAGATTCCAGTGGGCCGCCTGAGCGTGGTGACCGGCGTGTCGGGCTCGGGCAAGTCCACGCTGGCGCGCGAAGTGCTGCTGGACAACTTGATGCAGGCCGTCTCGCAAGGCAAGTCGCCGGGCTGGGCGGGCTGCGACAGCATCAAGGGCTGGGAAGCCATCGACCGTGTGCTGGAAGTGGACCAGACGCCCATCGGCAAGACGCCACGCTCCTGCCCGGCCACCTACGTGGGCTTCTGGGACGACGTGCGCAAGCAGTTCGCCGACACCCGTGAAGCGCGCATGCGCGGCTGGACGGCGGCGCGCTTCTCGTTCAACACCGGCGACGGCCGCTGCCCGATCTGCGAAGGCCAGGGCATGCGCACCATCGAGATGAACTTCCTGCCGGACGTGAAGGTGCCTTGCGACGCCTGCAACGGCGCGCGCTTCAACCACGACACGCTCAGCACACAGATGCGCGGCAAGAATGCCGGCGAGCTGCTGTCCATGGAAGTGGACGACGCCATCGGCTACTTCGCGGCGCATCCCAAGATCCACCGCCCGCTGCAGCTGATGCAGGACGTGGGCCTGGGCTACCTGACGCTGGGACAGCCCTCGCCCACGCTGTCGGGCGGCGAAGCGCAGCGCATCAAGCTGGTGACCGAGCTGTCCAAGGCCCGCCTGACCGACGGCCTGATCAAGACCGGCCGCGCCTCGCGCATCCCGCACACGCTCTACGTGCTGGACGAGCCCACCGTGGGCCTGTCGATGGCCGACGTGGAGAAGCTGATCCACGTGCTGCACCGCCTGGTGGAAGCCGGCAATACCGTGGTGGTGATCGAGCACAACCTGGACGTGATCGCCGAGGCCGACTGGCTGCTGGACCTGGGCCCCGAAGGCGGCACGGGCGGCGGCAAGCTGGTGGGCGAAGGCTCGCCCGAACACGTCATGACCCTGAGCGACCACTCCCATACCGGACGGGTCCTGAAGGAATTCCTGGCACATCAACAGCAGTAAGAAGCATGCAATGTCGTTTTGAAGACCGGCTGGCCGGCCGCGCGCTGCGGTTCGAGGGCTTGTGCTCGCGGATCGAGGCGCGCTGCGCCGCCGAGGTCGCCCCCGCCCTGGCCGCCATCGAGGCGCAGCGGCGGCAGGGCCGCTGGATCGCCCTCTTGCTGGATTACGAACTGGGCGAATGGCTGCTGCCCGAGGCCGCCATGGCGCCGCCCGCCGGCCCCTGGACGCCGCCGCGCGATGACGGCAAGCCACGCCTGACGGCGCTGGTGTTCGAACGCAAGCAGGACGAAGCGCCCTGGGACGCGCCGCAATCCGGCAGTGCGCCCGCCGCCCTCAGCCTGCCCGCGCCGCGCATGACCGAGGCCGACTACGTGCGCCAGATCGACGCCATCCGCGGCCTGATCGGCGACGGCGAGCTGTATCAGGTGAACTACACCCAGCCGCTGGACCTGCAGTTCCAGGGCGACGCAGCCATGCTGTACCGGCGCATCGCGGCCCGCAACCCGGTGGCGCACGGCGCGTTCATCGAGGACGGCGAGCGCACGGTGCTGTCGTTCTCGCCCGAACTGTTCGTGCGCCGCGACGGCCCCCGCCTGACCACGTGCCCGATGAAGGGAACGGCCCCACGCCACGCCGATCCGGCCGAGGACGAACGACTGGGCCAGGCGCTGCTCGCCAGCGAAAAGAACCGCGCCGAAAACCTGATGATCGTGGACCTGCTGCGCAACGATCTGGGCCGGCTGGCCGAGCCGGGCTCGGTGCGGGTCGACGCCCTGTTCTCGCTGGAGCGCTACCCCACGGTCTGGACCATGACCTCCACGGTATCGGCGCTGGCGCCGCGGGCTACGCTTGCAGAGGTGCTGCGCGCGCTGTTTCCCTGCGGCTCCATCACCGGCGCCCCCAAGGTGGCGGCCATGCGCCGCATCCGCCAGATGGAGACGGCGCCGCGCGGCCTGTATTGCGGCAGCATCGGCTGGCTGGCGCCCGACGGCGACTTCTCGCTGAACGTCGCGATCCGCACCTTGGTGCTGGACCAGGCCGGACATGGGATCTACAGCGTGGGCGGCGGCATCGTGCACGATTCCGACCCGGCCGAGGAATGGCAGGAATGCCATTGGAAAGCCCGGATCCTGCGGACCTGAAGCCACCTGTCCTGGCGCCCGCGCCACCGGCGCGGACATCGGTAGTAGGATAGAGCGCGCCCGCGGCATCTACACACCAGGAGACTCCCATGCAACCCGAACTGATCGAGACCATCCTGGTCGATGCCGAACGCCGCGTGCCGCTGCTGGCGCGCCACCTCAAGCGCCTGGAAACCTCCTGCAAGGCCCTGGGCTATGGCTGGGGCGGCCGGGCCGTCGAGGCCGACATCATGATCACCGCGCTGGGCCTGTCCACCCCCGGGCCGTACCGGCTGCGCCTGCTGGTGGCGCGCGACGGCAGCCGCAACATCCAGACCGCGCCGCTGCCACCCCTGCCGGCCGTGCAGGAAGCCATGCTGGCGCCCGAAGCGCTGCGCTCTTCCGAGCCGCTGCTGCGCTACAAAACCACCTACCGCCCCTGGTACACCAAGACCATCGAATGGCTGCCCTCGCATCCTCACATCTTCGACCTGCTGTACCTGAACGAGCGCGGTGAGCTCTGCGAAGGCAGCCGCAGCAACGTCTATCTGCGCCTGGACGGCGACTGGTACACGCCGCCCGTCGACAGCGGCTGCCTGCCGGGCGTGCAGCGCGCCGAACTGCTGGAAACGGGCCAGGTGGAGGAACGCGTGCTGACCCTGGCCGACCTGCACGCCGCCGAGGAAATCCGCCTCTCCAACGCGCTACGCGGCTGGCTTCCCGTCACGCTGCGCGAGGCTTAGTCCGCGAACTCGTCGACCACCACCTGCCGCAGCCACTGGTTGGCCGGCTCGCGGTGGTTGCGGGCGTGCCAGAACACATTGATGACCGACTCCGGGATCTTCACCGGACAGGGCGCGGTCGCCAGGCCGAACGGGCCGCAGGCGCAGTCGGCAAAACGCTGCGGCACCACGGCGATCATGTCGGTGGCGGCCAGCACCGGCCCCACCGCGATGAAGTGCGGCACCGTCAGGCGCAGGCGCCGGCGGATGCCGGCCTGCCCTATCACCTGATCCACCACGCCGTGACCCGTGCCTTCCGATGCGATGGCCACGTGCTCGGCCGCACGGAACTGGCGGGCCGATACGCCGGTGCGCGCCAGGGGATGATCGCGGCGGAAGATGCACACATAGGGCTGGCGGAACAGCAGGCGCTGGAAGAAGCCGCTATTCAGGTCGGGCAGGAAGCCCATGGCCAAGTCGATGCGGCCGCGCTCCATTTCGTCCTTCACGTCGATCGAGGTGGTGCGCACGGTGCGCACCGTGACATTCGGCGCGGCGCGGTCCAGCGCGCGCATCAACCGCGGCAGGAAGTAGCTTTCGCCCACGTCGTTCACGCCGATCACAAAGGCGCGTCCGCTGTGCGCCGGGTCGAACGCAGCGCGGGCGTTCAGGGTGCTGTGCAGCGCTTCCAACGCGGCGGCGATGGGCTGCGCCAGGTCCTGCGCATAGGGCGTGGGCACCATGCCGCGCGAGGTCCGCAGGAACAACTCGTCGCCCAGCAGCTTGCGCAGCCGGCCCAGCGCATTGCTGACGCCGGGTTGCGAGATGCCCAGGCTCTCGGCCACGGCGGACACCCGGCCGTGCTTCCATAGTTCATTGAAGACCACCAGCAGGTTCAGGTCCACGTCTTGCAGGTTCATCGGCTTGTCCCCACCAATATTGATTCTGGTGATTTATCTCATCATGCAGATTCTATTTATTTATTTCACAGCCTGCCCGATGATGCAACAAACGCCAGCGCCCATGCCGCGCCGGCTCTGCCGGACCGCCCCCCGCGGTCCGCCGAACCAAGGAGACTGCCATGCGTGCCTGTACGCTGCCCGCCGCCGCGCCCTGTCGCCGGAGCGGATCATGAATGCCCCCGAGCAACCGATCGAATTCGCCCCGCGCTGGCAAACCGACGGATCCCACCGCATCCCCTTCGGCGTCTACACCGACGCCGCCCTGCACCAGCGGGAAATGGAGCGGTTCTTCTATCGCGCGCACTGGAGCTATGTGGGCCTGGAAGCCGAGATCCCCAACCCGGGCGATTTCAAGCGCACGGCCGTGGGCGAACGCTCGGTCATCCTGCTGCGCGACAACGACGGCCAGGTGCGCGTGGTGGAGAACGTGTGCGCCCACCGCGGCGTGCAGTTCTGCCGCGAGCGTTCCGGCAACCGCAGCGAATTCGTCTGTCCGTACCACCAGTGGAACTACGACCTGCAGGGCAACCTGATCGGCGTGCCGTTCCGCCGCGGCGTCAAGCAGGACGGCAAGGTCAATGGCGGCATGCCGCCCGACTTCAAGCCGGAAGAGCACGGCCTGACCAAGCTGGCCGTGGCCTGCCGCAACGGCGTGGTGTTCGCCTCGTTCGACCATGACGTGGAGCCGCTGGAGGACTATCTGGGTCCGGACATCCTGCATTACTTCGACCGCGTCTTCGATGGCCGCGAACTGGTGATCCATGGCTACAGCCGCCAGCGCATCCCGGGCAACTGGAAGCTGATGCAGGAGAACATCAAGGATCCTTATCATCCTGGCCTGCTGCACACCTGGTTCGTCACCTTCGGCCTGTGGCGGGCGGACAACCGCTCCGAGTTGAAGATGGACCAGCACTTGCGCCACGCCGCCATGATCTCGACGCGCGGCCAGGGGGGCAAGGGCAGCGTGACCAGCGGGGTGTCCAGCTTCAAGGAACAGATGTCGCTGAACGACGACCGCTTCCTGGACATCGTGCCGGAACCCTGGTGGAACGGCCCCACCGCCGTGCTGATGACGCTGTTCCCCAGCGTCATCATCCAGCAGCAGGTGAACTCGCTGTCCACGCGCCACATCCAGCCGGTGGGCCACGACGCCTTCGACTTCGTGTGGACGCATTTCGGCTTCGCCGAGGACACGCCCGAGATGACGCGCCGCCGCCTGCGCCAGGCCAATCTGTTCGGCCCGGCGGGCTTCGTGTCGGCGGACGATGGCGAGGTCATCGAATTCTCGCAATCGGGCTTTGAACAAAAGCCCTGGCACCGCAGCGTGGCGGAACTGGGCGGCAAGACCGCCGAGAACACCGACCACATGGTCACGGAAACGCTGATCCGCGGCATGTACGCGTATTGGCGGCGGGTCATGGAGGCCTGACGATGCTGGACTTTTCCCTCTACTACCAACTGACCTGCCTGTACAACGACTACGCCGCCGCACTGGACGCGGAAGAATGGGAGAAGTGGCCCGAGTTCTTCCTGGAGGACTGCGTGTACAAGGTGCTGCCGCGCGAGAACCACGAGCGCGGCTATCCGCTGGCAACCATGGCGTTCGAAAGCCGCGGCATGCTGAAGGACCGCATCTACGGCGCCACCGACACCATCTTCCACGATCCCTACTACCAGCGCCACGTGGTCGGCGCGCCGCGCGTGCTGTCGGTGCAGGGCGACCGCATCGAGTCCGAGGCCAACTACGCCGTGTTCCGCACCAAGCCCAGCCAGCTGACCACGGTATTCAACGTGGGCCGTTACCTGGACGTGGTTCGGCGCGGCCCGGACGGGCTCAAGTTCGAATCGCGGTTGTGCATCTTCGACAGCGAGCTGGTGCCGAATTCGCTTATCTATCCCATCTGACCAAGGACATGACAGCTATGAGCACGCAATGGATCAAGGCCATCGCGCGGGACGAAGTGCCTGAGGAAGACGTCATCGCCGTGCAGGCCGGCGGCCGCGAAATCGCGCTGTATGGCGTGGACGGCGAGGTCTACGCCACCGCCAACCTCTGTACGCACGGCAATGCGCGGCTGTGCGATGGCTTTCTGATGGGGCATGAAATCGAATGTCCGCTGCATCAGGGACGCTTTGACGTGCGCGATGGACGCGCGCTCTGTTCGCCGCTGCGCGAGAACATTGCCACTTATCCGGTCAGGATCGAGGACGGCGTGGTGTTCGTGGCGTTGTAGGGCAGCGGTTCAGACGGCCAGGCGCAGGGCTTCGTTGGCTGCCGCCATGCCCATGGCGGCCGTGACGGTCACGACCGAGCCATAACCGGCGCAGGACAGGCCTTGCGGCGCCAGGGCCTGGCCCGAGGCGCCCATGTCGTCCTCGCCTTCGGTGGGGCGGGTCCAGGCGTCGGGCAGGATGGCGGGCTGGTCGAACCACAGGGCGTGGATGCCCATCTTCGGCACGCGCTTCAAGGCTTTTCCATTCTGGTCGGAGGCCCGCGGAAAACCATGTTCGCGGCGCAGTTTGTTGCGCAGCTTGGACAGCAGGGCGTCGTTGACCGCGGCGGACAGGTCGCCGGCGCGCAGGGCTAGCGGATCGGTCTTGCCGCCGGCGCCGCCGCACAAGAGCATGGGCACGCCGATTTCCCGCGCATGCAGGATCATCGCGATCTTGGCTGCGGCCTGGTCCGTGCAGTCGATGATGACGGAGTAAGGGCCGGGCAGGACCTGGGCGACGTTCTCGGGCGACACAAAGTCATCTACCCGGGTCAGCCGGCATTCCGGGTTGATGGCCAGCACGCGTTCGGCCATGGCATCGACCTTGGACTGGCCCAGCGTGGCGGTCAGCGCATGGATCTGGCGGTTGACGTTGGATTCGGCGATGTGGTCGAGGTCGATGAGGGTCAATGCGCCTACCCCGCAGCGGGCCAGGGCTTCGACGGTCCAGGAACCTACGCCGCCCAGGCCTGCTATCGCCACGTGGGCGTTGCGAAGACGAGCTGGGGCTTCGGGGCCATACAGACGGGAGAGACTGCCGAAGCGGCGGTCGAGGTCGGCGGCGGGGTCCGGGATGGGGTCGGGGATGCTCATGGAGTCGTATTTTATTGCAGGCGGGTGTTCTGGTTCTTAAGACGCCCGGCGCGGCGGCGCCCGGGGTGGGGCGGGGCAACGATTGCGGTCCGGAGCGTTCGCTCCGGACTGCCCCGTCGTCATCGTCGTCCAGGCCTGCGGCCTTCCCTTCCGATTCCCTCGGGCTTATCGACGCCCCACCCCACCCCGGGCGCCGCCGCGCCGGGCTCTGCCAGCTGAATCTTGCCGGCCGCAGGGACGGACGGTGTGCTTGACGTTCTCATCCCCCGGACGAGAAGGAGCGAAAGATCTTGCGGGGACGCCAAAGACGGCCGCGCAGGCGGCCTGCTTTGGCATATGGGTGTTGTGCGGGGCGTCTGTGGATATGTGGGGGGTGCTGCGGACGGGTGAGCCATTCGAAGCAGATGGGGCCAAGTGATGGCTTAGCGTCCGCGATATTGCGGCGCCCGCTTCTCTTGAAATGCGCGTCGCCCCTCGATGCGGTCTTGCGTGTCCCGCAGCACGCCGAAGGCGTAGCGTTCAAGTTCGATCGCGCCATCGAGCGGCATTTCCATGCCTTCCCGGACCAATCGCTTGACGGCTCGAACGGCGAGCGGCGCGTTCGATGCAATACGGCGGGCTATGGCCTGAGCCATGGGCAGAAGGTCCTCGGCCGGGGCGATACGACTGACCAGTCCTATTCTCAGAGCTTCGTCGGCGTCGATGCGGTCACCGGTAAGTAGCAGGAGCATTGCGCTGGATAATCCGATGGCCCGTGGCAGACGCTGCGTTCCGCCGCCGCTGGGTATGCTGCCGATGCGGACTTCGGACAATCCGAAGCTGGCGTCTTTTGAAGCGATGCGGATGTCGCAAGCGAGCGCGAGCTCCAGCCCTCCTCCAATCGCATGGCCGTTGATGGCGCAGATGATCGGCTGTGCGATTTTCATGGCCGCAATGATGGAGTCGGATTGATTGCGGCCGAAAGTCAGCTCCGCGAAGCTTTCTTTTGGGGGCATGGTCTTCTTCAGATCGGAGCCCGTGCTGAAAGCCTTGTCACCAGCCCCGGTCAAGATCACCACACGGATCGTGTCATCGTTGGAGATGCCTGCCAATGCCGTGCGGAGCTCTGCCCGCGTCTCCGGGTCTATGGCGTTCATCGCCTCCGGGCGATCAAGCGTGATGGTTGCGACGCCGTCGTCCACATGGGTATGTACTGTCATGATGCATCCTCTTTTCCTGGCCTGGACGGCAGCCGCTTTCCAATGGAATTCGCGGCGTAGGCCGGCGCCTTCCGTGCCGGATTCATCGCAGCGCTCCGATGCCGCGCAATTCCGCAATCCTGGCGTCGCTCAGCCTGAGCCGCTCTTTCAAGACCTGGTCTGTGTGCTGTCCCAGCAAAGGCGCTGGAGACCTCGCATCACCAGGCGTCCGGGAAAGCTTCATGGGCGGCGCGCTGTAGACGGACACGCCCATCTCAAGATGATCCAGCCAGCGCCAATGGCCGCGATGCGCGAGTTGGGGGTCGTTGCGTAGAACGTCCGCCGCGTCTTGGACCAGTCCGGCATGTACACCTTGCGCCTGCGCTCGTTCCATCAGGGCGTGGCCGGCCTCGCCTCTGGTCAGGCGGGCGATGTCCTGGTCCAGTTGGGAACGATGGCGCAGGCGCAGGCCAGGCGTCCCGTAGTCGGCGTTTTGCAGCGCGACGGGGTTGCCGAGCGCGGTCTGTAGTCCATGCCACTGGCGATCGTTCTTGGCGGACAAGGCGATCCAGCGATCTATTCCCGCGCATGGATAGACTCCGTGCGGAGAAAACGGCTCGTGCAGATTGCCGCGTGCGGCCGCGACCCGGCCATTGGCGGAGTATTCGGCGACCGCGGTGCCAAGAAGCGCGATCGTGGGTTCGATCTGCGCGAGGTCGATGTACTGTCCCTGGCCTGTGCGGCGGCGATGGCGCAATGCCGATAGCACGGCGACGGCGGCGTGTGTGGGGTTGGGAATATGGTCGGGAAAGTTGGTGCCGGTTCCCGCGGGCGGACGGCCGGGCAGGCCGCACAAGTGTTGCAGGCCGGTTAGCGCCCCCATGGTCAGGCCGTAACCCAGGTAGCTCGCCTGCGGCCCTTCATCGCCTTGCATCGACATTGCCAGGTAAATGATGGATGGGTTGCAGTCGCGTACCGCGGAGTATCCCAGGCCCAAACGGTCCATGGCGCCAGGGGTGAAGTTGTTGGCGACGACATCGGCGCCCTTGATCAGCTCCAGGACCACCGACAAGGCCTCTGGAGACTTGAGGTTCAAGGTGATGCTGCGCTTGCTGGAGTTTCGGTCGGCGAAGTAGCCGCTGCGATTCACGCCCGGCAGGCCGTCCTTGAAGGGCTTGGCTTGCCGCAACGAGTCCAGGCGATCGGCGCTCTCGATCTTGATGACATCGGCGCCGAAATCCGCAAACAGCTTGGTGGTGAAGGAGCCCGCGCCTATCCAGGTGAAATCGATGATGGTGATGCCGCTCAGCGGCCCCGCTGATTTGCTATCGCTCATCACGCAGTGACCCCCGAAAGCAGCAAGATTTCCTGGTCCATGAATTCAATTCCAAGTTCACTCAAGATCGATGCCGTGTGTTCTCCGAGGCGGGGAGCTGGAGCGCCCAGCTGCCACGGCGTTTCAGTCAGGCGATAGGGAGCGCCAGGCACGGCAAAGGACGCGCCCGTGTACGGGTGTGCCGTCATCTGGAAGAAATGCCGATGCCGGAGTTGCGGATTGACCAAGAGATCCGCGCTGGTGCTGACCGGGCAAATGGGAATTCGTCTCTGCTGCCCGTCCGCGTACAGTTCCGCCTTTGTTCTGGTGGCGGCGTACGGCAGGAAAATTTGCTCGAATTTTTCCTTGGCGCCGTCACTCGCAAGAAACTCGGGATCCTGCCACTGGGGCTCCAGCAGCGAGGCAGCGCCGGGAGCGCCGGCATCCATGAGCCATTTGGCCGTGGCGGCCCAAAAACGATTGGCGGCGATTCCGCCCGCCATCAGGTAGACCATGCCGTCGCGGCACGAAAATACGCCGGTACCCGCCTGGCGTTGCTGGCCGCCATTCCGGCGCCGCACGGTCTCCTCGAGGTCGACGAACTGTGCCGCATTCTCCAAGGCCATCGATACGCACTCTTGTATCGACACGTCGACCAACTGTCCGCTGCCACTATGGGTTTCGCATTCCCACAGCGCGATCAAGGAACCCACCGCAGCGAATTGCGCCGCCGCCAGGTAGGCTTGCTGCCCGTATGCGGCTAGCGGTTCCGTATCGGGATAGCCGCCCAGATACAGCAATCCGCCCATCGCCAAGGTGGAGAGGTCATCGCCGGCATACGTGGCATACGGCCCTGTCAGGCCGTAAGGGCTGATGCGGGTCAGAACCAGGCTGGGGCGTACCGCGCAGAGGTCTGCATAGCCCAGATCGAAGCGCTCCAGCACGCCTACGCCCTGGTCCTCAATCATGATGTCGGCAGTCTGGGCCAGCCGCAGCGCCAGATCACGACCTTCTGGCCGGGAGAGGTCCAGGCAGACGCTCTTCTTGCCCTGGTTGAGGTACGCGTACGACAAGCTGCGTTCCGTGTGAGGCGCATCGCCGATGAACGGCCCGTTGCGCCTGGTTGCAGACCCCGCCGGAGGTTCGACGAGGATCACTTCTGCTCCGAGTTGGGCTAACAGCTTCCCGCAGTACTGCGTCGCATGCGTGCAGAAGTCCAGGACGCGCAGCCCTTGCAAGGCCGTCTGCCTAGAAATTCTATTTTCCATATATTGGACTCATCATTAACGAGCGGACGAGCAGACTCTACGCAGTACCTCGTGGATTGGGTATGCTTGGCCTTTGGAATTTGGTCCATATATTGAAAATGCCAAAACCGCCCCCTTCTGATCGCGAGTCGGCCACAGGCACGCAAGCGCTCCGGCGCGCCATGGCGCTGCTGCGCCTGATCACGACGCACAACCGGACGGGATTGCGACTGACCGACCTGCACAGAATGAGTGAGATCGAGAAGCCCACTGTCCATCGCATCCTGCAAGGCTTGCTCAGTGAAGGAATGCTGCGGCAGGACGCCGCCAGCAAGCGCTATTTTCTTGGCGCCGCCATGTACGAAATGGGCCTTGCCGCCGCGCCGCGAATGGCCGTTCGAGACGTATGCCATCCGTACTTGAGAGTGTTGGCGGAACAGACCGGCGATACGGTCTTTCTCATCGAGCGCTCCAAGTTCGACGGCGTCTGCATGGATCGAGCCGAGGGAAGCTTTCCGATCAAGGCCCTGATCCTGGATGTCGGCCGCCGCCGACCGCTTACGGTGGGCGGCGGCAGCCTGGCAATCCTGTCCGCCTTGTCCGAGTCCGAAGCGCAAAGAATCTGCGATATCAATGACGCCCGCAGTAAAGAACGGTTCCCGCGCTACAGCCCCGAGGAACTGCAGCGCGATCTGGCTGAAGCGCGCGCACGCGGATACGTCATCAAGGACGCGCTCGAGATCCCCGGCGTCAGAACGGTGGCCGTCCCGATACGCCAACCGGATGGCGCCCCCGTCGGCGCGATCAGCGTCACGGCGATCGCAGCCCGCCTGGACCAGAATCGCAGCACTTTGGTTGCCGGCTACCTCACCGACGCAGTCGCGCAGATCGAGGCCGAACTAGCTGGCAGAGCCAGCTAGTCGCCGCCAATCTCCAGACGAGCCCACATCACTAGCAGCGGCAACGGCAGCGCCCGCCGCAAGATACCGCATAAGCCCCAAGAGGCCGCCCGGGCGGCCGGCCTGGGGCGGGCACCGCAAGATCCTCGCCCATCCCCACCGTCGGCGAGAACCCTACGAAGACCAGCCCGACCCAGTTGACGTGAAGTTTCAAAAGTGGAGTCTGGCGCGTCGGGGGCCTGGGGCGCGCGGGGCGTCGATAAGCCCGAGGGAATCCGTAGGAGTCGCCGAAGGCGAGGACGAGGATGACGATGGGGCAGTCCGGAGCGAAGGCTCCGGACCGCAATCGTTGCCCCGCGCGCCCCAGGCCCCCGACGCGCCAGACGGCTCAAGAACCCGCCGCAACGCCAGCAGCAACTCCCGAACCGCCTCGACCATCATCATCCCCACCAAGCGCCTGATAAACCGTCACCTGATTCACCAACCGATTCAACATATTCTCATCCCGGGAAACCTCAGCCACCCGCCGCTTCTCCTGCGCATCCAGCCAGTCCTTCAACGGCACCGCCCCCGCCCGATAGCGCACTTCGTACAGCCGCTCAGCCTCGCGCGCCGCCTTCAACGACGCGTCCAGCTGCTCGCCCTGCAAGCGCAGCTGGGTGCGGTTCGACAAGGCGTTCTCGACATCCGCCATCGCCTGGTACAGCGCCTGCCGGAAGTTCACCACGCGCTCCTCGTAGTCGGCCTTGGAGATCTTGATGTTGAGCTGCATCTGGTTCCATTGCAGGAACGGCAGCGTCAGCGCCGCGCCCAGCGAACCGACCGGGTTCTTGAGTACATCGGACAGCGTCGGGCTCGAACTTCCCAACGCGCCGGTCAGCGTCAACGGCGGGTAGAAGCTCGCGCGGGTCGCGTCGACCGTGGACAGGGACTGGCGCAGCCGCAGCTCGGCGGCGCGCAGATCGGGGCGGCGGCCCAGCAGTTCCGCTGGCACGCCGGCGCGGGCTTGCGGCAGCGGATACTGCGGCAGCCGTGCGGGATCGGCCATCATGCGGTCCGGCGGGCCGTCGAACAGGATGGCCAGCGCATTCGCGTATTCCACCCGCTGCTGCACCAGCAGCGCGTGCGCGGCTTCCTGGCTGGCTACGGTCTGTTCGGCCTCGGCCATTTCCAGCGCCGACGCGCCGCCCGCCGCGTATTGCGCCCGCACCAGGTCCTGCGTCTTGCGCGCGTAGGCGATGCTCTCGGCGCTGCTGGCGATACGCTGGTTGATGAAGGCGGTCTGCCAGTACAGCGTGGCGGTGGTGCCCACCAGCGACAACGCGGCGCTCTGGCGGTCCTGCTCGGTCGCCAGCGCGTCCCATTGCGCCGCGTCGCGCTGGCTGGACAGCTTGCCCCACAGGTCTACTTCGTAGCTGACGGTGAGCTGCGCCGCATTGGTCCGGGAGATAGCTCGATCGCCGTACAGGTTGCGGTTGCGCGTCACATCGGCGCTGCCGCCCAGTTGCGGCAACAGCTTGTCCTCGGTAATCCCTGCCTGGTATTGGGCCCGGCGCACCCGGATCGCGGCGGCGGCCAGATCGTTGTTGCGCGCCAGTGCGGCATCGACCAGACCGTTGAGCGTAGGATCGCTGAAGTTGCGCCACCACTCGCCGCCATCGGCCAGCGGCTCAGGCTGGGCGCTGCCAGCCGGCGCATGGGACCAGGCCGCGGGCGTGGAGGTCAACGGCGGCTCGAAGTCGGTGTGCAGCAGGCTGCCGCAGCCGCCCAGGGCCAGCAGCAAGGCCAGGACGGCAGGTTTGCAGATCGGGGAAACCGCTTTCATCTTCCTCATTCCCGGGCCAAGGCCTCGACGGGATCCAGGCGCGCCGCATTGCGCGCCGGCAAATAGCCAAAAAGCACACCGATCAAGGTCGAGCAACTGAATGCCGCCACCATCGATGCCGTGGAATAAACCATCTGGAACGAACCGCGCGTGGCCTTGGACACCAGCACGCCCAGCCCCAGCGACAGGACGATGCCGATGGCGCCGCCGATCAGGCACACCAGCACCGCTTCGATCAGGAACTGCTGCATGATGTCGCTGCGCCGCGCGCCCACCGCCATGCGCACGCCGATCTCGCGGGTGCGCTCGGTCACGGACACCAGCATGATGTTCATCACGCCGATGCCGCCCACCATCAGCGAGATCAGCGCGATCATGGACACCAGCAAAGTCATGGTGGCGGTGGTGCGTTCGATGGTCTTGCGGATCGCGTCCGTGTTGAACACGAAGAAATCCTTGGTCACGTGGCGCCGCGTCAGCACGCGCACGATGGCCTGTTCCGCCGCGGCGGGCGGCGAAGCGTCATTGACGCGCACCGTGATGCTCTTCAGATGCTGCTGGCCCAGCACGCGCGACAGCGCGGTGGTATAGGGGACCCACACGTTCAGCGTGTCGTTGCTGCCGAAGACGGTGTCCTTCTTCTGCGTCACCCCGATCACGCGCGCCGGCATCGATCCCAGGAACACCACCTGCCCGATGGGCTCGGTATGCGAGCCGAACAGCTTGCGCCGGGTGGCGTCGTCGATCACCACTTCCTGGGCGCGCCGCAACACGCTGGTTTCGTCGAAGAACTTGCCCTGGGCCAGCTTGATGGCGCGCACGCGGAAATACTGCTCGCCCACGCCCTGTATCACGCCGTTCACCGACACGTTGCGGTAGCGCAGCGTGTTGCTGGTGGAAACTTCCGGCGTCACGCTGTCCACATAGGATTCGCGCGCCAGGGCATCGGCGTCGGCTGGCACCAGCGTACGGATGTTGACGGCCTTCTCGTCGCCGAAATCCTTGCCGGGAAAGATCTCCACCGTGTTGGTACCGATTTCGCTGATGTCGTCCAGGATCTTGCGGCGCGAGCCCTCGCCCAGGGCCACCACCGACACCACGGCCGCGATGCCGATGATGATGCCCAGCATCGTCAGCGAGGTGCGCAGCCGGTGCGCGTTCATGGCCAGCAGCGCCATGCGCAGCGCCTCGCGGCAACGGTCCAGATAGGCCTGCCAGACAGGCCGCGCGGCCAGCGCCGGCGCGTCTTCCTTGATGCGCTCGGTCCGCGGCGCATCGGGGTTGCGCTTGTCGGCGACGATCTCGCCGTCGCTGATCTCGATGATGCGCTGGGCATGGCGGGCCACGTTCATATCGTGCGTGACGATGATGATGGTGTGGCCGGCGGCGTTCAGTTCTTCCAGGATGCGCAGCACTTCCTGGCCGGTGTGCGTGTCCAGCGCGCCGGTCGGCTCGTCGGCCAGGATGATGTCGCCGCCGTTCATCAGCGCCCGCGCGATGCTCACGCGCTGCTGCTGGCCGCCGGACAGCTGGCCGGGACGGTGCCTGGACCTGTCGCCCAGGCCCAGCCGCTTGAGCAGTTCGTCGGCGCGCGCCAGGCGCGCCTCGCGCTGCTTGCCGGCATACACCGCCGGAACCTCGACGTTGCCTTGCGCCGTCAGGTCGGACAGCAGGTGATAGCGCTGGAAGATGAAGCCGAAATGTTCGCGGCGCAATTCAGCCAGTTCGTCCGGATCCAGCTCGCCCGTGCTGCGCCCGTCGACCCGGTACTCGCCGCGGGTCGGCCGGTCCAGGCAGCCCAGGATGTTCATGAGCGTGGACTTGCCCGAACCGGACGCGCCCACGATCGCCACCATCTCGCCGGCCTCGATGGTCAGGTTGATGTCCTTCAGGACCGCGATGGTCTGCTCGCCCGCGGGAAACTCGCGGCGTACGCCCGTCAGCGAGATCAGAGGCCCGCTCATGTCAGGCCCCCGGCGCCACGGCCGGCGCGGCGTCCGCCGCCACGACGCGCTCGCCCACCTCCAGCCCTTCCAGTACCTGCGCCTGGACGTTGTTGTTCATGCCGATCCGGACCTGGCGCGTTTCGGTCTTGTTGTCCTTCAGGACCACGCGCACGGCGTAGCGGCCGTCCTCGCCGCGCTTGCCCAGCGCCGAGGCCGGCACCACGACCGTGTCCTTGGCTTCGCCCAGCACGATGAAGACCTGGGCGGTCATGGAGATGCGCAGCTTCTCGTCCGGGTTGGGCACGTCGAACAGGCCGTTGTAGTAGACCGCGGCAGTGGTGGAGCTGCCGCTGGCCGAACCGGTCAGGGAAGCCGTCGCGTCGTCTTTCTGCACCGAGTCCGGCGCCGGTTCCACCGCGCGCAGCTGCGCGCGGTAGCGCTCGTCGGGCTCGCCCAGGATGGTGAAGTACACCGGCAGGCCCGGCTTCACGCGGGTGACGTCGGCTTCCGAGATCTGCGCCTTGATGGTCATGGTGTCAACCTGGGCCACCTTGATGATGGTGGGCGCGCTCTGGATCGAGTTGACGGTCTGGCCTTCCTTGGTGACCACCGCCACCACCATGCCATCGATGGGCGAAACGATGCGGGTGTAGCCCAGGTTGACGCGGGCAGTGTCGACCTGGATCTCGGCTTGCGCGATCTGCGCGTCCAACGACGCGATTTCGGCGCGGGTCACCCCCAGCGTGGCCTCAGCGCTCTCATAGGACTCGCGCGAGCTGGCGTCGGCCGCCAACATCTGCCGTTGGCGGCGGAAGGCAAGCTCGGCCTGCTTCAGCATGGCGACCTTGGCGGCCCGCTCGGCGCGCCGGGTCTGCAGGGCGGCCTCGGCGTTGCGCAGTTCGTTCTGCTGGGTCATGTCGTCGATCTCGGCGACCAACTGGCCCTTCTTGACGCGGTCGCCCAACGCCACTTTCAGGGATTTCAACTGGCCGGTGGCCTGGGCGCCCACGCTGACGCGCTCGATGGCGTCGATGGTGCCGCTGGCCAGGACACTATCCTCAAGATTGGCGCGGGTGACTTCGGCCACGGCGAAAGTGGGCGGCGGCGGCGAGGAAAAAAACGCGGCGCGCACGCCGAACACGGCTAACAGGAGCAAAACAGCGATCAGGGAGTAACGCTTGAACTTGCTGCGGGACTTTTTCATTGAACCTGCCGGATGTGGCGCCGGCTATCGGGCCGGCGCCGGTATTGCGAATTGCGGACCAGGCAAGCGATCTTGCCCACGATGCCTGCTCATCCTAAACGTCTCGCCCGCCAGAACCATCGACGATCTGTGGCGAAACGGTGAAAAACAGTAAAGCGGGGCGGAACGTCAAGGCCCGCCCGATTGTTCCGTTGCATGAACGATACAACGCTTTGTCCGGCGCCCATCAAACCCCTAATCCGCAGATGCGGCGAACGTGCCGCCATCTTGCGCAATAAACATGCGACTTCACCCCTAGATGACCGCTATCGTGCGATTGGCGCCAATATCTGTTTGCGGCGCTGCGGAACAGCCTTGCCTCGACATAGGGCGACGATATGGCCAGAATGAACGCAGTTAAGCCGTATCCGTGTCCACTTCTCATAGATCCCCCTCTTCGTCACCTGGTTCCCCGGAGTTTTCCGGGGCGGTGCTTTTGTGCCTCCTGGCCATGATGAATCATGTGGCGCTGACAGGGGGACGGATCACTGTCTCGCTCACCGCGCTGCAAATGGGGCTGTCGACCTTCAAGGTCGGCACGCTGGTCGCGGTGTTCGCCGTGCTGCCCATGCTGTTTTCGGTCCGCGCCGGCCGCTGGGTCGACCGGGTCGGTATCGTGCGGCCTCTGGTCATCGGCACTTCCCTGGTCGCTGCGGGTACCGCGCTGCCCTTCATCTCCCAGACCCAGTTCGCCCTGCTTATTGCGTCCTGTTGCATCGGCATCGGCTTCATGCTGCATCAGGTCGCCACGCAAGACCTGCTGGGCCATGCCGAACCGGCGCAACGGCTGCGCAATTTCTCCTTCATGTCGCTGGCGCTGGCGGGATCCGGATTTTCGGGGCCGCTGATCGCCGGCCTGGCGATCGACCATCTGGGCACGCGCATGGCGTTCGGCCTGCTGACCCTGGGACCGCTGCTGTCGGCGGGAGGTCTCTATGCCTTGCGTCACCAATTGAAGGCGGTGGATTCGCAGCTATCCGGCAAAAAAGAGGCCGAAAAGCGGCGCGTTGCCGAATTGCTGGCCGTGCCGGCGCTGCGCCGCATCCTGATGGTCAACACCATTTTGTCCGGGGCCTGGGATACGCACTTGTTCGTGGTGCCGATCTTCGGCGTGGCGATCGGCCTGTCGGCTACCACGATCGGCGTCATTCTTGCGTCCTTCGCGGCGGCAACTTTCGTCATCCGCTTGATATTGCCGCTTATCCAGCGCCGCGTGCGGTCCTGGACGCTGGTGCGGGTAGCGATGGCAACCGCCGCTATCGATTTCATGTTTTACCCGATGTTTACCGACGTTACCGTCCTGATCGTGCTGTCGTTCATCCTTGGACTGGCCCTGGGCTGCTGCCAGCCGAGCATGCTGTCCCTGCTGCACCAGCATTCCCCGCCGGGCCGCGCCGCCGAAGCGGTGGGCCTGCGGATGGCCCTGATCAACGGATCCCAGGTCTCCCTGCCGTTGACCTTCGGCGCGCTCGGTGCGGTAATTGGCGTTGCCCCGCTCTTCTGGGCCTATTCCGTGGCCCTGATGGCCGGAGGCTGGGCCAACCGCAATCCCCCGATCGAATCCGACCGTAAACCGTAGCCGTGAACATGCAGTCCTCTCCTCCCGCCGCCGGCAACGCCGGCGCCAGCCTGCCCTTTCGCCTCTGGACTCCGCAAGAGCGGCAGGAATCGCTGGACGAGGCCCTGCGCCACTGGCAATCCGGCGAAGACGTGTGGGTGTACGGCTACGGCTCCCTGATCTGGCGCCCCGATTTCGACTTCGTGGAGCGCCGGCTGGCGACCCTGCGCGGCCACCATCGGGCGCTGTGCCTGTGGTCGCGAGTCAACCGCGGCACTCCGGAATGCCCGGGCCTGGTGTTCGGCCTGGACCGGGGCGGCTCCTGCCGGGGGGTGGTCTACCGCCTGGCAGGCCAGCAGGTGCCGACTTATTTCCCGGCGCTCTGGGAGCGAGAAATGTCCACTGGCGCCTACCTGCCGCGCTGGATCAATTGCAGCACCGAGACCGGCACCGTCCGGGCGCTGGTCTTCATCATGAACCGGGACAACCCGGCCTATATCCGCGCCCTGCCCGAGCCCGAGCTGCTGGCCATCGTGCGCCGGGCCGCAGGACGCTACGGCCCCTGCACCGAATACGTGGTGCAGACCGCCCAGGCGCTGCGCGCCGCGGGCATCCATGACGCCCGCCTGGACGCCATCGCGCGCCGGCTGGAGCTGGACGGGCATGTCCTGCCGGAAGGCGCCTGAGGCGCGCGCCCGGAAAATCTTGCCTGCGCCCTGAGCGGGGTCAATAAGGGTACCGCCTCCCAGGCGGTATAAACTCCTTGTTATCAACGCTGAACTACTAGCCCCATGTCCGTCTCTGATCTGCGTCAAAGCTACGACAAGAACGTGCTGCTCGAAGGCCAGGCCGCGGCCTCCCCGTTCGAGCAATTCACCCGCTGGTTCGACGAGGCCCTGGCCGCCAAGGTCCCCGAACCCAACGCCATGACCTTGGCCACGGTGGACGCCAGCGGCCAGCCCAGTGCGCGCATCGTCCTGATCAAGGGCTTTGACGAGCGCGGCTTCACGTTCTTCACCAATTACGAATCCCGCAAGGGCCTGGACCTGCAGGCCGAGCCCCGCGCCGGCCTGCTGTTCTTCTGGCAGCCGCTGGAACGCCAGATCCGGATCGAGGGCGTGGTCGAAAAAGTGGCCGACGACGAGTCGGACGCCTACTACCACAGCCGGCCCGCCGGTTCGCGTATCGGCGCCTGGGCCTCGCGCCAGAGCCAGCCCATCACCCGTGAAGAGCTGGAAGCCCGCGAACAGGAGTTCCGCGAACGCTTCGGCGAACAGCCGCCGCGCCCGCCGCACTGGGGCGGCTACCGCCTGAAGCCCACCGCCTTCGAATTCTGGCAAGGCAGGCCTTCACGCCTGCATGACCGCCTGCGCTATGTCGCGGACGGCCAGGGCTGGAAGATCGAACGTCTGTCGCCTTGATGCCGGGCGCCGCGCGCGCCCGCCCCCAACCAACGATTGCATGACCGCCTCCTCCCCTGATTTTGACGCTGCCTTTTTCCGCACCGCGCTGGGCCGTTACGCCACGGGCGTGACCGTCGTCACGGCCGCCGACCTCGATGGCGCGCCCATCGGGCTGACGGTCAGCTCCTTCAACTCCGTGTCGCTGAATCCGCCGCTGGTGCTGTGGAGCCTGTCGCGCAGCTCGTCGTCGCTGGCCGCCTTCGAGCAGTGCGAGCGCTATGTCGTCAACGTGCTGGGTTCGGAGCAGATCGCGCTGGCGCGCCGCTTCGCCACCGGCAAGACGCCGGACCGCTACGCCGGGCTGACGGTGCATCACGCGCCGGGCGGCACGCCCATGCTGGACGGCCATTGCGCCGCCTGGTTCGAATGCCACAACCGCAGCCGCTATGTCGAGGGCGACCACGTCATCATGGTGGGCGAAGTGGAACGCTGCGGCCATAGCGGCGAGCCGCCGCTGGTGTTCCATGCCGGCGGTTTCGACCTGACCCCGGCCGGCGCGCGTTCGGAAAGGAAAACACCATGAGCGTGGATGTGGATTGCGTCGTCATCGGCGCGGGCGTGGTCGGCCTGGCGGTCGCGCGCGCGCTGGCCCAGTCCGGACGCGAGGTGCTGGTGGCGGAAGCCACCGAGGCTATCGGCACCGGCACCAGTTCGCGCAATTCCGAAGTCATACACGCCGGCATCTATTACCCTGCGGGCAGCCTCAAGGCTCGCCTCTGCGTGCGCGGCAAGCACCTGCTGTATTCGTATTGCGCCGAGCGCGGCGTGCCCTATAAGCGGCTGGGCAAGCTGATCGTCGCCACCACCACGGAACAGGCCGCACAGCTGGAGGGCATCGCCCAGCGCGCCCGCGCCAACGGCGTGGACGACCTGCAGTTCATCTCCGGCGAGGACGCCATGCGCCTGGAGCCGGCGCTGCGCTGCACCGCGGCGCTGTCCTCGCCGTCCACCGGCATCGTCGACAGCCATGCGCTGATGCTGGCGTTCCAGGGCGACGCCGAAAATGCGGGCGCTCAGTGCGTCTTCCACACGCCGCTGGTGTCGGGCCGGGTCCGCCCCGAGGGCGGCTTCGAGCTGCAGTTCGGCGGCGATGAAGGCATGACCCTGAGCTGTAACGTGCTGATCAATTCGGCCGGCCTGCACGCGCCGGCGCTGGCGCGCCGCATCGACGGCCTGCCGGCATCCAGCATTCCCACCGATTACCTGTGCAAGGGCAGCTATTTCACGCTGTCCGGCCGCGCGCCGTTCTCGCGCCTGATCTACCCGGTGCCGCAGCATGCGGGCCTGGGCGTGCACCTGACGCTGGATCTGGGCGGCCAGGCCAAGTTCGGCCCCGACACCGAATGGGTCGGCACCGAAGACTACACGCTGGACCCGGCTCGCGCCGAGGTCTTCTACGAGGCCGTGCGCAGCTATTGGCCGGCCCTGCCGGACGATGCCCTGGCGCCGGGCTACACCGGCATCCGGCCCAAGATCTCCGGCCCTCACGAACCGGCGGCCGACTTCGTCATCGCCGGTCCGGCCGCGCATGGCGTGCCCGGCCTGGTGAACCTGTTCGGCATAGAATCCCCCGGGCTGACCTCCAGCCTGGCCCTGGCCGAAGAGACCTTGGCCCGCCTGAATGGATAAGCCGGATAGCGCCCACGCCGCACACGCTGCGCGTGCTTGCTGCCCCCCGAGGGGGCTGCCCTCCCTTGGGGCGGCCCGGCGGGAGGGCTCTACACTGCCATCACCCTTTTCTCCTTCTCTCCTCTTCCCTGAACCATGCAGCACAACGACTACATCCTGACCCTGTCCTGCCCCGACCGCACGGGCATCGTGTACCGCGTCAGCGGCCTGTTGTTCGAACTGGGCTGCAACATCCTGGATTCGCAGCAGTTCGGCGATGAAGAGACCGGCCGCTTCTTCCTGCGCGTGCACTTCGACGTGCCCGCCGCCGTGTCCGCGGACGACCTGCGCGCACGGCTGGACGGCATGTCCGCCGAGTACGGCATGGAGCTGAAGCTGCATGACGCCCGCCGCAAGGAACGCCTGCTGATCATGGTCAGCAAGCAAGGCCACTGCTTGAACGACCTGCTGTTCCGCGTGCACAGCGGCCATCTGCACGCCGAAGTAGCCGCCATCGTGTCGAACCACAACGACTATGCCAGCCTGGCGGCGTCCTACGGCATCCCGTTCCACCACCTGCCGGTTACCGCCGACACCAAGGCGCAGCAGGAACAGCAGGTGCTGGCCCTGGTCGAGAAGGAAGGCATCGACCTGGTGGTGCTGGCCCGCTACATGCAGATCCTGTCGGAAGACATGTGCCGCGCGCTGAATGGCCGCGCCATCAACATCCACCACAGCTTCCTGCCCAGCTTCAAGGGCGCGCGCCCCTACCACCAGGCGCATGCGCGCGGGGTCAAGATCATCGGCGCCACCGCCCACTACGTCACCTCGGACCTGGACGAAGGCCCCATCATCGACCAGGACATCGAGCGCGTGGACCACACGATGACCGCGCAGGACCTGACCCAGGTGGGCAGCGACATCGAGTCCCTGGTGCTGTCGCGCGCCGTGCGCAGCCACGTCGAGCACCGCATCCTGCTCAACCGCAACAAGACCGTCGTCTTCCGCTAAAAGCAGGGGGGCCGCCATCAGGCGGCCCCTCGCGACTAGGGCGGCGCGCGCGCCGCCTAGGACCTCTCCTCCGCCTGCGCCACGGCCAGGGCAGCCACCGTGGCGCTCGCCACGTCGGGTTGCAGATGGCCCTGCAGCCGCTGGTACAGGCCGATGCGGCGCACGATGTCCATCGGCTGCCCCATCAAGCCTGAAACGATCAGCGTCACCCCTCGCGTCTCGCACGCCTTGTTGAGTCCTTCGAGCGCTTCGGCGCCGGTCGAATCGACGTAGATCACGTTCTTCAGATCGAGTACCAGCGCGCGGGCAGGCAGGCGGTCTTCCAGCGATTCCACCAGCTTGGTGGCGCCGAAAAAGACCGTGCCGTATAGGCGCCAGACAGCGATCTTGCCGTCCTGCCCGGCGAGCAGGGGCTGCTCCGCGGCCGTGATGCGTTCGGCGCGCGACAGGCTGGAGATGCGGTAGATGAAGGTCAGGCAGGCCGCGAAGATGCCGAACTCCACCGCCACCGTCAGATCGAAGACCACCGTCAGCAGGAACACCGACACCAGCGTGACCCGGTACGGCAAACGGTAGGTCTTGAGCCGGGCGAACTCGCGCCATTCGCCCATGTTCCAGGCCACGAACATCAGGATGGCCGCCAGCGTCGCGAGTGGTATCGAGGCCGCCAAGGGCGCGGCCGCCAACATCACCGCAAGCAGCGCCAGCGCATGCGCCATGCCGGCGACTGGGCTGGTGGCGCCGCTTTTCACATTGGTCACGGTGCGCGCAATGGTGCCCGTGGCCGGCATGCCGCCGAAGAAAGGCGTGACGAAGTTGGCGATGCCCTGGGCCATCAGCTCCTGATTGGGATCGTGCCGGTCGCCTATCATGCCGTCGGCCACCCGCGCGCACAGCAGCGACTCGATGGCGCCCAGCGCGGCAAGCGTGATGGTGGGCATGAGCAGGAACCTGGCGGATTCCCAACTGAACGCCGGCAAGGTGAAGTCCGGCAGCGCCGCCGGTATGCCGCCGAAGCGGCTGCCTATGGTTTCCACCGGCAGGCCGAATACGGCCACCGCCGCGGTCGCCAGCACCAGCGCGACGATGGAGCCCGGCACGCGGGCCAGCCCTGCCGTCCGCCGGCCGCCCCATGCCGGCAGCCAGCGCTGCCAGCCGACGATCACGGCCAGCGACAGCAGCGCCACGCCGGCGGCCCAGGGGTTGAGCGTGGACAGATGGCTGCCCAGCGCGCCCAGGATGCCGAAGAAGTCGCCCGGCATCTTGGAAATCGCAAGGCCCAGGAAATCCTTGACCTGCGACAGCGCGATCAGCACCGCGATGCCATTGGTGAAGCCGATGATCACCGCCACCGGGATGAAACGCACCAGCGTGCCCAGCCTGAGCAGCCCCATCACAAACAGCAGCACGCCGGACAGCGCCGTGGCGATGATCAGGTTGGCCACGCCGTACTGCTGCACGATGTCGTAGACGATGACGATGAAGGCGCCCGCCGGCCCGCCGATCTGCACCCGGCTGCCGCCGAGCAAGGCGACCAGGAAGCCCGCAATGATGGAAGTGAAGAGGCCGGCCTCGGGCTTGAGGCCCGACCCGATGGCGAACGCCATGGCCAGCGGCAGCGCGACCACGGCAACGGTAAGCCCCGCGCCCAGGTCCTGCGCCAAGCGGACACGGTCGTAACCGCGCAACGCGTCAAAAAGACGCGGCCGAAACGAAAAAGGAATTTCCACGAAAGACTCCGGAGAAGTGGAACCGAAACGCCCTGCTGTGGGGTTCAGTACTTCGCCGGAGGGCCGCAGTGGCGCAGCCTGGTGATGAAACGCCTGCGGCGCGTCAGCGGCAGGACTGGTCGGTAGGACATGGCTAAAACCCGGAATTCGCGTTCGTTCGTGTGCAAACGGTTCCATCCCTGGCCGGATACTGGCGGCGCCGGGATACCGCTAACGATAAGCCTTCGGGCGGGTTCTGCCTACCCGCAATGCGCGCTTCATGGCGTTTCGAGGCTATCCCAGTCATGCCGCGCCGCCATTTCCACCGCTTTTTCCTGCAGCGGCGTGCGTGCGGCCTCGCGCCAGATCATCTGGCTGAGCGAGCGGGCCTCGTGCTCGAAAGCGATGAAGCGCGTCCCCGCCAGCCCGCTGCGCGACAGGCAGGCCGGCACGATGGACACGCCCAGCCCCTGCGACACCAGCGACGCCACGCTCAGCCAATGCCGCACCTCGTGCCGGATCACAGGCATGAAGCCCGCCGACACGCACATGGACAGCACCGTCTCGTAATAGCTCGGCGAGGCCGCCCGGGCGAAGAAGACGAAATCGTCCGCCGCCAGCTCCGCCAGCCGTAAGACGTCCCGCCCCGCCAGCGGATGCGCCTGCGGCAAGCACACCATGAAGGGCTCGGCCATCAGGTCGCGCGCCAGCACGCCGTTAGGCACCGGATTGGCGTGGATGAAGCCCAGGTCCTGCTCGCCGCGGCGCACGGCCTCGATCTGGTCATGGGAATTCAGCTCGGTCAGCACGTGCTCCACGTCCGGCAGTTCGGCGCGCATGGCGTTGAGCAGCGCCGGCAGGCCGCGGTACAGCATGGAGCCCACGAAACCGATGCGCAGCCGGCCGCGCAGGCCCGCGTCCACGCGTTGCACCAGCGTGCGCACCTCTTCCGCCTGGCGCAGCAGCGTCAGGGCTTCGCGATACAGCACCTGGCCGGCGTCGGTCAGCTCCACGTGGCGGCTGGTGCGCGTCAGCAGGCGCGCGCCGACGTTGTCCTCCAGCTGCCGAATGGCGTAGCTGAGCGGCGGCTGGGAAATGTGCAGCCGCGTGGCCGCGCGGCTGAAATGGCGCTCTTCGGCGACGGCAATGAAATAGCGCAACAAGCGCGGATCCAGGTCCATTTGTCTCCCCCGCGACTTCAATCCATACTTTTTTTGGATTGTTCTACACACAAACAGTATTTGTATAGATTAATCCATGCCAGCACCATCACAGGCATCGTTCCCGTCTTCAGCAGGATGCCGCCATGGATACCCCCGTCAAGACCGCGCCCAGCGCCGCCACTCCCGTCCCGGATTCGCGCGGACAGAATCTGTTCAGCGCCGATCCTTACGCCGAGGCGCTGAGCCGGCGCTACCTGCCGGCCGCGCTGCATGCCCATTTGCTGCCCCACCTGGAGCGCCTGGGCGCGCTGGCCGGCGGCGTCATGGACGAACTGGCCGCCACCGCCGACAAGCACCCGCCCACCCTGTCCGTGCGCAGCCGCGCCGGCACCGACGAGTCGCGCATCGACAAGCACCCCGCCTATGTCGAACTGGAACGCCTGGCCTACAGCGAGTTCGGCCTGGCCGCGCTGTCGCACCGCGGCGGCGTGCTGGGCTGGCCCGAGCCCATGCCCGCGGCCGCCAAATACGCCCTCAACCATCTGTTCGTGCAGGCGGAGTTCGGCCTGTGCTGCCCGGTCAGCATGACCGATTCGCTGGCCCGCACCCTGCGCAAGTTCGGCGACCCGGAGCTGGTCGAGCGGGTCCTGCCCGAGGTGACCTCGCAGGATTTCGACACGCTGCGCCAGGGCGCCATGTTCATGACTGAACAGGGCGCGGGTTCGGATGTCAGCGCCACCGAGGTCACCGCCACCGCGCAGGACGACGGCACCTGGCTGATCCACGGCGACAAGTGGTTCTGCTCCAACCCGGACGCGGGCTACGCCATGGTGCTGGCGCGTAGCGAACCCCAGCCCGGCCTGAAGGGCGTGTCGCTGTTCCTGCTGCCGCGCGACCTGGCCGACGGCACCCACAACCACTACCGCATCCTTCGCCTGAAGGACAAGCTGGGCACGCGCTCGATGGCCAGCGGCGAAATCCGCCTGGAAGGCGCGGTAGCCTGGCTGGTGGGCGAACGCGGCCGCGGCTTCAAGCACATGGCCGACATGATCAACAACTCGCGCCTGTCCAACGGCATGCGCGCCGCCGGCCTGATGCGCCGCGCCGTGACCGAGGCGGTCTACGTCTCGCAGCACCGGCGCGCCTTCGGCAAGCGCCTGATCGACATGCCGCTGATGCAGCGCCAGCTGGTCAAGATGACGGTCTGGGCCGAACAGGCCCGCAGCGTGATGTTCCAGACGGCGCGCGCCCTGGCCGGCGCGGACCAGGGCGTGGCTGATCCGGCGCTGGCGCGCATCCTCACGCCGCTGATCAAGTTCCGCGCCTGCCGCGATGCCCGCAAGGTGACCGGCGACGCCATGGAAGTGCGCGGCGGCTGCGGCTACATCGAGGAATGGACCGAACCGCGGCTGGTGCGCGATGCCCATCTGGGCTCCATCTGGGAAGGCACCAGCAATATCGTGGCGCTGGACGTGCTGCGCGCGATCAACAAGGAAAACTCGCTGCCGGCGCTGCGCAGCCACATCGACGGCCTGCTGGCCGAGGGCCGTCCCTGCCCGCCCGAGCTGGCCGAGCTGCAAGCGCGCGCCCTGGAACAGACCTATGCGCTGGCCGAGCACGCCGCGCAAGCCGACCGTCCCGAACTGGCGCGCCAGGCGGCTTCGCTGCTGTACCACGCGGTCTCCATGGCCGCCTTGCGCTGGGAAGCCACCGAACCCGGCCTCGAAAGCCGCGCGCTGCTGGCCGACCAGGTGCTACAGCACCGCCTCGGCCCGCGCGATCCCTATGCCATCCCGGCCGACGAAAGCGTGGCGTGCCGGGCCATCCTGCAATACGCGCTGTAAAAACCGACGCCGGCGGCACAGCCGGCGCGCAACCCACTGGAGACAACCATGACCCGAACCCTCGCCCCCTGGCTGCTGGCGGCCGCCGCCGCCATCGCCCCGACCGCGCCCGCACTGGCCGCGGAGGCCTACCCTTCGGCGCGGCCCGTGACGCTGATCGTGCCCTTCCCGCCCGGCGGCCCCACCGACGCCCTGGCGCGCCGGCTGGCCGACAAGCTGCGGCAGCCGCTGAACCAGAATGTCATCGTCGAAAACCGCGCCGGCGCAGGCGGCAACATCGGTTCCGAATACGTGGCCACGGCCAAGCCCGACGGCTACACCCTGCTGTTCGGCACCTCCGGCCCGCTGGCGATCAACGTCAGCCTGTACAAGAAGCAGGGCTACAACCCCGAGACCAGCTTCGCGCCCATCATCCGCATCGGCCACCTGCCCAACATCCTGGTGGTGAACCCATCGGTGCCGGCCAACAATGCGCAGGAGCTCATTGCCTACGCCAAGAAGAACCCGGAAAAGCTGAGCTACGCCTCCTCGGGCAACGGCGCCTCGTCGCATCTGGCCGGCATCCTCTTCAACAACATGGCCGGCACCCAGATCATGCACATCCCCTACAAGGGCACGGGTCCGGCGCTCAATGACCTGCTGGGCGGGCAGGTGTCGATGTCGTTCACCGACATCCTCACCGCGCTGCCCTACATCAAGGCGGGCAAGCTGCGCGCCATCGGCTTGGCCAGCGCCCAGCGCTCGGATGCGTTGCCTGACCTGGCCACGCTTTCCGAGCAGGGACTCAAGGGCTACGACGTCAGCGTGTTCTTCGGCATCGTGGCGCCCAAGGGCACGCCCCCTGATGTGGTGGACACCTTGAACCGCGCCTTCAAGACCGCGCTGTCCGATCCCGAGGTCGCCCAGACGCTGCGCAGCCAGGGCATCGTCGAAGCCCAGGACCAGACGCCGCAAGGCCTGGCCACTTTCATCTCCGCCGAAGTGCCCAAATGGCGCGACCTGATCAAGAGCGCCCACGTTTCCATCGACTGAACGGACCCCACATGGCTGCAACCCTGCCCAACGCCGGCGCCCTGGCCGGCTGCAAAGTAATAGACCTGTCACGCGTGCTGGGCGGCCCCTATTGCACGCAGATCCTGGCCGACCACGGCGCCGACGTGCTGAAGATCGAGCCGCCCGGCGGCGACGAGACGCGGGGCTGGGGGCCGCCCTTCCTGGGCGACACAGCGTCCTACTTCATCGGCGTGAACCGCAACAAGGACGGCATGACGCTGGACCTGTCGCAGGCCGCGGGGCAGGAACTGCTGCGCCACCTGCTGGCCGATGCCGACGTGCTGGTGGAGAACTTCAAGCCCGGCACGCTGGAGAAATGGGGCCTGGGATACGACACGCTGAGCCGCGACTTCCCCGCGCTGATCCATTGCCGGGTCAGCGGCTTCGGCGCGGACGGGCCGCTGGGCGGCCTGCCCGGCTACGACGCCTGCGCCCAGGCCATGTGCGGCCTGATGAGCGTGAACGGCGACGCGGACGGCGACGCCACCCGCGTCGGCCTGCCGGTGGTGGACATGGTGACCGGCCTGAACGCGGCCGTGGCCATCCTGCTGGCCTTGAACGAGCGCACGCGCAGCGGCCTGGGGCAGTTCCTGGACATCACGCTGTACGACTGCGCCTTGTCGCTGCTGCATCCGCACGCGCCCAATTACTTCTACAGCGGCAAGGTGCCCGCACGCAGCGGCAACGCGCATCCAAACATCGCGCCCTACGAAACGCTGCCCACCGCCAGCGGCCCGATCTTCCTTGCGGTCGGCAACAACCGCCAGTTCGCGCAGCTGGCGCAGACGCTGGAGGCGCCGGGGTTGGCCGAGGATGCGCGCTATGGCACCAACGCCGACCGCCTGCGCAACCGCCTGGCCCTGCGCGACGACCTGTCCGCGCTGCTCGCGAACCACGACGCCGCCGCTTTGGCCGACCGCCTGCTACGTTGCGGCGTACCCGCGGCCGCCGTGCAGACCGTGGACCAGGCGCTGGCGCATCCACACACCCGTCACCGCGGCATGGTGCTGGAGCAAGGCGACTATCGCGGCGTGGGCTCGCCGATCAAGCTGTCGCGCACCCCGGCCACGCTGCGCAAGCTGCCGCCGGCGCTACGCCCCGCCGACGCCGGCGAGTAAAGCCGCGCGGCCTTAGCCGCCCTGGGCGACGCCTTCGCGGCGCGGGTCGGCGCCGCCCTGCAAGCCGCCGGCGTCGATCACGATGCCGTGGATGCCGCTGGGAAACTCGAGTATCCGCACCGGGTGCCCCATGCGCTCGAGCTCAGGCGCCAACGCCTCCAGCGCGGTGCCCTTCTCCAGCTCGGTTTCCTTGTTGCGGCTGCCCATGTTGGGCAGATCGATGGCTGCCTGGATGTCCAGGCCCCAGTCCAGCACGCCCACGATGGTCTTGGCCACGTAGTTGATGATGGCGCTGCCGCCCGGCGACCCCACCAGCAGATAGGGCTTGCCGTCGCGCAGCACGATCATCGGGGCCATCGAACTGCGCGGGCGCTTGCCCGGCTCGATACGGTTGGCGACGAGACGGCCCTCGGGATCCTTGTACGACGAGGAAAAGTCCGTCATCTCGTTGTTCAGCAAAAAGCCGCGCACGAAGATCTTGCTGCCGAATTCGTTCTCGATGGTGGTCGTCATGCTCAAGGCATTGCCCTGCGCGTCCACCGCCACCAGATGGCTGGTCGAGGGCAATGCCAGCGCATCGTCCTTGCCCAGCGACAGCAGCTTGCCTTCCGGATCGCCGGGCAGCGCCACCTTCATGCTGCGGTCCGGCTGGATCAAGGCGCCGCGCGCGCGCAGATAAGCCGGGTCCAGCATGGCGCGCACCGGCACCCGCACGAAGTCCGGATCGGCCACATAGAAGTCGCGGTCGGCGAACGCCAGCCGGCCGGCCTCGGAGAAGTAATGCACCGCCTCCAGGCTGCCCGGCTTGTAGCTGGCGAGCGGAAACTGTTCCAGTTCGCCCAGCATCTGCAACACGGCGATCGGGCCGCTGCTGGGCGGTCCCATGCCGCACAGCTGATAGCCGCGATAGGCGCCGCAGACGGGATCGCGCGTCTTGGCGCGATAGCCGGCCAGGTCAGCCAGGGTCAGGTCGCCCGGCACGGCATGGCCGCGCACGGCTGCGACGATGTCCGCGGCGATGGCGCCCTGATAGAACGCGTCGGCGCCTCGTTCGGCCACTGCGCGCAGCGTACGCGCGAATTCGGGGTTCTTCAGCACATGGCCCACCGGCCACGGGGTGCCGTCAGGCGCGTAGAAATAGGCTGCGGCCGCGGCTTGCGCGCGCAGCTCCTTGTTGCCTGCCAGCAGCTTGTGCAGGCGGGGCGACACGGGGAAGCCCTGCTCGGCCAGCCGGATCGCAGGCTGGAACAGGTCGGCCCAGGGCAACACGCCCTGCTCCTTGTGCGCCAACTCCAGCCCGCGCAGCAGGCCCGGCACGCCCACCGCCAGGCCGCTGTTCACTGCGCGGGCAAAGGGCACCGGCTTGCCGTCCGGATCCAGGAAACGCTGCGGCTGGGCCGCGGCAGGCGCGGTCTCGCGGCTGTCATAGGTCTGGATGCGGCCGCTCTGGGCCGAATACACCACCATGAAGGCGCCGCCGCCTATGCCGGACGATTGCGGCTCCACCAGGTTCAGCACCAGTTGGCTAGCGATAGCCGCATCCACCGCGCTGCCGCCCCGGCGCAGCATCGCGTCGCCGGCCTGCGTCGCCAGCGGATTGGCCGAGGCCATCATGAAGTGCGGCGCGCGCACCAGCTGACGCGTCTGCGTGCCGCTAGCGGCTTCGGGGTTCAGATCTTCGACGGCTTGCGGCGTGCGCGCCCATGCGGCAGGCATGGCCGCGAGCGCGGCGGCAAGCAGGAGGGCGGCGGCATGACGAGGTGCTCGCATGGAGGGCTCCGGTGTGCGCCGGCTGTCCGGCAGGGGTTCATGATAGTCAAGGCACCGGCGGCTGTCGCGGCGCAGCTCCCGCCCCCTGGCCGCATCCGGCTTAGAATCGCGGTTTCCGCCCACCGTCCCCACCGTGCCATGCGTTTGCGCCACATCGAGATTTTCGAAGCGATCCGCCGTACCGGATCCCTGACCGAGGCCGCGGCCGCGCTGCATATCTCGCAACCGGCGGCCAGCAAGCTGCTGGCGCATGCCGAGGCGCAACTGGGCTTCAAGCTGTTCGAGCGCGTGAAGGGCCGGCTCGTCGCCACCCGCGAAGCCGAGATCCTCACGCCCGAGGTCGCGCGCCTGAACCAGGACCTCAACAGCGTGCGCAGGCTGGCCGCCAGCCTGCGCGACCATCCCAACGGCCACCTGCGCGTGGGCTGCGCGCCGGCGCTGGGCCTGGGACTGCTACCCGGCGTGGTGCGCGACAGCCGCGCGGCGCAGCCTGGCATCACCTTCGACATCCACACGCATCACAGCAGCGAGCTGGTGCAGGGGCTGCTGACGCGGGAACTGGACCTGGCCATCACCTTCGACACCAACGACTATCCGGGCCTGACCCGCATGGGGCTGGGCCACACCGAACTGGTGCACCTGAGTCGCAAGCCCGGCACGGGTCCGCTGCCGTTGGCGGAGCTGACGTCCATGGCGGGCGATACGCTGATCGTGCTGGACGCGGCCGACGCGTCCGGCGCGCTGTTGCAGATGGCGCTGGACGCGCAGGGCCTGGATCCGCAGGTCGCCATCCAGGTACAGACCCACTACGTGGCCTGCGCGCTGGTCGACGCGGGCTGCGGCGACGCCATCGTGGACGCGATCACCGGGCAGGCGATGCTGCGCCCCGGCATGAACCTGCGCCGGCTGGACCCCGCGTTGCGCGTGCCGATCAGCATCATGGTGCGCAACCAGGATCCGCTTTCCGCGCTGCACCGCGACCTCATCGAGCGCCTGCGCGCCGCTTGCGAGGCGCTGCAGGCCGGACTCGACGCCGCGGCCTGACGCAGGGCTTGCGCACAAAACACGACGGGCGCCCGAAGGCGCCCGTCATCATTTGCAGACGGGGGCAGGCAGCGCCCGCCCCGTGCGACATCAGTCCAGCTTGATGTTCTGCTTCTTCACGACGTCCTTCGCCCAGTCATACTGCTCTTTGATTTCCTTGGCGAATTCTTCCGGCGTATTGCCCGACGGCGCCGAGCCCTGATCGTCCAGCGCCTTGATGACCTTGGGGTCCTTCAGGGCCACGACGGCAGCGTCGCGCAGCTTGTTCACGACTTCCATCGGGGTGCCCTTGGGCGCCAGCAGACCGTACCAGACCGGCTGGTTCAGCACCGGGAAGCCGGCGTCTTTGAACGTCGGCACGTCCTTGATGGCCTCGATGTTGGTCGGCCACGCGATGGCCATGGCGCGCAGCTTGCCCGCCTGGATTTGCGGCATCGACGAGGGCAGGTTGTCGAACAGGATTTCGATCTGGCCGCCGACGGCGTCAGCCACGGCCGGGCCCGAACCCTTGTACGGCACGTGCACGATGTCCGTGCCAGTCGCCATCTTGAACGATTCGCCCATCAGGTGCAGCACGCCGCAGGTGCCCGAACTGCCGTAGGAGTACTTGCCCGGATTCTTCTTCAGTTCTTCCAGGAAGCCCTTGAAGTCCTTGGCGGGGAACTTCGGGTTCACGGCCACCACATTGGCGGTGTTGGCGAAGTTGGTGACCGGCTGGAAATCCTTGATCGGATCGTAGGGCAGGTCGTTGGGACGGCAAGCCGGGTTCACGGCCATCGTCGACACGGTGGCGATGGAGAGCGTGTAGCCGTCGGCATCGGCGCGCGCGGCTTCGGATGCGCCGATGGCGCCGCCAGCGCCGCCCTTGTTTTCCACAACCATGGGTTGGCCCAGTTCCTGGCTCATGCGCTGCGTCACCAGGCGCGCGATGATGTCGGTGGAACCGCCGGGCGCGAACGGAACAATGACGCGGATCGGCTTGCTCGGGTACTTGTCGGCAGCGAGGGCGGCGGAGGCGCCGAGGGTGCCGGCAGCGCCGGTGGCCAGGGCGATCGCCACAGCCAGGGAGCGGACTTTATTCATAGGTGTGTTTCCTCCAATATGCGAGCCCGTGTGTATACGGACCGTTGTGTGATGCGCCTGCCTGTGGACAGGTCCGCAATTAACGGTGGTGGACGCATGCTCTGTGCGCAGGGAGAGCACTTTTTATAGGTTGCTTGTGGCACACGCGCCCGCCAGAATGACGGAGAATAGCAGCAAATACTTACAGACGCATAGCGCAGCGATCCCCGTCTGACGCGCATCAAATACGTACTTGTCCATGTCGGTAGCCCTTCTGGTTTTCCCTGATTTCATGCTGGTTGCGCTGGGTTGGGCGCTGCGTCACAAACTGAATTTCTCCCGCGAATTCTTCGCCGGCACCGAGCGGCTGGTCTACTTCGTCCTGCTCCCCGCGCTGCTGTTCCAGTCCATCCTGCGCACCCCCATCACCGTCGGCAACGCCGCTGTGCTGCTGCAGGCCTCCGCGGCCATCATCGCGGCCGGCGTCGCGCTGACGTGGCTGGCGCGCTGGGTGCTGCGGCCATCCTCGCTGAGCCTGGCTTCGTCCGCGCAATGCGGCTACCGCTTCAACACCTATCTGGGCCTGGCGCTGTCGGCCAGCCTGGGCGGCGCCCAAGGCCAGACGGTTATGGCGCTGATCGTCGGCTTCGCCGTGCCCATGGCCAACATGGCCGCGGTCTACGGCCTGGCCCGCCATAGCGGCGGCAACCTGCTGCGCGAACTGGCCCGCAATCCCTTGGTCATTTCCACGTTGGCCGGCCTGGCCTGCAACCTTGCCGGCCTGCACCTGCCGGGCCCGCTGGACACGGCTCTCGCGCGGCTGGGCGCGGCGGCCATCGCGCTGGGCATCATCTGCGTGGGCGCCAGCCTCTCCTGGGAGGGCGGCAAGGGCCATGGCGCGCTGATCGCCTGGATGCTCGCGGTCAAGCTGGCGGCGCTGCCCGCCGTGGCCCTGCTGGTGGCGCATGTGCTGGCGCTGCCGCCGCTGGAATCGCAGATGCTGCTGCTGTTCGCGGCCCTGCCCACCGCGTCCGCGGCCTATGTGCTGGCCATGCGCATGGGTGGCGACGGCCGCATGGTGGCGGTGCTGATATCGCTGGGCACGCTGTTGTCGGCGCTGACGATACCGCTGTGGCTGATGCTGACCGGCACCGGTTAAACGGCGTTGCGCCACCCATGAAAAAGACCGCCGCAGCGGTCTTTGTTCATACGCCGCGCGATCTTCTTTACGAGGACTTGTGCGCGTTGGTCATGGATGCCGGCACCACCCATTCGGCGAACTGCGCTTCGGTCACATAGCCCAGCGCCAGCGCCGATTCCTTCAGCGACAGGCCTTCCTTGTGCGCCTTCTTGGCGATCTGCGCGGCCTTGTCGTAGCCGATATGCGGATTCAGCGCCGTCACCAGCATCAGCGAACGGTCGACCAGTTCGGCGATGCGCTCGAGATTGGGCTCGATGCCCGCGGCGCAATGCTCGTTGAAGCTGGCCATGCCGTCGGTCAGGAGACGCACCGATTGCAGGAAGTTGTGGATCACCAGCGGCTTGAACACGTTGAGTTCGAAATTGCCGCTGGCGCCGCCGATATTGATGGCCACGTCGTTGCCCAGCACCTGCGCGGCCAGCATCGTGATGGCTTCGCATTGGGTCGGGTTGACCTTGCCCGGCATGATAGAGCTGCCCGGCTCGTTCTCGGGGATGCTGATCTCGCCCAGACCGGAGCGCGGGCCGCTGGACAGCCAGCGCACGTCGTTGGCGATCTTCATCAGGCCGGCGGCCAGCGACTTCAGCGCGCCATGCGCGAACAGCAGCGCTTCGTGCGAGGCCAGACCCTGGAACTTGTTGGGCGCCGACACGAAGGCGGTGCCCGTGGCATGCGCCAGTTCCGCCGAGACCTTGGCGCTGAACTGCGGATGCGCATTCAGGCCCGTGCCCACCGCCGTGCCGCCGATGGCCAGCTGGTGCAGGCCCGGCAAGGTGGCGCGGATCTGCTGCTCGGCCAAGTCCAGCTGGGCCACATAGCCCGACAGTTCCTGGCCCAGGGTCAGGGGCGTGGCGTCCTGCAGGTGGGTGCGGCCGATCTTGACGATGTCATAGAACTCGGCGCTCTTGGCCGCCAGCGTCGCGCGCAGGGCCTTCAGCGAGGGCAGCAGATGATGTTCGACCTGAACCGCGGCCGCCACGTGCATGGCGGTCGGGAAGGTGTCGTTGGACGACTGCCCGCGGTTGACGTGGTCGTTCGGGTGAACCTTGCGCTCTTCGCCGCGCACGCCGCCCAGCAGTTCCGAGGCGCGGTTGGCCAGCACCTCGTTCATGTTCATATTGCTTTGCGTGCCCGACCCGGTCTGCCAGACCGACAGCGGGAACTCATTGGGCCACTTGCCGGCGATCACTTCATCGGCGGCGCGGACGATGCCGTCGGCGATCTTCGGATCCAACTCGCCCAGGTCGGCATTGACCTTGGCGGCCGCGCGCTTGAGCCGCGCCATCGCCTCGACCAGCGGAACCGGCATCTTTTCGGTGGAAATCGCGAAAAAATGCAGCGAACGCTGGGTCTGGGCGCCCCAGAGGTGATCTTCCGGGACTTCGATGGGACCAAACGTGTCTTTTTCAATGCGGGTCTTCATGGCGCGTGCTACTCCGTGGCGACGTCGGTTTCGGCTGGCGGCGGCGCGCCAGTCGCGAGAAAGTTGAGAATGACAATCAATTCTAGGTTAGCAGAAACCCGCATTCCTATAATTGCGCAAACATCCGTGCTTCCTCCACCGTTTTTACCACTCGCCCCGCGCCATGTCCGCCCCTCTTTGCAGCCTGAACTTGCACCTGCCCGACGAAGCCGCCACGGAATCGCTGGCGCGGCAGCTCGCGCCCCTGGTTTCCGGCGGCCAGACCGGTCCGGCCGGGGGACACATACACCTCCAGGGAGACCTGGGCGCGGGGAAAACAGCCTTCACGCGGGCCCTGTTGCGGGAATGCGGCATCACCGGCCGGATCAAAAGTCCAAGCTACGCGCTGCTTGAATCCTATAAAGTTTCTAACTTATACTTCTATCATCTTGATTTTTATAGATTTAGTGATTCGCGCGAATGGTTGGACGCAGGATTCCGGGATTTACTGCGTGACGAAGCGGTCGTTTTGATCGAATGGCCGGAGCGGGCGGGGGGCCTTTTGCCCCCTCCCGACCTGCTGATTTCCCTAGCCTATGCAGGCGAAGGACGCGACGCCACCCTGACCGCGTACACCGCTCGAGGACAAACATGGTTGAACGCGATTGTCCCCCCGCCCCAGTCGGCGCCCTCCCCTCGGCAGGCGCCACCCGGCGCCGCCTGATCAGCGTCGCCGCCACTCTGCTCGTCTTGCCGGTCCTGCCGCGCCTGGCGCAGGCGGCAACGATCCTGGCCGTGCGCACCTGGCCGGCCGATGAATACACCCGCGTCACGCTGGAGCTCGACAGCGAGCTCAAGGCCGAACAGTTCACGCTCGAAAATCCCCACCGCCTGGTGGTGGACATTGAGGGACTGACCATCAGCGCGGCGCTGAACGACCTGGTTTCCAAGGTCCGGCCGGACGACCCCTACATCCAGAGCCTGCGGGTGGCGCAGAACCGCCCCAACGTGGTGCGTCTGGTGTTCGACCTGAAGCAGCCCGTGGCGCCCCAGGTGTTCACGCTCAAGCCGGTGGCCGACTACCAGTACCGCCTGGTGCTGGACCTGTATCCGAAGATCGCCCAGGATCCGCTGATCGCGATCCTGAACAAGCAGAGCGGCCCCGACGTGGACGACCCGCTGGCGCGCATCCTGGAAGACATCCAGCGCAACCCGGTGGCCCGCGCCGATCCGCCCGAACCGCCGCGCGTGCGCGGCCAGCAGCCGGCTCCCCCGCTGCCCACCGCGCCCAAGCCCCCGCCCGCCACCGCCAGCCGCGGCAAGCAGCGCATGCTGACCATCGCGCTGGACCCCGGCCACGGCGGCGAGGACCCGGGCGCCATCGGCAGCAGCGGCCTGCGCGAGAAAGACGTGGTGCTGCGCATCGCCCGGCGCCTGAAGGCGCTGATCGACAGCCAGCCCTACATGCGCGCCTACCTCACGCGCGACGACGATTACTTCGTGCCGCTGCACGTGCGCGTGCAGAAAGCGCGCCGCGTGCATGCCGACCTGTTCATCTCCATCCACGCGGACGCCTGGGTCAAGCCCTCGGCCAACGGCTCGTCGGTGTTCGCGCTGTCGCAGCGCGGCGCCACCAGCGCCCAGGCGCGCTGGATGGCGGACAAGGAAAACGCGGCCGACCTGATCGGCGGCGTCAACCTCGGCAGCCACGACCGCCAGGTGGCCAAGGTGCTGCTGGACCTGTCCACCACCGCGCAGATCAACGATTCGCTCAAGGTCGGCAACGCCTTCCTGGACGAAATCAAGAAGATCAACCGCCTGCACAAGAACAGCGTCGAACAGGCCGGCTTCGCCGTGCTGAAGGCGCCGGACATTCCCTCGGTGCTGGTCGAGACCGCCTTCATCAGCAACCCGCAGGAAGAAGCCCTGCTGCGCAGCACATCGCACCAGGACAAGCTGGCGCAGGCCATGATGACGGGCATCCAGCGCTACTTCACCGCCAATCCGCCGCTGGCGCGGCTGGGCGACGTGAGCTGACGCAGCGGCAGCCGGACGCATGAACAAAGGGCGTTGCGCTTTACGGCGCAACGCCCTTTTACTTGCCTGTTACTGGAGCGGCGGCGCGCGCCGCCGCTCTCTCAGGCGCCGCGCCTGGCCTTGATCAGCTTGAACACGCCCGCCCCGATCACCGGCACGATGGCGGCGGCCAGGCCCAGCAGCACGATGGTATTCAGGTGTTCGCGCACCAGCGGGATATTGCCGAAGAAATAACCCGCGGCCACCAGGCTCACCACCCACAGCAGCGCGCCCAGGATATTGAACAGCTGGAAGCGCGACAGCGGCATGTCGGCCACGCCCGCGACGAAAGGCGCGAAGGTGCGCACCACGGGGATGAAGCGCGACATCACGATGGTCTTGCCGCCGTGCTTCTCATAGAACGCGTGCGTGCGCATCAACGCGCCACGGTCCAGGAAGCGCAGGTTCATCGAAAACACGCGCGGCCCGATATAGCGTCCGATGGCGTAGTTCAGCGTATTGCCGGTGATGGCCGCAACGATCAGCAGTCCCCCCATCAGGAACGGGTCGATGTGCCCGGTGGCGCCGAACGCGCCCGCGATGAACAGCAGCGAATCCCCCGGCAGGAACGGCAACACGACCAGCCCGGTCTCGGCGAAAACGATCAGGAACAGCACCAGGTACACCCACACGCCGTACTGCGCGACCCAGACGCCCAGCGTCTTGTCGATGTGGAGCACCATATTGAAAAATTCGAGCATTGAAGCAACCCTGCCAGCGGAATGGGATATCAGTCCGCGACTATAGCCCACCCGCCCATGACGCTAAAATCATCCACATAGCCATACCTGAACGCCAGCCACATGACCGAACGCCGCTCCATTCTTGCGCTTCCCGACCTGCTGATCAGCCAGATCGCCGCCGGCGAGGTGATCGAACGGCCGGCGTCCGTGCTCAAGGAAATCCTTGAAAACGCCATCGACGCCGGCGGACGCGCCATCGAAGTGCGCCTGGAAGGCGGCGGCATACGCCGCATCGCCGTGACCGATGACGGCGGCGGCATTCCGCCCGAGGAACTGCCGCTGGCGCTGGCGCGCCACGCCACCAGCAAGATCCGCTCCCTGAACGAGCTGGAATCGGTGGCGTCCATGGGGTTCCGCGGCGAAGCCCTGGCCTCCATCGCCTCGGTGGCCCAGGTCACCATCATTTCCCGTACCCGCGACGGCGAGCACGCCTGGCAGATCGATGCCGGCAGCATGCAGGTCAGTCCCGCGTCCGGCCCGCCGGGCACCACCGTCGACGTGCGCCAGCTGTTCGACGCCGTGCCGGCACGCCGCAAGTTCCTGCGTTCCGAAGCCACCGAATTCGGCCATTGCGTCGACGCCATGGAGCGCATCGCGCTGGCGCACCCGCAGATCGCCTTCCGCCTGTTCCACCATGACCGCGCGCAGCGCCAATGGCTGCCCGCCGAACCGCCGCAGCGCATCCGCGACGTGCTGGGCGCGGAGTTCGCCGAGCACGGCCTGCTGCTGTCGCACTCGGTCGGCACGGTCAGCCTGGCGGGCATGATCACGCGCCCCACCGCGGCCCGCGCGCGCGCGGACCGCCAGTATCTCTACGTCAACGGCCGCTACGTGCGCGACCGCACCGTCAGCCATGCCCTGCGCGCCGCCTACGCGGACGTGCTGCACGGCGATCGCCAGCCCGCCTACGTGCTGTTCCTGGACATCGACCCGGCCGCCGTGGACGTGAACGTGCACCCGGCCAAGCACGAGGTCCGCTTCCGCGACAGCGGCGCGGTGCATCGGTTCGTTTCCCACGCGGTCGGCCAGACGCTGGCGCAGACCGGCGGCGCGTCCGCCGTTGTAGCTCCGGCGCAGAACGACGACGCCGACGACGCCGGCTTCGAAACCGTGGCGCGGCCTGCTCCAGCAGCAGCGGGCGCCGCCCCGCAGACCGCACCCTATGCGCCCGCCAGCCCCATGACGGACACGCCCAGGCCCGCCTACAACGGCGGCGGCTCATCGTCGTCCTACGGCTTGCGGCCCTCGCCCGCGCCGCAGCGCACACACACCCAGGTCCCGTTCCGCCTGCATGCCGAACCCGCCGGCATCCCGGCCGCCGACTGGCAATCGCTCTACCGGCCGCTCGACGACGACTCGGCCGCCAAGACGGCGCCGCTGCGCGAACCCGCGCCCGCTCCCGCCACCGCCCTGCCCGCCGACGAGGAACATCCGCTGGGCATGGCGCTGGCGCAGCTGCACGGCATCTACATCCTGGCGCAGACGCGCCGCGGCATCGTGCTGGTGGACATGCACGCCGCGCATGAGCGGGTGGTCTACGAACAGCTCAAGCACGCCCTGGACGCGCGCAGCCTGCCGCGCCAGGACCTGCTGGTGCCCGTGGTGTTCCACGCCCAGGAAAAGGACGTGGCGCTGGTCGAGGAATTCGAAGAGCAATTGAACGAACTCGGCTTCGAAATGCGTCCGTCCGGCCCCACCTCGATCGCCGTGCGCTCCGTGCCGGCCATCCTGGCCCGCGGCGACATCGAAACGCTGGCCCGCGCCGTGCTGCGCGATCTCGGCGCGGTGGGCGTTTCCCGCTTGCTGACCGAACAGCGCAATGAACTGCTGTCCACCATGGCCTGCCACGGCTCCGTGCGCGCCAACCGCAAGCTCACCATCGAAGAGATGAACGGCCTGCTGCGCCAGATGGAAGCCACCGAACGCGCCGACCAGTGCAACCACGGCCGCCCGACCTGGATCCAGTGGTCGGTGTCCGACCTGGACAAGCTCTTCCTGCGCGGGCAATAAGTTTGTCGCCGTCCTCCTCCCCCAACGCGGCGCCGCTGGTGATCTGCCTGGCCGGCCCCACCGCGGCCGGCAAAAGCGCCTCCACCCTGGCGCTGGCCGAACGCTGGCCGCTGGAAATCGTCAACGTCGATTCGGCCACGATCTATCGCGGCATGGACATCGGTACGGCCAAGCCCTCGCCAGAAGAACAGGCGCTGGTGCCGCAGCATCTGCTGGACATCCTCGATCCCATCCAGTCGTACTCCGCCGCCGACTTCGTCGCCGATGCGCTGCGCCTGATCGACGAGATCCGCGCACGCGGGCGCATCCCGCTGCTGGCGGGCGGCACCATGATGTACTACAAGGCGCTGCGCGACGGCCTGGACGATCTGCCCCAGGCCGATCCGGCGCTGCGCGCCGAGCTCGAAGCGCGCGCCACCACCCAGGGCTGGCCCGCGCTGCACGCCGAACTGGCGCTGCTGGACCCGCCCACCGCCGCGCGCCTGGCGCCCAACGACAGCCAGCGCATCCAGCGCGCGCTGGAAATCTGCATGCTGTCCGGCCAGCCCATGTCCGCCCTGCTGCTGCGCGGCCAGCGCCCGCGCGCCGACCAGGGCAACCAGTACCTCACCATCAGCCTGGAACCCTCCGACCGCGCCGCCCTGCATGCCCGCATCGAGCAACGCTTCGACGCCATGCTGGACCGCGGCCTGCTCGATGAAGTGCGCGCCCTGCGCGCCCGGGGCGATCTGCACACCGGTCTGCCTTCCGTGCGCTGCGTGGGCTACCGGCAGATGTGGTCCCACCTGGATGGCGAGGTCGACCTGGCCACGGCCCGCGAACAAGGCATCGCCGCCACGCGCCAGCTGGCCAAGCGCCAGATCACCTGGCTGCGCGCGCAACCCGAGCGCGTCATCGTCGACTGCCTGGCGGCGGATGCCGTGGCGCAGACCATAGACGCGATGGCCATCGCCCTGGCGGAACGGGCCTAGCCAGCCGGCAGGCACAAAAAAACCGCGCCGTGGCGCGGTTTTTCGTTGAGCAGACCCAGGCTTACACCACGAAGGTCTGCGCCATGCCTTCCTTCTGCTCGACGATTTCGCCCAGCGTGCTGACGGTCTCGCCCTGCTCGCGCAACGTGGCCGCGATGGCTTCGGCCTGTGCCGGATCCACCACCAGCACCATGCCGATGCCGCAGTTGAAGACGCGATACATCTCGGTGTCCTCGACCTGGCCCTGCTGTTGCAGCCACTGGAACAGCTTGGGCATTTCCCAGTTGGCGCGGTGCAGTTGGGCCGACAGGCCGGGCTGCAGGATGCGCGGCACGTTGTCCAGCAGGCCGCCGCCGGTGATGTGGGCCAGGCCCTTGATGGCTGCGCCGTGCTTGGCCAGCGCGGCCAGCACCTGCTTCACGTAAATGCGGGTCGGCGCCATGACCACGTCGACCAGCGGCTGGCCGTGGAAATCGTCGTCGGGCTTGGCGTTGGCGCGTTCGAGGATCTTGCGCAGCAGCGAATAGCCGTTGGAGTGCGCGCCGCTGGAAGCCAGGCCCAGCACCACGTCGCCCGTCTTGATCGACTGGCCGGTGATGATGGCGGACTTTTCGACCGCGCCCACCGCGAAACCGGCCAGGTCGTACTCGCCGTCCGGGTACATGCCCGGCATTTCGGCGGTTTCACCGCCGATCAGCGCGCAGCCCGACAGCTCGCAGCCCTTGGCGATGCCGCCCACCACCGCGGCCGCCGTATCCACCGACAGCTTGCCGCAGCCGAAATAGTCCAGGAAGAACAGCGGTTCCGCGCCTTGCACCAGGATGTCGTTGACGCTCATGGCGACCAGGTCGATACCCACGGTGTCGTGGCGGTTCCAGTCGAACGCCAGGCGCAGCTTGGTGCCCACGCCGTCGGTACCCGAGACCAGCACGGGTTCCTTGTACGACTTCGGCACTTCGAACAGGCCGCCAAAGCCGCCGATACCGGCCAGCACCCCGGGACGCATGGTGCGCGCCGCAAGCGGTTTGATACGGTCGACCAGGGCGTCGCCTGCGTCGATGTCGACACCGGCATCGCGGTAGGTCAGAGGGGCGGTAGGTTGATTCGTCATGAGAAATGCCGTGGGGTATGTAACAATTGCTGGGATTTGGGTGGAACGCCCTGCATTTTACGATGTTGCGGGCGCAAGCAGGGATCGTCCCCGCCGCGGCGCCGTGAAAGCGGTTCGGACCGGAACGAACCCAGGTGCGCCCGGCCAGGCCGGCAAGAAGGGCGGAATCGGCGCAAACCCAAGCCAGTCCAGGGCCCTGGACGCGACACCGTAACCCGAGGTGGTTTAAAGTGTAGGGTTGGCCGGTATTGATTTTGCCAGTGTATGAGGTTTTGACCCGGAGGTTTTGACCCGGAGGTTTCGACCCCAAGGTTTTGACCCCAAGGGTTTTAACGACTCCACAGGCGTCGGGCCCGGCCAGCCTGTCTTGATTTGCTGTATTGACCCATAGCTGTATTGACCAGTACTACCCGCCTCGTTTCGGCACCCTGTAAGCTTCCATGAACCGCCAGCTGCTGCTCGACGTTCTCCCCGCGCCAGCGCCATCGCTGAACAACTATATCGCCGGCCCCAACGGGGAAGCGCTGGCGGCGGTGCGCGCGCTGATTCCGGGCCGCGCCCTGTACATCTGGGGCGCCGCGGGCTGCGGCCGCACCCATCTGCTGCGCGCGCTGACCGCCCGCCCCGACGCCGTCTATATCGACGCCGAAACGGGCGAAAACATGCTGCGCCGCCTGGCCGAAGCCGATTCCAAGTCGCCCATGCCCAAGTTCGTCGCGGTTGACGACGTGCACCGCATGAACGACAGCCGCCAGGCCGCCCTGTTCGCGCTCTACAACCGCTGGCGCGAATCCGCCGCCACCGGTCGCGCCTTCGCCCTGGCGCTGGCGGGCGACCGCGCCCCGCTGTCGATGCCGCTGCGCGAGGACCTGCGCACGCGCCTGGGCTGGGACCTGGTGTTCCGCCTGGACCCACTGTCCGACGCCGACAAGCTGGCCGCCCTGTCGGCCCAGGCGGCCGAGCGCGGCATGCACCTGGCGCCCGAAATCATCAACTGGATGCTCACGCACCACGAGCGCGACATCCGCAAGCTGGCGGAGCTGATCGACGCGCTGGACCGTTATTCCCTGGCCACCGGCCGTCCCATCACCCTGCCTCTGTTGCGGGCCATGCTCGCAGACCCTGATTCACAACGCACATGACCTCCCGACGTCTCGCCCTGTTCGACCTGGATCACACCCTGTTGCCGCTGGATAGCGACTACCAATGGGCCGACTATCTGGCACGCACGGGCCGCGCCGGGGATCCCGCCGAAGCCCGCCGCCAGAACGACGATCTGATGGATCGCTACAACCGCGGCGAACTCACCGCCGAGCAGGCCGCCGAGTTCATGCTCGGACTGCTGGCCGCGCACACGCCCTATGACCTGGCGGCCTGGCACGAAGCCTTCATGGAAGAAGTGATCCGCCCGTCCATGACGCCCGCCGCGCGCGACCTGGTGCAATCGCACCTGGAAGCCGGCGACCTGTGCGCGGTGGTCACGGCCACCAACAGCTTCGTCACCGCCCCCATCGCACGCGCCTTCGGCGTGCCCCACCTCGTGGCCACCGACGCGGAATACCTGCGCGGGCGCTACACCGGCCGCATCCTGGGCACGCCCAGCTTCAAGGAAGGCAAGGTGGTGCGCGTCAACGACTGGCTGGCCGGCATGGGATTGGGGCTTGCGGATTTTTCGGAATCGTTTTTCTATAGCGATTCGGTCAACGATGTACCGCTGCTGGAAAAAGTGACCCGTCCGATCGCCGCCAACCCCAGCCCCACCCTGCGCGGCATCGCCCAGGAACGCGGCTGGCAAGTGATCGACTTGTTCGACCACATGGAAGATTCGAAGTCCTAAATGATCACTGAAACCATAAAAAAATTCGTCGGCCGACTGTTCGCGCCGGCGCCCCGGGGGCCGTTGCGCATCACGCGCGACAAACACGGCATCGACCGCCGCAACGTCTCGCGCCACGCGATCAAGGTCTGCGAGGTGCTGCGCCAGCATGGCTATGACGCCTACATCGTCGGCGGCGCCGTGCGTGACCTGATCGTGGGCCTGGAGCCCAAGGACTTCGACGTGGCCACCAACGCCACGCCCGAGCAGATCCGCCCGCTGTTCCGCCGCGCCCGCATCATCGGCCGCCGCTTCCAGCTGGTGCACGTGGTCTTCGGCCAGGAAATCATCGAAACCTCCACCTTCCGCGCGCCCGCCTCGGAAGACCAGGAGACCGACGAGCACGGCCGCATCCTGCGCGACAACGTGTTCGGCTCGCACGAAGAAGACGCGGCGCGCCGCGACTTCACCATGAACGCGCTCTATTACGACCCGCACAACGAGGAAGTCATCGACTTCCACAACGGCGTGGCCGACCTCAAGAAGCGCCAGGTCCGCATCATCGGCGACCCGGCCAGGCGCTATCGCGAAGACCCGGTCCGCATGCTGCGCGCCGTGCGCTTCGCCGCCAAGCTCAACGGCACGATAGACCCGGCCACGCGCCAGCCCATCAGCACCATGGCCGAGCTCATCGACAACGTGCCGGCCTCGCGCCTGTTCGACGAAATGCTCAAGCTGCTGACCTGCGGCCATGCCATGGACTGCCTGCGCCAGCTGCGCGCCGACGGCCTGCACAAGGGCCTCCTGCCCCTGCTGGACGTGGTGCTGGAGCAGCCCGGCGGCGAACATTTCGTGGAGTTGGCGCTGGAACGCACCGACGCGCGCGTGCGCTCCGGCAAGACCATCAGCCCCAGCTTCCTGTTCGCCGCGCTGCTATGGCAGCAGGTCGAGGCGCGCTGGAAGCAGCTGCGGGCGCAGGGCGAACACACCATTCCCGCGCTGTCGCAGGCCGCCGATTCAGTGCTGGACGAACAGACAGAAAAGCTCGCCATCCAGCGCCGCTTCTCGTCGGACATGCGCGAGATCTGGTTCATGCAGCCGCGTTTCGAACGCCGCATGGGCAAGACCATCTACCGCATGATCGAGCAGCCGCGCTTCCGCGCCGCCTGCGATTTCCTGCAGTTGCGCGCCGCCGCCGGCGAATTCGACAGCGTGCTGGCGCAATGGTGGATGGACCTGGCCAACGCCGACGACGTCACCCGCAGCGAGATGATCGAAGAAGTGGCCCGCCAGCCGCGCGAAGCCGGCGATGCGCCGGCCGCCGCCCCGCGCAAGCGCCGCCGCCCGCGCCGTTCGCCGTCGCGCGGCACGCCGAGCGCCGACTGAGCCATGTCCACAGCCCTCGTCCGCGCCTATGTCGGTCTGGGCGCCAACCTGGGCGACGGCGCAGCGACCCTGCGCCGCGTCCTGGCCGAACTGCGGGAAACCGACGGCATCGTGGCGGTGACAGCATCGCCGTTCTATCGCACCGCGCCGGTGGAAGCCTCTGGACCGGATTTCACCAATGCCGTGGCAGCGCTGGACACGCGCCTGGCGCCGCTGGCCCTGCTGGACGCGTTGCAGGCGCTGGAAAATCTGCATGGCCGCGAGCGGCCCTACAAGAACGCGCCGCGCACGCTGGACCTGGACCTGCTGCTGTACGGCGACACCGCGCTGGACCACGAACGGCTGGTCCTGCCGCATCCCCGCATGCACCTGCGCGCCTTCGTGCTGATGCCCCTGCGCGACCTGGCTCCCGGGCTGTCGCTGCAAGGCAAGCCCATCGGCGACTGGATCGGCGCGATCCACGACCAGCCGATAGCACGCATCGCGGACTGAGCGCCCGCTACGCCTTCGGCGCGTAGGCCATCATCGCGCGCTCCACGTCCTCGACCTGCGGCAGGCCCGCTTCATTGCCCAGATGCTGGATCTTATGGGACGAGGCGGCGCGCGCGAACGTGAAGTGCTCCACCCAGGGCAACTCCGGACGGTTCAGATAGGACCAGACGTAGGCGCCGTGGAACACGTCCCCGGCCCCCGAGGTATCGACGATGCTGGCGGCCGGCACCTCCAGCGCGGGCAGCACCGCCACTGTCCCCGCTTCGTCGTACCAGAGCATGCCGCGCTCGCCCATGGTCACGGCGCCTATGCGGCAGCCGCGGGCCTTCAGCAGATCCAGCAGCCCCTGCGGCGTGAGCCCCAACTGTTCGCACATGCGCTCCGCGCAGACCGCCACGTCGATATAGCGCAGCAATTCATCGGTGTTCTCGCGCACGCCCCCGCCATCCAGCGAGGTCAGCACGCCCGCCTGCCTGCAGGCCTGCGCGTAATGCAGGGCTGCGTCCGGTTGATGGCCGTCCAGGTGCAGGGCGCGATAGCCGCCGATGTCCAGCCTGGGAAAATCGTTGAGGTAGTCCACGTCGCGCGCGCGCACGATGGCGCGCTTGCCGTGATTGGGCATGATGAAGGACAGGGACGACCGGCCCACCTTGCGCGCATGCAGCGAGACCCCGTGCGCCGCCGCCATGTCCGTGTACATGTGGCCCAGCCAATCCGAAGCCAGCGAGCAGATCAGATCGGGCGGCGTGCCCAGCCGCGCGCAGGCAAACGCCGCCGTCACCGCATTGCCGCCGAAAGACACGGCGTAGTCGCGCGCCACGCTTTTTTCATCGCCCGTGGGCCACTCGTCCGCCAGCACGGTGACGTCGATATAAGTATGTCCGATGAAGAGCGCTTCGCTCATAGACCTGCCGGAAAGAAGTGATCGGAACCGGCCTAGAAACCGGTGGTTTCGCCCGCCTGCGCCAGCACCAGCCGCGCGCGCGCGATGACGGGCGCGTCGACCATCTTGCCGTCCAGCATGAAGGTGCCGGCCGAGGTGTCGCGGTGCGTGGCGATGACGCGGCGCGCCCATGCCAGTTCCTGCGCCGCAGGCACGAAGGCCGCATGGATCACCGGCACCTGCGTGGGATGGATGCACAGCATGCCGCCGAACCCCATCTGCTGCGCGCGAGCCGCGGCGTGCGCCAGCCCCGACTGATCCTGGACGCCCGGGAATACGCCGTCCAGGGCCGGCGCCAGGCCGGCCGCGCGGCTGTGCAGCAGCACCTGCACGCGCGCCTGGTCCAGCACCGTCTCCGCGCCCGGCGTATCGGGTGTCAATCCCAAGTCCAGGCCGTAATCCAGGCTGCCGAACGCCAGGCGCTCGACCCCGGGGGTGGCGGCGACTTCAGCAACATTGAGTATGCCCTGGGCGCTTTCCAGGATGGGAATCACGCGCAGCCCCGCCTGGACCACGTGGCGCACCTGCGCCAGGCTTTCGGCCTTGGGCAGCAGCACGCCGGCCACCCCGGGCTTGCCGCGGCAGGCCTTGAGGTCGTCGTCGTGCCAGGAGGTAGAGGCATCGTTGATCCGCACCCACAGCCGCGCGCCGGGATTCGTCCCCAGGAAATCGCACAGCGCTTCCCGCGCGGAGGCCTTGGCCAGATGCTCCACCGCATCTTCCAGATCGACAATGACGGCGTCGGCCCCGGCCGCCAGCGCCTTGGGAATGCGCTCGGGGCGCGAAGCCGGCACGAACAGCGCGCTACGGACAACGGGATGCGTCACACGACCTCCGATGCATGGAACTGCGCCACCTGATCGGGCGCGTATCCCAATGATGCTAGCACCGCATCGGTGTTTTGGCCCACCGCGGGCACCGCCGCCATACGCGGCGCGAAGGCGTTGCTGCTGGCCGGGGGCAGCAGCGCGGGCAGAACGCCTGCGGGGCTGTCGACCTGGCTCCAGCGGCCGCGGGCCTGTAGCTGCGGGTGCGCCCAGACGCCAGCCATGTCGTTGACGCGAGCGTTGGCGATCTGCGCGTCTTCCAGCCGCTGCGTCACCTGTTCGATGGACAAGTCGGCGAACGCAGCCACGATCAGCGCGCGCAAGTCATCGCGGTTGGCGGTACGCAGCGAATTGGAGATGAAGCGCGGGTCTTCCGCCAGTTCCGCCTGGCGCAGCACCTGGGCGCAGAACACGCGCCACTCGCGCTCGTTCTGCAGGCCCAGCATGATGGTGGCGCCGTCGCCCACGGGGAACGGGCCGTAGGGATAGATGGACGCGTGCGCCGCGCCCGCGCGCACAGGCGGCGTGCCGCCCTCGAACGCGTAATACATGGGGAATCCCATCCACTCGACCATGCTTTCCAGCATGGAGACGTCCAGGCGGCTGCCCAGGCCCGTTTTCTGCCGTAGCAGCAAGGCGTTCAGGATCGCGGAATAGGCGTACATGCCGGCGGAGATGTCGGCGATGGAACAGCCGGCCTTGACCGGATCGTCCTTGGTACCGGTCACCGACAGGAAGCCACTTTCGCTCTGGATCAGCAGGTCGTAGGCCTTCTTGTCCTGGTAGGGCCCGCCCTCGCCGTAGCCCGAGATGTCGCAGACGATCAGGCGCGGGTACTTTTTGTGCAGGGCATCAAAAGACAGGCCCAGGCGCGCGGCGGCGCCTGGCGCCAGATTCTGCACCAGCACGTCGGCCGTCTCCAGCAGGCGCTCCATCACGCCGCCCGCCTCCTCGCGCTTGAGGTCCAGCGTCAGGCTTTCCTTGGACCGGTTGGTCCAGACGAAATGCGAGGACAGGCCGCGCACGCGCTCGTCGTAGCCGCGGGCGAAGTCGCCGCCACCGGGGCGTTCGATCTTGATGACGCGCGCGCCCATGTCCGCCAGCTGGCGGGTGCAGAACGGCGCGGCAATGGCGTGTTCCAGGCTGACGACGGTGATGCCGTCCAGGGGACGGGGGGCCTCGATGCTCATTCGGTAAACCTCAGTTCAGCTTGGTGGGCCAGCGTGCCGTCCTGCTCGGCCCAGAGCTGGGCCACGCCCGGTTCGGTCAAGCGGCCAGCCACCTGGAAGGGCGTGGGCGCAATCAGCGGACGCAGGCCGCGATACGCCAGATGGGTCAGGCGCGCCTGCGGGTGGGCCCGGGTAAAGGCGGCGACCATCTCCGTGGCGATCAGCGGACCGTGCACCACCAGCCCGGGATAGCCCTCGGTCCCGGTCACGTAGGGATGGTCGTAATGGATGCGATGGCCGTTGAAGGTCACCGCCGAATAGCGGAACAGCAGCACCGGCGACGGCTCGACGGTATCGCGCCATTGGGCCTGCGGCGCGGGCTCGCTGCCGCTGAGCTTGGGCGGGGTCGGCTGACGGTAGACGATGTCCTGTTCTTCGTGGATGGCCACTACGCCTTCCTGGCGGAACTCATGCCGCACCGTCACGAACAGCAGCGCGCCGGTGCGCCCCGCTTTTTCCTTGACGTCGATCACGGTGGACTCGCGTTCCGCGGGCACGCCAACCTTCAGCGGCTGGCGGAACTCCACCCGGCCGCCCGCCCACATGCGGTTGCGGTCCTGGGCCGGCGGCAGGAAGCCGCCGCGCGCCGGATGGCCATCCGTCCCCAGCCCGTCCATGTCCACCGTGGAGATGAAGAACGCCCATTGCCACAGCGGCGGCAAGGCATCGCCCTGGGCCGGCGCGGGGCCGCCCAGGGTGGCCGCGATGCGCGCGGCATGGCCGGGGTCCATGGCGTCCGTCTTGCGTTCACCGCTGCCGATCCATGCGGCCGGATCTGTAGATGTCATGCCGATATCCTCTGCTGGGGTTTTTCCAGACTGAAGCATGCCCGCAAGCCGTCCCGCTTGTGAATTCGTTTTTGCTCAAGGCGGGGTTTGCGCCGCCTGAATCGGGCGTCCGCCTCCCGGCCCGCCGCCGCGCGCCGTAATATATGGCCCATGCACTTCGACCTCGCCGACCTACGCCTGTTCATCCACATCGCCGAATCCCCCAGCCTGACCCAGGCGGCCAAGCGGGCGCACCTGTCCCTGGCGGCCGTCAGCGTGCGCATCAAGGCGCTGGAGAACCAGCTCAATACCCGCCTGCTGTACCGCGACAGCCGTGGCGTGGAAATCACGCCTGCGGGCCAGAAGCTGCTGCAGCACGCGCGAGTCATCATGCGCCAGGTGGACCACCTGAAACATGACTTCCAGGAACAGGCCGACGGCGACGCCGGCCACATCCGCATCTTCGCCAACACCACGGCGGTCACGGAGTTCATGCCGGATATCCTGGCGCAATTCCTGTCCGCCCACCCCGGCGTCACCGTGGACCTGCAGGAACGCCTGACCCGCGATATCGTGCGCGGCGTGCTGGACGGCACCACCGACCTGGGCATCGTGGCCGGCCCGGTGGACGCCCCCGATCTGCAGACCATCCACTTCAGCACCGACAAGCTGGTGCTGGTGGTGCCCAACGGCCATCCGCTGCAGGACCAGGAAAAGATCAAGCTGGCCGAGGCCGTGCGCTATCCCTTCATCACCATGCACGAAGGCTCCACCCTGGTCGCCTTCCTGCGCGACCAGCTGGACCAGGTCGGCCAGCGCCTGCCCCAGCGCATCCAGCTCTACAGCTTCGATTCCATCTGCCGGATGGTGCAGGCAGGCGTCGGCATTGGCGTCATCCCCGACTCCGCGGCGCGGCGCTATGGCGCCGACATGAAGCTGCGCGTGGTCGAGCTGGACGAACCCTGGGTGGTGCGCGAACGCAAGTTGCTGGTGCGCGACATCGACGCCCTGCCGGGCTGCGCGCGCGAACTCATCGAACAGATTCAGGCGCCGCGGGCGCCCTGAAGGCCGCCCGCAAGCCTCAGGTGCCGGTGAATGCCGGCGGGCGCTTTTGCGCGAACGCCCGCATGCCTTCCAGGTAGTCGTCGGTGTAGCCCAGTTCGCGCTGCAAGCGGCATTCGAGATCGAACTGCTGCGCCAGCGTATTGCCGCTGGAAGCGTGCAGCGCGGCCTTGGTGGCCGCATAGGCGCGGCTAGGACCGGCCGCCAGCGTATCGTTGACTTCCGCCACCGTCGCCGCCAGTGCCTCGTCCGGCACCACGCGCCAGATCAGTCCCCATGCTTCCGCCTGCCGGGCGCTGAGCGCTTCGCCAAACAGCGCCGCGCCCATGGCCCGGGCGGAGCCCACCAGGCGCGGCAGGAACCAGGTGCCGCCGGCATCCGGCAGCAAACCGATCTTGCTGAAGGCCTGGATGAAGCGCGCCGACTCCACCGCGAACACCACGTCGCAAGCCAGCGCCAGGCTGGCGCCCGCCCCCGCCGCGACGCCGTTCATCACGCACACCACCGGCACGGGCAAGGCGCGCAGCCGGGTGATCAGGGGCCGATAGCATTTTTCCAGGATCAGGCTCAGATCGCGGCGTTCGCCGTCCTCGGCCGGCTTGCGCTCGCCGAGATCCTGGCCCGCGCAAAAACCCCGTCCCGCGCCGGTGATGATCAGGCCGCGCAGGCCGCCGTCGGACTCCATCACGTCCAGCGCTCGCGCCAGTTCGGCATGCATCACTTCCGTAAAGCTATTCAACCGGTCGGGCCGGTTCAGGATGATGACGCCCACGCCCCGTTCCAGCGTGAAGCGGATCTGGGTATAGCCGCCGTCGGCCTGGGTCGCCGCCGCGCTCATGCCAGTTCCTCCAGCACGGCCAGTTGCTCGGCGGTATCGCCCAGCAACTGGTCCACCACGGTAAGCCGCTTGAAGTAGTCGCCCACGTCCAGTTCGTCGGTCATGCCCATGCCGCCATGCAGCTGCACCGCCATCTGCGCCACCAGGCGTCCGGCGCGCGCGGCCTCCAGCTTGGCCGACGCGATCATGCGGCGGCGCTGGGCAGCGTCGGTTTCGGTCAGGGCCGCCACCGCCACATAGGCCATGGACAAAGCCAGCTCCTTGGCCACCAGCATCTCCGCCAGACGATGCTGCAAGGCCTGAAACGAGGCCAGCGGCTGGCCGAACTGCTTGCGCGCCTTGAGATAGTCGACGGTGATCTCCAGCAGCCGCTCCATCGCGCCCGCCGCATGCGCGCACAGCGCGGCCGTGCCCCACTGCAGCGCCTGGGCCAGGGCCTCGTCCGCGGCGGCGCCCTCGGCCAGCAAGGCGTCGGGCGGCAGGCTGACCGCCTTCAGATCCAGCCGGGCGCAGCGCGCGCCGTCCAGCGTGGGCGTATCGGTGAGCTGCACACCCGCCGTGCCGGCCGGCACCGCCAGCAGCAAGGACTGGCCATCATCGCCGCGCGCGCTGACCAGCCATGCCGTGGCCGCGGCGCCGTGCCAGACCAGATGCTTGACGCCGTCCAGGCGCCAGCCTTCGGCGGTCTTGGCGGCGCGGCAATCGCGCGGATCGGCGTCATAGCGGCGGCCGGGTTCCTGGTACGCCACGCTGACGATGGCGTCGCCCGAGGCGATGGCCGGCAGCCACAGGCCGCGCGCCTCGCCGCCGCAGGCGTCCAGCAGCGCCGCGCCCATGACCGCGCTGGGGATGACCGGCTCGGACACCAGCCCGCGGCCCAGTTCCACATGCACCGGCAGCAGGCTGGCCGGCACTTCGCCGAACCCGCCGAAATCCTGCGGAATGGTCAGGCCCAGCACGCCCAGCTCCGCCAGCGCGGCCCACGCGTCGGCATCCAGCTTGCCCGCAGCCTGGCGGGCGCGGCGGCGCGCGTGCGTCCATTCCTGGTCCACCAGGCGCCGCAGGCTGTCGGCCAGCATGCGCTGTTCTTCGGTATAGATGAAATCCATGCGTCGTATTCCTGTCGGGTTGCGCGAGACCGGGCCTACAGGCCCAGCACCAGGCGGGCGATGATGCCCTTCTGCACTTCGGTGGTGCCGCCGTAGATCGAGGTCTTGCGCATATCGGCATAGCCCGCGCCGGCCGCAGCCGCCATTTCCGGTCCCGGGCCGCCGTAGCCGTTGCCGGCCTCCAGCCAATCGGGGTCGTAGGGCCAGGCGTCCGGCCCCGCCACCTCCATCTGCAACATGGCCAGGTCCTGCTGGATCTCGGAGCCGCGGATCTTCAGCACCGAGGCTTCCGGCCCCGGCGTGCCGTCGTTGCTGGACGCCACGCGCAGCAGCAGCATTTCCAGCGCCATGATGTCGACCTCGATGCGCGAAATGCGGTCGCGGAACCGGCTGTCCGACAGCAGCGGCTTGCCGCGGGAACTCGCGTCGGCAGCCATGCGCTTGAGGATGCCCAGCTCACGGTGACAATGGCCCAGGCCCGCGATGCCGGTGCGTTCATGGCCCAGCAGGTACTTGGCATAAGTCCAGCCCTGGTTCTCCACGCCCACCAGATTGGCCGCCGGCACGCGCACGTTTTCCAGCCAGACCTCGTTCACGTCGTGTCCGCCGTCCAGCGTACGGATGGGACGCACGGTCACGCCCGGCGTACGCATGTCCAGCAGCAGCATCGAAATACCGCGCTGCGCGCGGGCCTCGGGATCGGTGCGGACCAGGCAGAACATCCAGTCGGCGTACTGCGCCAGCGTGGTCCAGGTCTTCTGGCCGTTGACGATGTAATCGTCGCCATCGCGCACCGCGCGGGTCGAGAGCGAGGCAAGATCGGACCCCGAGCCCGGCTCGGAGTAGCCCTGGCACCACCAGTCCTCGACGCGGATGATGCGCGGCAGGAGGCTGGCCTGCTGCTCGGCGCTGCCGTACTTCATCAGGACCGGGCCGATCATGGACAAGCCGAAGGGCAACAGGCGCGGTGCGCCGGCCTTGAAGCATTCCACCTCGAAAATCAGCCGCTGCAAGGCGTTCCAGCCGGTGCCGCCATGTTCGACGGGCCAGTTCGGCGCGCCCCAGCCCTGGTCGGCCAGGATGTTGTGCCAGCGCACATAGTCGTCGCGCTCCAGCCGCTGGTGCCGCAGCACCTTGTCGCGGATGTCCTGCGGCAGCTTGTCCGTGGCGAAGGCGCGCACTTCTTCGCGGAATAGCCGCTCTTGCGGCGTCCAGGTCAGATTCATGGTCGGGCTCCTTTTCCGTTATCTAGCCACGGCCCGGCGCACCGGACAATCTGCCTCTTCCGAAGACGGGCTTCGCGCTGGACATAGGGCGCCCCACTACGGGCCGGCAGAAGGCCAGCTTCAGCAATGAAGAATGGCCGAACCCGCCGCCAGTGCCGACACTTGCAAGCGTCATCCACTGGAACCCGTAGGCATCATGACCGTTCCCGATCACCAGGCTGCCGCGCCGCAAGGCGTCGAAGCGCAGTACCGCCAGGCGCTGGACCAAGGCCGCTTCCTCATCCAGCATTGCGCCGGCTGTGACCGCGCGGTGTTCTATCCCCGCATGATCTGCCCCCATTGCGGCGCGGACAAGCTCGCCTGGGCCACGCCCGACGGGCGCGGCGAGGTCTATTCCACCACCGTGGTGCGCCGCAAGCCCGAGGCGGGCGGCGACTACAACGTGGCGCTGATCGACCTGCGGGAAGGCGTCAGGCTGATGAGCCGGGTCGAGGGCGTGGCGCCAGACGCCGTGCATATCGGCATGCAGGTGCGCGCGCAGGTAACACAGCAGGCCGGTCACGGCCTGGTGGTCTTCATTCCCAACAAGGAGGCGCCATGACGCTGAACGATCTGCGCGGCGCCGTGGCGGTAGCGGGCGTCGGCCACGCGGGCCTGGGTCAGGCCACGGGCTACACCGAAATGGAAATCCTGGTGCAGGCCGCGCAGCGCGCGGTCGCGGACGCCGGCCTCAGCATGCGCGACATCGACGGCATCTGCACCGCCAGCGTGGCCGCGCCCATGTGGGCCATGCCGGTGATCGAACATCTGGGCATCCGTCCGACATTCATCGACAGCACCATGCTGGGCGGCAGCAGCTTCGTGGCGCACCTGCTGCCGGCGCTGCATGCGCTGGCCTCCGGCCAGTGCAACGCGGTGCTGGTCTGCTACGGCAGCACGCAGCGCACCTCCACCTTGAGCCGCGCCGAGATCGGCCGGGTCCGCAAGCAGTTCGATCCGCAGCCCTACGAAACGCCTTACGAACCGCTGAGCCCGCTGTCGTCCTATGCCTTGGCCGCCGCGCGCCACATGCATCAGTACGGCACGCGCCGCGAGCACCTGGCGCAGGTGGCACTGGCCGCCAACCAATGGGCCCAGCTGAACCCCGAAGCGCAATTGCGCGAGCCCGCCACGCTGGAGCAGATCCTCTCGGCCCGCATGGTGTCCGACCCGCTCAGCGTGCGCGACTGCTGCCTGGTCACCGACGGCGCGGGCGCCTACGTGCTGGTGCGCGCCGAGCGCGCCCGCGACCTGCCGCGCCCGCCGGTCTACGTGCTGGGCAACGCCACCGCGGTCTGGAACCGCCAGATCTCGTCCATGGAAGACCTGACCGTGACCGCCGCCGCCGAGTCCGGCCAGCGGGCCTTCGAGATGGCGGGCGTGGCGCCCAAGGACATCGACGTGGTGGAGCTGTACGACGCCTTCACCATCAACACCCTGCTGTTCCTGGAAGACCTGGGCTTCTGCGCCAAGGGCGAAAGCAAGGATTTCATCGCCGGCGGCGCCATCGCTCCGGGTGGCACGCTGCCGGTCAACACCAACGGCGGCGGGCTGTGCTGCGTGCATCCCGGCATGTACGGCGTCTTCATCATGATCGAGGCCGTCCGCCAACTGCGCCGCGAATGCGGCGCGCGCCAGGTCGCCGATGCTCACCTGGCCCTGGTGCACGGCAACGGCGGCACCCTGTCCAGCCAATCCACCGCCATCCTGGGCACCCAGGCCACGCTTTGAACGACGCAACCATGTCCCCGGCAGCCCCTCTTACCCGCATCCATCAATTGCTGGCGCAACAAGCCGGCCTGCGGCCTGACGCCACCTTCCTGCACGAGGAAGGCGGCGGCAAGCTGAGCTACGCGCAGTTCTGGCGCCGCGTGCAAGCCGCGGCCGCCTGGCTGGAAAGCCAGGGCGTGCGTCCCGGACACCGCGTGCTGATCGCGGGTGAAAACTGCGCGGCCATGATCGCCACGTTGTTTGCCTGCAGCTTGACGGGCGCCTGGCCGGTGGGTGTCAATGCGCGCCTGTCCACGCGCGAGATCGACGCCATCCGCAGCCATGCGCAGCCTGAACTGCTGCTCTACACCAGCGGCATCTCGCCCGCCGCCGCGGCTCACGCCGAGCACGCGGGCGCCGCTGACGCCGATCCGGACGTCTGGGGACCAGGCGTGCAGGCTGCCAAGGCGGACGGCCCCACGCAGGCCGAGAGCGGCGATACGGCCACGGAAGTGGCCACCGTGATCTACACGTCCGGCACCACGGGCGCGCCCAAGGGCGTCCTGGTGCCGCATCGCGGCCTATTGCATTTCGCCCGCGTCTCCGCGGCCTCGCGCCGCCTGACGCCGCAGGACATCGGCTACGCCGCGCTGCCCATGTCGCACATCTTCGGCATCGCCACCGTGCTGATGGCCACGGTGCATGCCGGCGCCAGCCTGGTGCTGCGCAGCCGCTTCGACGCCGCGGACGCCTTCAAGGCCCTGGCTCATCCCGGCGTCAGCATCCTCCAGGGCGTGCCCACCATGTTCAGCCGCATGATGGCCGTGGCGCCGCCGCGCGCGGAGCTGCGGGCGCCGGCCCTGCGCTATCTGTACACGGGCGGCGCCGCATTGGACCCCACGCTCAAGCGCGCCGCCGAGCGCTATTTCGGCGTCGCCATGCACCACGGCTACGGCATCACCGAATACGCGGGCTCCATGTTCGTCACCCGCATCGATGCGCCGCGCGACGACTGCTCGGCCGGCCATGCGGTCGAAGGCGTGGAAATGCGCATCGGCAACCCCGACAGCGGCACGCCCGCGCCCGGCGAGCGCGGCGACATCCTGATCCGCGGCCCGGGCGTCATGCTGGGCTACTACCGCAATCCTGAACAGACCGCGCAGGCGCTGCTGCCCGGCGGCTGGCTCAACACCGGCGACATCGGCTACGTCGACGAGCACGGCGCGCTGTATATCGCGGGCCGCTCCAAGGACCTGATCATCCGCTCCGGCTTCAACGTCTATCCGCTGGAAGTCGAATCCGTCATCAACGCCTTCCCCGGCGTGCGCCTGTCGGCCGTGGTGGGCCGCGCCACCGCCGACCAGAACGAGGAAGTCATCGCCTTCGTCGAGCCCCTGCCCGGCGCCACGGTGGACACCAACCTGCTGATGCTGCATCTGCGCGCACAACTGGCGCCGTACAAACGGCCCGCCCGCATCATCCCCATCGACACCATTCCCACGACCGTCAGCGGCAAGATCCTCAAGCAACCGCTGAAAGAAAGGCTGGCGTAGCCGCGGCCCCGCTGTTCCGCTGCACGACCCGCCACTTACCCACAAGGAGACACCAGCGTGAACATCAAGACCCTGCTCACCGCAGCCGCCGCCGCGGCGGCGCTCGCCACGGCCGCTAGCGCCCAGGCGGACGCTTATCCCGAACGCCCCATCCGGCTGCTGGTGGGCTATGCCCCAGGCGGCCCCGTGGACACCACTGCCCGCGTCTTCGCCAAGTACCTGGGCGACAAGCTGGGCCAGTCCGTGGTGGTGGAGAACCGCGCCGGCGCCAGCGGCATGATCGCCTCGGACGCCACCGCCAAGGCCCCGCCGGACGGCTACATGCTGGGCTTCGCCGCCAGCCCCACCCTCACCATGTCGCCGCTGGTCCAGCGCAGCACGCTGTTCGATCCGCGCAAGGACTTCTCGCTGATAGGACTGGTGGTGGACTACGCCAACGTCCTGCTGATCGGCCCGCAGATTCCCGCCAAGAACGTCAGCGAACTGGTCACCTACGCCCGCGCCCATCCCGATGCCGTGTCCTTCGGCTCGGCCGGCATCGGCGCCTCCAACCACCTGTCGGCGGAACTGCTGAAAAAGCAGGCGGGCGCGCCCATGCTGCACGTGCCCTACAGGGGCAACTCGCCGGCCATGGTCGACGTGATCAGCGGCAAGATCACCTTCATGTTCGACATCACCAGCACGGCCATACCGTTCATCAAAAGCGGCAAGGCCCGCGCCCTGGCGGTCACCTCCAAGACCCGCAACCCCGAACTGCCCGACGTGCCCACCATGGTCGAAGCCGGCATGAAGGACTACGAGGTGGTGGGCTGGTACGCGCTGGTGGGTCCGAAGAAGCTGCCCGACGCCGTCGCTGCCCGCCTGACCCGCGCGCTGAACGAGGTCTCCAGCGATCCCGCCTTCCGTCAGGCCATGACCGACGGCGGCTACACCATCAACACCGGCGACTCCAAGGCGCTGCAATCACGCATCGACCGTGAATACGCCCTGTGGTCCGACGTCATCCAAAGCGCCAACATCCAGGCCAACTGACCCCCCGGAGCATCCAGATGAATCCCCCGCTCGCGCTGCACACCCAAACCCGCCTGCCCGTCATCGGCGCCCCCATGTTCCTGGTTTCCGGTCCGGACCTGGTGGTGGCGCAATGCGCGGCGGGGATCATCGGCACCTTCCCCTCGCTTAACGCCCGTCCGCAGGAACAGCTGCACGACTGGCTTACCCGCATCGAAGACGGCCTCGCCGCCAGGCGCCAGGCCGCGCGCGGCGCTCGCATCGCGCCCTACGGCGTCAACCTGATCGTCCACCCCAGCAATCCGCGCTGGCAGGGTGATCTGGCCATCTGCGCCGAACGGCGCGTGCCGCTCATCATCACCTCGCTGCATGCGCCCGAAGCCGTGGTGGCAGCCGCGCACGGCTACGGCGGGCTGGTGTTCCATGACGTCACCAACGTGCGGCATGCCCAGCGCGCGCTGGACGCCGGCGTCGACGGCCTGATCCTGGTGGCGGCAGGCGCAGGCGGCCATGCCGGCCAGATCAATCCGATCGCGCTGGTCAACGAGATCCGCGCCTTCTACGACGGCCCGCTGGCGCTGTCCGGCTGTATCAGCCACGGCAAGGACATCCTGGCCGCGCAAGTGCTGGGCTGCGACTTCGCCTACATGGGCACGCGCTTCATCGCCACCCAGGAATCATTGGCAGGCGACGCCTACCGCGAAATGGTGCTGCAGGCGCAAGCCGCGGACGTCACCTACACCCCCTACTTCTCGGGCGTGCCCGCGAACTATCTGTCGGCCAGCATCCAGGCCGCGGGCCTGGACCCACTGGAGCTCGCCAGGAACGGCATCGCCCCGCCCGCCAACATGGACAAGAGTTCCCGGCCCAAGGCCTGGAAAGATGTGTGGAGCGCGGGCCAGGGCGTGGGCGCCGCGCAGGAGGTCCTGCCGATCGCGATGCTGGTGGATCAGCTGGAAGCCGAATACCACGGCGCGCGCGAGGCCCTGCTTCGACGCTAATCCAGCTTGATGTTGGCCGTCTTGATGACGTCGCGCCACTTCGCGATTTCGTCGCGCACAAAATCGCCGAACTGCTCGGGGGTGCCAGGCTTGGGCTCGGCCCCCGCGGCGATCATGCCCTGCGCGGTGGCCTGATCCGACAGCACCCGCACCAGGTCCGCATTCACGCGCTTCACAATATCGGGCGGCGTGCCCTTGGGCGCCATCACGCCGCTCCACGAGTAGGCCTCGTAGCCCGGCAGGCCCGCCTCGGCGATGGTCGGCACGTCCGGCAGCATGCTGGAACGCGTTGGATTGCCCACGCCCAAGGCGCGTACCTTGCCGCCCTTCAGATGCGGCACGGCGGAAGGACCGTCGGCGAACATCACCTGCACCTGTCCGCCCAGCAGGTCCTGCATGGCGGGCGCGCTGCCGCGATATGGCACGTGCTGGATGCGCACGCCTGCCATGGCGTTGAAGAGCTCGCCGGCCAGATGCGTGCCGCCGCCCGTGCCCGATGAACTGAACGACAGTTTGCCCGGGTTCGCCTTGGCGTAGGCGATCAGTTCGCTCACCGAATTCACGGGCAGCGCGGCGTTCACCACCAGCACGATGGGGAAAACCGCCGCCATGCCGACCGGCACGAAGTCCCGGGTGATGTCGTAGCTCAGATTGCCCCGCAGGCTGGGCAGCACCGCGTGGTGGATGGAAGCGAAGAAGTAGTTGTAGCCGTCGGGCTCGGCCTTGGCCGCGAACTGCGCGCCCACGATGCCGCCCGCGCCCGACTTGTTGTCCACCACCGTAGGCACCGACCACAACTGGCCCAGCGGCTGCGTGGTAAAGCGCGCGGTCGTGTCCACGGGCCCGCCCGCGGGGAATGGCACGATGAAGTTCACGGCATGCGCCGGCCAGGCGGCGGCGCGGGCGATGGCGGGGAACAGCGCAGGCAGCGCGGCGGCGGCGCACGCGGCGCCCAGCCCCGCAATGGCGCGGCGGCGTAGTAGATCGGTCACGGCAGTCTCCTGGTTCTCGGTTTTATGGGCGGCCAAGCTCTAGGACTGCTGCCTGACGCCTTTTTTATTATTTGCCGAACCGGCGGAGCCGCCGCTACATATTTGCAAAAGCCCCTCTTCGGGACGCGCTACAGGCCGCGCGCCGCGCGCTGCACGTGTCCGATGAAGCATTCCGCGAAACTGGGCAGATCGCGTCCGCGCTGACGGCACAGCAGGCGGTCGCGCAGCGCCCAGGGATCATCCAGTTTGAGCACGTGCAGCGCGTCCGGGCGGCTGTAGCGCGCGGCGCAGGCGCGCGGCACCACCGCGATCCCCGCGCCCGCCTCCACCATGCGGCACACGGCTTCGAAGCTGCCCACGTGCACGCGCTGGCAGATGCGCTTGCCCAGGCCGCTGGCGATGTCTTCCAGGAAGGTCTGGATGGCGCTGTCGGGATGGATGCCGACGAACTGGTACGCGTCCAGCAGGTCAGCGAAATGCGCGGACTCGGAGGCAGCCAGCGGATGATCCAGCGACGTCACCACGGTGAGCTCATCGCGGAACAGCGGCGTGACGTCCAGGCCGGACACATCGATATTGCCCGCCACCAGCCCCAGATCTCCCTGACCTGCGCGTATGGCAATGACGATATCGCCAGAAATCTTTTCTTCCAGTTCCACATCCACATCAGGGTTTTCCGCAAGAAACGTGGACAGCGCATCGGCCAGGAAGGAATTGGTGGCCGTGGTGTTGGCCAATAGGCGCAGGCGTCCCTTCAGGCCGCTGGCATAGGGCTGCAGGTCCGCGTTCAGGCATTCCAGCTGCCGGAATACGGCATTCGCATGCTTGAGCAGCACTTCGCCCGCCGGCGTCAGCGCCACGCCCGTGGCCATGCGCACCAGCAGCCTGGCCTTGAAGGCCTCTTCCATGTTCTTCACCCGCGCGCTCGCCGCCGGCAGGGATAGGAAGGTGCGCTCGGCAGCCCGGGTCAGATTGAGTGTTTCCCCCACGTTCAGAAACAAACGCAGGTCCGTCAGATCGTGTCTCATGTTCCACCACGCAGAAGGGGGGCATATCTAATTTTGAATTCTTCGCATGCCTCGTCGAATCTACCATGGTGCATCCCCTCGAACCAGAGCGTTTGATGCGGAACTGTTTTCCACACGGCGCGCGCGCCGCAGCACAGGAGTCAACTTCAATGAGCGGCATGGTTTCCGGAAAAGTAGTGATCGTTACCGGCGCGGGCGGCGGCATCGGCCGCAGCATTGCGCTGGCCATGGCGCAGGCCGGCGCCAAGGTGGTCGTGAACGACATCGGCGTATCGCTCACCGGCGAAGGCGGCGCGGAAGGCCCCGCGCAAGCGGTCGTCAAGGAGATCATCGCGGCGGGCGGCCAGGCCGTCGCCAACACGGACAGCGTGGCCGCCTACGACAGCGCCAGCCGCTGCGTGCAGACGGCGATCGACGCCTTCGGCCGCATCGACGCCGTCGTCAACAACGCCGGCAATCTGCGCGACCGGGTTTTCCACAAGATGAGCGAAGAGGAATGGAGCCAGGTGCTGGGCGTGCACCTGAACGGCTCCTTCTTCATGAGCCGCGCGGCGGCGCCCTACTTCCGCGAACAGGAGTCCGGCGCATTCGTGCACATGACCTCCACGTCCGGACTGATCGGAAATTTTGGCCAAGCCAACTACGCCGCGGCCAAGCTGGGCATTGTGGCCCTGTCGAAGTCCATCGCGCTGGACATGGCGCGCTACAACGTCCGCTCCAACTGCATTGCGCCGTTCGCCTGGAGCCGCATGACCAGTTCCATTCCGGCCGAGACGGATGAGGAAAAGGCCCGCGTCGAAAAGCTGAAGAAGATGGAAGCCGGCAAGGTCGCGCCCATGACCGTCTACCTGGCCAGCGACGCCGCCAGCGAGGTCACCGCACAGATCTTCGCGGTGCGCGCCAACGAGATCATGCTGATGAGCCAGCCGCGACCGCTGCGCACCGTGCATCACGGCGACGGGTGGACGCCAGAGCGCATCGCCGAGATCGCGGTGCCCGCCATGCGCAAGCACTTCTACGCGTTGGAGCGTTCGCCCGACGTGATCGACTGGGACCCCATCTGAGGCCGCCATGCCCCTGGACTACGCAACCGTAAAAAACTGGCGCTTCGACGAGGTGCGCCAGCGCTACGACGAGAAAGACACCATGCTGTACGCCCTGGGCATAGGCCTGGGGCAGGATCCCGAAGACGCCGGCCAGCTGCGCTACGTGTACGAAAAAGGCTTGCAGTCCTTCCCCACCATGAGCGTGGTGCTGGGCTACCCGGGCTTCTGGGTCCGGGACCCGCGCGCCGGCATAGACTGGGTGCGCGTGGTGCATGGCGAACAGCGGCTGACGATGCACGCGCCCCTGCCGGCAGCGGGCGTCGTCATCGGCAAAAGCCGCAACACGCACGTGATCGACAAAGGCGCCGACAAGGGCGCCATCATCATCACCGAACGCACCCTGCATGGCGAGGACGGCGCCTGCCTCGCCACCCTGCGGCAAAGCACCTTCTGCCGCGGCGACGGCGGCTTCGGACCAGGAGACGACAGCCCCGCCGCCCTGCCCGCCGCGCCCGACGGCGAACCAGACCTGCGCTGCGAGATCCGCATTCCCGCCAACGCGGCCTTGCTGTACCGGCTGAACGCCGACCGCAATCCGTTGCACGCAGACCCCGAGGTCGCGCGGCAGGCCGGCTATCCCAAACCCATCCTGCACGGGCTGTGCACCTACGGCGTAGTGGCCCACGCCATCGTCAAAAGCTGCTGCGGCTACGATGCCTCGCGCCTCGTCAGCCTGAACACGCGCTTCTCGGCGCCGGTGTACCCCGGCGAAACCCTGCAATGCGACATCTGGCGCCTGCCCGACGGCCAGATCCGCTTCCTGGCCCGCGCGCTGGAACGCAAGATAGTCGTATTGAGCCACGGCACCGCGGAGCTGAAACCATGACGCGCCCGCCCGCCTTGAGCGGCATCCGGGTGCTGGACCTCTCGCGCATCCTGGCCGGCCCCTGGTGCACGCAAAACCTCGCCGACCTGGGCGCCGACGTCATCAAGATCGAACGTCCCCGCGTAGGCGACGACACCCGCGCCTGGGGCCCGCCCTTCCTGAAAGACGGCGACGGCCGCGACACCGAGGAATCCGCCTACTACCTCAGCGCCAACCGCAACAAGCGCTCGGTAGAGGCCGACATGGCCACACCCGCGGGCGCCGCGCTGATCCGCGAACTGGCGGCCGCCAGCGACATCCTGGTCGAAAACTTCAAGGTCGGCGGCCTCGCCAAATACGGCCTGGACTACGACAGCCTCAAACAGATCAACCCGCGCCTGATCTATTGCTCGGTCACCGGCTTCGGCCAGGACGGCCCCTACGCGCAGCACCCCGGCTACGACTTCATGATCCAGGGCTTGGGCGGCCTGATGAGCATCACCGGCGAACGCGACGACCTGCCCGGCGGCGGCCCGCAAAAGGCCGGCGTGGCGGTGACCGACATCATCACCGGCATGTACGCCACCGTCGCGATCCTGGCCGCCTTGCAGGAACGCCACAACAGCGGCCTGGGCCAGCACCTGGACATCGCCCTGCTGGACAGCCACGTCGCCATGCTGGCCAACCAGAACTCCAACTACTTCAACTCCGGCGTCGCGCCCCAGCGCGCCGGCAACGCGCACCAGAACGTCGTGCCCTACCAAGTGTTCGCCGCCAGCGACGGCCACCTGATCGTCGCCACCGGCAACGAATCGCAGTACCGCGCGTACTGCCGCGCCATCGGCGCACCCGAGCTGGGCGACGACCCGCGTTTTGCCACCAACCGCATGCGCCTGGCCAACCGCGAGCTGCTGGTCGGCCTGCTGACCGAGATCATGCGCCAGGGCCAGCGCGACGAGTGGATCGCCAAGCTGGAGGCCGTGGGCGTGCCCTGCGGGCCGATCAACGATATCGCTCAGGCCCAGGCACATCCGCAAGCCCAGGCGCGGCAGCTGCGCCGCGATTTGCCGCATCCGGCAGGCGGCGTGGCGGCGGTGACGGCCAGCCCGTTGCGCTTGTCGGCCTCGCCGGTCGAGTACCGCCGCGCGCCGCCGCTACTTGGGGAGCACACGGAAGAAGTGCTGCGCGAGGTGCTGGGCAAAACGCCGCAGGAGATCGCCGCGTTCCGCGCCGCGCTGCAAGCACCATCACATTCAAATTAATCACGTATGTCATTTCCGGCCGCCCGCGCGGCCGGAAATGGCGGGCAACAAGAACGTCGTCCCTGACCACAACTCCAGCAGCGCACCAGACCAAGACACAAGTAGCCCGTCGTCGCGGGCGCCTGGGTGGCGAGCAACCTCGATGCGCCCGAGGGAATCTGAAGGAGCCGCCGCAGGCGGGGACGAAGATGACGAAGGGGCAGTCCGGAGCGAACGCTCCGGACCGCAATCGTGGGCGCTCGCCACCCAGGCGCCCGCGACGACGGGCGGCCTACGAAACGAGGAACTCCCCGAAGCCAGAACCCCTCAAAAAAAAACGGCCACCGTCGCCCGGCAGCCGTCTTTTTCAAGGCCCGTCAAACCAGGCCATGACAATCAGTGGAATCAAGCCACAGCGACCGGAATCTTCCCGATCTTCGCCTGCCATTCCTTAGGCCCCGTGGTGTGGACAGAAGTGCCCTGAGCGTCAACCGCCACCGTCACCGGCATGTCCTTCACGTCGAACTCATAGATGGCTTCCATGCCCAGGTCCGCAAAACCCAGCACCTTGGCGCCACGAATCGCCTTCGACACCAGGTAAGCCGCGCCGCCCACCGCCATCAGATAAGCCGAGTTGTGCTTCTTGATCGACTCGATCGCCACCGGCCCGCGCTCCGACTTGCCGATCATCGCGATCAGCCCGGTCTGCTCCAGCATCATGTCCGTGAACTTGTCCATCCGCGTGGCCGTCGTGGGACCCGCCGGGCCAACCACTTCATCGCGCACCGGATCCACCGGCCCCACGTAATAGATGACCCGGTTCTTGAAATCCACCGGCAGCGGCTCGCCCTTGGCCAGCATATCCTGGATACGCTTGTGAGCCGCATCGCGGCCCGTCAACATCTTGCCCGACAGCAGCAAAGTCTGGCCCGGCTTCCAGCTGGCCACTTCTTCCTTCGTCAGCGTATTCAGGTCCACCTGCTTGGACTTGTTGTAGTCAGGCGCCCAATGCACTTCCGGCCACTCCGACAACGACGGCGGATCCAGGCGCGCCGGGCCCGAGCCATCCAGCTCGAAATGCGCATGACGCGTAGCCGCACAGTTCGGAATCATCGCCACGGGTTTCGAGGCCGCATGCGTCGGGAACGTGCTGATCTTCACGTCCAGCACCGTCGTCAAGCCGCCCAGGCCCTGCGCGCCGATACCCAGCGCGTTGACCTTCTCATACAGCTCGATGCGCAGCTCTTCCAGCTTGCTCTGCGGGCCGCGCGCCAGCAGCTCATACATGTCGATGTCTTCCATTAACGACTGCTTCGCCATCAGCATGGCCTTCTCGGCCGTGCCGCCGACGCCTATGCCCAGCATGCCCGGCGGGCACCAGCCGGCGCCCATCGTCGGGACCGTCTTCAGCACCCAATCCACCAGCGAATCGCTCGGGTTCAGCATCGCAAACTTGGACTTGTTTTCCGAACCGCCGCCCTTCGAAGCCACTTGCACGTCGACCTTGTCACCCGGGACAAGCTCGACGTGCAGGATACAGGGCGTGTTGTCGCGCGTGTTCTTGCGCGCGAACAGCGGATCGTCCAGCACCGAGGCGCGCAAAGGATTGTCCGGGTTCAGATAACCGCGGCGCACACCTTCATCACAGAGCTCCTGCAGCGTGCGCTTGGTCTCGAAACGCACGCCCATGCCGACCTTCAGGAACACGTTGACGATGCCCGTGTCCTGGCACAGCGGACGCTTGCCTTCGGCGCACATGCGCGAATTAGTCAGGATCTGCGCCATCGCGTCGCGCGCGGCGGGGCTTTCCTCGCGCTCATAGGCGCGGGCCAGGTGGCGGATGTAGTCGACGGGATGGTAGTAGCTGATGAACTGGATGCCATCGGCTATCGACTGGATGAAGTCTTCTTCTTTAATGATGACGGACATGGCGATATGCGGGTGTAGATGGATAACGTGAAAACGCGGCCGGCAGAACCGGCCGCGCGCGGGTGCTTGAAGCCTATTTTATTTCCCTTGCCAGACGGGCTTGCGCTTCTCGGCGAAAGCCGTGGCGCCTTCCTTGGCGTCGGCCGACGAAAAAATGTGCGCAATTAGCGGACGCTGCTGGTCGAACATGCTGGCCTGGTCCCAGTCGCCCGACTGCGCAACCACGCTCTTGGCGGTCTGCACCGCCAGCGGGCCGTTCTCGACGATGGCGCGGGCCAGTTCCAGCGCGCCGGCCAGGGCGACGCCCGGCTCGGTCAGGCGGTTGACCAGCCCGAAGGAGTGAGCGCGCTCGGCCGTCAGCATTTCGCCCGTCAGGATCACTTCCATGGCGATGTGGTACGGCAGGCGGCGCGGCAGGCGCAGCATGCCGCCAGCGCCGGCCACCAGGCCGCGCTTGACTTCCGGCAGGCCGAACTTGGCATTGCTGGCCGCCACGATCAGGTCGGACGCCAGCGCCATTTCGCAGCCGCCGGCCAGCGCATAGCCTTCCACCGCGGCAATCAGCGGCTTCTTGGGAGGCCGTTCGTTCAGGCCGGCGAAACCGCGGCCTTCCACGTAGGGACGCTGCCCCGACTTGGCGAAGGCCTTCAAGTCCATGCCCGACGAAAACGTGCCGCCGCCGCCCGTCAGGATGCCGATGCGGATGTCGTCGCGGCTGTCCAGCTGGTCCAGCGCCGCGGCCAGGGCCTGCGCGGTTTCCAGGTTGATGGCGTTCTTGGCCTCGGGACGGTTGATCGTGATGATCTGGATGCCGTCGGTGACTTCTACCTTGATCAGGTCTGACATAGGACTGCTCCTTCCGGGAATTCTCGGAATCGGGTTCCGGGTTTTATATAAGACTTGGTACGCAACCTGGAATCATACGATCATTGGTTTGCAGGCGCAGGGCGGGTCCCGGACAGTGTCCACCAGGGACACACTCGCCCCGGGAGAAGCGCCCGGAAAGCATAGATGTAACTGTCCGTCAGCGCCGTCGGAGCCAGAGCGCTTCAGGCCAGTTAAAATGCCGGGTTTCCCACGCCCAGGGCAAGCCTGGCCCGGCGGCCGAATTCCAAGAATCCTATGCTCACCTTTCAGCAAATCATCCTTACGCTCCAGGAATACTGGGACAAGCAGGGTTGCGCCCTGCTGCAGCCCTACGACATGGAAGTCGGCGCCGGTACTTCGCATACCGCCACGTTCCTGCGCGCGATCGGCCCGGAGCCCTGGCGCGCCGCCTATGTGCAGCCCTCGCGCCGCCCCAAGGACGGCCGCTACGGCGAAAACCCCAACCGCCTGCAGCACTACTACCAATACCAGGTCGTGCTCAAGCCCGCGCCCCCGGAAATCCTGGACCTGTACATCGGTTCGCTCAAGGCCCTGGGCATCGATCCGACCCAGCATGACATCCGCTTCGTCGAGGACGACTGGGAAAACCCCACGCTCGGCGCCTGGGGCCTGGGCTGGGAAGTCTGGCTCAACGGCATGGAAGTCACCCAGTTCACCTACTTCCAGCAAGTCGGCGGCCTGGACTGCACCCCGACCACCGGCGAGATCACCTACGGCCTGGAACGCCTGGCCATGTATCTGCAGGACGTGGAAAGCGTCTACGACCTGGTCTGGACCGAAGGCGCCAACGGCAACCGCGTGCTGTACCGCGACGTGTTCCACCAGAACGAAGTGGAACAGTCCACCTACAACTTCGAGCATTCGTCGGCCGAGATGCTGTTCTCGCACTTCAATGACTACGAAGCCGAGGCCAAGCGCCTGATGGAAGTGCCGCTGGCGCTGCCCGCCTACGAGGCCGCTCTGAAGGCCGCACACACGTTCAACATGCTGGACGCGCGCGGCGCGATCAGCGTCACCGAGCGCGCCGCCTACATCGGCCGCATCCGCAACCTGTCGCGCGCCGTCGCGCAGGCCTATTACGATTCCCGCGAACGACTGGGCTTTCCCATGCTGGGCCGCGACAAGGCCGCCGGGGAGGCAGCATAAATGACGACGAACATCCGCCCGCTGCTGGTCGAACTGCTGACCGAAGAACTTCCGCCCAAGGCCCTGCAGAAGCTGGGCCAGGCCTTTGCCGAAGGCGTGCGCGCCACGCTCGAGCGCCACGGCCTACTGGCCGCCGGCTGCGCCGTGACCGCCTATTCCACGCCGCGCCGCCTGGCCGTGCACCTGTCCGCCGTGCTGGCGCAGGCGCCGGACCAGCCCTATGCCGAAAAGCTGATGCCGGTGAAGATCGGCCTGACCGATGACGGCAAGGCCACGCCCGCGCTGCAAAAGAAGCTGGCCGCCAAGGGCCTGGAAAACATCGACCTGGCAACCCTGGAACGCGAGTCCGACGGCAAGCAGGACTACCTGGTCGCGCGCGGCACCGCCGCCGGCGCCCAGTTGGCCGCCGGCCTGCAGGAAGGCATCGATGCCGCCATCAACGGCCTGCCCATCCCCAAGGTCATGCGCTACCAATTGGCCGACGGCGTCACCTCCGTCAAGTTCGTGCGCCCGGCGCACGGCCTGGTCGCGCTGTTCGGCGCCGACGTGGTTCCGGTGTCCGCGCTGGGGCTGGCCGCCGGCCGCGACACGCTGGGCCACCGCTTCATGAGCGCGGGTCCCGTGTCCTTCGCCGACGCCGACGCCTATGCCGCCACCTTGGCCGAAAAGGGCCGCGTGATGGCCTCGTTCGAAGGCCGCCGCGACGAGATCCAGCGCCAGTTGCTGGACCATGCCGGCCGCCTCAACGCCACGCTGGGCGACGATCCCGAAGTGGCCGCGCTGCTGGACGAAGTCACGGCCCTGGTCGAACACCCCACCGTCTACGTGGGCCAGTTCGAAGAGCAGTTCCTGCAAGTGCCGCAGGAATGCTTGATCCTGACCATGCGCCTGAACCAGAAGTACTTCCCGCTGTTCGATCCGGCCAGCGGCCGCCTGACGCACCGCTTCCTGATCGTCAGCAACATGCACACCAACAATCCGGTGAACATCGTCGAAGGCAACCAGCGCGTGGTGCGCCCGCGCCTGGCGGATGCGCAGTTCTTCTTCGAAACCGACCGCAAGACCCCGCTGGCGGCGCGCGTCGAGCAATTGGGTTCCATCGTCTATCACAACAAGCTGGGCACCCAGCTGGAACGCGTGGAGCGCGTGCGCGCCATTGCCCGCGGCGTGGCCGAGCAGCTGGGCGGCGACGTCTCCGCCGCCGACCGCGCGGCCATGCTGGCCAAGGCCGACCTGGGTTCGAACATGGTGGGCGAATTCCCCGAGCTGCAAGGCGTCATGGGAGCCTACTACGCGGCCGGCGACGGCGAGCCCGACAGCGTGGTGCAGGCCCTGCGCACGCAGTACCGCAACCGCTATGACGCGCCCGTCACCGCCGACACGCTGACCGCCGCCGTCCTGTTCGTCGCCGAGCGCGTGGAAACCATGGTCGGCATCTGGGCCATCGGCCTGGCGCCCACCGGCGAACGCGACCCCTTCGGTCTGCGCCGCGCCGCGCTGGGCCTGATCAGCGCCTTCGAGCAACTGGCCGCGGGCGGCTGGCTCAAGATCAGCGAGGCTGGCCCGCTGTCGCTGGACGGCCTGCTGGAACTGGCGGCGGGTACCTTCCCCGCCGGCAAGATCCCTGCCGACACGCTGCCCGAAGTCCGCGCCTTCATCTATGAGCGCTACCGCAACCAGCTGATCAACGAGTTCGACCGCAATGCCGTCGAAGCCGTGATCGCGCTGACCCCGCCGCTGCACCAGGTGGCCGAGCGCGTGCGCGCCGCCGCCGCGTTCGCGCAACTGCCCGAGGCCGCCAGCCTGGCCGCCGCCAACAAGCGCATCGGCAACCTGCTCAAGAAGGCCGAAGGCGAGATCGGCGCCGTGAACGACGCCGCGCTGGTGGAACCGGCCGAAAAGGCCCTGGCCACCGCCGTGTCCGCGCTGCGCCCGAAGGCCGAGGCACAACTGGCCGCCGGCGACTTCGCCGGCAGCCTGAGCACGCTGGCCCAGGTCCGCGAGCCCGTGGACGCCTTCTTCGCCGACGTCATGGTCATGGCCGAAGACCCGGCCGTGCGCGCCAACCGGCTGGCCCTGCTGAGCCAGCTGCATGGCTTGATGAACCAGGTCGCTGACATCTCCAGGCTGGCACAGTGAAACTCATCATCCTAGACCGCGACGGCGTCATCAATCAGGACAGCGATTCGTTCGTCAAGAATCCCGACGAATGGATCGCCCTGCCCGGCAGCCTGCACGCCATCGCCCGGCTGACGCAGGCGGGCTGGAAGGTGGTGGTCGCCACCAACCAGTCGGGCCTGGCGCGCGGCCTGTTCGACATGGACACGCTGACCGCCATCCACACCAAGATGCGGCGCGAGCTGGCCGCCGCGGGCGGCAGCATCGACGCCGTCTTCATGTGCCCGCACGGTCCGGACGACAACTGCTCCTGCCGCAAGCCCAAGCCCGGCATGTTCGAACAGATCGGGCACCGCTACGACGTCGACCTGGCCGGCGTGCCGGCGGTGGGCGATTCGCTGCGCGACCTGCAAGCCTCGTCGTCGGTCGGCTGCTCGCCCTGGCTGGTGCTGACCGGCAACGGCAAGAAAACATTGGCCAAGGGCGGCCTGCCCGACAACACCCGCGTGTGCGACGATCTGTCGGCCGTGGTCGATACCTTGCTCCAGGACCATTGATCCAATGGCCCGGCTACGTTCGCTGCTGTACTTCCTGTTCCTGGCCGTCACGGTCATTCCCTACGCCTTCGCCTGCATTCTGTGGGCGCCGCTGCCGCTGCATTGGCGCTACAAGCTGACCGTGGGCTGGCCGCGCCTGGCCATCTGGGGCGCGCGCTTCTTCTGCGGCATCCGCTGGCAGGTCAAGGGCTGGGAAAACCTGCCTGACGGCCCCGCGGTGCTGCTGTCCAAGCACCAGTCGGCCTGGGAAACGCTGTTCTTCCCGGCCCACATGCCGCGCGAAGTCTGCTTCGTCTACAAGCGCGAACTGCACATGGTGCCGTTCTTCGGCTGGGGCCTGGCGCTGCTGCGCATGATCCCGATCGACCGCGCCAAAGGCCGCGACGCCTTCGAACAGGTGGTCAAGCAAGGCCAGACCCGCCTGGACGAAGGCCGCTGGCCCCTGCTGTTTCCCGAGGGCACCCGGGTCCCGCCCGGCAAGACCGGCCGCTTCAAGATGGGCGGCGCGCTGCTGGCATCGCGCACCGGCGCGGTCGTCATCCCGGTGGCGCACAATGCCGGCGAATGCTGGCGCCGCAACGCTTTCATAAAGTATCCCGGCATGGTTACCGTCTCCATCGGTCCCGCGATAGAATCCAAGGGACTCTCCCCCGACGAACTGAACCAGAAGGTTCAGGACTGGATCGAAGGGGAAATGCGGCGTCTCAATCCAGAAAGGTATGGCCAGCACTGATCAGCTCGAACTCCTGTTCGATGAACAGCAGCACGACGCGCCCGCGGGCGCGCCGCCGCTGAGCGCCGCGCCCAAGCCGCCGGCCCCGCCCCGGGCAACACCGCCCAAGCCCCTCTTCCCCGATCTGCCGCCAGCCACCGCGGCCACGAGCGAACCTTTGCTGACGCCCTCGCCCAACGCGGCGGCGCGCGTCCCCACGCCCTGCCCCGATCCGCTGCCGCCCGGCGCGCGCTGGCGCGAGGTTTCGACCGAGCAACAACCCATAGGCTTCGTGCTGCTGCGCTCGCGCCGCCGCAGCATCGGCTTCGTGATCACCGACGACGGCCTGCGCGTCACGGCCCCCAACTGGGTCACGTTGACGCAGGTGGACGACGCCGTGCGCGAAAAGGCCCGTTGGATCCTGGCCAAGCTGCGCGAATGGCACGCCCGCAAGCAGCAACTGGCCATGGCGCATACGCGCTGGCAGCCCGGCGGCGAGCTGCCCTATCTGGGCAAGCGCATCGTCATCGGCGTGGGCGGCGACAGCCGCCAGGCCAACCTGTCCGGCGATGCGGACGCCCCCCAGGATGGCGACACCCTCTGGTTGGCGTTGCCGTCCTCGGCGGACCAGGGCCGTATCCGCGATTCGGCCCAAGCCTGGTTGCAGCAGCGCGCCGGCGCCTGGTTCGGCGCCCGCCTGGCCCATTTCCTGCAGGTCAGCGGACTGAAGATCCAACGCTGGCGCCTGTCGTCGGCCGCCACCCGCTGGGGCTCCTGCACCAGCGACGGCAACATCATGCTGAACTGGCGCCTGATCCATTTCGCGCCCGCCATCATCGACTACGTCATCGCGCACGAGCTTGCCCATTTGCGCGAAATGAACCACAGTCAGGACTTCTGGCGCGAAGTGGGGCAGATCCTGCCCGACTTCGAAGACGCCAAGAACATCCTGCGGCGCCACGACCCCGCATCCTTGCCTCAGTTCTGAGGCATCCAGGAGACACGAAAATGTTGCTGCTGATTCCGGGCCCGGTCACGACCGACGCGCGGGTGAAGGCCGCCATGGCGCAAGACTATGCGCCGTGGGACAATGATTTCCGCCAGACCTACCGGCAGGTCTGCGACGGCGTGCTGCACGCGGCGCAGGCGTCCCCCGACGAGCACGCCGCGCTGGCGCTGCCGGGCTGCGGCCACTTCGCGGTGGAAGCCGCGATCCGCAGCTTCATCCCCGCCGGCGGCCGCCTGCTGGCGCCCTCCACCGGCGCCTATGCCACCCGCCTGCAGAAACTGGCCGGCGACGCGGGCCGTGTGGCCGTACCCTTGTCCGTGGGCGCCACCGAGCGGATCGATCCGCAAGCAGTCGCCAAGGCGCTGGAACAAGACCCCACGCTCACGCACCTGGCGCTGGTCTACAGCGAAACCGGCAGCGGCATCTGCCACGACGTGCCTGAACTGGCGCGCATCGCGCACATGCTGGGCCGCCGCGTCATCGTCGACGCCGTGTCCGCCTTCGGCGCCCTGCCCCTGGACTTGCGCGCCCTGCCCGCCGTGGAAGCGGTGGTGCTCACGGCCAACAAATGCCTGGAAGGCATGCCCGGCGCCGCCTTCGTGGTGGCCCGGCGCGACAGCCTGGAAGCCGCGCGCGGCGTCGCTGGCAGCTGGTCGCTGGACCTGGCGGACATCTATCAGCAAAGCCTGCAGCCCAACGCCGGCCCGCGCTTCACGCCGCCCGCGCCCACGCTGGCCGCGCTGGCCGTGGCGCTGGCGCTGCACCTTGAGGAAGGCCGCGAGGCGCGCCTGGCGCGCTACACGGCCAATATGCGCACGCTATATGATGGCGTCAGGGAGCTGGGCCTGACCCCGTACCTGCCGCCTGCCTTGCAGGGCCCCATCGTCGTCAACGTCCGCGCCCCGGACGCCCCGACCTGGAACCTGCAATTGTTCGTGGACGCCCTCAAGCGCCGCGGCTACGTGCTCAGCAACTTCTACAACACCGAACAACCTTCGTTCCGGGTCGGCTGCATCGGCGCCTTCGGGCCCGACCAGATGCGGCAAGCAGTCGACGCCATGGGCGGCGCGCTGCGCGACATCGGCATCACCCGGGAAGCCGCCGGCAACGGCGGATTCTTCCCGCTCCCCCTCACCGCTTAAGGAAAACATCCCATGCGTATGCTCCACACCATGCTGCGAGTCGGCAACCTCGACAAGTCCATCGACTTCTATACCAACGTGCTCGGCATGCGCGTCCTGCGCCGCAACGACTACCCCGACGGCAAGTTCACGCTGGCCTTCGTCGGCTACCAGGACGAAACCGAAGGCGCCGTCATCGAACTGACCCACAACTGGGACACGGACAAGTACGACCTGGGCACCGGCTACGGCCACATCGCCCTGGAAGTGGACAACGCCTACGAAGCCTGTGACAAGGTCAAGGAAAAAGGCGGCAAGGTCACGCGCGAAGCCGGCCCGATGAAGCACGGCAAGACGGTCATCGCCTTTGTCGAGGACCCCGACGGCTACAAGATCGAATTCATCCAGAAGAAAGGCCGCCAGGACTGAGCCCCGCGCGGCGGACGGCAGGAAGACACCCCATGATCCACACCATCCTGAAAATGGGCGATCCGCGGCTGCTGCGCGTGGCCGCGCCCGTGGAACGCTTCGACACCCCCGAGCTGCACGCGCTGATCGACGACATGTTCGAAACCATGGCCGCCGCGCAAGGGGTGGGCCTGGCCGCACCGCAGATCGGCGTGGACCTGCAACTGGTGATCTTCGGCTTCGACCGCAACGAACGCTATCCCGACGCGCCCGCCGTGCCGCAGACCATTCTGTGCAATCCCGTCATCACGCCGCTGTCCGACGAGATGGAAGACGGCTGGGAAGGCTGCCTGTCAGTGCCAGGCCTGCGCGGCCTGGTGCCGCGCTACCGCCGCATCCGCTACAGCGGACGCGACCCTTACGGCCAGCTCATCGAGCGCGAAGCCGACGGCTTCCATGCCCGGGTGGTGCAGCACGAATGCGACCACCTGATCGGCCGGCTCTATCCGTCGCGCATCCAGGACTTCAGCAAGTTCGGATTCACCGAGATCCTGTTCCCGGACATGGATCCGAACCAGGACGACTGAGGCCTCGCTCCCGCCTTGCGGGAGCCTGCGTCTCTAGCCTAAGCCTCGCCCGGGTCCGCCTTGGCGGCCTGCGGCGACAGCTCCTCGGGCGCGAAATCGTCCACCTGCAGCACTCGCGACACCAAGGCCTCGGCCTGTTCCAGTTCGGCCGCCTGCGCGTCGGTGATGGCGCCGCGCTGGTGGGCTTCGCGCCAATCACGCACGCCGGACTGACGCACCCGGTCGCGCAGCGGCTGCACGGCGTCCGCCAGCGCGAACGCGCGGGTCAAGAGGCCCACTGGATCGTCACCGGCCGCGCCGGCCTCGCGGTGCAGGTCGGCCGCCAGGCGCACATGCGTGGGCGACGGCTTGAGCAGCAGTTCCGCGCATTCCCGGGTCAAGGCGTCGTCCGGTCCCTTGGCCAGGCGCAGCGGCAGGATGGCGGCGCGCAGCCCCCATGACAATACGCGGCCCGGCAAATTGCGCAGGACCTGGTCCATGCTTTTCTCGATGCTGGCGTAGCCCTGCTCCATGCACCACCGAACCAGCGGCAGGTCGTCATGCTTGCGGCCCTCGTCCTCCCAGCGCTTGAGCACCGCCGACAGCAGGTACAGCTCGGACAGGATGTCGCCGAGGCGCGCGGAGATCATCTCACGGCGCTTCAGGCCACCGCCCAGCTGCGCCAGCGTGGCATCGGCCAGCAGCGCGAAGCCCGAGGCATAGCGCCCCAGCCGCCGGTAGTGCCCGGCCACGGGACCGGATGAAGGCGCGGGCGCCAGCATCCCGCCAGTCCATGCGCGGCCGATGGCGCGCAGCGCGTTGAGTCCGGTGTGGCGCAGGTGGCGCCAAAACACGTCGTGGAAGACCTCCATGCCGCGTTCTTCGTCGGGATTGCCCAGCGCCAGGATTTCCGGCATCAGGTAGGGATGGGCGCGGATCGCGCCCTGGCCGAAGATGATCAGGTTGCGCGTCAGGATGTTGGCGCCCTCGACCGTGATGGCGATGGGCACGGCGCGGTAGAGCGCGCCCAGGTAGTTACTGGGGCCGTCGATGACGGCGCGGCCGGCATGGATATCCATCGCGTCGTTGACCGAGCCGCGCATGCGCTCGGTGGCGTGGTACTTCATGATGCCCGAGACCACCGCCGGCTTGACGCCCTGGTTCAGCGCGGCGCAGGTCAGGCGCCGGGCCGCTTCGACCAGGTAGGCATTGCCCGCCAGCCGCGCCAGGCCTTCCTGCACGCCCTCGAACTTGCCCACCGGGATGCCGAACTGCTCGCGCACGCGGGCATACATGCCCGTGGTGTGCGCGCACATCGCGGCGGCGGCGGCCGACAGCGAAGGCAACGAAATACCGCGGCCCGCCGCCAGCGCGCTCATCAGCATCTGCCAGCCGTGTCCGGCGCGCTCCGCGCCGCCAATCAGCGCGTCCAGCGGCACGAACACGTCGCGCCCGCGGTTGGGGCCGTTCTGGAAGACCTGCATGGCGGGCAGATGGCGGCGTCCGATCTCCACGCCCGGCGCTTCGGTCGGCACCAGCGCGACCGATATGCCGATGTCCTTGGGACCGCCCAGGATGCCGTCCGGGTCCGACATCTTGAAGGCCAGGCCCAGCACCGTCGCCACCGGTCCCAGCGTGATGTAGCGCTTGTGCCAGTTCAGCCGGATGCCGATCAGTTCGCGCCCATCGACCACCTGGCGGCAGACCACCCCGGTATCCACCATCGATGCGGCGTCCGAACCGGCCTCGGGACTGGTCAGGCCGAAGCACGGCACCTCGCGGCCGTCCGCCAGCCGCGGCAGCCAATAATCGCGCTGCGCCGGCGTGCCGAACTGCATCAGCAATTCGCCCGGCCCCAGCGAATTGGGCACCATGACGGTGACGCCCGCGGTGATGGAATAGGCCGAAATGCGCCGCACGACCTCGGAGTGCGCATAGGGCGAAAAACCCAGGCCGCCGTAGCGCCGCGGAATGATCATGCCGAAGAAGCGTTCGGCCTTCAGGAAGTCCCATACCTCGGGCGGCAGGTCGCGGCGGTTCCAGGTGATGTCCCATTCGTCCAGCATGGCGCAGAGCCGCGCCAGCGGGCCCTCGATGAAGCGCTGCTCGTCCGCGGTCAGCGTGGCGGCGGGCACGTCCAGCAGCTTGCGCCAATTGGGGTTGCCGGTGAAGAGGTCTGCGTCCCACCAGGTGTCTCCGGCTTCGATGGCCTCGCGCTCCGTGGCCGACATGGCCGGCAGCGCGTTGCGCGCCCAGCGATAAGCGGGTTCCGAGATGCGGCGGCGGCGCCAGGCATTGAAGTCCATGAGTTTTCCTCACTGTTATGGCCCCAGGCCTCAGGGCGTATCAGGTCAAAGTACCAGAATTGGCGGCGCCGGGCCAAGCTGCGGCCTACCGACTCTGCGACAATGGGCGACGGCGCGCAGCGCGCAATCCATCGCTATCCGGGCAGTCTCCGCATGCTGAACAAACTTTGGCTGGGCTTTTTCCTTACCGCGGCCGCGGCGGCGCTGTACCGCTGGCTGATCATCGGCGACCCCGAGGTTTTCCGCCTGATGGTGGCCAGCCTGTTCGACATGGCCCGCGTGTCGGTGGAAGTGATGGTGCTGCTGTTCGGCACGCTCACGCTGTGGCTGGGCTTTCTGCGCATCGCCGAGGGTGCCGGGCTGGTGGAAAGGCTGGCGCGCGTGCTGGGGCCGCTGTTCGCGCGCCTGATGCCCGAGGTGCCGCGCAACCATCCAGCCATCGGCCTGATCACGCTGAACTTCGCCGCCAACGGGCTGGGGCTGGACAATGCCGCCACGCCCATCGGGCTGCGCGCCATGCGCGAACTGCAATCGCTGAATCCCACGCCTGAAACCGCCAGCAACGCGCAGATCCTGTTCCTGGTGCTGAACGCCTCGTCGCTGACCTTGCTGCCGGTGACGCTGTTCATGTTCCGCGCGCAGCAGGGCGCGGCGGACCCGACGCTGGTGTTCCTGCCCATCCTGCTGGCCACCAGCGCATCGACCCTGGCGGGCTTCCTGGCGGTGGCGGCCTGCCAGCGGCTGCGCCTGATCGATCCCGTCGTCATGCTGTGGCTGGGCGGCGCGGCGCTGCTCATGGGCGGCTTCATGGCGCTGCTGGCCAGCATGTCGGCCGCCGCCATCGCCTCGCTGTCGTCGCTGCTGGGCAATCTGACGCTGTTCGGCATCCTGCTGGCCTTCCTGATCGCGGGCGCCTGGAAGAAGGTGCCGGTCTACGAGGCCTTCATCGAAGGCGCCAAGGAAGGTTTCGACATCGCCAAGAGCCTGCTGCCTTATCTGGTCGCGATGCTGTGCGCGGTGGGCGTGCTGCGCGCCTCGGGCGCGCTGGATTTCCTGCTCGACGGCATCCGCTGGCTGGCGGTGCAAGCCGGCTGGGACACGCGCTTCGTGGACGCCCTGCCCACCGCCCTGGTCAAGCCCTTCTCGGGCAGCGCGGCGCGCGCCATGATGCTGGAAACCATGGCGCATTTCGGCGTGGACAGTTTTCCGGCGTTGCTGGCCGCTGTGGTCCAGGGCAGCACCGAAACCACCTTCTACGTGCTGGCGGTGTACTTCGGATCGGTGGGCATTCTGCGGGCCCGCCATGCGGTGGGCTGCGCCCTGATCGCCGACCTGGCCGGCGTGCTGGCGGCCATCGGCGTGTGCTACTGGTTCTTCGGCTGAGACTCGTCGGGGCGGCAGGAAACGCCGGCATGGCGCCCCTGCCCTTCTCGTGTCAGTCCACCAGCAGGATCTTCATCCCATTGGTGCCGCCGCTGTCGCGGTAGAAGTCGCCCTTGGTCAGGATCACCCAATCCCCGGTCTGCACCAGATTGCGCTTGCGCAGTTCGTCGATGGCGGCGTTGCTCAGGTCGGCGGGCTCGTAGTCCGACGGCGAGAACGGCACGGTGTAGACCCCGCGGAACATAGCCACCCGGTTCTGCGTGGCGCTATGCGGGCTGTAGCAATAGATCGGCACGCCCGAACGGATGCGCGACATGATCAGCGGCGTATGGCCGCTTTCCGTCAGCGCAATGATGGCCTTGACGCCGGGAAAATGATTGGCCGCGTACATGGCCGCTAGCGCGATGGTCTCGTCGCAACGCGTGAAGGTCTCGCCCAGGCGATGATGCGACTTGGTCGAGGTGGGGTGCTTTTCCGCGCCCAGGCAGACGCGGGCCATGGCCTGCACGGTTTCCACCGGATACTGGCCCGATGCGCTCTCCGCCGACAGCATGACCGCGTCGGTGTAGTCGAGCACCGCGTTGGCCACGTCGGACACTTCGGCACGCGTGGGCATGGGGCTGGAGATCATGGACTCCATCATCTGCGTCGCGGTAATGACGACCTTGTTCAGGGTACGCGCGTGCTGGATGATGCGCTTCTGGATGCCCACCAGTTCGGCATCGCCCACTTCCACGCCCAGGTCGCCGCGCGCCACCATCACACCGTCGCTGGCGCGGATCAGGGCATCCAGCGCTTCATCGTCGGCCACGGCTTCCGCGCGCTCGATCTTGGCGATGATCCAGGCCTGGCTGCCGGCGGCCGCCAGCAGCGTGCGGGCCTCGTCGATGTCGCTGCCGTAACGCGGGAACGACACGGCCACGTATTCCAGATTCATTTCCGCGGCCAGCTTGATGTCGACGCGGTCCTTGTCGGTCAGGCTGGGCGCGGACAGGCCGCCGCCGCGGCGGTTGATGCCCTTGTTGTTCGACAACGGGCCGCCCACTGTCACGGTGGTGTGGACCTCGTCGCCTTCGACGCTGTCCACCACCAGCACCACGCGGCCGTCATCCAGCAGCAGCTCGTCGCCGACGCGGCAATCCTGCACCAGTTCGGGGTAGTCGATGCCGACGATGCTGGCCGTGCCGGCCTCTTTGGGATGCACGCGCGACAGCGTGAACGGCTGTCCGACCTGCAGTTGGACCAGCTTGTCCGTGAAGCGCGCGATACGGATCTTGGGACCCTGCAGGTCGCCCATGATGGCGACGAAGCGGCCCTGCTTGGCGGCGATCTCGCGCACCATGCGAGCGCGCTCGCGGTGGTCGTCCGGGCTGCCGTGCGAAAAGTTCAGGCGGGCCACGTCCAGGCCCGCGCGGATCAGCGCTTCAATGCGTTCGGGCGTCGAAGTCGAGGGTCCCAGGGTGGCGACAATTTTGGTGCGGCGCAATACGGGCATGACGATCCACTCTCGCTAAAACGACAAAAACGCTATGGTACGCCGGCCGCGCTCACGCAGGTATCATGGGCATCACCCCAACCGAAAAACGAGCTCGACTGAACCCGTGAAAATCGTCATCGCCCCCGACTCTTTCAAAGAAAGCGTTTCCGCGCCCGATGCGGCGGCAGCCATAGCGCGCGGCGTAAAGGCCGCAATCCCCGGCGCCCACACGGTCTGCATTCCGATGGCCGACGGCGGCGAAGGCACGGTGGAAGCCGTGCTCGCCGCAACCGGTGGCAAGGAACAGCAGCTGACGGTGAACGACGCATTGGGCTACAAGGTCGACGCCGTGTGGGGGCTGCTGGACGATGGCACGGCGGTGATCGAAATGGCCGCGGCGGCGGGCCTCGAACTCATCGCCCCCTCCAAGCGCGATCCGATGCGCGCCAGCAGTCATGGCGTGGGCGAACTGATGCTGGCCGCCGTGAACGCGGGCGCCAAGCGCATCATCCTGGGCCTGGGCGGCTCGGCCACCAACGATGCCGGCGCCGGCATGTTGACAGCCCTGGGCGTGCGCCTGCTGGATGCGGATGGCCGCAGCCTGCCGCCTGGCGGCGGCGCTCTCGGCAAGCTGGCCAGCATCGATGCGCGCGGCCTGGATCCGCGCCTGGGCGAGATCCGCATCGACATTGCCTCGGACGTGGACAACCCCTTGTGCGGCCCGCAGGGCGCTTCGCACGTGTTCGGCCCGCAAAAGGGCGCGACGCCCGAACAAGTGCAGATCCTGGACCAGATGCTGACGAACTTCGCCGACGTGTGCGCGCAGCACCTGGGCACCGACCACCGCGGCCAACCCGGCGCGGGCGCCGCGGGCGGCCTGGGCTTCGCGGCCAAGGCCTTCCTCAACGCCAGTTTCCGCCCCGGGGTGGAGATTGTCGCGGAACTGGGCGGCCTGGCTCAGGCGATCGAGGGCGCTACCCTGGTGTTCACCGGCGAAGGCCGCATGGATGCGCAGACCCTGCGCGGCAAGACCCCCGCCGGCGTGGCGAAGATCGCGCAGCGCGCGGGCGTGCCGGTCGTGGCGCTGGCCGGATCGCTAGGCGAAGGCTACGAAGCGCTGCATGCCTGCGGCATCAGCGCGGCCTTCAGCCTGGCCCCCGGCCCCATCACGCTGCAACAGGCGCTCACCGATGCCGAAAAACTGCTGGCCGACCGCGCCCGCGACGTCATGCAACTCTGGATGACCGCGCAAAAACGCATGCTCTAGGCACTGAATTGAAAAAAGCCCGCTGTAGCGGGCTTTTCGGTTTTGGGGGACCAGCTTCAACCGGCCTGCAGCACTCCAGCCGCCACCAGTGCGTCCGCCAGGCGAATATAGCGATCCACCGAAATATCCTCGGCGCGTGCCGTGGGCGCGATATCCAGCGCTTCCCAAGGCACTTGCGCAGCCCAGTCCGCCAGCACCCGGCGCAACATCTTGCGCCGCTGTGAAAACGCGCGCGCCACCACTGTTTCAAAGGCCCGCTCGCTGACCGGACGCAGGCGGTCCGCCGGCAAGGGCACCATGCGCACGATCGCCGACACCACCTTGGGCGGCGGATCGAAGGCTTCCGGCGGCACATCGAACAGCTTGTGCATGCGGTAGCGCGATTGCAGCATCACCGACAGGCGGCTGAAGTCGCCTGAACCGGGTTGCGCGACCATGCGGTCGATCACTTCCCGCTGCAGCATGAAGTGCTGGTCGCGGACGTGCCCGGCCCAGGTCATCAGATGGAACAGCAACGGGCTAGAGATGTTGTAGGGCAGATTGCCCACCACCCGCAGCGCCGGTCCGAACTGGGAAAAATCCACGGTCAAGGCATCGGCCTCGACCACGGTCAGGCGGCTGGCGTCGAACTGCTTGCGCAGGCGCGCCGCCAGGTCGCGATCGATCTCGACTGCCGTCAGATGATCCAGACGTTCGAGCAGCGGCCGGGTAAGCGCGGACAAGCCCGGGCCGATCTCGACCACGGTGTCGTCGCGGGCGGGCGACACCGCCCGGACGATGGACTCGACCACGCTCTCGTCGGTCAGGAAGTTCTGGCCGAAACGCTTGCGCGCCTGGTGCTGTGACATGTAAAGCCTGTAATGCGTTTAACGGTTGTTCTGCTGGATCTTCTGCTGCTTTTCCAGGCGGTTGTCGATGTATGCCTGGGCGCGCAGCTGCTCCAGCCAATCTTCGAATGCGGGCTGGGCGCGGCGTTCGAACAGGATCTGGCGGGCCTTCATGCGGGCCATATCGTCCGTGGCGTCATGCTGGCGGCGCTCTTCCACTTCGATCAGGTGCCAGCCGAAGGGCGATTGCACCGGTTGGCTGATCTCGCCCGGCTTCAAGGCGTTCATGGCGGCCTCGAACGGCGGCACGGTTTCGCCCGGGTTCAGCCAGCCCAGTTCGCCGCCTTGCGGGGCGGTGGCGTCCTGCGAATACTGGCGCGCCATGTCCTCGAACTTGGCGCCGCCGCTCACCAGGCGCTGACGGACCTGCTCCAGGCGCTGACGCGCCAGTTCGTCGCTCATGACGGTGGAGGTCTTGATCAGGATGTGGCGGGCGCGGGTCTGCATCACTTCCACCGGGCCTTGGTGCGCAGGCGCCTGCGCGGGCGCGGCGGCGGGCAGCGGAGCCTGGGCCGGCGCCGGGGCGCGGGCCGTGCGGGCAGGCGCGGGCTGGGCGGTGCCGCGGTCCATCACTTTGATGATGTGAAAGCCGTTGCCGCTTTGGATCAGGCTGCTGACCTGCCCTTTCTGCAGATTGCTGACGGCCTGCACGAACAGGTCGGGCCAGCCGTCCAGCGGGCGCACACCCATGACGCCGCCCTGCAAGGCTTCGGGACCGTCCGAGGCCGCGGCGGCCAGGCTGGCGAAGTCGTCGCCGCGCTTGGCTTGCGCCAGCAGGCCTTCGGCCTTCTTGCGCAGCGCGGCCAGTTGCTCGGGCGACGAGCCTTCAGGCACGCGCACCAGGATCTGGGCCAGGGCGTAAAGCATCGGACCCGACGGCGCGGCGGCCTGCTGGGGTTCGGGTTGCGGCTGAGCCTGCGGTTGGGCCTGCGGCTGCGGGGCCGCCTGCGGCGCCGCGCCGAACGCCGGATTGCGGCGCTGGTCCTTCAGGAAAGCGTCGACCTCGGCATCGGAAATCACGATCGTCGAATCCACCGCGCGCTGGCGCAGGCGATCGGTGCGGATTTCGTCGCGCAGCGACTTGCGGTAGCCATCCCAGTTCGTGCCGGACTTTTCGATTTCCTGGCGCAACTGGGCCACGGTGATCTTGTTGCGGGCGGAGATGGTCTGGATCGCCTGATCGACTTGCGCATCGTCCACCCGTATGCCCAGACGGTCTGCTTCATGGCGCTGCACGCGCTCCATGATCAGGCGTTGCAGCACCTGATGCTGCAGGGTCTGGTCATCGGGCACCTGGATGCCGCGGGACTTCAACTCGCCTGAAATACGCTGGGACGCGTCGCGCAATTCGCGCAACGTAATCACGTCCTTGTCCACCACGGCGGCAATGCCGTCGACGAATTGCTCGCGCTGCGGCGCGGGCGCCGGCGCGGCATTCTTCTGCGCGGCGGAATTCGGCTTGGCGCCATTGCTCGCGGCCTTGCCGCCCTGCTCGGCCGCATGGGCCACGGGCAAGCCGGCGCACACGGCCAACAGCAGCGCATTGCCGGAGAGGCGGCGCAAAGAGTGCAACCTACGCATCATTCATACCTTTCAAATGTGGTCCCGGCGGGCACTGGCGGCGTGATGCGCGAGTAGCCGGGGATACTTCTGTTCAGCAGGTTCATCGGGTCGGTTCCGAGGGAACCCAGGCCGGTCAGCTCAAGCTGGAAGAACACTGCGGAGTTGGCGTCCGTGGCCGACACAGCGTACCGCTGGTAGACCACGCGGCCCACCCAGCAGCAATCTCCCTTGTACTCCAGGCCTGCGATGGCCTGCGTCACGCGGGGGGAGTCCGTCGTATCGACGAGCGTGCTGGAAGGCCCGGAACGCAAGGAATAGTCCACCCGTCCAACACCATACCAGCGCTTGCTGAACGGCCATTGGACCGCCATGCTGATCTGGTTCTGGCCTTGGGGTTGATAGGCCACGCCCGGCTGGGGATCGCGCTGGTAACGATAGGACAAGGCCACCGTGGTCAGACGTTGTGGCGACCAGCGCGCGCTCACCAGGCCGCGTGACCAGTTGTTGTCATACGGGTTGTACTGCGCCGCGATCTCGGTACTGAGCGTATCCGTCAGGGCCGCGCTGGCGCCCACGAGGAAGTCGGAACGCACGTTCGTGCGCGGCGTTTCATACGGCAGCGTGACCTTCTGGTCCGCGAAGTACAGGCGCTGCGCCACGGCCAGCGACATGCGCTCGAAGCCGGTATTGGCGTCCAGCCAGCGGGTGGTCAACGCCGCCGTCAACTGGTTCGCATTGGCGATGCGGTCCCAGCCCCCGGTGTAGATGTTCTCGTCGAACGCCTGCGCAAAGCTGAAATTGGCCAGGGACGTATCGTAAACGGGAAGCTTGGACTGGTCCCGGTACGGCACATATAGATAGTACAGGCGGGGCTCGAGGGTCTGCGTGGACGCCTTACCGAACAGCGTGGTGTCGCGTTCGAAGATCAGGCCGGAATCCAGCGACATGATCGGCACGGTACGCGCTTGCGAATCCGGCAGGCTGGCCGCTCCCGCCCCTCCAGTCAGCCCAAGCGCATCCACGCCATACCATTTCGTCTGGTATTGGGTGAAATTGATACCCGCCTTGGGAACGACGAACCAGCCCGGCCGGACGATCGGGCGCGACACAGTCAGATAGGATTGCAGGCGGTCGCCATCAGGATAGCGGACACCGCCAAGATCCGGTCGACGGAACCGGACCGCAGTCGACGTCCAATCCAGATCAAATCCACCCCAGTCGTAGCGCGCCCCGCGCAGGTACAGCTCGGGCACCTTGTCATACGGAGGCGCCAATGGCGCATCGGGGTCCTGCAGGGTTTGGTACTTGTAGACCTCGGCGTAGGCGCTCCAGTACCTGGAGCCCCAGCCTACACGTCCGCGCTGCGGCAGATAGGTCGTGGACGCCTGGTTAAGGCCCAACTGGGAAATATCGCGATAATAGTTGTCGTCCGAGACCTTGGCGACGTCCCAGTCCGCGTAGAACCCATTGGAGAACAGCTGCTGGTGACGCCACCAGTACATCCAACGGTCCTCACCGGTGAGATTGTCGTTCGGCAAGTAGGTGCCAATCGCGAACCCGCCATAGCCAGATCCTATGTAGCGGAACTCCCCGCCCATCTGCAGCCCGCGCTTGGAGAAGTAGCGCGGCTGCACGGTCATGTCATAGTTCGGCGCCAGATTCAGGTAATACGGAATCGAAAAATCGAAGCCGCCCTGGCTGGTCGTGCCGTAAGTCGGCATCAGAAAGCCCGACTTGCGCTCCTTCTTGACCGGGAAGGTCATGTAGGGCGACGCCAGAATGGGCACGTCCTTGAAATACAGCACGCCGCTGCGCGCCACGCCTTCGTTCTCGTCGAAGTCGATGTCGACGGTCTTGGCCTTGATGTACCAGGACGGCGTTTCGCAGGCGCAGCCGCTGTAAGTCACTGTGTGCAGCCGCATCTGCGACCGGCTGAATATGTCCGCGTGCTCGGCGACGGCGAAGCCGCCGTTGGCGCCCATCCAGAAATTGGGCTTTTCGATCTCTCCCGAGGACTTGTCCACGTTGAATGTGGCGTTCGGCCCGATCACCAGGGTGCCGTCGCGCATCATGCGCGCGCTGCCCTGGACGTCGACTTCGCCCGTGTCCTTGCGGTAGTTGATGCGATCGCCCTTGATCACGCTGTCGATGCGGCGCACCTGGGCGTTGCCGGTCAGGGTCAGGTCGGAATCCGGATCGCCATCGATGGAGTCCGCCTCCATGAAGGCGGGAATGCTGTCGTCCGGCAGGCGGTGCATCCGCAAGCCCGGCGAAGTGCGCAACACGGGAGTCGCCGAGGTCGACGACGCGGCGGGAACGCTGCCCTGGCTACCTTGGGCCTGAACGGCGCCGGCGGCGACACTGACAGCAGAGAGGATCAACCATCGAACCTTGCGCACGAGTGAAAACAGCCCTTTTTGACGATGGTGGGAACGCGACACCGGCACCCACGGAGGGCCAATGCTAACGGAAACGAGCCGGTATTATAGAGAAGCCGCGCCATAGGCCCAGACTTATGTGCTCGGAACACAATTCTCAGCAATATTGCCTTTCTGACACGGATCTTCCTTGAAAAACGATCACGACCCCCGCCTGGAGCTGATCCGCAACTGGCTGGGCAGCCTGCCCGCCAGCCTGAACCTGGCCATCGACACGCTGCGTCCGGCGTCGGCCGACGCCAGCTTCCGCCGCTATTTCAGGCTGGACGCCGGCGAGCGCACCCTGATAGTCATGGACGCCCCGCCCGCGCACGAGGATTGCCGCCCCTTCCTGCACGTGGACCGCCTGCTGGCGGACGTCGGGCTGAACGTGCCCGCCGTGCTGGAACAGGACCTGGACCAGGGCCTGCTGCTGCTGTCCGACCTGGGCGAACAGACCTATTACCAGCGCATCCAGGCGGGACTGCCGGACAGCGAACTGCAGACGCTGTACCGCGAGGCCCTGGCCGCGCTGGTCCGCCTGCAGCAGGCATCCACCACCGGCCTGGGCACCTACGACACGACCCGTCTGGCCGACGAGCTCAAGCTGTTCCCCGAGTGGTACGTGCAAAAGCACCACGGGGTGACGCTGGACGACAAGACCGCGAACGCGCTGGAAAAGATCTTCGCGCTGCTGTCCACCAGCAATGGCGGACAGGCCCAGGTGCTGGTGCACCGCGATTACCACTCGCCCAACCTGATGGTCTGCGACCAGCCGCAATACGGCCCCAATCCCGGCATCATCGACTTCCAGGATGCGCTCATCGGTCCCATCACCTACGATCTGGCCTCGCTGGTGACCGACGCCCGCACCACATGGGAAGAGCCCCAGCAACTGGATTGGGCCATCCGCTACTGGGAAATGGCGCGGGCGGCAGGCTTGCCGGTGGATCCGGATTTCGCCGAATTCCACCGCGCTTATGAATGGATGAGCCTGCAGCGCAATCTGCGCATCCTGGGCGTGTTCGCCCGCCTGAACCACCGCGACGGCAAGGCGCACTACCTGGCCCACATGCCGCGCATGAACGGCTACGTGCGCCAGGTGGCCCAGCGCTACAGCGTCTTCACGCCGTTGCTGCGCCTGCTGGACAAGCTGGACGACCGCCAGGTCAGCGTCGGGTACACGTTCTGATGCGGGCCATGATCCTCGCGGCGGGGCGCGGCGAACGCATGCGCCCGCTGACTGACAGCCTGCCCAAGCCCCTGCTGGCCGTGGGCGGCCAGCCGCTTATCGTCTGGCACCTGCGCCGGCTGGCGGCCGCCGGCATCCGCGACGTCGTCATCAACCATGCCTGGCTCGGCCACGAGATCGAGCGGGCGCTGGGCGATGGCGCCGCGCACGGCGTGCGCATCCGCTATTCGGCGGAAGCGACCGCGCTGGAAACCGCTGGCGGCATCGCCCAGGCGCTGCCCCTGCTGGGCGGCGAGCCTTTCCTTGTCATCAACGGCGACGTCTGGTGCGACTGGGATCCCGCTGCGGCGAAGGATCTGGCAGGCGCCCTCCCCGACGGCGGCGCCTGGCTGCTGCTGGCGGACAATCCGCCGCAGCACCCGGCCGGCGATTTCCGGCTGGAGGCCGACGGCAGCGTCCATGCCCAGGGCGAACCTCGTTTGACCTTTGCTGGCATCGGCGTCTACCATCCCTCGTTGTTCGCCGACGTCCCCCGGGGCGCGGCGGCGCCCCTGGCTCCCTTGCTGCGGCAGGCCATGGCCCGAGGCCTGGTGCGCGGCGCGCGCCATGCGGGCAAATGGACGGATGTCGGCACGCCGCAGCGGCTGGCGGACCTGGATGCCGAACTCAACGGACAGGGCCGCTGATGTCCACATATTTCACAATATCAAGGTGCGCAACCAGGCTTGTCCGCGCACCCAACCGCCCCGGCTAACGGGGTATTCTCTAGCGCTTTGACCTGCGCGCGCTGCGCGCGGGCGAGCAAACATACAGGAAGTTTTCTAGGAATGGGGATGTTCGGAAGATCGCAACGGGCTGTGTTCAAGCCCTCCGTATACCAGCCCGGCCAACGCACGCGCCGCATGCCGCGCTGGCTGGTCCTGCTGCTGGTGGGCATCGCCCTGGGCGCCGGCGGCGTGCTCTTCCTGCAGACCAACTACGGTCCGCAACGCCTGACCGTGGAACAGTCCGAGCAATTGCACAGCGAACTCAGCACGGCCAATCTTGAGCGCCAGCGCCTGCAAAGCCAGCTCGAGGAAGCCACCCAGCAGCGCGACGCCAACAAGTCCGGCCATGAAAAACTGACCGCCGACCTTTCTGACGCCCGCAGCAAGATCGACACGCTGAACAAGGAACTGGTGCTGTTCCAGGACGCCATGCCGGCCGACCCGCGCGGCGGCAACCTGGGCATCCGCTCCGCCACCTTCAAGCGCGCGCCCGGCCTGCTGGATTACCAGGTGCTGGTCATGCGCGAAGAGCGCCAGGGAGCCCCGTTCAAGGGCACGCTGACCTTCTCCATCGACGGCACCTATCCCAATGGCCGCGCCGCCACCGTCACGCCCGAAGGCCCTGCCCTGAACGTCGACCGTTACGACTACGCGCTGGGCCAACTGAAGCTGCCCGATGGTTTCACGGCCAAGGTCGTGGTGCTGCGCGTACTGGACGGCGCGCAGAAACAGCAGGCGATGCGTATCTATTACGTGCGCAACTGAAACGCCCCTACAGCCCGACGACCCGCCCTGATCCGGCGGGTTTTTTTTGCCCCAACAATATGGTTGCGCGTACAACCTTTTTGAGAATATAGTTGCGCAAACAACCAATATCCGGAGACAGCATGCCGCTACCCGCGCACGTTCCCGTCCTGATCGCCGGCGGCGGCCCCGTCGGCCTGGCGCTGGCCGCCCTGCTGGCGGAATACGGCATCGCTACGCTGACCCTGGAGGCGGACGACGACTACTGCAGCGGCAGCCGCGCCATCTGCATTTCGCGGCGGTCGCAGGAAATCATGGGCTGGGTCGGCGCCGACCGCCCCCTGACCGCCACCGGCTTGGCCTGGACCGGAGGCCGCAGCTACTACCGCAACAGCGAGGTGCTGCACTTCGAAATGCCGCACGACCCGCTACAACGCTACGCCCCCATGGTCAATATCCAGCAGTACGCCGTCGAGGAGTACGCCCACCAGGCCATGCAGCGCCATCCGGAACGGGCCGCGCTGCGCTGGTCGGCGCGGCTTGCAGGCCTGCAGACGGACGCGGACGGCGTCACGGCCGAAGTGGAAGCCGAAGGCGGCCGCCACACCGTGCGCGCCGACTGGCTGATCGCCTGCGATGGCGGCCGCAGCACCGTGCGCGAAGCCATGGGCCTGAAGCTGACAGGCATGCAGTACGAAGGGCGCTACGTCATCGTCGACATCGAACAGGCATCCAGCCGTCCGGTGGAGCGCCTGGCCTGGTTCGATCCGCCGTCCAATCCCGGTTCCACCCTGCTCATGCATCGCCAGCCCGGCAATGTCTGGCGCGTGGACTACCAGATCCGCGACGACGAAGATCCCGAGGAGGCCGTCAAGCCGGAGAACGTACTGCCGCGCGTGCAGAGCCATCTGGACATGATCGGCGAGACCGCGCCCTGGAAGCCGCTGTGGATCTCCATCTACAACGCCAAGTGCCTGACGCTGGACAGCTACCGCCACGGACGCGTGCTGTTCGCCGGGGACGCCGCCCACCTGGTGCCGATCTTCGGCGTGCGGGGCCTGAACTCGGGGCTGGACGACGCGGGCAACCTGGCCTGGAAGCTGGCCTGGGTGCTGCAAGGCCAGGCCCCCGACAGCCTGCTGGACAGCTACAGCGTGGAGCGCGTCCACGCCACCCGCCAGAACCTGGCCTACGGCGCCAAGAGCACCGAATTCATGGCTCCGCCGGATTTCGGCTTCCGCCTGATGCGCGAGGCCGCCCTGCGTCTGGCCCTCTCGGACGAGCGAGTGCGCCAGTTGATCAACCCGCGGCAGTCGGCGCCCATCTCCTACGATGCCTCGCCCTTGAATCTGGCTGACGGCGCGCCGCAAGCCGGCGCCGCCGCCGCGCCCGGCCAGCCCGCGCCCGAAGCGCTGCTGCAGGATCGCGGCGCGCCGCTGCATCTCAGCGCGTGCTTCGGCGCAGGCTTCGTGGCGTTGGCGCTCGAACCCGACGCCAGGCTGGCAGCGGAACTGGAGGCCTTGGCCGCTGCCACTCGCGATGCCCCCCAGCCGCTGCGCGTGCTGAAGACGGGCGCCGACGCCTTGCAGGACACGCACGGGCAACTGCGCCAGCGCTATGGCGCCCAAGGCAGCGCCGTCTACCTGCTGCGGCCGGACGGCTACGTACTGGGCCGCTGGATCACCCCCGCGGCCGCCACCCTGCGCGCCGCCCTCCGGCCCTACTACCCCTCGATCGCCCTGGATGCGCCCAAGGAAGACCAAGCATGAACAACGATGAACTGGACCAGACCTATACCGCCATGGCGCAAGCCCTGACGCGCGTCGGCGAAGAGCAAGCGTCGCTCTTCCTGTCGATCCTGAGCCTGTCGCTGCTGGCCCGCTTAAGCGATGCGCGCGACGCCGCCGCGCTGCTGGCCCAGGCGGAAGCCGCCTGCCTGGCCAACGACCCTGTGGCACACTGTCCCGCCTCTGCTTCTACCCGCCCGACGTGAACCCGCCCGCCCTCGAACGATTCCTGACCTACCGCCTGCACGTGCTTAACAAGATCACGGACAGGGACACGAATCGCGCCTATCTGGAAGACTGCGGCATTCCGCTAGGCGAGGCGCGCTGCCTGGCGGCCATCGGCCGCTACGCGCCCCTGTCGGTCAACGACCTGGCGCGCGCGGCCAATCTGAACAAAGGCCAGGCCAGCCGCTCGGCGCAGGCGCTGGTGGAACGCGGTCTGGTCGAAAAAACCATGTCCGCCTCCGACGGGCGCGGCGTGGTGCTGGCGCCGACCCCGGCCGGCCTGGCGCAATACCAGCGCGTCATCGACCTGATCGCCCGCCGCAATGAGGAGATCTTCAACTGCCTCAGCGACGACGAGCAACGCCTGCTGGGCGACATGCTGGACCGCGTGATCGGCCATCTGCAGCCGGACGCGGACGGGGCGGAAGACTAGCCCACAGCCGCGATTGCAACTCGCTCAGGTCCTAGCCCTTAGGCGCGGTCGCGCCCAGTTGCGCAGCCGCCTCATCCATGAACTGCGCCATGCGCACGTCCAATTCGGTCACGCCGCCAGCGTCATGCGTGGTCAGGGTCACGTCCACACGGTTATAGACGTTGGTCCATTCGGGATGATGGTTCAGCTTCTCCGCGAACATGGCGACGCGCGCCATGAAGCCGAATGCCGCATTGAAATTGGGAAAGCGGAAGCGCTTTTCGATGGCGTCGCGCATCGCAACCGCCTGCCAACCTGACAAAGCGGCCACGGCGGTATCGGTGCCGACGCGGGCGGGAGGAAACATGCTCATGACGGACTCCGGAAAAAAAAGGCGGCGGCGCGTTGCGCCAGCCGCCTCGGACACTGGGCTGGCCCAGGCTTACTGCTGGACCGCGTACAGGTAGATTTCCACGCGGCGGTTCAGCGCGCGGCCTTCGGCGGTCGCATTGTCGCCGATCGGATCGTTCGGTCCGCGGCCTTCGACCGTCAGGCGGCCGGCTGCCACGCCCTGCTTGCCGAGGTAGTCCGTGACGCTCTTGGCGCGATTGACCGACAGCGTCTGGTTGTGCGCCAACGCGCCCGTGCTGTCGGTATGGCCGACCACCTTGGCCCGCAATTCAGGATGCTGGTTGAGCGAACGCGCCACGCTGTCCAGCACCGGCAGCAACGCGGGCTTGAGCTGCGTCTTGTCGGTATCGAACGACACGCCGCTGGGAATGTTGACCTTCAGGCTGCCATCGGGCATTTCCACCACGTCGATACCCAACGATGAAGCGCCCGACTTCTGCACGTCTTCCTTGACCACTTTCCAGTTGTAGCCCACCAGGCCACCCGCCACCGCGCCGATGCCGGCGCCGATGGCCGCGCCCTTGCCGTGGCCGATCAAGGCGCCGATGCCAGCGCCGATGGCCGCCCCGGCGCCCGTACCCACGGCCGTGTTGGTCTGCTGCTGCGTGGCGCATCCCGCCAGCAAGGCACCCGTGGCCGCGACAACTGCGATCCGGTTGAATATTGTTCTTGAGCTCATGGCAACCTCCACTTATTCCGTCGGTGTGCCGGATCATTCCGGCCAGACCATGCTAGCAAGCGCGGGACGGGAGGCAGGCAACATTTTGTACTATCAGCAGGGTCCTGAAGATAGCGCGGCCGCGCTGTACGGCACGGCCCCAGCTGGGGCGGAAAGGCGCGCAATCCCGCAACAATGGGCTACATTCCGCCCGCCGCGGGCCGGCCTTCAAGGCGAAGGCCGGCGCCTGGCGCCTAGCGCTGCTGGAACGTCCGGCGCGCCACGTTCAGCGACACCATGGCCATGAGCGCGATGGCCAGCAGGTAGTAGCTCGGCGACAGCTTGGAATCGGTGGTCGCGATCAGCCAGGTCAGGATGAACGGCGCGAAGCCGCCGAAGATCGTCACCGCGATGTTGTAGCCCAATGACAGGCCCGTGGTGCGCACCTGCACCGGGAAAATCGCGGACATCAGCGCCGGCATGGGCGCAAAGTACAGCGTCGCCAACAAGCCCAGAATGACCTGGACGATCATCAGCACGCCCACCGTCGGATACGACACCAGCAGATAGAACAAGGGATAGCACAGCACTGCGGTCAACAGGGCCGCGGCCGTCATGATGCGCGCGGGTCCGATCCGGTCAGCCAGCGCGCCCACAAAAGGCGCGCCTACCGTCATGATGACGCCCGTGACCAGCGTCGCCAGAAAGCCGATGGTCGGCGGCAGGCCCAGCTGGCGAATCGAGTACGTGGGCATATACAGCGCCAGGTAGTTGCCCACCGAGCCCAGCGCCACGAAGCCTACCGTCACCAGCAGGCGCAATTTCTGGCCCGCAAACATGTCGCTCAGGGGCGAAGCCGAAGCCTGCGCCGCGCTGAATTCCGGCGTCTCATCCATGTGATGGCGGATGTAGTAGCCCACCGGCGCAATCAGCAGGCCGAACACGAACGGAATGCGCCAGCCCCAGCTTTCCAGCTGCGCCTGGGTCAAGGTCGCGTTGAGCACGGCGCCGAACAGCGCCGCCAGCAGGATCGCGGCGCCCTGGCTGGCGACCTGCCAGCTCGCATAGTAGGCTCGCCGATCCGGCGCATATTCGATGAGGAAGGCCGTCGCGCTGCCGAACTCTCCGCCCGCCGAAAAGCCCTGGATCAACCGGGCGACCAGGATGATGATCGACGCGGCGACGCCGATCTGCGCGTGCGTGGGCACCACCACGATGATCAACGTGCCTATCATCATCAGGAAAATGGAAGCCGTCAGCGCCGCCTTGCGCCCGGCCCGGTCGGCATAGCTGCCCAGCACGATGGCGCCCAGCGGCCGCATCAGGAACGACACGCCGAACGTGGCCAACGCCAGCAGCAGCGAGGAACTCTCACTGGCGGACGGAAAGTACAGCTTGGCAATGATCAGCGCGAAAGTGCCGTACGCGATCATGTCGAACCATTCGAGCGCATTGCCGATGGACGCGGCGATCACCGCGCGCCGCGCCTGGGCGCGCCGGTCGCCTGATGGCGCCGCCTTGTCGCGGGCAGCGGCCGCCGCATTCCACGTTGTCTTCTCCGAGTAAGCCATTTTTCCCTCTGTTTTTTTGAAGAATTAACTATCGATCAACTTATGGACGGGCTATCTCAAGATGGCCCGCCAGCTTTTCCATGAACTGTTCGCACAGGCCGATCTGCGACAGCGCCACATACTCATCGGGCCGGTGCGCCTGCTGCAGATTGCCCGGACCGCAAATCACGGCCGTCATTCCTGCCCGCTGGAACAAGCCCGCCTCGGTGCAATACGCCACCTTCTCGGTGCCGCGCGTACCGGTCAGCGCCTGCGCCAGCCGCGCGATCTCGGCGGTCGCGGCGGTATCGAAACCCGGCACTTCCGCCATCGCCTCCAGCTCGATGTCGGCCTGCGGGTGCTCCGCCTTGATGCGGTCGCGCAGTTCGCCGGTGATGTAGCGGCGCAGGCCGCCGATCACGTCCGGCGCCAGCACGCCCGGGATGGAGCGGAATTCGAACTCGAACTGGCAGCGGTCCGGGATCGTGTTGACGGACAGGCCGCCCGAGATCGTGCCGGTGTTGGCGGTGGTGTACGGAACCTCGAAGTCCTGGTCGAACGGTCCGTTCTGGCGATGGCTGTCGGCCATATCGCGGATGTGGCAGATGGCGCGCGCCGCGTATTCGATCGCGTTGACGCCCCGCGGTGTCAGCGAAGAATGCGCGGCATGCCCATGCACGGTGCAGCGGTACAGATTGCTGCTCTTGTGCGCCGAGATCACGCGCATTTCGGTCGGCTCGCCCACGATGCAGCTATCGGGCCGGATCTCCAGCTTCGCCAGCTCGCGCAGCATGGCGTCCGCGCCCAGGCAGCCGACCTCCTCGTCGTAGCTCAGCGCCAGATGAAGCGGCACGCGCAGGCGCCGCGACGTGAACGAGGGCAGCATGGCCAGCGCCGTCCCTATGAAACCCTTCATGTCGCAGGTGCCGCGTCCGTACAGCCGGCCATCGCGCACTTCGGGCGCGAACGGATCGCTGCTCCAGGCCTGGCCGTCCACCGGCACGACATCGGTATGGCCCGAAAGCACCACCCCGCCCTGAGTGCCGCCGTCGGCCGCGGGGACGGTCACGAAGAGGTTGGCCTTCTTGCCGTCGGCGTTGTAGATCAGCCTGGGCGCAAGCCCGGCCGCCGCCACGTGGTCGCGCACCGTTTCGATCAGGCCCAGGTTCGACAGGCGGCTGGTCGTATCGAAGCGCACCAGCCGTTCTATCCATTCCAGGGAACGGGGAAGCTCAGGAGTATTCATGGGTCTTGCCCTAATGTTGAGGTCCGGCGCCGGCGCTCAGGCTGCCTGGCCCCGGGCCGCGTCCAGAAAGCGCGATAGTCTAGCCACGCCTTCATCCAGGCGTTCGTGCGCGCTGGCGTAGCACCAGCGCAGATAGCCCTCGCCCTCGGGACCGAAAGCCACGCCCGGCGCCAGGCCCAGGCCGCCGCGCACCACCAGGTCCTTGCAGAACGCCAGGCTGTCCGAGACGCCGCGGACGCGGAAGAAGGTGTACATCGCGCCCGGCGCCGCGCCGGCCAGCTCGACCCCAGGCACCTCGCCCAGCCTCGCCGCCAGATGGTCGCGCGCCAAGCGCAGCCGCTGCACCGTGCGCGCGATGACGGGCTCGCCCTGTTCCAGCGCGCACAAGGCGGCGGTTTGCACAAAGCCGGGCGTGCAGGTGTTGCTGTATTCGATCAGCTTGCCGATCTCCGGCAGCAGTCCACGTGGCGTCACCACCCAGCCCACGCGCCAGCCCGTCATCAGCCAGGCCTTCGAGAACGAGTTGCAGCTGACCACGCGATCATCCGGCGCGGCGATGTCCAGGAACGTGGGCGCCACGGCGCCGTCGTAGTAGTAGCGTTCGTAGACATCGTCGGAGATGATCCAGATGCCGTGCTTGCGGCAATGCTCCAGCACCGCGCGCTGCTGCTCGGCGGTCATCACCCAGCCCGTGGGATTGTTCGGCGAATTCACCAAAAGCGCCCGCACATCCGGCGTCAAGGCGCTGAGCAAAGCGTCCAGATCCAGGCGCCAGCCGCTCTCCGAGAACGACAGCGCCACGGTCGTCACCCGCGCGCCCAGCACCTTGGGCATTTCCACCAGGTTGGGCCACAGCGGCGTCACGGCAACCACGTGGTCGCCCGCGCCCACGACGGCCTGCACGGCGGTCATCAACGCCGACGTGCCCGAACTGGTCACCGCGATGTTGTCCACGTCGCGCTGGCCGTGCAGGCCGCTCACATACGTGGCCAGGCGTTCACGCAACGCCGGCACACCCAGGGTCTGGACGTAGAACGTCTGCCCGGAAGCGATATGGGCGATCGCCGCGTCGCGGAATGCTGCCGGCGTCTGCTCGTCGGGCTCGCCGAACCAGAACGGCAGCACGTCGGCGCGGCCCATGCCTGCATTGGCGACTTCGCGGATTTGCGACGAACGCAAGGTCTGCACGCTAGCGCGCGCGGTGGCGCTGAAGCCGCCGGAAGATACTGCTGTGTTCATACCTGTTCCTGTCTTGCCAGAAGAAAGAGATCGCGCCGCTCGCTCAGCGGCACGCCGCGTCGAACTGCGCGCGCGCCTGACGGGCGCCCCGGGCCAGCCAGGCCACGTCGGAGTGCAAGGCGATGAACTGCACCCCCAGCTTGCGGTAGCGCGCCGCCTCTTCGGGATCGTTGGCGAAAATGCCGACCGCCTTGCCCGCCGCCCGGCCGGCCTCAATCACGCGGCTCACGGCCTCGCGCAGCTCGGCGTGGGCCATGTCGCCCAGGCGGCCAAGGCTGGCCGCCAGATCGGCCGTGCCGACGAACAGGCAATCCGCCCCAGGCAGGGCGGCAATGGCTTCCACGTTGCGCACCGCCTGCGCCGATTCGATCTGCAGGACCGCGCAGGCCTGCTCATTGGCCAGCTTGACGTAGGACGGGTCTTGCCCATACATGCCGGCCCGCACCAGCCCCGCCACCCCGCGCACGCCGCCATTGCCTTCGAAAGGAAAGCGCATGGCCGCGATGGCGCGGCGCGCGTCCTCGGCCGTGTCGATGTTCGGGAAGATGATCGTCTTGGCGCCGCAGTCCATGGCGCGCTTGACCAGCGCCGCATCGTTAACCGTCACGCGCACGATCGGATACGCCGCCGCGCCATGCGCGCGCGCCGCATCGATGGCCTGCAATTGCGCCGTCAGGCCCGCCACATCATTGGGCGCATGCTCCATGTCGACGACCAGCCAATCGAAGCCGCAATGCGCAATCGCCTCGGCCACGGCCGGGCTCGCCAAAGTCAGCCAGCAGCCCTCGGAAGGCTCCAGGGCCAGGAGTGCCTTGCGTATCGGATTCGAATCTTTCATGTCTGCTCCATAGTGTTCAAACCGGGAGCATTCATCGTGTCGACGCCCCCTCAAACAGCCAAACAAAGATACCGGAGCCGAATCGCGAATATTTCCGAATTTTTGACGTCAACGTGTAATATTTTGGATTGAAATTGGCGAAATCCTGGATTTCTTGGAAAAATCGTGCAAAACAAGAATTTCGACCCCACAGACCTGCAGATCCTGGCCGCCTTGCAGGTCGACGGACGGCTGTCCAGCGCCGATCTGGCCGAACGCGTTTCGCTCACTCCCTCCCCTTGCTGGCGGCGCGTCAAGCGCCTGGAAGACGAGGGCGTGATTCGCGGCTACCGGGCCGAGGTCGACGTCAAGAAGCTGGGCTTCGGCGTGACCGCGTTCGTCTGGATTTCGCTGGACATGAAGGGTGCGGAGCACGTCAAGGCGTTCGAGGACGCCATCAAGGACGTGCCGGAAGTACTGACCTGCCATTGCGTGTCGGGTCGCTACGATCACCAGTTGACGGTGATCGCCCGCGATTTGGACGCCTTCGGCGATCTGGCGCGCTACGTACTTGGCGCCTTGCCGGGCGTGAAGGAGGTCTACACCTCCTTTGTGCTGAAGGAGGTCAAAGGGTTGGGAGATGCGATTTCGTTGCCGGCGGGATGATGCCGGGAACGCGCCGGCAAAGCGCGGCATGCCCCCAGGGATTGCTCGCCGTCAGCCTGCGCCGAACCGTTCCAGCCAGGGCAGCGCCGCATCCAGCCGCGCGGACTCCACTTCAGGCCGCGCCGCGCCTTCCGGCAACGTCAGTCCCACCCGGTTGTGCCAATACGTGCGCAAGCCCACCTTGCTGGTGCCGAACATGTCATAACCGGACCCGGCGACGAATGCGGCCTGCGAGGGCTGCACCTGCAATTGCGCCAATGCCAGTTCATAGGGGCGCGGATCGGGCTTGTAGAAACCTGCTTCCTCCGACGTCACCACCACGTCCCAATCCACCCCCAGCAAGCCGGCGGCGCGCCGCCCCAGGCGGGCGGAACAGTTGGTGACCACGGCCAGACGGCAATGCGGCCGCAAGCCCTGCAACAGTTCTCGGGCGCCGTCCCATGCAGGCAGTTCGTCCCAGCCCGCTTCCAGCGCGGCCGGCGCCGCCGCCGGCAGGCCGACCGTGGACGCGGCCTCCTGCACCAGGCGCTCATAGGGTTGATAGGCGCCGCAGCCATAGGTGCGGCGCAGGTACTCCGCGCGCCAGGCCCGCCCGGCGGCCTCGGAGCCGGCGGCGCGGTTCCATACGGTCCAGGAGTCGAGCAAGGCCGTCAGCAGGTCGAACAACACGGCGCGGGGATAGGCGGGTAAAAGGACGGTACTGGACATGTGCGGCTCTCTCGGACGGGTACGGAGCCACTATAAAGAGCATCGGAGCCGCTGTGATTCAACCTGCGTTTACCCACCATTAAGCCTGAACTTAATCGCCCTACCAGCGGTAAGCCACCCGCGCCATGACAGTCCGCTCCAGGCCGTAATAGCAGTTGGTCACGCTGTCGCACGCCGCCACATAGCGCTTGTCGAACAGGTTGCTGGCGTTCAACGAGAACTGGTAGCTCCCCATGTCATAGCGCAGCGCAGCGTCCACCAGCGTGTAGGCAGGCACCTGCACCGCGTCCGGGATGTCATTGGTCGAACCCATGTAGCGCACGCCCGCGCCAAACCACAGGCCGGCCAGCGGTCCCGTGGCCGACAGGCGGTAATCAGCCCACAGCGACGCCATGTGATCGGGAATGTAGGGCGGACGCTTGCCCAGATTGACCGCCGTCCGCGCCGCCTTGGTCACCTTGACATCACTGTATGTATAGGACGCGAGCAGGTTCAACTGCGGCGTGACTTCCCAGGTGCCTTCCAGCTCGATGCCGCGCGAACGGATTTCACCGGTCTGCACGCTGAAGCCGGGATGGGCCAGGTCCGCCGTCGACACATTGGTCTGGCGCAGATCGAAGAGCGAGACTTGCGCGAAGCTGCGGGCGCCGGCCGGCTGATACTTCAGGCCGATCTCATACTGCTTGCCGCGCGTGGGTTCGAATGGCGTGCCGCCGTAGCCCGCGCCCGCCACCGGCTCGAAGGACTCGGTGTACGACGCGTAGGGCGCGAGACCGTTGTCGGCCAGATAGACCAGCCCGACCTTGCCGCTGAACTGTTCGTCATTGGTGCGCGTCGTGGTTTCCACGCCGGTACGCAGGATCGTCTCACCGGTGGTGGAACGCGCCCAATCGTAGCGGCCGGCCAACTGCAGCACCAATTTGTCGTAGAACTTGATCTGGTCCTGCGCATACAGGCCGAACTGCCGGCGCACCTGGTTGGTGTCGTTGGACGCCTGCGGCGTCGCGCCGGGAAACGGCCGGCCATACGCCGGGTTCCACACATTGATCGGGTCCACCGCGGCCGTGCGCAAGCCGTAAAGCCGGTCGAAGCGCGATTCCTGGTAATCCGCGCCCAACAACAATGTATGCGCCACTGGTCCATGAGACAGGTTGAACTGCGCCTGGTTGTCCAGCGTGAACAAATGGAAGCCCTCTTTGCTGACCAGCGAAATGCGGCGCAGGTCCGTGTAGGGCTCGCGCGTCTGCACCCAGCCGCCGTTCGCCCCCAGGCTGCGGTAATCGACGTCCAGCGTGGAATAGCGCAGGTTCTGGCGCAGCGTCAGCTGGTCGTTGACCCGGTGCTCGGCCTGGTAGCCGATTTGCGCCTTGCGCCGGTCGGTCTGGTCAAAGGTCGGGTCGCCCGTGAAGAAGTCCACGGGGATATGGCCGTTGGCAACAGGCCAGAGCGTGCCTGCCGCCGGCAGGAAGTTGGCCGTATTGCCTGTGCGGTCGTGCTGGTACTGCGCCAGCAGCGTGATCGAGGTCGCCGCGCTCGGCTTCCAGGTCAGCGACGGCGCCAGCAGGACGCGGTCGTCGTCGACGTGATTGGTCTGCGTGCCACCCTCGCGCCCCACCGCCGTCAGACGGTAGAGCCAATGGCCCGCATCGTCCAGCGGGCCGGTGAAGTCGCCCGAAACCTGCTTCCGATCAAAGCTGCCGTACTGCACCGCCAGTTCGCCACTGCGCGTCTCCAGCGGACGCTTGCTGACCTGGTTGACGAGACCGCCGGGCACGGTCTGCCCGTACAACACGGACGAGGGGCCGCGCAGGACTTCCAGGCGTTCCAGCGTGTAGGGATCGACTTCCCAGCCACCGTAGCCGCCTGAGTAGGCCAGCTTCAGGCCGTCGAGATACTGCCCGTTGTTGGCGACATTGAAGCCACGCACGTAGTAAGTGCCGCGGCGCGTGTCATAGATGGGCTCGGTACGCACGCCCGCGCTGTAGCGCAAAGCCTCGTCCACGCGGCTGACGCCCTGCGCCGCCATCTGCGCCTGCGAGATGACGCTGATCGACTGCGGCGTCTCGATCAGCGGCGTATCGGTCTTGGTGGCTGTCGCGCTCCTGCGCGCGACATAACCGTCGACCGGCCCCCAGGCCTGCTCGCCGCTGCCATGCACGGTGATCGGCTCCAGCGTGCTGGTGGAGGCGCCGGGCGCGCGCCTGATGGTGTATCCGGCCTGGCCGCGCGCAACCGCCTCCAGGCCGGTGCCGGCCAACAGCCCAGCGAACGCCTCGCGGGGCGCCACCGTGCCGGACAGGCCCGGGCTTTGCAGCCCGGCGGTCAACGCCGGATCGAACGACAGGATCAGGCCAGCCTGTTCGGCATAACGGTTCAGCGCTGGCGCCAACGGGCCGGGCGGCACATCGACCGCGCGGGCGGCCGTCGCGGATGGCGCTGCCAGCGGCTGCGCCCAGACAGGATGAAACGCGGCCAACGCGGCCGCGGCGGACAGCGCGCGCAAGGCGCGCGCAGCAGACTTGGAATGACTCATGAGCGGACGACCCTCTCCAGATTGATGGCTACTCATGAGTCATGACGAAGCAAACCGCGCCAGGGGCAGCGGAATGCAGGATTTTTTTTCAACGGCGCTGCACCAGCACCAGCCAAGGGGTGTATCGGCTGACCGTAATGGGGAGGCTGGCCGCCAGCGAGGCCAGCGCCTGATCAGGCGCTTCCAGCGGGAACACCCCCGACACGCGCAAGCCGTCGAGCGCGCCTGCGTCGTATTGCAGCCGCCCCTTGCGGTAGCGGCCCAGCTCCGCCAGCACGTCGGCCAGCGGCTGGTTGTCCACCACCAGGCTGCGCCGCGTCCAGGCCAGCGCCTGCTCCGGATCGACGGATTCGACCTCGCCGACCTGACCGCCGCCCATGCGCACGCGCTGCCCGGCCGCCAGGTCGGCGCAAACCGGTGCGGACGCCTGGGCGCAGGCCCGCACGCGGGATTGCTGCACGATGACGTCGGTATGTCCCTCGCCGCGCCGCACGGCATAGCGGGTGCCTAGCGCCTGCGCGGTGCCGTCCGGCGTCCGCACCACGAAGGGCCGTCCCGCGGCCTCGTGCGCCACGTCGACCAGGATTTCGCCTTGCCGCAAGGTGATCAGACGCTGGCGGGCATCGAAGCGCACGTCGATGGCCGAATCGCTGTTCAGGGTGATGCGGCTATGGTCGTCCAGTTCGATGACGCGCCACTCGCCGACTCCGCTGCGGTGATCGGCCAACAGCCAGGCCGGCGGCGCCATGCGCCAGAGCCCGGCACCGCAGACCAGCAGAGCCAGCGCCGCCGCACCCAGGGCGCGGCGGCCAGTCCGCGGCTTGCGGCTGGACTGCTCCAGGATGCGCCGGGCCGCCGCGGGAGAATCAAAGGCTGCCGCCTGGTCGAAACTGCCCCAAAGATCCTCGAGCCGGCGGTAGACCTTCTCATGCTGCGGATCCGCCGCCCGCCACCGCCGACAGGCCTCGCGGTCGGCGTCGCTGGCGCCCTCATCGCGCAGCGTGGCCATCCATTGCGCGGCGTGCTCCACGATGGCAGGAACGGCACCGGCCTTCACGCCGCCTCCATCGCCAGGTAGCAATGAGCGAGCGCGCGCGCAACATACTGCTTCACCATGCTGGTGGATACGCCCAGTTCGGCGGCGATCTCGCCGTAGTTCCGCCCTTCCAGCCTGTGCAGCAGGAAGGCGCTGCGCGGCTTGGCGGGCAAGGTATCGAGCATGCGCGCCAACGCCGCCAGGATCTCCACGGTTTCGAGCAACTGCTCAGGCGCGGGCGCCGCCTCGCCGCCATGCAGGATGGCCCAGCTCTCCAGGCACACCGCCTCGAGCTTGCGCCGGCGCGCGTCGTCGATCACCAGGCGGGTTGCGGTCGTTGTGAGATAAGCGCGCGGCGTCCTGATCGCCGCCAGATCGTCGCGGCCGATCAGCCGCACAAAGGTATCCTGCGCGAAGTCGGCCGCATCGCAGGACGAACCCAGCTTGCGGCGCAGCCATCCGACCAGCCAACCGTGATGATCGCTGTACCAGGTCAACAAGGCCGCGTGGCGGGCAGTATCGGGAGCGGACATGGCACGCGCGTCGGGATTTGGAAATAAGAATGATTAGCAATCATATCAAAAGTCCGTGTCCCGCCATCCCGCTTTTCTCAATGGCGCAGCGCATGCATTTTTCATGGCTCCCGCGAGCCGCACAGCCTGCCGCCGCGCGCTTGAACAGGAAAAACATAAAGGCCGTTGACGGTGACGTCAACGGCCTTTGGGAATTCTGGTGGGCTGTGAGTGGCTCGAACACTCGACCTACGGATTAAGAGTCCGCTGCTCTACCAACTGAGCTAACAGCCCTGCAACTTCACTCAATTTCGTCCGCTTTGCTGCGCGTTTTTTAATCCGCTGCTGCTGCGCTTCGTTACGTGTGTAGTGCGAAGAAGCAAGATTATATGCAGCTTTTTTGGTTTGTGCAAGTCGCCCCGAAAAAACTTTCAAACAGGCCGCATCAGGCGGCGTAGCCGCCGTCCACCGACAAGCTCGCGCCCGTGACGTAGCGCCCTTCCGGCCCGGCCAGGAACGCCACCATGCCGGCGATGTCGCGGGCTTCGCCGTAGTGCGGCAGGGACAGCACAGCCACCAGATCTGCCGCATGCGCGCCGTCGGCGGGATTCATGTCGGTGTCGATGGGACCGGGGTGCACCACGTTGGCGGTGATGCCGCGTGCGCCCAGGTCGCGCGCCAGGCCCTGGGTCAGGCCGACCAGCGCGGACTTGCTGGCGGCATACAGCGCGACGCCGGCGCGGCCGGCGCGGCCGGCCAGGCAGCTGCCGATGTTGATGATGCGGCCGCCGTCCGGCATGGAAGCCTGCGCCACCTGGATGGCGACGAAGGGCGCCCGCACGTTGATGTCCATGGTGCGCTCGTAGTCGTCGAGGCTCGTCTCGCCGATGGCGCCGGTGAGAAAGATGCCGGCATTGTTGACCAGCACGTCGATAGGTCCGAGCTCGGCAATGGCCCGTTCGACCGCGCCCCGGACGGCGGCGGCATCCGCGGCGTCCGCCTGGATGGCCAGCGCGCGGCGCCCGTCCACGGACAATTCGCGCGCCAGCGCCTGCGCGGTGGCGGCCGAGGAAGCGCTCACGTAGGTGAAAGCCACGTCGGCCCCGTCGGCCGCCAGGCGGCGCACGATGGCGGCGCCGATACCCCGGCTTCCACCGGTGACAAAAGCAACTTTTCCAGTCAGGTTCGACATTGGCATACCTATATTTGTAGTGATCAGTACAAATATATTCGCCGAGCCAGCCAACGTCCGTCAACTATTTTTTTATCAATCACCACAAAAATCCCTGCCGGGTAAAATCATGCCCATGGCAGAACGTGGGCGCCCCCGGAACTTCGACCGGGCCCAGGCCTTGCACAAGGCCATGGACGTCTTCTGGTCGAAGGGATATGACGGAGCATCGCTGACCGACCTCACGGCGGCGATGGGCATCAATTCGCCCAGCCTCTATGGGGCATTCGGCTCAAAGGAAGGACTATTCCGCGAAGCGGTTGAGCTCTACCGCGAAACCGAGGGCGGCGCGGCGCGGCGCGCGCTGCAAGACGCGCCCACCGCCCGCGAAGCCATCCAGTCCATGCTGCTGGCATCGGCGGAACGCTTTACCGCTCCCGGCACGCCGTCTGGCTGCATGATCGTGCTGGGCGCGCCGGCAGGCTGCATGAATCAGACCGGCGTGGGCGATTTCCTGGGCGACAACCGCCGCGAAATGCAAAGCCGCATCCTGGCCCGCCTCAATGCCGGCGCATCCCATGGCGAACTGCCGGCCAGCGCCGACCTCAAGAGCCTGGCCGCCTTCTACACCACCGTGCTGCACGGCATGTCGATCCAGGCGCGCGACGGCGCCACCCGCAAAACCCTGCAAGCCGTGGCCAGACAGGCGATGTGCGCCTGGGATGCGCTGACCGCGAGCCCGCCGTCCTCCGGCTTGCCGCAAGGCCGGGTCCGCGCCTGATGGATCGCGTCATGTTCCGGATCGATCTGCGGCGTCTCATCCTGTGGATCTGCCTTTTTTCGGTCGTCCTGGCGCTGGTTGGCAGCCTGCACGCGAGCTACGTGGTGCAGCGCGACCTGCTGCTGCATACCGCACTGGAACTCAACCGGGCCTATGCCTCCAAGCTGGCATCCACCACCGAGATCTTCCTGACCGATCTGAGGCGCTATCTGTCATATAGCGCCGAAATGCTGGCCGACATGGAGACCCATCCCGAACACATGGCGGCCGAGACGCTGCGGCAGGAGCGGCAGCTGGCCCACTTCAACTCCACCTTTATCGTCTCGCCTCAAGGCAAGGTGTTGGCGACATCGACGTCGGGCCAGGATTTGCTGGGGCAGCAGCTGCGCAGCGAAGCGACCAAAGAGGCGATAGCCAATCAGCGCCCGACTGTCGGCGCCGCCTACATAGGCCGCCAGAACCGCTGGATGATTCTCTACACCCACCCGATTTTTTCGGCCGACGCCCGCTACCTGGGCTTTTTCGGCGGCGCGTTCTACCTGCATGAGCACAATGCGCTGGACCATCTGCTGAATCAGCATTTCTATCGTGGCGAGTCCTCGCTGTACGTCCTGGATCGCAACGGCGCGCAGATCTACCATTCCGATCGCAGCAGCCTGGGGCGGATCGTCCCTTCGCCAAGCGACTTCGCCGCCGCCCTGCGCGGCGAAACTGGTGAAATGCGCTACACGGATGAACATGGCCGCGAAATGCTGGCAGGCTATGCGCCCGTGCCGAGCATGGGCTGGAGCATCATCGCTCAACGCCCGGTGGATGCCACCTTGCAGCCCCTGAGCGATCTGCTGCTGGCCACGGCCCGCCAGACCTTGCCGCTGCTGCTGCTGTCGCTGGCGTCCATCTGGCTGTTGTCGCGCTGGATCGCCCGGCCGCTGGGGGAACTGGCCAGCATCGCCACGCATATGCAGAACCCGGACTCGGCGGACCGCATCCGCCATGTGCGCTCGTGGTACTCGGAAGCCGCGCAGCTAAAGCGCGCGCTGCTGATGGGGCTGGCCTCGATCCACCACAAGATCCGCGACCTGCGCCGCGAGACCACCACGGACACCTTGACTGGCTTGTTGAACCGGCGCGGCCTGAACGAGGCCCTGGCGCTGTTGCAGGCCGAGGAACAACCGGTGGCGATCGTGGCCATCGATATCGACCACTTCAAGCACATCAATGACCGCCATGGCCACGCGGCGGGCGATCGCGCGCTGCGTGAGCTGGCGCAATTGATGAGTGAAGGATCGCGCAGCGGTGACACCCTTGCGCGCGCAGGCGGCGAGGAATTCGTCATGCTGCTGCCCGGCGCGCCGCTGGAGGCTGCGATCGGTCTGGTGGAACGGCTGCGCCTGCGTATCGCAGCCGAGCCCGGTGTGATCGCCATTCCGCTCACTATTTCGGCCGGCGTCGCGGCCTACCCGGAACACGGCGCGACGCTCGACGCCACCCTGCAACGCGCGGATCAGGCCCTCTATTACGCCAAGAACCATGGCCGCAACGCGGTCTGCGTCGCGGACGACAACGCCCAGGCCGGCGCGCGCATGGCGTCGCCGGGCTGAGTCGCCTATTTGCCCTTCGCCGTGGCGGGCGCGGGCGCCTTGGGCGGCTTGCGCATCTGTTCGAGCAAGGGGCCGCAGGCGTTCTCGTCCGTGGTGCTGGGCGCGACCAGGGCCAACAGACCGGCAGCCGGCGTCAGCAACACCCCCAAAGCGACCATGCCCGCGCCGCGCGCGGCTAAAGGCAGCACGTGCACGCCCACGTCCGGCGAGCCGAAGGTGCCGCGGACGTACAAGGGAGAGCGCAGCGAGAAGATACGGAAGCCCTTGCTGTCCGGAGTAATGTCCATGTCCAGCTTCTCGTTCTTGAAGTCGGCCGTGCCGGTGATGCTGATGAGCGCGTTCTCGGTATCAAACACGAACACCCGCGGCGTCATGACGCCGCTCTTCATTTCCAGGTCGGCCGCGCCGCAGTTGATCTTCACCTCGTCGTCGCCGAACAGTTTGGAAACGACGTAGTTACCCACGTTGAGCCCCGCGATCTCCATCAGGCTGCGGCTGATCACGCCGTCATTGACCAGCATCTTCACATCGCCCGTCGCCGTGCCCAACAAGGCGGCGACCGAATTCCCGGCGCCGCTCACCGCCATGTCTCCATTCAGCTCGCCCAGCGTTTTCTGCATGGCGGCGGTGCCGGGAAAGAGCTGCTTGAGCCGCAGGCGGCGCGCGCTGATGTCGACGCGCCCGGTCAGGGTCGCGCCGGAGCCATCCAGGCGTATGGTGGAGTTGATGTTGCCCCCGGCCATCCCGAAGCGCAGGGGTTCCAGGGCCAGCTTGCCGTCCTGCAACACCAGATGCACGGACAGGTCCGACAGCGGCAACTTGCTGTCGTGCACGATGCGGCCCGCATCCAGCGAGACGTCGGCGTCCATGTCGCGCCAGCGGTCGGTTCGAAAGGCCTGGGTAGGCAGCACCTTGCCGCCCTTGGGCTTGGCCGGCGCGTCCTTGGCCTGGTCCGTTGCCGCGCCCGCGACCTTGCCCGACGGCACGCCGATCAGCGGCCCCAAGTCCTCCATGCGCAACTGCTTGGAGGAAAGCTTGCCGGTCAGCTTGGGCCGCGGCATGCCCAGCGCGAAGCTGATGTCGCCATGCAGATCGCTATTGCCCACCTTGCCGTTGAAGCCCTTGTAGTCGAACACCGCGCCACCGGGATTACGCAGCTTGGCCACCAGATGGCCGTCGGTGGAATACGGCGGCGTGTCCGGCAGGGTGACCCCGGTTAGCGGATACAGCTGCGCCATGGATGCGCCCGACAGCTTCAGCCGCAGGTCCAGCGCGCCGAGGTTGACCGGGTCGGTCAGGGTGCCGGCCACCGACGCCCGGGTGCCGCCGATAGCCACGTCCGCCTGCACCGGAAAGGGTTGCCTGGCGTCCTGCAGGGCCAGCATGCCGCCGACCTTGCCTTCGCCCTTGGTGACCAGGCCCTTGTACTTGCCGTCCAGCTTCCAGCCGAACACATAGTCGCGCGGCGACGGCGCGGCGCCGCCCTCTTCCGCCGCGAAGGCCGCGCCGGCCACGTCCGCGAACGGCACCGGCTTGCCCAGGGGATCCACCAGCACGGTCAGGTCTGCCTTGAGGACCTCGTCCACCAGCCCCACACGGCCCTTGTCGAAGCCGATCTCGTTGATATCCAGCACCCAAGGCGACGGTTCGCCGGTTTCCGGCAGGGTGAACTCCCAGTTGGCGCGGCCGTCGGCCAACCGCTGCAGGTCGGCGGCGGGTTCGGTCAGCTGGATGCGGCGGATGACGACGCGCTGGCGCAGCAGCGGCAGTAGCGCCAGGCTGAGCTCCCCGCGCTTGAGGGTCGCGAACTGCGGCGCCTTGGCCCAGGGCGCGTTGCCCACCGATATGTCGTTGGCGATGATGTGCGGCCATGGCACCCAGGCGCGCCAGCCGCCCCCGTCGGAATCACGCCCCCATTCAACGCTGAGATCGCCGTTGATGGCGAAGGGGCGTCCGATCGCGGCGCTGGCCCGCTCGTTAATGAAGGGCTTGGCGCGGTTCCAGTCGAAGGTGGCGATCACCACCACCAGTACCGCCACGAGGAGCGCCGCTCCCCCTACAATCCCGATCGCTATTTTTCCAGAGCGCGTCATGGTTATTATCCTTGGCATTGCGGCCGGCGTACCGCTGCCGGCTCCTGTTACCTCCAAGGGTATCGCGGCCCGCGGCTTGGTCCGGCGTTGCCGGCCCCATAATGTGTGCGGATTTTTCCAGGCTCGGCGCCCTCGCGAAGCCGCTCGGCACGCGTTGCCCGGGGTTTGCCCAGCATGGCGCGTGCCTGGCCGCGCAGTTGCCAGTTACAAAACGAAATGGCTGCGCGCTGCGAAATGTGACCCGAGCACTGGCGCCTACCGAATTTTCGACGCCGGCACCGCTCAAATGCCTGAACGACAGACCCCGGCCCATCGGACCGGGCAGCAGAACAACCTGGAGGCCCGATGCGGCATTCGACCTTGATTTTCGTGGTGGCGGCGTTTGCGCTGCTGACGCTCAGCCGCCTGGCGCTGGCCGCCTGGCAGTCCAAGCGCGTGCGCGATGCCGGGGGGCTGATCCCCCTGCTGCTGGGCGGACTGCGCATCGATGCGCACCAGATCGCCGTGCTGGCGGCGCTGCCGGCCGTGCTGTCGCCTTTGTTCGGCCACATCCCGCTGGCCGCCACCCTGGCCGGCTACTGGTACCTGGTCGCTTTCATCCTGCTGGCCTTCCTGGAAGTGGCCACGCCGCCCTTCATCATCGAATACGACTCCCGCCCCAACCGGCTGTTCGTCGAGTATCTGAAACATCCCCGCGAAGTCTCCGGCATGCTCTGGCGCGGCTACAAGGGCGCGCTGGTGGGCGGCCTGGCGGTCGTGGCGCTGATCGGCTGGGGCGCCTACGGCCTGTTCGGCCACGCCCAGCCCGACGCGCCGCTGAGCTGGTGGCAGATGCCGCTGGCCAGCCTGGCGATCCTGGCCATCGTCATCCTCGCCATCCGCGGCACGCTGGGCCATCGCCCCATCAACCCGTCCTCGGTCGCCTACAGCTCGGACGGCATGCTCAACACGCTGGCGCTGAACTCGCTCTACAACGTGTTCTACGCCGTCTACAGCATGAAGAACGAAAAGTCCGCCTCGGCCGTGTACGGCGGCATGGACGACGACAAGATGCACGGGCTGGTGCTGGCGCAGGCCGGCCTGCCCAACCCGCCCGCCAACCCGGACTACCCCAGCCTGCACCGCCAGCCGGCCAGCCGCAAGACGGCGCGGCCGCTCAACCTGGTGATCATCCTGGAAGAAAGCCTGGGCGCGCAGTATTGCGCCGGCCTGGGTGGCGCCGACCTGACGCCGGAGCTGGACGCCCTGGCGCGCGAGGCCTGGACCTTCACCCGCGCCTACGCCACGGGCACCCGCTCGGTGCGTGGACTGGAAGCGGTGGTCACCGGCTTTCTGCCCACCCCCGCCCAGGCGGTGCTGAAGCTGCCGCGCTCGCAGCGCGGCTTCTTCTCGCTAGCCGACCTGCTCGGACGCCATGGCTACCACTCGCGCTTCATCTATGGCGGCGAATCGCACTTCGACAATATGAAGGGCTTCTTCCTGGGCAACGGCTTCAAGCAGATCGTGGACCGCTCCGACTTCGTGGATCCGGCCTTCGTCGGCACCTGGGGCGCCTCGGACGAGGACATGTTCAACCAGCTGGACCGGCTGCTGCGCGAAGACGGCGACCAGCCCACCTTCACGCTGGCCTTCAGCGTGTCCAACCATTCGCCCTGGGAGTACCCGGCGGGCCGCATCCAGACCGACGGCAACCCGGCCACCGTGGAAAACACCGTGCGCTACGCCGACTGGGCGCTGGGCCGGTTCTTCGAACGCGCCAAGGCCTCGCCGTACTGGGAGAACACCGTGTTCCTGGTAGCGGCTGACCACGATTCCCGCGTCTTCGGCGCCAGCCTGGTGCCCGTGCGCCACTTCCACATTCCGGCCGTCATCCTGGGCGCCGGCATCGAGCCGCGGCGCGACGACCGCCTGATCAGCCAGATCGACCTGGCGCCGACCCTGCTGTCGCTGATAGGCGTGGACACAGAGCATCCGATGATCGGCCATGACCTCACCCGCAGCACGCCGGGCCGGGCCATCATGCAATACGACAGCACCTACGGCTACCTGAAGGAAGACGAGCTGCTGGTGATGGCGCCCAACAAGACGCCGCTGCAGTACCGCTATACGGCGCCCGAGGAATACGCGCCCATGCCGCTGGATCCGGACCTGGCCGCCGAAGCGCTGGCGCATGCGCTGTGGCCCAGCTGGGCCTATCGCGAAGGCCGCTACAGCCTGCCAGGCCAGGCTGCCGAATCGTCCGGCTCCAGCGAAAAGCCGGCCGCCTGAACCCCCGCCCGGCGGCCGCTACGCCGGCCGCTTGAACGCCTTGCGGGCCTTTTCGCTGGCGGCGTGGCAATGGCAATCGGGGCTGTGGTCATTCACCATGCCCACCGACTGCATGAAGGCGTAGACCGTGGTGGGCCCGACGAACTTCCAGCCCAGTTTCTTCAACGCCTTGGACAGGGCCTCGGATTGCGCCGAAGTCGAGGCGCCACGCGTGGACGGCGCCCCTTTTGGCGCTTCGAAGCGCCACAGGTAGGCGCCCAGCGAGCCCTCCCGCTCGATCATCTCCAGCGCGCGGGCGGCATTGTTGATCACGGCTTCGATCTTGCCGCGATGGCGCACGATGCCCGCGTCGCCCAGCAGCCTCAGCACCTCTTTTTCGCCGAAACGCGCCACCTTGGCGGGTTCGAAGTTGGCGAAACCGCGGCGGAACGCGTCGCGCTTGGACAGGATGGTGCGCCAGCTCAAGCCCGACTGGAACCCCTCCAGGCAGAGCTGCTCGAACAGCGCCCGGTCGTCGCCCTCGGGGTAGCCCCATTCGGTATCGTGGTAGGCCATGTATTCGGCGGACGTGTCCACCCAGCCGCAACGGACCAGGCCGTCGGGGGATTCGGTTTTGGCGTTCAAGGGCAGGCTCCTGGCCGCTATCGGGGCTACCGATGCTACCGCAGCAACGTCCCCGATAAAAGGGCAAAAAAATCATGGCGGCCGCCGATCATATCCCGCTAATATTTGCAGCCCTGATCCCGCGCCGGCCCTGTCCACGCGCGTCCCGGCGCTGTATGGGGGTCCGCGACACGCGGCCCGTTTTGCGAGCTTGCCGGGGCCTGGACAGGTTTTCAGCCTTCCGCGCTCCATGACCCTGCTAGAGTCCTCGCTCATCTCCTTCGTCTCCCCCGCCGTGCTGGCAGGCGACGATCCGGCCGCCAACCCCTGTCTGGACTGCGGGGCATGCTGCGCGCATTTCAGGGTGTCGTTCTATTGCGGCGAACTGGCCGGCGAAAACGGCGGCCACGTGCCGGTAGAGCTGGTCACCCAGATGAGTCCGCTGCGCGCCTGCATGAAGGGCACGGAAACCGGCGGCGGCCGCTGCATCTCGCTGCGCGGCGAACTCGGCCAGCCCGGCATCCATTGCGCCATTTACGAGAACCGCCCCACGCCTTGCCGGGAATTCGACATCTGGATGCCCGACGGTTCGCCCAACCCCGATTGCCAACGTCTGCGGCTGACGCTGGGGCTGTCCCCGGTGCCGCCGCGGCCGGACGCCGAGAACGACCCGCAAGGCCCCATGCACCCCGACCAGCCCGCCGCAGCCTGAGGCAACAGCTTTCAGCCCGCGCAGGAATGGCTGGCTTGCGCCAGCATGGCCGGCGTGGGATGGGTATCGGCGTCGGGCACGCGCGAACGTCTGCGCATCCGGACGATGTCCGGGTCCTTGCCCAAAAATCCCAGGACGTTGCGCATCACGCGCTCGCGCTCCTGATCCACACAGATCATGTGATAACTGTCCTGCAGCATCACCACCGTCGCCTCCGGTATGCGCCGCGCCAGGAAACGGGCTGAACGCGGACTGGTCAGTTCATCCTCTTCCGCGTGCATGATCAAGGTGGGACAGCGCATGCGCTCCAGCCCCCGCTGGACCATGCCGCGCAGCCGGTCCACCTGGCGCACGCAAGCCAGCGGCACCCATTGATAATGGAAGCCGTCGCCGCGGGCAAATCCCGCCTTGATGAAAGCGCGCACCAGCTCGCTCTTCACGCCGTATGGATCCTCTTCGCGCACCCGCATCCGGCGCGGCAGGCCCGGCAGGCGGTACACCAGATAACGCAAGGCCCGATACCAGGGCGTGCTCCATCCGTCCAGGAATACCGGCGCGGACAGCGACACCAGCGCGCCCCGCGTGTGCGATTCGCGCTTGCACAGTTCCACCGCCAGCAAGGCGCCCAGGCACATCCCGATGACGTGCAGCACCTCGTACTGCGCGCAGAGTTCGCGATAGCGCTGCGTGACCACCGCCATCCAGTCCTCGACCCGCACATCAAGCAGGTCTTCCGGACAGCCGGCATGGCCGGGCAAGGTCACGCCGTGGGGCTCGATCCCGGCGCGCGCCAGCACCTTGTGCATGGCGCCCATGTCGAATTCGGTGCCGCCCAAGCCGTGGATGAGCAGCGCGCCGACGCGTTGCTGGCTCACGGCGCGCTCCTGGCCGGCGCCAACGCAAGAAAAAACAAGTCATTCATGAAACACCCCTGATGCATGGCGGGCAGGACGAAAAGTCCTGTCCAACCCTGGCGTCATACTAGGCAAGGGGTGCTCGGGAAGATCGGCAAAACTGTCGGAGAACCGTGAAGATCCGTAAAGCCCGCAGCAGGGGCCGCGCTACTCGCGTTCGGCCAGGTAGCGCGTGGGCGTCACGCCGAATGCGGCGCGGAAGCTGCCGATGAAGGCACTGGTGCTCTCGTAGCCCACCGACAAGCCGGCCTCGGTGACCGAGCCGCCGCGGCACAGCAACTCCAGGGCGCGCAGCAGGCGGGCCTGCTGGCGCCACTGTCCGAGCGTGACGCCGGTTTCCTGGCGGAAGCGGCGCATCAGCGTGCGCGAGGACATGTTCAGCCGCTGCGCCCATTCGTCGATGCCGGCAGTGTCGTCGGGCCGGTCCAGCAAGGTATTCGCCAGATCCTGCAAGCGCGCATCGGCGGGCATCGGCAGCAGCACGGGCTCATGCTCGCGCTGCTTGAGCTCTTCCAGCAGCACGTCGAACAGCTGCTGCTGGTAGGCGGGAGACAACGTGGTGTTCGGCTGGACCGAGGTAAAGCGCTCCATCAAGGCTTCGATCAACCGGGACGCAGGCCAGGACCGGCAGCGGTCCGGCAGGCGCCCGCAGGCATCGCGGCGCACATACAGGAACGAGCCGCGCGCCTCACCGAACCAGCGTGCGCCATGCTGCACGCCCGGCGGAATCCAGCCCAGGCTGCCCGGCATCACCGTCCAGACCTGAGCGCCCGCCTGCACCACCACCAGCCCCTCGTGCACCAGCACCAGCATGCCCTCGTCATGAACATGAGAGGGCACGGCAATACCTTTGGATTCGCGCCGCCCCTGGACGCTGAACGGCGTCAGCAATACGTCCGGCAGGGGAGGCGCCACGGCCACATGAAGCATGGTTGGCAGGTTTGAGCTACAGGTTGACGGTTTCCGGCGAGCGGATCCAGTTGGAAATGTACATCATTCTCACCTGGATATCAGCCCCGCAAGGAGAACCCCCATGGACCACTCAAGGCTGCGCCATGCCGGCATCAAGGCCACCTTCCCGCGGATGAAGATCCTGGATCTCTTCTATCAGCACGCCGGCCTGCACATGAGCCCGGCCGACATATACCGCCACCTGCTCTCGGACCACAGCAACATCGGCCTGGCCACGGTTTATCGCGTCATCACGCAACTTGAAGGCGCCGGCCTGCTCAAACGTACTCAGCTCGACTCCCACACCACGGTGTACGAGCTCAATGACAAGGGGCACCACGACCATCTGGTCTGCACCGATTGCGGACGGGTCCTGGAGTCCAGCGACCCGGCCATGGGCCAGTTGGTCAGGAAGATCGCCAAGCACAGCGGCTTTCTGCTGGACTCCTACAGCCTGGTGCTTTACGGCCACTGCGGCTGCGGCAAAGACGCCGCCGCCCTTCCTCACGGAGAATTCGAATGAACCACGAACAGTTTTTCTTCCACGACCTGTCCCAGTTTCCCATCGTCACCGCCAGGCATGGCGGCGCGCCCGACGGCTATTCCGCCAGCTGGATACGCGAAATGGAGATGCTGGTGGACAACCCCCGGCACTTCGTCATGGTGGTGCCCGACATGCGACAGGAAGCCGGCCAAGCCGACCGCAAGGCCATGATCGAATGGCAGACCGCCAACATGCCGCGCCTGAAGGCCCGCTGCCGCGCATTCATCGCGGTGGAAGGCGACGCCGAAACGCTGGACAAGATCCGCAAGCGCGGCGAAAAAATGACCCGCGCCTTCGGCGTGCCGTTCCTGGCCGTGGCCACCGTCGGCCAGGCCGCGCAATGCGCCCGAGAACTGCTGGGCCAGTCGGGCCCGGGAGGCTTCATCGTGGACTAAGGAGCCCGTCGGCTTAAGAGTTGGCCGCCAGCGCCGTAGTCCATTGATGTGATGGCGCAAGTACCCGCCGGGTGGCGCGCCCCTCCAACCTCAGGACCGGCCGCCCTGCATGAACCGCGCTCTCGCCTGCATTTTTTGCCAATCGACGCTTGCGCAAGGCGCCCCGCTGCTCGAAAAGAACGGCGCAGCCATCTGCAAGACTTGCGCCGACACCTTCTCGGCCTTGTTCGCCGAGCGCGCCTGGACCATGGCGGCCAGCCTGCAGGAACAGCTCGACGTGCTGCTGGAGGAAAGCCGGCGCGCCCTGGCGCATAGCGAATTGATGGCGGAGCGCGCCCGCAGCTGCGGCCTGAGCCTGCACGATCTCTCGGCCATGCCGGCCCGCACCCTGTCCTGACATCCCCCCGTCAGCGCCCTCCCCCTGCGATTTCCACGCGCTGGTCGATGGCGCCGAAGGGCATGCCGCCATCCGGCCCGCGCGCGTAGATGCGGACCCGGTCGTCGCGCCGCAGATAGGGCGGCAGGCGCTCTTCAGGCATGCCGTCGAGCTGGCCGCGGACCCGCGCTTCGGTGATGCAGGCGCTGCCCGCGGCGGGATCCGCATTGCTGATGGTCCCCGCGCCGACGATGCTGCCGGCCGCCAGGCTGCGCGTCCTGGCCAGGTGCGCGATGATCTGGGCGAAATTGAAGACGATCTCGCTATTCGCATGGGGCTCGCCGAAACGCTCGCCATTGATCTCTATACGCACGGGCAGGTCCAGCATGCAATCCTTCCAGGCGCTGCCCAGCGCGTCCGGCGTCACCGCGATGGGCGCGAAGCTGGTCGCGGGCTTGCTCTGGTAGAAGCCGAAACCCTTGGCAAGTTCGCTCGGAATCAGCCCGCGCAGGGAAACGTCGTTGAGCAGGACCACCAGGGCAATCAGACCGGCTGCCTGCGCCGCGCTGGCGCCCATGGGCACATCCTTGGTAATCACCGCAACCTCGGCTTCCAGGTCGATCAGATGGGCCTCGTCGACCGCCACAATGGGCTCTTCCGGCCCGAGCATCACGTCCGACCCGCCCTGGTACACCAGCGGCTCCTCCTCATAGCGCGGCGGAATGGGCTCCCGGCGCCACTGGTAGATCAGCCGCGCATGATTCCGGTAGACCGAGGCATCCGCCCACTGGTAGGCCCGCGGCAGCGGGGCCATGCATTGGCCCCCATCGAACGCACCGGCACCGGCGCCGGCCCACTCGCTCGTGTCGAGTTCCTGACTGCGGCGGACGAGCTGCGGCGCCAGCGCATCCCAATCATCCAGCAGGGCCTGCAACGTGGCGGCGCCGGCCCTGGCGGATGCCCAGCGCTGCCCGCAAGCGCTCACCAGCATCAATTCCCCGTCGCGCGTACCGTTCCTGCGCGTCGCCACGCGCAATGGCAAAGCCGCCTGCGTCATGCCAAGCTCCCCGGCGCTGGCGCGAAGCCGCGCTTATCCTGGGTCCAGAGGTCCAGCGCCGCACGGGCCTCGCGCTCGTAACCCTCGACAACCTCCGGCGCCGCCACTTCGACCGTCAGCTCCAGCCGCAAGCCATTGGGATCGAAGAAGTAGATCGATTCGATGTAGCTGTCGTGGTCCGTGACGCCGACCACCTCGACGCCATGGGCTTCGAGCCTGGCTTTCATGGCAAGCAGATCGTCGCGCTCCGGCACCCGCAGGGCGATGTGGTTGACCCACCCCGGGGTGTTCGGCGACGGCAGCGCCGCGGTCTGGTCGCCCAGGTCGAAGAACGCGATGCAGGAGCCGTCGCGCATGCGGAAAAAGATGTGCACGTACGGGCAGAATTCCCCGGTGCTGGGTACGGAGTCCTTCTTGATGACATGCACCAGCGGCAAGCCCAGCAAGTCCTCGTAGAAGCGCCGGGTTTCCTCGGCATCCCGGCAGCGCCAGGCGAAATGATGCAGTCCCTGCACGGGACGGGCGGCAGTATGGTCCATAGGGTTCCTCAATCGAGCGAGATCTTGTTGGCGCGGATGACTTCGCCCCAACGGGCCGATTCGGCGCGCGCCAGCGCCCTGAATTCATCGGGAGTTCCAGGCAGGGGTTCAAAGCCGAACTCGGCAAAACGCTTGACCACATTGGGGTTGGCCAGGGCGGCGTTCAGTTCCTGGTTCAGGCGCGCGACCGCTGGCGCCGGCATCCCCTTGGGGCCGAGCATGCCCTGGAATGCGAAAACCTCCGCGTCCGGCACGCCCAGTTCGGCCAGTGTCGGTACGTCCGGCAACAACGGCGAACGGACCTGCGAACCGATGGCCAGCGGCCTGACCTTGCCGGCCTTGATGATCGACGCTCCAGAAGCCAGGTCCAGGAACATCACCGGAACCTGCCCGCCCATCACGTCCTGCATGGCCGGGGCGGCGCCACGGTAAGGCACGTGCGTCAGGCGCGCCCCGGTACGGCTCTGGAACAGTTCCATGGCCAGATGATGCGGCGAGCCGTTGCCGACCGAGGCATAGTCCACCTTGCCTGGCTCGGCCTGCACGCGCGCCATGAAGGCTTTGAAGTCCGCGGCGGGAAACGCCGGGTGAACCACCAGCACCAGCGGAAACTTGCCGATGGCGCCGATGTAGGTGAAATCCTTTTCCGGACTGAAAGCCAGCTTGCGGAACAGGTGCTCGTTGAAGGCCAACACGCCATTGTCCGCCGACATGACGGTATAGCCATCGGGCTTGGCGTTCGCGACCTGCTCCGCGCCAATGTTGGTCGCGGCGCCCGGCCGGTTGTCGATGATGATCTGCTGCCCCAACGCGGCGCGCATGGACTCCGCCAGCGTGCGCGCAAGATTGTCGGTGCCGCCGCCGGCGGGATACGGCACCACCCACTTGATCAATTGTTCTGGATACTTGCCCTGGGCGCGGGCCAGCGGCGTGGCAGCCGTCAAGGCCGTGGCCGCCAGCGCCTCGAGGAAATGGCGTCGATTCAAGTCTGTCTCCTTTTGAATGGTCGTCGCCGGTCAATCGGCTGAAAGCGAAGGGTTGGGCAAATCGCGCAAGGCTTGCTCGATGGCGTCCAGGCAACGCTGCTCGTCCTGGACCTGCTCGAACAGCAGCAAGGCCAGGCGTGCCAAAAACAGGGACTCGCGTCCGCGCCCCGCGGTAGCGATGGCGTTACTGCAACGGGCGTAGATGCGATCCTGGACCGCGGCGTCTTCAATCATTGGATGGCTCCTTGCGCGCCGCAGGCGCGTTGGATGGCGGATAGCACCGTGTCCAGCGACGGCGAACGCCATCGGCCGCAAACATGGCCGTCAGGCCGCAAGAGGTAGGCCATGCCGCTCTCGGACCCGGGCCGCATCGCATCCGGGGCCGCAACCGCGACGCAGCGGCAAGGCAGGAATCGCCACGCCGCCGAGGTCGTCACCGCTTCCAGCGCGTCCTGCCCCGGCCATGCCGCGAACACCAGCAAAGTAAAACCGCCGGGCGTCAGCAGATCGGTCAGGTGTCGGCCATCCGCAGTCTGGCCATCCACCAACGGCGCGCCAGGCGCCCATGCGCCGCCACCCTCGTCTTCCGTCGACAGCGGCGAATGCGCATAGGCCAGGGCTTGCGTCTGCCGCGGATTGACCAGACGTCCAATCCCCCGATGCCGGCCAGCCAGCGACAGGCTGGCCTCGCGCATCAGATCGAAGCCCCGATGCGGCGGCGACATGAATTCGGTGCTGCGCATGGCATTCTCGGCATTGACGTGGAAGGCCTGCCGCCGCTCGCTGCAATAGCTGTCCAGCAAGGCTTCCGTGCCTTTCCCTTGCAGCACGGCTGCGAGCTTCCAGACTAGGTTGTCGGCGTCGTCAAAGCCCGAGTTCAGCCCGCGCACGCCGAAAATCGGCATGGCATGCGCGGCGTTGCCCGCGAACAGGATGCGGCCATGACGATAGGCATCCAGCGTCATCGCGCCGGCGCGGTACACCGAGGTCCACACAGGCGTCCACGGCAGATGCCCTTCGCCGATGGCATCCAGATGCGTCTGCACAAAGGCGCGCACCGGGTCCGGCTGCAAGGCTTGCGCAGCGTCCGCGCCGGCCTTCAATTGGTAGTCCACGCGCCAGATGTTGTCCGGCTGACGGTGCATCAATATGGTGGTTCCGCGCGCCCAGGGCGGATCGAACCAGGCGCGGCGCTCCGCCGGATGCTCGCTCGCCAGTTCGATATCGACGATTGCATAGCGGCCTTGGTAGCCGGTGCCTTTCAGCTCCAGGCCCAGGCTGGCGCGTATGAAGCTCTGGCCGCCATCGCAGGCCAGCAGCCAATCGGCGCGTGTGTCGTAGCTTCCCAGCGGATTTTCGATCCGCAGCGTCACGCCGGTCGCGTCGGGCCTGCACTCGGTCACCTTGCTGGCCCAGCGGATATCCACCCGTCCCGGGAAACGGCGGTTGATTTCGTCGATGGCATCCAGCAGGAACTGTTCGATGTAGTACTGCTGCAGATTGATCATCGGCGGGTACTTGTCGCCCTGCGACGACGGCATATCGAACACCAGCACTTCCTCGGTGCCGTAATAGCTGCGGCCCTGCGTCCAGGCCAGGCCCTTTTCCATGAAGGCCGGCGCCACGCCCAGACGCTCCAGGATTTCAAGGCTGCGGCGCGAAATACAGGCTGCGCGGCTGCCCTCGCAGACCGAGTCGTCGGCCTCGATCACGACACTGTCCATGCCCAGCCTGGCCAATCCCAACGCTGCCGCCAGCCCCACCGGACCACCGCCTGCGATCAGCACGCGATGATGCCGGGCCTCCTCGCCTGGCGGCGCGAGCTGGGGAAGCGAGGGCGGGAAGCGCCGGTACTCGAAGGGTCCGATTCTTTCTAGGGGCATGCGCAAGTCCTGATCGTGTCATCAAACAACCGTATTGGCTTGCGTCATATTCTGCTGGGGCGGACTCGTTAATATGTCCTAATTAATCAGGACAGGCTAACCCGCTATGAAACTGCTGCCGCTTCCGCCGCGCCCCCCGCCTCCCGGCCAGGATCTGAGTGTCGCGCTGATGAATGCCATCGGCGCCGAGAACTTCGCCGCCGAGGTGCTGGACGCATTGGGCGCTACGGTGCCCGCCAGCCATTGCACGGTATTCGCGCTGCGCAGCAGCGGCCGCGTGGAAGCCGTTTCCAGCGCCAGCGCCATCGGCGAAGTGGCGACCTTGACCGCCATCGAATACATGCGCCTGGGCTTCGACAAGCAGGACTCAAACATGATCTGGCTGTCCAGGCGCAAGCCGGCGAAAGCGCGCCAGCTGTGGATCGGGCACCAGTTCGCGGCAGAGGTCGCGGATGCGCACTACCGCCGCGTCTGCTACGACGACCCCGGCATCCGCGAGCGCATGTCGCTGCTGGCCGTGTTTCCCGACGGCTATCGGGTGGCGGTCAGCCTGCACCGGAATTTCTCATATCCCGACTATGGCCCCAAGGATTTCGAGCGCATGTCGCAGCACGCTCCCCTGATTGCGGCGGCCGTCATGCGCCATGTCCAGGTGACCCGGCGCGCGCCCGCTGACCAGCCGCTGCAGGTACAGCTCATGACCAAGCTATCGGGCCGCGAACGGCAACTGGTCACGCATGTGCTGGACGGCCTGACCACCCGGGAGGCCGCTCGCGAAATGGGCGTATCGGAGACCACCGCGCTGACGTATCGCTACCGGGCGTTCCAGCACCTGGGCGTACGCAACCATCGGGAACTCATGGTGCTGCTGGGCGCGAGCATGCCCAAACGCAGCAGGGCGGCGCGTTGACCCGCGCCCCGCATGCCGGTCTCATGGACGAACAGGTTCCGCGAGGTCCATGTAGACCGGATTCTTGCGCGCCGGACGGCCTTCCTTGCTGGAGGTGGCCATGGCGTCCCGAGTGGCGATCAGGCAATCGATAAAGCACTCGGCGGCTGGCGTGGGCGGCGATTCCTTCCTCGCCAGGATCGAGATCCGGGCAGAGGGAAGCTCGTGCGCCAATGCCATCATGCGCATGTTCGACGGCAGGAGATCGTGCTCGAACAATGGGCGCACGAAGATGCCCAGCGCATCGCTTTTGGCCATGATGGCCAACGCAACCGCCACCGAATGACAGGATATGGTGTCGCGCGGCAGGGACAGGCCGTGCGCGGCGAAGGCCATCCTCAACAGATTTGCAGGAGCTTCCGAATTGCCTGGCACCAGCCAAGGCGCGTCATGCAGTTCCGCCAGACTGCGCGCCCTGCGCAACGGGTGGCCCAGACGCGCACCGACCGCGAGCGGCAGCGTGAACAGCGGCCGGTGCGCGAAGCCGTCGCTGATCTCCCCGTCGTACTCGGTCTGCACGAGAAAATCGTAGCGGCCCGACTCCAGCTGCTCATGGCTGTAGGGCGGCGCCACTTCATTGAACGAAACCGCCACGCGCGGCATGCGTGCGCGAAAAGCGACCAGCGCGTCCGGCACGACCACCAGCGCCGCCGAGCTCACGGCCAAGTTCAACGTGCCGCCCTCGCCATCGCGCATCTGTCCGATTTCCTCGCGAGCCCGCCGGGCCTCCTGCATGATGACGATGGCCCGCTTGTACAACGCTTCGCCGTAGGTCGTCAGTTCCACGCCCTTGACGCTGCGGCGTACCAGCTCGACACCCACGCTCTGCTCCAGTTCGCGCAAGCTGCGTGTCGCGGCAGGCTGCGTTACTGAGAGCGCGCGTGCCGCGGCGCGGATGCTGCCATGCTCGGCAATCAGCGTGAAGGCGCGCAATTGACGTAGGTTCATGCGTTCGACTCCGGCGGATTTGTGGAGATATAAAAAAAACAGATCGCAGCACCCGATTTCTGTCTTTTTGATTCTATGGCAACCGTATGGCGCCTGCGAGCGGAAGTCCCGGGTCCGAAGTCAAGGCCGGCCTGCGGCAGAAGCGCCGCCTCGGCTAGGCAGCTACGGCGTCCCCAGGGGTAGAAACGCCACTCGCCCCGGTATCTGCACTGAATTTCCTGGGTAATTTACCCTATAAAAAAAAGTATTCATTAGAACTTAAATTCTGTCTTTTTCTTATTCCAAGGCGTCCTTATAGTGCCCTCGAAGAGGAGTCGAAGGCCCGGAATCACGAGCCGACCCCTCTCAACAGACACGAGGGGACACCATGTCTATCGCAATCGCCGCAGCCGCGCCCAGCGCGCTACATACGCCATCCATGCGCCGGCGCGTCATCGCCGGCACCACCATCGGCAACGCACTCGAATTCTTCGACTTCACCGTCTTCACTTTCCTGATGCTGGTGCTGGGCCCACTGTTCTTTCCGGCCGCCTCGGGCTACGGCCAATTGCTGTTGACCACCGCCACTTTCGGCGTGGGGTTCCTGATGCGGCCCGTGGGTGGCATGCTGATCGGCTCCTATGCCGACCGCCACGGCCGCCGCGCGGCCATGACCCTGACGCTGTGGCTGATGGGCCTGGGCTGTGCCATGATCGCCGTGGCGCCCACCTATGCGCAATTGGGCATGGTCGGCCCGGTCATGATGGTGCTGGCCCGCCTGATCCAGGGCTTCGCCGCCGGCGGCGAGGTCGGGGCCTCGACCACCCTGCTGGTCGAACACGCGCCGCGCGGCAAGCGTGGCTTCTATTCCAGCTGGCAATACGGCAGCCAGGCCCTCGGCGTCACGCTCGGAGCAGTGGTCGTGATGCTGCTCAACATGGGGCTGACCACGGAGCAGATGCAGGCCTGGGGCTGGCGGGTCCCGTTCTTCATCGGCATCCTGACCGTGCCGATAGGCGCCTACATCCGCCGCAATCTGGAAGAAACCCTGACCGTCGAGCCCCCGGCCGCCAAGCCGGCGCACACCAAGGGCTTGCATCGCGCCGCCACGCATCAGCCCCTGCGCCGGATCTTCACCGAGCACAAAGCAAGCGTACTCAAAGGCATGCTGCTGGTAATTGGCGGCATGGTCAGCACGCAGATCCTCAACTTCTACATTCCAACCTACGCCCACCGGGAACTGGGTCTGCCTGCCACCTCCACGCTGTCAGCCAGCGTCGTGTTCGGCGCTCTCGGCTTCGCAGTCGCCCCCTTCATCGGCATGCTGGCCGACCGCTACGGCCGCAAGCGCGTGATCTTCTGGTCTCGCGTCACAACGCTTGCCATCCTGCTGCCCGGTTTCCATTGGCTGATGGCCGCGCCCAGCACCGAACGGCTGATGCTGCTCACCGCTGCCTTCGCCCTGTTGGTGGCCCTCCAGTCGGCGCCGGCCTTCACGATGCTGCCTGAACTCTTCCCAAAATCCGTGCGCACGACCGGCATGTCGGTAGTGTACGGACTGGGCATCTCCGTGTTCGGCGGCTTCGCGCAATTCTTCGTGACCTGGCTGCTGCATGCCACTGAAAACCCCATGTCTCCAGCGTGGTTCCTGATGGTGACAACGGCGCTTTCAACCCTGGTGCTGTTCTGGATAGACGACCGCACCCATGACGACATCGACGCGCAGGCTGCGTGATTCCGTAAAGCCCGAATTTCCCTTCAACATTGAGGATCACATGACGAAATCACCCGTGCAGTCCACGCGAACCGTGCTGGAGAGCGGCTTCAAGATCGTTCCCGGCAAAGAGGACGGTTTCGCCCGTTTCAACGATGCACTGCATCCCGTCGCGGTCAGCCAGGATGGCTTTGAATCGGTGTATGGCGGGGCAATCCTTGATTCAGCCTGGCGGTATGTAGGCGTGCGCTTCGCCAGCGCCGAACAAATGGACGCCTGGCATAACCACCCGCGGCACAAGGCTGCCCAGAAGGCGGCGTACGACCGTTGGTGGACAGCGGTCTATATGCGCAAATGGCGTGAACCCGCGCCCGGTGAAGCCATGACCGGAAAAGTCATGACCGAAACTCGTCTGGCCGTCCCCAGCCCCCTTGCCGACGCGCAGCTCCGCGCCTTGACAGAGATCCTGGCCTGTCTGGCCGAGATTGGCGCCTCCCCCTTGGAAACCCTGACGGGGGAGTACGAAGCCCGTCCCTACCAGCTCATCGGCCCCGACAACGCCCCGCCGGAAACCGGCGGTGTCGTCTATTTGCTGATCACCCACTGGCCCACTCCCCAGGCTGCCGCCGCCTGGCGTGAGTCAACGGCGTACCGCGCGCTTCAGGACATCGGCGCCGTCACCTCCGACACATTCATGGCCATGCCTGAGACCCGGCCGCGCGACCATCTGCGCGACGACAAGTTGCAACGGGAATGGACGCTGCAGGGCCAGAAGCAGCCCACGACAACCTGAGAGCCATCCTGCCCACGCAGCCCGAGGCACATGCAATGCAAGGTCCAATCCATCCATCGGACTGCCAACGGCATCAGGGAAATTTGGTGCAAAAAAAGGGGGCCGCACTATATAAAAATGTGAGCACCAAAACAAATTTTCTGTCTTTTTCTTATCTCAGGGCATCCGTATAGTGCCCTTCGGGGAGTGGCCCAAGGCCCGGGACCACGGATCGGCTCCTCCTCAAACAGACACCAGGGGAAACCATGTCTATCGCAATCGCAGCAGCTGCGACCAACTCACTACATACGCCGTCCATGCGCCGGCGCGTCATCGCCGGCACCACCATCGGCAACGCACTCGAATTCTTCGACTTCACCGTCTTCACTTTCCTGATGCTGGTGCTGGGCCCACTGTTCTTTCCGGCCGCCTCGGGCTACGGCCAATTGCTGTTGACCACCGCCACTTTCGGCGTGGGGTTCCTGATGCGGCCCGTGGGCGGCATGCTGATCGGCTCCTATGCCGACCGCCACGGCCGCCGCGCGGCCATGACGCTGACACTGTGGCTGATGGGCCTGGGCTGTGCCCTTATCGCCGTGGCGCCCACCTATGCGCAATTGGGCATGGTCGGCCCGGTCATGATGGTGTTGGCCCGCCTGATCCAGGGCTTCGCCGCCGGCGGCGAGGTCGGAGCCTCTACCACCCTGCTGGTCGAACACGCGCCGCGCGGCAAGCGCGGCTTCTATTCCAGCTGGCAGTTCGGCAGCCAGTCGCTAGGCGTGATGCTTGGGGCGCTGGTCGTGACGCTGCTGACCATGGGGTTGACCACCGAGCAGATGCACGCCTGGGGCTGGCGCGTGCCGTTCGTCATCGGCATCCTGACCGTGCCCGTCGGCGCCTACATCCGCCGCAACCTCGAGGAAACACTGACGAGCTCGCCCCCGGACTCCGGCAAATTCCAGCCTGCGGCACTACGCCGTGCCACCCCTCACCAGCCGTTGCGCCGCATCTTTGCCGAGTACAAGGTCACCATATTGAAGGGCATCCTGCTGTTGATCGGTGGCATGGTCAGCACGCAGATCCTCAGCTTCTACATGCCGGCGTACGCCAACCGGGAACTGGGCTTGCCGGCCACGTCCACGCTATCGGCCAGCGTCGTGTTCGGCGCGGTCGGCTTCCTGATTGCCCCGTTCGTCGGCATGCTGGCCGACCGCTACGGCCGCAAGCGCGTGATCTTCTGGTCGCGCCTCGCCACCCTGATCGTCCTGCTCCCCTGCTTCCAATGGCTGATGGCCGCGCCCAGCACCGAGCGGCTGATGCTGCTCGTCGCCCTGTTCGCGCTGCTGGTGGCCCTGCAGTCGGCGCCTGCATTCACGATGCTTCCCGAACTCTTCCCCAAGGCCGTGCGCACGACCGGCATGTCCGTCGTGTATGGATTGGGCATATCCGTGTTCGGCGGCTTTGCGCAGTTCTTCGTGACCTGGCTGCTGCACGTGACGGGAAATTCCATGGCGCCGGCGTGGTTCCTGATGGTGGCCATAGCCCTCTCCACGGTGGTGCTGTTCTGGATTGACGACCGCACCCACGACGACATCGACGGCCAGGAGGCCTAATGCAGCACGGTTCCAGCTACTTTTCCCGCAGCTACGAAGAAGCGCGCCATCGTTTCGTGCTGGCGGCCAAACCCCTGGCCACACAGTTTCAATCCTATGTCATCGAACCCGCCGGCCGCCACGGCGAAGCCCTGGCGACCGACGTCGCGCTGATCGGCCCGACCGACGCTGAACGGCTGCTGATAATGACCTCCGCCACACATGGCGTGGAGGGCTTCTGCGGCTCGGGCTGTCAACTCGCCCTGCTGGACGATGCCGCCATGCTGGAGCGCGCCCGCAGAGCCGGCGTGGCCGTGCTGCTCGTGCACGCCATCAACCCGTATGGGTTTTCCTGGCTGGCGCGCACGAACGAAGACAATGTCGACCTGAACCGCAACGACCAGACCTTCGACGGACGGTCCCTGCCCCAGAACCCCGGATACGCGGGGATACATGACCTGCTGCTGCCTGCGGAATGGCCAGCCACGGCTGCGAATGCCTCGCGGATCGATGCCTATATCGCCGAGCATGGCCGGTCGGCGTTCGCGCAGGTCGTGACCCGCGGGCAGTACACGCATGCCGACGGCCTGTTCTACGGCGGCACGCACCTTACGGCATCGCTGCTGAACCTGCGCCATATCCTTCAGCAGCACGGCAGCCGCAGCAAGCATATCGGCTGGATCGATGTGCATACAGGCTTGGGGCCGCGCGGGCACGGCGAAAAAATATACGCGGGACGCCGCGATGCCGCCGCTGTCGCGCGCGCGCGCCAATGGTGGGGCAGCGATATCGCGGTTCCCTACGAAGGCAGCTCCGCTTCCGCGGACATTACCGGCCAGTTGGCCGGCCTGATCTACCAGACCTGCCCCGACGCCCAGCACACGCCGATGGCACTGGAATTCGGCACTCTGCCTTTTGAAGACATGATCGAAGCGCTGCGCGGCCGCAACTGGCTGCTTGCGCATCCTGGGGCCGACGACGCCAAGCGCGACGCCATCCTGAACGCCACGCTGGAAGCGTTCTACTGCAACGCCGCCGATTGGCACGGCATGATTCTGGGCCAGAGCCGCGTCGCCGTGCTGCAAGCTCTCTCCGGTCTGCAGGAGGCTTGATGCGAACCAGCGCCAGTTACTTCTCCCGCAGCTACGCCCAGGCGCGCGAGCGCTTTGCGCTGGCTGCCAGGCCGCTCGCCGATTCGTTCCATTCCTATGGCATCGACCACGCCGGTAGGGAAGGCGAGGCGCTGGCCACGGATGTCGCCTACATCGGCGATCCCGATGCCGACCGTATGCTCATCATGACTTCCGCCGTATTGGGAGTGGAAGGTTTCTGCGGTTCGGGTTGCCAACTGGCGTTGCTGGACGATAGCGTCATGCTGAGCCGGGCACGCGAGGCTGGCGTGGCCTTGCTGCTGGTGCACGCGGTCAACCCTTACGGTTATTCGTGGATCGCGCGCACCGACGAATGCAATATAGACCTGAACCGCAATGGGCTGCCCTTCGATGGGCGGCCGCTGCCCGTGAACCCTGAGTATGCGCGGATACACGACCTGCTGCTGCCTGATGAATGGCCTCCCACGCCATCAAACCAGCAACAGATCGCTCAATTCATCGCCGAGCACGGACAGTCCGCCTTCGCGCAGGCGGTCTCGCGTGGCCAGTATACGCACGCCGACGGCCTGTTCTACGGAGGCGACCGCCCCGCGGCATCGCTATTGAACCTGCGCCGAATCCTGCACGAGCATGCGCGCACACGCACCCATATCGGCTGGATCGACGTGCATACCGGTTGGGGGCCTCGCGGCCATGGCGAAAAGCTCTATGCCGGCCGCCACGACGATGCCGAGGTATCGCGCGCGCGCCAATGGTGGGGCAGCGACATTACCGTCCCCTACCAGGGCAACTCGGTGTCAGTCGATATCTCCGGCCAGCTCGCCGATCTGATCTATCAAGCCTGCCCGTTGTCCTTGCCGACCTCGATGGCCATCGTGTTCGGGGCGGTGCGCTTCGACGCAATGGTGCATGCGCTATGCGGCCGGAACTGGCTGCACGCGCATCCCGAGGCCTCCCAGGAGCTACGAAGAACCATCCTGCAAACCACACTGGAAGCGTTTTATTGCAACGAGGAAAACTGGCACGGCATGGTGCTGGGGCAGACCCGGGTGGCGGTTCTGCAGGCGCTGCGCGGCTTGCAGGCGGCTTGACACAGAAAACCGAAAGGATTGCGCCGACGCTTCCGTCCCCGCGGCAGGTGTTGGCTTCATCTCAAGATACGGAGGTGCATCACATGGACCGGTCGGGCTTTACGGAAGAACAGATCAGGCACGCGTTGAGGCAGGCAACGCTAGGCACGCCGATATCCGATATCTGCACGCGCATGGGCGTGAGCGAAGCCACTTTCCACGCATGGAAAGTGCACTACGACGGGCTGGCGTCCTACGAACTGAAACTGTTGAACAGACTCGAGAACGAGTGCAATCGCCTAGAGCGCTTGATCGCCATCCTGGCGCTCAACAAGGTCATACTGCAAGACACGCTCGGGGCAAAGGAATAAAGCGTACGCGACGCAGCGCCTCCTTTCCGACGCCTTCCGCACGTTGAAATCTCTTCGTCTTCACTGTTCTTTTGAAATCCCTGAATCGCTACACGGTGGCATATGTCATCGGCGTTCTGATCCCGGTCAGTGCGCTGATCGGCATCCAACTGACCCATAGCTGGCACGCCCATACGGCGGCGCGCGATGCCAGGTCGAGCCTGTGCGTCGTCCAGGGCACGCTGGACGCGATGGCTGCCGTCCTGATGGAGCGCGGGTCGATGAATGCCGCACTGATAGAAGGCCAGCCCGTATCCGAGGCCAGGCAGCAGGAGTTGCAGCTCGCGCGCAGCGCCAGCGACAGCAGAATCGCCGAGCTGCTGGCGCTGCACCAGACTCGCAACTGCGACGGCTGCAGGGACGCGCAAGGCACCATCCAGCATATCGCGCGAACCCTGGTCCAACACCGCGCCCTGGCAGATCGGCTCATTGCCAGGCGACGTACGCTGATCAGTGCCGAGGAGCTCAACGACGTGGTGGTGATCATGGCCGGGCTCATTCCCGCGCTTGAGGAAACCGCGCTCGACAACTCCGCCGTTGTGATCCGCCATGAAGTAGAAAGCCCCGGCCTCATGACCATTGCCTTGCTGGCGGCGGGCCTGCGCGAGCAGGCCGGCCTGCTTGGTTCCGCCTTCATGCCTGCACAGGTTCAGCGCCGCCCTTTAAGCGACGAGGAAACGCAGCGTATCGAGCAACAACTGGGCCGCGTCGCCCAATTGCGCGCGCTGCTCGAAGTACAGCTTTCCACCCATGCGGACCTTGAAACCCGAGCGTATCCGCGGGTTCAATACGAGTACTTTGGCGCGGGCCTGGAGTACATCGCAGCGCTGCGCCACGCGCCGCCTGCATTGGCCCACTCGCCGCCTCACGAGGCTGGCATGCAGGAGCGTTACGTTCCCCTGATGCAATCCATTCTCGACTTCCGCGATGAAGTGCTGAACGTATTGCAAAAGCTGCTGGAACGCCAACGCGTCAATGCGCTGACGGAACTGGTCACCACCACGACGGTCGCGATCGTGCTGCTGCTGGCCGCCACCTGGGGATTCACCAAGTTCCGCTGGCGTCTGATACGCCCATTCGTCGTGGCCACCGAGATCATCAACTCACTCAACGACAACGCCCCCGCGCCGATCTCTGCCGCCGGCTATCGCAAGGAGGTCCGCGGCCTGTTCGATGCCATCCAGAAATTGAAGGACAACGCCATCGCCAAGTCCCGCACGGAGCATGAGCGCGAGCGGCTCATCGCCGACCTGGCCGCGTTGGCGGAGACAGACTTCCTCACTGGATTGCTCAACCGGCGCGCGTTTCATGCGCGCGCCGAAGCCTTGTGCGCCAGCCTGGATGAGCCAGGACAGATGCTGACGCTGATCGTCTTCGACATCGACCATTTCAAGCGGATCAACGATTCCTACGGCCACGCCGGCGGCGACAACGTGCTGGTGGCCGTGGCGCAGGCCTGCCACCAGACATGGCGCCGCTCGGACATCGTGGCGCGCATCGGCGGTGAGGAATTCGCCGTGCTGTGCACGGTCCGCAGCACCGCGCAGGCCAGCGCAATGGCGCAGAGCATGCGCCGCCGCGTCGAGCGTCTGTCGGTACCGCTGGACGGCAAGACCATAGAGTCCATCACCAGCAGTTTTGGCGTGGTCTGCGCGCCGGCGGATGAAATCCACGATATCGATGCCCTGCTGAAGCAAGCAGACGAGTTGCTCTATCGCGCCAAGGCCTCTGGCCGCAACTGCGTCATTACGCAATCCGAAGACGCTTGAGCGCTTTCGCACAGCGGCGAGAACGCGCCGCACGCATCGGTCCTCGGTCTTTCACAAGATAGAAAAAAGTACTTGGTGGAAAAAAATTTCTGTCTTTTTCTGCGTGCAGCCCATCCGTATAGTCCGGACGGAGTAAGCCGAATACAGAAATTCCACTTTGAAAGCGAAAGAGCAATGAAACCGTCAAACCTGAAGATGCGTACCCGCCTCGCCATGGGCTTTGCAATGATCATGGTGGCGCTGTTGGTGTCTGGCGTGCTGGGCACGTTCGGCATCCGGGCGTTGGAGCAGGATGTCTACCAGATCACCGCCATCAACAATGAACAGCGGCGTCTGGCCATCGATATGCGCTACCAGGTCCAGGAACAGGCCATCGCGATCCGCAACATCCTGGTCCTCACAGATCCGAAAGTGCTGCAGGCCGAAGTGCTGCGGGCGAATGAAGCCGAGAAGCTCTACAACGAATCGCGAAATCGGCTGGGCGGCATGTTCTCGAGCCGTTCCAATACCACCAGCGAGGAATCACGCCTGTTCGCCGCCGCTGGGGCCGCACAACAAGACATGCGCTCACTGTTCGTTCGCGTGCAGGAAGAAGGCATGAACGGTGACCGGCAGGCCGCGCAGCACCTATTGGAGGATGAATTGCGGCCCAAGCAGCGCGTGCTCCAAGAGACACTGTCCACGCTCGCCGCGCTCGAGACGCAGATCAATGACGCGCGTGCGGCGGATACCCGGACCCTCGCGAACCAATTGCAGTGGGCGGTGGGAATAACCGTCGTGGTCGCGCTGTTGCTTGGCGTGGCTGCAGCCTGTCTCACGGCGCGCAGCATCCTGCGCCAATTGGGTGGCGATCCTGGCGATGCGCAGCTTCTGGCGGTGAACATCGCCGATGGCGATCTGAGCAGCCGGCTGCAGCTCGATCCCCGCTATGACCACAGCCTGATGCACGGGCTGGAAACCATGCGATCGCGCCTGTCCAGAATCGTCGATGCGATCAAATCTTCCGCCGCGTCCATCTCGACGGCGGCAGGTCAGATTGCCCAAGGCAATGCCGACCTGTCGCACCGCACTGAAGAGCAGGCAGCGTCATTGGAAGAGACCGCGGCCAGCATCGAACAGCTGACGTCCACCGTGCGGCTGAATCAGGACAATGCGGCCAGCGGCGACGAACTGGCCTCCGAAGGCGCCAGGGCTGCGGAGAAAGCGGGCGGGGTCGTATCCGAAATGCTGGCGGCCATGACAGAGATCTCCACCAATTCCGAAAAGGTCGGGCAGATCGTGTCGCTGATCGAGAGCATCGCCTTTCAGACGAACATACTTGCGCTGAACGCGGCAGTGGAAGCCGCAAGAGCCGGGGACCAGGGTCGGGGCTTCGCCGTGGTGGCCGGCGAAGTCCGCGCGCTGGCCCAGCGCAGCGCCACCTCCGCCAGGGAAATCAAGGATCTGATCGAGACCTCGACTTCCGTGGTCCAGGCGGGCCGGGACCTCGCCGTACGGGCAGGCCAAGACATGGAGGACGTCGTCACGTCGGTCATGCGCATGAAGACAATAACCGGAGAGATCGCGACAGCCTCGCGCGAACAGGCCATCGGCATCGAACAGGTCAACGTGGCCATCGCCCAGCTGGATTCCGTGACGCAGCAGAATGCGGCCTTGGTCGAGGAATCCGCAGCGGCGGCGCTTTCGATGGCGGAACAGGCGCGGGATCTGCTGCAGGCGGTCGAAGTGTTCAAGACCGCATCGTCCGTCACCGCGCGGCCTGTGCCCATGGCGGAGCCTGCTCTCATCGCGTTCGCGGCACCGACGTAGGAGAATTGCAGGGGGACCGATCGCGACACGCGCCGCTTTCGGCCACTCCTGCCCCAACTGGTTCAATAACCCAGCCACCAACGAAAAACGCCGCTAGAGATAGCGGCGTTTCTTCTTGGTCAGCAATGCTTGGACGGCGCTGCTGCGTACTGCGGGAATTGGGGTGGTGGGTTGTGCGAGACTCGAACTCGCGACCAACGGATTAAAAGTCCGCTGCTCTACCGACTGAGCTAACAACCCGACCGAAGCCAGAAATTATGGCCGATTTGGGGCGGTTTGTCAAAATTCGACGCAACAGCCCTGCACAAGGCCCCCAGCCCACAATGAAAACGGCCGCTCGCGGCGGCCGTTCTGGGAACTTCGGGCAGGCGCTTGGACTTACCAGGCGGCCACCACGGCGCCCTTGTACTTGGTCTCGATGAACTGCTTCACGGCCGGGCTGTGGTAGATGCTGATCAGCTTGGCGAACTCGGGACGGTCCTTGTCCTTTTCACGCACGACCAGCACGTTGGCGTAAGGCGAGTCGGGCGATTCCTGGGCGATGGCATCCTTGGCGGGGTTGAGACCCGCTTCCAGCGCGAAGTTGGTGTTCACGGCCGAGGCATCGGTGTCGTCCAGCGAGCGCGGCAGCTGAGCAGCGTCCAGTTCGATGAAACGCAGCTTCTTGGGGTTCTCGACCACGTCGATCGGGGTCGCCTTCAGGCCCACGTCGGGACGCAGCTTGATCAGGCCATTGGCCTGCAGCAGCAACAGGGCGCGGCCGCCGTTGGTCGGGTCGTTCGGCAGCGCGATGCGCGCGCCTTCCTTCAGCTCGGACAGCGACTTGATCTTCTTGCTGTAGATGCCGATGGGGAAGATGACCGTCTTGGCGATGCTGACCAGCTTGTAGCCGCGGTCCGCATTGGCATTGTCCAGGTAAGGCTGATGCTGATAGCTGTTGGCGTCGAGGTCGCCCGCGGACAGCGCGACGTTGGGCTGCACGTAATCGGTGAATTCGATGACCTGGATGTTCAGGCCCTGCTTGGCGGCTTCCTGCTTCACCACATCAAAGATCTGGGCGTGCGGGCCGGCGGTCACGCCGATCTTCAGCGGCTTGTCCTGGGCCAGCGCGGGCTGGGCGAAAACGGCGGCGCCGAGTGCGAACGCGGCCAGCGACTTCAAAACCTTGATGCTCATGTTGCGATATCCCGAATGTCGGAAGTGAGAAGAAAATGGTGCGGCGGGCGCGGGATCAGCGATGCGAGATGCGGCGCACGTAGCGGTCGCCCAGGCTCTGGATCACCTGGACCAGGACGATCAGCACGATGACCACGGCGGCCATCACGTCGGATTGGAAGCGTTGGTAGCCGTAGCGGATGGCCAGGTCGCCCAGGCCGCCGCCGCCGATGGCGCCGGCCATGGCCGAGTAGCCGATCAGGCTGACGACGGTAACGACGGTGGCGGCGATGAGGCCGGGCAAGGACTCGGGCAGCAGCACCTTCATGATGATCTGCATCGGCGATGCGCCCATGGCGCGTGCGGCGGTGATCAGGCCGGGGTCGACTTCACGCATGGCGTTTTCGGCGATGCGGGCCATGAACGGAATCGCGGCGACCGACAAGGGCACGATGGCGGCGGTGGTGCCGATGGAGGTCTGGGCCACCAGGCGCGTGAACGGAATGATCGCGACCATCAAGATGACGAACGGCACCGAACGCGTGGCATTGATCACCGCCCCCAGCACGTGGTTGACGGACTGGTTCTCGAGCATGTTGCCGCGGGCAGTCACCGTCAGGATCACGCCCAGCGGAATGCCGACCACCACCGCGATGGCGCTGGCCACACCCACCATCAACAGGGTGTCAAGCAGCGACGTAATAAGCAGGTCGATCAGTTGCGGACTCATGAGCTATTTCTTCAACGGTAATGTCACGGGCGGCCAGCGCGGCAATCGCGTCCTTGACCGAAGCGGGCGCGCCTTGGGCCAGCACGAACATCGTGCCGACAGCCACGCCCTGGATGTCTTCGACGCGCGCCTGGATCAGGCCCACGTCCAGGGAGAACTGTTTGTACAGGTCGGACAGGAAGGACCCCGACGCGTCGGTGCCGGTCAACGACAGGCGCAGCAGGCGCACCGCCTGGCCCGGCTTGGCCGCTACGAGCGCCTGGATGCGTTCCTTGACCGCCGCCAGCGTGGCGTCGGTCAGGTCGGACGCGGTGGCGGCCGACACCATGGCGCGAGTCACTTCGTGGCGCGGCTGCGCGAACACTTCGCGCGTGCTGCCCATTTCGACCACTTCGCCCTGCGACAGCACGGCCACGCGGTCGCAGACCTCGCGCACGACTTCCATCTGGTGCGTGATCATGACCACGGTCACGCCGGTCTTGCGGTTGATGTCGCGCAGCAGGGCCAGGATGTTGTGCGTGGTTTCCGGGTCCAGCGCGGACGTGGCTTCGTCGCTGAGCAGCACGTCAGGATTGTTGGCCAGGGCGCGGGCAATGCCTACGCGCTGCTTCTGGCCGCCGCTGATCTGGCTGGGATAGCGGTCGCGCAGATGCTCCAGGCCCACCAGCGCCAACAGGCGCTCGACGCGGGCAGGAATCTCGGCCTTGGCCACGCCGGCGATTTCCAGCGGCAGCGCAACGTTGCCGTACACCGTGCGGCGCGACAGCAGGTTGAAGCCCTGGAACACCATGCCGATACGGCGGCGCTGCTGGCGCAGCTGCGCTTCGCTCAGGCCGGTCAGGGACTGCCCGCCGATGGCGATCGAGCCTTCATTGGGCCGCTCCAGCAGGTTGATGCACTGGACCAGCGTGCTTTTGCCGGCCCCGCTGGGGCCGATGATGCCGAAGACCTCGCCCTGCTGGATGTGCAGGTTGATGCCGCGCAGCGCCTGGAATTCTCCGTGCGGCGTGGCGTAGGTCTTGGATAGGTTCTCGATCTGAATCATGGCAAGCGATTTTGTATCTTTTCTCTTCTACAGAGAACGACTGTTTCTTTCATTTTTTATAACTACAAGTAATATAAAAGCCTGCGCCCGCGCCTTGTTGCGTCCCTATGGAGCACATGCCATAACGCGGAAAGGGCAGTCAGGAAGGAAAGCCTTCCTGACTGCCCAGTTTTTGCCGGACCGGCCGCAGCCGGTTGGTTCAGCGTGCGCGCGAGATGCGGACTTCCGCGCCGCGGCGCTTGACCTCCAGGCCCTCGGACGGAGAAATGCGCAGGCCTTCCAGCCCCTTGATGTAGCTGGAGCCCTGCATCTGCATCACGCGGATCTTGTTGCGCATGACGACCGGGTTGTGCACCGGCATGCCGAACATCCAGACCTCGTCCAGGATGCGGGCGGAGTTGAACTCGCCCGTATGCTGTGCCGCCGGCCCCAGACAGAGCATGTGCCCTTCGCGGCCGAACACCGGGAACTGGCCCAATTCGCAATCGATAGTCCAGGTGGTGCCGCCTTCATAGCGGTGCCCCGTATTCAGGTCCCACCAGGCTTCGCCCTTGGGCAGGTAGACGCGCACTTGCTTACCCGGTTCCGTGATGGGCGCTACCAGCAGGGCCGGGCCCAGCAGGTACTGCAAGTCCCAATCATGCGAGACGGGATCGTTCGGGAACGACATGGCCATGGACCGCTGCACCGGCAGGCCGGTGCGCGCCGAGTCCTCGATGGCGCCCAGCACATAAGGCACCAGGCGATAGCGCCACTGCATCCAGGTCTTGGCGTGCGCCAGGGTTTCTTCGCCGAAGTCCCAGGGCATCAGGCCGTCCACGCCCTGGAAGGCGAAGTTCGACGAGAACACGCCGGCGGTCAGCCAACGCAGATACAGTTCCGGCGTCATGCTGGCGCGGTCGCGCGCGGCCGAGCCGATGCCGTGCACCTGGACGGGCAAGCCGCTGGCGCCGATCGACAAGGCGGTGCGCAGGGTGTGGCGCAGCCCTTCCCAGGTGTTTTCAGCTTGCGGCCCAACCTGCCACGGCAGACGCTGGGCAGCGGGAAACAGGTCGGAGCTGGGCACCACGCCTTCCGGCGGGACCTTCAGGCCAGCGACCGCATCGAACAGCGCGCGGCGCACCAGCAGCGGATACATGCTGCGCAGCGCGGGGCCGGTTTCGCCGTTGCGGGCGGTGACGCCGTCAGGGATGGCGATCTGGGCGTCGCACGCGGGCGCGTCCAGGCCGTCTTCGACCAGTTGGCGATGGCGCTCCACCCACAGGTTGTAGATGTCGCGGTAGGTCAGGTCCAGCAGGCCGTAGGGCTGTCCCGAGGTAGCGGCGTTGCCGTCGAACACCTGCGCCGAACCATCGTCCTTGGCCAGCAGCCAGCCACGGTCTTCAAGTTCTTCGAACAGCGGGCTGGTCTTCAGCACGCCGGGGAAGCCGGAAGCGGCGACATGCACATGGTGCTTATGGAACAGCGCCAGCATCTGCTTGGCGTCAGGGAAGCGCTGGGCATTCCATTCGAAAACCGTCTTGTCCGACTGGAAGCCCCAGGCCGCCGGCTGCGCCAGCGTCACGGCATCCACCGGAATCTGGTTTTCGCGCATGCGGGCTACCAGGGCCACGGTATCCGTGGGCATCTCGCCCGGGGCCTGCTGCAGCCATGCTCCCATCGCCCACAGCGAGGGTTGGCCGGCGCGGCCGGTCAGAGCGGTGTACTGATTGAGGATTTCACCGGGTTCGCCGGCGAACAGGAACACGTCCAGCACGACGTCGTCCACTGTCAGCACGTAGGCGGAATCCGCGGGCGCCACGCCCACCGAGTGCTCCACGCGGCGCATCGTGTTGACGTAGACGCCCCAGCCGCGCGGACTCCATGCCAAAGGCAAGGCGCGGTGCTCGGGATCGTCGGAAACCACGGATTCTTCGCGGCGGTTCAGGTCGCCCGGAGTTTCGCCCAGTCCGTACACGCGCTCATCGGACTGCAGCGTAAAGCCCGCCGTCCAGACGGCGTCGTCGGCCTGATCCAGCGCGTTGTGCCCGAATGCGGGCGTATGCGCGGAGACCTCGGACTCGAACACCCGCTCGTCGTTGCGGTAGATCGCGACCCGCACGGGGTTGGAGAGGATTTCCAGGGAGACGTCGCCCTGGGTGATCCGCCAGCCTTCCCCGTCGTCGCGCGGAGCGATAACGGCTTCGCCCACGGCCTCTTGGCGCGCGAGCAGCATTTCCGCCACGGCGCGAGCACGCGCGCCGGGCTTGTCATCATTAAGGTGATTCGCCTCGCCGCAGCGCAGGCGAAAAACACCAGGCGCATGCGCCTCGACTACCAGGTGCAACCCATCACCCGCGTCGAAATCGATGCGACTGGGGCGGGACGTCAACAGCTCGACATTGTCGAGCTGGGTAGTATGGGCAAAGTCGAACTTGGGCGGCACAGAGCATCCCCCGGCTTAAGCCAAAAACCATCAAAAGACGCTATTTTGACGGATTTGGGCTTTGAAATAAACTCGGTCCCTCTTTTGGATTGCGAACTCATCCATAAAAGGGGTCTAAAGCCTTCGGCCAGCGCCCCCAAAAGGAGCGGCCTTCGACCCGCCAAAACGCCAGGTTCGCGGCCAACTCAGGCCAATTTGGCGCCAAATCCTGGCAATTCCTGCCATTCTACGCCACCTGCGGGATGCCCCCGTTCCCCCTTCCCGGCTTTTTTTCAACGTGGCGAAATAAGTTGCGCCAGATCTGTTTCCAGGGGTGACGGCTCGCCGGCCAGGCGCGCGGCGATCAGGTCGCCCATCAGCGCCGACCATGAAAGGCCGCGCGACGCGTAACCGACGGCCAGCCACAGACCCGGGGCCTGAGGAAGCTCGCCCACGGCCGGCAGCCGCCCCGGCAGCACGGCCCGCCAGCCGGCCCAACCCGGCAGGCTGCCAGGCTCCAGGGAATCAAAGTCCGGAAAGCCGCCGCCCAGCAGGCCCGCAGCCTTGTCCAGGGTGACACGCTGACCTTCGGCGCCGACCCGCACTTCGGCCGCGCCATGCACGTAAGTGCTGCCGGCCACGCAACCGGTGCCCACATCGGGCAGCAGATAGCCCTCGCCGCCGACGATGCAGCGCGGACCGCCGTGCAGTGCCCGGGCTGGCACCAGCGTTACCTCGCCCGCGAGCGCATGCATCTGCGCCACACGGGGCAAGGGATCCAGCAGACCGCTATCGGCCAGCACGGCGCGCGCGCCGAACGCATTGGCCAGGATGACGGTATCGGCGCGCGCCAGCTCGGCGCCGGCCAGATCGCGCACGCTCCAGCCCGCGCCGTTGCGGTCGACACTGGCCACCTTGCCGGGCAGGACCGTCACGCCGTCCGCCGCCAGCAGCGCCTCTATCAGCCTGCCAGGCTGCAGCAACATGCCCTGTCCGAAATACACCCCGCCCCGCGCCAGCGGCAGGCCGGCCAGGGCGCTGGCTTCGTCGCGGTTCACCTGGCGCACCCAGTGCCCGGGAAAGGCCAAGGTCTCCAGGGTGCCGGCCAGCGCCGCGGACCGGCCTTCGTCGCGCTCCAACTGCACGGTGCCGCAGACCAGCGGCGCCGCGCCTTCGGGCAGGCTTTGCCATCGCGCCAACGCGCGCAGACTGCCCGCGCGCGACAGACGCGCCCGCGCGTTGTCATCGCGCGCCACCACCGGAGTCAAAGCCGCCGCGACATGCCCGGCATGCGATGGCGCGCCCTGCGCCAGGCCTGCGTCGAGCACCGTCACACGCCACCCGCGCGCGGCCAATGCTTGGGCAATGCCTGCGCCCGCCAGCCCCGCCCCCACCACCACGGCGTGGCGGGAATCCTCGTCCGGGGCGCTCGGGGCCGCGCAGCCCGGCGCGATGGCAGCCGCCACGGTCATATGCCATTTGCCGCCGTAGCCGGGCGCCCGCCGCGCCTCGAAACCCGCCGTCCGCAAGGTCTGGCGCAATTCGCCGGTGCAGGCCCAGGTAGCCAGCGTGGCGCCGGGTGCGGCCAGCTTGGCCAGGTCGCGCAGCAGGGAAAGCTCCCACATCCGCGGATTGCGCTCCGGCGCGAAGCCGTCCAGGAAGAATGCGTCCACGCTCGCGTTCAGGCGGGGCGCCAGGACCTGGGCATCGCCGAAGCCCAGCGTCAGCGTGACGGCGCCGCCCTCGAACTCCAGGCGATGCAATCCGGGCAACAGGACCGGCCATCGCTCTGCCAGCTGCCGTCCCAGGCCGGCCAGGGACTCGGGCGCGTAGCGGGCCAGCAAAGCCGCCAGGTCTTCGCGTTCGAAGGGATGCCCTTCAAGCGACACCACGTGCAGCGCGGCGCTGCGCAGGGGATCGTCGCGCCATGCTTTCCAGAGGGCCAGGAAGTTCAGCCCCAACCCGAAGCCCGTTTCGCAAACGGTGAAACCGCGGCGACCACGCCAACGCTCGGGCAGGCCGTTGCCTCGCAGGAACACGTGTTCCGCCTGGCCCAACGCACCCGATGGCGAATGGTAGACATCGCCATAAGCGGGACTGTCGAGCCGGCCGTCGGCGTCGAACTCAGCCTTGGCGGGGATCAGGGGAGCATAGCTAGAGGACATGGAAACGGCGACGGCGGACGAAATGGAGAATGGGACTCAGCGCGGATTATCGGATGCGGCTGCGTTGGGCGGACGCCACACGCGGCGCGGCGGTTTAGGGGCGCAGCCACGGAGTTGACGCATACATGGGCTTACACTGGTTTCATGGATACCTACGATCAGCCCCGCTCGCAGACCTCGCCCATCGACCTGTGCGCCGCGATCGACGCGGCAGTCACGGCGGCCCATGCCGGCGCGGCCATACTGCAATCCTACGCGCATCACCGCGCGGATCTCGTGATCGACCGCAAGGCGCGCAACGATCTCGTGTCCCAGGCGGACCGCGAGGCGGAGGCTGCCATTATCCAGGAGCTGCAAGCGCGCACGCCCAAATTCGGCATCGTCGCCGAAGAGACCGGCGGCAAGCCGCAGGGCAGCGCCACCTGGTATATCGATCCGCTGGACGGCACCACCAACTTCCTGCACGACATTCCGCATTACGCGGTGTCGATCGCGCTGATCGCGCACGCCGGCACCGCCATATCAGCCACCGAAACGCTGGCCGAGGACACGCCTGTGGTCGGCGTGGTGTACGACCCCTGCCGCGAGGAACTCTTTACCGCGGTCCACGGCCTGGGCGCCTGGCTCAACGGCCGGCGCATCAAGTGTTCGCGCACGCCGACCATCGAAGACGCCGTTCTGGCCACCGGGTTTCCGTTCCGCGACTTTTCATTCGCCGCGCAATATATGCCCATGCTGCACGACGCCATCAACCGCGCCCGCGGTGTGCGCCGCATGGGCGCGGCCGCGTTGGACCTGGCATGGACCGCCTGCGGCCGCTATGACGGCTATTGGGAAATGGGCCTGGCGCCCTGGGACGTGGCCGCCGGCACGCTGATCCTGCGCGAAGCGGGCGGCGCGTGTTCGGACATGCACCGGCAGGATCCCTGGCCCATCGGCGGACGCGTCGTGGCCGGCAACAAGGCCATCGAGCGCGCCTTGCACGAAATGATCGCGCCGCACCTGGACAAAAAGGACTGACGGCCCTTACGCCGCGGTGCCCGTGGGTGCGCCCGCAACCGCATCGGGACGCAGCTCCCGGCGCAGTATCTTGCCCACGTTGCTCTTGGGCAGCTCGTCGCGGAATTCCACGTAGCGTGGACGCTTGTAGCCCGTGAGCTTTTCGCGGCACCAATCCTGGATCTGCGCCTCGGTCAGCGTCGGGTCCCGCCGCACCACGAATACCTTGACGGCCTCGCCCGAGTGCTCGTCCGGCACGCCGATCGCCGCGCATTCCAGCACGCCGGGGTGCTGCGCCACTGCGGCCTCGACCTCGTTCGGATAGACCTTGAAGCCCGACACCGCGATCATGTCTTTCTTGCGATCGACGATGCGGGTATAGCCCTGCTCATCCATGATGCCGATGTCGCCGGTGCGGAAGTAGCCGTCGGCGGTCATGGAGTGGCGGGTTTCCTCGGGCTTCTGCCAGTATCCCAGCATGACCTGCGGCCCGCGGATACCCACTTCGCCACGCTCGCCCAGCGGCACTTCATGGCCTTCGTCGTCCAGGATGGCCACGTCGGTGGACGGCAGCGGCAGGCCGATGGAGCCGGAGTACGCGGTCGCGTTGGTGGGATTCACGGTCGCCACCGGCGAGGTTTCCGACAGGCCATAGCCTTCTATCAGCGGCCTGCCCGTAATCTTCAGCCAACGTTCGGCGACCTGCTGCTGCACCGCCATGCCGCCGCCCAAGGTCAGCCGCAAGGCAGAAAAGTCCAGGCGGGCGAAGTCGTCGTTGTGCGCCAGTGCGTTAAACAGCGTATTAACGCCGGGGAACACATTGATCGGCACCTTGCGCCACGCGTTGATGAGCGAAGGCTGGTCGCGCGGGTTGATGATAAGCACGTTGCGCATGCCGGCATGCAGCCCATACAGCCCGCACACGGTCATCGCGAACACGTGGTAGAGCGGCAGCGCGCTGATGATGGTGAGCTGCTGGTCCGCGAGGTCATGCACCACGGGCTGGGCCACCGCTTCCGTCTGCAGCACATTGGCCACCAGATTGCGATGCGACAGCATCGCGCCCTTGGGCACGCCGGTGGTGCCGCCGGTGTATTGCAGCACCGCCACGTCGTCCATCGACAGCGGCGGCGGCGCAAAGCGCTGGCGCGCGCCGTCGCGCAGCACGTCGGGCAGCATGCGGGCGCCATCGATCTGCCATGCGGGCACGATCTTCTTGACGTAGCGCGCAGCCAGATTCACCAGCGGCGCCTTCAGCCCGCCGAGCAGATCGCCGGGGCCGGTCACGATGATGTGCTTGAGCTGTCCGCGGTCCGTGACGCGCTGCAAGGTGTGCGCGAAATTTTCCAGGATGACGATGGCCGACGCGCCGCTGTCCTGCAGCTGTCGCTGCAGCTCTTCAGCGGTGTAAAGCGGATTCACGTTCACCACGACCAGACCCGCGCGCAGCGTGCCCAGCATGCTGACCAGATAGGCAGGCACGTTCGGCATCATCAATGCCACCCGCTCGCCCTTGGCCAGGCCCATGCTTTGCAGCCAGCCGGCGAACGCTTGCGCATGGGCGTCGAGCTGCGCATAGGTAATGTTGCTGCCCATCGCGGTGCAGGCGATGCGCGAGGCGTACTGCTTGCAGGCCCGATCCAGCAAGTCAGTCAGGGAGGCATAACCCTCTGTGGATATCTCCGCCGGAACCCCCTGCGGATAATGGGCAAGCCACGGACGCGTCATGGTATTTGTCTCCATTAAATTGGTTTTTGATTGATGATACCCTTGTTGCGTTCCCTTTTTTCGCCCGAGAGCTCCATGAAACTGCTCGAACCCATCGTCGCGTGGCATCACGACATTTCCAAGATCCGCCGCGACATCCACGCGCATCCCGAACTGGCTTTCGAAGAGTTCCGCACCGCCGACGTGGTGGCGGCGAAACTCGAGGAATGGGGCATTGAAATCGACCGCGGCCTAGGCGGCACCGGCGTGGTCGGCATCATCCGCGGCAATCTGCCGGGCGACCGCGCCGTGGGCCTGCGCGCCGACATGGACGCGCTGCCCATGCAGGAGGTCAACACCTTCGCGCACGCCAGCACCAACGCCGGCAAGATGCACGCCTGCGGCCACGACGGCCACACGGCCATGCTGCTGGCGGCCGCGCAATACCTGTCGCAGCACCGCGATTACGCCGGCACGGTCTACGTGATCTTCCAGCCTGCGGAAGAAGGCGGCGGCGGCGCCAAGCGCATGATCGACGACGGCCTGTTCAAACGCTTTCCCATGGAAGCGGTGTTCGGCATGCACAACTGGCCCGGCATGAAGCCCGGCCAGTTCGGCCTGACCGCCGGTCCCATCATGGCCTCCAGCAACGAGTTCTCCATCATCGTGAAGGGCAAGGGCACGCACGCCGGCATGCCCAACCTGGGCATCGATCCGGTCATGGCGGCCGTGCAACTGGCGCAATCGCTGCAGACCATCATCACGCGCAACCGCAATCCGCTGGATGCGGCCGTGCTCAGCATCACGCAGATCCACGCCGGTAGCGCCGACAACGTCGTGCCCAACCACGCCGAATTGCGCGGCACCGTGCGCACCTTCACGCTGGACGTGCTGGACCTGATCGAACGCCGTATGGAAGAGATCGCGCGCCACACCTGCGCGGCGATGGACTGCGAAGTCGAATTCACGTTCCAGCGCAACTATCCGCCCACCATCAACCACGCCGAGGAAGCCGCGTTCTGCGCCGACGTGCTGCGCGACATCGTGGGCGAGGCCAACGTCAACGACCACGTGCAACCCACCATGGGCGCGGAAGACTTCGCCTTCATGCTGCAGGAACTGCCGGGCTGTTATGTCTGGATCGGCAACGGCACCGGCGACCATCGCGACAGCGGCCACGGTCTGGGCCCCTGCATGCTGCATAACGGCAGCTACGACTTCAACGACGAACTGCTGCCGCTGGGCGGCACCTACTGGGTCCAGCTGGCGCTCAAGCGCCTGGCCAAGGTCTGACCCTCAAACGCCGTCCGCCATCCCGACCGCCAGGCACATCGCCAGGAAGCGCTCGGCGGCGCGGGCGGCGGCGTCGGCATGCGGCACCAGGATGCTCAGGGTCCGCGTCAGCGGCCTGGGCAAGAGGCGCAAGGCCGCCAGGGCGCCATCCTCGTGCCGCATCGACATGACCGACACGAAGCCCACGCCCAGTCCGGCCCGCACCGCCTGCTTCACCCCCTCCACGCCAGCCAGCTCCAGGCCCACCGACGGCGCCAGGCCGGCGTCCGCGAAAGCGCGCTCCACCAGCCGGCGCACGCCCGAACCGGGCTCGCGCATGATCAGCGCTGACGCCGCCAGGTCGCGCAGCGTCACCGCCCCTTTTCCCGCCAGCGCGTGGTCCGCGCGCACCACCGCCACCACTTCGTCCTGGCGCCAGGCATGCACGGCCGTGTCCGCGGGCAAGCCCGTAGGCACGTCGCCTTCGATGAACGCCAGATCCAGGGCCGGCAGGCGCTCGACGATCTCACGCGTGTTGCCATCGGACAGATGCAGGCTGACCGCCGGAAAGGCATGGCGGAAATCGGCCACCAGGCTGGGCAGCAGATAGCTGGCGGGGGTGGTGCTGGCGCCCAGGCGCAGATCGCCGGTTTCCAGTCCGCGCCAGGATTCGCGCACCGCCTGCGCCTGCCGGTACACCTGGCGCAACTGGCGTGCCTGCTCGGCCAGGCGCTCACCGGCTTCGGTCAGCGCGATGCCGTGGCCGCTGCGGCGGTACAGGGGTTCGCCGAACCATTCCTGCAACATCCGTAGCTGGCCGGAGACGGCGGGCTGGGACAGGTTCAGCAGCTGCGCGGCGCGGCTGATATTGCCGGCATCGGCCACGCTGGCGAAGGTAAGCAGCTGATCGGGAGTCATGATCGCCTAAATATCAGAATTCCTGATATTACATATCTGAAATAAAGATTTTTCAAATAGTAGGCGGGAAATTAATATTTCGGGAAGTTATTTAGATATGCCTCCCCCAAAAGGCCAGCCATGAGTACATCTACCAGCACCGCCGTCCCCCTCCCCGCCACGCCGACGGCGTCTCCCGCCGCCACACCCTGGCGCGACAAGCTCAACGGCGTGCTGTTCGTCGGCCTGATGGCCGCCGCGGTGATGCAGCTCGCGGACCTGCCCGCCATCCGCCAGCTGGGTTTCTCGCCGCTGGTCGTGGGCATTGTCTGCGGCATGCTCTACGGCAACTTCCTGCGCGGCACCATGCCCGCCGACTGGAGCGCGGGCGTGAATTTCACCGCGCGGCGCCTGCTGCGCATCGCCGTGGCCTTCTACGGCCTGAACATCAGCATCCAGCAGATCGCCGCCGTGGGCCTGCCCGGGCTGGCGGTCTCGGTGGCGGTGGTGGTGGGCACCCTGGTGCTCGGCACGGTGGTGGGCCAGCGTCTGTTGGGCCTGGACCGCGACACCGCCATGCTGACGGCCGCCGGCAGCGCCATCTGCGGCGCCGCCGCCGTGCTGGCCTTCGAACCCACATTGCGGGCCGCTCCCCACAAGAGCGCCGTGGCCGTGGCCACCGTGGTGCTGTTCGGCACCCTGTCCATGTTCCTGTACCCGGTGCTCTACCACGCGGGCTGGCTGAACTTCGACACCCAGGCCCTGGGCATCTATATCGGCGGCACCATCCATGAAGTGGCCCAGGTCGTCGGCGCGGCCAGCAACGTCGACCCCGCCACCACCGAAGTCGCCACCATCGTGAAGATGACCCGCGTGGCCCTGCTGGTGCCGGTCCTGCTGATCCTGGGCATGTATCTGCGCAGCGCAGCCTCGCATGCCGGCGGCCAGGGCAAAGGCGGCAAGCTGCCGATCCCCTGGTTCGCGGTGGGCTTCCTGGTGCTGGCCATCATCAATTCGCTGAACATCATCCCCGCCGACGCGGTGGCCGCCATCCGCCGCCTGGACGTCTTCGCCCTGACCATGGCCATGACCGCGCTGGGCATCGAAACCCGCTTCGCCCAGATCCGCAAGGCCGGTCCCCGGGTGATGGCGCTGGGCCTGATCCTGTACCTCTGGCTGTTGGTCGGCGGCTACGGCATCGTCAAGCTGGCGTCCTGATCCCCGGCCCGCCGCGCCCAGAGGCGCGGCGGGCTTTGCGCATGCACGCCGCTGTCGCGTTTTTCCTGCATAATCGGCTGGTTCCCTAGCAGTGGAGTCGGCCGCATGACCTCCAGCACCAAAACCCCGTTTACGACTTTGCCCGCCGATCGCGATGCGGTGTTGCGCGTCATGCCGATGCCGGCGGACGCGAATATCCACGGGGACGTCTTTGGCGGCTGGATCATGTCCCAGGTCGACATCGCCGGATCGATCCCCGCCGCGCGCCGCGCCGCCGGGCGCGTGGCCACCGTCGCGGTCAATGCCTTCCAGTTCAAAGAGCCGGTGTTCGTGGGCGATTTGCTCAGTTTCTACGCAGCCATCACCAAGACCGGCACGACCTCGGTCACGGTGTCCGTCGAGGTCTACGCGGAGCGTCAGCGGCTGGACGCCGAGATCGTCAAGGTCACCGAGGCCACGCTGACCTACGTCGCCACCGACGAAGCCCGCCGGCGCCGTCCCCTTCCTACTCTTTGAGCCGTAACGCATGACGCAGTCCGCCGCCGCGCAGAAACCGCCCGCGACGCCCCGCCGCCTCGACCCGGAAGACGCCCAACACGCGCTGGCGGAAGTGCAGGAACGCCTGCGCCGCCAACAACTGGTCGCCGACCTGGTGCATCGCCAGGAAGAAGGCGATTCCAAGGCCTCGCTGGTCGAGGACCTGGTGCACCGCCAGCACGAAGCCGAACTCAAGACCCTGCTGGACGGCCTGCATCCGGCCGACATCGCCTTCATCCTGGAATCGCTGCCCAAGGACGAACGGCAGGCCATCTGGAAACTGGTCAGCCCCGAGCACGACGCGGACGTGCTGCTGGAAGTCGAAGACTGGGTGCGGGAATCGCTGATCGAGGCGATGGACCGCCAGGACCTGGTTGCCGCCACCGGCAACATGGACGCCGACGAGCTGGCCGACCTGGCGCCCGACCTGCCGCCCGACGTGGTGGCCGAAGTCCAGAAAGGCCTGACCGAAGAGGAACGCGCGCAGCTGCTGGAAGCCATGGGCTATCCGGAAGACAGCGTGGGCGCGATCATGGACTTCGAGATGGTCCGGGTGCGCGAGGACGTGACGCTGGAAGTGGTGCTGCGCTATCTGCGCCGGCTGCACGAACTACCCGACCACACCGACCAGATCTTCGTGGTGGACCGCCAGGACAAGCTGCAAGGCATCCTGCCCCTGTCCAAGCTGCTGGTCAGCGAGCCCGAAACCGAAGTGAGCGCGGTCATGAACTCGGATTTCCTGGCGCTCAACCCGCTGGATTCCGACGCCGATGCCGCCGGCGCCTTCGAACGCTACGACCTGGTCTCCGCGCCGGTCATGGACGACCAGGGCCGCCTGATTGGCCGGGTCACCATTGCCGACGTGGTGGACGTGATGCGCGAAGACTCCCAGGAACAGGCGCTGTCGCGCGCCGGCCTGCAGGAAGAAGACATTTTTGCGCCCGTCGCCACGGCCCTGCGCAACCGCGCCCCCTGGCTGCTGTTCAACCTCTGTACCGCCGCCACGGCGTCCTTCGTGGCCTCCCAGTTCGAGGGCACGGTCAGCCAGATCGTCATCCTGGCGTTCCTGATGTCCATCGTGGCCGGCATCGGCGGCAACTCCGGCAACCAGACCATGACCCTGATCATCCGGGCCTTGGCCATGGGCCGGATCACGGGCCGCAACCTGTGGCAGCTGGTCAAGCGCGAACTCCTCGTCACCCTGATGGTGGGGCTGTGCGGCAGCCTGGTCGCCGCATTGTTCGCCTGGGCGATTTCGCATTCGCTGTCCATCGCGCTGGTGATGATGGCCGCCATGATCTGCAATATGCTGGTCGGCGCGTCGGTGGGCGTGCTGGTGCCGATGGTGCGCGCCCGCTTCGGCAAGGATCCGGCGATGGGCTCGTCAGTGCTCCTGACCTTTGCCACCGATTCGTTGGGGTTCTTCATCTTTCTGGGCCTGGCGACGATTTTCCTGCTGTAGCCCGGATACAACGGTCAAGAAAATCGGCTTCCCTCTGGCGGCGCCCGGTTGACAGCTAGCTGACAGGGTAGATAACGATCGTTCCATTACAGTAATGGAATTGTCATCTCTACCCTTTCTGCATCCACAATGACTGCAAGATTCCGGGCGGCAATGCTTTGCCTGCTGCTCGCCACCTTCGCCGCCACCGCCCAAGCCTGTGACAGCATGCCCTCATGGGCCCAGTCGGCCTGCAACCGCCTTGACCAGATCTGGAACGAGGGCGGCAACGACCTGTACTTCACCGGCTACTCGTGGCACAACCGGGCCACCTACAGCAAAGAGAAGATCGACAGCTTCAACGAGCTGGCCTGGGGCGGCGGCTACGGCCGCAGCATCTACGACGAAGACGGCGACTGGCAGGGCCTGTACGCCATGGCCTTTCTCGATTCGCATAGCAAGGTCGAACCGATCGCCGGCTACGGCTTCCTGAAGATCGGGCGGGTCAGCGAGAACTTTCGCCTGGGCGCGGGCTATACCGTCTTCCTGACGGCGCGCCACGACATCATGAGCTACGTGCCGTTTCCGGGCATCCTGCCGCTGGTGAGCGCGGGCTACAAGGACGCGATGCTATACGCGACCTACATCCCGGGTTCCGCCGGCGCGGGCAACGTGCTGTTCATGTTCGGCCGCTGGAGCTTCTGAAGCGCTCGCAGGCCTCAGAAGGCCTGGCCCAGCCTGCGCACCAGATCGCCCAAGCGCCAGTCGTCGATGCCGTGCGCACGCAGCGCACGCTCGGTCTCCACGACATAGTCCAGGCAAGGCCCCGAATGGCCGACGGCATTGCGCACCGACGCCAGCAGACGATCGTCGCTGAGGCCTGCCGCGTACTCCTGGCAAGCCCGGTTCAACAGGAACACCAGCCCGCGCACCGGCGCGGCTTCGGTATGGCAGGTGAGCCAGCGCGGCGAGTACGCGCCCGTGATCATCTCGCGGCGCCATAGCGCCTGGAATACCGCGGGCACGTCGCAGGCGGCGATCTGGAAAGCCACGCCGCGGCAGCAGCCGCCGCGGTCCAGGCCGAACACCAGGCCGGGATTGTCGGGCGAACCGCGATGATCGTGCGACCACAGACACAGGGACCGGTGGTAGCCGCGCACCGTCGCCAGCCGGCGCTCGCGCCAGGTGAAGCCGGGGTGCCATATCAGGGATCCATAGGCGAACACCCACAGATCGTCGACGCCGTTCCAGCCGACCAGCAGGTCATCCACCGAAAGCGCGCGCCGCGAAGTTTCCGTACCGGCGCAGCCGGCGGGTACTGCCAACGACATAGGGTCCTCTGATATCCCGATTCATCCCATAATGGGAGTGGGGATATCCTACGCCGTAGCCCGCGCAAAAGAATTGCGTGATGGAGGCCGGCCGGCGGGCCGAATGGAATTTGCATCCCCGGCAGCCCCCGCCATGGAAAAAAAATTGCGCGCGCCCGCCTACACCGCGTCCAGCGGCAATTCGGTGGTGCTTTTGATGACTTCCATCGAGAAGCTGGCGCTGACATCCAGCAGATCCACGGCGCCGATCAGGCGGCGGTAGAAGCGGTCGTAGGCCGCCATGTCCTCGACTACGACCTTGAGCAGATAATCGACGTCACCCGCCATGCGGTGGAACTCCACCACGTTGGGCAGGGCCATCACGGCGTTGATCAGGCTCTGGGTCCATTTCTCGTTGTGCTGGCTGGTCTTGATGGACACGAAGACCGTCAGGTTCAGGCCCAGCGCGCAGGGATCCAGCAAGATGGCATTGCGGGCGATGACGCCGTCATCCTTCAGCTTCTGGATGCGGCGCCAGCAGGGTGTGACGGACAGGTGCACCTGCTCGGCGATCTCGGCGACTGAACAGGTGGCGTCCTTCTGCAGCAAGGCCAGTATCTTGATGTCCGTCTGGTCCATGGGTTTCCTCGGCTGGATCGGCCCCAATGTTGCCTGTTCCGCCTGCCCGCGTCCAGCTTGCGCCCGCCGGGCGCCGGACTTCAGTAGGTCCCGGGGTAGCCGCCGCCGTCGATCAGGATGTTCTGCGCCGTCATGTAGCCGGCCTGCGCGGAACAGACATAGGCGCATAGCGCGCCCAGCTCCTCGGGCTGGCCGTAGCGGCCGGCTGGATTCGCGCGTCCGCGCTCGTCCCAGAGCTGCTCGAAGCTCTTGCCGCCGGACTGATCCAGCATGCCTTGTATGTGCCTGACCTGCGCATCCGTGGCGAAGGCGCCGGGCAGCAGGTTGTTGATGGTGACGTTGTGGCGCACGGTCTGCCGCGCGAGTCCGCTGACGAAGCCGATCAGGCCCGAACGCGCGCCATTGGACAGGCCAAGCTCGGCATGCGGCGCCTTGACGCTGCGCGACACGATGTTCACGATGCGCCCGAAGCGCCGCTCCATCATCCCGTCCACCACCCGGCGGATCATGTCGATGGGGCCCAGCATCATGGCGTCCAGCGCGGCGATCCAGTCGTCATGGCTCCAGTTGCGGAAGTCGCCCGGCAGCGGGCCGTCCGCATTGTTGATCAGGATGTCGGGATGCGGACAGGCGGCCATGGCCGCGTCCCGGCCCGGCGCCTGCGTCAGGTCGGCCGACACCCAGCCCACCCCGATTCCGGTTTCATGCGATATCTCGGCCGCGGCCTGCTCCAGCGTGGCCGGGTTGCGGGCGGCTATCGTGACCGCCACGCCTTCCCGCGCCAATTGCAGAGCGCACGCCCGACCCATGCCGCGGCTGCCGCCGAATACCAGTGCCGTCTTGCCGCCGATCCCCAGATCCATGCCCGACTCTCCTGTCATTGCGCTTTGGCGGAGCACTCCGCCAAAGCGGACCAGTATAGGACTGCTGTATCAGCCCATCCACTGGCTGACCGGCGCCGCCGCATCCTGCAAGGGCTGCGCCACCACGTCGATCAGCGCCGGGCCGTCATGCTCCATTGCCGCCTTGATGGCGGCGTCCAGCTTGGCCGGATCCTCCACGCGCCAGGCCTTGACGCCATAGGCTTCGGCGATGCGGGCATGGTCGGTGCGGTTGAAGTCCACGCTGTAGTAGCGCTTGTCGTAGCCCGCCTTCTGGCTGGCCTTGATCCAGCCATAGACCGAGTTGGAGAACACCACCATCAGCAGCGGCGCCTTGTGCCGCACGATGGTTTCCAGTTCGCCCACGGTGAAGCCGAAGCTGCCGTCGCCCATCACCGACACACACTTGGACTGCGGCCGGCCGACCCAGGCGCCCAGCGCGGCCGACATGGAGAAGCCCAGCGCGCCGTGCGCGCGGTTGGTGATGAAATGACGGCCGGGGCGCGACACGTCGTAGTAGGCGGAGAAATACGGGCAAGGCGTGCCGGGGTCGGCGCAGACCACCGCGTCGTCCGGCAGCAGGCGGTTCAGGGACTGCACCACGCGCTCCGGGCGGATGGGTGCGTCCAGGCTGTGGGCCAGCGGCTCCAGCTGCGCCCGGCGGGCCTCCTTGGCGCGGCCAGCCAGCACCGCGCCGTCGGCGGCATCCGCGGGACGGTGCGCCAGGCGCGCCGCGACCTCCACGCCCAGGGCCTCCAGCGCCAGCTTGGCGTCGCCCACCATGCCGACTTCGGTCAGGTAGTTGGCGCCGATCACCATGGGATCGATGTCGATATGCAGGATGGGCACGTCGCGGTTCGGAAAGCGCCAGTGCTCGGTGGAGGTCGAACCGGCGCGGCAGCCGACGAACAGCACCACGTCGGCCGCGGCCACCACGTCGCGCGTCGCCATCACGCCGCCGTTGGAGCCGACCACGCCCGCATTCAAGGGATGGTTGTCGGCCAGGCTGCCCTGCCCGCTCACGGTCACGCAGACCGCGGCCTTGAGCGATTCGGCCAATTCCTGCAAGGCGCCGCTGGCGCCGGCGATGACCACGCCGCCGCCGCAGATGATCACCGGCGCCCGCGCGCTGACCAGCCGCTGCGCGGCGCGCGCGACGTCCAGCGGATCCGGCGCATAGCGCATGGCCGGGAAACGTCCGTGCTCGGGCTGGGCCCAGACATCGGACGCCTCCACCTGCTGCTTCATCACGTCATACGGAAAGCACAGATGGGCGGCGCCGGGCTTGCCGGTCGTCATGGCGCGGAAGGCGGCGCGCACCATACCGGGGATCTGGTCCGCGCGGTCGATGGTGCGGTTCCATTTGGTCAGCGGACGGTACAGCGCTTCCTGGTCCAGTTCGGTCAGCGGATACTTGCCGCGCGAGCCCACCGCCACGTCCGAGGTAATGCCCAGCACCGGGATCGACGATTCGTTGGCCTCCACCAGGCCGGGCAGCAGATAGGTCGCGCCGCCGCCGCTGGGGCCTTCGCACACGCCGACCTTGCCGGTCACGCGGGCATAGGCGTCCGCCATGTAGCCGGCGCTGCGCTCATCGCGCGTCAGGATGTGCTGCATGCCGTGGTCCAGCCGGTACAGCGCGTCGTAGAACGGCAGGCTGGTATCGCCGCACAGGCCGAATATGTGCTTGACGCCGTTGTGCTGCAGCATGCGCACCATGGCTTCGGCGCCGGTCATATTTTCCATGTCATCTCCACTTGTGTTGCACGCGCCGCGGCCGGGCGGCACTCCGCCGGCCGCGCGTGGTTCAGTTGTCCAGATTGATGTTGCTGCTCTTGATGAAGGCGCTCCAGCGGTCGTATTCCGACTTCACGTAGGCGTCCAGCGCCGGACCGTCGGAGGCCACGATTTCGAAGCCCGCGTCCGTGACCTTCTTGCGGATTTCCGGATCGGCCAGCACGGCCTTGAAATCAGCGGTCAGCTTTTTTACCGTTGCGTCCGGCGTGCCCTTGGGCGCGAACATGCCGCTCCAGGAATAGGCGACAAAGCCCGGGAAGCCGGATTCCGCCACCGTCGGCACATTGGGCAGGTCGGCCAGGCGCTTGTCGCCCGCCACCGCCAGCGGCTTGATCTTGCCGGCCTGGATCTGGCCGCGCAGGGCGGCGAAGCTCAACCAGGTCATGCTGGCCTGGCCGCCCACCACCGCCTGGATGGCCGGTCCGCCGCCGCCGTACGGCACATGCAGCAGTTCGACCTTCGACAGGCGCTTGAGCTCTTCGGGCGCCAAATGGTTCAACGAGCCCACGCCGGTCGAGGCGTAGTTGAACTTGTTGGGCGGCTGCTTGGCCGCGGCGGCGAGGAATTCCTTCAGGTTATCCCCAGGCACGCCGGGATTGGCGCCCAGCACCAGCGGGAAGCGCACCGTCTGCGAAATGGCGACGAAGTCCTTGAACGTGTCGTAGGGCAGCTTGGGCTTCACGGCGGGGTTGATGCCGTGGTTGTCGAAGCTGACCAGCAAGGTGTTGCCGTCCGGTTCGGCGCGCGCCACGAAGGCGGTGGCGATCTGGCTGGCCGCCCCCGGCCGGTTTTCGACCACCACCGCGCGGCCGCCCAATTGCTGCGACAGGCGCGGCTGCAGGATACGCGCCAGGATGTCGGTACTGCCTCCGGGGGGATACGGCACGACCAGTATCAGCGGCCGTTCCTCTGCGGCGGTAGCCGGCGACGTGACGAAAGCACCTGCCGTGGCGGACAACATGCATAGCGCAGCCAGTCCGCGCTTGATCCCGTGATTCATAGATTTTCCCCTGCTTGTATGGTGTTGGCCGGCGCTGCCGTGGCGGGTTCGACCTGGTCCCGCATGTAGATCGTGGAAAAACCGGTGCGTATGACGTCGGTGATCTGATCCAGGCGGCGGCCGATATGCGCGCCCATCAGGTCCGGCAAGGCATCGATGTCGCGCCGTTCCAGCGCCTCGACGATGCGAAGGTGCTCGCTCTGCGTGTGGCTGCGGCGCCCCTGCTGCATGTCGATCCAGCGCACGAAGTGAATGCGGGCGTTGACGCTTTCCAGCGCGCGCACGAACTCCTCGTTGCGCGAGTAGCGCGCCAGCGTCAGATGGAAAGCCTCATCGAGTTCCAGCAGGCGGGTGGCGTCGCTGTCCTCGGGCAGGTCGCGGGACCGCTCGACGAACTCCCGCAGGCTGGCCAGCTCTTCGTCGCTGGCGCGCTCGCAGGCCGCGCGCACGATGCCCGCCTCCAGCACGGCGCGGTACTCGTAGAGACTGTGGATCTGCTTGGCGTCGAGCAGGCGGGCAATGAAACCGCGATTGACCGAGCGGGTCAGGAAGCCCTCGACCATCAGCTGGTTCAGGACTTCGCGCAGCGGCGTGCGGCTGACGTTCAGCCTGCGGGCCAGCTCCACCTCGTTGATGCGTTCGCCGGGTTTGAAGTCAAAGCGCACTGCCATCGCCTTGACCGCGTTATACAGCTCCGCCTGCGCTTCCTTGGTGCGCGCCGCGGGCCGGATTGCGATTGAGGATTGGGTCATGCCTGCTCACCTGCGCTCGGTTGGATGGCCGGGAATGAAATGCATACTAAAGTGCATACAGTTGGCGCAACAACCCGGGTTTCCCCGTAAGCCGACCTCCCTACCCGCCCCTGAGCGAGGCAAACGCAGGGCGAAAAAAAGCCCGCAATGCGGACATTGCGGGCCATTCGTTCCTGCGGCGGCGCCTGCCGCCTGGCGCTTACAGGCCGGTGTCCAGCGTGTAGTGGGCGCCGTCCTTGTTTTCCAGGGTCAATGTCGAGAGCGTGGGCGCTGCTGCTGCCGCATCCTGGCTCACGTGGATGCGCAGATTCGCCAGCGGCACGTCCCAGCCGCCGTTTGCGGCCTCGGCATCCACGCCAGCCACCAGCGCCAGCCGCTGTGCGACCGCGCGCGCATCCTGCGCCCGGGCATCGATGCGCACCAGGCTGCGGGCGCCGTTGGGGTGCGCCATGAGTTCAGGCGACCACACGCACTCGGGCGTCAGATGGCGGCAGAAATACATGCGGATGCCGGGCAAGGGCTGCTCGGCGAAGCGCACGGTATGGAAACGGGCCTGGACTTCCTGGCCGTCCAGCATGGCGGGACGGCTCAGTTCCTGGACCGGGTTGACGGCAAACCCGGCGGCCAGCAGGCGCTCGCGAGTGGCTTCGGCATCATAGGTGCGGAACACCAGCGCTTCCAGCCCGAATGGCGAATCGGCGATTTCCTTGCGGGCGGGCGGCGCGCCGGCCGGCCAGCCCAGCAGTTCGACATACGTGCCTTCCAGCACGATCAGCCGGTTGCACGACCCCAGGTTGTGCACCGCCTTGTCGCTGAGGTGGAACCCCTGGCGTTCGAAATGCGGGGCCAGCGCATCCAGCCGGTCGCGCACCATGACCACGGCATGGTCGAATTCAGTGCGGCCGACGGAATGCAGCATGATGGCTCCTGGATCAGACGAGCTTGCCGTGGCACTGCTTGTACTTCTTGCCACTGCCGCAAGGGCACGGGTCGTTGCGGCCGACCTTGGGCAAGGCATTGCGCACGGGCTGGGCGCCGCTTTCCGGTTCGGACTGGGCCAGCGCTTCGTCGTAATCGGAATGGTGATACTGCACGTTCTGCACGTGCGGCTGCGCCGCTTCGGCCTCGGCCTGTTCGACCTGTTCCTGCGACTGCACGCGCACCGTCATCAGCACCCGGACCACGTCGTCGCGGATGCGGTCCAGCATGCCCGAGAACAGTTCGAAGGCTTCGCGCTTGTACTCCTGCTTGGGATTCTTCTGCGCATAGCCGCGCAGATGGATGCCCTGGCGCAGGTAATCCAGCGCCGACAGGTGCTCGCGCCAATGCGTGTCGATCGCCTGCAGCATGATCGAACGCTCGAACTGCGACCACGATTCCGTGCCCACCTGGTCGACCTTGGCCTGGTAGGCGTCGCGCGCCGCGCCAACGACACGCTCGCGCAGGTCGTCGTCGGTCAGGCTGGCTTCCTTTTCCAGCATTTCGGTCAGCGGCAACTGCACGTGCCAGTCGGCTTCCAGCGCCTTTTGCAGCGCCGGCACGTCCCACTGTTCTTCCACCGATTCCGGCGGCACGTAGGTGTTGACCATCTCGGCCACGGCGGCATCGCGCAGGTTCTGCACGGTGGCGCCCACGCTGGCGGCTTCCAGCACGTCATTGCGCTGCGAATACAGCACCTTGCGCTGGTCGTTGGCGACGTCGTCGTACTCCAGCAATTGCTTGCGGATGTCGAAGTTTCGGCCTTCCACCTTGCGCTGCGCGGTCTCGATCGAACGCGTCACCATGCCGGCCTCGATGGGCTCGCCCTCGGGCAGCTTCAGGCGTTCCATGATGGCGCGCACGCGGTCGCCCGCGAAGATGCGCATCAGCGAGTCTTCCAGCGACAAATAGAAGCGCGACGAGCCCGGATCGCCCTGGCGGCCGGCACGGCCGCGCAGCTGGTTGTCGATACGGCGCGATTCGTGGCGTTCGGTGCCGATGATGCGCAGGCCGCCGGCGGCCTTGACCTGCTCGTTCAGCGGCTTCCAGTCGGCGCGCACCTTCGCGATGCGGGCTTCCTTTTCGGCTTCGGACAGCGACTCGTCGGCGCGGATCAGATCGACCTGCTTGTCGACGCTGCCGCCCAGCACGATGTCGGTGCCGCGGCCCGCCATGTTGGTGGCGATGGTGATGTGGCCAGGCTTGCCGGCTTCGGCAACGATCTCGGCTTCGCGGGCGTGCTGCTTGGCGTTCAGCACTTCGTGCGGCAGCTTGGCCTTCTTCAGCAGGCCCGACAGCAGCTCGGAGTTTTCGATGCTGGTGGTACCCACCAGCACCGGCTGGCCGCGTTCGTGGCAGTCGCGGATGTCTTCGAGAATGGCGTTGTACTTTTCGCCGTCGGTCTTGAAGACCTGGTCGTTCTGATCCTTGCGGACCATGGGCTTGTTGGTCGGGATGATGACCGTTTCGAGCCCGTAGATTTCCTGGAATTCGTAGGCTTCCGTATCGGCCGTGCCGGTCATGCCGGACAGCTTTTCGTACATGCGGAAGTAGTTCTGGAACGTGATCGACGCCAGCGTCTGGTTCTCGTGCTGGATCTTCACGCCTTCCTTGGCCTCGACCGCCTGGTGCAGGCCATCGGACCAGCGGCGGCCCACCATCAGGCGGCCGGTGAATTCGTCGACGATCACCACTTCGCCGTCCTGCACCACGTACTGCTGGTCGCGGAAGAACAGCGTGTTGGCGCGCAGCGCCACCATCAGGTGGTGCATCAGCGCGATATGGCGCGGGTCGTACAGCGATTCGCCCTCGGGCAGGATGCCCAGGCGCGACAGGATGCCTTCGGCGTTCTCGTGCCCGGCTTCGGACAGGTAGACCTGCTGGCTCTTTTCGTCGACCCAGTAGTCGCCTTCGGGTTCCGGCTCCTGCGGCTTGGGCTCGTGGGCCATGCGCTTGAGCAGCGGCGGCACCGCGTTCATGCGGACGTAGAGTTCGGTGTGGTCTTCGGCCTGGCCGGAGATGATCAGCGGCGTGCGAGCTTCGTCGATCAGGATCGAGTCCACTTCGTCGACGATGGCGTAGAACAGCCCGCGCTGGCGACGGTCTTCAACACGGTATTCCATGTTGTCGCGCAGGTAGTCAAAGCCGAATTCGTTGTTGGTGCCGTAGGTGATGTCGGCGAGGTAAGCCGCCTTCTTTTCCTCGTTGGGCTGCTGCGGCACCACCACGCCCGTGCTCAGGCCCAGGAAGTGGTACAGGCGTCCCATCCATTCGGCGTCGCGGCGGGCCAGGTAGTCGTTCACCGTGACCACGTGCACGCCCTTGCCGGCGATCGCATTCAGGTAGACCGGCAAGGTCGCCATGAGCGTCTTGCCTTCGCCCGTGCGCATTTCGGCGATCTTGCCGCTGTGCAGGGCGATGCCGCCCAGCATCTGCACGTCGAAGTGGCGCATGCCGAACACCCGCTTGCCCGCTTCGCGCACAACCGCGAACGCTTCGGGCAGCAGATCGTCCAGGGATGTGCCCTGGGCGTGGCGGGAACGGAATTCCTCGGTTTTGGCCGCCAGCTCCGCATCGGAGAGCGCGGAGATCTTGGGTTCGAGCCCATTGATCTGGGTTACCAGCTTGCGATACTGCTTAAGCAGCCGGTCGTTGCGGCTGCCTATGAGTTTTTTGAGCAGAGAAACCATGCGTATGTCGGCCGCACGAGCCACGCCGCGCCCGCAAAAGGCCGGAGCAGCGTCACCCGTGACTTGATGTTATTGGTTGAGCGGGGGTCCGCTGGAAAACGAACCAGTTTAACGCACCTGGAGCGCAATAGCCTGAACCTATGGACAGGGTAGCACTGCCGGCCGGTTTGACCGGCGCGGACCGCCCAGGTTCACTGCCCGGCGTGGGCCACCGCGGAAGGCGGCGCAGTCTGATGCGGTCCCAGGAACAGGCGCGGGTCCAGCGGCTGCCCGGCCAGGCGGACCTCGAAGTGCAGATGCGGGCCAGTGGAACGGCCGGAACTGCCTACGCGGGCCACCTGCTGGCCGCGTTCGACCAGTTGCCCCTGCTTCACCATCAGGGAGGAAGCGTGGGCATAACGGGTGATCAAACCGTCCCCATGATCGATCTCGACCATATTGCCGTAGCCCGGCTGGAACTTGGACTCCAGCACCACCCCGCCCGAGGCCGCCAGGATGGGCGTACCCGGAGGCGCGGCGAAGTCCAGGCCCTCGTGCATGGCGCTGCGGCCGGTCACGGGGTTGCGGCGCCAACCGTACGAGGAACTGAGATAGGGGTAATCGGTGATGGGCATGGCGGTCGGCATGCGCGCCTGGTCCGCCGACCGCTTGGTCAGCGCCGCGTCCAGCAGCTTCAGATTGTCCGACTGCTGGGCCAGCCTGGCCTGGATCTCGTCGAGCTGGCGGCCTAGCGCCTCGGCCGAGGCCGCGCTGGGCGGCGGGTGGTCGGTGAACAGATCGTCCATGACCTGGGTGGCTTCGGGCTGGGTCAGCGCCTCGGGCTGCGCCACGGCCAGTTGCTTGGCCAGCTCGGGATCGGTGTAAGCCACGCCGGCCACCTTGGCCACGCGCTGGCCCAGGCCGTCGATGCTTACCAGCTTGGCCTGCAGCGCCCCCACCTTGGCGGCCAGCAGATTCATGTTTCCGCGCAGGAAATCGGCGTCGCGCCCGGGTTGGCCCGCCAGCGGCCAGCCCACGGTATGTACGGCCGGCAGGATCGGAGTAAGGTATCGTTGTAACGCGGCGCCAAAGATGGCGGCCGTGATCAAGGCGCCCCCCAGAAACAGCGCGAGGCGCGCGCCGCCCAGGGTGAAATGCCCGTCCCGCCCGTCGCGGGCGTGCATAATCACGATTTTCAAGGTTTGCTTCCTAATTCTTAGAGCCGGCATGAATAGACCCACTTCATACCGTCAACGTTCCAGTTCCAGCCGGCGGAAAGAAGATACCGCCCTGGGATGGCTGGGTCATGACATGCGGGGCGCCGGCGTTCTGGCGACCGCCCGCAAGCACTTGCAAATCCAGTACGCGGTGGCGGCGGTTCTGCCCGCCCCGCTGGGCGCCGTATGCCAGGTGGGCAAGCTGGAAAACCAGTGCCTGCACCTGGTGGTGCCGAGTGCCGCGCATGCGGCCAAGATGCGTCAATTGGCACCGCGCATCGCGCGGACCTTGGCAGACCAAGGCTGGAACCTTAACGAAATCGCCGTCAAGGTACAAGCGGGTTTGCCCAAACCTGGCGCCCGCCAGCCGCGCCCTCCCAAAGAGGCGCAACCACTGGGCGACACCGCCCTGGGCGCGTTCGAGACCCTGCACGACAACCTGCGGCCAGGCCCTCTGGCCGACGCGGTCGCCAAGCTGCTGAAGCACCACAAGAGTAGCTGAAGCCAGCCGGGTTGTCCGTGATCCGGGCCTCCCGGAAACGAAGCGAAACCAAGTTCTCGGACGGATCCATCCTATGGTTTGCCGCCGGTTTGCGCCTAAAGCGCTAGAGGATGACGACCGTCACATCCTCTGGGAGTCCTCAGGGACCTAGCCGCGCAAGATGATAGCGCGGACGTCGCGGAGCCGGCTTTGCCGGTCCGCAGACGTCGCCCCTGGAGGGGGCCCGCGTCAGCGGGTAGGGAGTGGGCGTGGCTCTAGGCCAGCTGCCACTCTTGGCGGAACGCCTGCGGTGCTTCAGTCTGGGATTCGTAGGTAATCAGTTCCCAGGCGTCGCGTTGCTCCAGCAGCGCACGGGCTAGCTGGTTGTTCAGGCCATGGCCGGACTTGCACGCGACGTAGCGCGCCACCAGGGGCTTGCCCAGCAGATACAGATCGCCGATAGCGTCCAGGATCTTGTGTTTTACAAATTCGTCGTCGTAGCGCAGTCCGTCGCTATTGAGCACGCGGTACTCGTCCATGACGATGGCGTTGTCCAGGCTGCCGCCGCGGGCCAGGCCCATGGAGCGCAAGGCCTCGACTTCATTGACGAAACCGAAGGTGCGCGCGCGAGCGATTTCACGCACATACGAGTGCGTGGCGAAATCGATCTCGGCAAAATTGGCCGTGGAGTCGATGGCGGGGTGGCGGAAATCGATCGAGAACGCCAGCGCGTAGCCCTCATGGGGTTCGAGGCGGGCCCATTTCTCGTTGCGGCCTTCGCCTTCGCGCACTTCCACCGGCTTCAACACGCGGATGAATTGCTTGGGCGCGTTCTGTTCAACGATGCCTGCCGAGCGCAGCAGATAGACAAACGTAGCCGCACTGCCGTCCATGATGGGGACTTCTTCGGCAGTGAGGTCGATATGCAGGTTGTCGATACCCAGGCCGGCCAGCGCCGACATCAGGTGTTCCACCGTGGACACGCGGACATTGCCCTGCTGCAGCACCGATGCCATGCGCGTATCGCCCACGCCGGTGGCCTGTGCGGGCAGATCCACGACCTGCGGCAGATCGACGCGATGGAACACGATGCCCGTATTCGGTTGTGCCGGGCGCAAGGTGAGCTCGACCCGCCGTCCGGAGTGGACGCCGACGCCTGTCGTGCGGACGAGATTCTGAATGCTGCGCTGTCGGAACATGAGACTTGGGTGTTTTGAGCCAGGAAGCCGGCAAGAAGACGAGCAGATTGCCGGCGTAACTGACGTATTGTAACTCTGTCCGATCCCTGGCGCCATTTGGCGTCCGGATCGACCGATACCTCCGTCCCTTATTGAAACCGTGCAAGGGAAACACGGACCGCTCTGCCTCCGGCTTGCCTGTGGGGACAGGCAGGCCGGAGATGAGGGAGTGCAATTAGAGCCAGAAATCGGCTCCTAGGTTCAATCCGCTTGCTTGCGCAGGAATGCCGGGATGTCGAAATGATCCATGCCCGAGCTTTCCAGAGCACGCACCTGGGCCGACGCCTGGCTGCGCGGGTTGCGCATGACAGACGGCATGTCCAGATTGCGGTAATCGCCTTGACCGCCAGCCGGCATCGCGCCCATGGGCATGTTGTCGGTGCCGGTACGCAGCACTTCAGCGGTGTTCTGCACCAGCTGCGGACGCGCTTGCGCACGGCCCAAGCCAGTTGCCACCACGGTCACGCGCAGGTTTTCGCCCATGGATTCGTCGTAGGCGGTGCCGAAGATCACGGTCGCGTCGTCCGAAGCGTAGCTGCGGATCGTTTCCATGATTTCGCGCGTTTCGCGCATCTTCAGCGAGCGGCTGGCGGTAATGTTGACCAGCACGCCGCGAGCGCCGTTCAGGTCCACGCCTTCCAGCAGCGGGCAAGCAATGGCGTGCTCGGCGGCCACGCGGGCGCGGTCCGCACCCGAAGCCGACGCCGTGCCCATCATGGCCTGACCCTGCTCGCCCATGATCGTCTTGACGTCTTCGAAGTCGACGTTGACGTTGCCTTCGACGTTGATGATTTCGGCGATGCCCGCGCAAGCGTTGTGCAGGATGTCGTCGGCCGAACGGAAGCAGTCTTCCTGCGTCGCGTCCTCGTCCATCAGTTCATAGAGGTTCTCGTTGAGCACCACGATGAGCGAATGCACGTGCTTGGCCAGTTCCGAGATACCGTCCTCGGCCATCTTCAGGCGCTTGTTGCCTTCGAAGGTGAAAGGCTTGGTGACCACGCCCACCGTCAGAATGCCCAGTTCCTTCGCGACTTCGGCCACGACCGGACCTGCGCCGGTGCCGGTGCCACCGCCCATGCCGGCGGTGATGAAGACCATGTGCGCGCCATTCAGCGCGGCACGGATCTCCTCGCGCGCGGTTTCAGCCGACGCACGTCCCTGCTCGGGCTTGGCGCCCGCGCCCAGGCCGGTACGGCCCAGACGGATCTGCACCGGGGCGTTGGTCGCCGCCAGTGCCTGCGCATCGGTGTTGGCGCAGATGAAATCCACCCCGTGCACACCGCTGCGAATCATGTGCGCCACGGCATTGCCGCCCGCACCGCCCACACCAACGACCTTGATAACGGTCCCTTTGGTGTTGTTCTCAAGCATCTCAAAGTTCATCATGATGACTCCCTCACAAGTCCGATTTCGCAAATCACAAAAATTCCCCAACCAACCTATGTTTTGTGAATCGCCTCAAACTCGTCGCCGGACGGGCCCGCAACGGGTTTGAAGCGCCTCCCCTCTTCTGGCCCGATCCGCGTTACCGCTGCGAACCGCACCAAGGACAGGCCCCAACCTGCCCCTTGAAACTCAGTTCATGAACCATTCCTTCATGCGCGCCAGCAGGCTCTTGAAATTGCCGGTCTGGGCGGCGACCTTGCGGCCGCGCACGCGCTGCATCCGTGCTTCCTGCAACAAGCCCATCACCGTCGAGAAGCGCGGATTGCGCATCACGTCGGCCAGGCTGCCTTCGTATTCGGGCACTGCCACGCGCACCGGCTTGAGGAACACGTCCTCGGCCAGTTCGATCATGCCCGGCAGTTGCGCCGAGCCGCCGGTCAGGACCACGCCGGACGCCAGCAGGTCCTCGTAGCCGGAATCGCGCACGACCTGCTGCACCAGCGTGAACAGTTCTTCCACGCGCGGTTCGATCACGGCGCCCAGCGCCTGGCGCTTGACCTGGCGCGGACCGCGGTCGCCCAGGCCCGGCACTTCCACGGACTCGTCCGGGCTGGCCAGCACCTGCTTGGCCACGCCGTAGCGCAGCTTGATTTCCTCGGCATCGGGCGTGGGCGTGCGCAGCATCGCGGCGATGTCGTTGGTGATCTGGTCGCCGGCAATCGGCAGCACGGCGGTGTGACGGATCGCGCCGCCGGTGAAGATGGCAACGTCGGTGGTGCCGCCGCCGATGTCGACCAGCACCACGCCGAGTTCTTTTTCATCGGCGGTCAGCACGGCCAGGCTGGACGCCAGGGGCTGCAGGATCAGGTCTTGCACTTCCAAGCCGCAGCGGCGCACGCACTTGACGATGTTCTGGGCGGCGCTGACCGCGCCCGTCACGATGTGCACGCGCACTTCCAGGCGCAGGCCGCTCATGCCGATGGGCTCGCGGATGTCTTCCTGGCCGTCGACGATGAACTCCTGCGTCAGCACGTGCAGCACCTGCTGGTCGGTCGGGATGTTCACCGCCTTGGCGGTCTCGATGACGCGGGCAACGTCGGTGGCGGTGACTTCCTTGTCTTTCACGGCGACCATGCCGCTGGAGTTGAAGCTGCGGATATGGCTGCCGGCAATGCCGGTGTAGACGTCGCGAATCTTGCAATCTGCCATCAGCTCGGCTTCTTCAAGCGCGCGCTGGATGGAATTCACAGTGGTCTCGATGTTTACGACCACGCCCTTGCGCATGCCGCGCGATTCGTGCTGGCCCAGGCCTAGCACTTCGAATCGCCCTTCAGGCAAAATTTCAGCCACCACAGCCACCACCTTGCTGGTGCCGATATCGAGGGCGACGATAAGGTCCTTGATGTCACGGGTCATGGCGTTAGCGTTTCTTGGGAGGTTTCGGTATGGATTTGGATTTGGTTTCCGACGGCGGCAACGGGGCCAGCGCCAGGGCGAAACCATTGGGATAGCGCAGGTCGGCCTGCGTCACGGTGCGCCCTTCCAGGCGCCCCGACACGGCGGGCCACGCCTGCACAAAACGTTGAATTCGGGCCGCGAACGGCAGAGCGCCCGGCAGGCCATGCGGATCCGGCGCGTCCGCGCCCGGATCTCGGCCCAGGTCCAGCGACATGCCGTTGGACAGCACCACGCGCCAGGCGTAGCGCGGACTCAGATCCAGCTGCGTCACGTGCATATCGAGCGGCGCGAACCAGCGGGCCAGTTCGGCGTAGCGTTGCACGACCAGCGATTCGGTGCCCTCCGGACCGGAGAACTGCGGCAGCACGGTCTCGTCGTCCACCTCGCCCGTATTGGCCGTGAACGCTTCGCCCCAGGTGTTGATCATCTGGTTCTCGTTCCACAGCGCCAGAGGCTGCTGTTCCTCGATCCGCACGCGCAGCACATTGGGCCAGATCCGCCGCACGGTGGCGTGCCGGACCCACGGCACCGACTCGAAGATCTCGCGCGCGTCGTCCAGGTCGACCGTGAAGAAATTGCCCTTGAAGCGGCCCGCGATCGCCGACCGCACCGCCCCCGTGGAGACGTAGTGCAGCTCGGTGTCCGGCATCGATTCCAGCTCGATGGCCGAGAGCGTGAAGAACGGGCGTTGCACCACCCACACCACGCCCGCGACGAGCATGGCGCAAACCGCCAGCACGGCCAGCGTGTTGGCGATCAGGTTGGTGGTGCGAGCGTCGTTCCACACAGAGTATCCGGGTCAAGCGTTACGGGCCGGGCTGCGCACTTTGCACGCGGCCTCGGACAAGATCGCCACGCACAGGTCGGCGTAGCTGATTCCCACCGCCTTGGCGGCCATGGGAACGAGTGAATGGCTGGTCATGCCAGGCGAGGTATTCATTTCAAGCAGCCACGGCCGGTTGTCGCGGTCGAGGATGAAATCGGCGCGGCCCCAGCCTTCGCAGCCCAGCGCCTGGTAAGCCTGGACCGCGATCTCGGCGACTTCCGCGGCCACTTCGGGCGGCAGCGTGGCCGGGCAGAAGTACTGCGTGTCATCGGAGAAGTACTTGTGCTCGTAGTCGTAATTGCCGCCAGGCGCGGCGATCTCGATGACGGGCAGCGCGCGCGCGGTCTTGCCGCCGCCCAGCACCGCCACGGTCAGCTCGCGGCCGGTGATGAACTGCTCGGCCAGCACTTCGGCGTCGAAACGGGCCGCTGCGGCGTAGGCTTCCTTCATGTCGGAATAGCCCACCACCTTGGTAATGCCCACCGTCGATCCTTCGTGCGGTGGCTTGATGATCAGCGGCAGGCTCAGGCGGTCCGGCACCAGGCGCAGTTCGGTGTCGGCATCCAGCAATTCAAAGTCGGGCGTGGGCAGGCCGTGCTGCAGCCACACGCGCTTGGTCATGGTCTTGTCCATGGCGAGCGCGGACGCCAGCGGGCCGCTGCCGGTGTAGGGGATGCCCAGCAGTTCCAGCGCCCCCTGGATGGTGCCGTCTTCGCCATAGCGGCCGTGCAAAGCGATGAACACGCGGTCGAAGCCTTGGGCGGCCAGCTCGGACAGGCTGCGCTCGCCCGTGTCGAACAGGTGCGCGTCCACGCCGGCGCTGAGCAGCGCCTGGTGCACGCCCGCGCCCGACATCAAGGACACTTCGCGTTCGGCGGAGCGCCCGCCGTACAACACACCCACTTTGCCGAATTGCGTGCTCATGCCAGTTCTCCAACTTGGGCGGGGACCTTGCTGATCGAACCCGCTCCCATAACAATCACCACGTCGCCGTCGCGCACGAAATCGACCACGGCCTGCGGCAGCTCCGCCACGTCCTCGACGAACACCGGCTCGACCTTGCCGGCCACGCGCAAAGCGCGCGACAAGGCCCGGCCGTCCGCCGCCACCAAAGGCGGTTCGCCCGCGGCGTAAACCTCGGTCAGCAGCACGGCATCGGCGGTGCCCAGCACGCGCACGAAGTCTTCAAAACAATCCCGGGTGCGCGTGTAGCGATGCGGCTGGAAGGCCAGCACGATGCGGCGATCGGGCCAGGCGCCGCGCGCGGCGGCCAGCGTGGCGGCCATTTCCACCGGGTGATGGCCGTAGTCGTCAATCACCGTGAAGGTGCCGCCGCCATGGTTGGCCGGCACGGGGAAATCGCCCGTTTGCGTGAAGCGACGGCCCACGCCGTGGAAGGAAGACAATGCCTCGCAGATGGCCTCGTCGGCCACGCCCAGCTCGGTCGCCACGGCGATCGCGGCCAGCGCGTTGCGCACGTTGTGCAGGCCCGGCAGGTTCAGTTCGACCTGCAGCGGCGGCAGCAAGGTGTCGCGATGCGTGCGCTGCACGTTGAAGCGCATGCGCGTGCCTGCCGGCTGCACTTCGTAGGCGCGCACCTGCGCCTCTTCGTTCAGGCCATAGGTCGTGATCGGCCGCGACACGAAGGGCATGATTTCACGCACATTGGCGTCGTCCGAGCACAGCACGGCGCTGCCGTAGAACGGCAGGCGCTGCGTGAACTCGATGAAGGCGCTCTTCAGGCGCGCCACGTCGTGCCCGTAGGTGTCCATGTGATCGGCGTCGATGTTGGTCACGATGGCCATCACCGGCAGCAGATTCAGGAACGAGGCGTCGGATTCGTCGGCTTCGACCACGATGTAGTCGCCCTGCCCCAGGCGCGCATTGGCACCCGCGGAATTCAGGCGGCCGCCGATCACGAAGGTCGGATCCAGGTCGCCGGCGGCGAGCACGCTGGCCACCAGGCTGGTCGTGGTCGTCTTGCCATGCGTGCCGGCAACGGCGATGCCGCGCTTCAGGCGCATCAGCTCGGCCAGCATGAGGGCGCGCGGCACCACCGGAATGCGCGCCGCGCGGGCGGCGATCACTTCAGGGTTGTCGCCCGCCACTGCCGTGGACGTGACGATGGCGGCGGCGCCGGTGACGTTGCTGGCCACGTGGCCGATCGCGATCTTCATGCCCAGGCCGGCCAGGCGGCGCGTCACCGCCGACTCGTTCAGGTCGGAACCGCTGATGGTGTAGCCCAGGTTGAGCAGCACCTCGGCAATGCCGCTCATGCCCGAGCCGCCTATGCCTACGAAATGGATGTGTTGAATTCTGTGTTTCATGATGAACGCCCCGCTGCTTGTTCACAGACGTCGGCGATATGAGCCGCGGCTTCGGGACGCGCATGCGCGCGGGCCCGTTCGGCCACGGCTTGGAGTTCTTGTCGGGAGCGCTGGCCCAGCCACTGCGCCAGCCATTCGGGCGTCAGGCCGGTCTGCGGCTGCAGCCAGGCGGCCTGCGCATCGCTCAGGAAGCGCGCGTTGGCGGTCTGGTGGTCATCGATGGCATGCGGGAACGGCACGAACAAGGCCGCCACGCCTGCCGCGGCCACTTCGGACACCGTCATGGCGCCCGCGCGGCAGATCAGCAGGTCGGCATCGCCCATGGCGCCCGCCATGTCATCGATGAATGCGCGGCAGTCGGCTTCCACGCCCGCCTGGGCGTAGGCCTGCTGCAGCGCGGGCAAATGTTGTTCGCCAGCCTGATGCACCACCACCGGCCGGCTTTCCTGCGGCAGGCGCGCCAGCGCCTGCGGCAAAGTCGTGTTCAGCGCCTGGGCGCCCAGGCTGCCGCCCACGATCAGCACCCGCAGCGGACCGCTGCGGCCGGCGTAACGCGCCGTCGGGTCCGGCAGCGCGCACAGGTCCGCGCGCACCGGATTGCCCATGGCCTCGCCCTTGGGCAATACGCCGGGAAAGCCGCTGAGCACGCGGCGGGCCATCCGGGCCAGCCATTTGTTCGCGGTGCCTGCGACGGCATTCTGTTCATGCACGACCAGCGGCGTGCCGCGCAGCGCCGCGATGACGCCACCCGGGAAAGCCACGTAGCCGCCCATGCCCAGCACCACGTCGGGCCGCACATCGGACAAACGCGACCAGGCTTGCCCGAACGCGCGCAGCAGCAGGAACGGCAGCTTCAGAAGCGCCGAGGCGCCCTTGCCGCGCACGCCCTGGAAGCGCAACGGAACCAGCTCGATGCCGCGCGGCGGCACCAGCCGGCCTTCCATCTTTTCGGGATTGCCCAGCCACAGCACGCGCCAGCCGCGCTCGCGCAGCACATCGGCCACGGCCAGGCCCGGCATGATGTGGCCGCCTGTGCCGCCGGCCATGATCAGGATGGTGCGCGAGGCCGTCATACCCGCCCCCCACGCATCATGATGCGGTTTTCCACGTCGACCCGGATCAACATGGCCAGGGCGCACAGGTTCATCACCACGCCCGAACCGCCGTAGCTCATCAGGGGCAGCGTCAGGCCCTTGGTGGGCAGCAGGCCCAGGCAGACGCCCATATTGATGAAGGCCTGCACGCCGAACCACATCGCCACGCCGTGCGCCACCAGGCCCGCGAAGGTGCGTTCCATGGCGATGGCCTGGCGGCCGATGTCGAATCCGCGGTAGACGATGATGGCGAACAGGGTGATGACCAGCATCACGCCGGCAAAGCCCAGTTCCTCGCCCACCACCGCCATCAGGAAGTCGGTGTGCGCTTCCGGCAGGTAGTGCAACTTTTCGACGCTGGCGCCCAGGCCCACGCCCAGCCATTCGCCGCGGCCCAGGGCAATCAGCGAATGCGACAACTGGTAGGCGCTGCCGTAGGCATTGTCTTCGTTCCAGGGATCCAGGTAGGCGAACAGGCGTGCGCGGCGCCACGGCGACAGCCAGATCAGCATCAGAAATGTGCTGACCAGCACCGCCAGCAGGCTGCTGAAGTACTTGCCGTTGATGCCGCCCAGGAACAGGATGCCGATGGCGATCGCCACGATCACCATGAAAGCGCCCAGGTCGGGCTCGAGCAGCAGCAACATGCCGACGCCGGCCAGCGCGAACGCCATGGGCAGGAAGCCCCGCGCGAACGCCTGCATGTGTTCCTGCTTGCGCACGGTGTAATCGGCGGCGTAGAGCAGCGCGGCCAACTTCATCAGCTCGGAAGGCTGGAAGTTGAGCGGACCCAGCGGAATCCAGCGGTGCGCGCCGTTGACTTCGCGGCCGATGCCGGGAATCAGCACAGCCACCAGCAGCACGTTGGCGACCACGAACAGGGGCACGGCCAGACGCTGCCACACACGGATCGGCACCGCCAGCACCACGGCGGCGGCAAGCAGCCCGGCACTGATGAACAGGCCGTGGCGGATCACGAAGTAGTAGCGGCCATAGGACGCATAGCGCGGGCCGTCGGCCAGCGCGATCGATGCCGAATACACCATCAGCAGGCCGAGCAGCAGCAAGGTCGACGCCGCGATGACCAGCGGCAGATCGAAATTGCGCATGCGGGTACGGCCGGGCCGTACGGCGTTGACGCTGGCGGTGAGATCGGCGATCAGGCTCATGCGACCTCTCCACGGTCGCGGGCCAGGTCTTCGACCTCTTCCACGAACACCTGTCCGCGATGCGGATAGTTGCGGAACATGTCCAGGCTGGCGCAGGCGGGCGACAGCAGCACGGCATCGCCGGGCTGGGCCAGTTCGGCGGCGCCGCGCACCGCGTCGCGCAACGTTTCAACCATGACGCACTGCACCCCGGTCGACGCCAGCACGCGGCCAATTTCGGGACCGTCCTGGCCGATCAGCATCACGGCGCGCGCATGCTGCGTCACCCCCGGAATCAGCGGCGAGAAATCCTGGCCCTTGCCCTGGCCGCCGGCGATCAGCACGACCTGCTGGCCCAGGCCCTCCAGCGCGGCGACAGTGGCGCCCACGTTGGTGCCCTTGCTGTCATTGATGTAGTCAACGCCGCCGATCGTGCGGACGAAGGCCGCGCGATGCGGTTCGCCCGTGTATTCGCGCAGCGCGCGCAGCATCGCGCCCCAGCCCAGATCCAGACAGCGGGCCAGTTGCAACGCGGCCAGCGCGTTCAAGGCATTATGGATGCCGCGGATCCGCAAGGCGTCCACCGGCATCAGGCGGCTCATGCGGCCCTTGGCGCGCACAGGTTCAGGCGCGTCCTTCTTGCGGCGCACCGGCGGCGCGGGCTCATCGAAATCGTTCGGTTCGCAGGCCACCAGCCAGGCCACGCCCTGGCCCAGTTCCAGGCCCATGTCGCCGACCAGCTCCGGCACGTCGCGGCCGAAGCTGCGCACGTTCAGCGCGTTCAGGGTGGCTACCATGTCCACGGTGTAGGGATCGTCGCGGTTGACGATGGCCACGCGCGCCATCTTCAGCAGACGGGCCTTGGCCTGGGCGTAGGCTTCCATGCTGCCATGCCAGTCCAGGTGGTCCTGGGTGACGTTCAGCACGACACCTGCGTCGGCCATCAGCGAGCGCGTGGTTTCCAGCTGGAAACTGGACAACTCCAGCACCCAGACTTGTGGCAGCGATTCCGCATCCAGCGCATCCATCAGCGCGGCCAGCGCCGCGGGGCTGATGTTGCCCGCCGCCACGACCGACAGGCCGCTGGCCTCGATCAGTTGACGCGTCAGCGCAGTGACGGTGGTTTTGCCGTTGGTGCCGGTCACGGTCAACAGGCGCGGCCGGTACTCGCGCGTTTCGGCCAGGTCGGCCAGCGCGCGCGCAAACAATTCGATTTCGCCAACGATCTCGATGCCGCGGGCCTCGGCCTCGCGCAGCAGATCCGCCGCAGGAGGCTGGGCGGGCGCCAGGCCGGGGCTCAGCACCAGTTGGCTCACGCCGTCCAGCAGCGCCGTATCGAAGGACTGATCGCAGCCCAGGCGGTATTCCACTTCGCATTGCGCCAGCGACTCGCGCAAAGCGGCCAGCCCGCCCGGTTCGGCGCGCGTGTCGGCCACGCGCAAGCGGGCGCCCAGGCGGGCGCACCAGCGAGCGGCGGCGACACCCGTCTCGCCCAATCCGAGGATCAGGACGAGCGGCGCGTCTGCGCGGGAGGTTTCCATCGTATTCATCGCAACTTCAGGGTAGAGAGGCCAATCAGCACCAGCATCATGCTGATGATCCAGAAACGCACGACCACCTGGGTTTCTTTCCAGCCACCCACTTCAAAGTGATGATGCAACGGGGCCATGCGGAAAATGCGTCTACCTGTTCCATAACGTCGCTTGGTGTACTTGAACCAAGTCACTTGCATCATCACGGAAAGGGTCTCGACCACGAACACGCCGCCCATGATGAACAGCACGATTTCCTGGCGCACGATGACCGCGATGGTGCCCAATGCGCCGCCCAGCGCCAGCGCGCCGACGTCGCCCATGAAGACCTGCGCCGGATACGCGTTGAACCACAAAAACGCCAGGCCGGCGCCGCCGATCGCGGCGCACAGCACCATCAATTCCGATGCGCCCGGGATATAGGGGAATAACAGGTACTTGGAATAGTCCACGCGGCCGACCACGTACGCGAAGATGCCCAGCGCGCTGCCCACCATGACGGTGGGCATGATGGCCAGGCCGTCCAGGCCGTCGGTCAGGTTCACGGCATTGCTGGTGCCGACGATGACAGCCCAGGTCAGCGCCACGAAGCCCAGCACGCCCAACGGGTAGCTCACGCTCTTGAAGAACGGCACGATCAGGTCGGCGCGCGTCGGCAGGGGCATCGTGAAGCCGCTGCCGACCCAGGCCTTGAACAGGGGCCACAGTTCGGTATTGGCGGGCGCCGACACGGCGAACGCCAGATACACCGCAGCCACGATGCCGATGGTCGCCTGCCAGAAGAATTTCTGCCGCGCGGGCATGCCTTCCGGATCGCGATAAACCACCTTGCGGTAATCGTCCATCCAGCCGATCCAGCCGAAGCCGAAGGTCACCAGCAGCACCACCCACACGAAGCGGTTGGTCCAATCCGCCCACAGCAGCGTGCTGATGGCGATGGAGATAAGGATCAGCACGCCGCCCATGGTGGGCGTGCCAGTCTTGACCAGATGGGTTTCCGGACCGTAGGAACGCACGGCCTGGCCGATCTTCATCTCGGTCAGTTTGCGGATCACGCGCGGACCCGCCACCAGGCCGATCAAAAGCGCGGTCGCGCACGCCAGCACGGCGCGCAAGGTGATGTATTCGAACACCCCCAGCGCGCGCACATCGTCAGACAGCATGCGGGCGATTTCAAGCAGCATTCTGCTCTCCCTGCCCCTTGGCCGTCACACCTTCATTCGTAGAAAAAGCCGTCACTACCCGCTCCATGCGCATAAAGCGCGATCCCTTTATCAATACGCAGGACGCGCGCAAGCCGCGCAAGGCGGCAACCACTTCGTCTACCGATGCGCAGGCGTGCGCGCCCACTCCGAATGCGGCCGCGGCCGCCCGGCTGGCTTCGCCTAGCGTGATGAACGCGTCGAGCCCTTGCTCGCGCGCGTAATTGCCCACCTCGACATGCATGGCGGGGCCGTTGTCCCCGACCTCGCCCATGTCGCCCAGCACCAGGACGCGCTTGCCGGCCATGCGGGCCAGCACGTCCACGGCCACGCGCACCGAGTCGGGGTTGGCATTGTAGGTGTCATCGATGAGCAACGTTCCGTCACTCATATGCTTGTGCTGCATGCGGCCCGCGACCGGGCTGAAACCGGACAGGGCGCGCACCGCGCCTTCCAGCGGCGCCCCCGCGGCGATCGCGCTGGCGATGGCCGCCAGCGCGTTGCGCAGGTTGTGCAGGCCCGGCACCGGCAGCGTCAAGTCGGCGACGCCCATCGGCGTGACCACGCGGCACCGCGTAGCGTGGACGTCCGCGAGGATCTGTTCGGCATACACGTCCAGGCCGGGCTGCAGGCCGAAGCGCAGCACCCGGCGCGGCTCGGCCAAGGCGTCCCAGATCGCCGAATAGGGTTCGTCGCCGGGATAAACCGCGACACCATCCTCGGGCAGCGCCGCGATGGCCGCGCCGTTCTCATGGGCCACGGCTTCCACGCTGTGCATGAATTCCTGGTGCTCGCGCTGGGCGTTGGTCACCAGCGCCACCGTGGGCGCGGCGATGGCGGCCAATTGCGCGATCTCGCCGGGGTGGTTCATGCCCAGCTCGAATACGGCTGCGCGGTGCTCCGGCCGCAGGCGCAGCAGAGTCAGCGGCACGCCGATGTCGTTGTTCAGGTTGCCGGCGGTCGCCAGGCGGCCCGCCTCGCCCTGCCACTCAGCCAGCATGGCCGAGATCATTTCCTTGGTGGTGGTCTTGCCGTTGCTGCCGGTCACCGCCACCACGGGCAGCGCGAACTGCGCACGCCAGGCGGCGCCGATGCGCATCAACGCGATGCGCGTGTCGCCCAGCACCAGTTGCGGCAGCTTGGCATCGGGCACGGCATGCGCCACCACGGCCGCGCAGGCGCCGCGCGCCTCGGCCTGGTCCAGATAGTTGTGAGCGTCGAAGTTCTCGCCCACCAACGCCACGAACAATTCGCCCTGGCCGATGCGGCGGGTGTCGGTGGACACGCCCTTGACCTGCGGCACCAGCAGCGCCAGCCGCGCCCATTCGCGGTCATCGAAGGGCAGCTTCTCGCCCCCGATGTCCTGATAGGTTTCATGTCCCTTGCCGGCCAGCAGCACCACGTCATCGGGTGCTGCCGCCCAGATGGTCTGCATGATGGCGCGCGCGCGGTCCACCTGCACGTCGGGGCGCACGCTGTCGGGAATACCGGCCAGGATCTGTTCGACGATGGCTTCGGGCGATTCGGTGCGCGGGTTGTCGCTGGACACGACCACGTGGTCGGCCAGGTCGGCGGCGATACGGCCCATCTCGGGACGCTTGCCCGGATCGCGCTCGCCGCCGCAACCGAACAGGCAGATCAGCCGGCCCGAGCGTGCGGTCGCGACGGCGCGCAGGGCGGACAGCGCACGCGCCAGCGCGTCGGGCGTATGCGCATAGTCCACCACCACCAACGCGCCGCGGCCCGTGGCGGCCTGGGTGCTGTGCGCCACCGGCTCGACGGTCTGCAGGCGGCCGTCGACGGGATCCGTCGCGGCCAGTTCGCGCGCGATCTGCGCAAACGGCAAGCCCAGTTGATACAGCACACCCGCCACCAACAACAGGTTCGACACGTTGTGCGCGCCCAGCAGGCGGGTCACGATCTGGGCCTCGCCATGCGGCGACACCAACGTGAAGATCTGGCCCTGGGCGGTGGCCTGGAGATCACGCGCGCGCATGCCGGCGGGAATCTCCGGGTCGGCGCTCAGGCTGTAGCCCATCGCCATGCCCGCGGGCAGACCGGCGATCAGGCGGCGTCCGGCTTCGTCGTCGGCGTTGATCACGGCAGCGGTCAGCCCCGGCCAACGGAACAGGCGCGCCTTGGCGGCCTCGTACCGTTCCATCGTGCCGTGATAGTCCAGATGATCACGGGTCAGATTGGTGAAGGCGGCCAGCGCAACGCGCACGCCGTCCATCCGGCCCTGCTCGATGCCGATGGAGGATGCCTCCATCGCCACGGCCTTGGCGCCGGCGTCGCGCATGGCGGCCAGCGTGCGATGCACGGTCAGCACGTCAGGCGTGGTCAGGTCGCCGCCCAGCGTGCGCCCGTCGGGCAGCACGGCGCCCAGGGTGCCGATGGTGCCGCAGGGCTTGTCATTGCGGCTCAGCGCGTGGGCGATCCACTGCACCGATGAGGTCTTGCCGTTGGTGCCAGTCACCGCCACGACTGCCAGCTCGGCCGACGGCCGGCCATACCAGGTGTCGGCCAGCTCGCCCAGCAGGGCGCGCAGGCCGGTCACCGGCAGCATCGGGGCCTGGTCCGCCACGGCCGCGACGGCATCGTTGGCGGGGGCTTCGAACAACACCGCGCTGGCGCCCAGCGCCAACGCCTTCTCTATATAGAGACGTCCGTCGCTGGACAGACCCGGGCAGGCGACGAAAACATCGCCCGGCTCGATATCACGGGAGTCCAGCTTGAGGTGCGCGGTCAACGACACGCGCGAATGCAACCACGCCACGGTTTCGGCAACCGTGGCGACAGGGTTGAAGAGGAAGCCTTTGGCGCTCATCTGCCTGGCTCCTTAAGACCAGCAACAATTGTGGATTCGAAGGGCGCGTCCGGGCGCACCCCCATCAGCCGCAAGCTCCCCCCCACGATCTGGGAGAACACGGGCGCGGCGATAGCGCCGCCGTAATAGCCGCCAACCGTCGGCTCGTCGATGGACACGGCCACGACGATCTTCGGATCCGACACCGGAGCAAAGCCCACGTAGGAGCTCCGATAGCGCTGCATGCTGTACTTACCGTCGACGATCTTGCGCGCCGTGCCGCTCTTGCCGGCCACGCGATAGCCCTGCACCTGGGCAGCCTTGGTGCCTTCAGGACCAGCGGCTGCTTCCAGCATGCCGCGCACCATTTCGGTGGTCTTGGGCGTATAGATCTTGACGCTGGTAGGGTCGCTGTCGCGCTTGACCAGCGTCAGCGACACCATGTCGCCATTGCGGGCGAAAACGGTATAGGCGCGCGCCACCTGCAGCAGCGACACCGACAGGCCGTAACCGTACGCCATCGTGGCCTTTTCGATCAGGCGCCAGCGGTCCCAGGGGCGCAGGCGGCCGGGCGCCGCGCCGGGAAATCCCACCTGGGGCGCCTGGCCCAGGCCCAATTCGGTGAAGCGGTCCCACATCTCGCGGGATTCCAGCTTCTCGGAAATCATGGTCATGCCGATGTTGCTGGACTTGCGCAACACGCCGGCCACGTCCAGCGTGCCGTTGCGGCTCACGTCGCTGATCGTGCTGCCTTGGTATTGGAAGCGGCCATTGCCGGTTTCAAACAGCGTCTTGGTGCTGATGCGACCCAGGTCCAGCGCCAGCGCGGCGGTGAAGGGCTTCATGATCGAGCCAGGTTCGAACGTGTCGGTAATGGCCTGGTTGCGCAGCTTGGAACCATGAAAGGTTTCGCGCTTGTTCGGATCGAAGGTAGGCACGTTGGCCAGGGCCAGGATCTCGCCCGTGTGCACGTCCACCACCACGGCGGTCGCGCCCTTGGCCTGGTGCTTGTCCATGGCGTCCTTCAACGCCTTGAACACCAGGTACTGCAAGCGCGTGTCGATGGACAGGCGCAGGTCGCGGCCATCCACTGGCAGGGTCACGGCCTGCACGTCCTCGATCACGCGGCCCAGCCGGTCCTTGATGACGCGGCGGCTGCCGGGGCGGCCGGACAACTGCTGGTTGAACGTCAATTCGACGCCTTCCTGTCCCTGGTCCTCGACGCTGTTGAAGCCCACCACGTGGGCCATCACGTCGCCGTCCGGGTAATAGCGGCGGGTCTCCGGCTGCTGGTGCACGCCCGGCATGCCCAATTGCTTGATCTTGTCGGCCACGTCCATCGAGACCTGGCGCTTCAGGTAGACGAAGTTCTTGTCTTCGTCGACCAGGCGGTGGCGCAGATCGGCCAAGGGCGTTTCCAGCAGCTTCGCCAAAGTATCCATCTGCGCCGGGGTGGCCTGCTTGGCGTCTTCGGGAATCGCCCAGATGGCGCGCGCCGGCACGCTGGAGGCCAGCACCGCACCATTGCGGTCCATGATCTTGCCGCGCGTGGCGGCCAGGGTCAGCGTGCGCTCATAGCGTCGCTCGCCCTGCTGCTGCAGGAATTCGGTGGACAGCCCCTGCAGGAACAGCGCGCGGCCGGCCAGCACGGTGAACCCGCCGAACAGCAGGATCAGCACCAGGCGCGCGCGCCACGTGGGCAATTGCCCGCGCAGCACGGGGTTGTCGAAGAAGGGGACGCGTTTCATTGCGCGCCTCCGCTGGCGGAGACAGGCGCCTGATTCATGTACAGCGTGCGGTCCGGAACGATGGAAATCATCTTCAGGCCGTCACGCGCAATCGCGTCCACCCGCGCGTTGCGGGCGAGTTCGGCGCGGTCCAGCTGCAGACGCCGCCAACTGGTTTCAAGGTCGCGTGCGTGCGCCTGATCGCGGCCCAGCTCGATAAAGAGCTGGCGCGACTGATACCGGCTGGTGACCAGGGAAATGGCCGACAGCATCAGTAAAGCCGCAACGATCAGGTTGACGCGACCCATTAGCGACGCCCCCCCTTGCCGCGGCGCGGCGCGGGAGCCAGGTCGCTGCCCGGCAGCGAGCCGATCTTCACGAACGCAAAGCCGCCCTCGGCGGGCAGCGGCGTTTCGGTGCGTTCGGCAACGCGCAGGACGGCGGAGCGGGCGCGGGCGTTGGCCGAGACCTCATCGTCTTCGGCCAGCACGCGCCCCAGGGAACGCAGGACCGGCTGCGGCATTTCGCTTTCCCGCAGGGGCAGGCGCGCATGCGCGGCAGCCGGACGAGCCGCCGCCGCGATGCACTGCTTGACCATGCGGTCTTCAAGCGAATGAAAGCTGATCACCGCCAACCTCCCTCCCGGGGCGAGCAGGTCTAGAGCTGCCGCGAGGGTGCGCGCGAGCTCTTCGAGTTCCCGATTGATGTAAATCCGTAGAGCTTGAAAGGTGCGTGTGGCCGGATGCTGCCCCTTTTCGCGCGTGCGGACGGCGCTGGCGACGCACTCGGCAAGTTCGAGCGTGGTGCGCAGCGGCCTTGTTGCGCGGCGAGCAGCAATCGCCTTTGCAACCTGAAAAGCAAACCGTTCTTCGCCATAATCCGCTATGACCTCCCGCATCTCATCCACACTGGCTTGCGCCAGCCAATCCGCCACCGTGGGACCACGAGTGGTGTCCATCCGCATATCGAGCGGGCCGTCTCGCATGAACGAGAAACCGCGCTCGGCATCGTCGATCTGAGGCGAGGAAACGCCCAGATCCAGCATCACGCCATCGACCTTGCCGATGCCGAGCTGCTCCAATTCTTCGGCCATGGTGGCAAAGCCGCCATGCACCACGGTGACCCTCGGGTCCGCTGCCGCCAACGCATTGGCTACGGCGATCGCCTCCGGGTCCTTGTCGAACACCACCAGCCTGGCAGCCTTGCCCAGACGGCCCAAAAGTTCGCGGCTGTGCCCGCCACGCCCGAAGGTGCCGTCGACGAAGACGCCGTCCTCCGCTCGCGTAGCCGTAGCCGGCCCGGCCTGCTGATGCGACCGTGTCGCGCCCTTGCCGCCGAAGTCGGGCAGCAATAACGCGTCCACCGTCGGCTCCAGCAGAACGGGCCGATGTTCGAATTCCATAACTTTTTCAGAACGAAAACTGATTCAACACATCCGGCATACCCTTGGCCAGGTCCTCAGCCTCGCGGCTGGCCAGGGTAGCGGCGTCCCACAGCTCGAAGTGCGCGCCCAGACCGAGCAGCATCACATCGCGCGTCATACCGGAAGCGTTGCGCAGTTCAGGAGCGATCAGGACCCGGCCGGAGCCGTCCAGTTCCACGTCCTGAGCGTTGCCCAGCAACAGCCGCTGCAACGCGCGCGCCGTCATGGGAAAGGCGGCAATCTGCTCGCGCTTCTTTTCCCACTCCGGCCGCGGGTAGACCAGCAAGCAGCCGTCAGGGTGGCGTGTCAGGGTCAGCCGGCCATCGGCCTGCGACATGAGCGCGTCACGATGCCGGGTCGGAATCGAGATCCGTCCCTTGGCATCCAGCGTGAGCGCGCTGCTTCCCTGAAACACCACTTTTACCCCACTTAATTGCACAATTTCCTACTATTTCCCACTCTACGGTATGGGATCAGGGCGGTCAAGCGCGTGGTTGCAATTTTTTCAATCACAACAAGGACTTAGATCAATATGTAAATCCGCAAAAAGAAAAACCTCCCAATAAATCAGGAGGTTGCGGCACTATCTAAAAGTCCTTCTTCAGAAGTGGCAGCTAACAATGGCTTTGCATTGTTTTACGATCGGTCGATTGCTCCGATTGGCGAGGCTTTCCGCCGGACTCCGGGATTGTGACGATCGAAAAAGTGGCCGACCCGGCCCACGCGATGCCAGGCTCCGGTTCGAACCTCGCTCGCGTTGAGAATGAGTTGCAAGACGGGTCTATAGGCCGGATTCTGTACACCAGGTTTCCCTGGCGGACGATCATTCCTCTGCGCGGATCATTGCTGAGCCGCTCTAGCCATCTACCCGCATGCTCGGACGGAGCCGCCCTTCGCGATCCGAAGACCGCACGCATGCCTATTTGATGTTGCTCCGGGTAGAGGTTGCCGCGTTTCACCCTGCGATGCCGCCGCCCGTTGCCGGACGGCGCGATACGGAGATGGCCGTATCTGTGCGCGCGATGCGCGCCCACCCCGCAGACTCGTCTCTGTGGCCCTATTCCTCAACCGCGCCCGAAGACGCGGCCGGACGGCCGTTAGCCGTTACCCTGCCCTGTGGAGTCCGGACCTTCCTCGATGGATTCGCATCCACCGCGATCGCCCGACCCGCCTTGCGGTGCGTATTCTATTACACCCGCCGGCTCTGTCCCCGAAGCGGCTGCGGCGCGCGCCGTGTAAACGGCGTTGCGGGGTTCCTGCGACAATACGCCTTGATTCAGTCAGACGCCGCAGACACTACCCATCACATGGCCCTTGCTACGCTCATCACCCTTACCGACATCCAGCTGGCCTATGGCCACCATCCGCTGCTGGATCACGCCGATTTCGCCATCCAGGCTGGCGAGCGCATTGGCCTCATCGGCCGCAATGGCGCCGGCAAGTCCTCCCTGTTGAGACTGCTGGACGGCAGGACCCAGCCGGACGACGGCGATATCGCCCGCAGCTCCGGACTGCGCGTGGCCACCGTCGAGCAGGAACCTGAGCTGGACGAAAACGCCACCGTCTTCGATGTCGTCTGCAATGTCGAGGGCGATCATGAAGACTGGCAACGCCCGTCGCGCGTGCGCTCGGTGCTCGAAAAACTCGGCCTGCCGGCCGACGTGCAGATCGCCGGCTTGTCTGGCGGCACCCGCAAGCGGGTCGCGCTGGCGCGCGCCCTGGTCGATGAGCCGGATCTGCTGCTGCTGGACGAACCCACCAACCACCTGGACTTCGAAGGCATTGCCTGGCTGGAGGACATGCTGCGCTCCTGGAAAGGCGCTGCGGTCATCATCACCCACGACCGCCGCTTCCTGGATTCCGTCGCCACCCGCATCGTGGAACTCGACCGCGGGCGGCTGCTGAGTTTCCCCGGCAACTTCTCGCAGTGGCAGGAGCGCAAGGCCCAGTGGCTGGAATCCGAGCGCCTGGAACAAGCCCGCTTCGACAAGCTGCTGGCGCAGGAAGAAATCTGGATCCGCAAGGGCGTGGAAGCCCGCCGCACCCGCAATGAGGGCCGCGTGCGCCGCCTCGAACAGCTGCGCGTCGATCGCGCCGAACGCCGCGAGCGCGTCGGCGACGTCTCGCTGGCGCTTGCCGAAGGCCAACGCTCCGGCAAGCTGGTCGCCGAACTCGATCATGTGAATAAGGCCTTTGGCGACAAAATCGTGGTGGACGACTACTCCACCACCATCCTGCGCGGCGACCGCATCGGCATCATCGGCCCCAACGGCGCCGGCAAGACCACCCTGCTCAAACTGATCCTGGGCGAAATACAGCCGGACAGCGGTACGACCCGCCTGGGCACCAATGTCGCGGTCGCGTATTTCGACCAGATGCGCGCGCAGCTGGACGAAAACGCCACACTCGTCGACATCATCAGCCCGGGCAGCGAATGGGTCGAAATCGGCGGCGCCCGCAAGCACGTCATGAGCTACCTCGGCGACTTCCTGTTCTCGCCCGCCCGCGCCGGCTCGCCGGTGCGCAGCCTGTCCGGCGGCGAGCGCGCGCGCCTGCTGCTGGCACGGCTGTTCGCCCGTCCCGCCAACGTGCTGGTGCTGGATGAGCCCACCAACGATCTCGACATCGAAACGCTGGAACTGCTGGAAGAGTTGCTGCAGGAATACCAAGGCACGGTGCTGCTGGTCAGCCACGACCGCGCCTTCCTGAACAACGTCGTCACGCAAACCATCGCCTACGAAGGTGACGGCCGCTGGCGCGACTACGTAGGCGGCTACGACGAGTGGGTCGCCCAGCGGCCCGCGCCGGCGGCCCCCGCCGAAGAGACCGCCCCTGCCGCCCGGCTTGCCGATGACGCCGCCGCGCGCGCCAAGGCAGCCCGCCCCAAACCCGCTAAGTCCTCCAAGATGAACTCCTGGGAACTGCGCGAACTGGAGGGGCTGCCCGACGCCATCGCCGCGCTCGAGGCGCAACAGGCCGAGCTCGCCGGCAAGCTCGCCGACGGCAGCCTGTACCGCGACGCGCCGGCCGAGGTCGAACGCATCAACGGCGAACTGGCCAAGCTGGAAAGCGAACTCGAAGAGCGCTTCGCCCGCTGGGAACTGCTGGAAGCACGGCGCGAAGGCGCGCTGTAATCAGCTTGTCTCTATATACATATAGAGGCGCGTAAAAAATGCCCCCGAAAATTCGGGGGCATTTTCACGTCTCGGACCTGCCGCCTAGCCGCGTGCGCGCCAGGCCAGCGCCTCGCCTGCCGCCAGCGGAACCAGCGTCGTGTTGCCGAACGGGATCTCCTCGGGCACCACATAGGCCTCGCGCACCAGCGTCAGCGTGCCGGTGTTGCGCGGCAGGCCGTAAAAGTCCGGGCCATGGAAACTGGCGAAACCTTCCAGCTTGTCCAGCTTGCCGACGGCGTCGAAAGCCGTCGCGTACAGCTCCATGGCATGCAAGCCCGTATAGCAGCCGGCGCAGCCGCAGGCATGCTCCTTCAGGCCGCGCGCATGCGGGGCGCTGTCGGTTCCCAGGAAAAAGCGCGGGCTGCCGCTAGTGGCCGCTTCGACCAGAGCGAGGCGGTGGGTTTCGCGCTTGAGGACGGGCAGACAGTAGAAGTGCGGCCGCACCCCGCCCTGGAAAATCGCGTTGCGGTTGTACAGCAAGTGCTGCGGCGTGATAGTGGCGGCAATCGGGCCTTCGGCGTCTCGCACGTACTCGGCACCCTCTTTCGTCGTGATGTGTTCGAACACCACTTTCAAGGCGGGAAAGGCGCGGCGCAGAGGTTTCATCACGCGCTCGACGAAGATCGCCTCACGGTCAAACAGGTCGATCGACGGGTCCGTGACCTCGCCATGCACCAACAACGGCATGCCGCATTTTTCAAGCGCTTCCAGCGCCTTGGCGCACTTGCCCAGCAGATCGGTCACGCCGGCGTCCGAGTTGGTGGTGGCGCCTGCGGGATAGAGCTTCACGGCGTAGACCTGGCCCGACTCGTAAGCGCGGAAGATCTCTTCCGACGTGGTGTTGTCGGTCAGGTACAGCGTCATCAGCGGCGTGAAGGCGTCGGGGTTGCCACCCGCCTTCTTCAAGGCCTCCAGGATGCGGCCGCGATAAGCCAGCGCCTGCTCGGTGGTCGTGACCGGCGGCTTCAGGTTGGGCATGATGATGGCCCGCGCGAACTGGCGCGCGCTGTCCGCCACCACGGCCTCCAGGGCAGCGCCGTCGCGCAGGTGCAGATGCCAGTCGTCCGGGCGGGTAATGGTGAGCTGAGTCGTATTTTGAGTAGACATGGTTAGGCTTCTTAATCTGCCAGCGGCATGCCCCGTTCGGCCAGCGCGCTGAACATCGCGCTGCCCAAGGGAATGACGGCATCGTTGAAATCGAAATGCGAGTTGTGCAGCACGCAGCCGGAATCGGCTCCGCCCTGGCCCAGCCGGAAGTATGCGCCAGGCTTGCTCTGCAACATGAAAGAGAAATCCTCGGAGCCCATCGATGGCGTCAGATCGCGCACGACGTTCTCCTTGCCTATCATCTCGGTGGCGATGTCGGCCACCAGATTGGCATGCTGCGGCGTGTTCAAGGTCGCCGGATAGATCCGTTCGTAAGTCACCTCGGCGCTGCCGCCGAAGGCGCTCGCGATAGCTGACACCAGTTCGCGCATGCGGCTCTCCACCATTTCCTGGACGGATTTGCGGAAGGTGCGCACCGTGCCCACCATCCGCGCTTCGCGCGGAATCACGCTCATCGCGCCGGGATGGCCCGCCTGCAAGGATCCAATGGACACCACCGCCGAATCCAGCGGATTCACGTTGCGCGACACGATGGTCTGCAAGGCCGTGATGATCTGCCCGGCGATCGTGACGGGATCGATAGTCTGGTAAGGATGCGCGCCGTGGCCGCCGCGCCCGGTGATCAGGATCTCGAAGCGGTCCGCCGCGGCCATCATCGGCCCGGGATTGATGCCTATCGTGCCCGGCTTCAAGCCCGGCCAGTTGTGCAGCGCATAGATCGCATCGCACGGAAAGGTATCGAACAGTCCGTCTTCCAGCATGGCGCGCGCGCCGCCGCGGCCCTCTTCGGCGGGCTGGAAAATCAGCACTGCCGTTCCGTCGAAATTGCGCGTCTGCGACAGGTACTTGGCCGCGCCAATAAGCACCGCGGTGTGGCCGTCGTGGCCGCAGCCGTGCATCAGGCCGGGCTTGGTCGACTTGTGGCCGAAGTCGTTGTCCTCGGTCATGGGCAAGGCATCCATGTCGGCGCGCAGGCCTATCATGCGCCCGCTGTCGCAGCGTTTGCCGCGGATGACACCCACCACGCCAGTCTTGCCGATGCCGCGATGCACCTCGATCCCCAGCGCCTCCAGCGCGCCGGCCACGATGCCGGAAGTCCGTACCTCCTCGAAGCCCAGTTCGGGGTGCGCGTGCAAATCGCGCCGCAGCGCCGTCAATTCGTCATGAAAAAGGCGAATTGATTCCAAAGGAGATCGTGCGTACATAGGAGGTTACAGAATGACGATGTAGGGAGGACAGTCCGTGCATTTTAGTTGCTACAGAGGATAAATGCCTTTGTCTTTACGGGAGAGACACGTTATGCTCCGGCCGCAGGACAATTTTTCCAACAGCCAGAGAAGGAGCGCCGCATTATGGCCACAACCTCCAAACCCGCGACCGCGCGCAAGCCGAACGCTGCATTCATGAAGCCCCTGACCCCCAGCGCCGAACTGGCTGCTGTCATCGGCTCGGAAGCCGTGCCGCGTACCGAGGTCACCAAAAAGATCTGGGAATACATCAAGAAGCACAACCTGCAAGATGCCAGCAACAAGCGCAACATCAACGCCGATGCCAAGCTGCGCCCGATCTTCGGCAAAGATCAGGTCACGATGTTCGAACTGACCAAGCTGGTCAACGCACATCTGAAGTAAGCAGGCAAAGGGCGTACCCCGTACGTCCCTGCCTACATATCGTCGCGACGCCCCGGTTCATTCCTGGGCGAGCTCGCCTCCCCAGCGCAGCTTTCAAGCATCGCGACAGCCACGCCGCCACCTCACCGGCATGGCCCGATTCCCCACACCAGCATTCCCCGAAAGCCAAGCCTGGCGCGCCTCTTCAGGCAGTTGGCAGCGCTTCTTGCAAGCTTGCATCTAGCGGCTGGTAGCTGCGCGGACAACCCCAGGCTCGGCGGCGTCACGAGCATCCACATGCGCGGCGCCATGCACGGGCAAGCTCCTGCGCCTGCAGGCTCACGCAAGGTCCTGAACCGCGCGCCTGTCTCTTGTTCGCTGCTGCACGCACGCGCACGATAGGCGCGCAGCCGTGGTGCAAGCCCAGCAAAACAAAAGGCCGGCATGTGCCGGCCTTTTGCTTGAACGCACGCCTTCAGGCGTAGGTGGTCGGCGCGGAGCCTTCCAGCAGCGACAGCCAGCCCTTGATCAAGCGATACAGCACCCAGATCACGGTCGCGGCCAAGCCGATCCAGCCGATGAAGATCAAGGTCGCAATACCGCTGATGGCCAGCCACAGCAAGGCCCACCAGAAAGTACGCAGCAGCCAGTCAAAATGAGCGGCATAGACGGTGCCTGCGGCGTCCGAGCGCTTCAAATACATCAGCACAACGGCCGCCAGCGTGGCGATGCCCAGGAATCCACTCGTCAGGAAGCCCAGGGCGTACAAGCCATAGGCCACGTGGGTCAGCGTGCGCAGGTCTAACGTCGTTCCGGGCACGGGGGTCTGGGGATCACTCACGATAACGCTCCAACGAATTGACTCGGTCAATCTTACCGCACAAAGCCACCCCGCCCACGGCCGTTGTTATTTGTGCACATTCAATGCTGGCGCGGCTTGCAGCCTGATTGACGGTGCGCAAGCACCAAGCAAAAGCCCGTGCCACGCGCTCACGCGTCTGCCACCGTCAGACAGTGCGCACGCCTGGCAGCAGCGCCCGCGACAAAGAAAAAACCCCGCAGCGCGAGCTGCGGGGTTCCTGGAATCAAAGCCTGACAATGACCTACTTTCACGGACGTCCGTCCACTATCATCGGCGCAAAGGCGTTTCACTGTCCTGTTCGGGATGGGAAGGAGTGGGACCACCTTGCTATGGTTGTCAGGCGTAACTGCTTGAGTGCCTGCCCTGCCTGGGCAAACGCTCCAATCCTGTCGAGAGACCGATGAATGCGCCTGGAGCAAGTCTCGACAGGCGGCCGCCATGGGCTCTCACAAAGACAAAACCCCACAGGGGTTACCTGTGGGGTTCTGCGGAATAAAAGCTTGACGATGACCTACTTTCACAGACGTCCGTCCACTATCATCGGCGCAAAGTCGTTTCACTGTCCTGTTCGGGATGGGAAGGAGTGGGACCAACTCGCTATGGTCGTCAAGCGTAACTGGTTGAGCGGCTGCGGTGAGGCAACGGCTCCAATCTTGGAAGAAACACAACGCGTGGCGATCAGAGTCAGACTCGATGATCACGCACGATGGGGTGTAATTGGTGTTGGCTGGCTGCCGACGGTGCAGCCAGATTTTGTATTGAACGACACTTGGAACGCTACATCACCAGGTCAATAACCATCAGTGTTATAGGATCAAGCCTCACGGGCAATTAGTATCGGTTAGCTTAACGCATTACTGCGCTTCCACA